>DATMPH010000049.1:0-78646 GCA_035567755.1 Rhizomicrobium sp.
AATCGACGAGCGTATCGCGGAGGTCAGGGAAAACCTGCGCGAACTGGTCGAGCAGGCGGCTGCCTATTCCGGTGCCGCCGACGACGAGCTGGTTTCGCAACGTATTGCCGATCAGGAAGCACTGCTCGAGCGCCTCACGGCGCAGCGCGACAAGCTCGCGCAAGCAGGGCGATGAGAAATCCAAGGTTTGGGGTCTGACCACGAACCTTTAGGTGCAATTGCCTGCGCTGATCCGGCATCATCCACAGACTGAGGGCTCATGGGAAAATTCTCGAGGCGCTGGCACCGTACATCTCTCACGGCAACGTTATTGCTGGTTACCGTTCCGGCTGTTGCCGGCGTCGTGCCCACCGAGTCGGGCCTCGTGCGCGGCGCGCGTCAGGGCGGCATCGACGTCTACAAGGCGATTCCTTTCGCTGCGCCGCCTTTAGGCCGCCTGCGTTGGCGCGAACCGCAGCCCGTCGCGCCGTGGAACGGCATACGCGCGGCCAATACATTCGCGCCCGCCTGCATGCAGACGGGAGTCTCCATGCCGGGTGAGACGCCACCGAAGGTGAACGAAGATTGTCTCTATCTCAATGTCTGGACACGGGCCCGCAACGCATCGGCGCACCTGCCGGTGATCGTGTGGATTTACGGCGGCGGATTCTTCAACGGCTCCGCATCCATGCCGCTCTATTGGGGCGACCAGCTGGCGCGCAAGGGAGCGGTCGTCGTGACGCTCGCCTATCGCCTCGGCCCGTTCGGTTTCCTTGCCCATCCCGAACTGACCGCGGAGTCGCCGCACCACTCGTCCGGCAACTACGCGTTCCTGGACCAGATCGCAGCACTCCAATGGGTGCGGAAGAACGTCGCCGCGTTCGGCGGCGATCCGGCGCGCGTCACGATTGCGGGCCAGTCTGCCGGCGCCGCATCGGTCAGTATTCTGATGGCGTCGCCTCTCGCGGCGGGATTGTTCCAGCGCGCGATCGGCGAGAGCGGCGGCATGTTCGAGCCGATGAAACTCGCGCCCAATTACCAGCTGGCGAACGCGGAGCATGACGGCGAAGCCTACGCCGCCTCGCTCGGCGTGCATTCCCTCGTGGAGCTGCGCGCGCTGCCGGCGGACATGCTGCTCAAGGGCAAGGCCGGCCCGATTTCGCATCCCGTGATCGAGCCTTACGCGCTGCCGCAATCGCCCTATGACGTGTTCCTTGCCGGCAGACAGAACGATGTGCCCATCCTCGTCGGCTCCAACGCCGATGAAGCGCGCTCGCTTGTTTCCCATCTGGAGACGGTGAAGGCATCCAGTTTCGCCGCCGACATCACGAAGAGCTGGGGACCGCTGCCTCCGCAACTGCTTGCCGCCTATCCTTACGTGACGGACGAGGACGCGAAAAAGGCGCGCCTCGCATTCGAGCGCGATCTGCGCTTCGCATGGGACGATTGGGCGTGGGCGCGTTTGGAGGCGATGAAGGGCCGCAACAGCGTCTACTATTATCACTTCGCGCACGCGCCGCCGTTTCCGAAAGGATCTGTCTATGAAGGCTGGGGCCCGAGCCATTTCTCCGAGCTCTGGTACACCTTTAATCATCTCGAACAGGAGAAATGGGCGTGGACCGCCGCCGATCGAAAGCTCGCCGATATGATGTCGAGCTACTGGGTGAATTTCGCTGCGTCGGGAAATCCGAACGGTCCAGGCCTCGCCGAGTGGCCGCAATTCACAGCGTCAACGTCGCGCGTGCTCATCCTCGACGATCCCGTCGCCCCCGGCGATGTTGCAAACCTTAAATCCCTGCATGTGTTCGACACGGTCTACGATCAGGTAAGGGGCTCGAAGTTCGGCGAGGCACTCGCGCGCTGACCGTTGGTGCGCGCGAACGGGGACAATGGTTCAACCGGCGTCAAAATCTTCTTCGGGAACCATACCAGCTGGGGCTCCGGAACGGCGTGACCAGCCGGCGCAATGAATTCTACTGCACGCCAGGCCGATTCCGCTGGGACGCGGCCTCAGCACTTCGGCGTTCCCCCGGAGGGCATGATCGGCATCCTCTTCACGCAGCGCATGATGGATTCACCCAAGGCGCCGAATGTGTTCTTCGACTTCTGGACACCCGCCTGCGGAGCGATGGAATGAGGAGTATGTTTGCAAACTCCCCTCTCCTCTCACCCTTTATTGGCTTGTTTGTTCGCGATTTGTGTTTGTTTCCCGCATTATGCGTCCGCCGCGCCGTCCGGCCGGGATGAAACAAATATGCATTCTTAACGTCCCTTGCTATATCGACAACGCCCGATTTCGTGCTACAGCAAGTGAGTTCAACGAATCAGGAGATGACATGCCAAAGAAGAAAATCAAGCGCCGCGCCTGGAGCAGCGCCGACGTCCGCAAGTTCAAGTCGCTCGCAAAGGCGAAAACTCCGGCGCCGAAGATCGCCCGCACCTTCAAGAGAACCGAGGGGGCCATCCGGCAAAAGGCGCTTCACCTCGGAATATCGTTGAATTCGCGAGGCGGCTGACCGTCGAGCGCGGGCTCTTCGTTACTCCCAGCGTATTATCAGACAGGCTGATTTGGGTTTCATCCTTTCTCCGGTTTAACCGGAGGATCAGCTCAGGATGAGACCTCGGCTTGAGTTTGCCCGTTGCGCCGCGCGCGCGAGCCGCGGCGGGTTTAGCTATGGGAATCAACACGCCAACGGCGCTTTCGTTTGCACACCGGCTTGCACGCATCGATGACTGCCCTGCCCTCGAGGCATTGATCGATGCATCGATCCGCGAATTGCTGAAGCCGCACCTGAGCGCGGCACAGGTCGAGGCGTCGCGTGAGATCATGGGTCTCGATACGCAGCTGATCGATGACCGAACCTATTTCGTGGTCGAAAGCGGCGGCCGTTTTGCAGGCTGCGGCGGCTGGTCCGGGCGCGTGACGCCCTTTGGCGGCGATCATTCCTCGAACCGCGACGACCGCCTGCTCGATCCGGGCACGGATCCGGCGCGCATCCGCGCCATGTACACCCATCCGGACTTCGCGCGCCGCGGGGTCGGCCGGATGATTTTGTCGCTTTGCGAAGCGGCAGCGGCCGAAGCCGGATTCAGCCGCGTCGAGCTCGTGGCCACGCTGGCCGGCGAGCGTCTTTACGCTGCTTGCGGATACGAAGTCCTGGGACAGGTCGTGGAGATCACGGCATCCGGCATGAGCATCCCGACCGTTCGAATGGCCAAGGCAATCGGTGCGCCCCTGAGGGTGCGCCAGGAATAAGTAGCGGGGCGCAACCGTCTCTCGTGAGACGGGCGGGGGTCCGAGCGGGAGATTTCGATGACCAGATTTGGCTCTGCCTTGGCGACATGTTTTCTCGTCTGCGGCCTCGCCTTGTCCTTGGCCGGCAGCGCGCATGCGAGAGGCTTTCAAGTACTCCATTCATTCCTGGACGGCGCCGATGGCGCGACGCCCAACGCGCCGGTGATCGAGGACACGGCGGGCGATCTTTTCGGCGTGGCTCATCAAGGCGGCGCGAATAATGATGGGGTCGTCTACGAAGTGGCCGCTAACGGCACGGAGACGGTGCTCTATTCCTTTAAGGGAGGAAGCGACGGCTGGAAACCCGAGGCGGGCCTAATCGAGGACGCGGTGGGCAATCTCTACGGCACGACCTATTACGGTGGAGGAACGTGCGATTGCGGCATCGTTTTCAAGATCGCCCCCGATGGCACAGAGACAGTGCTCCACGCTTTCGCAGGCGGACAGGATGGCGCAAACCCGCAAGCGAGCCTGATTGCGGACAGCGCGGTCGATCTCTACGGCACGACAACTGAAGGTGGCTCGGGCGGGAATGGCACCGTGTTCAAGCTTGCTCCGGACGGCACGCTGACGGTGCTTCATGCCTTTACCGGCGGAGCCGACGGCGGCTACCCCCAGGCCAGTCTGATGATGGACAAGAAGGGCAATCTATTCGGGACAGCCGTAGAGGGCGGCACGAACGGATTCGGCACGGTCTTCAAACTTACTCCGCGCGGCACGCTGAAGGTGCTCCATGCTTTCGCGGGCGGAAAAGACGGCGAGAATCCCCTGGCCGGCCTCATCGTGGACAAGGCGGGCGATTTCTATGGCACAACCAGACTTGGTGGGGAGAACGGGACTGGCTGTTTCGGCGACGGTTGCGGCACGGTCTTCAGGCTCGCGCCCGACGGCACCAACACCGTGCTCTACGCCTTCGCCGGCGGACCCGATGGCTCCGAGCCATATGGCGGCGTGGTCGCGGACCGAAAGGGCAATCTCTATGGCACCACTATTTCGGGCGGCAGCGCGAACGATTACGGCACCGTGTTCAAGGTCGCGCTGGACGGCACGTTCAAGGTCCTTCACACCTTCACCGGTCCAAGCGACGGCGAATACCCCGAAGCCGGCCTGATCCTCGGCAGTTCTGGCAAGCTCTATGGCACTGCGTATGTTGGGGGCGCCGACGCCTGGGGCACGGTGTTCGAGCTCGCGAAATAAGGCCCAACGCGATCGCATCGTATCGCTGGCGCTCGCCGACACGCTCAACTTCCCCCTTGTGGCCGGGTCACCGCCCGCCACTTGTGGGGAGAGCCTGCCCCGCACTTGTTGCGGGGTCGAAAAACGCTCTTCGCGTTTTAAGGGTGGGGAAAACGGTGGATTGCACAAACCCCACCCGAGATTTGCTTCGCAAATTTCGACCTCCCCGCAAGGGGGAGGTAAGATCATCATCGACTCGTTACTTACCGGCACCGCCCATGCTGACAACCTTTCCCCGCGGAAGCTCGACCAGCCTCGCCACGATCTGGGTCGACCTGCTCGATCCGAGCGAAGACGAGATTGCGAAGGCGCGCGCGGATTACGGAATCTCCGTCCCCTCGCGGCAGCAGCTCGAAGAGATCGAATCCTCGAGCCGGTTGCGCGCGGATGGCGACGTGCTGATTCTGAGCATGACGATCGCGTCGAAATCCGATCTGGGCGAATCAATGCCGACGCCGGTCGGCTTCGTGCTGACGCCGAAGCTGCTCCTGACCGTGCGCTACGCGGAATTGCACGCGATCGCGCCGGCGCTGGAGAGGATAGGGAAGGACACCACACCGGGCAGTGTCGACATGTTCGCCACGTTGGTCGAGGCGATGGTCGACTACGCCGCCGACATTCTGGAACAGAGTGCCAAGAAGCTGAACGCAATCTCGCAGCGCGTGTTCAAGCGCTACGGACGCACCCGCGAGGGCAATTTCGCGCGGTCCAACCGGGCGCTCAAGGATACTCTGGTTGAAGTCGGAGCGCTCGGCGATCAGCTGAGCCATATCCGCGACAGCATCCTCGGCCTGCAGCGCATCGCGCCCTACGCACTCGACAAGGGGCAGAAATGGATCGGCGAATCCGTCCAGGCCCGCCTGAAGACGGTAAGCCAGGATTTGCTGTCCCTCGCCGATTTCGAAGTTCATCTCACCGACAAGGTGCAGTTCCTTCTCGATGCGGTGCTGGGCTTCATCAACACCGAGCAAAACGACATTTTCAAGGTGCTCACGATCGTCTCGGTGGTCGGCATTCCGCCGACGCTCATTGCCAGCATGTACGGAATGAATTTCGACACCATCCACGAATATCACTGGCACTACGGCTACGCATGGGGGCTGTTCCTGATCTTATTCTCAGCCGTCGTACCAACCGCGTGGTTCAAATGGCGGGGCTGGTGGTGAACGATGTCAATACACCGGGTATGGAGTCCATCATCATGATCGAATCTTCCTGTCATTGCGGCGCGGTGAAGCTTGAGATCGCCGCGGCGCCCCAAACGGTGACGGATTGCAATTGCTCCATCTGCCGGCGCTATGGGGTGTTGTGGGCCTACTATTCGCCGAAGCAGATACGCGTCGCCGCTGGTGCGGACAGGACCGATGTTTATATGTGGGACGACAGGTCGATCGAATTCCACCGTTGCAAAGTCTGCGGCTGCGTCTCCCATTGGGCCCCCGTGGACAAGAATCTCGATCGCATGGGCGTGAACGCCAGGCTGATGGCGCCGGAGGTGCTGGCGAAAGCCCGCGTGCGCCGCCTCGATGGCGCCAATACCAGGCAATATCTCGACGAGTGATGCGCGCCGCCTATTGCGGGCCCACTTTCTTCAATCCTTCCGCCAGGTAGGTGGGCAGATGGGCGCATTGTTCGGCGAGGTGGAAGGCGTGATTGTCCTCCACTGTCTTCTGCACCAATTCGAGATTTTCTTCGAACGAGCTTTGGTTCTTCGGGCCGCCGGTCCACATCAGCGCCAGCAGCTCGTCCTGGGCCTCCATGGAAAACGATTCGATGAGCTCGTAGAGGCGATGCTGGCCGGGCGAAGGTCCGGCATCGGCTCCCGCGGCGGGCGCAGCCTGCTCCGCCACGCAGGCCGCGATGACCGCATCGATATCCGCCTGTTTGAGTTGCTTAAGCATGAAACGACCCTTGTCCAGACTGTGGCGACCAGATAACGCGGCTCTTCTATCGCCGCTCCAGGTTCCAATCCACGTCAATCGTGCGGTCGAGCTCCACGGGCTGCCCGTCATGCGTCGCCGGCCAGTAGCTGAACGCCGAAACACATGCGAGTGCCGCCCGGTCGAGATCTGTACTGCCGCTCGATCGGGTCACCACCGGAACCTTCACGCTGCCGTCGGTGGCGATCCGGTACGACAGCCGGGTCGTTCCCTTCGGGTGCTTGCTGACAGCGAATGCGGGATAGGAGCTTGTGCAGGAATTTGCCGCACCTGCGGCCGGTGCGAATTGCCAAAACGATGGACCGTAGAGCTGCCAAACGACGCGAACGACCCAAGACGCTTCGATGGGTTTGCCGTCATGCAGCAAGGGGGCCGATCGAGGCGCGTTGGCGATGCACGCCAGCGCCGCCTCGTCGAGATCGGAGTCGCGACTCGACTGAATGATCTCGGGGTCTTTCATGGCGCCATCTTGCGTGACCCGAACCAGGAGAAGCGTTGTTCCCTGGACTCCAGCCAGTTCCGGCATAGACGGATAAAATGGACCGCAGATTCCTGGGTGCTTTGAATCAGCCTGCAATTCCGAGGGCTGCGTTCCGGCCACGTCGGATGCCCCCACCGATTGCGCACCGGCATTGACCGCGATCCCGAGCGCAAGGATTGCGCCGGCAACGAACCGCGTGCAAATCATGAGTGGCCCCTCCGCGCGGGGAGCAGAAAAGCATGGACTCGGCAGTATTTAAAGATGGTTTGTTTTCACGCGCAGACCGCCCTTATGGCGCTGACGCACCTGTTCTATTCTGAAGCGAAGTCTAGCTCGCGTGTGCTTCGCCGGGGTGTTCTCCGGCCCGCTGCGGAAAGATGAAAATACAGGCGAGAATGATCGCGGCGATGATTGCGGATGCCAGCGGGCGGCTGACGCTGAGGCCGCCTTTTGCGATGGGCTTGTCAAAAAAATCGCCGATGGTTGCTCCGAGCGGACGCGTAAGGATGAATGCCGCCCAAAACAGCAGCACGTGCGAAATGCGCGTCCAGAAATAGAGGATGGCGACAATCGCGAGGCCACCGCCGAAGATCAGGGCGCCCACCTCGTAACCAAAACCCATACCCGGCGGAACATCGCCCGGCGGCGCTGCGACCCAGTCACCAAGCGCAGTGCCCAGCGTTTGCGAAAAGGTGATCGTGATCCAGTAAAACCATTCGACTCGTGGCGTGTTGACGGTCTGCACCGAGACAGTGCCTTCAGCCCGATACCAGATTCCCAGCGATACAAGAACCAGTGTCAACAGCAGCAGCGAACCGCCGACATAACCGATCCCGAGGGATCGATCAGCAAAATCGGCGAGCGTCGTGCCCGCCGTCGTCGAAGCGACAATCGTTGCCCAAAAGAGGAGCGGGTGGAACTTTTTCGCGACGATCTGGAGTATGACAAACACCACCAGCGCCGCAACAAATATCGCGGTGCCGATGAGATAGCCGTTCGGGTTCGCCTGGGGCGTCGTCTCTCCAAGCCAGGTCATGGTTACGCTATCGCCGCCGGTCTCACCAAGCGTAGTCGCGAGAATCTTGATGATCCAGAAGGTGAGAGTGACGGCAGGAACTTTGCTCGCCGCCGCCAAATGCCGATTCATCGGTTCCTCGCGTTAGTGTGCGGGAATGGCCTCGCAAGCAGAGGCCAGAATGTCAACGCGGCAAATGCCTGAAACCGCGCCGGCGACCGGGTGGGGGACTCCAGACCCGGCAGACGTCGGCGGCGCACTGGTTTTCGGCGCGGCACTCGCGCTGATCGCGGCCGCCTGGTTCTGGACCGGCGTGTCGCGCGTGACGCTGTTCTGGATGGCGTTCATTCTCACCCGTCCACTTGGCGCCACGGCTGTCCGGAGAAAATTGACTGTTGGTGTGCAAATGCCTGAACCCGATCGGAGTTTGCGGGCTCGTGGGCGTGCCCACTCAGGACGCCGTATCTGCCAGGAATGGTTCACGCGGAGGCGCGGAGGCGCGGATCAGCGGGGGAAACAAGAGTTCACAATGAGACAGTGAGGGCAGTGAGAAGTTAAGGCGCGCCATCGGCGCACAATTCTTTTCTCACTGCACGGCGATGATCGCGGAGGCGATCGGCCGGCTGACGTTCATGCCGGTGCCTGCAATTGCCGGTCGATGTCGCTACGAAATCACGCGCTGGCAATTTCAGATTCCATGCCGGCTGCTGCGGCCGCAAACTATTGCGTCCTTGCCGCCACATGCTGCTGCGGCCAGCAATTGTCGGCGATTTCGACCTTTTCGACTGCCAGGATCCGGCCTTTGAGGTCGGAGATCTGCCACGGCGTCCACTTGTGGCCGGCGGATCCAAATGGGATGCCGAGAGTGACGTTTCCGATCGCGTCTTCCGTCCGCGCGGTTTCCTGTTCCGAGCTCGCCTGGGCAAGGCGACCGTTCAGCATGGCACGGTATTGCGCAAGCTGCGAGCAGGTCAGATAGGCGTAGGAATCCGAATTGTAGTTCGCCGCCTTGATGCTTTCCGGCTTTGCGGCGCACGCGGACAAAACGGCAGCGCACGCGGCGACGGCGAGGCCGCGGGTGAAGATATCCATTACCAAAACCCTTTTTGACACCGCGCGGCGATTTTGCGCGCGCTGAAGGTCATACTTCCGTTCGGCACGCCGTCAGCAAGTCAAACCGGGCGGCAGCGATAGGAAATAGTGCAGGCGAAATGTCGGATTCTAATGAATTTGGAAACCTGCGCGCGGGGGCCAAGTTCCGGCGATTTTTCGCATGCGGAGGCACTACCGGCGACGACGAAGACGGTAATCGTAAAGAATCAGGACCGGCGCGATCTTTCCATGAGCCATGCGGCGGTCCCAGGCGAACTTAATAACCCCGAAAACGTTCCCATCCATTGCCTTGCCGAGGGACGGGGCCGATGCCTCAGAACGCCATGCCCGCAATGAACAAGGACGGACCCGTCGCCGCGGCGCCCGATGCGCAGCTGCGATTCGCGGCATCCGCGGTCATTGCGGCGATCGTGGTGGGAGCCATCTATTTCGGCCGGCCAATCCTGGTGCCCATCGCACTCGCGATCCTGCTCGCTTTCGCTCTCGGTCCAATCGTCTCGCTGTTGCGCCGTCTTCGTGCAGGCCGGGTGCCCTCTGTCATTTTCGCGGCACTCGTCGCCATCGCGATCATTGGTGCGCTTGTCCTGTTCATCGGATCGCAGCTTGCCCGTCTCGCGGCGGACCTGCCACGCTACCAGCACACGATAGAAGACAAGATCCATGCCGTGGAGGCGTCCGCAGCTTCAAACGGCGTGATCGGGCCCACCGTGTCCCTGCTTAAGAACCTTGACAACCAGATTGCTCCCCCGCCAGCCACCAGCAAGATCGTTACGGCAAAGGGAACGCTCCATGCGCGCTCGCCCGAGGGAAGAGAAGTGCCCGTGCCGGTGGAGATCCGTGCACCAGCCGCAACGCCGGTCGAGATCATAGGCAATATCTTCCGGCCGCTCATCGATCCCCTGGCGACGGGGGGCATCGCCATCATTTTCGTCGTCTTCATCCTCTTGCAGAAGGAGGATTTGCGCGACCGCTTCATCTGGATGGCCGGCTCCGGCGATCTGCAGCGCGCCAAGACCGCGCTTGACGACGGCGCCGACCGGCTCAGCCGGTTTCTCCTGACGCAAACCGCCGTGAACGCCGTTTTCGGGATGCTGGTCGGTGCGGGTCTGTGGGTGATCGGCGTGCCTCATCCCTGGCTGTGGGGATTGGTCGCCTCCATCTTTCGCTTCGTGCCTTATGTTGGCGTTCCCGCCGCGGCAGCGATGCCCGTTCTCCTGTCGCTCGCAGCCGATCCCGGATGGTCGATGATGTTGTGGACGGCGGCCCTCTATCTCGTCCTCGAACCGGTCACCGGACAACTCGTCGAACCATTCCTATACGGCCACAGCGTCGGTCTTTCTCCCGTCGCAGTGGTCGTTGCAGCAACATTCTGGACGTGGGTTTGGGGACCTGTTGGCCTTTTGTTGTCGACTCCATTGACACTGTGCGTTGCCGTGCTCGGTCGCCACGTCGAGCGCCTCAAATTTCTCGACGTCCTGCTCGGCAATCGGCCGCCGCTCGCGGAGGAGGAAAGCTTTTATCTGCTCTCGCTCGCTGCGGATCCGGATGAGGCGGCGCGCCTCGCCGAACCATTCCTCAGGCAGCATTCGCTCTGCGAATATTACGACGTCGCACTCAAGGCTCTCGTCCTCGCACAGGCGGACGCCAATCGCGGCGCGCTCGACGCCGAACGCAGCGCGAGCATCAAGGCGATGATCGAAGGACTGATCGAGAATCTTTCGGACCATGAAGGGCGCGGAACCGGCGAAGCGCCCCTGGATCATGAAGGAACAGGTTCAGAAAGCGCTTTCGCCAGGGAATCGCTCCCCCAAGAATGGGCGGGGCAGCCTGTTCTTTGCGTGGCAGGGCGCAGCGCGCTCGACGAGGCGGCGGCCCTGCTACTCGTCCATCTCCTCGAAAGGCGCGGCGTCGGCGCGCGGGTCATATCCTCCACCGAAGCATCGCCCGCACATATCCAGAGTCTTGATCCCACGGACGTCCGATTCATCTGCCTCTCCTATCTCGACGCAGGCAGCGGCACGAACGCGCACTATCTGATGCGGCGGCTTCGCCGCCGGATTCCCGACGCACATGTGATAACGGCGTTTTGGGGGTTCGCGGGTGATGACAGCCGCTATCTCAATGCAGTCGCGGCGACGGGATGCGAGGTCGTCACCAGTCTCAAGGAAGCGGTCACGCGCATCATGGCGTCCGTCGGAACGCCGCCAACGTCCGAATCACCGGAGGTTTCGGACCAGGAAAACGCGCGCCCGCGCGTCGCCGCCACCGCGTGAAGAAGCACATCACGCCTGCCTGGCTCGCGGCCGCAGCGATCCTGATCGCCACCGCCGCGTTCGCCGCGGCGGAAAAAACATCTGGCGGCGCCGGCAATGCACCAGCCGGGGCCGGCGAAGCGATCCTTGTCGCGCAGATCGCCCTGCTTCTGCTGATCGGACGCGGACTCGGCGAGATCATGCAGCGACTGGGTCAGCCGAGCGTGGTCGGGCAATTGCTCGCCGGACTCATTCTCGGCCCGTCCCTGTTCGGCTGGGTGTGGCCCGGTGCACACGGGGTTATTTTTCCCGAGAGCGCAGCCCAGAAAAACCTGATCGCCGGGCTCTCGAATGTTGGTGTGATGCTGCTCTTGTTGCTGACCGGCATGGAGACCGACCTCAAACTCGTGCGAAAGGTGGGAACGCCAGCAGTGATGGTCGCAGCCGCAGGCGTGAGCGTGCCGTTTGTATGCGGATTCACGCTGGGCTGGTTTCTCCCCCAGTCCCTCCTACCCGATCCGCAGCATAGATTGGTGGCGGCACTTTTCGTCGGCACCGCCCTTTCGATCTCCTCGATCAAGATTGTGGCGATGATCGTGCGCGAAATGAATTTCATGCGCCGCAATCTGGGACAGATCATCGTCGCCTCAGCCATCATGGAGGACACCGCCGGCTGGGTGATCGTCTCGCTCACGCTGGGAATTGCGGGCGCGGGCACGATCGCTCTCGCCGCGGTCGCAAAGTCGATCATCGGCACCGCTGTTTTTCTTTTTTTCAGCTACACGATCGGCCGCCGGCTGGTGTATTGGCTGATCCGCTGGGTCAACGACAATTTCGTGAGCGAATACGCCGTCGTGACCGCAATCCTGATCGTCATGTGCGCGTTGGCGCTCGTCACGCAGGCGATCGGCGTCAACACCGTGCTGGGCGCTTTCGTCGCCGGAGTTCTGGTGGGCGGTTCGCCGATCCTGTCGCAACACATTGAAGATCAGCTGCGCGGTCTCATCACCGCCTTCATGATGCCGATCTTCTTCGGCCTGTCCGGACTTTCCGCAGACCTGACGATTCTCAGGGATCCACATCTCCTGCTTCTCACCGCCGGACTCATTGCGGTGGCGAGTATCGGAAAGTTCGGCGGCGCTTTTGCGGGAGGGATGACAAGCGGTTTGACCGTGCGCGAGTCGCTCGCGCTCGGTTGCGCGATGAACGCGCGCGGCAGCACCGAGGTCATCGTCGCCAGCATCGGCCTCAGCATGGGCGTGCTGACGCACAACCTCTACACGATGATCGTCACCATGGCGATCATCACCACGATGGCCATGCCGCCCATGCTGCGCTGGTCGCTCGCGAGACTGCCCATCCGCAAGGAGGAAGGCGAGCGCCTCGAAAAGGAAGAAATTGACGCGAAGGGATTCGTCAGCCAGTTCGAGCGCTTGCTTATTGCGGCCGACCACGGCGCCAACGGACGGCTCGCCACGCGACTGGCGGGCTTCATTGCCGGACAACGAGGGCTGCCCATCACCGTGCTGCAGGTTCCGAGCCCCGGGGAGAAGCGCACGGCGGCGCAGGCCGACGAGACGAAGGCGGAGCTGCAAGCGGTCGCAACGGCCGGCGCAAAGAAGGGACATCGCGCGGCAATGGAGAATGCGGCTGAGAGCCGACCCGACCACGTCGACGTCTCCTCTCGCGTCGAGAAAGAGAAAGTGGGTAGCGCCGTCGCGAGGGAAAGCCGAAAGGGATACGATCTGCTCTTCATCGGCGTCGAACATATGCGCAATCCCGACGGAACGTTTTCCCGCAACGTCGACACGGCGGCACAGGGATTTCAGGGACCGCTCGCCTTGACGATCGCCGGCAGCCATCCCGATGCGTCATCGGCGGAAGGGTTCAACATCCTCGTTCCGGTCAATGGCACCGAACCCTCGCGGCGTGGCGCCGAGATCGCTTTCGCCTTGTCACGCACAAGCGCGAGCCGCGTCACTGCGCTGCATGTCGCGTTGCGTACCACAAAAGCCGACGGACGGCCGACCCCTGGAGGCCGGTCGCGGCGCAAGTCCGAGAGTGCTCTGCTGGAGGACATTTCCGCGCTCGCCGACCGCTATGGATATGGCAAGATCCGCGTGACCGTTCATACCAACGAAGCTCCAGACATGGCGATTGTTGCCGAAGCCAGACGGGCCAAGACTGATCTGATCGTGATCGGCGCGAGTCGGCGGACGGGCGACACGCTCTATCTGGGACAGACGGTCGCCAGCGTGCTCGCACAATGGGACGGCGCAATCGTATTGGTGGCGACTTGAACGCGCCATGATCAGGAATTT
This sequence comes from Rhizomicrobium sp., assembly GCA_035567755.1. Taxonomy (GTDB): domain Bacteria; phylum Pseudomonadota; class Alphaproteobacteria; order Micropepsales; family Micropepsaceae; genus Rhizomicrobium. The sequence continues at coordinate 13,633 of DATMPH010000049.1, forward strand.
CAGCGATCACGCGGCCAACGAGCGCACCTTTCTCGCCTGGGTGCGGACGTCCATTGCCGTCATCGCGTTCGGCTTCCTGGTCGAGCGGTTCGATCTCTTTCTTGTCTTCGCCGCATCTGCGGCCGGGAAGGCCGGAGCATCGGTGCCCAGAAGCGGATTCGGTCACGTGGCTGGGCTCGTGCTGATCGTGCTGGGAATCGCAATGATCGTCATCTCGGCATGGCGCTTCACCCACACCGCGAAGGAGATCGACGACGAGAGCACCCATCCCGGCACAGGCTCGCGCATCGATCTTGCGCTGGCGGCGCTCCTCGCACTTCTCGCGGCGGGTCTTCTCTTCTATCTCGCCCATGCTTTGGCCTCAAAGGCCTGAACATCGGCTGGGCACGGAACCGGTTGTCGGATTCGGCGAGATGTGCGGTAAGTTTTACTACCCTTCGCGCCACTGCCGCTAAGACAAGCTCGCCTGAAAAAAGCGTGTCATCCCCGCGAAAGCGGCGATGACACGCTTGGGATGTGGAAATCTCCTTGTCCTGGCGCTCGTGCCCCCTTGGGGGAGAGGGATGCAGATACGTGCATAGAATTCCGCTCAAGCGCGGGTGAGGGGTCACCCCACGGTGATGGCGTTGCGGAGGGCGAGCGGCGAGGCGACGTTGGCGAGAGGCTCGAGGCCGGCGCCCGTGCCGCGGATGAGCACCGTGCCATAATCGAGCAGGCGGCCGAGAAAATCCTGCGTGACGTCGACGCTTTCCACCTTGTCCATGTTCATCTCGATCGTCTGTCGCGAGATCAAGCCGGTCTTGTAGATCACGCGCCGGTTGGTCACGGCGATCTCGGTCGTCTGCCGAACGATCCAGGCGGTCAGAAGCTGCATCAGGAATGCGACCAGGGCAAAGAGAGCCAGAAGCGAATAAAGCGAAACACCGTGCGCCGGACGCCACGCTGTCGTAACGCCGAGGAACCCGGCAACCACAAACATGAGTAGCGGCAGACCCGGCACGAAAATGATCCAGTGCAGCGTGCCCTCATAGCGGACGGTTTCGCCAGGCTGCAGCACTTCATCGGCATAGGTCGTCATTGGGAGCCCTTCCGGTTCGCGCCGCCGATTCTGCTCCAAATTGCTTGCGCACAGGTTACGGCGAAGGGTTGAAATTCGGCACCCCCCGCAAAGCCAGAGCTGATTTGCATACAATTTGCGCACTTTTCCGTGTCATGGCCCGCGCAAGCGCATGGGCGCCAGTTAAAGCTCACCAGTAAAAAAGTGTCATCCCCGCGAAAGCGGGGACCCAGTTCGCAAAGCGTTGAAGGTTTGCGCTGCGCTGACTTCACATGGGCGCCGCTGCGGACGCTGGGTTCCCGCTTTCGCGGGAATGACACGCTGTGGGCGTAGGATTTTGATTATCTTGGCGCCCATGCGCGTCCGGGCAACCCAGATGGAAGCGACATGCGGCTAGCGATGAAGTCTGGGTGGCCTGGTCTCCGCTGTCGCGTCGCCGGGCCATGACATTGTTTCTAATTCAACCCATTCAAGAACTGGTCTTGGAAAATCCCTAATCTGCACCAACCGTCCGCGGATGCGATCAACCTTTCATTCGCGTCCCGGCCCCGTGGACTCGATGAGCTTCGAAATGTGCAGTTGCTCGGACCACGGAAACACGTCCTTCGGCAATTTCTATTCGGTGCCTGATGCGAACCTGTCCTCGCCCAGGCGCAGCAGCCACGGATTGATCCGTGTCAGCTTCAGCATGTCCTCGCCCCACGGATCCGCCTTGAGCCGCGTGCGGACTTCGCCTTCGTGGTGGGCGCGAAAGACCAGCAATGAATCGGCGCTTCCTTCGAGCAGTCCGCCAACGATCGCGAATCCTTCCGCCGCAAGGGCATTCATGAATTCGGCATGCGCCGGCCAGCCACGTTGCTCCTCGAGCGGCCTTTCTTCGTCCCACGCGGGACCATGCGTGCGGACAACGGCAAAAAGTCGCTTCATTTCGTCTCCCTGGAATGCAATCGTTCCAACGCAATCTGCCTCAGCGGCCCCGGGGGCGGTAACCCGTCCACTCGGCCCGGCTCATCAGCGGGAGGGACTCCATGCCATCAGTTTGGCGTTCACGTCTGGCTTTGTCTGTCAGCATGTTTGCGCTGGTCATGGCCGCCGAACCCGAATTGCGGGCGCAACCGGCCGGACCGCAGATCAATCCCGCCCTGTTCCAGGCGCTGCATTGGCGCGGCATTGGTCCCTATCGCGGCGGACGCGCGCTCGCGGTGACGGGCATTCCCGGCGATCCCTATACATTCTTTCACGGTGCGGTGGCGGGCGGCGTGTGGAAGACGACCGACGCCGGCGCCACATGGACGCCCTTGAGCGACCACGCGCCGTTCTGGTCTGTCGGCGCCATCGCGGTCGCGCCGTCCAACCGCCACATCATCTATGTCGGAACCGGCGAAGCGGCCCCGCGCGGCAACATCACCTATGGCGACGGTGTCTACAAATCCACCGACGACGGAAAGACCTGGGTCCATATCGGACTCGAGGACACACGCCAGATCGGCGCGCTGATCGTCGATCCTTCCAATCCCGACATCGTGCTGGTCGCCGCACTCGGACACGCGTTCGGACCGAATGCCCAGCGCGGCATCTTCCGCACCACCAATGGCGGCAAGAGCTGGGCGCGGGTTCTCGGCAAGGACGACAAGACGGGCGGCATCGACGTCACCTTCGATCCGCATGACGCGAAGATCGTCTACGCCTCTTTGTGGCAGGCGGTGCGCCAACCGTGGAATTTCTCGAGCGGCGGTCCGGGGAGCGGCCTCTATCGCTCGACCGACGGCGGCGCCACCTGGAAACAACTCTCCGGCAATGGCCTCCCTGGCGGCATACTCGGCCGTATCGACGTCGCCGTTTCAGGCGCCGATTCGAACCGCATCTACGCGATGATCGAGGCGAAGGATGGCGGCCTCTACCGTTCGGACGACCATGGCGCGCATTGGCGACGCATCAACGATGACGGGCGGCTCCGGCAGCGCGCCTGGTATTTCTCGAAAATCTATGCCGATCCGAAACGCGCTGACACGCTCTATGCGCTGAACACGGGACTCTTCCGCTCGACCGACGGCGGCAAGACGTTCAACCTCCTGCCGGCGCGGCACGGCGATCATCACGGATTGTGGATCGATCCCACAAATCCCGACCGCCTCATCAATGCGAGCGACGGCGGCGCTTCCGTTTCCACCGACGGCGGCAAGTCCTGGACCACGCAGGACAACCAGCCGACGGCGCAGTTCTATCACGTCGCCGTCGACAATGATTTTCCCTATCACGTCTACGGTTCGCAGCAGGACAATTCGAGCATCGCCATTGCGAGCCGGGACGACGAAGGCGCGATCATCGCCCGCGACTGGTATGACGTAGGCGGAGGCGAATGCGGGTTTGTCATTCCCGATCCACGCGATTCCAACATCGTCTACTCGAATTCTGAGAACTTCATCGTGCGCTGGGACAAGCGCACCGCCCAGGGCCGGATCATTTCCGTGTGGCCGTTCGACGCATCGGGGCGCGCGGCTGCCGATCTCGAGCACCGCTTCAACTGGACGTCGCCGCTGATGATGTCGCCCCATAATCCCGACACGCTCTATACGGGCATGGAACGCGTCTATCGCTCCACGGATGACGGCAACAGCTGGACGGCCATCAGCGGCGATCTCACACGCGCCGACAAGTCGAAGGAAGGACCTTCCGGCGGACCGATCACCAAGGACATCACCAGTGTCGAATATTACGACACGGTATTCGCGCTCGCCGAATCGCCGCTCAAGCGCGGCCTGCTGTGGGCGGGAACGGATGACGGACTGATCCAGACCACTGCGGACGACGGCGGTCATTGGACGAATGTCACGCCACCGGACATGCCCCAATGGAGCACGATCAGCATGATCGAGCCGTCGCATTTCGATCCCGGCATGGCCTATGTCGCGGTCGACCGGCACAAGCTCGATGACATCCGTCCCTACATCTACAAGACAGCCGATGGCGGCAAGACGTGGTCGCGACTCGACCGTGGCCTGCCTTCGGGCGCCGTCGTGCATGCGGTGCGGGAAGATCCGGCAAAGCGCGGGCTTCTCTTTGCGGCGACGGAGACGGGCGCCTTCGTCTCCTTCGACGATGGCGCGCATTGGCAGAGCCTCCAGCTCAACCTCCCGCCGTCTCCCCTGCACGATCTGGTGATCAAGAATGACGATCTCGTCGTTGCCACGCACGGGCGCGCGTTCTGGATTCTCGACGACATCACGCCGCTACGCCAGGTTGGTCCCGATTCCGCGAAGGCGGACGCGCTCCTCTACACACCGCAGAAAGCCTGGCGGCTCTACTACCCTGATGCGGTCGACATGCGGCCTCCCGTCGGCGAGAATCCGCCGGCCGGCGCCCTGATCGACTATTATCTGAACGCGAAGCCCGCGGGCGAGGTCATGATCGATATCCTCGACTCGCAGGGCAAGCTCGTGCGCCATCTTTCCAGCAAAACAGCAAAGAAGGCGGAACAGCCCCCGGAATGGCCCGACATGATTCATCCGACCAACACGCTGCCCGCGGCGGCGGGGATGAACCGCTTCGTGTGGAACCTGCGCTATGACGACCCGGTGCAGATTCCTGGCGCGTTCTACGTCGGCTTGCCGCCGCGCGGACCGATCGCGGCACCCGGGCGCTACACGGTCAGGTTTACGCTCGCGGGCAAAAGTCAAAGTGCGCCGCTCGAACTCGCGCTCGATCCGCGCGTGCATGGCGGTCAACAAGGCCTCGGCCAGAAATTTGCGCTGTCGATGCAGGTCTATCACGACCAGGACGCGCTGCATCGCGCGGTCAACGACATCCGCGATGCCAAGACGATGATAGCCGACCTGCACAAGAAGCAGGGCGCGCCGGCGCTGCTCGCGCAGGGCGACGGGATCGCGAAATCTGCGACCGCAATCGAGGAACAGCTGATGCAGGTGAAGATCAAGAGCACGGAAGGAAATCTCAACTTCCCCGACATGCTGAACGAACAGATCTACAATTTCGCAAACCTGCTCGAAGACGCCGACACCGCTCCCACCCTGCAGGAGACCACGACCTATGCAGGCCTGCACGCGCAGCTGGCCACGCAGCTGGCGTCATGGACAAAGCTGAAAACGGGCCCGCTCGCCCAATTGCGCGCGCAGCTGCAGAAAAAAGGGGGAAAGTAGCTAGCTGACTACGTTGCCGCGAATCTAGGGCAACGTCAGCTGAGGTGATTTCTCACACCCCTGAATGTCCGCTGAATGTGATCGCGGTACTCAGCGTGATTATAGGCCATCGCCCCTGTGTGATAGGTCTCGAATAGCTCGATGTCGGAAGGAATAGTTAAAAACATCCGTGCACGCTGCGCACGACGGCCGCAAAACACAATCGCTTTCAGTGCCGGAAGCCTCGCGATGAACTCTTGGGTATCGGGAACAGATTCCTTGATTTGAGCCATCGTAGCATTGGCATTCTTGTCTTGCGTACTCACGCAATGCGGGACAACGTTCCATAGGACAACTTCACGCCGCGAAAGCCCCGCGCATTCCAACTCCGCTTTCATATTCCTCGCGGAAGGATCATCGTTGGAGCAAGACACAAAGTTAGAGTTGACGGCGCGCGGCCCGGGGGTTTCGAGAAGAAATAAAACACGGGCGTTTGTGCCACCGTCGTCAGGATCAACATTGGGAACTGCAAGACCGCGAGCGCGAATCGAGCAAACAAGCTCCATCAGTGGCCTGACGTGAGGCTCATTTAGTCGGTCTTTGCGTCGATCATCCATCCGCCGCGAGCAATTCCGTGGATTTGAGGTTTATTTCTTGACCTTTCGGACGGCCCGGGGGGGCGACTCAGTGTCGCCTTCTTGGCTGGCGGCGGCGTTGAGTGAGAGGCGCAATCCCAATTCCAGCCGCTTCGCAGTCTCAGCGTCGCTGTATTGATCGTCAGATGAAGGTTTTGAAGCCATGGCAACACTCCGCGAACGCCATCCCTACAAGCACGACCCTAGCATCTTTCCGCCGATAAAACCCAAGCACGCTCAGGCAATCGGCTACCCGAAAAACGCGAAGTGCGTTTTTCGACCTCCCCACAAGGGGCGGTAAAATCATCGTTCGTTCCGTTCGCAAACTCTCATCGAACGCGCCGTTCGATCGCGCGCAGGACATCTGCGGCGAAGGTTGCGAGCGTGTCGTCGCGGGCGCCCATGATGATGATCCGGTCGCCGGGCCGCGCTTCAGCAACCAGGGCATCTCCGCAGGCCGCGCGATCGGATATCGCATGGGCCACGTGTCCGCGCGCGGCGACGCCTTCGACGATGTCGGCGCTCGTGACGCTGCGTTCCGTGGTGCCGCCGAAATATGCCGGGTCCGGCATGATCAGCACATCGCCTTCGCGCATCCCCCTTGCAAACGCATCGATGAGCTGATCCTTCATCAGCCGGAGCGGGCCGAAGCCATGCGGCTGAAAGAGCAGAAGCAGCCGCCCCGGAAAATCATGCGCGGTGGCGAGAGTGGCGGCGATCTTGTCGGGATTGTGGGCGAAATCGTCGATGATCGTGACGCCGTGCGCGGAGCCGACGATTTCGAAGCGCCGCCGCAGGCCCGAAAATCCCGCAAGCGATTGCGCCGCTTCCTCGAGCGACACGCCGCAGACGCGTGCAGCTGCCAGAGCGGCCAGCGCATTCTGCACATTGTGGCGCCCCGGCACGCGCAATTCGACCGTGGCGCGCGCATCGCTATCCCGCTCGCGCACCTCAAACGCAATTCCTTCCGGCCGCGGATGCAATTTCGTGCCGAACATCTGCGCCGCGGGATCTGCAAGGCTGAACGACACCAACCTGTCCTGCGGAAGGCGCGCGGCGAGCCGGGCCGACTCGTCATTGTCGAGATTGAGAATCGCCATGTGCGACTTCGCCACGAAATCCGCGAACAGAACGCGCAACTCGTCCAGCGATTTGTGATCGAGCGCAATATTGGTCACGACCGCCACACGCGGGCGATAAAGCGCAATGGAACCGTCGCTCTCATCCACTTCGCTGACGAAGCTGTCCCCCTTCCCGACCACGGCGCTGGCGAAGGGCACGGCCGAGGTCATGAAGTTTTTCATCACCGCGCCATTCATGACGGTTGGCCGCCGGCCCACCGATTCCAGAATCCAGCCGATCATTCCGGTCGTCGTCGATTTTCCGCTGGTGCCGGCGACGCCCACCGCCATCGGCGCGGCGTTGAACAGCTGCGCGAGCAATTCGGCGCGCGTCACGATCGGAGCCCCGATGCGGCGCGCCGCTACGACATCGGGCACCGTGTCTTCTACCGCCGCTGAAATCACCACGATCTGATTCGCGGTCTCGATGCCGCTGCCGTCCTGGGGGAACAGCGCAATCCCGCGCGTTTCCAGGAAGTCGAATTTCTGGGCGGTGCGGCCCTGGTCCAAAGCGCGGTCCGATCCCGCCACGCGATGGCCCTGTGCCCGAAGGATGAGCGCAAGGGGCAGCATGCCGCTGCCGCCGATGCCGCAGAGGAAATAGGTTTTGTGGGAATCCATCGCCGGAAGCTATAAGGCGCGCCGGGGGCTGACAAGAATCGGCAGGTTCAAGGATGCGGGCGGTCAAAATCGGTGTCGTGGCGCCGGGTTCGCGCATCGATCCCCCGCTTGCGGAACGCGTGACGAAGCTCGCGACTGAACTCTACGGCGAACGAGTCAATCTCGTCGTTCATCCACAGTCGTTTTTTGTCTCAGGGCATTTCGCCGGCAATGACGAGGCGCGTTCGAACGCCTTTCTCGAAATGGCCAACGATGCGAGCTTCGATGCGCTGTGGATCGCGCGCGGCGGCTATGGCTCCTGCCGCATCGTGCCACACGTCCTGCAGCGGCTAACCCCGGCGGCGATGGGGAAGATCTATCTCGGTTATAGCGACGCGGGTTCGCTGCTCGGCGCATTGTATGGAAGCGGAATGCGCACGATTGTGCATGGCCCGATGCCAGCGGACATTTTGCGTTCCGGCGGTGAAGTCGCGGTCGCGCGGGCGCTTGCTTTCCTCGTCGAGCGTTCCCCCGCCGCGCTCGATGCCTCCGTTACCGGTGAAATACCAACGGCGGCGTTCAATCTCACGATCCTTTCGCACCTTCTCGGCACGCCTTTCGTACCCGACCTTGCCGGGCACGTCGTCATGCTGGAGGACGTGTCCGAGCACCTGTACCGGATCGACCGCGCGCTCTGCCAGGTGACGAGCAATCCGGGAATCCGTGGCGCGGCGGGATTGAGACTCGGACGCATCAGTGAGGTGCCGCCAAATGATCCGCCCTTCGGTCAGACGCCCGAGGAAATCATCGCGCATTGGTGCGCGGTTTCGGGAATCCCCTATCTTGGCCGCGCCGACATCGGCCACGACATCGACAACAAAATCGTGCCGTTTGGAAAGCTGGCCTAGGGCACGATGCGATCGAATTGAATCGTTTGCGTCTGCCCCGCCACATCGTGACTGTTATTGGATCCTCCCTCGCGCGAAGCGCGGGGGAGGGGGACCGCCGAAGGCGGTGGAGGGGGAGGCTGCCCATGAACGGTTTGAATTTATGCGATATGCGATCGTGCGAAGCAGTGGAGTTCCTATAGAATCCAGATGCGCGCACCGGTCCTGACGCTCAGACGCACGCGCAAATTGCGGCGCAAAATGACGCCTCCCGAGGTGCTGCTCTGGGAACGAGTGGCGGACGATTGAATAGGTTGCGTCCGGTGCCCGCATCCGATAGCCCCGCATGTTCTGAATTTCTGCTGCGCATCGGCACGCTTGGCCGGCGAAATCGATGGTGCGAACCGCATTCAGGTTTCCGGCAAGAAATATTGTGAATGACGAAGTGATCGAGGGCGTGCTCATCAGCATCGAGCAGACGGCCGCCCCCTCCAACGCCTTCGGCGGTCCCCCTCCCCCGCGCTTCGCGCGAGGGAGGAACCTACAGCAGTCACCATGTGTGAATCTCGCAGCCCTTGAGGGGCGGCTAAGAGAAACTGTTCGTACTTGCAGAGAACTACCAACTACGCAGCTTCTCGCAGTGGTGCCGCCCTTTCATTTCCTCGAATGAGAATTTGTGGAGTCGAATGACCATCGCGTCCTGCCAAGGATTCAAAGCGCGCGGCGATGGGTAAGCGGGTTGTCTCGCTGGGGACAAGCAGCAGGCCGATCCACGCGGCAATGCGGCCGGCGAGGGGACTGCTGGAAACGAGCGCGAGCGGAATTGAAAGCGCGGGACCCGCAAGCAGCGGCGCCAGCCACCAGAAACACGCGGGGATGTATTCGTAGACCAGCGCGGCCGCTCCGACCGCCAGCATCGTGTGCGGCGCAAAAGCACTGACGGCTGCGCCGATTCCAATTCCCCGCGACGACCGCTGCTGGGCGACCCAGGTCGTGCTTCTTCCGAGGAACACGCTCGCGACGAATGCCGATTGCGAAATCATGACGACCGGCGCGAGGAGTGTCGAGAACAGGATCTCGAACAGAACGCTGCAAAGCGCCCTGCCCCCGCCGCCATGCGCCGCGAGCCGGCCAGGTTCTCGCGCGAGCATGAGCCAACCCAGGAATTTCGGTCCCAGCAGAAGGAGCGCGGCGACGAGAAAAAGCGCCACGCATTCCATCGCGTGCGAGACCGGGAGCGCGAGAATGGGAAACCGGCCGGCGAACGCGGCGGGCGCAAAATGCTGCTCGCGAAAGGTTTCCACCGAAGCGACCGCGAGCATGGCCAGCCACAGAGGCGCGGAAAGATAGCTCATCACGCCCACAGCCAGATGGAGTCGGCTCGATCCGCGAAAGCCCTGCGCGAATATCAGCCGAATGTGCTGCAGATTGCCTTCGCACCAGCGCCGGTCGCGCTTGAGATGATGGAGCAATGTCGGCGGAGACTCTTCGTAGCTGCCGCCCAACTCGGGCGCCATCCACAATTCCCAGCCGGCCCTGCGCAGCAGCGCCGCCTCGACGAAGTCGTGACTCAGGATTTCGCCGCCCAGCGGCGGCCTGCCGGGCAGCCTTGGCAGCCCGCAATGCCGCATGAACGGCGCCACCCGCAGAATCGCATTGTGTCCCCAATAATTGCTGTCTGGTCCCTGCAAACAGGCGAAACCCTCCCAGTAGAGCGGGCCGTAAACGCTGGAGGCGAATTGCTGAAGCCGTGCAAACAGCGAGTGCCGCCCGATCAGCAGGGGTGGAACCTGGATCAGCGCCGCGCGCGGATTGGCGTCCATCAGGCGAAGAAGCCTGACGAGCGTTTCACCCGTCATCAGGCTGTCTGCATCGAGCACCACCATGTAGTCGTAGGCCGCGCCCCAATTTTCGCAGAACTCACGGATGTTGCCGCTCTTGCGGCCGCTGTTCGGCGCCCGGTGGCGATAATAGACACGGCCGGGCGCGTGGGCGCGCAGGGTGCGGAACACTTCCGCTTCGGTGCTCAGACAGCCGGGATTGGTGCTGTCACTCAGCACAAAGAAATCAAAAAGCTCGGCCGCGCCCGCCGCGCAGACGGACTCGCACATCGCCTCGAGCCGCGCAAAGACCAGGCGCGCATCTTCGTTGAATATCGCCGTCACCACCGCAACGCGCGGGCGCAGCATGGGCCGAATGTCTACGCCGCGCGGTTGCTGGAGTCTTGTCCGATGCGACCCTGCCCAGGCACCGACGACGCACAGCCAGAACGACGCTGAAATCCAGCAGAACAGAATGGCAAAAAGCGCGAGCAGCAAAAGTTTGAGATGCGTGAATCCGTCAACCCGCAGGATGCTCCACAGACGAACCGATGCCACCGCCGTCGTCGAAAATACGATGCCCGCGTAGAGCCACCGCTCGGGAGATGGCCTACGTGACGTCATCTGCGGATGTGCGTGAGACGACGAGGCGCGGCGCCGCCAGCGCGCCGCGAAGGACGGCGAAGAATGCTCCCGCGAGCCGCGCCGGAGTCCAGATGACAATCTGCTGGTCCGGCATTGCGGATCGGCAACAGGGCGGCATCGATGGCAGATGTTCCGCGGCGGCGCCTTCGCCCTGCCGGGGCGGGTTCAGCAGTGCATTGCCGGCAGTCATGGCTGTCGGAATTTGCGGCCGCATAAACCAGAATCCTTTTTTATTGCGGTTCTGCCGTGCGTGCGGGATGCCCGCCGGTTCCTGAGCGGACAGCCGGCCCCCCGGTGCAGCCGCAACGCGGCCGCTCAACTTTTGTTCCTTAATAAGGCATTAACTGGGACGCGCGCGGACCCAACGCCCCGCACAATGCGCGGCCCTAAAAGCCTGTCATGGCAGAATTTAGACGGTCACCACCGATTCGTTAACACCCCTCAGCCGCCCTGTCGCTTTGGGGACCCGCCTTCCCATCGTCGCACCGCATCAGTCGGAATCCCAAACAGGTCGAGGAGGCGGCCCGCCGTGTGATTGACGATGTCGTCGACGGAATTCGGGCGGGTGTAGAAGGCCGGCGCCATCGGCGCGACCACCGCGCCCATCTCGGCAAGCGCGGTCATCGTGCGCAAGTGGCCGAGATGAAGTGGGGTCTCGCGGATGGCGAGCACGAGCCGGCGGCGTTCCTTCAGAACGACATCGGCGGCGCGTGAGAGAAGTGTGCTGGTCACGCCGGTGGCGATCTCGCTCATGGTGCGGATCGAGCATGGCGCGATCAGCATGCCCATAGTCTCAAACGAACCCGACGAAATTGTCGCGCCGAGCGCCATTATGGCGTGATGGACGCTTGCCAGTGCCTTCACGTCTTTCGGCTGAAGATCGGTCTCGTAGGCGAGCGCCATTTCGGCCGCCCTGCTCATCACCAGGTGCGTCTCGATACCCGTCTCGGCGAGCAGCTCGAGAACCCGCACGCCGACGATCGCCCCCGACGCACCGGTGATTCCCACAATCAGACGTCTCGGCTGCCGGCCTGTAACCACGCTCTCCGCCTCCTCCGGCGTGGCCTTCATTACCTTCGACGTAATGGATCGGCGCACGTCCCTCTCCTAAGCTCGGCTGATGACCATACAGCCCAGCCATGTCGGCGAACATCTCAAGGATTGGCGGCGGCGCCGGCGGATGAGCCAGCTCGATCTGGCCTGCGAGGCGCAGATTTCGACGCGGCACCTGAGCTTCCTCGAGACAGGCCGGGCCCGGCCGAGCCGGGAGATGATCCTTAACCTTTCCGAGCAGCTGCAGATTCCCGCCCGCGAACGCAACGTGCTGCTGGTAGCGGCCGGCTACGCGCCCATTTTTCCCGAACGGTCCCTCGCCGATCCGGCTCTCGACGCGGCGCGCCGCGCCATCGATCTCGTGCTGGACGCGCTCCTGCCCTATCCGGGCTTTGCGCTCGACCGGCACTGGAATGTGATGGCGACGAACCGCGCCATTCCCGAGCTCTACGCGGGCGTCGCGAGGGAGCTTCTCGAGCCGACGTCCAACGCCATGCGGCTGAGCCTGCATCCGGAAGGCCTGGCGCCGCGCATCGCGAATTTCCGCGAATGGCGCGCCCACGCATTGCTGCGGCTGCGTCAACAGGTCGAACTCACTGCCGATCCCGTGCTGGTGGAATTGCTGCGCGAAGTGTCCGGCTACGCGATTCCGCTGGGCGGTTTCGTCCGCCCGATTCCACCGCAGGCCTCCGAGTTCGTCGCGCCATTTCAGGTCATGACCGAAGCCGGACTTCTGTCCTTCTTCACTACGACGACGGTGTTCGGCACCCCGCTCGACGTGACGCTGTCGGAGCTCGCGATCGAATCCTTCTTTCCCGCGGATGGGCAGACGGCGGAGACCGTCGCCCGCCTCGCTGCACAAAGGAAAACGAACCATGCTGCTTGACGCGCTGAACGGCGCCCCTCTGCCGCTTGCCCAGCTTCTCGGTATCGTTTTGCGCCAGGCCGATCGCGATTGCGTCGTGGCGGAGATGACAGTGCGCGACGATCTCTGCACGCTGGGCGATCGGGTTCATGGCGGCGCGTTGATGACCCTCGCCGACACTGCCGCTGCGACTGGCACGGCCATCAGCCTGCCCGACGGCGCCGCTGGCACAACTACGATCGAGAGCAAGACCAACTTCGTGAGCGGTGCCGCGCTCGGCACAAAGCTCATCGCCACGGCCACACCCATTCATCGCGGGCGCCAGACGCAGGTCTGGCAGACTCATGTCGAAACCGAAGCCGGCCGGCTCGTCGCCGTAGTAAGCCAGACGCAGATGATCCTCTATCCGCGAAATGATGCATGACACTGAGCCGGGGGCCCGATTCCAACACTTCGTGCCCCAAAGTTGTCATGGCCCGCCGTAGAGCGGGCCACCCAGGAGAAATCGCACAGAGGGCATATTCAGCGCGCGGACGCGCGCTTGCTGGGTGGCCCCGTCAAGCGGGGCCATGACAATCTTTTTGGAATTCAAACCTTAAAATTGAGCCACCCGTTTAGTTTAGAGCGGGGCGCGAGCCCGGCCGAGAACGAGGCCGACCCTGATGCGGTTGTTCTGCGTCCGGGCTAGGTTACGGAAAAACCAGGAGCAGTGCGGGCGAAGATGAGCGAATATAAGGGGCGTGGGACCGTCGATCCCGAACTACAGCAGCTTCGGGACAGCATCGACAATATCGATGCGGCGCTTATCCATCTTCTCGCCGAACGATTCAAATGCACGAAAGCGGTTGGCCAGCTCAAAGCGCAGCGCGGGCTGCCGCCCGCCGATCCCGCGCGCGAAGCGCAGCAGATCGCACGGCTTCGCGCTTTGGCCGACAGCGCGAAGCTCGATCCGGACTTCGCAGAAAAATTCCTCGACTTCATCATCGAGGAAGTGATCCGGCATCACGAGGCCATCAACGCGCGTGGACGGCGCGCAGCGAACCGCTAATCACGACTGCACAACTCGACATTGCCCCGCGCCGTAAGATATAAAGGCCGGGCACAAGAGGGCTGGCGAGCCGGACAATACGCGTCCTGCATCCACAATCAGGCGAAGGAGCGCACAATGACATTGAAGCTTGGCGACACGGCCCCCGATTTCGAGGCACAGACGACGCAAGGCACCATCCGCTTCCATGACTGGCTGGGCACAAGCTGGGCTGTCCTGTTCTCACATCCCAAGGACTTCACGCCGGTCTGTACCACGGAGCTCGGCTACATGGCGCGCATCAAGCCGGAATTCGACCGGCGCGATGTGAAGATCATCGGACTTTCGGTCGATCCGGTCGGCGATCATTCGCGCTGGGCCGACGACATCCGCGAAACCCAGGGCACGGCGCCCAACTATCCCATCATCGGCGATGCGGATTTCAAGGTATCGAAGCTCTACGACATGCTGCCGGCTTCGACGAGCGGCGATCCCTCGAAGCGCACGCCGGCCGACAACCAGACCGTACGCAATGTTTTCGTGATCGGACCGGACAAGAAGCTGAAGCTGATACTCGTCTATCCCATGACGACGGGGCGCAATTTCGACGAGGTGCTGCGCGTCATCGATTCGCTCCAGCTCACCGCGAAGCACAGGGTCGCGACGCCGGCGAATTGGAAGCCCGGCGAAGACGTCATCATCGCCGGCTCGGTCTCCGACGAAGAGGCGAAAAAGATCTATCCCAAGGGGTGGAAAGCACCGCGGCCCTATCTGCGCATCGTGCCTCAGCCGGGCGTGACGGACTGACAACAGAGTCGGGCGTCGAACTTCCACAGGCTCAGGACGAGGCGCCCTCATAGTGAGCGTGTCGAACATCCTTCGACAAACTCAGGATGAGGCATACCCTCATGGTGAGCTTGTCGAACCATGTGGGTAGCGTAAGATCGGGCGCTGACAAATTGTCGGAGCGGCAGATGGACCTCACCTTCTCGCGCGAAGAAGAGGCGTTTCGCGAACGCGTGAGAGGCTTCATCGCGGAGCACCTTCCTCCGCACCTCAAGGGCCGCACCCGCCGCGATCTCGCGACGAAGGAGGATTATCTCGGCTGGCACCGCACGCTCTACAAGCAGGGCTGGGTCGCGCCACTCTGGCCGAAAGAGTATGGCGGCACGGGCTGGAGCGTCACCGAGCGCTACATTTTCAACGAGGAATGCGCGCGCGCCGAAACGCCGCCGCTGATTCCTTTCGGTCTCGCGATGGTAGGGCCGGTCATCTACACATTCGGCAACGCGGCGCAGAAGCAGAAATTCCTGCCGCGGATTCTCTCCGGCGACGACTGGTGGTGCCAAGGTTATTCCGAGCCGGGCGCGGGTTCGGACCTTGCCAGCCTGAAGACGCGCGCGGTGCGCGACGGCGACCACTATGTCGTCAATGGCCAGAAGACCTGGACCACGCTTGCCCAATTCGCCGACTGGATTTTTTGCCTGGTGCGGACCGACCCTACCGTGAAGCGGCAGGAAGGCATCACCTTTCTTCTGATCGACATGAAGACTCCCGGGATCACAGTGAAGCCGATCATCGTGCTCGATGGCGTGCGCGAGGTGAACGAGGTTTTCTTTGATGATGTGAAGGTGCCCATCGAGAACCGTGTCGGAGACGAGAACCAGGGCTGGACCTATGCCAAGTTCCTGCTCGTGCATGAGCGTTCCGGGATCGCGGGCGTCGCGCGTTCGAAGAAGGCGATCGAGCGTCTGCGCGAGATCGCGGCCGCCGAGCAGGTGGACGGCACGCCGCTGATCGAGACCGACGAATTTGCGCGCAAGGTGGCGGAAGTCGAGATCGACCTGACCGCACTCGAATTCACCGAGCTGCGCACGCTCGCCGCCGAAGCACGCGGAGGGCATGCCGGACCCGAGAGTTCCATTCTCAAGATCAAGGGGACGGAAATCCAGCAGCGCATCACCGAGCTGACGCTCGAGGCTGTCGGCTATTACGCCTATCCCGATGCGCACGGGTTCGGCGACAATGAGTATCCCGTGGGGCCGGAAGACGAAGTCGGCGCCGCAGGCGTGTATTTCAATATGCGCAAGGCGTCGATCTATGGCGGCTCGAACGAGATCCAGCGCAACATCATCGCCAAGGCTGTGCTGGGTCTTTAGAGGCGCGGCACCGCGTCCGGGGAACGTCGATGGATTTTGCCTATAGCGAAGAGCAGAACCTCCTGCGCAACTCGGTCGTCCGATTGCTCGCTGACACATATTCCTTCGAAACATTCAGGAAAGTCTCGCGCGGCGAGCCGGGCTGGCGCCCCGAATGCTGGAAGCAGTTTGCCGAACTCGGACTTTTGGGCGCACCGCTTCCGGAGGCCTATGGCGGACTCGGCGGCGGCCCGGTCGAAACCATGATCGTGATGGAGGCCTTCGGGCGCGCGCTGGTTGTCGAACCCTATGTTCCAACGGTTGTGGTGGGCGGCGGCATTCTGCGGTCCGCCGGCAGCGAAATGCACAAGCAGGAATGGCTTCCAAAGATCGCAGCGGGCGACGCAGTGCTTGCTTTCGCCTTCGCGGAACCGCAAGGGCGGTACAATCTCGCCGATCTCGCGGTTACGGCGAAGAAGCAGGGCTCCGCCTATGTGCTGAACGGACAAAAATCGGTGGTCATCGGCGCACCTTTCGCTCATGCGCTCATCGTCACCGCCCGCACCGCGGGTGCCAGGCGCGAGGAAAAAGGCATAAGCGTGTTTCTGGTCGACAGGCGCGCGAGAGGCATCTCGGCCCGCGATTTCCCGACCGTGGACGGGCTGCGCGCATCGGAGATCACGTTCGAGAATGTCGAAGTTCCGGCGGACAATCTCGTCGGTTCGCCCGATGACGCTCTGCCGTTGATCGAACAGGTCGTCGACGAGGCCATTGCCGCGCATTGCGCCGAAGCCCTTGGCGCGATGCGGATGCTGCAGGAATCGACGGTCGAATTTTCGAAGACACGCAAGCAGTTCGGCGTGCCGATCGGCAAGTTCCAGGCGCTGCAGCACCGCATGGTCGACATGTTCATGCAGGTGGAGCAGTCGGCCTCCATGACGCTGATGGTGACGCTGAAACTCGGCGACAGCGAAAATGTGCGCAAGAAAGCCGCGTCCGCCGCGAAGGTCCAGATCGGCAAGGCGGGCCGTTTTGTCGGCCAGAACGCGGTGCAAATCCACGGCGGCATGGGCATGACCGACGAACTGGCGCTCGGCCACTACTTCAAGCGCGTCACGATAATCGACACGCTGTACGGCAACGTCGATCATCACCTGAAGCGCTACGCTTCGCTCGGTTGAGTGTGAACACCATGACCGCGCTACTTTTCGAAAAAACCGGCCTGATCGTCACGCTGACGATCAACCGCCCGGACTCGCGCAATCCGCTGGGAGAGGAAGGTGACGGCGAACTGTTCGCCGACGCGGCTTCGCGCATCAACGCCGACCGCGACATTCGCTGCGTGATCCTGACCGGCGCGGGCAAGGCTTTTTCCGCCGGTGGCAATCTCAAGGCGATGCGCGAGAAAAGCGGCACCTTCGCCGGCCCCGGGGTTCTCATCCGTGAGCGCTACCGAAGCAACATTCACCGCCTGGTGCGCGCATTGTGGAACATCGAAGTGCCGATGATCTGCGCCGTGAACGGCCCGGCAATCGGATTGGGCAACGATGTGACGTGCCTTGCCGATCTGCGGATCGCCGCCGATACCGCGGTGTTCGGTGCGAGCTTCCTCAAGATCGGTCTCGTTCCCGGCGATGGCGGCGCATGGATTCTGCCGCGCATCATCGGCATGGCGCGCGCGGCGGAATTGTTCTTCACCGCCGAGACGATCGATGCCGCGACCGCGCTCGAATGGGGACTTGTTTCGAAGGTCGTCCCCGTCGCCGAACTCATGACCGAGGCGCGAGCCCTCGCCGATCGCATCTGCCGCCAGCCGCCCGACGTGCTGCGCCTGACCAAAAGGCTGATGCGCGATGGCGAGAATGCAAGCTTCGAAACGCTGATGGAAATGTCGGCCGCTTTCCAGTCCCTCGCCCACATGACCGAAGATCATCGCGAAGCGGTGGAAGCGTTTTTCGAGAAGCGAACACCGGAGTTCAAAGGGGAATAGAGGTGTTTCCCCCTCACCCGCGCCTGACCAGAATTCATCGACCATACCTGCATCCCTCTCCCACAAGGGGAGAGGGCGATCCAGAGTCCTGCATCAACAGAGAAAATCAGCGCGGGGATTGCCCTCTCCCCTTGTGGGAGAGGGCTTAAGTACGACACCTCTCAACCGCTTCGGCATGGGTGAGGGGGAACACGGGCGAATGAGCTCACCCCGCCTTCTCTTGCCTTCGTTCCACGATCTTCTGAACCTGCTCGGCGCCGGTGACGTAGTGTTTGGCGTCCGTAAAGTCCGAGATGCGCGACCAGGCAGCCGCGATGTGGTCCGCGGTTGCGTTGGGGCCAAGATGGATTCCGTTCGTCTCGATCATCTGCGCCGCAGAAAAAACGCCGGCGCCGGCGGTCACGATGACTCCCGTCGGCGCATCCTCACTTGCGAGATAGACGACGGCCGGGGTGACGTATTCCGGCTTCAGCATTTCCAGCATCTGCGGCGGCATCAGATTTTCGGTCATTCGGGTAGCGGCCACTGGACAGATCGCATTGATCTTGATGTTGTCCTTCGCACCTTCGATCTTGAGCGTGTGCATCAGGCCGACGAGGCCAAGCTTGGCGGCGCCGTAGTTCGCCTGGCCGAAATTGCCGTACAGTCCCGTCGATGAAGTAGTAACGACGATGCGGCCATATTGCTGGTCGCGCATGAGCTGCCACACGGCTTTCGCGGGCTTCACGGTTCCCATCACATGCACGTCCAGTACGGCCGAAAAATCCCTGATCTCCATCTTGGCAAAGCTTTTGTCGCGCAGGATGCCCGCATTGGCGATGAGCACGTCGATGCGCCCGAACGCGTCGAGAGTCTGTTTGACGAGATGGGCGACGCCCGCGTCGTCGGTGACCGAGGCGCCATTGGCGATCGCGTTGCCGCCCGCAGCTTCGATCTCGGCCACGACCTTCTGCGCCGCTTCGGAGGAGCCGCCCGTGCCGTCGACTGCGCCGCCCAGATCGTTGACGACGACCTTCGCGCCGCGGCGCGCGAATTCGAGAGCATGCGCGCGGCCGAGGCCCCCACCCGCACCGGTGACGATCGCCACCTTGCCGTCGAATCGAATGGTCATGGGAAATCTCCGTCTGGAACGAATGGCGCGGGCGAGTGATGGCCGAGGCCCGTCAGACGGTCAAGCCGATGCCGCCTGGGCCGCGTCGCGCCTCGCACCAAGACGCCGAAGGAAGGTGTTGGCGGGGCGTTCGATGAGCGTGAAAAGAATCGCGCCCCACACAATGCACACCGCGACCAGCAGCGCCGGTTCGAGCCAGTGCCACACGGCCGCCCATGCCAGCCACGGCCTGCCGAACACGATATCGCCCGGTGCGGGATAGAGATGCAGCTGGGCGTGGCGCAGCAACTGCAGGATCGGAGTCTGCCCGATATAGATCGCGTAAGACCACTCGCCGAGCCTGAGCGGAATCCGCGTCGCCAACGCCCTGGCGAGAAAGCCGCGGTCGAACGACAGAACGAAGACGAGCGCGATGACGGAAAGGGCGGTGTAGATGTCCGCAGGCCGATGCGACCAGCCCGTATGATAGATCGCGTACCAGAGACAGGCGAGAACCGCGATCTGCGCGAGCGAGAAAACCACTTCCGGCAATGATGCCGCGCCGCGCTGAAGCGCGAGACGGTGAAGCACGGCAAATCCCACGCCCATCGCGAACGCCGCCATGCCGCGATAAATGCCGTTGTGAAAGGTGAGGTCGAGCCCATAGCGCGGATGCGCCAGCAAGGCGAGCGCAACTGCGCCACCTGCGATCAACAGCAGAGCGACTCGCCAGCCGCCGCGCGACAAAGCAAGATAGAGCGGAAACAGCAGGCACAGCAGGAATTCGACGCTCACAAACCACGAGGCGCCGTTCCACGACAGATAGGGAAACAGATTCCACGCCTGAACGAGAAAGAGGTTGGCGATGAATGTCGGCCAGGTGCAGAACGGATGCCAGGGCTCGTCATAGATGGACACGTAGCCGCCGCGCGCGGCGAGTGCGCGCAATGTGACGAGCATGAAGAGAATCAGGAGCAGCATCGCAAGATGCAACGGATAGAGACGCGCCAGCCGCGACTGGAGGAACGCCAGGTAACCGCGCGGGCGCCACAGCAGCGGTAACCGTTGCGCGTAGACATAGGTCAGCACGAAGCCGGACAGGGCGAAGAAGAACTCGACCCAGAGATAGCCGCGCGCCACGGGCAGGTCGAACCAGGCTGCGCCGCGATAGCCATGGCCTTCGCAAAAGTGGAACAGCACCAGGATCAGCGGCGGCAACGCGCGCGCGCCCAGCAGTGCGCGGATTTCGGGGAATCTGGCTTGCTCGCTCATGCGCTCGCGCGAATCATTGTACGGATTGTGGCACCCGGGATCGCCGGTCTCCACGGCGCCGGTGAGGGCAGTTGTGCCGGACCAGTTGATCTACCATCTCCAGTCGCTCGCCGGCCTGTCGGTCATTCTGGCGGCCGCGTGGGCATTCTCCGAGAATCGGCGTGCGTTTCCATACCGGACCGTCGTATCGGGACTTGCCCTTCAGTTTGCGCTGGCGCTTCTCTTGCTGAAAGTCCCTGCCGCTCGCGCCGCTCTCCTGTCGCTCAACGTCATCGTCAACGCGTTGACTGCGGCAACCAGGACCGGCACATCCTTCGTGTTCGGCTATGTGGGCGGCGGCGCCCCGCCTTTTGCGATCACGAGCGCGAAGGGCCTGACGAATTTCGCCTTTCAGATTCTGCCGCTTGTCATCGTCATCTCGGCACTCGCCGCCTTGTTGTGGCACTGGCGGATTCTGCCACTCGTGGTCAACGCCTTCGCCTGGATTCTCCGCAAGGTGATGGGCGTGGGCGGCGCGATCGGGCTCGGCTCGGCAGCCACGATTTTTCTTGGCATGATCGAGGCGCCGCTTCTCATCCGGCCCTATCTCACCCAGCTGTCGCGATCGGAACTCTTCATGCTGTTTTCGGTCGGGCTTGCCACCGTTGCGGGTACTGTCTTCGTCCTTTACGCGACGATCCTCGAACCCGTGGTGCCGGGCGCGCTCGGCCATATTCTGGTGGCTTCGTTTATCTCGCTTCCGGGCGCGCTGATGATCGGGCGCATCATGATTCCCGGTACAGCGGAAACCGAAGCCCACGCCGTGCCGAGCCTAAATTACCGCTCCAGCATGGACGCGATCGCGCGCGGAACCGAAGACGGGCTCAAGCTCTGGCTCGGCATCGTCGCGATGCTGCTGGTGATCGTGGCTCTGGTGGCACTTGTCGACATCATGCTCGCGCCTGTTCCGCCAATTGGCGGCGCTCCTCTCAGCATCGAGCGAATCTTCGGCTGGATCTTCGCACCACTCGTCTGGCTCTACGGGATTCCGTGGCAGGAAGCCGCGACCGCCGGCTCGCTCATGGGCCAGAAGACGGTGCTCAACGAATTCGTCGCGTACCTGAAACTCGCGGCGCTTCCGGCGGGCGCGCTTGATCCCCGCGCGCGCCTCATCATGGTCTATGCCATGTGCGGATTCGCCAATTTCGGTTCCGTCGGCATCATGATCGCGGGTGTCTCGAGCCTCGTTCCCGAACGTCGCGACGAGATCGTACCCCTCGCGATGCGCGCGCTCCTCTCCGGCACCATGGCCAGCGGCCTCACCGGCTGCATCATAGGGCTTCTGCCGGTCGCATAGGATTCACTGGCTGCCCTCTTAGCGCAGAGGACACAGAGGATGCGCAGAGGTCGCAGAGGATTCCTTGCGCGCTTCGCGCGCCATTTTCCTGCGTCCACTGCGCATCCTCCGCGTCCTCTGCGCTGAATCTTTGTGTGTCACTTACGAACGAATTCCGGTAGACGGTATTTGAGCAAATCAGCCGGAAATTCGCATGTCCCTTGATCCCGAAACCAGTGCGCAATTGATCGAAACGGTGCGCCGCTTCGTGCGGGAGAAATGTGTTCCGCTCGAAGCCAAGGTCGCCGACGACGATCTCGTGCCGGATTCGATCGTCGCCGAGATGCGAAGCTTGGGACTCTTCGGTCTCTCGATTCCGCAAGCTTATGGCGGGCTCGAGCTGAGCATGGAGGACGAGGTCCTGGTCTGCTTCGAGCTCGGCCAGACCTCGCCAGCGTTCCGCTCGGTGATCGGTACCAATGTCGGGATCGGCAGCCAGGGTGTGGTGATGTTCGGCACCGACGCGCAGAAGCAGGCGTGGCTGCCGAAACTTGCAAGCGGCGAGGTGATTACGAGTTTTGCGCTGACCGAACCCGAATCGGGATCGGACGCCGCCTCTCTGCGCACGACGGCGATCCGCGACGGCTCAGACTATGTGGTGAACGGCACCAAGCGCTTCATCACCAACGCCAATCGCGCAGGAATGTTCACGCTGCTCGCGCGGAGCGATCCGTCGAAACCGGGTGCTTCGGGCATTTCCGCCTTCATTGTGCCCGCGGATACGCCGGGGATATCGATCGGCAGGCCTGAAAAGAAGATGGGGCAGCAGGGCGCTCAAATCTGCGACGTGATCTTTCAGGACGCCCGCGTGCCCGCACATCTTCGTCTGGGTGCGGAGGGCGAAGGGTTCAAGCTGGCGATGAAAGTGCTCGACCGTGGACGGCTGCATATTGCGGCCATGTGCGTGGGCGTTGCCGAACGGCTTCTGCGCGAATGCGTCTCCTACGCGCGCGAGCGCCGGCAGTTCGGCCGGCCGATCGGCGATTTTCAGCTCATCCAGGCCATGCTCGCGGACTCGCGGACGGAATCCTACGCGGCGCGCACGATGGTTCTGGACGCCTCGCGCAAACGCGATTCCGGCGAAATGGTCACCGAGGAAGCAGCCTGCGCGAAATATTTTGCGTCCGAAATGGTGGGCCGCGTCGCCGATCGCGCCGTCCAGATTTTCGGCGGCGCGGGCTACGTCGCCGATCATGGCATCGAACGCTTCTACCGCGACGTCCGCATTTTCCGCATCTATGAAGGCACGAGCCAGATCCAGCAATTGGTGATCGCCCGTCATTTGCTTCAGTCCGCGGAATAGCGGTGATGACTCTGGCGCCAACCGATCTCGCGGCGCTCCTGCACGAAATCCGCACCTGCCGGATCTGCGAGCCGCATCTGCCGCACGGTCCGCGCCCCGTATTGCACGCGAGCCCGACGGCACGGCTTTGCATCGTCAGCCAGGCGCCCGGATTGCGCGTGCACCAGACAGGACTGTCGTTCAACGACCGCTCGGGCGACCGCCTGCGCACGTGGATGGGGATCGACCGAGCGACGTTCTATGACGGTTCCAGAATTGCCATTGCCGCGATGGCGTTCTGCTTCCCGGGTTATGACGCCCAGGGGCACGACCGCCCACCGCGGCGGGAGTGCGCGAACACCTGGCGCAAGCGGTTGTTTGCGGCGCTTCCGGAATTTTCGCTTACGCTGCTTGTGGGCGGTCACGCCCAGGCCTGGCACCTGGGCGCAGGCGCAAGACCTCATGTGAATGAAACAGTAAGGGCGTGGCGCGAATATGCGCCGCGCTATATTGCTTTGCCGCACCCCTCGTGGCGCAACACCGGCTGGCTAAAGAAGAATCCATGGTTCGACAAGGAATTGCTGCCCTATTTGCGCGGACGCGTCGCGCGGCTCCTGTCGGACTGACGCTTCTCGCGCTCTTGGCCTGCGCTCCGGAGCTGGCGCCCGGGGGCGTGCAGAACCAGATGCCCACCATCGAGAGCGATGCATTCCTTACACGCGATGGCCTGCGGTTGCCGCTTCGCCATTGGGATGCGCAACATCCGCGAGCCGTGGTCGTGGCGCTGCACGGGATGAGCGATTATTCCCAGGCCTTCGATCTGCCCGGACCCTGGTGGGCGGCCCATGGCATCACGGTTTATGCTTACGACCAGCGCGGATTTGGGGCGGCGCCGAATGCGGGATTGTGGCCTGGGACTTTTTCGCTCTGCGCCGATCTCGACGACTTCGTCGAAGCGGCCCGCGCGAAGTTTCCCCGCATTCCAATCTACGCGCTTGGCGAAAGCATGGGGGGATCGGTCGTGCTCGCCGCAATGGCAAGCGCTCGGCCGCCACGCGTCGACGGCGTCATCCTCGTCGCCCCGGCAGTGTGGTCTCGCAACGACATGCCCGCTTCGTACCGCGCGGCGTTGTGGTTCGCCGCGCGGACATTGCCCTGGCTGCACGTCTCGGGTGAGGGATTGCACATCCTGGCAACGGACAACATTCCCGTGCTGCGCGAACTCTCTCGCGATCCGCTCTATCAACACGAAGCGCGCGTGGATCAGGTCTATGGCCTCGTCAATCTGATGGATGACGCGCGGCATGCGCCCGAGCATTTGAGTGCCGACCCTCTGATCCTCTTTCTTTACGGCGGTAACGACCAGGTCATTCCTGCCGCGCCCACCGAAGCGGTGGCTCACGAGCTTGGGCCTCATGCGACAGTGATACGCTACGCAAATGGTTATCACATGCTGCTGCGCGATCTCGATGCGGAACCCCGGTGGAACGACGTGTTGGCCTGGATTGCGCGCACCGATACGAGGATGCGCAGCGATCAAATCGACGGGAAGAACTGATACAGCCACGTCTCGGTGAGCGTCTTGTCGCCGAGGCGCAGATAGCATCTGAGATCGAGCGGTTCCGGGCCCGTGAAGCTTACATCGAAAAGCGCGCGCCAGATGCTCGTTCCAACTACCTTGATGACGTAGTGGTTTTCCACCTTGCCGCGCGACAGCGTGACAACGGGACTCACATCGTAACGCGCCGCCATGCCGGCCAGCGCGCCGCCGGCGAAGTCCACGACAAATTTCCACTGTCCCTTCGGCGGTGGCGCTCCGGGAATGCCGCCGCGGCCGATGCGCGTGGCAACGACCTGGGCAATGCCCTGTGGTGGATGCGGCTCCTGATCCTGCCAATAAAGTCGATAGTCGAACACCGGCGTGTCGCCCGCGCCGACCGGCGCGCTCGGCTTCCAATAGGCGACGATGTTGTCGTGCACCTCATCGTCGGTCGGTATTTCGACGAGCTGCACCGCGCCCGCACCCCAGTTTCCGCGCGGCTCGACCCATATGCCGGGCCGGCGATTGTAGAAGGCGCCATCGTCCTGATAGTGGTCGAAATCGCGGTCGCGCTGCATCAGACCGAATCCTTTCGGATTCTCGTCGACGAAGGAGTTGGTCTGAATGACGGGCGGGTCGATCAGCGGCCGCCAGATGCGCTCGCCCTTCCCCGTCCATATTGCGAGACCGTCGCTGTCGTGAATTTCGGGGCGCCAGTCGACCGCGCGCGGCCGCTCGTTCTCGCCGTACCAGTACATGCTGGTGAGCGGCGCAATACCAAGCCGCGTCACCTCCGCGCGCAGGAAGAGCTCCGCATGCACATCGATGATGACGCCGCCTGTGCGCACCGCCGCGAATTTGTAGGCCCCTGTCATGCTGGGGCCTTCGAGAAGCGCATAGACCGTCACCGGAGCGCCCGGACTCTCGGCGATCCAGAACTCGGAGAAGCGCGGAAATTCCTCGGTGGTCGACGCAGCGGTGTTGACCGCGACGCCGCGCGCTGAAGCGCCATACTGGTTGTCGGCGCCCGCGGTGCGGAAATAGCTCGCGCCCTGGAAGGCAAGCCAATCGGTCTCGCTTTCCTGCCCATCCATCACGCGAAACCCCGAGAAACCTAGATCGGCGGGAAGCTTCTGCGCGAGTCGCGTCCCGTCATAATCGAAGCATCGCGGCGTATAGAGAACCTCGCGCGCCGAGCGCCCGGAGACGGCATGTATGCGCACGGGATCTGGCACGAATTTGTTCAGATGGAAGAAGCGTATCGGGAACGGCGCGGCGCTCTTGCGCCACAATGCACATTCGCCGCGGAAGCGGATTTTCTGCGTGGCGTCGAAATCGATCTGCTGCACCAGATCGGCTGCCGGCGCGACGGGAGCCGCGTAAGCGGACAGATTGCGCGCGTGATCCCTGAGCCAGCCGAAGCTGAACGGGCGCGACTGACCCAGGCGCGGCAGCGGAGCTTCCGCGGCACGCGATACGGATGGCGCGAAGAATCCCGCGACCAGGCCAGACAAGCTCGCGTTCAACAGAAATCGACGGTCGATCGGCGGCACTTGTCAGTCCAGCAGAGAGGATCGCTCTCCGGCATGATGACGGATCGCACAGATTCTACCAACCCGCGTTAGTGCAATCCGGCGTCATGCATGACGAGTCGCGCGATCGCCGACGAGTCCAGCCGCTCGCCGCCATTGGCCAGCAATGCCAGAAACCGGTCGTGCACCACGCTGGCGAACGGCATGGGCACGCGGAGGTCTTCGGCGGCGGCAAGTGCGAGCCGGATATCCTTGTGGGCAAGCGAGGCGGCGAAGCCTGGGGGCTCATACGCGCCGCGTACCACCAGATCGCCATATGTCCTGTAGACCGGGCAGTCGAACAGGGTCGATGTCAGGATGTCCAGATACTGGCGCTTGTCGATTCCGGCCTTGGCGATCAGCGCAATCGCTTCAGCCAGCGACTCAATGACCGTAGCAATGAGGAAGTTGCCGCTGAGTTTCACGATATTGGCGTCTTTCGGAGTCTCGGAAATGATGAAGGTCTTCTGTCCGATGGCATCAAAAAGGGGCGCCACCGAGCGGACCGAATTCGCGTCACCCGCGGCGACAACGGAAAGCTTGCCCGCGGCAGCGACGTTGGGCCGGCCGAACACCGGCGCCGCCACGAGACGCTGACCGGCCGCCGAGTGGTCGGCGGCTAGGCGCTCCGACAATTTTGGGCTGATCGTGCTGGACGAGACGTGGACGGCGCCCTTGGCGAGGCTGGCGAGCACGCCCTGGTCGCCATAGACCACCGCTTCCACGGCGTCGTCATTCGCCAGCATGGTGAGAACGGCGTCGCCTCTGCAGGCATCGGCTACGGTGCCTGCGAATTTCGCGCCCGTGGCGACCAGTGCGTCAGCTTTCGCGCGCGTGCGGTTGTATACGGTTACCTCATGCCCGGCCCTGAGCAGGCTTTCGGCCATGCCCGAGCCCATCTGCCCCAGCCCGATGCATCCGACCTTCATGACGATTTCTCCTTTGCTGGATCGGATTAAACGGTCGGGCTGCGCAGAAATATCCAACCCATCTCACGCGCCTGGTAAGCCGTGCGGCTCAGCCGCATCGTTGCCTTTCGGAGCCCGGCGCCGGTTCCATAATACTGCCTTAAACAAAGACGGCGAGCTTGGCCCGGTCGGAGGGCCGGATGAATTACAGCGTCATAATCGAATCTGCCCTGCGGGCACTCATGCGCAACAAGCTGCGCAGCCTGCTCACTGTCCTGGGGATCACAATCGGCATTGCCGCGGTCATCTGCGTCGTGGCCATAGGCAGGGCAGGCCAGATGCAGGTGGAGCGTCAGCTCAACAATTTAGGCGACAACCTCGTGTGGATCGAAGCGGGCGGGCGGGCCGTCAACGGGGTACGGACGGGAACGGACGCGAGCCCCACACTGACCATGGCCGACGCGCTCGCCATCAAGAAACAGGTCCCGCTGATCAAAAGCGTCTCGCCAAATGTCGACGGCTCCACGCAGCTCATTTACGGCAACCAGAATTGGTTCACACGTTATCGCGGCGTCGGCCCTGACTATTTCGACATCAAACGCCTGACGATTGCGGAAGGCGCCTCGTTCTTGCAGGACGACGTCGACAGCGGCGCGGATGTCTGCGTGATCGGCAGGACCGTGCGCGAGCAGCTTTTCGGGCCGGAATATCCCATCGGAAAGGTAGTCCGCGTGAGCGGGCTTCCCTGCCGGGTCATCGGAACGCTTGAACCAAAGGGCTTTTCGGCGTCGGGCCAGGATCAGGACGACGAGATTCTCCTTCCTTACACGACGGTGCAGAAAAAGGTGAAAGGCGTCACCTGGCTCGACGATATTCTCTGCTCCGCTGTCTCGCAGGACGTCGTGAAGCTGGCCGGCCAGCAGGCGGCCGCTGTGCTCAGGGATCGGCACCATCTCAGGCAAGACGAGGTGGACGATTTCAACATCCGCAATCCGGAGGACGTCATCAAAGCGCAGCTCGAAGCCAGCAGGACGCTCACGCTTTTGCTGATCGCTGTCGCGTCCGTGTCGCTTGTCGTCGGCGGCATCGGAATCATGAACGTCATGCTCGTGTCGGTCACGGAGCGGACGCGCGAGATCGGCGTGCGTGTGGCGGTGGGCGCAACGGAGGAAGCCATAAGGCTGCAATTCCTGGGCGAATCCGTGATGCTGAGCATGGTAGGCGGCAGCGCCGGCGTCATGTTCGGGATCGCAGGATCGTTTGTGATCGGGAAAGCCATGGGCTGGTCGATGGAGATCTCGATCCTGTCCATCCTGATCGCCGCATTCTTCTCGATCACGGTCGGCGTGTTCTTCGGCTATTACCCCGCGCGCAAGGCCTCGCAGCTCAATCCCATCGAAGCACTACGGTACGAGTGAAAATGGAATCTCGAATTAGAGCATCTTCGCGTCCGATGATGTTGATTCAATCCGCGTGGGCATGGACGAAGTCGCATAAGCGCATTACCGGCGGCGCAGCCGGAGTGGTTGCGGTGTTGGCCGTGATTCTCGGATTTCGCGGCGGCGACCCGGCGCAATATGTGACAGCCAGGATCGAGCGCGGCGATGTTCACGATGTCGTCGAGGCGACCGGCACGATCAATGCCGTGACGACGGTTCAGGTGGGATCGCAGGTCTCCGGCACGATCGCAAAATTGAACGCCGACTTCAATTCGCGCGTCCATCGCGGCGAAGCTGTCGCGCTGATCGATCCGGCGCTGTTTCAGGGTGCGTTGCAGGAGGCCGTCGCGGATCTGGAAGACGCACGGGCGAATGTGTCGGCGAGCGTGGCCGGTCTTCAGAAGGCGCGCGCGACATTGGCGCAAACGAAAGCGGACTATGGACGCGCCGAGGGGCTGATCGGCGCCAATGCGGAGTCGCAACAATTGTTCGATCAGGCAAAAGCGAATTACGAGGTCGCCAAGGCCAGTACCGAGGCCGCTGCGGCCGCCGCCACGCAAGCGGAGGCCCAGGTCCGGCTCAAGGAAGCGGCGGTCTCCGTTGCGCAGACGAATCTGGACTATACGACGATCCGCTCGCCCATCGACGGGACCGTTGTCGCGCGCAGCGTCGATGTCGGTCAAACCGTGGCCGCATCGCTCCAGGCGCCGACGATATTCACGATCGCGCAGGACCTGACGAAGATGCAGGTCTACGCAAAGACCGACGAATCGGACGTCGGCCGGATCAAGGTCGGCCGCCATGTCACCTTCAAGGTGGACGCTTTCCCGAAAGACATTTTTGAAGGCATCGTCAGCCAGATCCGCATGAATGCGACCACCGTCCAGAACGTCGTGACCTATGACACGATCATCGACTTTGCCAATCCGAAGCTGTTGCTCTTTCCCGGCATGACCGCCTTCGTGACGATCCCGGTCGCCACTGTCGACGACGTTCTCAAGATTCCCAACACCGCCCTACGGTTCATGCCGCCCTTGCCGCCTGACGAGATCCGCGCGTTGTATGCGCGCTACGGCATCGAAGCCGAAACGTCGCAGGAGGAGAGTGGCCGCGCGACGAGGCACGCGGCGAAGCGGGAAGCCGCAATCGTCTGGAAATCGAAGTCTGGCGGCGGACTTCAGCCGGTGAAGATCGAAGTCGGAATTACCGACCACGCCTACACGCAGATCGTGAGAGTCATCACCGGCGTATTATCGGAAGGCGATGATGTCGTGACCGCGTCTCTCAGTGCCCAGACTGCTGCGCGCCGGTAGGACAGGATCGAGCCGGCGATGCAAGAGGAAAATCACGCCGTCATTCGCGCTGAAAAACTTCACAAATACTACGATATGGGCGAGACGCGCGTCCATGCACTTCGCGGTGTGACATTGTCAGTTGATGCTGGCGAGTTTGTCGCCGTGATGGGGGCAAGCGGCAGCGGGAAGTCGACGTTGATGAATGTCATCGGCTGCCTCGACCACCCGACGTCCGGTGCCTACTATCTCTCGGGTATCGATGTGAAACAGCTGGACAAGAAAGCGCTCGCGGCCGTCCGGAATCAAAAGTTGGGCTTCGTGTTTCAGGGGTTCAATCTGATCTCCCGGACGACCGCCCTCGAAAATGTCGCGCTGCCGACGCTCTACGCGCGGTTGGACAAAGCGGAACGGTCCCGGCGTGCCCTGGTCGCGCTCGCGCTCGTTGGTCTCGACAATCGCGCGGGTCATTTCCCGTCGCAATTGTCGGGTGGACAACAACAGCGCGTTGCGATCGCGCGGGCGCTCGTGAACCAGCCTTCGATCCTCATAGCGGACGAACCCACCGGAAACCTCGACAGCCGCACGTCGGTGGAAATCATGGAAGTGCTGCAGGGTCTGAACGCTCGCGGATTGACCATCGTCATGGTCACGCACGAGCCGGACATCGCCCAATTTGCCAAGCGCGTTCTCGTTTTCCGTGATGGAGAAATGCGCAAGGACAATCCGGTGCTCGAACGAGCGAACGCCAGCGAGGTATTGACGTCAATGCCGCCTCTCGAGGATTAGCGGCAAATCGTTTGGCCGCGGGGCCCGACGCGAAGGTGGGACCTCATAAAATTGCAGGTTGACGATGCGCCTGTTGGTCGTTGAGGACGAAAAAAGGATTGCCGAGCTGGTCCGATCTGCCCTGGGGCGCGCCGGCTTTGTCGCAGACGTGGTGGGGACGGCAGCGGATGCGATCGCGGCATTGGGCATGGCAAGCTATGACGGCGCCATTCTCGATCTTGGGCTACCGGACAGCGACGGCCTCGACATCATCGCAGCCGTCCGCCGCGCGGGAATCGCCGTCCCGGTCCTTGTCGTCACCGCGCGCGATGCCGTCGAGGACCGCGTGCTGGGGCTGAATGTCGGCGCCGACGATTATCTCGTAAAGCCGTTTGCCGTTACCGAACTCGTTGCGCGGATCAACGCGCTCCTGCGCCGGCCGGGGCAGGCGCTGGGCGTCGTTCTGGAAGCCGGAAACATCGTCTTCGACACAGTCGGGCGCGACGTCGGCGTGGGCGGAAAACCTTTGCAGTTACCGCGCAGAGAGCTCGCGGTCCTGGAATATCTCATGCGCCGCGTCGGACGCGTCGTGCCAAAAGCCGTGCTGGAAGAAAGATTGTACAGCATCGACGACGAACTCGGATCAAACGCCATTCCGGTGCACATCTCTCATTTGCGGCGGAAGCTCATGGAAGCGGGGGCCACGCCGGAAATCCATACGGTCAGGGGAGTCGGCTATCTGTTGACGGAAAAGCCGTGAGGAGATTGTGGCCTCGATCGCTCCAGGCGCAGCTTGCCTTGCGTCTGGTGTTTGTTTTTCTGGCGGCCACGACGGTCGGCATAGAGACGCTTTTTTGGGAGGGGAGGCAGGCAGCCAACACGGCACACAATGGGAGGCTTCTCGCACGAGCGGGCGAGCTTGCACATTCTGTAGAGCCGCTGGGGGGCGGACGCATACGAGTCGATCTTTCGCAGAAATCGCTGCAGCGCTATGACGCAACCCGCGCGGCCAATCTCTATGCGATCCGCCTGCCGCGCGGAAATGCGCTTGTCTCTACGCCGAACTTTGCAGCTCTTGTAGGGCGCTGGCCGATGGCGACCGACAAGCCCCGCTATTTTCATCTCGAGGATTTCGGCAAGGGAAGGATCGACTATTACGGCGTGACGATTCTCGAGCGCACCGCTGCGGGGCTTGCTTCGATTACGGTGGCGCACGCATCCGACGCCGACGAAGTGGCGGAGGCGCTGTTCGCGGAGTTTGTGCGCAGCGTCGCCTGGCTCCTGCCGCTCTTCGCGGCTGTGACCCTGGCGATCGGCATCTGGAGCATCCGACAAGGGCTGAGGGCCGTGTCTGCGGTTTCGCAACGGGCCGCCAAAATCGATCCCGGCTCAACCGGCGTGCGCCTGCCGTTGGAAGGACTGCCGACCGAACTTGTTCCATTGGTGCGCGCGGTCAATCAGGCCTTCGACCGTCTCGAAAAAGGCATTGAAATGCAGCGGCGATTTACCGCCGATGCCGCACACGAACTGCGTACGCCGCTCACCATGCTGACGGCGGGTCTCGACGATGTCGCCGCCGACCAGTCCGTGGAAACCTTGCGCAGCGACGCTACGAGGATGAACCGGCTTGTCGATCAGCTCTTGCGTGCCGCGCGGCTCGACGCGACGCCCGTGAACGTCAGCGAGCCGGTCAATCTCTCCAAGATCGCTGCGCAGGTCGTCGAATATCTTGCGCCATGGGCGATATCAAGGAGGCGCGAATTGGGACTCGATGCGCCGGATCAACCCGTGATGGTAAAGGGAAATGCCGACGCAATATCCGACGCGTTGCGGAACATCATCGAAAACGCAGTTTATCATGCGCCAGTCGGGACTGAAGTGAGCGTCGTCGTCTTCCCCGATGGGGCCGTCACGGTCGCAGACAGTGGCCCCGGCATACCTGCGGAAGATCGCCAGCATATCTTCGAACGGTTCTGGCGCGGAAGGAACCCAAACTCGACCGGCGCGGGCCTCGGTCTGTCGATCGTCGCCGAAATCGTTCGTATTCACGGAGGAAGGATCGATGTCGCGGACGCGCCTCGCGGCGGCGCGTTGTTCAAATTGACGTTTCGAACGGCATAGTCGCTAAGGGTCGCATTAAATACCATCAAGGCAACAGATCACCCTGGCGCCGCCCAATTTCCGTCAGCGCAAGACCTCCGCGAGATCGGATTTGAGCTGGGCAACGAGGTCGACAGGTTTGGCAAGTGGCGACTGTTCGATCAATTTGTCCACAAAGTTCGCCATTTCTGTTGCATAGGTCGGGCGGCTATGCATCCAGAGCGCCCGATTGACAGGTTGAGCCAGAGCGGACCGCCAGAATCCGATGCTGTTGTCAAACGTGATTTGGTCGATCAAACCATTCCTGTGCTGAACCCAAACATCCTGAAGGTTAAGGAGTGTAGCGCGCATCACCATTTGCAAATGGACAATCTCCTCGGCAGTGAAGTTTGTTGCGCCTTCCTCCATCCTCGTGCGCGCAGCGTTTATTGCCGGTTGTGTCATCCCCACGAGGATATCGGTGACCCGAGTAATAGCACCCTGGTTCATGAGCGCCCGCTGGTTCTTCTCGGCTTGCCGCACCTGCAACGACAGATAGACAAGCGACACCAGTACGGCGACGCCGCTGACAAGGCTGCCAATGGATGCAAGGTCTGAAAGTGACATGACGTTTCCTTTCCAAGCTGGCCGCCTCTTGTATCGCCCGCGTACTGCGGCAGGCCCTACCTGAGCGGTGATCAGTGCGGCAACGTCCGCCATATCCCACACGCGATCCGTGATGCCAGCGGCCCTTGCGGGGAGCGGGCGAACGCTTTTATGAATACGACAGAAATCATAGTGCATGTAGGGGGAGCGCCGAAATCTCGCGTCGTTTCCATAGCCCGAACAATCAATTCGCGCTGAGACGGTCCGACCTCTTTCCCCTTGCCAAACGGAATGCACCGGAGTGTGCTTGGACGCACCACGCGTGATTTGAGGGAGCGCGATCGTAGTCAAGCCAAGTACCGCGCGCTCGATTCGCTGAAGGTCAGTGACAATGGTGACGCCATGACGCAATGGCAAAAGCCGAAATCAACATCGCAGGTCTATTCCGGCGCACTCGCCGAACCGCTGAAGCCGCGACTGAGGCACAGACTGAGGCGCTTCCGGCGGCGCTCCCGACCATCTGGCACGAACGGAAGCGGGTTCATCGCGCCTCTGCCAGACTTTTCCAGCGATTCACGCTCTGTTCCCAGATCGCGTTGGGAGTTCGACCAAAAACTTCCACTCCTCATGGATCACTTCCGAATTTCGAGAGACGACTCAAATCGCTGGCAAATGCTGTCCTTATGCCTGGCCGTCGCGCATGTTCCGGGATTCCAGGTAAGAGCGCATCGAAAGAGGGGGCGCCCCTGTGAAATGTCCCCGGAGGACGAGACGAAGCATCACGCAAGGTTCAGCGCGTTGCGGAAGGACGGCCACAGCGACCGCAATGCCGCGCGCCTGTTGGTCAAGGAATTACGGAAAGGAGGCCGTGCGACAATCTCAGAAGCGGCGATCCTCCGTAGAATGCAGCGCCGTGAGCAGAAAATCCGAGATTCTGCCGCGTTGCTTGAACGCATGCTTGGCGGTTTGACGGTGGCGCAAAATCCCGTGCATTGATTTTGCACCACGCAATATTCTTGCGATTCTTTTCTGCGTCGTTCGTTCTCCTAAATTGGCCTCAGATCGATGGCGTTCGCCACGATTCCGAACTTCTGATGAGGCCAAACATGACCGAAATCACGCACCAACAGGAATACGTGCGGATGCGTGCTGCGGCACGATATCTAAGCCTGTCACCCAGGACGCTCGAAAAGCTGCGCGTCACCGGCGCTGGTCCCCAATATTTCAAGATGGGGCGAGCAGTCTTGTACGCAATTGGCGATCTGGAGGCATGGCTCGCCGGAAATCGCCGATGCTCAACGTCGGACACTGGCAAGAATTCTGGGCGTGACGAGTAGAAACACAAGGCTGCGGTAGCCCCGAGCACGTTTTCGCTCCGTTCGAGACTTCGGTCGAAATACTCACGGCGCACACCGTGCCGCACACTATGCCGCACACCACCCACACACGGGCCACACACCAGGTTGCGAGCCATGACAAAACCGCAGAAGCGCAAACGAAATCGCACTATCCCACACATTTTTGGAAATAGCAGGCTCGATGAATTGCTGTTCCAGCTTTTGGATGACAGCGACCCTCGACTACGGATGTACGTCTACAGGATGCGCGATGATGAAAAGGTCGTGCCCGCAATTTTTGTCGGCATGCCGTTTTCCGATCTCTTCGATTGGCTTCGCGACGAGCACGGCGGCGGCGCTTTCCACATCATCATCAGGCGGGGCAAGAGCATGGAAATCTCCGGAATCATCTGCATTGGTGTCCCTGTAGTGCGGCCCTCGCGTTGATCGCTGCTGACACAGAGGAGCTCGTCAAATCCTGATCGGTCATGCACTTGCACCAATCAAGCGGACAGTTAGCGCGCCTGACGCTCAACGGACGTTTGCCTCTGGTATCCCCTCTAGTATCCTGCCGGTATCCAACGGCTATTCTATTTCTTATTGTGCCAGTCTCACCCGTGCGAACCGCCCGGTTTCCATCGCGCGGTCGAGCCTCCCTGCCCCCATTTCTTCACCCACGCCCAATTACGCTGGCGGGCCAGCGTCAATATAATGATGTTGTTTCTATCACGCACGTCAATCTCTGGAAAGGCCGCGAGTTATGTCAGAACCAGTCGAGCGCCGATGGTTCGATGACTACGCGGACACTGCGGACGACACGCAAATTGAAGAATACGATATGCGCGCTCCGGGGCGCTGGAATATGCACAACGGCTTTTATCACGAACACCTTTGCAATTGCCAAAGAACAAACAGATGCGCCGTTGAGTCCACATGCCAAAGTTCAGGCCCCCTTGCCGCACGTCACGGCGTTTTCACCTCGCTATCGATTTCCGGATTGCTTCGAGGTCAGCCGCTTCTTATAGGCAGCGTTGTTTTTCCCGCCGAGCGCGAAGGCGTAGAGCTTGTGGTCGGACGAGCCGTCCGTTCCGACATAGACCATGCCGTCCGACACAGTCGGCGAGGAATAAATCACTGATCCTGCTGTAAAAGACCACAGCAACGTGCCCGACGTAGCGTCGAGGGCGTAAAGGATGTCGTCCCTCGAGCCTTCATAAACCACGCCATTCGCCACTGCCGGGGAAGTTGTCAGGCCGGTTCCGGCCGTAAAGGACCACAGCAGCGCGCCCGTTTCAGCATTGATTGCGTAGAGCGTGTTCTCCTCCGGGTCGCCGCCGATGTAGACGACCCCATCGGCGACCGCGGGTGAAGACTGTGTGCTCTTGATGGCTGCGGTCCATAGCGTCGCGCCTGTCGCGGCGTCGAGGGCGTAGAGCTCGCCGTTCGACGTTCCGTCGTAAACCACGCCGTTGGCTAACGCTGGGGACGAATTAACAAGGCTACCGAGATCTGCGCTCCACAGTGTTGCGCCGGTCGCGGCATCGAACGCGTAGAGATTGTTGTCGTCCGAACCGATATACACGACGCCGTTGGCCACCGCCGGGGAGGAACGAATGTAACTTCCGGTCGCCGCCGACCACAGCTGCGCGCCGGTCGAGGCATCGAAGGCGTACAAGTTGTAGTCGTCCGAGCCGACATAGACCACGCCGTCCGCCACCGCCGGGGAAGAGTAAATCTTGCCTCCGGTAGCGGCCGTCCACAACGTCGAGCCGGTCGAGGCGTCGAACGCGTAGAGCTTGTCGCCCTCGGAGCCGACATAAACCACACCGTTCGCCACTGCCGGGGAGGAGTCGATCGGGCCTCCTGCGCTCGCGGTCCACAGCACGTTGCCGGTTGCTGCATCGAAAGCATAGAGCTTGGTGTCCTCCGAACCGACATAGACGACACCGTTCGCCGCCGCCGGAGAGGAATACACGAAACTGCCAAGGGCCGCAGTCCAGACGTTGACGAGACTGCCGACGTTGCTCGTGGAGATGACATTCTCATAAGCGTTGTCACGCGTGCCGGCGGCGGTAAATCCATGTTCCACCCACGGTGTGGTCACGGTGAAGGTTGCCTTGGCAGAATCGCCGTTGGCGCCTTTGGCATTGACCGTATGAGCGCCAGGAAGCGCGCTCTTCGGCACTTTCGTCTTCTGTTTGGGAAAACTTCCGCTTCCGTCGCTGTTGACCGTGAAGAGAAGTTTTTTGTTGTCCCAACGGACGTTGATCGACTCGTTGGCCTGGAATCCCGATCCCTTGACGGAAATTTTTCCCCGAGGATGATCGGTGGCCGGAGTAACTTTGATGCGTGCCTTCGCCAAAACAGCCTGTGGCGCAAATGCGATCAGCGCGATCAGTGCGTAGTGAACGATTTTCATGTGCTCCTCTCCTTGCCTTGAAACGGGAATGGCGGCGCCCATTTCCGCGCGCCACCTGCGCAAACAGACTAATTGCAGGTGTTGAACTTGAATGAGTTCACGCGCGTACTCCAGTTGAAGAACCCGCCGCTCAATTGCAGATACTCTGTCGTGTAGAAGAAGGTGCAATCGTCGCCAGGATCGACCGACATGCTGCTGCGATGGCCCCAGTAGGGCTCCGTCTGGCTGCCGCCGCCCGTCGTGGTGAGCCCGGCATGCGCGCTCATTGTTCCGGCCGGATCGCCCGCTGAGCGGCCGGCGTAATTGATGCCGGGATATGCTGTGCCCGACGAAGTGCTAAAGCCGGCCGCCATATCGCCCGCCTTGTCCATTGCGATGCTGCCCATCCAGTACCACAGCGAGGAATCCACGACATTGCCACTCTGAGCCAGCGTCGGATGGGCTGGATTCTGGAATTCATACCAGCGCACCGCGCCCCTCCTGTTCACCTGAACAGAGTGGTTGGTCACGAGCGACTCGTGATCCCCGAAGTTGCGATAGGCCAGCCGGTACATCAGGCGCTCCCCCATCGACTCCAGAGACGTAGAAGTACCCTTCTGGGGGACACAATCCCCGCTGGCGCAGAGTGCAGTGAAGCTGGGCACCGCAACGGCAGTCGGCCCCACAAGCGTCGTGTTGTTGGGGTTCGCGAAATCGGCATGCATATGCCAGAAATTGACTGCCTTGGTGCCGGTGAAATCCGCAAAATTCTCGTCCGCACCGGAAGGCGGAAGCGTGGTTCCGTCGAGATCGCCCGGCAGAACACCGCCATAGGTCGAGCTGAGCTGAAAGCACTGCATGCTGGCGGCACCGCCCGCGAGCATGCTCGCCCGGTCTATGCCACACAGCATGGCGCCATCGAACGTCCAGGATCCCTTCCTGTCTTTTGCGTAGTTATCGGCAGTCAGGAAGTAGCCTGAATTTCCGCTCGCCGGCCAGGTGCCCAGCTCCGGATAAAGCGGTTCCTGTGTACTGCCCAGGGAAAACTCATAGACGTTGTAGCTCCCCAACGCGTCGCTCGATGTCGACACGGCCATACACTCAAAAAATGGCGGAGTATCCCACTTTTGCTGCTCGAGCACCCACCGTCCGGCGGCCTTGTCGTATAGCACAACTGAATTGCCTTCGTTGTTGCCGCCGCACGGATCCGACGCGCCAAACGCGTCATACCACAGCGTGTTGCCAGCGATCGGACCGGAGAGGGGTGCGCCAGTCGATTTGTCGTAGACCTCGTACTCAGTGTTGACCCATTGAACATATTCCGTGGCGCCGACAGC
Source organism: Rhizomicrobium sp. (assembly GCA_035567755.1). Taxonomy (GTDB): domain Bacteria; phylum Pseudomonadota; class Alphaproteobacteria; order Micropepsales; family Micropepsaceae; genus Rhizomicrobium. Next base: position 51,901 of record DATMPH010000049.1, read on the forward strand.
GCCGCTCGGAGACGGCGACACGCAGTAGCCCGGAGGAGAGCAGATGAAATCCACTCCCTCGAAATTCAGCTCATCGGTCGTGTTCAGAGCCGCCAGGAGCGTGGTGTTGCCCAGAGCATCTCTGGTACCGCGACCGACCCGGAGCCGATGAAGGGGAATGATAGTATGCGCGCCGAGCGCGCCCTTCCGCCCGTATTCACGGATCAGATCGCGCAACGGCGCGGTTTGCGCATGCCGGAGCTCCGCGATCACCTTCGGCCCGCTCATAGCGCCGGCGTTCGCCGAAAATGCGATCGCGAAGGTCGCGATGGCTGAGATGGCGACTGTGATGTTGTGGATTCCGGTCATGTAATCCTCCTCCAATCGGGCCGCCCGACCGTGCTGGCCCGGCTCCCGTGCCCTCGTAATGCGCCGCTGACTGCGCTACGCTCGGGGTTTAGGGCCACTTGGGGCAGGCCATGACGACCGAATTCGACTTCCCCGGACTCATCCCCTTGCCGGCGCACCAGCTGCGGTTCGTGCGCATGTTCGGCTCTGTTTGCGGCCGCGCGAAAGGGCGCGGACCTAACGAGTCGCCGCCAAAGTGCCGCCAAATCGGGTTTGGTGCTTGAACGAGCGGTTCACGCACGCTGCCGCGATCGCGCGCATCGATCTCGCGCATGAGCCCGATTTCACGCTTGGCCAGATCGAGGTGCGACCTTCCCTGAGGGAGGTTGGGCGCGATGGTCGCCGCGAAAGCATCGACCGGCGCGTCATGCAGGTTCTCGTGGCCCTCGCTCGCGCCCGCGGCAGCGTTGTGTCGCGCGACGATCTGATCGAAAGCTGCTGGGATGGTGTCGTCGTCGGCGAAGATGCGATCAATAACTGCATAAGCCGTCTGCGCAAGGCGGCGGAAGCCAGCGGTAATGTCTTTTCAATCGAAACAATTCCGCGAGTCGGTTATCGGCTAAGGATCCCGGAAAATGCCGTTGCGGAGCCCTCTGCGGCATCTGCCGCGCCGCAACGCCCCGTTTATCGTGGCCTGCAATCCCTGGATGAACAGGATCAGGAGATTTTCTTTGGCCGCGATGCTCCCATCGCTCAAGGGCTCGATGCTTTGCGCCGCATGCGCGGCGGCAGCGCCAGGAGCATGCTCGTCATTCTTGGTGCGTCCGGGGCCGGTAAATCCTCTTTCCTGAAGGCAGGTCTGCTCTCGCGGCTGAGGCAGGATGTAGAAAATTTCCTTGTCTTGCCCGTGATTCGGCCGGAGCGCGCTGCACTGACCGGTGCCCGTGGATTGGCTGCAAGCCTTGTCGGCGATCCGGCTGGTTTGAGCGGCCCCCACGATTTCGCGCGCCTGTTCGCAAGCCTGCGCGAGCCCGTCGTTGAGCGCTTGGGGCGCATCGCGGAGAGTACAGGCCAGGCCAATGCCGCGCGGCCTCCCACGATCGTCATTCCCATCGATCAGGCCGAGGAGCTCTTCGCAGCGGAGAACACCGAATCCGGGCGGGTGTTCGAACTTCTGGCCGACGTTGTGCGTACGGATCGCGATGCCATCATTCTTGCGACGATCCGCCCTGATGCCTTCGAAAAGCTGCAAAACGAGCCGAGGCTTGCAGAGGTTCGACTGCTGCCATTCAGTCTCGCACGTCTTCCGCACGGCGCTTTCAAGGACGTGATTGAGGGACCTGTGCGGCTCGCCAACCCGAAGCTCGCCATTGAGCCCGCGCTGACCGAGCGGCTTCTCAGCGATTTGGCTACCGGCGATGCGCTTCCCCTGCTCGCCTTTACGATGGAACGGCTCTGGCTCCGCCACCGCGGCGGAGAAACGCTGACGCTGGCGGAATACACCGATGATCTGGGCGGATTGCAGGGGGCAATCAAGAGCGCAGTCGATGCGGCTTTTGCGCAGGCCCAGCGCGATCCTGCTTTGCCACACGAGCGCGTCGAACTTGAAAGATTGGCTCGCGCTGCCTTGATTCCGGCGCTGGTGCATCTGGACGAAGCGGATGGCGAGCCGAGCTGTCGGGTCGAACGCGTGGCTGCGTTGCCCGGAGCAACGCTTCAGCTTGTCCGTCATCTCGTCGACCAGCGCCTGCTCGTCAGCGACAGGAACATCATCGATGGCATCGCCACCGACACGATTGAAGTGGCTCATGCAGCGATTCTGCGACAGTGGCCGGCGCTCAGATCCTGGATCGCCGAAGAACGCGATGCTTTGCGGGCGCTCGATGGTGTGCGCAACGCGGCGCGAGAATGGCGAGCGCATCGGTCGTCGGCCGATCATGGAAAAAGTTGGTTCGTCCACGGCAGCGGACGTTTGGAGGAGGTGGAGCAGCTGCTGTCTCCAGCCCATTTTGCCGGCGCTCTGCAGCCGTTCGAGCGCGAGTATTTTCTAGCCTGTCGCGCACGAGACAACGCCGAGCGCGAGCGCAAAAGGAGGCGCCAGATCATCGTGCAGGCAGTTGCGGCCGCGATGACCGTACTTGGCATTCTCGCCTCGGCTGCTGGTTGGATTGCGTATCGGCGCGGGAACGAAGCCTTGGACGCGCGCGATCAGATGGCGCAGGGCGAGACGCGGCTGCTCACCCAAGTGGCGACGGCGCGACTTAAGGAGGGCGATATTCCGGGCGCGCAACGGATTATCGTCGAGGTTCTTGCGCACCGGCAATCAACGGAAATCAACAGAGCGGCAGCCGTCAGTGTGTTCCAGGAAATCCGTGCCGAGGACCGTCAGGTCGCCGTACTCGGACATGCTGTTCCCGTCAGTTGGGCCACTTGGTCGCCGGACGGCAAACGCATCGTTACCACGTCGGTCGACGGAACTGCGCGCATTTGGGACGTCGCCACGGCTGCTCAGCTAGTCGTGCTGCGCGGCCATTCAGATATTATCCAATCTGCCGCTTTTTCACCGGACGGCCGACGCATCGTGACGGCGTCCAACGACAAAACAGCGCGCATTTGGGACGCCGCCACAGGAGCACAGCTTGCTGTGCTCTCCGGTCACGGTCTGGGGGTGAACTCCGCTGCTTTCTCGCCCGACGGGCGGCGGGTCGTGACCGCATCCAACGACAAGACTGCGCGCATCTGGGACTCCGCCACCGGCGTGCAGCTCGCTGTGCTGTCCGGTCATAGCGAAGTTGTCTACTCTGCAAGATTCTCGCCGGACGCACAGCACATTGTCACCGCATCCGATAACACCGCGCACATCTGGGATGCCGCCAGCGGTATGCAGCTAACCGTGCTACATGGCCATGCAGATATCGTCCAATCGGCCGAGTTCTCACTGGACGGGCGACGCATCGTCACTGCGTCCGACGATAGAACAGCGCGCATTTGGGACGCCGCCACTGGAGCACAGCTTGCCGTGCTCTCCGGTCACGGTCACGGGGTGAACACGGCTGCTTTCTCGCCTGACGGGCGGCGGGTCGTGACCGCATCCAACGACAAGACCGCGCGCATCTGGGACTCCGCCACCGGCGTGCAGCTCGCTGTGCTGTCCGGTCATAGCGAAGTTGTCTACTCTGCAAGATTCTCGCCGGACGCACAGCACATTGTCACCGCATCCGGCGATAACACCGCGCGCATCTGGGACGTTGGCGCCGGTCCGCTGCTAGCCGTGCTCTCTGGTCATCGTGAAACGGTCAACTCCGCCGCGTTCTCACCGGACGGCCGGCGCATCGTCACGGCATCCAACGACAGGACTGCGCGGACTTGGGACGCAACAACGGGCATGCAGCTCAATTTTCTGTCCGGCCACACGGGCACCGTGCAGGACGCTGCTTTCTCGCCTGATGGGCGGCGGGTCGTAACCGCATCCACCGACAAGACCACTCGCATCTGGGATGCGACCACGGGGGCCCAACTCTCCGTGCTATCCAGCGGCTACGCCTATACCGCGGTGTTTTCGCCGGACAGCCAGCGCATCCTTACTGCAGCTACCGCCGAGAATTCCGCGCGCATTTGGGATGCGGGCACCGGCGCCCAACTTGCCATGCTCTCCGGCCACAAAGGTTACGTCTTCAGCGCGGCTTTTTCCCCGGACGGACAGCGCATCGTTACCGCATCCGGAGACAAGACCGCCCGCCTGTGGGACGCAGCCAGAGGCGCGCAGCTTGCCGTGCTTAGCGGGCACGGCGACGTCGTGTTCTCGGGTTCGTTTGCTCGCGACGGACAGCGCATTGTTACTGCATCCAGAGACGGCACCGCGCGCATTTGGAGCGCAGCAACGAACATGCAGCTTGCGGTGCTTTATGGTCATGGCGATAAGGTCTACTCTGCCGAATTCTCGCCCGATGGACAGCGCGTCGTTACCTCATCGCGAGATGGGAGCGTGCGCTTGTGGGATGCAACCACCGGAACGCAACTCGCGGTAATTTTCAGCAACGGCGGATTCGTTCACAAAGCCGATTTCTCGCCTGATGGGCATCGCATCGTCACCCCGTTTAGCGACAACACAGTGCGAATCTGGGATGCATATGTTCCCGCTGGGCTGGATGGACAGATCGCCTGGGAGGAAGCGGCAGAATTTGACGCCTTGTCCGACATCGAGCGATCTGAGCTCGGATTGCCGCCGGACCCGCGGGTTCGTCAGTGGGAGAACGATGTTTCCAAATGCGATTCTGCAGCTGCCGCGCCTTACGATCCTGATCGTGCCGCGCCGGGAGTGATGCAGGATCAGATCGCCGGCGATGTTGCCGTTTCCGCCTGTACTCAAGCGAACCCAGGCTCAGGCCACTCGCCGCGATTTGACTATCAACTTGGCCGAGCTTTGCTGGCGAAGCGCGATCCGAAGGGCGCGGCGAACAAATTCGAGGCGGCGGTTTCCGCGGGGTATCGTTCTGCGCGCGTCGATCTCGCAAACTTGTTCGTCGATCCCGCCGCAAAAATGCTCGATCCCGCCCGCGCCGTCTCGCTGTACGAACAGGCCTGGCAGCACGGCGTTCCAATTGCCGCTTTTGAACTCGGTCAGCTGTACGAACACGGTTTGGCCGGCAAACGTGCGTTGCACCCCGCGCTTCTGCAAAATCTTGCCAAAGCGTGGGGCTGGTATCGCAAGGGTGCGGACGCAGGTGAGCCCAACGCCTTGGCGCGCTTTGGCGAAAAGGACGACAACGACGCAGCCGCTGTGCGCGATGTGAAGAAGAGAGATGCGATCCTCTTGAAAGCGTTCCGGCACTACGCCGCCGCGGCGGAACGCGCCGATGACGAGACTTGGCCCGACGAGGCCTGGAAGTCCTGGCGCTATCGCCGCGCGACGCTCGCCCGCCTGCTCGCGCGGGAAGACATGATGCAGCAGGTCGCCGATGCCTACTCAGGCGTGCGCGCACAGTGGCAGCCGCGTCAGCCGACGCTCATGGAACGCCTGCGAAACTGGCTACCATAGGTCTCTCTTAAAGGGCTCCGAGGCCTCGGTGGAATGTGACTGCCGCACTGTTTAGTCCCGAAGAGTCGTGGTGCGTTGTATCACGATCTGCGGAGGGACGAGCTATGGGACAGATTCTTCACGGCAGCGCCACGACGACTGAGACGGTCCGTCGAGCAATACAAATTAGTCAAGCGAGCCTGTCGTAGCGGGTGGCGATGCGGCGGAAGTCGGTGAGCCTGCAGAAAGCGTTCTCGACGGGGTATCGCAATTTATAAGTCTTGCGATTCGAAACGGAAAGGCTGCTTGCGGTTTGATCGATTGGGAACAACAGCTTTGGTGCCGCGATCCTTGAGCCATAAGTCGCAACTCCTCGCTGTCGTAGGCCTTATCACCGAGGAGTTTCTTCGCCGGTTTGGTTCGGCGGATCAGCCGCGTTGCCGGTGGACAATCATGCGCTTCGCCGCCGGTCAGAAGGAGGGAAAGAATACGGCCTTTAGCATCTGCGATTGCGTGGATTTTCGTATTGCGCCCGCCGCGCGAGCGTCCAATCGCTTGTGTCTGTTCCCCCTTTTTGCGCCCGATGCCGAGCGATGCGCCTTGATGGGTGTAGAGTCGATCATTTGCGTGTGTGTTGATCGGCCTCCTGCAGCTGAGCGCGTTTCTTTGTCGAAGGACGGCACGCTTAGAAACAGTCTGCGATTTTCGATCAAGTGGCGCCAGTCCGGTGCCATACGCAAACGGGCCGCCTCACCTGGACCAATAATGGTCCGTTAGGCCACCTGTTAGCCTAAGAGAAGATGGTTGCTTTTCTGCCCCCTTGTTTCCCACTTAAGATATTGAACTATCAACGAGTTATCTGGTCGGAGCGGAGAGATTTGAACTCTCGACCCCCAGTCCCCCAGTCAGTGCGTCAATCCATACCAACCGTACGCAGTGGCGCAGGCAGCTCCAAGTTCTGTCTGCTGTCGGGACCGGCCGTTCCATCGACCGAGCGATACGGCACAACGCGCGGGACAATCCGATGCAGGTCCTCCGGACGCAAATGGGTATAGCGCTTGAGCATCTTCCAATCGCTGTGGCCAGTAACAAGGGCAACCTGTTCGATCGCTAGTCCAGCTTCAAATAATCTGCTAGCGGCCTCATGCCGAAGATCGTGAAAGTGAAGATCGTCGATCCCTAACTCGCGACACGCTCGCCGAAATGCAGTACCGACCGATCGTCCGTTGTAAGGAAACACACGATCCCCGTTGCCCGATATCTTTGCTTGCTCCTGCAAAAGCTGCCAAGCATCTATTCCCACAACGTCCAGTAGCGGCACCTTCTGATGATTGCCACTCTTGTCCCGCGGGTCCTTACGATCTCGGACAATCACGGTTCTTGTCGCTGCATCTACGTCCTGCCAGCGGATGCGACAGATTTCATCCTGTCGCATTGCCGTCGCTATGGCGAAGCGTGCGATCCGGGCAGCGGGAATTGATTGCTTTGGATTTCCCTCAAGATGTGCAATTAAACGGTCGAGCTCGTCGTGCGTTGGCCGACGGTCTCTGGATTTCGCTTTTCCGATCAGCCCCAGCCGCTTGAGCGCAATGCGGGCAAGATCGACTGGCTCAATAGAAACAGCGATGCCGTGGACCGCCGCTGCGTGCGCGATAATCATTTTTAAGTAGCCCAAGTCAGCACGAATCGTGACCGGACCTGCGCCTTCACGCGCTCGATCTCTGCCGAATGTGACCAGCCGTTCTCGGTTTAGGTCAGCAATCCGAACCTTGCCCAGCTTTTTCTGCAGAGACTCCAAGCTGAAGGCTTTGGACCTTCGCGGGCACTTGCCAACCTCTTGCATATCGGAGAGATGAAGATCGACGAGATGTCCGAATGTGCTCGGATCGGTGTGGCCAGCACGGCGCGGCGCTTCGCCGCGATCAATCCGGCGCTCGTTGTCGAGAGCCCATTCCTCGGCGTCCTTGCGCCGCCGGAAGGTCTCGCTGACGTACCGGCCCTTGCGGCGCACCTGGACGCGCCAATTGCCGGACGGAAGACTGACGAAGGTGGCCAACGTGTGCGTTCCGTGTGCAGTAAGCGGTCGAACCAGGGCGTATTTGAGCGAATTTGAGTGCACACGAGCGTGCACATGTTCACGGTTAAGTCCATGACTATAAACACTAACAACTTGAAAACACAAAAAAAAATCTTTTCCGTCGCGCCGATGATGGAGTGGACGGACCGGCATTGCCGGTATCTCCACCGCCTTTTGACGCGACACGCGTGGCTCTACACGGAAATGGTCACCGCCGAGGCGGTGCTCCGCGGGGATCGCGCGCGGCTGATCGGCTTCGATCCGTTCGAGCATCCGGTCGCGCTGCAGCTCGGCGGCGCCGAACCGGCGCGTCTGGCCGAAGCTTCGCGGATCGCCGAAGATTTTGGCTATGACGAGATCAATCTGAATATCGGCTGCCCCTCGGATCGCGTGCAATCGGGGCGCTTCGGCGCTTGTCTCATGCGCGAACCGGCGCTTGTTGCCAAATGTGCCGCAGCCATGCGCGAAGCGGTAAGTATTCCCGTGACTGTCAAGTGCCGGCTCGGCGTGGATGAGCAGGATCCCGAGGAAAGCCTGCGCGCGCTCATCGCAGCGTCGGTCTCTGAAGGCGTGTCGACCTTCATCGTGCATGCGCGCAAGGCGTGGCTCAAGGGATTGTCGCCGAAGGAGAATCGCGATGTCCCGCCGCTCCACCATGAACTCGTCCATCGGGTGAAACGTGAGAATCCGAATTTAACAATCATTCTCAATGGCGGCATCGCGACGCTCGATGACGCATCGCGGCATCTGGATTTCGTGGACGGAGTCATGATGGGCCGCGCGGCGTATCAGTCGCCGGCAGTGCTCGCCAGCGTCGATGCGCGATTCTTCGGGGGTGAGGCGCGCGATCTGGATGAAGTGGTGGAAGACTATGTCCTTTATGTCGAGCGGCGGCTGGGTGATGGCGTGCCCCTCAACGCGATGACGCGGCACATGCTCGGCCTGTTCAACGGCAAACCTGGCGCCCGACTTTTTCGGCGGCATCTGAGCGAACACGCGACGCGTGCGGGCGCCGGCGTTGCCGTGCTGCGCGCTGCTCTGGAATATGTCTCGCCGCAGCCCTTGAGCGTGGCCGCGTAGCCCGTGGACATCCTGCACACGACATCCTCGGGCGATCTCGGCGTGCTGGCGCTCGGACTCGTCATTGCGGGCGTGGTGGGCGGCCTCGTGGCGGGCATGCTGGGCGTCGGCGGCGGTATCGTGGTGGTTCCGGTGCTCTATCATGTCATGGCGACGCTCGGTGTCGACGACAGCGTGCGCATGCATGTCGCGATCGGCACGTCGCTGGCCGCACTCATTCCCGCCTCGCTCGTATCCGTGCGCGCCCACCACAACAGTGGTGGAATCGATGCAGCGCTCGTGCACAGTTGGGCCGTACCGCTGCTTGCGGGGACAGTGATCGGAAGCGTGGTGTTCGCGACGGCAGGCGAACGGACGCTCGCAATCATCTTTGCGCTTCTCGCGCTGCCGGTCGCAGTTTTTCTTGCATTGGACGGCCGCGATCGCCGCGTCGCGGCGCATTTTCCCGAGCGCATCCACCAACTCGTGCTGCCCGCACTGATCGGTGGCTCCGCGGCCGTGACAGGAATGGGGGGTGGCACGCTCGCTGCACCAACTCTCATGTCGACCGCCGCGCGTGCCGATCTGGCCGTGGGCAATGCGTCCGCATTGGGCGCCATCGTCGCGCTCCCCGCTGCGCTCGGCGCAGTTATTGCGGGGCTGCACGCAACGGTCTTGCCGCCGTGGTCGCTCGGCTATGTCAGCCTGCCGGGGCTGGTGCTCATCGCGCCGGCGCTCCTTGCGGCGGAACCGGCCGGCACCGCACTCGCGCACATCATCGACATGAAGCGCCTGCACCTTGTCTTTGCGGCACTCGTAGCGATCATCACCGTGCGCATGCTGTGGGATGTGTTCACCTGAAGACTCGCTGCGCGCCGCTCAAATCTTCTGGTCGTACTCGCCGATCTCGGGGTGCCGGGAAAGGCGCGTGTCGAGATCGTGGATCATGGCGCGCATGTTTGCCTCCGACGTCGGGCTCTCCACGACGACGACCAGAGAGGGCTTGTTGGAGGAGGCCCGGACGAGTCCCCAGGTGCCGTCTTCGAGCGACACGCGAACGCCATTGACCGTCACAATGCGGGCAATGTTCTGGCCGAGCAGTTTTTCGCCCCGCGCCTTTAGCCCTTCATATTCCGCGGTCATCAACTCGACGACCTCGTACTTTTTCTCGTCGGGACAATAGGGTGCCATGGTGGGCGTGCCCCAGGTCTTGGGCAGGCCGGCGACCAGTTCCGACATCTTCTTTCCGCCGGCACGGTCGAGCATTTCGAGCACCGCGATCGCCGCCACGATGCCATCGTCATAGCCGCGGCCGACCGGCGGATTGAAGAAATAGTGGCCGCTCTTTTCGAAGCCGGCCAGCGCATGCAACTCCGCGGTGCGGCGCTTGATGTAGGAATGGCCGGTTTTCCAATAGTCGGTAACCACCCCGCGGGCCTTCAGCACAGGATCGGTTTCGAACAGGCTTGTGGACTTCACATCGACAACGAATTTTGCGTGCTCGTGCCGCGCGGAGAGATCGCGCGCGAGCAGAACGCCGACCTTGTCGGCAAAGATTTCCTCGCCCTTGTCGTCGACGACGCCGCAGCGGTCGCCGTCGCCGTCGAAGCCGAGACAGATTTCGGCGCGGTTCGCGCGCACGGCATCGGCCATCGCATGCAGCATCTTCATGTCTTCGGTGTTGGGATTGTAGTTGGGGAAATTGTAGTCGAGCGTGCAATCGACCTCGATCACCTCCGCGCCGATGCGGCGCAAAGCCTCGGGCCCATAGGCGCCGGCCGTGCCGTTTCCGCAGGCGACCGCCACGCGCATCGGCCGCGACAGCTTGTGTCCCTCCGTCACCGCATCGAGATAGCGCGCACGGATGTCGTCCGCACGCGAAAAACTGCCACCCGCGCGCGACACGCCTTTGCCGCCCAGCACGATGTCCTTCAGACGCAACATCTCGTCGGGCCCAAAGGTGAGCGGTCGTTCTGCCCCCATCTTGACGCCGGTCCAGCCGTTCTCGTTGTGGCTCGCCGTCACCATGGCAACGCAGGGCGCATCGAGCGCGAACTGGGCGAAATAGGCGACGGGCGTCGTCACCATGCCGATATCGATGACGTCACAGCCGGCGCGCATCAGCCCGATGGTGAGCGCCTGCTTGATCGAAAGAGAATATGACCGGTAATCGTGGCCGACCGCGACTCTGGGAACCACGCCGCGCTCGTGAAAATAGGTGCCGAGCCCCAGCCCCAGCGCCTCGACCCCCAGAAGGTTGATCTCCTTGCCGAACAGCCAGCGGGCGTCGTACTCGCGAAAGCCGTTCGGCGTGACGAGCGGCTCGGTTTCGTATTCGTAAGTGTTCGCCTTGAGATCGGAGCGGGGCAATTGCGGCATGGGCATCTCATTGAAACGTTCGTACGGAATTCCTATCGTAAAGAATCGTCGCGTGGAACGAATCATTCCTCTGGGAGGACCACTTCATCGTACAGGTTCGGTTTTGCGCGCGGGCAATTGTTGCATGACGCGGGCGCGCTCCTGCTCGCTCATCGATGACCATCGCGCAATTTCGTCGAGCGTGCGGCCGCAGCCTGCGCACAAACCTGTCACCGGATCGATCGCACACACCTGAATGCAGGGTGAGAGGATCGGCGCCGGGTCATGAGGCAACGCGTTCACCGTGCTCCCGGTACCTTGTTGAACGGCATGTCCTTGTCCACGCGGATATCCGGCGGAAGACCAAGGACCCGTTCCGCGATGATGTTGCGGAGGATCTCGTCGGTGCCGCCGGCGATGCGCAGTCCGGGCGCGCTCATCCAGCCGAGCTGGAAAACACCGTGCGCGGGCGCATCCTCGCCCTTGAGCGTTCCCGCTTCGCCCTCGAGTTCCATCGCAAAAGCACAAAGCTCCTGCAGCTTGTTTGCCACCACGATTTTCGCGATCGAGGCCTCGGGACCCGGCTGCTGCCCGCGGGAAAGCGCAGTCATCGTGCGGTAGGTGGTGTATTTGAGACCGGCGGAGCGCACGTACCAGTCGGCGATTCGCTCACGCACATGGGCGTTCTTGAGCGCGGGACCATCCTCGAGTTCAAGCTCGCGCGCGAGCGTGAGCAACTCCTTCACGTCGAGGCCGCCGCCAAGTCCACCGCCCACGGCGAGGCGCTCATGCATGAGCGTCGTCAGCGCGACCGTCCAGCCCTGCCCGACTTCGCCCAGACGCTGCGTGTCGGGAATGCGCACATCGGTGAAAAACACTTCGTTGAAATTCGCGCCGCCCGAAGCCTGGCGGATCGGCCGGATCTCGACGCCTGGGGAGCGCATCGAAAGGAAGAACATCGTCAGACCCTTGTGCTTGGGCGCATCGAAATCGGTTCGTGCGAGCAACAATCCGTAATCCGAGAAATGCGCGCCCGAAGTCCAGATCTTCTGGCCGCTGACGATCCAGTCGGCGCCGTCCTTCCCGGCACGCGTGCGCAGACCCGCCACGTCCGAGCCGGCGGCCGGTTCGGAGAACAGCTGGCACCAGATCTCCTCGCCGGCAAGCGCAGGCGCGACGTAGCGCGCGCCGACATCCTTCGAGGCATAGGCCATCAGCGTCGGAATGCACATGCCCAAACCGATGGCAAACATGCGCGTGTCGGCCACGTCGAATTTCGCTTCTTCCTGGTTGTAGATGACTTGCTGAATCGCAGTGCCCCCGAGTCCGCCCGCTTCTTTCGGCCACGCGATTCGCGCGTAGCCCTTCACCGCCTTCTTTGCCTGCCAGGCTTTGGCCGCTGCCATGACGTCGCGCGAATCGCCGAGCCCCAGATCGTCGCCGCGGTCACTGCGCGCGGGCTTGGCGTTGTCCGCGAGCCAGGCATGCACCTCGGCGCGGAACGCGGCTTCCTGCGGTGTATCTTCGAAATCCATTGCGCGTCTCCGTTAGTCAGGCCGCGTTGCTGCGTTCGAGCTCGGTCACGAGGCGATCCTTCCACACGCGCTGCGGTCCGAGCGCAAGCGCGAGTTCGCGCGCCCGTTTCTGAAACAGATGGCAATCGGCTTCCCAGGTGAAGCCGATGCCGCCATGCACCTGCACGCTTTCATTCGCGGCGAAATCGAAAGCCTGCGTTGCGGAGATTCGGGCCGCGGCGGCGGAGAGTGGAAGCTCGCGTGCGTTCGTCGACAGCGCCCAGGCGCCATAGTAGGCGTTCGAGCGCGCGAGCTCGTTGCCAATATAGATGTCGGCGAGCTTGTGCTTGATCGCCTGGAACGAACCGATCGCGCGCCCGAAGGCGTGGCGCGTGCGGGCGTAGTCCGTTGCCATTGCAAGACAGGCATCGGCGCCGCCGACCTGTTCGAAGGCCATGAGAACCGCGGCGCGATCGAGCACTTGCCGCGCAATCTCCCACCCTTCGCCCACGGGCCCCAGCAGCTCGGCGGCCACATGATCGAAAGTGAGTTGCGCATGTTTGCGCGAGGGATCGATGCTGTCGAGCTTCTGCCTTTGAACGCCCTTCGAATGGAGATCGACGAGTGATAGCGAGAGCCCGCGCTCGCCGGCTTCCTCGCTTGTGCGCACGAGCGCGACGGCGAAATGCGCCTCCATTCCGTCCGCCACTGCCGTCTTCGAACCCGACAATCTGCCGGCTCGAAAGCTGGCGCGGATCGATCTGGGGGCGACGCCCCCGGGCGCCTCAACGCGCGCGAAAGTTCCGATGACCGCCCCTGATACGATTTCCGGAAGGAGCCGCTGCTTTTGTTCCTCACTCCCAGCCAGAAGCAGAGCTTGCACAAACTGGCAGATAGTGGACGAAAACGGCACGGGCGCGAGCACGCGGCCGAGTTCCTCCGCGATGACGCACAGTTCGAGCGCGCCAAGGCCGAGTCCGCCATAGACTTCGGGGATGGCCGTCCCGAGCCAGCCCATCTCGGCAATACTCTTCCACAAGGGAGCATCGTATCCGGCGGCGCCCTCGAGCACCGCGCGCACGCCTCTGGGCGGACATTTGTCCGCAAGAAGCTTGCGGGCCTGCTCGCGCAAAAGCTTCTGATCTTCCGAAAAATCGAAATTCATCGCGGAACCTTCCTTGCAGGTGGCACGATAGAGTCCCTGCGCGCAGCCGCCAACCTGCCCGGATTCTCCAGTCAGCGGGAGCCTTTATCTGCCCGAACGTTCCAAGCGGACGCATCGCCTTAACCACCATTTAAGGGCGCCCGTTTATCTTAAGGCGGACGAAAAAGGGATTTCGGCTCGGATGGCCAAAGCAAATTTCCACAAGAACCAGCGTGTTTACGTGAAGCCGGTGGGCACATGGGCGCTCGTCGAACGCGTGGTGCCGCATTGGGCGAAGGGAATCGATGAGCCCTTGCGCGTTTACTATGATGTGGGATTAGGCCGCGAATTCGCCGCCGACGAATTGCAGGGCGAACAGCCGCTGGCCGAGAACGGCCATCGCGGCGATGAGAATTGGCGCGTCATGCGCGCCCGGAACAAATGGCAGCCATCGGAAGATTGCGCACGCCATCCCATCCCGGGAACCTATCCGATCGTCATAACGGGGCAGGCCGAGTGGGGCGGCTGGCGCGTCCCGGGTGCGGAGTACGATCTGGATCCTCTCCGCATCGAGCGCCAGGCCCGCCTCATTGCAAGCGTGCCCCTCCTCGAAAACTTTGCGCATGAACTCGTCGAGTGGGCGCGCAAATCCGGCGAGGAGATGCCCATTGCGCTCGCCGATCTCGCACACCAGGCGCAGGACATTCTGGCAAACGTGGACAAGAGCGACACCTGAAGTCTCGCGGTTTCGTTCCAGCCGAAAATGCCCTAAGAGAGCGGCCCACCGCATGCGAAGGCCATCATGCGCACCGAAGAGCCGCGCGCCGTCCGTCTCAAGGACTACAAGCCGTATGACTATCGAATCCGCGAGATCGCGCTCGACTTCGCGCTCGATCCGGAGGCGACGCGCGTGGTGGCGCGCATGCAGGTCGAACGCACAACGCTCGAGACTGCGCCGCTTGTCCTGAATGGCGAGCACCTGAAACTCCTGTTGCTCAAGCTGGACGGCCGCGCACTCGCGGCCGACGAATTTGCGCTCGGCGCCGAAACACTCACCATCCACGCTCCACCTCCGCGCTTCGCGCTCGAAATCGCGACCGAGATCGCGCCCGCCCGCAACACGGAGCTCGAAGGGCTTTACGTCGCGAAGGGGATCTTCTGTACGCAATGCGAGGCCGAAGGTTTCCGCCGCATCACCTATTTTCCCGACCGGCCGGACGTCCTCAGCGTCTACACGACGCGTATCGAGGCAGCGAAGGACGCGCTCCCGGTGCTGCTCTCGAATGGCAATCTTGTCGAGCATGGCGATCTTCTGGGAGGACGGCATTTCGCGGTCTGGCGCGATCCCTTCCCCAAGCCCTGCTATCTCTTCGCGCTGGTGGCAGGCGATCTCGGCCATATTGCCGACGAGTTCACGACCATGTCGGGCCGGCGCGTCGCGCTGCGCATCTATGTGGAGCATGGCAACGAGCCCCGCGCGCTCTATGCGATGGACAGCCTGAAGCGCGCCATGCGCTGGGACGAGGAAGCCTACGGCCGTGAATACGATCTCGACATTTTCATGATCGTTGCGGTGTCGGCGTTCAATTTCGGCGCGATGGAGAACAAGGGCCTCAACATTTTCAACGACAAGGTTCTGCTTGCGAGTCCGCAGACCGCGACGGATGACGATTACGCGCGCATCGAAGGCGTGGTCGCCCACGAATATTTCCACAACTGGACCGGCAACCGCATCACCTGCCGCGACTGGTTCCAACTCTCTCTGAAGGAGGGCCTGACCGTCTTCCGCGACCAGAGCTTTTCGGCCGCGATGCGCTCTCCCGCGGTGAAGCGCATCGATGACGTGCGCGCGTTGCGCATGCGCCAGTTCCAGGAGGATGCGGGACCACTGGCCCATCCCGTGCAGCCGCAGGCTTACATCACCATCGACAATTTCTACACCGCGACGGTCTACGAAAAAGGCGCCGAAGTGATCGGGATGCTGAAGACGCTGGTGGACGAGGAAGGTTACCGCAAGGCGACTGACCTGTATTTCGCCCGCCATGACGGCCAGGCGGCGACCGTTGAAGATTGGGTCAGATGTTTCGAGGATGCGTGCGGCCGGGATCTCGGCCAGTTCCGCCTCTGGTATGCGCAGGCCGGCACGCCGGTCGTGGAAGCCGAGGGCGTGTACGACTCCGAAATGAAAACCTACGCACTCAAGCTGACGCAGAGTCTCGCCCCGACGCCGGGTCAGCCCGACAAGAAACCAATGCACATGCCGGTGCGTCTTGGCCTTGCGGGACGGAGCGGGCGCGCGCTGCCGCTGACGCTCGACGGCGAGAACGCGACGGGTCCCGAGGAACGCGTGCTCGAGATCACCAGGCGCGAGCAGAGCTTCTTGTTTGTCGATGTGCCGGAGCCTCCGCTTCTCTCCATCGGTCGGCGGTTCTCGGCGCCGGCGACGTTCAGGACGAATACTGACAGACCCGGACGCGCCGCCTTGATGGCGCGCGACCGTGACGCGTTCAACCGCTGGGAATCGGGCCAGGCGCTGGCGCGTGAGGTGCTGATCGAAATGGCCGGCGCCGCGCTGTCAGGTCGTGTCTCGGCACCAGATCCGATCCTCGTCGATGCCATGGGCGAAGTTCTGGAGCGCGCGCATGAGGATCGCGCCTTTGCCGCGCTGATGCTCACGCCTCCTTTGGAGAGCGAGATCGCACTCGCGATGCAGCCAGCGGATCCCGAAGCGATCCACGTTGCGCGCACGGATTTGATCCGCGCCTTTGCAGTAGCGCACCGCGGCGCGTTCGAACGAATTTATGACACGCACGATGCGGCGGAACAGTTCAGCCCCGACGCCGAATCGGCCGGCCGGCGCGCGCTGCGGAACGCCTGTCTGCGCTATCTGACCGCGGCAGACGACGAAACGGCGGCGCGGCGCAGCGATGCGCATTACCGCGGCGCGTCCAACATGACCGAAATGATGGCGGGCCTCGCCCAGCTCTCCCGCATGAATTCCCCGCTGCGGGAAATCGCCTTCGCACATTTTTACGACCGCTTCCGGGACAACGCGCTGGTGCTCGACAAATGGCTCGGCCTGCAGGCGTCGTCGCCGCTTCCGGGGACGGTTCACGGCGTGCGTGCGCTGATGAAGCATCCCTTCTTCGACATTCGGAATCCCAATCGCGTGCGTGCGCTGGTGGGCGCGTTCTCAGCCAATCATCTGCGCTTTCACGCCGCGGACGGGGAAGGCTATGCATTGGTCGGCGAGGCATTGCGCACCCTCGACGCGATCAATCCGCAGGTCGCCGCACGCATGTCGGGCGCTTTCGAAAACTGGCGACGCTATGACGCGCGGCGCCAGGCGCTGATGCGTGCCGAACTCGAAGCCATGCTCGCCATGCCCGAGCGCTCCGCGAACCTGTTCGAAGTGGCGACCAAGATGCTCGGCTGAGGGTTTACGTCCTGCCGATCTTCGAAAATTCTTCTTCCGAATCCTCAACCACGATCGTCACGTAGCAATAGCCCAGCCGGTAGTGGAACAGCCGGCTCCGCACGCGTCCGTAAAGCGGAACATTGCGCATGCCCGGATTGTCGCCCGGGATGCAGACATGGTCGCCAAGCGCCGGGATGAGCGCAAACTGGGATTCGTCGACTTCGACATCCACAGGATAGGAATTGTCCAAAGGGGCGCTCGCGCCCTTGGGCAGATAGCGGAAATCGATGCCGTATTTCATGTGCAAGCCTCCAGGCGATACCACGCTCATTGGGCATGGTTGCAGTTTCGCGGCGCTTTTGGAAGCCTGCGACCCCCTACCCGCGGCGACTTCGGCGGACGTGTTCCCCCTCACCTGCGCCTGTACGCTTGTGAAGGCCCTGAGCTTGTCCCCTCTCCCACAAGGGGAGAGGGAGCCGCACGCGCTGATTTCCCGCTGCCGACGCAAGACTCCGATTTCCCTCTCCCCTTGTGGGAGAGGATGCAGATACGGGCAATGAGTTCTGCTCAGGTGCGGGTGAGGGGGAACACGTGAGCCAAATTCGGCTCGGTCGGGGGTGAGGGGCCCCCCGCATTCGACAGCGAGTCGGCAATCCGCATAATTGGTGATTCGGGAATCACTGAGGCGCCAAGCCCGGCTCATGTCGTATAGCCATGCCGTTGCAAGGCCGATCGGGACGATGACTTTCCCCCGCAGGCTGCGCGGACTGGCGGGCCATGTACGCCTCACCGTTATCGTCTGCCTGGTTCTCATCTGCGGCAGCTTTGCCTCGGCGGCGATGATCCAGATGCGGCTCGACCGCGCGCATGCGCTCGCCCAGGCGGCGGCGTTCGGCGAGCGCCGGGCGCAGGAAATGGCAACTGATCTCGCGACCCAGCTCGACCGCTACCGCGCAACCGGCGCTGCGTTCGCCTCCGCCGAAGCGAGCGCGGAAACTTCCGCAGCATTGTCGGAAGCCGCAGGCGCCGCGCTCAGGAATATTGCGGTTCTCGACGCGAACGGCCGGATCGTTTCGGAAATGAGAGGCGCGCCGCAAGGCTTGCTGCCACTTGCGGCAGGCACGCTCGAACAGGCGCGCGGCGGCCGCGCAATCGTTGCTTCACGCGACGCAGGCAGCATCGCGATCCTCTTCGCGCAGGAAAACCGCATCGTTGCGGTCCAGATCGACCCGCGCCGTCTGCTCTCGCCCGCCGGCATGCAGGATGGAATCCTCGCGAGCCCGCAAGGCCAATTGCTCGCGCTCGGCGCCTCGTGGAAGGAGGCGCCCGGCGCCGCCGCGCTCGCGCTCGGTGCGGCGCGGACTGTTTCGCGCATCGTTGAACTTGAGAGCGAGTCCCGCCTCGTTTCGCTGCAGCGCGTCGAAGGCTGGCCGCTGTCCGTGGGCGCCAGCGTGCGCGTCGCGGACGCACTTGGCGCCTGGTACGGCGCGCTGCCGCTCTATTTCTTTTTCATCCTGGGGCCGGCCTTCGCGGGCGCAGCCCTCGCCGTCCTGTTCGTGCGCGTGTTCGAGCGCCAGGCGAAGGCCTGGGCGGCTGTCAAGGCGCTGCGCGCGACGCGGCCGGACGAGGCGCGGCTTCTTGTGCGGCTCGCCGATGCCGAGCGTCGCGCCGCGGATGCGGAGCGCGCCAAGACCCGCTTTGTTTCACATGTGAGTCACGAATTGCGCACGCCGCTCAACGCGATCATCGGCTTTGCGGAGGCCATCGCGGCCGGCGTGTACGGAACGCCCGGCCATCCGAAATATGCCGAATATGCGCATGACATCAGCGTGGCTGGACGGGAACTGAACGCGAAGCTCGGCTCGGTGCTCGAATTCGCGGCCATCGCGCAGCCCTACGAACTGCCGAAACCGTTCACGGGATCGCAAACCGTCGACGCCGCGCAGATCGCGCGCGCGAAACTCGAGGAGTTGGCGGCGGCGGCCCATGCCCATGGCGTGAAACTCGTCGTTTCCATTCCCGACACGGCCATCGTGCGCGCCGACGCGGCCGTGCTCGCGCGCATCCTCGGCCATCTGCTCGACAACGCGCTCGCCTATACGCCGAAAGGCGGCACGGTGCGGCTCACCCTGCGCACCGAAGCGCCGCGCAGCATCGTCATCGGCGTGCGCGACACGGGCACCGGGTTTTCGTCCGCCGAGCGGGCAAAAGCCGGCCAGCCATTCCTGCGATTTCCGCGCCCCGGATCTCCCGGGGGGATGGGGCTCGGTCTTGCGACCGCCATGGGCCTCGCCCGCCGCATGGGCGCGACACTCGATCTCTCGAGCGTACCGGGAGAAGGAACATTCGCCGAGTTGCGCCTCGCCGCGGCAGAACCGCCGGAGTGATATTTGGTTTGAGTTGCGGTCGGCTGCACGCCCCCTCCGTCTCGCTCGCGAAGGGCTCGCTCGACACCTCCCCCACGATGGGGGAGGAAAGAAGTGCGCGTGATCCAACATTGTCTTTCCTCCCCCATTTCTGGGGGAGGTGGCCCGAAGGGCCGGAGGGGGGCCAGCGGCGCGACCCCTACTTCTTCAGCATCGGGCGGCCTTCGTGGGCGACGAGGAGGTCGTGCATGTCGTTGGCATGCTCTTCCTCGACGACGAGAATCCCCTCGATCATCACGCGTGTGCCGGGATCGTCGTCGCCGAAATAACGGATCAGCTCGCGGTAGTGATCGACCGCGATGCGCTCCGCGATCAGGTTTTCGCGGATCATGTCGACGAGATTCTCCCCTTCCGCATATTGGGACGCCGAGCGGCTGAGCAGTCCTTCCGGGTTGAAATTCGGCCTGCCGCCGAGCTGATTGATGCGTTCGGCGACAGCTTCCATATGCTCCCGCTCTTCCTTCGCGTGCTGCGCGAATTCCGCCTTTACGCCTTCGCTCGAAATCCCGGTAGCGGCGATCGAATGCATCGTGTAGCGCAGAACGCAGACGATCTCGGTCGCGAGAACCGCCTGCAGGATCTCGATCGTCTTGCCGGCGTCGCCCTTATAGCTCGGCATCACGTCGCCCGATTCGAGATGCCGCCGGGCGCGTTCGCGCAAGGTTTTCACATCGGTGAGAAAGGGTTTTTCTGCGCGCTGTTCCGGCATGAGAGTCTCCATCTGGTTGAAGCCCGGGAGACTCGATAATGCGCGCGGCCGCGCTTTCGCGCCATGCCCCGCAATCTGGAAGCGCAGGAAAGAGAACCGCCAAGGCGCCAAGACACCAAAGTGCCAAGAAAAACTGCACAGGGAGGCAGTGAGTCAGTGAGGATTATTGCGCGCCTTCGGCGCGCTGTTTTTCCTCACTGACTCACCGCCTCATTGTGAGTCTTCGGCGCGGTAAGGGCACCTTGGCGTCTTGGCGCCTTGGCGGTTCATGGTTCGACAGGCTCACCATGAGGACAATCTCCTCACCCTGAGCTTGTCGAAGGGGTCAGATCATCCCGGAGACGGAGGCGGGGACGAGGGCTGCGAGGACGAGGATTCCCGGCAGCGACCAGGCATATTGCCGGTTGTTGAGAAGCGCGACGACGGCAATCAAGGCGACGAGGCCCGCCAGCGCGACGCCCCAGATGCGCGTGATCGGCTCGGCGAGGAACCCGGCCGCGAGCAGCTCTACGATGCCGATGACCCGGTGAAATTTGGGCGGGAAGTTCCAGCGCTCATAGGCCTTGAGGATGAAGCGCGGGCCAAGCAGGTGCGCGAAGGCGCTTGCCGCAAACATGCCCGCGATGATGAGCGCAAACCACGTGGAGACAGACGAATCGATCATTGCATCCTCGACTGCGCCCGCATCCCCATGCGGTCCGCCCGATTCTCTTTCGAATGCCCCACTTTTGTATTGATCGTTACGGCCACAAGGGCCGTTGCGCACGCGCGACGCGCACGAATGTCATGCGCATGCAAATTCTTCAATGCACCAGCTGCCGCTTCCGCGGCGATTTGCGAATCTCCTTTACTCCATCAACCGGCCACCCGGCAAGCGTCATGCGCGCAATTTCGCGCAGTTCCCCGGCGCTGGCGCCCGCGGCAGCCTGCACGCAGATGCCGTTCGCCATTGTCACGAGATACCGCGCGAGCGCCGCAGGATCCGCATTTGACGACAGGTCGCCTTCCTTCTTTGCGCGCGCAAACCGCTCGCGCAGCGCTCTCTCCTTTTCGGCGCGATGCCGCGCCAGCTCGTCGGGAATCACCTGGTCGCCGCAGGAAAGCCCGCTTTGCAGCAGGAGACATCCGGGAGGATTGCGCCCGCTCGTGTCGGCGGCGAACTCTGCTACGCCTTCCAGGAATAGCTGTGCCACCGATTTTGCATCGGGCGCAGCGAGCACCTTGTCCATGAACCCCTTTCGCCGTTGGTCGTAGCGTTCCAGCACGGCGCGGAAGAGTCCCTCCTTGCTGCCGAAAGCGGCGTAGAGACTGGGCGAATTGATGCCCATCGCCTTGGTCAAATCCGCGAGCGAGGCGCCTTCGTAGCCCTGGCGCCAGAACACCGTCATCGCGCGGTCGAGCGCGGTGTCGGTGCAGAAGCCCCGGGGGCGGCCCGGCCTCATAGGCAATTCCTCCCTTTTATTTTTGTATTGGATGATACATAAGAGGCTTGACGGTCCTCGTCCAGTACCTATCTGTATCGTTCGTTACAGAATTAAGGAGAGGGTCGTGACTCACATCGCCGAACTGGTCAATTCCCAGAAATTCGAGGTCAACTCCAGGCCGTTGAGCAGCACCAGGTCGCTGAAAACGCGGGCTTTTCTTGGTGTCGCGGCATTGGCCATCGTAGCCGGCCTGGGCCTTGCCGTCTGGCACGGCCATGCGGGCGGCGCGCCCGCTACTGCCGCCCCTGCTCCGATCCCCGTCACGGTCGCCGCCGTGGGCGCGAAGCCCGTTCGCCTGTGGTCGGAGTTTTCAGGCCGCATGACGGCGATCGATTCGGCCGATGTTCGCCCGGAGGTCAGCGGACGCATTACCGAAATCCGCTTCAAGGACGGACAGCAAGTGCACGCCGGCGACATCCTTCTCGTCATCGATCCGCGCACCTACGAGGCGGCGGTCGCCAAAGCGCAGGCGGACCTCGCGACTGCCGTGACCAATTCGCGGCTTGCCCGCACCGAGCTCGATCGCGCGAAGCGGCTGATGGACGCGCAGGCGGTGGCGCGCGACCTCTACGACCAGCGCGCCAATGCGAGCGCGGTGGCCGATGCATCCATCCAGTCGGCGCAGGCCGCCCTCGCGCAGGCGAAGCTCGATGTCGAACACGCTTACGTAAAAGCTCCGATCTCCGGCCGCGTGGGCCGCGCGGAAATCCAGATCGGCAATCTCGTGCAAGCCTCGCTCACCGCGCCGCTGCTCACCACCATCGTGTCCGATAACGGCATTTATGCCGATTTCGACGTCGACGAGACGACCTATCTCAAGAATGTGCGCGCGCATGCGACGACCGCGTCGCAGGAACAGAAAATCCCGGTCGAGCTGACCGTGCAGGGCGACAGCGATCACGTTTACACAGGCGCGATCGAAAGCTTCGACAACAGGATCGACACCGGCACCGGCACCATCCGTGCCCGCGCCCGTTTCGCCAACGAAGACGGCCATCTCGTGCCCGGCATGTTCGTCTCGGTGAAGCTCGCAAGCGCCGCCGACAGCAAGGTCATCCTGGTGCCGGAAGACGCGGTCGGCAATGACCAGAGCAAGCGCTTCGTCTTCGTGGTGGGGAATGCCCACAAGGCGCTGTTCCGCGAAGTGGCGCTCGGCCAGGAGGTGAACGGCGAACGCGTCGTGGTTTCCGGGCTTCATTCCGGCGAGACAATCATCGTCGACGGATTGCAGCGCGTTTCGCCGGGAGCCACCGTCGCGCCGCATGCGGCCGGCCGCCTCGCCGATTCATCCACGCACCAACTCGCCTCGCGCTGATATTGTTGCGACGAAGAAAAAAGACTTAGCGCAGTGGACGCAGGGGATGCGCAGAGGACGCGGTGAAAAGAGAATGGCGCGCCAAGGGCGCGCAACCACTTCCCCTGCGTCCACTGCGCATCCACCGCGTCCTCTGCGCTAAAAGGGCTACACCATGAGCCTCTCCAAATTCTTCATCGACCGGCCGATCTTTGCGGGGGTGATCTCGGTTCTGATCTTCCTCGCCGGGCTGATCGCGATGACGCAGCTGCCGATCTCGGAATATCCCGAGGTCGTACCGCCGTCGATTGTGGTGAAGGCTGAATTCCCCGGCGCCAATCCAAATGTGATCGCCGAGACGGTGGCGACCCCGCTGGAAGAACAGATCAACGGCGTCGAGAATATGCTGTACATGTCGTCGCAGGCCGCTTCCGACGGCACGCTGACGCTGACTGTGACCTTCAAGATCGGCACCAATCCCGATCTCGCGCAGCAGCTCGTGCAGAACCGCGTGAACCAGGCGCTTCCGCGCCTGCCGCAGGTGACCCAGGCGCTCGGCGTCACCACGACGAAAAGCTCGCCCGATCTCACCATGGTTGTCCATCTGCTATCGCCCGACGGGCGCTATGACATGCTCTATCTGCGCAACTACGCGGTGCTGAACGTGAAGGATCGCCTCGCCAAAATCGAAGGCGTGGGCAGCGTGCAGCTCTTCGGTTCCGGCGATTATTCGATGCGCATCTGGCTCAATCCGGAAAAGATTGCCGAGCTCGGCATGACGGCGGATGACGTTGTCAATGCGATCCGCCAGCAGAATGCGCAGGTTGCGGCCGGTGTCATCAACGGACCGCCTTACAGCAAGACTGGCCAATTGCAGCTTCCTATCAATGTGCAGGGCCGGCTCAGCACGCCGGAGGAATTCAGGAATATCGTCATCAAGCGCGACAAGGGCGTGGTCACCCGGCTCGGCGATGTCGCGCGCATCGAAATCGGAGCATCGGAATATGGCCTGCGCTCGCTTCTCGACAACAAGCAGGCGGTCGCCATCCCGATCTTCCAGTCTCCCGGATCGAACGCCATCCAGATCTCCGATCAGGTTCGTGCGACAATGGAGGAGCTGAAGCAGAACTTCCCGCAGGGCCTCGACTACAGCATCGTTTACGACCCGACCGTGTTCGTCAGGGATTCGATCCGCGCGGTGGTGCACACGCTTCTCGAGGCGGTGATGCTGGTCGTGCTGGTGGTGATCCTCTTCCTGCAGACCTGGCGTGCGTCCATCATTCCGCTGCTCGCCGTGCCGATTTCCATCGTCGGTACCTTCGCCTTCATGTTCATGTTCGGGTTCTCGATCAACGCGCTTTCTCTGTTCGGCCTTGTGCTCGCCATCGGCATCGTGGTGGACGACGCAATCGTCGTGGTCGAAAATGCGGAGCGGAACATCGAAGCAGGGCTTGCGCCGCGCGAAGCGACGCTGAAGGCAATGTCGGAAGTGACCGGACCGATCATCGCCATTGCGCTGGTGCTGTGCGCCGTCTTCGTGCCGATTGCTTTCATCAGCGGGTTGACGGGCGAGTTTTATCGGCAGTTCGCGCTCACCATCGCGTTCTCGACCATTATCTCGGCGTTCAATTCGCTGACGCTGTCCCCGGCGCTATCCGCGGCGTTGCTGAAAGCGCATGGCGCGCCGAAGGACGGCCTCGCGCGTGCGATGGATAGGGTTTTCGGGCCGTTCTTCAAAGGCTTCAACGCCGTCTTCCGCAAAGGCTCGGAAAACTACGGACGTGGCGTCGGTGGTATAATGGGACGCAAATCCGCGGCGATGATCGTCTATGCGGCGCTGCTTGGGCTGACATATTTCGGCTTTCAGCTGGTACCGCCGGGCTTCGTCCCGATGCAGGACAAGGCCTATCTCTTTGCCTACGCGCAATTGCCGGAAGGCGCCACCCTCGACCGGACGGAGAAAGTCATTCGCCGGATGTCGGATGTCGCGATGAAAGAGCCGGGCGTACAGAACGCGGTGGCGTTTCCGGGACTTTCCATCAATGGGTTCATCAACAGCCCGTCCGCAGGTATTGTATTTGTACCGCTGAAGCCGTTCTCCGAACGGACATCCTCCGAACTCTCCGGCACGGCGATCGCGCAGAAGCTGCAGCAGAAGTACAATGCGATCGGCGATGCCCAGATCGCAATCTTCCAGGCGCCCCCTGTGCAAGGCCTGGGAGCGATCGGCGGATTCAAATTGCAGGTCGAAGACCGCACGGATCAGGGCGATGCCGCGCTGGACCGCGCCATGCAGACCATCCAGGAGAAGGCGAGGACGAACCCCGCACTGCAGAGCGTGTTTTCGAGCTTCAACATCGGCGTGCCGCAGCTCTATGCCGATATCAACCGCACCCAGGCGATGCAGCTCGGCGTCGACATGCAGGATGTCTTCGACACGATGCAGACCTATCTGGGCTCCATCTATGTCGACGACTTCAACCGGTTCGGTCGCACCTATGAGGTGATCGCGCAGGCCGACACCCCGTTTCGTTCGAAGCCGGACGATATCCTGCAGCTCAAAACGCACAACTCGGACGGGCAGATGGTGCCATTCGGGGCCTTCGTGCAGGTGAAGGAGACGACGGGACCGGACAGCGCCGTGCGCTACAACGGCTACCGCTCCGCCGACCTCAACGGCGCACCGGGATCCGGCTATTCGTCAGGGCAGGCGCAGGCCGCGATCACCAGGCTGCTCAACGACAATCTGCCCAAGGGGATGAACTTCGAGTGGACCGATCTCACCTATCAGCAGATTCTCGCCGGCAACACCGCGCTGCTCGTGTTTCCGCTTTGCGTGTTGCTCGTTTTTCTGGTGCTGTCGGCGCAATACGAAAGCCTGTTCCTTCCGCTCGCCATCATCCTCATCGTCCCGATGTGTCTGTTCTCCGCCATCACCGGCGTGTGGCTGACGGGTGGCGACAACAACATTTTCACGCAGATCGGATTCTTCGTGCTGATCGGTCTCGCCTGCAAGAACGCGATCCTGATTGTGGAATTTGCGCGCGAGCTCGAGATTCAGGGCCGCACCACGGTTCAGGCGGCGATGGAAGCCGCACGGCTGAGGCTTCGCCCGATCCTGATGACGTCGTTCGCCTTCATCATGGGCGTCGTCCCGCTCGTGCTCTCGTCGGGCGCCGGGGCGGAGATGCGCCACGCGATGGGCGTGGCCGTGTTCTTCGGCATGCTGGGCGTGACCCTCTTCGGCCTCTTCCTCACCCCCGCCTTCTATGTCCTCCTTCGCGCGCTGGAAAAACGCATCACCCGCACCGAGCTGGTGCATCATCACGTGTGAAATAAGTTTTTAGCGTAGGGGGCGCAGAGGATGCGCGGGGGACGCGGGGGAAGAAATATGGCGCGCGAATGCGCGCAACCATTTCTCTGCGTCCCCTGCGCATCCACTGCGCCCTCTGCGCTTAAAAGGCCGCCAGTCTCCAACCGCAAAAGGGAGCGCGCCACGCCCATCATTGTGCCCTTGACCACGGGGCGAGTGTGCTAGGTTGATCGTGAGATTTCCGGGCAATCGGACTTCTCGTTCGTGGTGATGACGGACAGATGATTCGAGGCGATGCATGCTGCGAACCATGTTCATCGAGTTTCTGAAAGTACTTCTGGTGTTCGCCGCTTTGATCGCGATCTTCACCGGCGTGAGACTCGTACTCTACGGAATGCAATCGCTTTACGACCCGGATTATCTGCGCGTATCGGCGACCATGCTGCTCGTGGGCGCCGGCTTCTCCGTTTTCTACGGAGTGTTCGTGGCGATCTACAACAGGCTCATGAACACACATTGACGTTATGGCGGTTCCCTTTTTTCACCATGGCCGGGCTTGACCCGGCCGGTGAGAAGAGGGGGGTGCGGGAGAACTCACCGAACCGC
>DATMPH010000050.1:0-2042 GCA_035567755.1 Rhizomicrobium sp.
GGTGGTGCTGTTCGACGAGATCGAGAAGGCGCATCCCGACGTCTTCAACGTGCTGCTGCAGGTGCTCGACGACGGCCGCCTGACCGACGGTCAGGGCCGCACCGTGGACTTCCGCAACACGCTGATCATCATGACGTCGAATCTCGGTTCGGAATTTTTGGTCAACCAGCCGGAAGGCGAGGATACTTCCGCAGTGCGCGAGCAGGTGATGGGCACGGTGCGGGCGCATTTCAGGCCTGAGTTCTTAAACCGCGTCGACGAGATCATCCTGTTCCATCGCTTGCAGAAGAGCGAGATGGGCCGGATCGTCGAAATCCAGTTCGCCCGGCTGCAGAAGCTTTTGGAGGAGCGCAAGATCACCCTGACGCTCGATGCCGCGGCGCGCGACTGGCTGGCCGCCAAAGGCTGGGATCCCGCCTACGGCGCGCGTCCCTTGAAGCGGGTGATCCAGCGCAATCTGCAGGACCCGCTGGCCGAGATGATTCTCGCGGGCGAGGTGAAGGACGGCGACCGCGTCGTCATTTCGGCGCAAGGCAATGTGCTGACCTTCAACGGCAAGGCGCCGCAGACCGCCGAGATCGCGCAGTTCGAGGCGCCGGTGCCGAAACGCAAGCTGCACTGACGTATGGCTAATGCGGGCGTCGTCGGGACGCACCGCACGCAACGTAAGGATGTACCGCGTTCAGCGAGTGTGCTGAAAAAGTAACACGCCCTGTGATTTATCGCCATGGCTGTAAATTCACCTTGAACAACCTCGCGGCCCGAACCCACAATCGCAACGTGGTGGGGGAGCGCGTGCAATGCGTATTTTTGTTTCGATTCTTGCGGTGCTTTTAAGCTGCGACTGCAATTCGAGCTGGAATAGCTGAAAACCAGAACGGGCTTTTTTAGTTGTGTTTGCGCGGGAAGGGGCGGCCGTGTTGACCGTTAGTTTGCTGGGCGCCAGCCGAGTTACACGTAGTAACGAACAGATTTGGTCGGACCTCGGCCCAGCGGGACGGCGATTGGCCGGTTTCCTTTTCACCTTTCCGGATCGGCCGCATCGTCGCGAGCGGCTTATCGACTTGTTTTGGCCGGAGCTTGATATCGAGAGGGGTCGCCGAGCCATGAACTCTGCGGTCTGGCGGCTGCGGAAGCTGCTTGCGTCGGCTCCCGAATACAAGGAAGGCCACAGCTTGAGAACAGTTGGTCCGGAGACCATTCTTGAAAGGACGCCGTGGCTGGACGTTGACACCTGGGCGCTGCTTGAAGCTGCGCAGACGGCTCTCAGTGGTCCGCAGGTGCATTTGGAACCGTCCGGAATAAAGGAGATTCTCGCCGTTCTATATCGGTACGAGGGGCCGTTTTTGGACGGTGAAGACGCCGAATGGATCTTGGAGGAGCGCGAGCGGTTGCACTCCCTTTTCATCCAGTCGGCAATGATCGTCGTCCGGCATCTAGGGCTTTGTGCCCACTATCACGATGCAATCCTGCTCGCCCGTCACGCGCTGCGCTTCGACCCCTACCGTGAGGAGCTGGTTCGACACCTTCTGACCTTGCTCGCGCTCGATGAAAGACGAATCGACGCTATTCGGTACTACGATCAATGGATCGGCATGATCCGAAAAGAGCTGGGCATTTCGCCCCTTCCGGCGACACGCGCGATCATTGATGAGATCAGAGATCTGCATAATGCCGAAAACGTTCAGCATTTGCGCGCGCGGCTGGTGAGCCGTGACGCGAGGCAGCGTTTCGCAATTTAGGCGGTAGCCGCAGGTCCTGAGGCTGTCGCCGAACCCCGCAAACCTGGATAGGCCGTGGCCTGGGCGAAACCCCCGGCTTTCCCGGCCGCGCCGTGATCCTGCCGTGATCTGAGCCGCATCCGCCGGGAACCATCCCGCAGACCGCTCGTGACCGGAAGAGGAGAATCGCGAAACGATTGCACGATCGTCCCGAGTTCGGGCCATGCGAACGTCGGCTCATGAACTCACAACGACCGCTGCTGGATCAGGTTTTCATTCTGCGCTTCTGGCGGGAATCCGCCGATGCCGGCGAACACGCTC
>DATMPH010000051.1:0-8255 GCA_035567755.1 Rhizomicrobium sp.
CGCGCACCAGGAGATCACCGGTTTCGCCCGCGACAACGGAATTTCCCGCTTCGTCAACGATTCTTGCCTCGAAGCCCGGCACCGGAAGCCCCAGGGTCCCGTAACGAATTCGATCGGGCCGATTGGATATGAAAATGTGCAGCATCTCGGTGGAGCCGATTCCGTCGACGATGTCGACGCCGGTGCGCTCGCGCCAACGGCGCGCAATGTCCTCCGGCAGCGCTTCACCCGCCGAATTGCACAAGCGCAGCGATATATCCTCCGCTTTTGGCAGCTGATCGCTCGCCAGCAGCGAGGCGAACAGCGTGGGCACGCCTGAGAAGACCGTGGGACGATGCAGCCGCAGCCGCGCGATGATCGATGCCGGTGTGGCGCGCTCCGCCATCAGTACGGCCGTTCCGCCCACCGCCAACGGGAAGGTCAGCGAATTGCCGAGGCCATAGGCAAAGAACAGTTTCGCCGCCGACAGCATCACATCGCTCTCCTTCAATCCGAGCGTCGCCTGTGCATACAGCGCGGCCGTCTCGATGAGGCTCGAGTGTACGTGCACGGTGCCCTTGGGAGCCCCGGTGGAGCCGGACGAGTACAGCCAGAAACAAGGCTCGTCGCGCGAGGTGGGGGCCGGTTCGAAGGAATCCGTCGAAGCGGCTAGAACTTCGCTGAACGCGCGCATGCCCGGCGGCGGTACCGCGGACTCGGTTACCAGAACGTGTTTCAGAAAGGGAGACTGTCCTAAGATTGGCTGGAACTTCGGCAGCAGCGGCTCTGAAATCACCGCCATCTGCGCGCGGCTGTCGTGGAGCATGTACGCATAGTCGGCGGCCGACAGCATCGTGTTGACCGGGATGGGCACGATTCCGGCTTTGATCGCGCCCAGGAAGGCGGTTGGAAAATCGATGCCGTCTTGGATGCAGAGCAGAATTCTCTGCTCCTGGGCCAAGCCAAATCCATGCAAGGCGTTGGCGAAGCGATTGACGCGTGCCGCGAGATCTCCGTAGGTGTACGAACCGGCGTCATCGATGTATGCGATCTTGTCCTCGCGGCCCGCTCGAAGATTGCGATCCAACAGATCGTGCGCCGCGTTGAAGCGCTCCGGAATTCGCAGCGCGGGCGGGCTCGACGTGGTGTCTATCTCACAGGGATCCATGCGTTGACGAACCCTTAGCGTTCCCGCGATTCCGTCGTCGTCATATAGCCTCCGGTGAGCGGCGCCAGCCCAGATGCGCACTATAATGCATCAACAGATCGTTGAGTAGGACAATATTTGTGGAACAAACTCTTCACTTGACGTTTAACGCCGTCTGGCGCAAGAATGCACTATATTGCACTTAATGGGGGGTCACATGGCGGAACCCGCAACAACGATGGTAGAGCCGCCGGCCCCGCCGGTGAATTTCGACACGCATCCCTCCCGTTATCGGCATTGGCGCCTTACCGTGGAGGGTGCCGTCGCGACGCTGGCCATGGACGTGAATGAAGAGGCCGGCATTCGTCCGGGCTACCGCCTGAAGCTCAATTCCTATGATCTGGGTGTCGACATCGAGTTGTACGACGCGTTGCAGCGCATCCGATTCGAACACCCCGAGGTGGGCGCGGTGATTCTCACCAGCGGGAAGGAGAGGATATTCTGCTCCGGTGCGAACATCTTCATGCTCGGCCTCTCGAGTCATGCCTGGAAGGTGAATTTTTGCAAGTTCACCAACGAGACGCGCAACGGAATGGAAGACTCGAGCGCCCACTCCGGAATCAAATTCATTGCGGCATGCAATGGCACGACGGCCGGAGGCGGCTACGAACTCGCGCTCGCTTGCGATGAAATCGTGCTGGTCGACGACCGGTCATCGGCCGTGAGCCTGCCCGAGGTGCCCTTGCTCGGCGTATTGCCCGGCACTGGGGGGCTGACGCGGCTGACCGACAAGCGCCGCGTGCGCCGCGATCTGGCCGACGTATTTTGTACGACGGTCGAAGGTGTCCGCGGTCAGCGTGCGCGGGATTGGGCGCTGGTCGATGCAATCGTCAAGCCGCAGTATTTTCAAGAGTACGTTCAGCGCCGCGCGCTGGCGCTCGCTGCGCCAAGCGAGCGGCCGAAGGCCGCCGGCGGAGTTGCGCTCCCGGCGCTCGATCGGGTCACGGAGCCGCACGGCTTCCACTATCGCTTTGTCGACGTCCGGCTCGACAGTTCAACACAGCGCGTCGAATTGACGATCTCGGCGCCCGACGCGGACCCGCCGTCCTCCATCGATGCAGCGCTTGCCGCGGGAGCGCAGTGGTGGCCGTTGCAGATGGCGCGAGAACTCGATGATGCCATCTTGAATCTGCGCACCAACCATCTCGACTACGGCGTCTGGGTAGTCAAGACACGCGGGGCGGCAGCCCGCGTGCTCGCGACCGATGCATTTCTGCTCAAGCACCGCAAACACTGGTTCGTTCGCGAAGTCATCGGGCAGTTGCGGCGCACGTTCGCGCGGCTTGATGTCTCGTCGCGCTCGCTATTTGCCCTGATCGAGACCGACAGCTGTTTCGTCGGGTCGCTGCTCGAACTCGCGCTCGCGTCGGACCGCATTTACATGCTGAATCAGGATGCTGCATCGGGCGGTCCCGTGACCATTCTCTCCGAGGCGAATTTCGGCCTGTTTCCGGCGGTACATGGGCGATCGCGGATCGAGGCGCGATTCTATGGCGATGCCGAACTCATCGCCAAGGCGCGCGCCGCCGTGGGCGCTCGGCTCGAGTGTCCTTCGGCCCAATCCCTCGGACTCGTCACCTCCGGACCCGATGCCCTCGACTGGGACGACGAGATACGCATCGCGCTCGAAGAGCGGAGTGCGCTGTCGCCCGACGCGTTGACCGGCATGGAAGCGAACCTGCGTTTCGGTCCGGGCGAGACGCTGGAAACGCGTGTATTCGGCCGCCTGTCGGCATGGCAGAACTGGATTTTCACCCGGCCCAACGCCGTGGGTGACGCAGGCGCTTTGAAGGTATTCGGCACCGGCCGCAAGGCGAAATTCAACCGGGATCGCATCTAGGAACACGCAAATGACCATTACCTACGCGGACACCATCCCCAACAACGTCGATCTCGGCAGCGACAAGGTGCTGCAACGTGCGCTCGAGCACTGGCAGCCCGAGTTTCTCAAGTGGTGGACGGATATGGGCCCGGAGGGCTCGCATACCGCCGACGTGTACCTGCGAACCGCCGTCAGTGTTCATCCGAGCGGTTGGGCGCATTTCGACTACGTGAAGATGCCCGATTATCGCTGGGGAATTTTCCTCTCTCCGGCGGACGGCGAGCGCAAGGTCAATTTCGGCGACCACAAAGGGGAACCCGTCTGGCAGGACGTGCCCGGCGAGCACCGCGCCAATTTGCGGCGGATCATCGTCACTCAGGGGGATACGGAACCCGCATCGGTGGAGCAGCAGCGCCATCTGGGACTTACCTGTCCGTCGTTGTATGACTTGCGCAATTTGTTTCAGGTCAACGTCGAAGAAGGGCGCCACCTTTGGGCGATGGTGTACTTGCTGCATCGATATTTCGGCCGCGACGGCCGCGAAGAGGCGGAGGCCCTCCTGCAGCGCCGCTCTGGAGATCGCGACAATCCGCGAATCCTGGGTGCTTTCAACGAAAGAACGCCGGATTGGCTGGCATTCTTCATGTTCACCTATTTCACGGACCGCGACGGAAAATTTCAACTTCTCGCGTTGGCCGAGTCGGGCTTTGACCCCTTGGCCCGGACCACGCGCTTCATGTTGATGGAGGAAGCGCATCACATGTACGTCGGTGAGTCCGGCGTCGGCCGCGTCATACAACGCACGTGCGAGGTCATGGCGCAGCACAAGACCGATGACCCCGCCCGGCTGCGCGCGCTCGGCGTCATCGATCTGCCGACCATTCAGCGCTACCTCAATTTTCATTTCAGCGTAACCATCGATCTCTTCGGCGCCGACGTCTCGTCGAACGCCGCGACGTTTTATTCGAGCGGTCTCAAGGGGCGCTACGAGGAAACGAAGTACGGCGATGACCACCTTCTGCGGGACGCCATGTATCCGGTACTGCAGGTCACTGACGGCCGCCTCGCGACCTCTGAAGCGCCGGCGCTCAATGCGCTCAATGAGAAGCTTCGCGACGACTACATCAAGGATTCGGTCGCGGGCGTCGGACGCTGGAACCGCATCATCCGGAAGATCGGTATCCCCTTCGAATTGACTGTGCCGCACAAGGCGTTCAATCGAAAGATCGGTCCGCTGGCGGGGCTCAAGTTTGCCCCCGACGGCCGCATCGTCAGTGAAGCCGAGTGGGCCGCGAAAGCGCGCGACTGGCTCGCGACCGATGAGGATCGGGCTTTCGTCGCCTCGTTGATGGGCCGAGTGGCCGCTCCCGGCGCTTTCGCCAATTGGATATCGCCGCCGACGCTCGCCATCAACAAGCAGCCCGCCGATTTCGAATTTGTGCGGTTCAATTAAGGAGCCGCACAGTTCAACTAAGGAGTCGCGCGGTTCAAGTAAAGCGCGTGGTGCAGCCAGGGCGGGTGGTTCAACTTGCGGCGCGATTTCCGGGCATTGAAGCCATCGCGCTCGTCAACGCAGCCTGTTGCTCGCGCCACCATGCCGCCGTCAGCAGATCCGCGTGGTGCTGCGTGAAGACTGCGCTCAATGCCGGCGGTATGGAAAGGAAGGGCAGCCATTGCTCCGGGAACACGTCGTGCGGTCCACAGTGAAACCAGGGCTCGGCGCTGGTTTCTTCCTCCTCGCAGGTGGCCTGAGGTAGGTCTCGGAACACGCAGTCGGACACCAGGCAAATTTCGTCGTAGTCGTAGAAGATCACCCGCCCGTGACTGGTCACGCCGAAATTCTTCGGCAGCAGGTCGCCGGGGAACACATTGCTCACGGTCAGATCGCGCAGGGCGTCGCCGTAGTCGATGATGGCGGATTCGGCGGCCGCGGGATCGGCCTCGCGCAGGAATAAATTGAGCGGCCGCAAGCGGCGTTCGATATAGCAGTGCTCTACGATCAAATCGTCGCCTTCGATCCGGCAGCTTTCGCTGGCCTCGGTCAAGAGCTCATCGGCCAGGGCGGGCATGAAGCGCGCGCGCGGCAGGCGCAGGCGCTTGAACTCCTGGGCGTCGACCAGGCGGCCGGCGCGGTCGTGCCGGAACACGAACTGGTAGCGCTCGATGACGTCTTCCCGCGTGCTGCTCTTGGGCGCGCCGAAGCGGTCGCGGATCACTTTGAACACCAGATCGTGAGAGGGCAGGGTGAATACGATCATCACCAGGCCGCGCTCTCCCGGCGCATGCACGAAACTGTCGATGGATTTGTCCAGGTGCCTTTGCAGCGCGAAATAGCGTTCCGTCTTGCCCTGTTTTGCGCGGCCGAGCACCGTGTACAGCTCGTCGATGGGCTTGCGCGGCATGAAGGAGCGCAGCAGAGTGATCGCCGCGCTGACCACCGGCAGATCCACATGAAAGTAGGAGCGCGCGTAGCCGAACAGCGATCCCACGTCGGCTCGGGACAGCATGACGGACTCGACCTGCACCCCCTTGGGCGAGTTGGTGAAGGCCAGAACCAAGGGTGTGAGCGAACCGTCGCCGATCAGCCGGCCGACGACGAAGGCGTGCATGCCTCGATAGAAGACGGGTTCGATCAATTCAATGGACTCGGGGTGGTCCGTGGCCCGTCCGGTCTGGAAATATCGGCCGATTTCGGCGCTGATCCGGTGCACCGCCGCGTCGGTTTCGCCGATCGCCGCGCCGAACGGCAAATCGGTGAGGATCTCCCGCACGGCCGTCGGCAGCGATGCGCCTACGCGATAAACGCGGATCGGCACCGCGCCTGAAGCGCGGCCCACGCTGGTCGCGCAGAATTCGACTTCCGGATTGACGCCGACCGTACCGAACAAATCGCGGGTGACCGAATTGAAGAACGTGCGGTAAAAATCGCTGTCGGGCCGCCGCGCGACGACGGTTTCGTAGGCGCGCTTGATTTCGATCCACAGCGGGACATCGGTGCGCTTCGATTGCAGCCCGCTTGCGATCGCCGCGACGCAGCGTGCTACGCGGAGCTCATACAGCTCGATGCGGGCCACCGCATCGAGCTGCGCGCTCTGCCAATCCTCCGCGAGGAAGTTCAGCGCCGCGCGCCGCGTGATTCGGCCGAACTCTTCGTTGTACTGGCGAAAGTGTTCGGCGATCAGCGCGGCGTGATCCTTTGCCGTGCCCCCTTCTTGCTTCGCGGCGGAAATGACGGCGGCACTCATGAGCGCAAGCACCAGGCCCGCTATGCCAACGCGCGCTCGTTCGCCGGTTTCTCAGGCGTGATGAATTGCTCCGTCTCGGTGCTGCCGGCCATCGCGCCGGTGGAATGTGCGCCCGCGCTGATCGCGGTCTGCACCGCATCGAAATAGCCGGTGCCGACGAAGGCCTGGTGCTTGGTGGCCCTGTAGCCCGAGCTTTCCTGGCTGAACTCGCGCTGCTGCAGCTGTGAGTAGCCGAGCATGCCGTCTGCGCGATAAGCGGTCGCCAGTTCGAACATGGACAGATTCAACGCATGCCAGCCGGCGAGCGTGATGAATTGAAAGCGGTAGCCGAGCGCGGCCAGCTCTTCGCGCCACCGCTTCATCGCCGCCGCGTCGAGCTTGGCCTGCCAATTGAACGACGGCGAGCAGTTATAGGCCAGCAATTTGCCGGGGAACTTGGCGTGGATGGCGGCCGCAAAACGCCGCGCTTCGGCCATGTCGGGCTTGGACGTCTCGCACCACAACAGATCGGCATAAGGGGCATAAGACAGCCCGCGGTCAATGGCTTGATCGATCCCGGCCTTCACGTAGAAGAATCCCTCGCTCGAGCGCTGGCCCGTGAGGAAGCGCGCGTCGCGCGGATCATGGTCGGTGAGGAGCAGGTCCGCTGCGTCCGCGTCGGTGCGAGCGATGATCACCGTGGGCACGCCGAGCACGTCGGCAGCAAGACGCGCAGCCACCAGCTTGTTGATCGCCTCGGCGGTCGAGACCAGCACCTTGCCGCCCAAGTGTCCGCATTTCTTGGCGGACGACAACTGATCTTCGAAGTGCACGGCCGCCGCGCCGGCGCGGATCAAGGCCTTGGTCAGCTCGAAGGCATTGAGATTGCCGCCGAAACCGGCTTCGGCGTCGGCGATGATGGGAACCAGCCAGTCGGTGCCGGATTTGCCGTCCATGTGATGAATCTGGTCGGTGCGCAGCAAAGCATTGTTGATGCGCTCGACCATTTTCGGCACCGAGTCGACCGGATACAGGCTCTGGTCGGGATACACTTCGCCGGCGGTATTGGCATCACCGGCGACTTGCCAGCCTGAGCAGTAAATGGCCTTGAGGCCGGCTTGCACCGTCTGAATGGCCTGATTTCCGGTCATGCAGCCCAAGCCCGCGATCACGGGCTCGCTGTGCAGCTGGCGCCAGAATTTTTCCGCGCCCAATCGCGCCAGCGAATGTTCGATATGCACGGAGCCGCGCAGGCGCGCCACGTCGGCCGTGCTGTAGGGACGCTGGATGCCGCTCCACCGGTCGTTGATTTGGTCGCTCAATTCAATTCTCCTAATTGCACAAAAAAATGCGAGCTTGCGTCTCGGGATCGCAGAAGCTTAAAGTATGGATCGGGCGGATTTACACATTAGAAATTTGACAGTGTGAATTTCACATGGCTGGACTGATCCGACAGGGGCATTTTCTAGGGACCAAGCTGCGATCCCTGCGCAAGCGCAATGGCCTCACCCTCGATGAACTTTCCGCCCGTTGCGTGCAAATCGACGCGGCGGGGGCCCCGTCCGTGTCCTATCTCAGCATGGTGGAGACCGGCAAGCGCATGCCCTCGGCCGACATGCTGGACATGCTGGCGGGCATTTTCAGCAAGGACGCGCGCTGGTTTCTCGACGAAAACACCGAGGTCGAAGCCGCTCCGGCACAGCGCGAACGAGGGGGTCTGGAGGCCATGCCCTTGGAACCGGCATTTCTGTTTTCGCATGAGCTGCTGCAGAACGCTTTGCCGGAGCTCCTGTCGCAAACCGGCACCACCGGGCGGCAATTCGCGCAATTATTGATTCGCGTCTGGCAGGAAACGCGCCACAACAACTTTCCCGACATCGAGCGCGCCGCCGAGGAGTGCGGTGGGCGCCAGATGCCGCTCAACCTGGATGCCGTAATGGCCATCTGCGAACGGCACGCGCTGAACGTGCAATGGTTCGACGGCGACGCGCGCAAGCCGAGCGGTGCGTTGGTGCGATCTCAA
>DATMPH010000052.1:0-102761 GCA_035567755.1 Rhizomicrobium sp.
TGGCGACCCCGAGAGGACTCGAACCTCTGGCCTACAGATTAGGAATCTGCCGCTCTATCCTGCTGAGCTACGGGGTCTTGGCCGGGTTGGCCGGCGCTGGAAACGCATTCCTTACCGTATTCGAAGATGGGCTAAAATCCCTCCCGGGCCATGGGCGCCGTCCCGGGTGCCAAGGGAATAACTTCCGGTTGCTGTCCGTCATATAAGTGTGGTTCGGGGCTTTCCGGCCGCCGGCCTGCCCGAGGGGGCACGAGCGGGCGGGGCGGATGCGAGCCCCCCTCGGGGTAGAGCGTGGTCGGCAGCAGGCGTGAGTCGTTTGGCACGGCGCTTATTACGCAGCTTCCTGCGTTGCGCCGTTATGCGCGAGCGCTGGTCGGCAGCTCGGCGCTGGCCGACGACCTGGTGCAGGACTGCATCGAGCGGGCGCTGAGGCAATGGGAAGGCCTCAGGGATGGACAGCGGCTGGCGAGCTGGCTCCGGTCGATCCTGCACAATTTGTATGTGGACGAACTGCGCCGAAACCGCACGCGCGGACACGAACAGGAGATTGCCGAATTGGCCGATGAGCTTTCGTTCAGTGCACCGGCACATGACGGCACCATGGCGTTCGAATTCGTGCGCGCCATGGACAGTCTGAGCGTCGAACACCGACAGGTGCTTTTGCTGGTCGGATTGGAGGACATGAATTACCGCGAGATCGCGGCCGAGCTTGGCATCCCGATCGGAACGGTGATGTCGCGGCTGGCGCGCGGACGCGAACGATTAAGGAGTGCGCTCGAGGGCGAGAGGCGCCGGTCTGGCGCCGTCCAGGTCCCTGGAGCCCAGGAAATGCGACAATGACGACAGAAATCAGAGACGAGGATCTGCACGCTTACATCGACGGCGAACTCGACGATCTTGGGCGGTCGCGGGCTCAATCCATCATCGATGCGGACCCTGTGTTGCGCCACCAGCTTTCGCTGTACCGGGCGGACAAGGCGCGTCTGGTTTCCCTGTATGGCAGCGGTTTGAACGAGCCGCTCCCGCGCGAATGGATTGAGAGGATCGAAGGCCGAGGCGCGCGACGGCAATGGAATGCCCGGTCGACATGGGCGATCGGTGCAATGGCAGCGGCGGTCGTGCTGGTTCTCGCCGGCTCCATCGCCTACAGAAATTTTGCTCCCGCCACGCGCGAGGACATCGTGGCGGACGCGCTTGCCGCGCGCACGCAGGGCACGCCTCCCGACACGGTGGTGCCCATTCGTTCGATGCGCGATGCGCAGGTCGAAGCCGCCGTCATGACGCGGGTGCTGGCGACGCAGGTGAAGGCGCCGGACCTGACGAAGTTGGGATTCCGCCTCGTCGGCATGGACGTCTACAACACGCCAACGCGATCTTTCGATCTGCGCTATCGCGACGGCAAGGGCAGGATCTTCACGCTCTATCTTCGACGTTCGTCCGGAGCGCCGCGCTTCGACCTGTTCGAGGAAAAAGGCTTGCACGTGTGCGTCTGGCAGGACGAAGTCATGGCAACGGTGATGGCCGGCCCGGTTTCCGGCGCCGAAATGGAACGCCTGGCCGGCGCCGTCTATACCAGCCTCACCTGATAAATCCGATATCGTGGGCCGCCTGCGCGCAAGGGCGGTGAAATAGGTAACTCACCGACGTCGAACTTGTCATTTCCGCGCTCCCATAGCGTGTCATTCCCGCGCAAGCGGGAACCCAGCGTCCGCAGCGGTGACAAGATCATTTTGCCGCCGCGCAAACCCCTTCCACGCCGTTCCCTCTGGGTCCCCGCATTCGCGGGGATGACACGTTTGAGTTTGGAGATATGCTTAACTTAGCGCCTATGCGCGCCACCGGTCCGCGCGAAGCGCGGCCGGAGCGTAAACTCCAGCGGGGACCCAGTGCGTAAAGCGCAGCGCCGTTCCCTCTTGCGCGGGAATGACACGCTTTATAGACAGTTCCGAACCTTTGATCGGGCGCTAAATGATCGCAATCGCCTGCGCGTTGCTGAGCGCGGCCGGAATTTATTTTTCGTTCGGCCTTGGCAATCTGTGGTGGCTCGCCTGGCTCGCGCCCGTTCCCGTCCTGTGGTTCGCATTCGGCGATAGCAGGCCGTGGACTGTTTTCGTCGCGGCATTTGCGGCCTGTGCACTCGGGGCGAGCAGCATCCTGCGCGCCTATGCGGGCTTGCTGCCGGTTCCCATTCTCATTCTCTCCATCTGTACGCCCGCTCTGACATTCGCGTTCGCTGTTCTGGGCGCGCGCCGCGTGCAGCGTGGGCTGGGCGCAGTGTTGGCGATGTTCGCCTTCGCGTCGTTGTGGACAGCATTCGATTTTCTCGCGTCCTTCGATGGCGGAGGGGGATCGGTTGCGACACCGGCCGCGGCCGAGGTCGGCGCTCCTTTCCTGATCCAGAGCGCGTCGCTGGTCGGATATCTGGGAATCACCTTCTTGCTCGGGTTCGTTTCGGCAGGCATTGCGCTCAGCCTTCGGCTTCGCAATCCCGTGCCTGCCGCGCTTGCGTTGATGCTGTTCGCCGCCAACGCGGCCTATGGCATCTGGCGGATGTCGACGCCGCCCACGGGCTCGATCCGTGTCGCGCTGATCGACAGCGACGACGTCGCGGGGCCGACAGGGCGCAGCGACAGGGCCGCGGCGCTCAAGGATATCGATGCCTATGCAGCGCAGATCGCGAAGCTGAATGGCGCGCACGCAAAACTGATCGTGCTACCGGAAAATATCGCGCAGATCGCACCGGACTGGCGAAGTGCCGCGCAGGCGAAACTCGCCGCTTCGGCGAATGACGTCGGCGCCACCATCGTGGCGGGCTTCAACACGTTTCTCGACGGCGCGCAGCGCAATGTTTCCTGGACATTCGTGCCCGGCGGGTCGCGGCCTGTCACCTATATAAAGCGGCAGCTGGTACCGGTGCTCGAATCTTCCATCTACAGGGCCGGCCCAGGTCCGCAAGTGCTCTCCGACGGCACGGGCCTTGAAATCTGCAAGGACATGGATTTCCAGGCGATGATCCGCGCTGACGAAACCCGCACGAAACCGGCGCTGCTCGCGGTGCCCGCCTGGGATTTCGACAAGGACGATTGGAGCCACGCGCGTGTGGCCGTGCTGCGCAGCGTGGAGAACGGCGTACCCATGGCGCGCACAGCACGCGACGGGTTGCTGATACTCAACGACCGTTATGGGCGCATCGTTGCCGCAGCCCGCACGCGCGGCGGATTCCGCACGCTGATCGGCGATCTTCCGCTCGGCGGACCGGGCGGCAACACCCTCTACGATCGCATCGGCGACCTGTTCGGATGGATCTGCATCGCGTTGAGCATCGGACTCGTGGGCTGGTCATTCGTGAAAAGAAAAGGCGCGGCGTGACGCAGACAAGCTGCCCCTTTGGTCGCGCGCATGCTAGGAGGCTCGCGCGGCAGGGCAGGGGACGGCGATGAGCTTGCGGGTAGTCGGTGCGGGATGCGGGCGGACGGGCACCGCGTCGCTGAAATTCGCGCTCGAGCGGCTGCTCGGCGCGCCCTGCTATCACATGATCGAAGTGTTCCAGCATCCTGACCACTCCGCAATCTGGCGCAAGGCGGCATTGGGCGAAGAGACGGATTGGGACGCGCTATTCGCGGGTTACGCTGCCGCGGTGGATTGGCCGGCATCCGCGTTCTGGCCGGAGCTCATGCGGGCCTATCCTGGCGCGCTCGTGCTCCTTTCGCTTCGCGATGCAGAGGATTGGTGGGCGAGCGCCAGCCAGACGATCTTTCCTTCCATTCAGAGCCATCCCCATGCGTCGCCGGAATGGAAGGCCATGATCGCAGACATGTTCCGAACGCGCTGGGGCGCCGACCTGAACGATCGGGACGCGTCGATTGCTGCCTACAACGCGCACAATGCGCAGGTTCTGAATACTGTACCGAAAGAACGTCTGCTGGTGTGGCGGACGGGTGAGGGCTGGGAGCCGATCTGCAAGGCGCTGGGCCTTTCCGTTCCGGCAGAACCATTCCCGCGCTCGAACACGCGCGAGGAATTCCGCGCGCGCGCAAAGGCGTACGCCGAGCAGGCAGGGGAGAAGACGGCATAAGGATCTGGCGTGGCGAGGGTCAGGTTTCGAACGGGGAAACTACGCAGAGACGCACTGCCAGATTACCAGGGAGGAAACGATGGGACTGTTTGACGGATTGCTGGGTGGAATTGTCGGCGCGGAAATGGCGACGGTGGTCAATGGACTCATCGAACGCCATGGCGGCGTGCAGGGTGTCGTCAACCAGTTGAGATCGAACGGCCTTGGCCCGACGGTGAACTCATGGGTCAATGAAGGGCCGAATGCGGCGGTGGCGCCTGAAGACGTTCATCGGGCATTCGGCGATCAGACGATGAGCGAACTCGCCGCGAAGTCGGGAATGTCGACCGAGGAGCTGGCGCAAAAGCTCGCGCAGGTCCTTCCGCACGCGGTGGACGCGCTCACGCCCGAAGGCGAGGTGCCGCCCGCATAAGAGTAATTGGGCTTCAATTTACGCGCTCAATTGCCTCATGGCCTGCGCAAGAGCATAGGCGCCAAGATTACGCAGCCCGAGAGGCCCCTCAACCACGCCGGA
Source organism: Rhizomicrobium sp. (assembly GCA_035567755.1). Classification (GTDB taxonomy): domain Bacteria; phylum Pseudomonadota; class Alphaproteobacteria; order Micropepsales; family Micropepsaceae; genus Rhizomicrobium. Next base: position 4,590 of record DATMPH010000052.1, read on the forward strand.
ACAGAAATCATTGCACGTAACTGCATCCCTCTCCCACGAGGCTACGGGATTCACGCATCGTGATTGTTTTGGTTCCTCCCTCGCGCGAAGCGCGGGGGAGGGGGACCGCCGAAGGCGGTGGAGGGGGCGGCAGCCTGCGAGATGCTGACAAGCATACCCTCGATCGCTTCGTCACTCAGAATTTCACTCGCCGGCGTTCGCCATACCCGAATGCGGTTCTCCCCAAGCCAACGATCTCTGCGCTTGTCCTGAGTTCACCGCGATTCAAGGTCGTGTCCGGCACCATAAATCTCGACGACCACGCGCGCCGATACGCTGTAGTCATCTCGCACAAGTTCAAACCGCTCGTGGGCATCCGCCCCCTCCACCGCCTTCGGCGGTCCCCCTCCCCCGCGCTTCGCGCGGAGGAGGAACCTGTAGGAGTCACGATGTGCGAATGTCGTAGCCCACGAGGGGAGAGGGGAATCGGAATCGGCCATCGATTCCGGCGCAAAGAGGCTGGCTGGCTCGGCCGTTGCTGATGCCCCTTCTTCCCTGGGCGTCGAACCAACGCCGCGACTCTTTTGTAACCAATTGAAATTGTTATCGAAGATGCAGTGGCTCCCGCCCGCACGCAGCCCGCCAGCGCAACCCTCATTTTCTTTGCCGCGCGAGGCGCCCACCAATCGGAAAGTAACCAAATTCGCCTAGCTTTCCGCGCATGAACCGTAAGCTGTGGCTGAATGGCTTAACCATGTTGTTCCTCGGGCTGCCGAGCGCCTTCGCGGCGGCTGCCGAAATAGATGTCGCCGACAATCATGGGCGCCCCCTCGCGGATGCCGTTGTCGAACTCGCGCCCGCTCAGCCGGTTGCGGCCGGTGCAGCGAACAAAGTCGTGCTTGAGGGTGTCATCGACCAGCGCCACGAGACGTTCCTGCCGCTCGTTACCATCATCCGCCAGGGTGGGCATGTGATCTTCAAGAACAACGATACGACGATGCACCAGGTCTATTCGTTCTCGCCGATCAAGCAATTCGCTTTCGAAATCGACCAGGGGGAACGCTCCCAGCCAGTGATATTCGAAAAGTCCGGCATCGCCGCGATCGGCTGCAACATCCACGATCACATGATCACCTACGTGTATGTCGCTGGGCAGCCCTGGGCCGCCCTGTCCGACAAATCCGGACACGCGATCATCGACGGACTGCCCGTCGGCAATTACCGCGGTACCGTATGGCATCCCCAACTCCCGGCGGGCGCGGCTCCGATTTCTTTTGCGCTTGTGGTCTCCGGCCGCAGCACCAAAACGTCTGTCGAAATACCTGTGACGGCTGCAACGGCAAAGAAGCCGATGCACATGCAGATGTATTGAGGGCGAAGCCGGCCGATGAGTTTTCGCAATCGCCTCGCACTTTTTCTGATGGTCACGCTCGTCTGCGTGCAGGCGGCGACGGCAATCTTTGCCTACACCTGGCTGCGTTCGCAGCTTGTGGAACAGGGCAAGCGCGAGCTTTCCGCCGCGATGCAATCCTTCACGCGGCAGCTCGATTTTCTTTCACAACGCGCGACGGATGGCGTGCAGGTGCTGGCGCTGGATTACGCATTTCGGGCGGCCATTGCCAAGAGCGACCACGACACCGAACTTTCCGTCCTGCGCAATCATGGGCACCGGATCGGCGCGGCGCGGATGATGCTTGTCACGCTCGACGGGTCGATAGCCGCCGACACCGCACAGGTGACGCGCGCAGGCGCCGCTTTCCCGTATCCGTCGCTGCTTCAGTCGGCCGCCGCTCGCGATCGCGGAACGGCGCTCATCACACTCGGCAACAGCATCTATTGGATCGTTGTGGTTCCGATGCGCGCGCCCATAACTATTGCGTTCGTCGCCGCATGCATCCCCTTGGATGATGGCCTGGTCGAACAAATGCGGCGGATATCGTCTTCGCCGCACGCCATCGTGCTGGCGACAAGAGCGGCCGACGGCCGCTGGCGCGTGGCGGCGCATACGCACGGCGATGGCCGCCTCATCCTGCCCGCGATCGGGAGCGGGGCCGGAATCGCTGCCGTCGTTACGCAGCGCGAGTCCGGAACGCTCGCCATCGTCGCGCCCCTTGGGGCAGCTGCCGGAAGCCACCCGATTGTCGCGGTGATCTACTTCCCGTTGGCGGAGGCGCTCCGGGCCTATCGCGGCCTCATCGTGCCGATGCTGCTGGTATTGGGATTGGCTCTTTTCGCAGCAGCTGGCGGCGCCGCGCTCATCGTCCGGCGTCTGTCCCGTCCGCTGGAGGCGCTGGCGTCGGCTGCGCAGCGTATCGCCGCGGGCGACTACGCCCATGCACCACTGCCTGCGGCGAGCCGGGACGAGGTCGGTCATCTGACGCAAGCGATCGCGACGATGACGCGGGCGATCGCGGAACGCGAGGCCGCACTCATCGGTGCCATGGAGGCGGCAGAACTCGCGCGGGTCGAAGCGGTCAAGGCGAACGAGGCGAAGTCGCAGTTTCTCGCCAATATGAGTCACGAACTGCGCACGCCGCTCAACGCCGTCATCGGCTTCTCCAACGTCATGCAGCAGCAGATGTTTGGACCGATGCCCGACAGATACCGAGAATATTCGAAGGTGATCGAGGAAAGCGGAACGCATCTTCTCACGATCATCAACAGCATCCTCGACCTCACCAGGGCCGAGGCCAGCCGGTTGACGCTGAACGAGCAGGAGGTTGAAATTGCGGATGTCGTTTCGTTCTGCGAACAAATAATCCGGGTGATGGCGCAGGGGGCCGATGTCGCCTTCGTGCCGGACATCGACGAGGGGCTTCCGCTCGTCTTCGCCGATCCGACCAAGCTGCAACAAATTCTGATCAATCTGCTCTCGAACGCGGTCAAGTTCACGCCGCCTTCTGGTACGGTGACCTTGACGGTCGGCCTGGATGGGGGTGGCGATCTTATGTTCCGTATCGAAGATACCGGGATCGGCATTCCCGCCGACAAGATCGAACTCGCGCTGGCACCCTTTGGGCAGGTGGACAGCCGCCTGGCGCGCAAATATGACGGCGTCGGTCTCGGCCTGCCGCTGGCGAAAATCCTTGTCGAACTCCACGGCGGGAAGCTGGAGATCGACAGCGAAGTCGACGCGGGAACCGTCGTCACCGTACGGATTCCACGAGAACGAATGCGCGCGCGGGAGGCGGTCACGGTCGGCAACGGTACGGCAGTGACGATCGAACTGCCCCTTGCGGCAGGAGCAATTGGCCATGCTGCCTAGAAGCGCAGTGATAGCGCTTGGTGTTCTCGCTCTCGTGTTTTCGGCCGCGCCCGCGTTTGCAATCGATTTCGAGTTCGACGGCTTTGCCGATTTTCGCCTTGTGGCACCGGACGGCGAACGTTCCTGGCTCGACGGAGGACTGGGCAAGCTGCGTTACGGCGACGGTAACTCCGACTTCCAGTTCGCCGGCGCGGTCGGGCAGGGCAGTGTGTTGTTTACCCCCGAGATTGTGGCGATTGCAGTCCTTCGCGCGGACCCATCCCAAAGCACATTCCTCCTGCCGATGGAGACATACGTACGTTACCGGCCCGTCTCGACCACGTCGTGGCGCTGGTCGGTGAAGGCGGGCGCGTTTTTTCCGCCGTTCTCGCTCGAGAATACGGAGGTCGGCTGGACGAGCTACTGGACGCTCACGCCTTCCGCGATCAACAGCTGGTTCGGCGACGAATTGCGCACCATCGGCGGCGAAGGGAACCTTGAATGGCGTGCCGGCGAAGGAACGCTCGCACTCAGGGGAGCGCTGTTCGGTTGGAACGATCCCGCGGGTGTGCTGGTCGCGGACCGCGGCTGGGCGATGGACGACCGGCCGACCGCCCTGTTCGACAATCCGCGCGAGCCCGATGCGACGCTCATTCTGTTCCATCGGCCCTATCCCGACACCACAGAAATTTTCGACGAGATCGATCATCGCGTCGGCTGGTATGGCGGCCTTGATTGGAGTGACTCCGATGACTGGAAACTCCAGCTCTTCCGTTACGACAACGACGCCAACTCGTCCGCCCACGAGAACGACTATTTTGCCTGGCACACCGATTTCTGGGATGCCGGAGCATCGAAGACGCTGGGCGAATTCACCGTGCTTGCCCAGGGTCTCATGGGCACGACAATCATCACACCTGTGCCCGGATTTTCCAGCGTCACCGATTTCGACTCTGCCTACGGCCTGCTGGGTTGGGAGCGCGGCGAATGGCGGCTGGCCGCGCGGGCCGACCTGTTCCGCACGCACACCGGCGGCAATGCGCTTTTCAGCGAAAACGGCTACGCGCTCACCTTTGCCGCAAGCTGGCTGCCGAAAGACTGGCTGCGCGTCACCGGCGAAGTTCTTTATATTGACAGCACGCGTGACGAACGCGTCATTGAAGGTCTTGCCCCGAACGCGGCCACTACGCAGGCGCAGCTGTCATTGCGGGTCTATCTCTGAAACTATCGCCGATCCCCTTTGCTTGCTTCTCGGGTCTTTCCAGTTCTCTGGTTATTCGGGCCGACCCGCGCGGTGGACGCGCTACGCCCGAGGGCGAGGTGCCGCACACGTAGTTCGTATTGCAAATCGGTCAAAGGAAATTTGGAAACGCTAGGCGATCCGCGCGCCGTCTTCCCTTAAATTGTCACGGCCCGCGCAAGCGGGCCGCCCAGATGAACCCACATCAGTCCGAGAAGTGACAATCGTATACATCTCCGCTCGCAAGCGAAGAGCGGTCGCCACTGGGTGGCCCGCTTTGCGCGGGCCATGACAAGTTGGGGGAAGCGCAGGGATACTTGTGTCACCGCACCGCATGCGCGGCCATGGATTCCGGCGTGAAGAGACTTGCGGGATGGGGCACCGTCACCTTGTAGGCTTCCGGCTGGTCGTTGAAGGCGAAGCCGAAAACATAACCGCCCAGATCGAGATCATACACGAACTGGCTACCGAGTATGACAGCGGGAATTTCGGGCATGAGATACATCGTGCCCTGGCCGAACTTCCAGATCTTGCCGCGATCGTTCCAGGAATCGCTGCAGACAGCGAGCCAGGTGTCTTCATCAAGGTAGAGGCGGCGGCGGGTGACGACGTCATGGGCTCCCGGCTTCAGCGTGCCTTCGACCACCCACACGCGGTGCAGCTCGTAGCGCAGATCGTCGGGATTGGCGTGCCGAGGTCCCAGGATTTCGGTTGTCGGACGTGTATAGAAGCGGTTGTTGTTGTAGGGGATGTACATTTCCTTCTTGCCGAGCAGCTTGAAATCGAAGCGGTCGAGACCGCCGAAAAAGATGTAGTATTCGTCGAGGCTTTCGAATCCCGCGGCATCGGAGTCAGGTGTGTCGTAGGAGATGGCGGGACCGCGGCGCACGCGGTGTTCCCCAGGCAGAACGCGCCAGGCATCGAAATTGAATCGTGCAATATCGATGGGCTGCCAGTCCAGATAGCCTTCACCCACCTTTGAGGCCGGTGCATCTTCGAGATGCAACGTCTTGAAGTAGTAGCCTCCATAGGAGTCGGGCGTCGCGCTGGCATAGTAATAGGGAAAGTCGGCGACTTCCCGATATCCGCTCGCGAGTTCGATCGTGCCATCGGCCGATACGACCCAGGTTTTCAGATGCAGCTCGCGCGCCGGCCCCCAGAAGGCGAGAAGATGGTTCCACATCGCTTCGAAACCGTTTTGCGGAATTGGGAATGGAACGCCGCCGGCCGCCCCCGCGACTCCGTAAGCTATGCCTTCCGGAGCGGCATGTGCGCGCGTCGCGTTCAAAAGCACGTTGGCATAGACGGAGGCAGGCGCGGCGGCGCTGCGATGGGTCGTGTAGATATCCATCCGGTAGTCGGGATATTTGCGGAACAACGCCTGGGCTCCCTCGGGAAGCCGCCCGGCATAGGTGTCAAAATTATTCGCCGTGATGGAAAATAGCGGCTTCTCGCCCGCAAAGGGATCGGGCCGCACGTCGCCTTCGCGATAGCCGGCAGCAACAGAAGTGTAGCCGCCCGTCCAGGGCGGGATTGTCTGCTCCTTGTTGCCGGCGCGCTCGGCGCCGAGAGGCGTCAGGACCGTCTTCAGCTGCTCGGCTTGCCCGGCCGAAACCTCGGCGCAGGCCGGCGCGGGCGACATCAACGCGGCCACGGCAACGCACAGAGCGAGGGCAATAACGCACCGCATCGGCGTCCTTTCCGGTGTTTTGGGGAAATCCGCAAGTCCTGTATGTTCGCTTATACAGCATCGCACCAGCGCGGACACCAATTCGGGGGACGAGGGTGGAACAGACGGCCCCTGCGCCGGCGACACCATGCAGGCGATCGCGGCGCAGGCACCGTGGCGCGTGGCGCGCGTTTCTGCTTGCCGCCATCGTCGCAAGCGCGATGCCTGCGAGTGCCGCCGAGCTTCTTCAGAGTGACGGCTGGGATTTGCGCTGGGACAACACGCTCAGATACACGGCTGCGTTCCGGCTGTTTCATTACGACCAGGCGCTGGTCGCCGATCCCAATGCCGATGATGGCGACCGCAATTTCGCGCCGGGACTGATTTCCAACCGGCTCGACCTCTTGTCCGAACTGGATCTGTCGAATGGCCCGTTCGGAGTGGAGGTTAGCGCCGCGGCCTGGTACGACACCGTCTATCACGGCACGAACAGCAACGACTCGCCGGCCACGTTCAATCCATACAGCGTTCCGCACGACCGCTTCACGCACGCGGTCGAAATCCTGCACGGCGAAGACGCCGACCTGCTGAACGCGTTTGCCTATGGCGGCTTCGATCTTGATGACATGCCGGTCTCGTTCCGCGTCGGACGGCACACGCTCCTGTGGGGCGAAAGCCTGTTCTTTGCGGACAATGGAATTGCCGCCGGCCAGGCGCCCATCGACGCCATCAAGGCGGCGACCCAGCCGGAAGCGGAAGCGAAAGAACTGTTCCTGCCGGTAGGGCAGGCCTCGGCCACGATTCAGCCGCGGCCCTGGCTCGCTTTCAGCCTGTACGACCAGTTCGAGTGGCGGCGAACGCGGTTGCCGGGCTCCGGCAGTTATTTCAGTGATGCCGATTATCTCGACGCCGGGGGAGAACGCCTGATCGTCGCCCCGAACCAGTTTCTTTACCGCACGCCCGACGTCGTGCCCCCTGCGTCCGGCCAATACGGCGCGGCGATGCATGTCACGCTCGGCGATGTCGACTACGGTCTGTACGCCTTGCGCTTCAATGCGAAGGAACCGCAGATATTCATTGTCACCGCCCCGCAATCGGGCGGCGACAATGTGGGCGAGTATTGGCTCGTGTTTCCTTCCGGAATCCAGACCTATGGCGCGAGCTTCAGCACCTACATAAGCGACAGCACGCTTGCAGGAGAGATCTCCGTCCGGCGCAACATGCCCCTGGTCAGCCAGACGTTGTTTTCTCTGCCGGGAGGAAGCGGAGGCGGCTATGGCGGTGGCGTCTACGCGGCAGCGCGCGCGCCTGGATACAACGCGACCACAAGCAACATTTCCTCCGTTACTTCCTATGCCGTCGGCGACACTCTGCAGGGGCAACTTTCGAGCGTATCGACTCTCTCTCCCGGTGCGTTGTGGGACAGCGCCGATCTCAGCGCCGAGCTGGCAGCGAATGACCGGCTCAGCGTCACAAGCGGCCTCGCAGAACTTGCCCCCGGCCGCGACCAGCTCGCAGCTGCTGTGCGGGCTGTCCTTGAGCCACACTACTTCCAGGTGCTGCCCGCGCTCGATATCTCCTTGCCGATCGGTCTCGGTTACGACCTTCTCGGCAGATCGAGCGTCAATTCCTCGATGAACTATGGCGCAGGCGACGTAGAGCTCGGGCTGACCGCAACGTGGCGCACGGTCTGGGAAGGATCCGTAACGTTCACGCATTTCATCGGTCCAGTGGACCGGCAACCCTTCGCCGACCGGGATTTCATCTCGGTTAGCGTCCAGCGAACATTTTGACTCGAAGGCGAGGCGAAAAATCGCCAGGTGGCGGCATCGTTCCGTTCCGCATTGCACGTGCCACATGTTCCGCCGAAGGAATACCAGGTCTATCGTCTGACAGCTTCGGCCTCGATAACGAGCTGCACGTCGTCGCTCACGAAACCAGACCATATCATTTGCGTGAGTCCGAAATCCGAACGCCGGAGCATGGCTGTGGCGTCGAAGCCGATTCGGTAGGGCTGCATCGGTTCTCCAGATCCGCGGCCTCCATTGAATGTGACATTCAGGCTGACAGGTTTGCTCACATTCGCGATTGTCAAGTTTCCCACAACTACGCCGGTATTTTCTCCGGTCCGCGTGACTTTGGTCGCAATGAAGCTGGCGACGGGGTACGCGTCGGCCTGAAAGACCGACTTGCTCAACGTTTTGTCAAGTTCGGGCACATGGGTATCGATGGCGCGCATGTCGATCTGGACATTGAGCGTGCTGTTTTCAGTGGCGGACGGATCAAAGTTGATGCTGCCCGAAACATTGGCAAATCGCCCATAAAAGGTGGATATTCCCATGTGCTTGATCTCGAACAGGATCTGCGTGTGCTGGGGATCAAGCGCATATGTGCCCTTGGGTGCGGAGGGCAGCGCCAGCGCTGGCGCGGAGATCAGACCGGCAATCGCGGCCGCCAAACAGACATTTCTCACCACAATCCCGGCTCCTCGTATCAGATCAATCATTTCTGCTCCTCCTCTTTCCTGCGGAGCGATAGAAAAACAGCTGCGTGAGCAATCCGGCGTCACTCTTACAACTTTTTGGGGTATCGCAGGAACATAAGCGCCGTGGTCATCCGGCAATCCACAAGAGAAGAAACAGCGTGTTGTTGTCGGAGGCGTGACTGCTCGAGCCGTCGAACTGGTTGTAGAAGGTGTATTGCAGCGACAGGCGCGGATTGAACCAGGTCGGGAACGACGAATCCTTCTTTCCCGAAGGCACGTAGGCGACTTCCCATGTCCAGCCCGAACTGTTCGGGCTCCCCCCATAGAGCGCCATATCGGAAGTTCCTGTGGTCTGGAAGTACTGGCCGCTCAGAGTGTATGTGTTCTGATAGCTGTAGGAGCCGTTGATGCGGAACGTGTCGAGATTATCCTTCGCGTTCGAGCCGATAAGAATGCTGCTTTCGTTCAAGTCCTGGTTTTCGTGAATATAGGTGATGTAGCCGGTCAGGATGTTGTCGGGATCGCCCGTGTAATTGTACGTCGCATCGAGGGCCACGTCTGTCAGATGATCGGAGCGCCCGGTGGTGTCGATGCCCCCGACGAACACGTTGCTATCGAGTCCGAAGGTGCCGAGCTCGAAATAGTGATCGCCGAAATCGTGCTGAAGCGCGACCCGCCAGTAGGGCATGATGCCGTCGAATGAGTTCGAGCCGCTGACCGGCACCACGCCGAGCGCGTTGCGCACGTCACGTCCAAGCCCCTTGTAGAGGTCGACTTCCGCATAGACGAGTTCGTTCCAGAGCGCATATCCACCTGTTCCCAGCACCGTCTGCGAGAGGCCGCCATCGACGATCGTTCCGGCGGCGGGTGAGGGCGCGAGTCCGGAAGCAGCAAATGGGAATCCCCATCCCGGCGTCGAATTCCAGGGGTCCGTAATCGTAGGATTGTTGTTCACCGTCACGCCCAACAGCAGCGGCTTGTCGAACAGCTTGCCCGATTGCACATAGCGCACATCGAGATTGTCCCAGTGCAGCTGTTTGGCGATGCCGTCATAGGTGATCTGCACGAACGAGCCGAGCGAATCGTAGATCTGACCGGCGACAAAGAGGGATGTCTGGTCGATTGCGGGGTTGTCATTGGCTCCAAAACCGGGTGCCGCTCCTCCCGGCTGGTCGGCGGAGGTATGCGTGAGCGATGCCTGGAGCATGCCTGCGAGCGGCACATGGTTGCCACCATCGTTCCACACATAGCCGTTCATCTTGAACTGTCGGCCATAGGCGGTGAGCTGGGGTCCGAAGGCGCCGACGTGACACGTCGCGCAGGGCTGCCCGGTCTGCCGCGCGAAGCTTGGAACGGCGTCGGCCGGTTTGCCGGATTCCACAAGCGCAATGGCAAGAATGCCCGACATTGCAAGCGCGCGCGCGACCCATTTTCCGGCGGTCGCGGACGTCATGGTCCGGCTGCAGACATTTGAAGTCATGAGACGCGGGAAGATTGTGGGACCGGACTTCGTCTGTGGGGATGCTCAGTTCTGTGCGGTTCGTTTTGAGTCAAGCGTATCGAACAGCTTCGCAAACACGCGTCCGGCCAGGCCGGGCATGGCAGCCGATTTCGCCGCAGCTTCATTGGCGGGAGTTCCAACGACTACGAGCCCGACCATGCCAAGCATGCCGTGTGGGGCGCAGCGGTACCCATATATTCCGGGGACAGTAAAAGTAACGGTAAGATTCTCGCCGATGCTGCCCGAAAAAACCTTTGCACCATCGGGGATCATGCCGTCGATGGACTGCACATTGTGTCCCTTGTCGACGGCGAGAAAATGTACGGTATCTCCCGGCGAGACCTTCAGCAGTTGCGGCTCGAACTGCATATCGCCATTCGCGCCTTTATTGAGCATTCTAACTTCGAACTCGGCTGCACCTGCCGCCTGCGTCCATACACAGGCAAGCAACGCGCCCAAAACCAGCTTTGACCGGAACATTGCATCGATCCCTTTGCGATCCTGAAAATAAGACGCAGATTCGCGCGCCGTTATTCCGGAACGGGTGTGCAAACATTTTTTTGGAATCAAGGTGCGATAGGGGAATAAGTCCCTGCGGCCGCGCGTCCTGTTATCTCTGGTTTTGCCCGGTTCGGGCTTTTGCCGCGGCGCCGGCTCGAAATCGGCAATGGAGAAAAATCATGGAAATGGACAGATTGGCGATGACGACCCCGGCTTGCGGGGAGCACCGCTCAGTCGACGCCGGGCGGCCCCCGCACTGGGGCGCCCGGCGCAACCATTGCTTAAATCGAGCAGACCCTGGAGCTTCGATCGCACTCGTCAGAACGTGAACGCATAGACTTTATTATCTGCCGCCACGTAGAAGCGGCGGTCGGTTGCCAGAATGGTCTGGAAATGATGCAGGCCGTTCATCACGGCATTGCCTCCGGAGAACACCACTTTCCCGTTCTGCGCATTGAAACCGTGCAGCAGGTTGTCGCCTTCGGCTCCCACAACCCAGACGATGGGGTTTGCAGTGCCGTCAGTCGTTGTGATGATTGGTGCGCCACCGCCATTGAATTCCGTACACCAGGCCTCGGTGATCAGGGAACTACCGCTCGCCGCCACATTGAGCATTGTCTCGTTGTTGCCCGAACAGTTGGTACTGCCGGAATTGGTGAATGCCACCATCGTGCCGGCACTCGTGCTGTAAACGGCCGGCGCCGTTCGGATGGCCTGGTTCGATACCTGCGTTACAGCCAGCGCGCCGCCTATTCCGCCCAGATCGCCACGGTCGGCCAGATAAGCATTCCCGTCCTTGCCGAGGGCGATGACCCGCTTTGCCGGCGGAGAATTCGGCACTGCTATGTTGAGGGGCAGCGCTTCCGTTCCGCCGAGATCGGCATCCTCGTTGTCGAGGGTCATCCAGTTCGTGGGCGCGAAATAGTTCTTCGTGTCCTTGTTCGTGAAGCGGGCGAGGCCCGGACGCAACCGGATGATGGCCTCCCCATCGCTCCATTTCGTGGCGTTGAACGTGTTGCCTGTCGTGACATAAAGGGCGTCGCCGTCTCCCGCTGTGCCGCCCTGCGCCCAGATGCCGCCGCCATTGGCCCGCGTTGCCCAGCTCGCAACAAATGCCCGCGTCGTCGGGTTCACCTGGACGACAGTACCGTGATAGGTGCCGCAATCCCCATAGCGTCCGCCATAATTCACGTAGAGCGCCCCACCGAAGAGAAGAAGCGCGCTACGTTCCCCCTGCGTGGAGGAGCTGAAATTCATGCCCAGAGTCGCCAGTCCCGCCTCTACGTCGAGCGGCCAGTTCGCCACCACTGATCCGTCGGCAAGCGAGAGCGCATATAATTTCTGGCGCGGGCCTTTCGTGGTTTTCGTCAGTGCGTCCAGATAGAGCACGCCCGCGGCGGGATCGATCACCGGCGTGCCGGTAATTCCTTCAGGATCGATATTGCCGCACGGCAGGTCGCTGAGCGGCACGGATTTGGCGAGCTGCGTGTGCCACACCACGGTGCCGCTCTTGGCGTCGAGGGCATAGACAATGTTCGATTCGGTCGCCGCAATCACCTCGCCGTCGCCTGCGCCGGCCGGCTTCCAGAAGAGCGGCTGGGCATAGACATGCCCGCTCAAACTGGCGTGGAAGGATTTGTCCATGTGCATGCCGGCTGCCGCGGCCAGGGTCAGGCCGGGAACCTTGTAGGCGCCATGGCGATCGAGCGAATTGTGATAGGTGACCACGCTTTCGGTGGCCTGGGCCGCGATGGCCGATGAGACCGCGGAAAGAATCGCAGATGCCCAGATGAGAATTTTCATGGTGCTGACTCCCTTTGCTTGCGCGACGCGCGTGTCCGGCTCGGTCCATGAACGAATGACAGGGCGGACGAACTACACGGCAGCTTTATATCCACGTGCTTCCCTATACCGCGGCGTGCATTCGCTCCTTTGTTGGTTTCGTGTCGACTATACACGCTTTAGGCGGCCTGAGGCATGCACGGACCACCACGTCCCGCCTCGATGGCCCCCGTGTTGGCGGCGCGGCCGGTGCGACGAATTTGGCAGGACGCAGAAATTCAGATCAGCATCAGGGGAATAAGCAGTAGACCAGGTTCGTCTAGCTGACATGGGGCACTCAGGCGCGTGGGCCTGCGGTTGCTGACTTGATGCCACCCGCCACGGCGAAACTCAGGGAGAAACTGATGAAAAAGGAACTTGTTCTCGCGTTTGGTCTCGTGTTGCTTGCCTCTCCCGGGGTGGCGCAGCACGGTAGAATCCCTGCTGCGCCGGTGTTCAAGGTCGTGCCTCTGGTCTCCAACCAGGCCGGCAAGGCGCCAAACGTCGATCCGAATCTGGTCAATCCCTGGGGCCTGTCGCAGTCCGGTGGCGGGCCGATCTGGGCTTCCGACAATGGAACGGGCCTGTCCACGCTCTATGACCAGGGGACGGGCAAGATCCAAGGCCTTGTCGTCACGATCCCGAAGGGGTCGCCGACCGGGACCGTTTATGCCCCCGCTATTGGTTTCAAGGTTTCTGAGAACGGCAAGAGCGGTGATGCCCAGTTCATTTTCGACTCGATCCCCGGCGTGATCTCGGGTTGGAGTTCGTCGGTAGACGCCACTAACGCCGTTGTCGCCGTCGACAATTCCGCGAATGGTTCTTCTTACACGGGCTTGGCGATCGATACATCCAGCGAGCTTCTGTTTGCTGCCGATTTCGCGAACAACCAGGTGCAGGTTTTCGACAATACCTGGAATCAGGTTGGCAGTTTCACCGACACCAGCCTGCCTCAGGGCTTCGCGCCGTACAATGTGGCGATCTTCAATGGCGATGTGTATGTGACGTTCGCTCAGGGAGGAGGCGCCCAAGTCCATAGAACACCAAAAGGAGGTCCCGGCTATGTCGATGTGTTCAGTGAGAGCGGGACGTTGCTGAAGCAGCTGATCGCCAATGGACCTCTCGATCAGCCGTGGGGCATGGCGATCGCGCCGTCCAAGTTTGGATCCTTTGCCAATGCGCTGCTCGTCGGCAATCTCGCCAATGGAAAAATCAACGCATTCAATATAACCAGCGGCAGCCTTCTTGGAACGCTGAAGAAGCCGAGCGGCAGGCCCATCAAGATCAACGGTCTGTGGGCTCTGGACCCAGTTCCGAGCGGTGACATAACTTTCTCTTCCGGACCGAATTTCTATGCAGACGGCCTGATTGGTCTCATCAAGGTTGCCAGGTGACATCCGCCATGACGTGATCCGGAGACGATCCTCCTGCTCCGGGCGGCCGACCCCCGCCGCAAAATATGGCGCGACTGCGCACCGCTCCCATCCGTCAGCCGGAGAGCGGTGCGCATTTTTTTATATCCGACGAAGCTGAATCCACTCCCGATGGATGCACCGCCAGAACATCAACGCGGCGCTCGCGTTCATGCTCCTCATGCATTATTGCCGTCGATAGGTACGACACCGCGCGGTCATCAGCAGTCAATTTCGCGATCGGGTGATCGGCATCGACATGAAACAAATCTTTCTACGGAATAATTGGCGGACTCGGTTCGTCTAACTTATATGCGGCGAACAAGGGATCGCCATGCGGCGCGGGTCTCATCGCCGGTCACCACGATCAAACTCACGGAGTTACATATGCGAAGTGAAATTGGTATCGCTTTTGGCCTGGTTCTGCTGGCGTCTACGGCCTGGGCCGGAAACATCCCGGCAGCGCCGGTTTTCAAAATCACCAAGCTGGTCTCCGACCAGGCGGGAAAAGCGAAGAATGCGGATACGAATCTCGTCAATGCCTGGGGCCTTTCCCAGGCGCCCGGCGGACCTCTTTGGGTTTCCGACAACGGGACCGGCCTCTCCACGGTTTATAACCAGGGCACGGGGGTCAATACCGGCCTTGTGGTGACCATTCCCAGCGGAGTCCCGACCGGCACCGTATACAACATCAGCGGATTTAAAATTTCAGAAAATGGCAAGAGCGGCGCTGCCCAATTCATCTTCGATTCCGAGGCAGGCATCATCTCGGGCTGGAACTTCTCGGTCGACTCTTCCAATGCCATTATCGCCTATGACGGATCCGCACAGGGCTCGGTTTACAAGGGGTTGGCGATCGATACGTCGAGCGAGCTGTTGTTCGCGGCCGATTTCCATAACAACCAGGTGCAGATTTTCGACAGCAACTGGAATCTGGTTGGCGCCTTTACCGACAAAAGCCTGCCGAAGCGCTATGCGCCGTTCGACGTCGCGGTCATCAACGGCAGTGTTTATGTAACGTTTGCGAAGCAAGACAGCGCGAAGCACGATGAGATCGATGGGCCGGGGCTCGGCTATGTCGACGTGTTCGACGAGAAGGGCAACCTTGTAAAGCAGCTGACAGGTCAGGGGCCGCTCAACGCGCCATGGGGAATGGCGATCGCTCCGTCGACTTTCGGCTCCTTTGCGGGCGATTTGCTTGTCGGCAATTTCGGCGATGGGTGGGTCAATGCATTCGATCCGACCACCGGCACCTATGCTGGTCCGCTGAGCACGAGCAAGGGCCCGATCGCGATCGATGGACTCTGGGGCCTCGATGCGGTCCCAGGCGGCGATATCACTTTTTCGGCCGGACCAAGGAAGGAAAATCATGGTCTGGTGGGCCTCATAAAGGTCGCGAAGTAAGTCAAAGGAGACGTTCGATTTCCGGGTAGGCCATCCGGCTCGTCAGGCGCTGCCCCCTCCCCGCCCCGCGCTTTTATGCGCGCGAGCCGTATGGCAGCACCGCTCCCGATCAACCGATCGGGAGCGGTGTCTGTTTGCGGAAGCGATGTCCTAAACCGGGCGGCGCGCGTGTTGGCACATTTGTTTTGCGCCATTGACAGCGATGTACCACCCGATGCCGTTGCATTGCGCACAGCGTCGCAGCAATTGCGCCTCCAGCCGATCATCAAGTTCGTTTCGGATTGCGCGCAGTAGGGCGAGCGCAGGAGTTGCTGTGTGCCAGGACAGTGCTTGCGATTCGCCGTGACGCCAGATCGACGCACACGCCTCGGACGGGATGGCGAACCGGAGCGGCGGCGGTGGCATCACGATCCTGAATCCGAATTGGGGTAGCGTTTGACGAAGCGTCGCGATCGCCGCATCCATGTGGAGTTCCGCGTTAGCGGAATGACCGATGGCTTTCACCCCGGCATGCCCCCTTCTCTTGAACTATTATGGTTCTATTGTAGACTGTATTGGTATGATTTGCAAGGTCAGTGTCGTTGAGGGAAGCTCCGCGCCCGAATTTTGCATAGGTGAGCGGGCGATGGCGCAGCGCCGGCGGTTTCTGGCTCGGGACTGATCGAAATGGGATTGACCACGATGGCAAGGCACCACACGAAACCAGTTCGGTTGGCATTGTTGGCGATCCCGTTTCTCCTTTTGTCCCTTCTGGGGACTCCGGCCCTTGCCCGGGGTGTTCCGGATTCCTTCGCGGATCTCGCCAGTCGGCTCTTGCCGACCGTGGTGAACATTTCGACCACGCAGACGCTGAAGGCCGACACGGCGCAGGCCGCGCTTCCCGATCTGCCGCCCGGCTCTCCGTTGCAGGACCTGTTCAAGGATTTTCAGCGGAAGAACAGGAACCTGCCGCACCATGTGACCGCGCTGGGGTCTGGCTTCGTCATCGATGCCTCCGGGCTGATCGTCACCAACAACCACGTCATCGACGGAGCCGACCAGATCGCAGTAACCTTCAATGACGGCACCGTGCTGCCGGCCACGGTTGCCGGCCGGGACGAGAAAACCGATCTGGCGCTCGTCCGTGTCAATCCCAGGTCACCTCTACCCGCTGCGCGTTTCGGGGATTCCGATCGCGCGCGGGTGGGCGATTGGGTGATCGCCATCGGCAATCCTTTCGGCCTGGGAAGCTCAGTCACCGCCGGCATCGTGTCCGCGCGCAACCGCAACATTGCCGCCGGCCCCTATGATGATTTCATTCAGACCGACGCGCCGATAAATCGCGGAAATTCGGGCGGCCCGCTTTTCGACATGGATGGCAATGTCGTCGGTATCACGTCGGCGATCTTTTCGCCGAGCGGCGGTTCCGTCGGTGTGGGCTTCGCAATTCCGTCCAACATGGCTCGCGAGACAATCGCGCAATTGCGCGCGTATGGACAGGCGCGCAGAGGCTGGATCGGCGTGCGTATCCAGCAGGTCACAAGCGACATCGCCGACAGCCTTGGCCTCCCGTCCCAGACCGGCGCGCTGGTGGCAGACGTGACAGCGGGCGGTCCAGCGGCGAATGGGGGCGTCCAAAACGGCGATCTGATCACGCGTTTCGATGGAAAGCCGGTCTCCGATTCCCGTGTCTTGCCGCGCATCGTTGCCGATACGCCGGTTGGAAAAACAGTGGATGTCGAGGTCCGGCGCAAGGATCGTACGGACGATCTGCGCGTCACCGTGGCGAAGCTCGACGAAACCGTCGCCGCAACAAGTCCGGCGAAGATATCCAGCCTTTCCGTGCCCAAGATTGTATCGAGGCTCTCCCGTCTTGGCCTTGCGATGGCGCCCCTCGACCGCGAGATGCGCGAGAAATACAGGCTGGGAAGCGACGTGCAGGGCGTCGTGATCACCGATGTCGATCCTGACAGCGCTGCCGCGGAAAAAAACCTGCAGCCGGGAGACGTGATCCTCGAGGTGCAGAACGAAGCCGTCCGAACGCCCGACGACGTCACCAGGCGCGTGGATGCCGGCGCAAAGGCAGGCCGCAAGGCGGTGCTTCTGCTCGTGAGCCGCGACGGCCAGGCAAATTACGTCGGAGTGAGTCTCGGCGACGCGGGATAGCGTTCCCGTATCGATGACCGTGGACGCGGTACTCATTGCCGGTCCGACAGCGAGCGGCAAATCAGGGTTGGCTCTGGGGCTCGCCGAAAAAATCGGCGGAGCGCTTATCAACGCCGATTCGATGCAGGTCTACCGCGAAGCGCGGATTCTCACCGCGCGCCCCGGCGACACGGAGCTTTCGCGCGCACCACACGATCTCTATGGCCATGTGAGCGTGCAAGAGGTGTATTCCGCAGCGCGATTCCAGAGCGATGCACGCGCTGCGCTCCAAAAGGCGCGCGATCAGAGTCGCGTGCCGATCTTGGCCGGCGGTACAGGATTATATTTCCGCGCGTTGACGGAAGGTCTGGCGCAAATCCCGGCGGTGCCCGAACAGGTTCGCAATGAGGTTCGTGAGCGGCGGGCGCGGCTCGGCGCCGGTGCGTTCTTCGCGGAATTTGCGGCGAGGGACCCGGAGACAGCCGCAACTCTGCGCCCGGGCGACACGCAACGTGTATTGCGCGCCGCCGAAGTCCTGCAAGCGAGCGGGCGCCCAATCCTGGAATGGCAACGCATCGCAGGCGATGCGCCGCTGGACGGAATGAAGCTCGCCCGATTCGTGCTGTCGCCCGCGCGAAGCGAACTGCATCGGCGCATCAATGCGCGTTTTGAAGCCATGATCGCGGCCGGCGCGCTTGAGGAAGCTGCGGGGCTCCGCGGTCTGGATCCCGCTGTTCCCGCAGCCAAAATTCTGGGACTGCGCGAGCTTTGGAGCGTGCTCGACGGTGCAATGGACCTCGAGACCGCAAAGACTGCAGCAAAAACCGCAACGCGCCGCTACGCAAAACGCCAGCTCACCTGGTTCCGTCACCGCATGGCGGACTGGACATGGATCGAAGCGGAAGACGGAGACGAAATCTTTGCACACGTGATTTCGCACATGTGATGTTATGGACCGGCCCAACCACATTCCGCGAGGAGTGGTCTTGGTAGGATGCCGCTGTCGCTTCGACCGACGTGCCGATGCGCTCTGTGTCTGGTTTTCGCCTCTACGATGCGCACCCGGAGGATGAAGAAACGTCAGATCAGCGGATCGCATTTGCGGGTGCGCACATCGCAAGGCGAGAACGCCCGCACAAGCTGTTCGAGAGAACGGCGGCTGTCTTCCTGCTGCTGGTCGTTCACGGACTTCTTCTTGTTCTGTTCAATCCGAAGATCACAATTGGCACTGCGCCGCCGGTGCGTGAGATCACTATTTCTCTTCAGCGCTCGCTGCAGGCAAAGGCGCCGCCTGCGCCGATCGAGCCGGCTTTCGAAACGCCGAAGAGTCCGCCCGTCGCCCCGGGCGTCGCGCGTGTCTATCCGGCGCCGCCCGTTACTTCGCCCATGCCCTCGCGGTCCGGTCTCTCGGGCCTCGGAGAATCCCTGTTCAATTGCGGTCTCGGGAATTCGGGAAATGTAACGCCCGAGGAGCGCGCGCATTGCCGTCATCTGGCCGCTCCGCCACCGGGCGCCGCCGAAATCGGCATGCCCAAGACGTCGAGAGCGCTGCAAGCCGCCCGCTGGGCGGCTGCTTTGGCGACGCGACGCGAGCCGCCCCGCATTCCTTGCGTCGGCTTGGGGCAGATCATCGAGGGCGCCGGCCCTGGCGCGCAGAAGGCCGTTGTCGTCCCGATGGTGGACCCACTCTGCGTGTTGAACCAGTTTCTGAACAGTCCTGCGAAATAAGCGTGGTGCTATGCCGGGTTTTCCATGCTGAACATGGCGGTGTCGTCGTCATAGGCGAAGAGTTCGCCGAAGCGCGCCCAGCCGACCACCGCCCGCAATGTCTGCTCGGCCATGTCGGGCGTCATGTGGTCCTCGAGCTCGTCGACGAAGCGCGACTTGGGCGCGGTGTGGCTGTCGCGCTCGTCGAGCACCTTGCGGATGTGCGAGGCGAACGGCACGTATCGGATGAGGAGCCGTGCAAAGATGCGCTTGCGTTCGTCGGTCTCTTCGTTGGCGAAGCGCTTGCCGGTCTCGGTCAGCTTGATGTCGCCGCCTTCGACTTCGGCCATGCGCAGGAGCTGCAATGTCTCGACGACGGGAAACAATTCGTCGATTTCCATCTGGAGATCGGAGGCAATATCCGGAAGGTCGGCTCTGCCGTTGTAGGGCGTAGCCGACACCGCTTCGACGAGTCCCGAGATAAGACCTACCGGAACTTCCGGAAGGATCATCGCGAATCCCGTGCCTGGAATGCGGTCGAGCTTCGGCGCCAGGCGGTCGGTGCGCCTGGCCGTCATCTCCACATAGATGCGGTCCACGAGGGCTGCGAAATTCGGATCCTGCCGGTCGCGCGGCTGGCGCAGCGGCACCTTGATTTCCGTGACGATGCGGCCGGGGTTGGTCGAGAAGAGGAGCACACGATCGCACATCAGGACCGCCTCCTCGATATTGTGCGTGACGAGAATGATCCCTTTGATTGGCAGCTGTCCTTCCGACCACAATTCGAGGAGATCGGTGCGCAGATTCTCGGCGGTGAGTACGTCGAGCGCCGAGAAGGGTTCGTCCATCAGAAGCACGTTGGGATGCACGACCAGCGCGCGCGCGAACCCGACGCGCTGGCGCATGCCGCCTGACAGCTCGCGCGGATAGGCGGATTCGTAACCATCGAGGCCGATGAGATCGATGGCGGCAAGTGCGCGCGTGCGGATCTCGTCAGGGGGAAGCCGGAGCGCTTCCAGCCCCAATTCCACATTCTCAAGCACGGTCAGCCAGGGAAAAAGCGCGAAGCTCTGGAACACCATCGCGATGCCGCGCGCCGGACCGTCGACTGCATTGCCGAGATAGGTGATGCTACCGCCGTTAGGGCGCGCAAGTCCGGAGATGAGTCGCAGAAGCGTCGATTTTCCGGAACCGGATCGTCCCAGCAAACCTACGATTTCGCCTTCCTTCAGTGTGAGATCAACGGCATCAAGCACCAGCAATTCGCCGCCACCCGGCTTCGGAAACGCACGGCACACGCCCTGGACGTCTAGCAGAACCGGAGATTCCATCGGAGTTCCTTCGCCGCTCACGTGAGCCGGTATTTGCGCTCGGCATACCAGTAAAGCGGCCGCCAGAATATGCGATTGACGAGTGTCACGAGGGCACTCATCACGGCGATGCCGAGGACGATGCGATGAAAATCGCCGGCGTTCGTCGCATCCTGGATGTAGGCGCCAAGCCCGTGGGCGCGCAACGTGTGGTCTCCCCACGTCACAAATTCCGCGACAATGGCCGCGTTCCACGAACCACCCGACGCCGTGATTGCGCCCGTAACGTAGAAGGGAAAGACTCCAGGGAGGCCCACCTTGCGCCACCACAACCAGCCACGCACCTGAAGGTTGGCGCTGGCGTCGCGCAATTCCGAAGGAAGCCCGGAAGCTCCCGCGATGACATTGAAGAGGATGTACCATTGCGTCCCCAGCACCATGAGCGGGGACAGCCAGATGTCAGGATTGAGATGCCACGTGACGATGGCCGAGACCGCGACAGGAAACAGAAGGTTGGCGGGAAAGGCAGCCAGGAACTGGGCGATCGGCTGGACGATTCTCGCGACTTTGGGACGCAGCCCCACATAGACGCCGATGGGCGTCCACACCACGCTGGCGACGGCAATAAGAACGAGCACGCGGAGCATCGTGGCCAGTCCAAGGGCTCCCGCGTCAAAAACATCCGGCCATGAAACGCTCTGGGAGACAAAGCGGACGACGCGCACAAGGGAATAGGAAATCAGGACGAAAAGAATTCCGTACCAGAAGATGTCAGTTGCCCGGTTCCAAAGGGGGCTTCGCGGCACCGGTATCCGCACCGTGGGTGGTGGAGAAAGGCGATAGGACCAGCGCAGCGCGGCCTTGAACGGCGAGGCGACGGTGTCGATCAGCCGTGAGCGGCGGAACATCGTCAGCATCCAGGATTGCGGCGGCTCCTCATTCTGTTCCTGCTCGAAGCGGAAGCGGTCCGCCCAGGTGACAAGCGGCCGGAAAAGCAGCTGATCGTAGATAAGGATCACGATCAGCATGGCCAGAATCGCCCACAGGATCGCGCCGAGCTTCTTATGGGCGATGGCGAGTGCGATGTAGGAACCGATTCCCGGCAGCGTGATGGTGGTGTGACCGACGCTGATCGCTTCCGATGCGACGACGAAAAACCAGCTCCCCGACATCGACATCATCATGTTCCAGATGAGCGAGGGCATCGCGAATGGAGTCTCGATCCGCCAGAAGCGCGCCCAGGCACTGAGGCCGAATACGCGGCCGGCCTCCTCAAGCTCGGGCGGCACGGTGCGCAGCGACTGGTAGAAGCTGAAGGCCATGTTCCAGGCCTGGCTGGTGAAGATCGCAAAGATCGCCGCGAGCTCCGCTCCAAACACGCGGCCGGGCGCAAGCGAGAGAAAGAAGACAACCGTGACCGAGATGAAGCCCAGTATCGGAACCGATTGCAGAATATCGAGCAACGGGATCAGCAGCGTCCCCGCCCGTGCGCTCTTGGCGGCCCATGTCGCATAGGTGAATGTAAAGAGCAGCGAGACGACGAGTGCGACCATCATTCGCAAGGTGGTACGCAAGGCATAGACAGGCAGCGCCCAGGGGCTGAGCGACAGAGGATTCGATTTGAGTGTCGAAAGGGGGGCAACCAGGCTTCGGCTCTCGTCGCTGAGCACGACAATCGCGCCGAGCACGAGGATCGCCGCCAGCACGTCCCAGCGGCCGGGCAAAAATCCGCGGGCGCTGATCGAGACGGGCGGCAGGATTTTCATCTGCGGGCCTTCGCGCTCTTTGGCCGGTGGGACCGGCCCGCGAGCTCCTGCGCGGCCCAGGTCGGAACTTTCTTTTTCGTGCCGGAAATTCGCCTTTGTTGCAATGCTTCGCGATTGGATGAGCGTTTGCGACGATCAATCGAATCGCGTGGTGTGCCGACACATGCCGCATGCGTCGAAACCGATGCTGCAAACTATTGCGCCGCGCTTCGCCTTGGGCGTAAAAGCCTCGCGACGGATGCGTGAATTCACGCGAAGAAGAGCGACACAGATTCTCCGGGCATAGTGGCGGTCCGGCGCCGGGAGGCGGCGCTTGGGAGTGAGCTGGGGCAGGCGCGGACCGGTGCGGCCGCAAGACCTCCCTCTCTCCGTAGCTCCGGTTTCAGGTCCCTCTTCCGGTTCGGGGCTCTTGGGGTGCGTCCCCCCGAGCCGCGGAGTTCGCCTCTCTTACGGGCGGGCCTGTCCAGAGGATTTTCGAAACAGGGCGATCTGGCCTTTAAAATAAAGCCGCGATGCCGTGACGATCCTTAACGAATTTCGGCAAGATTCGCGTTTCGGGACGAGCACACTCTAAACGGGCATTTCCCGGCTGGGGAATCCCGGCAAATGAACGGAGGAGGGCGAAGCAGGGGTGCCCCCTCACGAAATCGAAGACCGGCTGAGGCCGGTAGGAAAGGAACGGGCACCCAGAGCATGTTCGGAAGCCTTCTCGGCATCCTGTCGAGCGACATGGCCATCGATCTCGGAACGGCCAACACGCTTGTCTATGTGAAAGGGCGCGGTATCGTTCTCAACGAGCCGTCCGTCGTGGCGACGATTACGAACCGCGGCGGCAAGAAGCAGGTGCGCGCCGTCGGAAACGACGCGAAGATGATGCTGGGCCGCACGCCGGGGAATATCGAGGCGATCCGGCCAATGCGCGACGGCGTCATCGCGGATTTCGAAATCGCGGAAGAGATGATCAAACATTTCATTCGCAAGGTTCACAACCGCCGCTCTTTCGCCAATCCGATGATCATCGTCTGCGTGCCTTCGGGATCGACGGCGGTGGAGCGGCGCGCCATTCAGGAATCGGCGCTTTCCGCCGGCGCGCGCCGCGTGTTCCTCATCGAGGAACCAATGGCGGCGGCGATCGGCGCGGGATTGCCGGTTTCCGATCCGACCGGCTCGATGGTGGTCGACATCGGCGGCGGCACGACGGAAGTGGCCGTGCTTTCACTTGGCGGCATTGTCTATTCCCGCTCGGTGCGCGTGGGGGGCGACAAGATGGACGAAGCGATCATCGCGTACATCCGTCGCCACCAGAATCTTTTGATCGGCGAAGCGACCGCCGAACGCATCAAGAAGCAGATCGGCTCAGCGGCGCCGCCCGGCGACGGAACGGGCGTCACCATGGAGATCAAGGGCCGCGATCTGCTGAACGGCGTGCCCAAGGAAATCACCATCACCCAGCGGCATATCGGCGAAGCGTTGGCGGAGCCGACGAGCCAGATCGTCGAGGCGGTGAAGGTGGCGCTCGAAGCCACGCCGCCGGAACTTGCCGCGGACATCGTCGACAAGGGTATCGTGCTGACGGGTGGCGGCTCGCTGCTCGCCAATCTCGACCAGGTTCTGCGCGAAGAAACGGGTCTGCCCGTCAGCATCGCCGACGATCCGCTCTCCTGCGTGGCGCTGGGGACAGGGCGCGTTCTCGAAAACGCGAAAATCATGCGTCACGTTCTGACGACGGCGTTCTGATTCGTTTTGATTCCTGGGGGGTGTGCCTGACGGTTTGGTGACGAGATGGCGAACGGGACTCTGAGACTTGCACGCGGCCGCAACGGCAATCAGCTGTCGCTCGCCATTCTCGCCGTCCTTGCGCTCACCATCGTTTTCCTCGGCCGGGTGCAGCCAACCCTGTTCGACCGCGGGCGTGCCTATGTTTCCGATCGCACCGCTCCGATTCTTGAAACCCTGCGCATGCCGGTGCGCACCACCGTTCAGTGGACGGGCAGCCTGGCACAGCTCTTCACGGTCTATCAGGAAAACCTCCGTCTGAAGGAGCAGAACGCGCGTCTCAGGCAATGGCAGAACGCTGCCCTGATGCTTGAGCAACGGTTGAAGCGCTATCAGCTTCTCCTGAATGCCGTGCCGAATCCCGAAACGGCCAACGTCACCGCCCATGTCATCGGCCGCTCGACCAGGCCGTTTCTCAGCACGATGATTCTCGATGCGGGGCGGCGCGATCGCGTCAAACCCGGCGAAGCGGTCGTGGACGAGCGCGGCATGATTGGGCGCATCTTTCTCGCTGGCGATCACACGTCCTGGGTGATCCTGCTCACCGATCTCAACAGCCGTATTCCCGTCTCCATCCAGCCTGGGAACATTCAGGCGATCATGGCGGGCGACAATTCGTCCGCACCGACACTCGAGATCTCCGCGCAGGGCGCGGCGGTCACGGACGGAGAGCAGATTGTGACCTCGGGAGATGGCGCGCTTCTCCCGCCCGGCCTTTTGGTGGGCAAGGTTTTTCGCGACGGCGCCGGTTTCCGCGCCGCTCTTTTCGCCGATGCGGGACGGAGCAACGACGTGCGGGTGCTGGACCTCAAGGTGATTCCCGAGCAGCCGCCCCTGGCGACGAAGAGCGACCTTCCTGTCACCGCGGCCGGGCTTCCGCCTCTTGCTCCGCCTGCGCCCAAGGTGACGGCCGCGAATCCGCCTGTGCCTGCGCCCGGTGTCGCATCGGCAGGCGAGCCGAGCACCGAACCGAAGCGCGTGCACACGCTGCACGCGCAAATCCTGGTTCCACCTGTCGATACATCGGCCGCGGACGGCGAAGCGCGGGGCACGAGCAACATGCAGACGGTTCCGTCCACCACGGCGCCGGCAGTGCCGCCCACAACCACACCGCAAGCACAACCCAACACCGACGACCCAAACGCCGACAACCAGTAGGGACGTGTTGATGGTATTCGAGTCTTTTTCCCCTCTCCCCCCTGGGGCTACGATTATTCACGCTTCTCAACGGGCACGGCGCAGGTTCCTCCTCCGCGCGAAGCGCGGGGGAGGGGGACCGCCGAAGGCGGTGGAGGGGGCGGCAGCCCACAAGCGTTTGAATATATGCCAGATGCAAATCACGCCGAGCAGAGTAGGTCGTAGAGAATCCAGATGCGCGCACCGGTGCTGACGCTCAAACGCGCGCGCAAATTGCGGCGCGAGATGACGTTGCCGGAAGCGCTGCTCTGGGAACGGATTCGCGGTGG
This sequence comes from Rhizomicrobium sp., assembly GCA_035567755.1. Taxonomy (GTDB): domain Bacteria; phylum Pseudomonadota; class Alphaproteobacteria; order Micropepsales; family Micropepsaceae; genus Rhizomicrobium. The sequence continues at coordinate 29,995 of DATMPH010000052.1, forward strand.
CCGATTGAATGGATTGCGATTCCAGAGGCAGCACCCGATAGGTCCCTACATTCTGGATTTCTACTGTGCATTGGCGCACTTGGCCGTCGAGATCGATGGTGCCGCGCACGACCACGAATCGCGGTGGGTCCACGACAAGCGCAGAGATCGCTGGCTTGGGGAGAACCGGATCCGCATTTTGCGAGCCAGCACGGGATATTCTGAACGAAGAAGCGATCGAGAACATGCTTGTCACTATCGCGCAGGCGGCCGCCCCCTCCACCACCTTCGGCGGTCCCCCTCCCCCGCGCTTCGCGCGGAGGAGGAACCTATGACAGTCGGGATGTGTGAATCTCGTAGCCCTGCAGGGGAGAGGGGGTGATGCAGGAGAGATTCAGCGCTTCGATCGGCCGTGTTTTCGCGGCGATGGTGCCGTTTGGTTTCGCTCTGCTGGGCGCGATGATCGCGAATTTTCCGGTGTCGTTCACCGGCGGATTTCTGCCGACCCCGCTTTTCGCGCTCATGCCGGTCTATTTCTGGGGCCTGCTCCGGCCGGATCTGATGCCGCCCTGGGTCGCCTTTGCGATCGGCCTCACGGAGGATCTGCTTTCGGGTGGGCCGCCAGGCATATGGGCGGCGTCTTTCGTCGCCTCTTATGCCTTCGTTGACCGGCAGCGGGATTCCCTTGCCGGCCTCGCGGGTCTCGGCGCCATTCTCGGCTTTGCTGTCGCGCTGCTCGTGGCCCTCGGCACGGCCTACGCGATCGTCGCACTTTATTATCTACGCATTCCGCCGCCCGCGCCGGTAATGGTCGATCTCGCCGTCAATGTTATCTGGTACATTCCGGCGCTCATGTTGATGAATTTCGCCCAGCACCATCTGATCGGCGCGATCCGGAGTGGCCTCTGATGCCTCTCTTCGACGGCAAGGACAAGAGCCGTTACGCGACGTTCACCCGCCGCACGCTGATGGCCGGCGGCGCGGTCGGCGCCGTGTTGGGAGCACTCGGCGTCAGGCTCTACCAGCTCCAGATTCTGGAGGGCGAACAGTTTCGCACCAGGGCCGAGCAGAACAGCGTCAGCGCGCGCCTCGTAGCGCCGCTTCGCGGCCGTATTTTCGACCGTTTCGGCGTCGCACTGGCCAACAACCGCCGCAACTATCGCGTCCTGATTATTCCCGAACAGGCGCTGGAAGGAGTCGAGGCGGCGCTCGACACGGTTGGCCGCATTATCCTTCTCACCGACCGCGACCGCGCGCGAATCCTGCGAGATGTGACGCAGAACAAGAAGTTTGTTCCTTCGACGGTCGCCGAAAACCTGACCTGGGAAGAATTTGCGCGCGTCAACATGCACCTTCCCTATCTTTCCGGCATCCAGCCCGATGCGGGCGAGACGCGCGACTATCCGTTCGGCGACGAGCTTTCGCATGTACTGGGGTATGTCGCCGCCGTCTCGCCGAAAGACGAGGAACGCGACAATGACCCGGTTCTCGAACTTCCGGGCTTTCGCATGGGCAAGCGAGGCATCGAGAAGGCCTATGACGCGAAGGTGCGCGGCAACGCGGGCGTGAGCCGCGTGGAGGTGAACGCCTATGGCCGGGTGATCCGCGAATTGAGCCGCGATCCCGGATCGCCGGGCGCCGATGTCTGGCTCACGATCGACCGCGAACTGCAGAAATTCGTGGTGCAGCGGCTCGGCGCGGAGAGCGTCGCCTGCGCCGTGATGGACGTGCAGACCGGCGACGTACTCGCACTCGCCTCGACGCCGGGCTACGACCCCAACCTCTTCAATGTCGGCATCAACGCGACGCAATGGCGCGGCCTTCTGACCGACGACCATCAGCCGCTCATCGACAAGGCGCTTGCGGGGCTTTACCCGCCGGGATCGACTTTCAAGCCGGCCGTTGCACTTTCGGCGCTCGACGCGGGCGCCATCACGCCGGATTTCGCCGTCAATTGCTCAGGCTCGCTCGCGCTCGGCAACTACGTGTTTCATTGCTGGAAGAAGCACGGGCACGGCCACGTCGACCTCCATCGCGGCATCGCCCAGTCTTGCGACGTCTATTTCTACAATGTGGCGCGCCGCCTCGGGATCGACGGCATCGAAGCGGGCGCGCACAAGCTCGGCCTGGGGCACTTTACGAACATCGAAATTCCAGGCGAGCGCGCGGGCGTGATCCCGGGACGGGCCTGGAAAGAGGCGACCTATGGCGCTCCCTGGCTTGAAGGCGAGACGCTGAACGCCGGCATCGGCCAGGGCTATGTGCTGGTGACCCCTTTGCAGCTCTGCACGATGGCAGCGCGCATCGCGAGCGGCAACGAGGTGAGCCCGCGGATCGTCCGCGTGGTGGGCAAGGAAGTCGAGGCGCGGCCCGCGCTGAAGCGTCTTGCGTTTGCCGACAATGCGCTTGCGGCGGTGCGCTCGGGCATGAATGCCGTCACCAACGATCCCAGCGGCACGGCCTTCCGGTTTCGCATTCCCAATCCGGGCCTCGAGATGGCGGGGAAGACCGGGACGGCCCAGGTCCGCAAAATCAGCAGCGCGGAACATCTGAAGGGCGTGACGAAGAACGAGAACCTGCCCTGGAAACTGCGCGATCACGCGCTCTTCATTTCCTACGCTCCGGTTTCGGTACCACGCTACGCCTGTGCCATCGTGTTTGAGCATGGCGCCATCGGCCATCCCCATGTCGAGATGGTGCGCGACATCCTCATCTTTGCCCAGCAGCGCGACCCGCTGAAACTCACGCCCGCCTATCCCGTCAATGCAGCGTCGCTTGGCGGCGCGTCCGCAACACGCGCTGCATGACGCACTCCTACGCACCCTCGCGCCGGCCTCCGTCCTGGTTCGAGAAACTTCTTCGCGTGAACTGGGGACTCGTTCTGCTCATCGCGGTGATCGCCTCGATCGGTTGCGCGATGCAATATTCGATGGCGGGCGGGCATTTCTATCCCTGGGCGGCGCCGCAGATGGAACGCTTCGGCATCGGGCTGCTGATCCTGATGGCCGTGTCGCTGGTCGATATCCGCATCTGGATGACGCTCGCCTATCCGGCCTACGCCATCTCGTTCCTGCTGCTGATTGCGGTGGAGATGATCGGGCATGTGGGTCTCGGCGCGCAGCGCTGGATTGAGATCGGCCCCATCCAGATCCAGCCTTCGGAGCTGATGAAGATCTCGCTCGTGCTGGCACTCGCGCGCTACCTGCACGGATTGGGCGTCGAGGATATTTCGAAGCCACACCGGCTTCTCGTTGCGCTCGTCATGATCGCCGCGCCTGCCGTTCTTGTGCTCAAGGAACCCAATCTCGGCACGGCGACGATCCTTCTCGCCGACGGCGTTTCGCTGCTCTTTCTCGCCGGACTGTCGTGGTGGTGGATTCTCCCCTCCTTCGCGGGGCTCGTCGCCGCGGTGCCCGTCGCCTGGCATTTCCTGCACGACTATCAGAAGCGCCGCGTGCTCACCTTCCTCAATCCGCAATCCGACGCGCTCGGTGCCGGCTGGAACATCGGCCAGGCGGAGATCGCCATCGGATCGGGCGGGATGGACGGCAAGGGCTTCGTGCAGGGCACGCAGAGCCGGCTCAATTTTCTGCCGGAGAAGAACACCGATTTCGCCTTCTCCGCATTGGGGGAGGAGTTCGGCTTCATGGGCTCCGTCGCGCTGCTCGTCCTGTTCGCCATCGTGATGTTTCTGGGCATGCGCATCGCCATGGCCTCGCGCAGCCAGTTCGGTCGCCTCGTCGCCATCGGCGTCACGCTCAACTTTTTCTTCTATATCATGATCAACGCCGCGATGGTGATGGGCCTCATTCCCGTGGTCGGCATTCCCATGCCGCTCATCTCCTATGGCGGCACCGCGATGCTGACCGTGATGTTTGGCTTCGGCCTGCTCATGAGCGTGCACGTCCACCAGCAGGTCGAGATCCCGCGCAAGCCCGGCGCGATTTTGTGAGAGTCAGCTCGAAATTGGGTTGATCCCACTAAATAGTGTCATGGCCCGCGCAAGCGGGCCACCCAGACACGATCGGTTTGGTGCTGGGAAGCTCGCAAGAACGCGCGTACAATCGGTGCTGTTCAGGTTTCATCCGGGTGGCCCGCTTGCGCGGGCCATGACAATTGTTTTTTGCGTACGAAACTCGAGGGCGCGAGGAACTGGCAATGCGAAAACCCAATGCACTTCCGGGATTGATCTTCGTTGTCATACTCGGCATCGGCCTGACTTTCGCCTGGTCGGCCTTCGCATTTCAGGACTACGGCGCAAGCTTTTTCATTTCCGTCGTGTCCGCCGTCATCGCCTTTGTCGTTTCCTACGCGATCAAGATCGCCAACCAGTGGGAACGCGTGGTGGTGTTGCGGCTGGGCCGCTTCCGTTCTCTCGAAGGCCCGGGTTTGTTTTTCATCATTCCCATCATCGAGACGGTCGCCTACTGGATCGACATCCGCGTGATCACAGCCTCGTTCAAGGCGGAAAAGACGCTGACCAAGGACACGGTGCCGGTGGATGTCGATGCCGTGCTGTTCTGGAAGGTCGTCGACCCCAAAAAGGCCGCACTCGACGTCGCCGACTATGTCAGCGCCATTAACTGGGCTGCGCAAACCGCGCTTCGCGACGTCATCGGCAAGACCATGCTTTCCGACATGCTCGAAGGCCGGGAGAAGATCAGCGAGGAGCTGCAGAGGATCATCGACGTACGCACCGAGCCCTGGGGCATCAATGTCATTTCGGTCGAGGTTAAGGATGTGCTGATCCCTTCGGCGCTCGAGGATGCGATGTCGATGCAGGCGCAGGCCGAACGCGAGCGTCAGGCGCGCGTCATTCTCGGCGATTCCGAGCGCCAGGTTGCAGAAAAATTCGGCGAGGCGGCCAAGACCTACGCCGACAATCCGACCGCCTTTCATTTGCGGGCGATGAACATGCTCTACGAGGGACTGAAGAAGAACAACGCCACCATCGTCATCGTGCCGAGCACAGCGGTCGAATCCATGCAGCTGGGTGGTCTCGCCGGCGTCACGGCGCTGACGACGAACCTGACCAAGGAACGCGCGCCGGCAGAAAACCCCTCACCCGCGCCGAAGTGATTGCACAGCAGGGGTTCCTCCCCCGCGCGAAGCGCGGGGGAGGAACCTATAACAGTTACGCCCGCTTCTCTGGTGCGAGGAAACGCCCGAAGGCGATGCGCGCGCCCAAAAGAACCGCTGCCGCAACTCCCATCAGTCCCGCGTGCAAGAGCCAGAACGACACCGCGGACATCTTGTCCAGCAATCCGCCCAGATAGCCGGTGAGAGTGTTGCCCAGAAACAGATGCAGGTAATAGACCGCGATCATCATCCCGCCGAGACCCTTGGGCGCGGCGCGCGAGTAAAGCGCGAGGCCTACCGGCAGCACGTTCGAAAAGCCGAGATCGTTGATCACATGAAACGCAATTGCCCAGGCGAGCGACACGGGATGTCCCGTTTGTGCCACCACGGCCGATGCGGCCGCCAGCACCAGCGGCGCGCAGGCGCTGATCGCGGTTCCGATGGTCATCTTGGTGATTTCGGACGGCTCGGTCCAACGGCGCCCGTACCATCGCCAGAATGCGATCACGGCTACCATCAGCCCGGTGCTGACAATCGCGTCGACCGACAGCATCCAGGTGACCGGCATCGTCTGGCCGAAGAATACGAGCTGGTAGTTCTTCTCCGCCCAGACGAGATAGGCGTTGAAGATTTCCTGGTTGCTGATGAGCCCGGTTGCGAGCACGGGAAGCAACGCAACGAGGATGGTCACCGTCCGCCAGTCGCGCTTCGTCAATGGCGGCCGCTCGACACGGTCGCCCTTCCGGCGCAGTGGCTCGGGCGGAAACGTTGCGCGGCCGGCAAGATAGATGATCAGCCCGAGCACCATGCCCACGCCCGATGCCATGAAGCCCAGATGCCATCCATATTTCTCGCCGAGCGTTCCACAGATGAGCGGCGAGATGATCACCGCAAGCTGGATGCCGAGAAAATAGATCTGGAACCCGCTCGCCCGCCTCGGGTCGTCGATCGCGTAAAGGTCTCCTACCTGGCTCGCGATATTGGCCTTGAAGCAGCCGACGCCGAGGAGCAGCGAAAGCAGCGCCGGCAGGAACGTCGCGTCCGCGGCCATCAGGAAGCCGCCGATCACCATGAGAATGGCGCCGATCGTCACCGCATTGGTGCGGCCGATGACGCGATCGGCGAGAAACCCGCCCGCCAGCGGTGTCACATAGACGAGCCCCGCATAGAGGCCGTTGATGTTGGAGGCGAGCGCCTGCAGCGTGAGCGGGCCGTAAAGGCTCTCGAGCACGCGCCGGAAGGTCGCGAATCCCCACACATGCTCGATATGCCCGGGATGCAGAAGGCTGTGCGTGAGATAGAGCACCAGCAGCGACTGCATTCCGTAATAGGAAAACCGCTCCCACAACTCCGAACCCGACAGCCAGCCCAGTCCGACCGGATGACCGAGAAACGCGGTATCGCGTCTCGCCTTTGCGTCTGCGACGGCGGAAGTGGCTGCGTTTGCGCTGCTCACGGTTTCACCAGCCCTCGAAAGCCCCCAGCAATCTTGCGGAGTTGCGGATCGTGCGCAAGCCACGGGGCTGTGAACGCTGCAAGCCGAAGCCCATGCGATCGGGGCGCAACCCGCGCGCGTGGACAGGGCAGGGGCGCTCTGTTATAGGCGCGCACCTTCCGGCACGCTGTCCCGGACGGGCCCATAGCTCAGGCGGTAGAGCAGCTGACTCTTAATCAGCGGGTCGCAGGTTCGAGTCCTGCTGGGCCCACCATTGCTGCAATGTACATCACAAAGTTCGCTAGGCTTTGGGGGTTAGTGAAGCAGATTTGACGTTCGCTACCCTGCCTGCCGCGAAACCGGGAAACGGCTCAGCCACCGAGTAAGGGAACGCCTTGTGGTGCGTAGCGTCTCATCGTGCTGCCAGGCTTTGCCATGCTATCTCTCATATAGAGCGGCTACTCCCTCGCAACGGGAATGCCAAGCGCAGGATTATGGCGGGGCGTCGGATGGGTAGATGGCTCTTACCTTTGAGCGATTGGTGAGAGCGGGTTATTGTACATACAGGATAGAACCAATGTCGTCTTTCATCAGCGAAGAAGAACTCGACACGTTCGATGGATGGTTGCGATACCAGGGCGTTGAAAAGTCCACATTATCGGCTGAACAACTGGAGATGTGGCGTGGATTGTTCGACGAGGGAAAGCAAGCCAGCTTGGCCGCTCCCAAAGCCCGCATGAAGTTGGGGCAAGTCCCGGAGCGCGAATATAGATACGCCGTTGCGATCCGAAATGAACGCGGGCTTTGGCTGACGCTTTGGGTTCGCCGTTCACCAAGGGGCGAAGTTTTCGTCTTGATTCCTCGCGGCGATAGGAAATGGAATCCTCATGCGAGCTACCATCTCAAGGGTCGCCTACATCACAAGAGCTACGACATGGTGCATTTGCCGATTCCCATGCGCCAGCCCCTGAACGGCGAGTTCCGTGGCGCAGAGCATATGGGCATCTTTGCGGGCCATGGGACGCGAGGTGGAATGGAATGCAATCCGGCAGAGTGGTCGGGGATGGTTGAGGTTCCGGACGGGGTCCTTGGCCCGGTTCACGGTGGGGTGAGCGTCGATTTGGTGGAACCGAACTGCGAGCCAATGGATCAAGGTCGGGAAATCGTATTGCGGCAGGAATTTAAGGACAGTGTTCCATGGATCGTAGTTTCGGTCATGCGCTGAGTCTTAAATCGGTCCCATGCGCCACACGCGGCTGACAAGCGTCCGTTCAACCCCACTCTGGAATTGGGGACGCTCTTAGGAAGGGAAAAGGAGCAAGAGCCGATTTTTTTGGCCGTTGAGCCAACTCGACGCGGCCGTCCGCCAAAGCACTTATCGCGCGATGAGGGAGCAGCGCCGTGAGATCAGGGTCAGAGTTTTATTTCTTTGCGCGCGGCGCTACTGAGTTGCGGCCCGGCCCGCAGCCCAAGACGGCAGCCGACGAACGGCAGCTGACGCTCTGGTAGGATCGGCTGAGACTTTGAATCCGAACTTCTTACAAGTCCGGACTCCGAACACAAACTTATAGGATGTTGAGTCGCACCAAACTCGCCGCGCCGGGTTCGTTCCAACCGCTCCCGCTCTCATAGTTCTGCCGGAAACGGGCAAGCATATCGACCCGCTCACCGTCGACCTTGGTCCATGACAGGTGCCAATAAAGGTAGCGCGCCCAGGGATACCAGCTGCTGCCGCCGCCCAGCGAGCCACAGCAGGCGATATGGAAAGGTGTTGGCGAGCTCGCCACACCGCGATCGAGGGTGATCGAGGTTGTATCGCCGGGCTCGGGCTCGATTGGCGGTGTATAGCCGTGGTCTGCCACCACGCCGGGACACTTCCCGAGGACGAAGCGACGGTCACCGTCGATGAGCACGAGGACGCCGCCGGGATCAAGCTGTATGCCGACGCGTTCCAGCGGGTTGCCCCAGTCGTACCAGGTGAACCCCTCGGCTTCGGGGAGCGGCGCGCCGTCCCGGCCGGGAAAGAACCGGAAAAATCCGCTGTATTGCCTAATCGATAAGGAGGTCACGGTCGCCAATCGGGTGGTGTGGATCGCGTCGAGCGCCTGCGCCCACCAGGGGCCCGCAACGATCCATGTCACTGCGAGGACGGCGAGGGCGAAAACGGAGAGAACGGATCGGGTCAACAACCTGCGCATGCGGTCATCGCTTGCTCTGCGGAGCCGCGACGTCCGATCCGGCAGACCCTTGGGGTCCTTGGAGCATGGTCCTAATGTGGCATGGGCGAACGCGCACCGCGAGATGCTCACGCGCCGCACGAAAGCGACCAAGTGCCCCAGCGAAATTGCGGCGCCCGGCCATCGCTTGATACAGTGGCATCGAGCGGAGGCGTGGAACTATCCCCCAACCGGAGTGCCCGTCGAGGAGGAAACTCGTGATCTCAAAAAAAAGTTCAGGTTGGTGTCGGGAGGGTTGTGATCGGTTCGTCCTTGGGAAGTATCGTCGGGAAGCGAGGCACCCTCATGCGTGAAACAGCGATTGTCACCAACACCATCATAACAAGCGTTACTGGCAAACACCGATACATCACAATGGCCCTTTGCGCGTTCTTGGCCGGCGCAGGCATTGTCGGCGCCGCACATGGAGCGACGGTTCGGGAAAAGGATCTGTTCCTCTTCGATGGGGCAAACGGAGCTGCGCCCCAGGGTGGCCTTGTCGCCGATGCGAAGGGAAACCTGTACGGGACGACATATCTCGGCGGCGGCGCCTATGGATTCGGCAATGTTTTCGAGCTGTCGCGCACGAACGGCGGCTGGAAGGAGAAGGTGCGCTTCAACTTCACCGGCGGCGCGGACGGCGGCGGGCCGTTGGACAGTCTGGTGTTCGACGCCTCAGGCAATCTCTATGGAACGACGATCAGCGGCGGCCAGGGTCAGTGTCTCTGGAACGGCACGCAATGGTACGGCTGTGGAGTGGTATTCGAGCTCAGCCGGTCGGGCAAAACATGGCAGGAAAATGTACTGTTCAGTTTCGTACCGGGACAGGTGAAAGGCGTCATGCCGGTTGGCGGCCTCGTATTCGACGGAGCCGGAAACCTGTATGGGACAACCTATGCGCCGGGCGTCAGCGGCGGCCCGCGCTACAGCCGGACGGCAGTCAGTGCCAGCCCGCCCACCTATTGGGGCTGCAGCGCTGCCGGCTGCGGCGGCTCCGTGTTCGAACTTTCTCCGACCCAAAATGGCTGGCAGGAGAAGGATATCTACGGCTTTACCGGCGGCAGCGATGGCGGGGTTTCAGAGGCCAATCTCGTCTTCGATGCGGCGGGAAATCTTTATGGAACGACCGTCTATGGCGGCTCGACCGGCTGCGTCAGCGGCTATGGCTGTGGCGTCGTATTCGAGGTTTCTCCGGGCAGGCGCGGATGGAGCGAAAGCGTCCTGCATACATTTTCCGCCACGGACGGCGCCTACCCGCAGGGAAGCGTGACCTTCGACAGCCAGGGAAATCTGTACAGCACGACGTCTTACGGCGGCAGCGGAAACTGCAATGTCCTGTATGAGCCTCCGGGCTGCGGCACCGTCTTCCGCCTGAAGCCCGGAAAGGCCGGGTGGAAGGAAAGCGTGATCTACAATTTCGGCGACGGCGACGATGGCGGGATGCCGTTTGCGGCTGTGATCATGGACGGCCAGGGCGATCTCCTTGGTACGACCTTTGACGGCGGAAGCGCACATGAGGGCGTTGTCTTCAAGCTCGCTCCATCCAGACGTTCCTGGAAAGAAAGTGTGCTTTACACATTCAGCTACCCGGGCGCCGGCCAGCCGGTTGCGCCTTTGCTGGCGATGCCGGACGGCAGGCTCGTCGATACCTCGGTGAATGGCGGCTCCCAGGATTATGGCGCGGTGTTCGAACTGATCCCGTAAGCACCGGCGGAAGCGGGCAGCAGCGAGTGCGGAGTCAGGAAGCGGCAACAGCAATTGCGGGGTCAGAGTTGTAACTTGAGCCGCTTCGATTTCGTGGGGCCATCGCAGGACGGGCGCGGCCAGAGTCGACGCTGTGGCAAGTTCAGTTTCGACTTTGACCCCGGACACGCGAACATTCATTTGGACCACCGGGGAATTGCTCGACGCTGCGCTTCACGGCGAACCGCCGAGCGGCAGCGGTCCCGAACTTCCCAGAAATCTTGACCCGTCCGACACGATCCAGTCCACTCGGGGGCCGCTTCACAGTAATTAAAGGAGGCCGCGATTAGAGCGAAAACATTGTCGCCTGATGCTGAAGCAGTGTTGGCGATTATTAAGCGGGAATTGCATGGCCGCGCGCCAACACCAGCCCTCCTCGCCGAACTAGCACCGCTGTATCGCAATGTGGTCCCTGAATGTGTGGCACTGATACTTCCATTGCCAAAGCCACCGGGTGGAAGGCGAAGGGCAGTAGTCCAGTACGAACTTGTCCTGAAAGGACCGCGAATTGATGCCATATGGAGAATCAGCAACGGATGGCTGATTCGTCACTTCAAGGATGTAGCCGATTGTAGTAATCAGAGTGACCAATTTCGGGCGCCATCGATAAAGCAGCGCGTAAGGCATGAGATACGGCTTGCGCGATTATTGTCCCGCACACGGAACCGCACGTGATGTGTCACTGCGTGGCCTATTTTGAATTTCGAGTGGCCTAATTCGGCCAGTAACGGCCATTCGGGCCGATGCCAAAATCCGGAATCTTGCACAACAACGATTTCAAAACCGGCCCGGGAATCAGGGGACGCCTAATTTATTGCAGCAACGTCGGCACGTTGGCTTTGTCGCCGGGCCAGCTTAAGGCAAAAGTCTGGAAATGGACTATTTTCCGCCATCCTTGACCCGGATTTCCATTCCCGATTTGCGATACGAAAAAACTACGCGTTCGTGGCGCCAGGAGCGCGGCGGCCGAATGGTCGGGCCTGGTTGCGGCCATTGTGGAACGCGCCTGTGCTGCCCACCGCCGCGCCGGTACGCTGCGGACTCGACGGCAAGCCTTGCACAACAGGACGCTTGCCGCCGGCATACATCTCGAGTGCGGCGATCCGGTTTTCAATTGACGGGTGCGCGGACGTCCAGTCGCCGGTTGGTGATGAGATCATCATGGCGCGAAGCTGGCGCGGGACGACCAGCACCTCGTCATGCGCAGAGATCGTCTGCAGCGCTCTGATGAGGGCGTCGGGGTTCTTTGTCAGCTCAACGGCGCCGGCGTCTGCCACAAACTCGCGGGTGCGGGACAAGGCGAGCTGGCTGAGCAGGCCCAGAACCGAGGCCAGCGCGGCGATGACCGCGGCGACCGCGACGAAAACAATGCCGGCGCCGCCGCTTGTACGGAACAGCAGGTTGCGGGTGTCCGACGCGTCGCGCCCGCCACCGAGCATGCGGCCCCCGCTGGTGAGAAAGCCCACAAAGACCGCCGCCACCGTCATCAGCCTGATGTCGCGATACCGGATGTGCGTGATTTCGTGCGCGACCACGGCCTCGAGCTCATCCCGGGACAGGCTCCGCAACAGCCCGCGCGTCACACCCACAACCGAATCGGCAGGGGTCCAGCCGGTGGCGTAGGCGTTGAGGGCGTTCGTCTCGATGATCTCGACCGCCGGCATCGGCAGGCCGGCGCCGATCGCCAGCGTCTCCACGATATTATAAAGCTCGGGCTCGAGCGATCGCGATGTAAATTCGGCGCCTGTGCCTTCGCGAACCAGCTGCTTTCGCATCGCCCAGGCGTAGATGAGCCATCCCAGGGCAAGCAGCACGGGCACCCAGGCGTAGGCGATCGCAACGTGTTGCGCCGTTTGGAGTGCGAACGCCGCGTGCGAAGTCTTGAGCTGGTGACCGGTTTCGAGCTGGGCCGAGACCACGCGCAGTTCGAGACCGGTCGCGGAATAGACCAGGCAGGCAGCGACCCACAAAAACCCGACATAGATCGCAAACCCGGCAAGGAGCGCCGTCGCTCTCAGATCATTGTTGCGGATATGGCCGTAGAGGCCGTAGGCCCTCAGCATGGATCAGAAAGCGATTGATGGCGCCGTGTCGATCGTGCCGCGGTTCTGCGGCAGCACGATCCCCGGGTCGCGCTGGTGAAACCGGCAGATCAGGCTCAACACGTTGGAGGGGAATTGCGCGCGCGTGATGTTGTATTCGGCGACGGCGTTGTTCAGAAACCGGCGCGCCGCCGCAATCTTGTTTTCGATGTCGCCGATCTCGCCCTGCAATTGCCGGAACGCGGCCGATGCCTTGAGGTCCGGATACTGCTCGGCCACCGCGAACAGACGGCCAAGCGCGGATCCGAGCGCGAGTTCCGCCGTCTTCTGATCGACGCCGTCCGGCGGCGCTATCGCCACGCTGCGGGCTCGGGCGACGGCCTCAAACGTGCTGTGTTCGTGCACGGCATAACCTTTGACGACTGTGACCAGGCTGGGGATCAGGTCATTGCGCTGCCGCAGCTGGACGTCGACATCGGCCGCGGCCTGATCGCATCGGCGCCAGAGCTCGATGAGCCAATTGTAGAGACCGTTTACGGCCAGGACGACGAGGAACGTCGCAGCGGCAATCACGATCACTTCAGTCATCGGCGTAAACTCCCACATCCCGGCGCGAGTGTGCGCGACGGACTTTAGGAATGTATTTTCAAACGTGATCAACAAACGGTTATTTCAGCCACGGCGACAGGTAATCCATGACCCGGCACCGTCGAAAGGTCGTCGTTCCGTTCAAGAAACCAACTTCCGCAACGCTTCCCGGAAGCGGTCGACCTCGTCCTGGTTCGCCCTTATGCTCGCATGCCAGGGTATGCGGCTCATCGGGCAGGTAGGTCGCGGTTAAAGCAAGACTCGTTCAGATTGAATCGAGCGCCTTCTTCTCCGTCGGCTCGCTTTGCTCGCCGACTCTTGGGCGGAGATCTCGCGATGGAAACGGAGGGGAGCACTGCGTCAATGAGGATCGTCGCGCCGGTGCGCGGGCGAGCTGGAGCGGAATGATTTCGAGTCGAGTCGCCCTTCGACAGGCTCAGGGCGAGGAACTTGTTTAACCCTCATGCTGAGCTTGCCCGCCTGCACTGAAGCTTCGGCGGGTCTGCTCTTCACTCTTGTCCGCCGGAGCCTTGGCGAAGGCGGATCGAAGCATGAGAACTCCGATCGGATCCCGCTCTGGCGCATCCAAATTCGCCGTAGTGCGGCACGGTAAATGCGTCACCAGTTCGGCCATGAGATCACGGAGCTGTCGGCATGGAATATATCTGCTACAGTGGCTCCTTAAGGGCCGGAGCGAGACGTGATGTATCAGACGGTACCGTGGTTCCTTCGAGAGCTTCCACTATTTCTCATCACCGCCGTTGTTACGCATTTGGTCATGTCATTTGCGCAGACGCTGATGCATTGCAAGCTCGCCCACCATCGAATGGGCGGTCTGCTGTTTCGCAACCACATCAAATTCCATCACACCTTCTATTCCAAAGATCATCTTGTTTCACGGACGTATGTCGGCGACGAGGGTAACATTACGCCCTTCTTCTTCATTCCCGTGTTTCTGGTGGGGGCGTGCACATACTTCGTTTTGCCGGTCGATCTCTTTGTGGTTCAGGCGATCGCATGCGCGGTGTCCTTTTGCGCTCACGTCTTCTTCGACAAGGAGTACCACGTAGAAGGCTCGCGGCTTGAGCGTTTTGCATGGTTTAGACGAAAGCAGGAGCTGCACTTCGCTCACCACCGGCATGCGGATTGCAATTTCGCGGTGATCGACTTCTTCTGGGATCGGATGCTCGGCACCTATCGAGGACCGGATGCAACCCCTCCTGTTCCCGTCAAAACCCACTCAAGCTCATTGAGTATGGACGCACTTGGCCGCTGAATCGTACTACGCTCCTGGACTAAGGGGCGGCGACCTTGTTCATCTGCAATGTGACCGCGGTCTGCGCGAGCAGCCTGCCGTTGATGGATGCGCCAGTTTTCACGGCGATCAGCGTCTTGGACAGGACAATTCCCTCAACGTGCGAGGTTGTTCCAAGGACCACCTTACCGGCGACCTGCCAGAATACGTTCTGGGCCTGTGCGTGTCCGCGCAGCACAACAGCCTTGCCACTGCTTACAATGAGATTTTTTGATATCTGAAATATCCAAACCGCATGTGAGCCGCCCCTGAGATGGACATCCGACGGTATGGTTACATCCGTACTCCAACTGTAGACGGCCGGGGCAAGCGTGAGCCCGCCGATATTCCCGGCGCCCAGTTCGGTAATCGTAGGTGACCGTCCCGCGGCGTCCGTGTACGCGGTTTGCATGTCTTGTACGGCATTGGTCAGTTTGCTGGGGGCCTTTATGCTGCACGGAGGGCCGGCTTTATTCACCGAGTAGATCTTTCCGGTGACTTCGGAGCAGGATAAGTGGTCGGCGGCACCGGTGATGGGGCTCGTTCCGACGTTTCCCGTAACGTCCGAAGCCGGGACATCTGTAATTCCCGATTTCGACAGAATGACAAAGTGGCCGGCTCCTCCAAGGTCTACCCGAGCCGTAGGATCGAACCCGGGAAATACTGCCGGGGATTCACTCTCTCCGTCTGCATAGGCGGCGGGTCCGCCGAGCAAAGCCGGAGTGTTTGTGAGTGATTGCGCCATTGCGGTGCCGTTGGCGAAAAGCCCGGCGATCGCTGTTCCTGCTATCAATAGTCGCTTCATGAGCCGATTTCCTCTTGGTGCTCGACGCCAGGGGCGGCTCAAAGGAAATCTTGCTGCTCGCACCACTGTGGCTCAAATGAAAACGCAGAGTTCATGCATTCGATCCATGATTATACTGTTATTTCTATGATTGCCTAAAGTATTAATGATGATAACACATAGCTAAGACCTAAATTACCTGACATTGAATGCGCTTGAGACCATATCAAGCCGCAATTATTATTTGCTTTATAAAGACCACGTTCCAATATTTGACGCACAACTGCACATACTCTTAAATAAACATCTCGACGGTAACTAACGCTTATTGCTGCAACAGCAATCCAGGCAGCCATATTGACTACGGTAGTTTTCGTCCAGATGAGCGTCGAACACCAAAAGCATGACAGACGCCGACTTTGACTGTCACGCACTCGAGCAACACTCTGTTGGAGGCGCGAGGGATCTGTTTGATTTGGATGCGGCGACGGTAAAAGGATTACGTGCGTCCGGATTTCCGGGACGGACCGAACCGCGCGCGATATTCCCCTGGTGTCACGCCCAACCGCTTCTGAAAGGCCCGGTGCAGCCCAGAGATGTCGCCAAAGCCGGCGCGTTCGGCCACGCGATCCAGGGTCCAGTCCGAAGACTCCAGCAAAGCCTTGGCCCGATCGACGCGCGACGTCTCGACGAACGCGGCTGGTGAAACGCCGGTCTCTTTTTTGAATACCCGCGAAAACGTCCGCTCCGACATGGCGGCCCGGCTTGCCAAATTGGGCAGGCTGAGGTTGCCGTACGGTTCGGCGCTGAGTTCGGCGATCAGAGTGCGCAACCGGCTTGTCGCGTTGATCTGCACCGACAGAGCCGTGCTGTACTGGGTCTGCCCGCCGGCCCGCCGCAAGAACAGGACAAGATTTCGTGCTATCGCAAGGGCCACTTCCGCCCCTCGATCGGCTTCGACCAGCGCCAGGCAAAGATCGATGCCCGCCGTCACCCCGGCGGAGGTGTAGAATGGCGGATCGACGACAAAAATGGCGTCGGGCTCAAGCCGCACCTCGGGGCGAAAGGCCCGAAACTCGTCGCAAAAACCCCAATGGGTCGTTGCGCGGCGGCCGTCCAGCAGGCCTGCGGCGGCCAAAACGAAGCTGCCCGAGCAGACGCTTCCGACACGTCGCGCCTGGCTGTGCCGCCCCGCAAGCCAGGCGGGTAGCGCGCCTTCGCGGGCGCGGCGCACGGCATCCTCGACACCACCCGATATGAGGATGGTGTCGATTTCGTCAGGCAGATCGGCGAGAGCCACAGCGCCGCCAAGGCGCAAACCGGAATTGCAGATGATTTCGCCACCGTCCTCCGAAGCCAGGATCACCTCATAGGCGCCCGGATCGCCGGATCGATTGGCCATCGAGAACACCTCAAACGGGCCGACCAGATCGAGTGATTGGGCGCCGGGATAGCCGATCAGCACGATCCGACGCGATAGGGAGTTGGCGTAACGCATGGCGTAAATTGCGATACATTTGTCATTTCCGCCACTCCTTCCCAAGCCTAAATACGTCTCGCCCGCTCGCCAAGGTTGGGGCCTCTTCCCGCCGGAGCCATCTTCGGGACCACTTCACTTGATTTGCAGGAGACTCCCACAATGACGATCCCAGACTTCGCCGACCCGAATTGGACACGCCGTCATTGGTTGGCGGTCTCAGGATTGCTGGCAGCTGGCCTGGGGGCGGGCGCCGGTATGGCTCCCGTCAGGGCCGCCACGCCATCGCCAAAGGCACCGCCGCTCAAGGACGCGTCCTCAAGCCAGGATCCGGTCAACGTGGCCGTCGTGTTGGGCGCCTTTAATACGCTTATCGACTTTGCCGGCCCATGGGAGATCCTGAGCAGCAGTCGCCGCTTCAACGTCTATTCAGTCGCGAACACCCGGGTGCCCGTGATCTGCGACGACGGCCGCAGCAGCGTCGCCGGTCTCAAACCCATTAGCGGCCTGACGGTCATACCTGACTTCACCTTTGACGACGCGCCGCAACCTCGCATCACACTCGTTGGCGGCCAGGGCGAGCGCGACGAAGCGACGGTGAATCCGCGAAAATACGAATGGATGCGCCACGCCGCGCAAAAGGCGGAGTTGACCGCGTCGGTTTGCGTCGGCGCCTTCGAGCTGGGCGCGGCCGGATTGCTCGACGGGCATTCTGCCACAACCAATCGCAACGCGTATGACCGATTCGAAAAGACCTTTCCAAAGGTGAAGCTCGTCCGCGGAGTCCGTTTCGTGGAAAGCGGATCGGTCTCCACGGCCACGGGCCTGACGGCGGGCATCGACCTGGCCCTTCGGATCACG
This sequence comes from Rhizomicrobium sp., assembly GCA_035567755.1. Taxonomy (GTDB): domain Bacteria; phylum Pseudomonadota; class Alphaproteobacteria; order Micropepsales; family Micropepsaceae; genus Rhizomicrobium. The sequence continues at coordinate 47,493 of DATMPH010000052.1, forward strand.
GAACGCTTCTGTGGTCACGACCTCGCACAAAAGATGGCCGATTACGAGGAGTGGACCAGCAAGGCATGGATCGTCTGAAATGCCTTCGGCGTCCGAATTTATCGGAGCCGCCGAGGCAGATGTTGTAATGCGGCGACGCCAAATGCATTGCCTCTTTCCCGATTTCTGCCCGATCCCGGCCTATGCAGCCTTTCTGAAATCGCCAATCTGCGCATCGAGCGCGCGCCTGAAGGCCGGCCGCGCGGTGCAGCGTTCGATGTAGGCGGCGAGGCGCTTGTCGCTGGTGACGATGTCGGTGTGCTTCAGGATTCGCAGCACCGTCGACATGATCAGGTCGCCCGCGGTGAAGCGGTCGCCATCGAGCCAGGGTTTGTCACCGAGCGATTTGGAGAGCGCGTTGAGGCGCTTTTGCACGAACTCGACCGCCCCGGGGCGGCGCAATTTCGCCCATTCCTCATTCGGGTAGAAGATATCGATCCGCGCGACGTCCATGACGAACGGCTCGATGGAATTGAGCGCCGCGATCAGCCATTGCGTGGCGCGGGCCCGTGCGCCCGCATCCTTCGGTAGAAGTGCTTCGCTGCGTTCGCCGATATGCAGAACAATGGCGCCGGATTCGAAAAGCACGAGGCCATTATCCTCGAGGATCGGCACCTGGCCGAAGGGCTGCAGCGCGCGATAATCGGGTTTGTCCTGATCGCCCTGTTCGAGGAGGCGCGTCTGGTAAGGCAGGCCCGCTTCCTCCAGCGCCCAGCGCGCACGCAGATCGCGGACCAGGCCGTGTGCAAACTCGGGAACCCATTTGAAAGCGGAGATCGTGATCATGTGGTGTGCTCCTTTGGTATTTTCGAGGAATGTTCGGGTCGAAGAAAATGCCGTTCCAGCTTGTCGAGCGATCCGGTCCAGCCCCGTTCGTGGCCGCGGCGGCTCTCCTCGTCGTGCAGGCGCGAATGGGTGAATGTGAGTTCGGTACCCTCGGCAACGGCACGAAGCCGGATTTCGACGCATGACTCACCGGGATCCTCGACACCGCCCGTCCAGCGCCAGCTCATGCTCAGCCGCTCGGGCTTCACGACTTCGAGATATTCACCGCTGCACTCATGCTCGCTTCCATCGAGCATGCGGAAATGGACCCGGAAGCGCCCGCCAACCTGCGGATCGCTCTCTGCTTCGAGCACGGGGCCATCGTCAGGGCCCCACCAGCATGACATGCCTTCCGGAGTGGTGAGCGCATCGAAGACGATCGAGGGCCGCGCCCTGATCCGGCGCACAAGCGTCAGACTGGTCATCGTATTTTCTTCCTCGCTTCGGCTTCCCTGCTTTCGGCGTAGGCAACAAGCCGATCGAGGCTCTTCGACCAGAAGCGTTCGTATCGGCGCAGCCAATTCATTGCTTCTCTCATAGGCTCCGGCCGGAGCCGTACCGTCACCGTGCGCCCGATTTTCGACCGGGTGACAAGGCCGGCGTCGTCGAGCACGTCGAGATGTTTCATCACCGCCGGCAGCTTGATCGCGAAGGGCTGCGCCAAGGCACTGATCGACGCGCCATCTTCGCGCTCGAGCCGGGCCAGAATCGCGCGCCTTGTCGGGTCGACAAGCGCCGCAAAAGTCCGGTCAAGCCGTTCGTGATAGTTCACCATATAGGAAAGTATCAGAAAGAAAGGAGCTCCTGTCAACCCCGGTGGTTGTAAGGTCCATGACTGGGTAGGGCACGGAGTAAATCCTGAACCCACGTGATATGTTTGCGCATGACCAGGTACGTGGCTCTTCTTCGCGCCGTAAACGTCGGTGGCACTGGCAGGCTACTCATGTCGGACCTCGTCGCCATGTGCCACGACGCGGGATTCGTCCGCGTCGAGACTTATATCGCGAGCGGCAATGTCGTTTTTGAAAGCAAAGTTGCGGCGCCGAAGGTCAAGGCGGAGCTTGAGATTCGATTGCAGGCTCATGCCGGCAAACCAATAGGGGTTGTCGTGCGTAGCGCTTCCGAGATGCAAGCCGTTCTCGACGCCAATCCGTTTCCGAAAGCCGACCCGAGACTTACCTATGCAATATTTCTCGACGAGCCGCCGCCTTCCGACTCCCTGATCCATGCGCGGGGACGAAACGACGAAGACATGCGTCTTGGAAAGCGAGAGATATTCGTACTTTACCCGGGTGGCATGGGCGGCTCGAAATTGAGGATTCCAGCCGCGAAGATGGGTACGGCGCGCAATATGAACACCGTTGCCAAACTCGTGGAGATCGCGTCGAGATGACGTCTCGCCTTTCAACTCCTCTTTCTATTTTCCACCGCGCCGCCACGGCTCGTGCACGTGGTAGAAGCACGCGCTGGTCGGGCTTTGCCGGCGTGCGGAAACGAGGCCGCGGCGCTTGAGCCGGCGCAGCGAATTCTGCACCGACGATTTTGACAGCCCGGTGTCCGATGCCAGTTCAGCAAGGCTCGCGCCAAACGCGTCGCGGCCTTCGCCGCGCGTTTGCCGCCACAGGAAGAGATAGAGAAGAAACGCCGAGGGCGCGCGATCGTGGCTGACCAGATCGCGCATCAGCGTGTCGACGATGTGCGGGTCGAGCTGCATGACAACCGTTACTATAGTAAACGTTGTTCGGCTTGTCTCCCCTGAATCCTGCCGCCAGATTTGCCGCGCATTTCGACAGGCGGAGACGCGACGTGATCACACAGCTGAAATTCGCTGGAATACCAGTACGCGATCAGGATCGCGCCGTGCAGTTCTGGACTGAGAAGATGGGATTCAAGGTCGTCACCGATCAGCCGATGGGCGAACAGCGCTGGATCGAGCTTTCGATCCGTACCAGCACCACGCGCATCGTGCTGTTCACGCCGCCGGGCCAGGAAGACCGCATCGGCTCGTTCTTCAACGGCTCGTTCGAATGCGACGACGTGGAAGCAACATGGCGTCAGCTGTCGGCCAAGGGCGTGGAATTCGTGAAGCCGCCCAAGCGAGAGGACTGGGGCACGTCCGCGATCTTCAAGGACTCAGAAGGGAACCAGTTCGTCATGAGCTCCGGGTGAAGCGGAACGCCCCAGCGCATGATTCGCGCCGGCCTTCCTTGTCGAGCTGCGCCACAACGCCGCGTTGCAGGGGCGCGAAGTTGAAGCGCGGTTCGAGACTGGCAATGGGTTGGATGTAGGGCTCGGTTATGCGATAGAGTTCGACAAGCTCGCGCCATGTGTAGTGATTTGTAAACCGTCGACACATGACCGCGGGCGTGACGAAGCTTTCCGGAAATGAAAGAGGGGCTCACTATGCATCCCCATTCGTCGCGGAATCACTTTGCCTTCGGCATCTGGTGTGCTCGCGATCCGTTTCGCTCGCGATGCGCTTCTCGTTCTTTGTGATGACGCGAAGACCGTTCGCCAGCTATAACTTCCGGTCCGCCGCTGGCGCGGCTGTGTCGCCGACCGTAATGGTTCTCGATTTTCGGTTTTCCCTGAAATCGTCCGCGTGCCATGCCGTCTGTTCGGCAGCGGCTGCCACCGCGGCAGCCTCACGTAAGCATTCCGCACCATGAACGCCGACCCCGCATGGAGCGAAATGCTTGACGAATTTCGGGCGCTCGGCGGGGTCGCAGACAATATCCGCCTTGGCCATGGTGCATTCGGGCGTGGCCTGTTCCCGATTGATCCGGCGAAGCCCATAGAAATCATCGTTCCGGACAACCTGCTTGTCTCCTCGTCCGATGTGGACGTCGACAAAAATGCTTTCCGGATAAACCCCGAGGCCCAGGTCGGGGCGCGCGAACGCGCGTTCCTGGAACGCTATGAACAGGATTTCGCCTGGGGACCGGGGCATCTGGAAACTGAGCGCTTCCTGGCAGCCATGCTCGACTTGCCGGAACGCGTGCGAGAGATGCTCATCCGGGATTTCGACCTCGGAAGATTTTTCAATCCCGTTTCGCCGCAACTGATCCAGAAATGGTTCTTCGGAAGCAGAGACATCAAGACCAGCAAGGGACGGGTGATCATGCCGATCATCGAGCTGGCAAACCACGGCGGCGACGTCGCGTACGACAGGCAGTCGGGCGTCGCGTTGAGAGGTCTGTTCGAGGGTGAGGTGCTCGTCCGCTATGCCAGGCCCACCGATTCCTATGACATGTTTCTGAACTGGATGTTCTCCCCCAATGAACCAACGGCATTCAGTATCAAGATGGTGGTGAAGCCTTCCCGCAGGAATCTCGAAATCGGAAGGCAGTTCGACGAAGCGTCCCTGCCATTTGTTCCCAGGGTTGCAATCGAGGGAGATCGCGTTGTGGCGAATTATCTGCTTCTCGGCCATCAGAATTTTCCGCGCCTGCCCCAGGGAGCCTTTCGCCGCGCCATGGCGCATGCGGGATTCGACGACCTGGATGAGGTGTTCGATTTCGTCCAGTTCGCGAACCGCCAGAATTTCTTCCAGCTGCTCGAAGCACTTGCGGGTGTTGAGTCACCGGCTGCGGATGCGCTCAGGGTCATGGTGTTGAACCAGTTGAAAGCGCTCTCCCATCATTTTGGCGCCAGGCCAGTGTAGACGCCAACCTCGTGCCCGATGCATATCTGGTGGCGCTTGCGATGGACCACGGACTCGTTCTGTCCAGCGCGGATGCGGATTTTGCGCGCTTCCCGGGTTTGCTTTGGCGCAATCCCCTGGCACCGCCGACCTGGGGGGCGCCTTCCCTCGAATTCTCATGGCACCGACGCTCGTCTCAAACCCCCTCGCTTTCTTCGTGCATGGCAATCTCCGCAAGGAATGGCGCGGCAAATTCCTTGAGCTTGGCGGCGCCGACGCCGTTGACCTCGGAGAATTCATCTGCATTGCGGGGGCGCCGCGCCGCCATGTCGAGAAGCGTGCGGTCGGAAAAGATGAGATAGGCGGGCAGCCGCCGCTCTTTCGCGAGTTTGAGCCGCAACGCCTTCAAAGCCCCAAGCAGCGGAGCGTCGCTATTGTCGACTGGCAGGTCGCCAACGCGAACACGTTCGCGGCGGAGACGCGGCTCTGCGGGGCGATAGTGAAACGTCTCCGCGCCGCGCAAGAGCAAATCGCCCTGCTTGGTGATTGAGAGCCCGCCATATCCGGCGATGTCGATCGCGAGCCAGCCGCCGGCGACGAGCTGGCGGATCAGCGCGTGCCACTCCTCTTTCCGCCGCTCGGCTCCGACGGCGAAGGTGGGAATCCGGTCATGTCCGGCGGCGACGATCTTCTCGGTCTCGTTGCCCCGCAGCACATCGACGATATGTGCCGCGCCGTATCGCTCGCCGGTGCGCCTGATTGCGGAGAGAGCCTGCCGCGCGGGCAGCGTGCCGTCGACGAGCGACACCGGCTCGAGGCAGGCATCGCAATTGCCGCAAGGTTCGCTCGCCTCGCCGAAATAGCCGAGCAGGATCTGCCGCCGGCACGTCGTCGCCTCGCAATAACCGATCAACGCATTGAGGCGCTGATGTTCGCGCCGCTTGCGGTCTTCGCCTGCGTCCTCCTCGTCGATGAACATCCGCCGCATGCGGATGTCGCCGTACCCGAGGAGCAGATGCGCGTCCGCCAGCTTGCCGTCGCGTCCCGCGCGGCCGATCTCCTGATAATAGGCTTCGAGGCTCGCGGGCAGATCCATGTGAAACACGAAGCGCACATCCGCCTTGTCGATGCCCATGCCGAACGCGATGGTCGCCGCCATGACGAGATGGGGCTCGGTCATGAAGCGGTTCTGGTTGGCCTCGCGCGCCTCCTTGCCCATGCCGGCGTGATAGGGCAGGGCGCGGATGCCGTTCGCTTCGAGGTATGAAGCCGTCTGCTCCGTGCGCTTGCGCGAGAGGCAGTAGACGATGCCGCTTTCGCCCTTGTGATGCTTCAGAAAGGCAAGCAGCTGTTTTTTGGAATCCTGCTTTGGCTTCACTGCGAGGCGGATATTGGGCCGGTCGAATCCGAGGACGACGCTTGCTGCATGGCCGGCAAAAAGCTGCTCTGCGATATCGGTCCGCGTGACCGCATCCGCTGTCGCCGTCAGTGCCACGATCGGCACGTTCGAGAAGAGATTGCGCAGCCGCGCGAGGCCGCGATAGTCCGGTCGGAACGCGGGCCCCCATTGCGAGATGCAATGCGCTTCATCGATAGCGATCAGTTTCACGTCGCGCTTCCTGAGCGCGTCCAGCATCCGTTCGGTCATCAAGCGCTCGGGCGCGAGATAGAGCAGCCGCGTCTCGCCTTGCGCCACGCGCCGCCATGCCGCGACATTGGCCTCGTCGGACTGGCCGGAATTGATCGTCTCGGCGGCCACGCCGGCGAGCCTGAGGGCTGCAACCTGGTCCTGAATCAGTGCGATGAGGGGCGATACCACGATCGTCAGTCCGCCCAAAATGAGCGCCGGCACCTGGAAGCAGAGCGACTTTCCCGATCCCGTCGGCATGACGGTGAGCACATGCCGGCCTTCCAGCAGCGCGTCGATCACCGTCTCCTGGCCCGGACGGAACGCGTCGAAGCCGAAGACGGATTTCAGGATGCGGTGTTTGGGGTCAAGCGAATCCACGCCGCATGCGGATGCGATCGCCTTCGCTTGTCAAGCGGCACCAATTTTACAGCCTTCCGACCTTTGCATGGATTCGAGGAATTTTGCTATTCGGACGGGTTACTGAGCGCCTCACAAACGGACCAGCACAATCATGGATGCCATCGACCGGCGCATCGTCGCCGCCCTTCAGGAGGACGCCTCACTGTCTTTTGCCGAGGTCGGCAAGCGCGTGGGCCTTTCTCCCACGCCATGCTGGAAACGCATCCAGCGACTTGAGGAAGACGGTGTCATCCTCCGTCGCGTTGCGGTGATCGATCCCGACAAGGTGGGGCTCGGCACGACCGTCTTTGTTTCCATCGAAACCGGAGATCATTCCAGAGAATGGCTCGAGCATTTCGCCAGCTTCGTCTGCGCCATGCCCGAGGTGATGGAGTTCTACCGGATGGCCGGCGACGTCGACTACATGCTCCGCGTCGTGACCGCGGACATTCAGGGTTATGACGCGTTCTACAAGCGGCTGATCGAAGCGGTGCCGCTCAAGAACGTCACGTCGCGCTTTGCCATGGAGCGCATCAAATCCACCACAGTGCTTCCGCTAACGTAACTTTCGCGCACATCTGGGTTCCCGCTTTCGCGCACGGCTGTCCGGGGAAAACAGGCATGGCGAGCACTGCTGCTTGTTTTCGCAAGAAATGGGCACGCGGAGGCGCGGAGAGGGTTGTTCACCACAAAGAGCACAAAGCACACAAAGGTGTTTTGCGCGCATTCGCGCGCGACCCCTTCTTCGTGCCCTTCGTGCTCTTGGTGGTAATTCTGGTTGCTCCGCGGCTCCGCGCCTCCGCGTGAACCTTTTCTCGACACATACGCAGTCCCGAGTCGAGCACACGCATTACTGTGCAAATCCCAGTCTCTATCAAGCACCTGTAAACGGATTCGATATTTTTCCCCGGACGGACCTGCGAAGCGCGGGGATGACCGGCTTGGGGGAGGCGATTCAATCCGATCGCTCGATAAGCCAGCCACATTTGTGAGCCCCGCACGAGGGGAGCGATTTGTGCAAGCCCCAAACCAGATAGTGTTCTCCGCGTGATAGGGCTTCTGCGCGCGCGTTCGCCGACAGCACGAATTTCCATGGCGACTTCGCAAAACAGCAGATATTTCTTCTTCTTTACGGCGCGAAAATCGTGCTTATAACAATGACCCTCTGCCACGGATTGCCGAGGGTCTGATGCGATTTCTGCCCATCGTTCTGGACTTGAACCGCGGTTTCGTCGCGGTCGTTGGCGCAACTCCAGCCGCGCTCGGCAAGTTGCGGATCCTGCGCGATCTCGGCGCCAGCGTCCGCTGGTTTCCTTGTGACGGCGCAGCAACCATTCGCCCGGCGCCGGATGGTGACAGTCCTCTCAAAATTGTCGAAGGCGAACCCGCCGCGCGGGATATTGCGAACGTCATTGCCATCATTTCGGCAGCGGGCGGCGGGACCGACGAGCGTATTGCCCGGATGGCGCGCAAACTCTGCATGCCGATCAACGTCGTGGATCGCCCTGACCTCTCCTCCTTTATCTTTCCGGCGATTGTCGACCGCGGCAACGTCGTGGTTGCGATCAGCACCGGAGGCTCGGCGCCCGTGCTGGCGCGGCGGCTGCGGGCGCAGATCGAAACGCTGCTGCCGAACCGCATCGGGCAGCTTGCGAGTTTTCTTGGGCGCTGGCGAGCGAAGTTCAAACAAAGCGGCGATGAAAATTTCGCGTCCGGCCGCGCGTTCTGGGAAAGGATCGTCGACGGTCCGATTGCCGCAGAGGTTCTGGAAGGCCGCGAGAGGGAAGCCGACGAACTGATGTCGGCACTGGGGAAATCCGGCAGCGAATCCAGGGGCGCGGTCGCCATTGTCGGCGCGGGCCCGGGCGATCCGGACCTGCTGACGCTGAAAGCGCTGCAGGCGCTGCAGAATGCCGACATCATTTTCTACGACGATCTGGTCACGCCCGAAATCCTCGCGCGTTCGCGGCGCGAGGCCGTGAAAGTCTTTGTCGGCAAGCGCAAAGGCAGGCCGGGCGAGACCCAAAGCGAGATCAACGCGCGCCTTGTCGCCGCGGCGCGCGCCGGCAATCGCGTGGTGCGGCTGAAGGGCGGCGATCCCTTCATCTTCGGCCGCGGCGGCGAGGAAATCGAAGCTTTGCGCGAAGCCGGCGTTGCTTTCACCGTGGTACCCGGCATCACGGCCGCGCTGGGCTGCGCCGCCGAAGCTGAACTTCCGCTCACCTTCCGCAACGAAGCGGCGAGCCTGGTGTTCGTCACCGCCCATCGTTCGCAGAGCGCGCCGCCCATCGACTGGGCGAAGGCCGGCGGCGCGGATGCGACGCTCGTTGTCTATATGGGGCAAAGCTCTGCGGCGATGGTGCGCGACGGCGTCATCGCGTCCGGACGCGATCCGGCGACGCCGGCCTGCGTGCTGGCACGCGGCACGCGTGCGAACGCGCGGGCCGAGGTCGGAAGGCTCGACGAATTGCCGCTACTTGCTGCGCGAGCGGGTGACGGCCCCGCCATTCTGGTGATCGGCGACGCAGTCGCCCATTCCCGATCGTGGCGCGACGTCGCGCTGCAATCCGACATTCCGGCAGTCGCATGACCGCGCCCCAGCAACAGAAGCTGAAAGTTACCGGCCCGGTGATCGTGACGGCGAACCGGCTTGGCGACGGCGCCGTCGTCTATCGCGCGAGCGACAACAGCTGGAGTGCAAATCTTCAATCTGCCCGGGTCGTGACCACGGCGGCGGACGCGACGCAACTGCTTCGCGAAGCGCTGTCCGACGAACTACGCGCCGTCGGCGCCTACGTCGCATCCGTGCGGATCGATTCGCGCGCGCGTCTTTCGCCGGCGAACCTGCGTGAGCGCATCCGCAGCGAAGGCCCGACGATCGCGCAGCCGAATTCGCGGGAAAGGGCTCCTCGCCATGTACTTCTATGACGAGTTCGACCGCGCGTTTCTGGCCGAGCGCGTGGCGGAGTTTCGCGGCCAGATCGCGCGGCGGCTTTCCGGAGATTTGACGGAAGACGAGTTCAAGCCGTTGCGGCTCATGAACGGCGTCTATCTACAGCTTCACGCCTATATGCTGCGCATCGGCATTCCCTACGGCACGCTGTCGTCCGATCAATTGCGCGCGATCGCCGATGTGGCGCGGCGCTATGACCGCGGCTATGGGCATTTCACCACGCGCCAGAACATCCAGTTCAACTGGATCAAGCTCGAGGAATTGCCCGACGCGATGGCCGATCTCGCGCGCGCCGGCCTGCACGGCATCCAGACGAGCGGCAATGTGGTGCGCAACATCACCACCGATCAATGGGCCGGCGTTGCGCCGGGCGAGGTCGAAGACCCGCGCATCTGGGCCGAAACCCTGCGCCAGCACACGACCCTTCATCCCGAATTCTCGTTCCTGCCGCGCAAGTTCAAGATCGCGATCACCGCCTCCGACGACGATCGCGCGGCGGTGCGGATTCACGACATCGGCATGCGGCTGCATCGCGACGACGCAGGCGAAGCGGGATTCGAAGTGATGGTGGGCGGCGGTTTGGGGCGCACGCCCTTCCTTGCCAAGACGATCAGGCCGTTTCTCGCCAGGCGCGATTTCCTCAGCTATATCGAGGCCGTCCTGCGCGTCTACAACCAGTACGGACGGCGGGACAATATCTACAAGGCGCGCATCAAGATCCTCGTGCACGAACTCGGCGCGGAGGTGTTTGCGCGCGACGTCGAGGCCGAGTGGCTCGCGATCAAGGATGGCCCACTGGCGCTCGATCCGTCGGTCGTCGAGGAAGTCGCCTCCCGCTTCCGCTATCCCGACTATGCGCCGGTCAGGTCGGCACCGGCGCGGGACGCGGTCTTCGCCGGCCACTCCGCATACGCGATGTGGCGCGCCAATTCCGTCGCGCGGCACAAGGTAGCTGGTTATTCCATCGTCACACTGTCGCTGAAGCCGGAAGGCGGACCGCCGGGAGATGCGACCGCGGAGCAGATGGACGCGATCGCCGACCTCGCCGACCGCTATAGCTATGGCGAAATCCGCGTCGGCCACGACCAGAATCTCGTCCTGCCGCATGTGGCGCTGGGCGATCTGCGCGATCTCTGGCGTGCGCTTGACGCGCTTGGCGTCGCAACGCCGAATATCGGGCTCGCGTCCGACATCATCTCATGTCCTGGCCTCGACTATTGCAGCCTCGCCAATACCCGCTCGATCCCGATTGCGCAGGAGCTGACGCGCCGGTTTCGCGATCTGGCGCGGGCGCGCAATACCGGCCGTCTGCACATCAACATTTCGGGCTGCATCAATGCCTGCGGCCACCACCATGTCGGCCATATCGGATTGCTCGGGGTGGAAAAGAATGGCGAGGAATACTTCCAGGTCACGCTCGGCGGCCGTTCGGACGAGAAAGCCGCGCTGGGCGCGCTCGTGGGTCCGGCGATTCCGTATGCCGAAGTGACAAACGCGGTCGAAGACATCGTCGATGTCTATCTCGGCCTGCGCGCCGGCCCCGATGAACTTTTCGTCGATGTCGTCAGGCGCGTCGGTCTCGAACCATTCAAGGACCGCATCTATGCCGCTCATTAGGGACGCAAAGGCCGTTGAAGATGATTTCGTGCCAGTTCCAGACGGCGCGGCAATTCCTGGACAGGTTCCAGTTCTGCTGACCGCGGTGCAGTTCATGACGCGCGCCGGAGAGCTGAAAGGAAGCCGCGTCGGCGTGTCATGGCCGAACGATCGCAATGTGGCGGAGCTTGTTCCCTATCTCGGCCAGCTTGCGCTCGTCGCTCTCGACTTTCCGAGTTTTCGCGACGGAAGGTCCTACAGTCAGGCGCGGCTGTTGCGCGAGCGCCACTTCTATCGCGGCGAATTGCGCGCCACCGGCGACGTGCTGAGCGATCAGCTTGTGTTCATGCTTCGCGCGGGGTTCGATTCCTTTGAGTTGCGCAAGGACAAAGACGTTGCGCGCTTCCACGAAGCCATCGGCCGCTACCGCGACTTCTATCAACCCGCAAGCGATGGACGCGACCCCATCGCGCGGTTGCGCTTAAAGGTCTACCGGCCGCAGGGCGAGGAAATCCATATACCAAGGCCTGACGCCGCGGCGCTCGAAGCGTTGCTGACAAACGCCGCGCCGCACGAGATCGTCAAAGAGGCCATTCGCGCGGTTCCGCGCGGAAAACTGGCGGTGGTTTCCTCGTTCGGAATTGAATCGGCCGCGCTCCTGAGAATCGTCTCCGACGTCGACAGGTCCCTGCCGGTCATCTTTCTCGATACCGGCTGGCTTTTCCAGGACACGCTCGATTATCGCGACGCACTGATCGCACATCTCGAATTGTCCGACGTGCGCACGATCCGCCCGGCGCAGGCTGCGATCGAAGAGTCCGATCCGGACTACAGTTTGTGGGCGCGCGACTCCGTGGCCTGCTGCAACCTGCGCAAGGTCGCACCCCTCGCTGCAGCTCTCGCGCCGTTCGATGCCTGGATCACCGGGCGCAAGCGATATGAAGGTGGACAGCGGACTTCGTTGCCGATCGTGGAGGTGGACGGCCCGCGCCTGAAATTCAATCCGCTGGCGCGCGTTTCGCCAAAAACCGTCGCTGCGATCTTCCGCACTCTCCCACGCCATCCTCTGGCGGCAGCGGGATACACCTCTATCGGATGCTTGCCGTGTTCGTCGAAGGCGTGTGAACACGAAGGCGTTCGCGGCGGCCGCTGGCGAGAAACAGGCCGCACGGAATGCGGAATTCATACGGAAGCCCTGGCTTCGGCAACTGCAATGTAGAGCGATTTCAGATTCGAAGTACGCATTTATCTTGTCATGGCCCGCGCAAGCGGGCCACCCAGTTGACACCCGACGTTTCTCGACTGACAAACGCACGACTACGATCTCCAGCGCTGTAACGGTTTCAGCTGGGTGGCTCGCTTGCGCGGGCCACGACAATGAAGTTTGGGTCTATCAAATCTGAAACCGTTTCTAACTTTCCCGCGTTCATGCCGAGGGAGCCGTCATCGCTGCGGTTGACCGCCGGCGGGCTGATTCAACTGTTCGAGCAGCGGGCGGAGAGCATTCAGTTCCGCGCCGAAGCCGCTCCAGTCTCCGGCCTTCAATTTGGCGATCGCGCGGTCGTAGCGGGCGAGCGCCTCGCGGGCGCGATCGGAGGGTGGGCCGACCGGGATGTTCGCGGTAGAAGCAGCCATGGGCGGGCGCGCAGTTTGGGTCGTTGGCTTGAAGAGCGCGGCCAGCGCGCCGGCCAGGGTTTCTTCCATTACCACACGGTCGCCATAGACCGCGATGACCCGCTTGAGTTCGGGCAGCTGGCCCGACTGGGCGCGCAGATAGAGCGGCGTGACGTAAAGAATCGAATTCTCGATGGGGACGACGAGGAGATTCCCCCGAATGACGCGCGAGCCGCTTTGATTCCACAGCGTGATCTGCTGCGACACTTCGGTATTCTGATTGATCAGCGCCTCGATCTGGAACGGCCCGTAGACGAGCTTGTCCTTCGGAAACTCATAGACGATCAGCTTGCCATAGTCGGGCTGATCACAACGCGCCGCGAGCCAGGCGATCATGTTCTCGCGCTGGCTCGGCGCCATGGGAAGCATGAGGACGAATTCCGTGTGCGTCTCGCCGGGCAAGCGCATGTTGATGTAGTAAGGCGACATCTTGCTGTCGGTCGTGTCGTCGATGCCGTTGGGCTGACGGGGAAACTGCCAAAGGTCTTCGCGGTTGTAGAAAACCTCCGGCCTGTTCATGTGATAGACGCGATAGATCTGCGCCTGGATGAGAAAGAGATCCTCGGGATACCGGGTGTGCTTCTGCAAATCGGCGGGCATCGCGGCAAATGGCTTGAACAGCGTGGGAAATATGCGCCGGTAAGTCTCGACGATCGGATCGGCGGGATCGGTCACATAGAAGTCCACGCTGCCATTGTAAGCATCGATGACGATCTTGACGGAATTTCTGATGTAATTCGTCGGGTCGCCTTCCATCCGCTGGGCGTAGGGAAACCAGCTGCTGGTGGTGTAGGCGTCCTGGATCCAGTAGAGCCGGCCGCCGCTGACGACGATGTAGGGATCGTGATCGAGGCCCAGGAAGGGTGCGATGGCGCTCACGCGCTCCTGGATGTTGCGGCGAAACATGATCCGGCTTTCGGCCGTAACGTATTGGCTGAGCAGAATATTCGAGTCGCCGAAATACCAGGCGAACAGGGCGCGCCTGGCTATGCCGCTGATCGAGACCCCGTCCGCGCCATTGTAGGCCCGGTAGACGTTGTCGTTTCCCTTTGGATAGTCGAACTCCGGCGTGCTGCTTTTGACGATCACGTAAGGCGCATCGCCCTCGCCGAAATAGATGCGCGGCTCGCCGACCGGCGGCCCGCCGGAGATGACCGGTGGAATGTCCCGCAGATAGAAGATCGGCAGGCCTTCGGGCGATGTACGCGTCACCGGCGACATCACGACGCCATTGCCATGCGTGAACAGCACGTGGAGGTTGACCCAGGTCTGGGCGTTGGGTGGAAGGAGCGTGGATTCCAGCTCGCGCGTCGACAGCATCACCTGCTGGTACGAGCCGCCGAGCACATAGCGATCGATATCGGCATCATTGAATTTGTAATAGGTGCGGATTTCCTGGAGCTGGGCGTAGGTGTCGAGCAGCGGCTGCCGGTCCCACAGCCTGATGTTGTCGATCGTCGCGCGATTGTCTTCCAGCGACTGGCTGGTGAGCGACAGGTCCGCGGTGAAGGGTTTGACGACGATGTTCCTGAGATTGTAGGCCTCGCGCGTCGATGCGATGTTGCGCCCGATATAGGGTTGCTCGAGCTGCAGTTCGTTGGGTTTTACATAGGCGCGCTGAAACAGTGCGGTGGCGAGCGGCGAAACCACCAGGGACGTTCCAAGGATCAGCGCTGCGGACACGATCGGTATGCGGAGCGAGCGCAGCCGCACATTCGCGAACGAGGCGATGGCGGCAACGCAGCAGAGCGCGATGAGCGCGGTCAGGATCGGCAACCGGACGTGGACGTCGGTATAGCTCGCGCCCACGACAACTCCGTTGTCGCCATAGAGAAGCAGGTAGCGGTCGAGATCGAAGGACCACGCCTCGACGGCGAAGAAGAGCCCGAGCACGACGGAGCCGTGCGCGGCGGCGGCAGCCGAGACGAAGCGGCGGCGCGCATCGAACGCGATCCCGCCGCAGGCCCAATAGACGATGCCGGCGACGACTGCGCTCAACACGAGCACGAGCAAAAGCCAGTCCTTCAACGCAACGAACAGGGGAAGCGCGAACAGATAGAAGCTGAAATCATTGCCGTAGAGCGGATCGCTGCGTCCATACGGCGTCTGGAAGATATAGTTGAGTGCCAGATTCCAGTTGTCGGACCAGCCGAGCGCGACCAGCGTCGCCAGCACGATGGCTGCAATTGCGACGGCCGGGCGCCAGGGCAGGCGGCGCATGAAGCGCTCGATCACCGCCAGCAACTGCTCGCTGCCCAGCGATTCCCAGGGCATGTTCGCCGGACGCCGGGAAGCGCGGGGCGCCGCAAAGCGCACCGCAAGCGCTCCGCTCAGCCAGATCGGCGCCGCGCTGGCCACGAAGACGGCGCTGAACAGCGCGCTCTTCACGCTGATGATCGTCCAGAACACTGCGAAATAGCCAACCGAGGAGAACCAGGCCCAGTCGACGAGGAAACTGCTCGCGAGCCCCAACAGGATCAGGCACGCGACGAAGATCGCGATTGCTGCCGCAATTCCTCTGGTCAGAATCATGTACGCGTCCTTTGCCTTTGCGTGAACAATAGCGCGTTGCGTGAGTGTCTGACAGAAAAAGCCGGCGCCGGTGACGATTTGGCTGTGCGGCGCGTTTGGCCGAAAACCATGACCCGTGGCAAACCGGGACCGTTCGGCGCCTTGGCACCCGCCGCCGCGGCAAATTCACATCTGGTGTCGCAATTTGGCGGGCAGGTCGCACGCTCTTCGGGCACAATCTGCTAGGCTCTATGCATCGGTCAATTCGGGCAGCGGACTTCGCGCTGAGGGCAACGCGGGAGGGAGACATGACTCCAGAGGCGCTGATGCGAGATGTCGCGGAAGCTTTCGAAAATTCTGATTTGCGGCCGCTCCTCGAAGCCATCGACAACAAGGTGGTCTGGAAATCGGGCTCGACCGTTCCAGGTTTCTTTCGCTTCGGGGGAGAGTACACGGACTATCATGGCGTGTTGGAAGTCACCTCCCAGATCGCCATGACCTATTCGTTCCGTCGCTTCAGACCAAAAGAGATCATGTCGAGCGGAGAAATCGTCTGGGGCCTGTTCGAGATCGAAGCCGATTTCCGGGAAGCCGGATCGGATTCGCAAAGTCCGAAGCCGGTGAAATTCGAATGCGCGATCCGATGGCGCGTGCGGGACAACAAGATCGTCGAGCACCAGGCCTTCTTCGACACCACCGCGTTGTTGTTTCAGCATGGTCGCCTGTCGCCAGATTAGGGTCCGACGTCCACTTGTCCGTGCCCTCACTTTTCGGATGGTCGACATAAAGGATGTCGATTAAAAACAATATGAGCGGCGAGATCGAATCCATGCACGAGGTACCTGACCTGCTTCTGATCGGCGATGGCCGGCTCGCCCGCCACCTCGCGCGCTACTTCGCGCAGCTTGGTATGGGCCATTCCGCTTGGTCGCGGCGCATGCATGACGAAGGGCGATGTCCCGACCTGGCCACGCTCGTCCGCCCGCAGACGCATGTGCTTCTGGCGATCAGCGACAGCGCGATCGAGACTTTCGTTTCCGGACATCCCGAGCTGGACCCGACCGTTCGCATCCATTTCTCCGGCGGCCTGGCGACGCCTCTCGCCATTGGCGCGCATCCCCTCTTCAGCTTCGCCAATGCGCTTTACGAGCGCGAACTCTACGAGCGGATTCCCTTCGTCATCGACGAGGGCGCTCCCCCGCTTTCCGTGCTGATTCCAGGCTTGCCGAATCCGTCCTTCTTCATCAGGCCCGAACAGCGCGCGCGCTACCATGCGCTTTGCGTGCTCGCGGGAAACTTCACGACGCTTTTGTGGAGAAAGCTGTTTTTCGAGCTCGATCGCCAATACGGCATCCCGCGCGAACAGGCACTGCCCTATCTCGAATCCGTGGCGCGCGGTCTTGCGGAAACGGGCGCGCCGCTTTCGGGTCCGCTTAGCCGCGGCGACACAGCGACCATCGCGCGCAATCTGGAAGCGCTGAAGGGTGATCCGTTCGCGCGAGTCTACCGCGCTTTCGTTGAAGCGTATGAACAACAGCAGGACATGGCGGCGGACGGCGACAAAAAGGACTGGCTTGCGCCGTAAGCGCTCAGAAATCGGGCGATGCCGGCTGCCACCAGCCGAAGCTGTGCGTGCGGATTGGGGCATCTGGCATCGGGGCACCTCCGTGGCATCGCTGGCTCAATTAAGACGGAGAAAAGCGATATGAAGAGAAGAGAAGTTCTTGCGGCGCTGATTGCCTCAGTGGCTGCGGCCAGGATTCCACTGGATGCCCGCGCGGACGGCGCGATATCGGCCCAAGCCGCGAGTCTCTACGACCGCGCGCTGGTGTTCGATGCGAACCTCATTCCGCCTCTTCAGGACAAGTTTCCATTCCCCAGGACGATGCTCGACCTGGCGCGGCATTCCGGCGTGACGGCGATCAAGACCACACTCGGCGGCATCGACGAGAAATTCGAGGATACGGTCGACGAAATCTCTTTCGTGCAGCGGTTGTGCGAAGAATATCGGGACGTGTACATGCAGGTGCGCAGGCATTCCGATTTCGCAGACGCCAAGCGCCAGAAGCGGATGGGAATCGTCTTGTCCTTCGAGGCCGTCACCATGCTCGAGGACAAGCTCGACCGTCTCGAATTGTTCTGCGGGCTTGGGGTGCTCGTCATGCAGCTTTCCTACAACAGGGCGTCGCCCTTCGGGACCGGCGTGCTCGGAGATCCGCATGACGGACTGACCACGCTCGGGCATAAGGCGGTTGCATCGATGAACAAGCTTGGGATCGCCATCGATCTCAGCCATTCGAACGAAACGACGTCGTTCGATGCATTGAGAGCGTCCACGAAACCCGCGCTTATCACCCATGCCGGCTGCGCGGCCGTCTATTCCCATCCGCGCAACAAGAGCGACGCTCTTCTGCGCGCGCTGGCGCAAAAAGGCGGCGTGGTCGGGATATACGATCTGCCCTATCTCACCGCGAGTCCGAAACAGCCGACGCTGGACGATTACATGGCGCACATGACCCACGCGCTGAAAATCTGTGGCCAGGACCATGTGGGGATTGGAAGCGACAGCCAATTGGGGCCTTTCGATACGTCGCCCATGGCCATGACGGAGTTCAACAAGGCGCAGGAACATCGGCGCAAAACGGGCTTGGCCGCGCCCGGCGAAGACCGGCCGCCCTATGTGATCGGACTGAACACTCCGCGCCGCTCGGAGATCATCGCAGACGCGCTGCTCAAACGCGGATATGGCGTGCCGGTTGCCGAAAAGGTGCTTGGCGTAAATTTCACGAACGCGCTCGGACGGATCTGGCTCGGCTGACAACAGGCATTGCACACTTGCGGCTCACCCCTTCTGTTGAACTGCGCGCCGCTCCGCCGTCAGCCTTGCCAGACGCCAAAACGCGACGATGCAGAGCGGACCGAAGATCGCCACAGCCGCAACGGCGGGCACAAAGAGCGGATCGTGTCCGCCCTCAGTGACCAGCCTGTGCGGATGCGAATCGTGCGGCCACAGCAACAGGAAACCTTCGAAGTCGGCGAGACTGTGAACGACCATCGCCGCATAAAGCGAATTGGTCAGATACGCGATGGTGCCGAAGATCAGTCCAGCCAGGAAATAGAGACCGAGCTTCGGTAGATACAGACCCTGCGTGAAGTGCACGGCCGCGAACAGGATCGACGATCCGACGATGGCAGCGGGCGCCCATCCCCAGGCGCGCTCGAGAATGCCCTGCGCATAGCCGCGGAACGCTGCCTCTTCGCTCAGAGGCGCTGCAACCGATCCCATGATCAGGAATGACACCACCGTTACCAGTGGAGTGCCGGCCAATTTTGGCGTGATGCCGGGCGGAATGTGGATGAAATCGGACGTGGCGATCCACGCGCCACCCATTGCAACAAGGGAAAGAAGCCCGGTGAGAATTGCCCAACCGAAAATCGGAAGCGGGATCGGGTTCCATCTGAGCAGGCTTTGGCGCGTCGCACGCGTACTCCGCGGCCAGCCGGCGCCGGAGAGATATATAAGGAGTAGCGCCAGCAGAACAGCCATCACGGCGGCGGCCCAGGGGAGCTCGGGATGCAGTCGCAGATTGGCCATCACCATCAGGCCCCAGAGCCCCTGGCCATAAGCGGTGATCAGCAGTGCCAGGAGCGCGGCGGCCAGGAGAGCCGCGGCGTTCTTCGTGAATTTGGGCACGGAAGCCTCCATCACATGCGCGTCAATCCGAGGCGCCGCTCCCGGCACCGGCGGCAATTCCCGTCGAATGTTTGGCTCAGGCGGGGGTCTCGACCAATTTCGCATTTATGGATCCCCGTCCTGCGGCGCTTCTCCGGCAGAGGTTTAAGACAATTCGGCTGTTGGTGAGGGGCAACGCGCGCTGTTACCCTCAGTTGATCAAAAGGGGCGTCGGCAAGGTGTCAAATGCGGAAAGCGAGCAGCAGAACACGACCGGCAATCTAGCCGTTGCCGCAGAGCCGCGCACCACGATCGTCGGCGTTGGCGCCTCGGCCGGCGGCATCAAGGCGCTGCAACGATTCTTTGAGGCGTTGCCCGCCGAGCCGGGGGTGGCATTCGTCGTCATCGTCCACCTCGATCCCGAAAGCCGCAGCGAGCTCCCCGAGATACTGGCGGCGCGCTGCAAAATGCCGGCGCAGCAGGTCACCAAAACGTCGCGGCTGAAACCCAACTGCATCTATGTCATTCCGCCGGATCGCCAGCTGAAAATATCCAACGACGAGATTGCCGCCGTGCCGTTCCGGGAAGCACGGGGTCACCGCACGCCGATCGATCTGTTCTTCCGTTCGCTCGCGCAACAGCATGGCGACGGATACGCGATCATCCTGACCGGTGCCGGCTCGGACGGCGCGATCGGCGTCAAGGCGGTCAAGGAGTCGGGCGGCATCGTTCTCATCCAGGATCCCGAAGAGGCGGAATACCCATCGATGCCGCTTGCCGCCATTGCGACCGAGGCCGCGGATTTCGTCCTGCCGATTCAACAGCTTGCAAAACGTCTCGTCGAGCTCCTCCACGCGAGGAGTCAGGCAAAAGCCGGGTTGGGCGATGGAGGCGGGGAAGAAGTTCTTCGCCGCATACTTGCTCATCTGCACGTTCGCACTGGACATGACTTCTCGCCTTACAAGCGCTCCACTGTTTTGCGGCGCATCGTGCGGCGCACGCAGGTGGCGCGCCGGGAGACTCTCGAGGAGTACTTCGCATACCTGCGGGAAAATCCGGACGAGTCCCAGCTGTTGCTGACCGATCTGCTGATTTCCGTCACGACCTTTTTCCGCGACGGCGGATCGTTCGAAAAACTCGCAAAGCTCGCAATACCCAAGCTCTTCGAGGACAAGGATGCGACAAACCCGATCCGCATCTGGGTGGCCGGCTGCGCCACCGGGGAAGAGGCCTACAGCATTGGAATGCTGATCCTTGAGGAAGCTTCGCGCCACGATCTTCGTCCCGAGGTGCAGATTTTCGCCACCGATATGGATTCCCGCGCGCTCGCAATTGCGCGCGAGGGCCGATACCCCGCGGCCATCGAAGCCGACGTGAGCGAGGAGCGCCTTCGGCGATTCTTCCAGCGCGACGGCGAACATTTTCGCGTCAAGCGCGAGCTCCGCGACCTGGTTCTTTTCGCCAGCCACAGCCTGCTCAAGGACCCGCCATTCTCGCATCTCGATCTCGTTTCCTGCCGGAATCTTCTCATCTACCTGAACCGCGAGCTGCAGCAGCAGGTGATTGCCACTCTGCACTACGCGCTCAATCCGGCGGGATATCTCTTCCTCGGTTCGTCGGAGAATGCCGATCACACGGAGCATTTGTTCCAGGCCGTAGATCGGGAGTCGCGCATCTACCAGTCGAGAGGATTGTCCGGCAGGAGGCCGCCTCCGTTGCCAGGCCTTCTCGGTATGACACATATCGGCGAGCGGAAGGCGGCGGAGACGCAGGCAGGTGTGCGCGGCGGCCCGCGGGCCCTGCATCGCGAGGCACTGGAATCGCTTTCCCCTCCAAGCGCAGTTGTAGACAGCAATTGCCGGGTGGTGCACCTCTCGGAAAACGCCGGACGCTTTCTGCATTTTCCAGGCGGGGTCCTGACCTCCGAAATTACCGATCTTGTCCGCGAAGAGATCAGGCAGGATTTGCGCGCGGCATTGCATCGCGCGTTCGAACACAGGGAAAGCACATTAAGCCCCGCCATACTTGTGCAGTTCGACGGCACGCCGCGGCGCGTTTACGTCCAGGTCAAGCCAATTCCCGGTCACGAAAGCCAGGCCAGGCGCGCACTGGTCCTGTTCATCGAAGGCGAAGTGGGCGAGCACACGGGTTTGTCCGAACCCGCTTCCGGTCCGCCGGGAAGCGAGACCGTCCGCCGTCTGAAGGAAGAGCTGGACCTTGCCAATCTCCATCTGCGGACCAAGCGCGACGAATCGGAGGCCGCGACGGAAGAATTGCGCGCGGCGAACGAAGAGCTGCAGTCCATCAATGAGGAATACCGCTCGACGGCAGAGGAGCTGGAAACCGGCAAAGAGGAACTGCAGTCCATCAACGAAGAACTGCAAACCGTCAACAGCGAGCTGAAGCTCAAGCTCGACTCCGTCTCGCGGGCCAACAGTGACCTTCAGAACCTGATGGCCGCGACGGATTTCGGCACCCTCTTTCTCGATACGGATCTGGTCATCAAACTCTTCACGCCGCGTACCAACGATCTTTTCAACATTACCCTGAATGATATCGGGCGCCCGATCACCGATTTCACGCACCGGCTGAAATATGAAGACCTGGCCGCGGATTCCCGAAAGGTTCTGCGGGATCTGACGCCCGTCGAACGCGAGCTGCCGAGCGAGCAGGGCGGCTGGTATCTCATGCGCATCCGGCCCTACCGCACGAGCGAAGACAAGATCGATGGCGTGGTCATTACTTTTGTCGACGTGACCGAGAGGCGCCGCATGGAAGAGTCGCTCCGGGCGAGCGAGGAACGGTTGCGTCAGGAAATACGGCTCGGGCAAGGTAAGTCATAAATACCTGCCACAAGACGTCGAATGCACGATCGAAATCTCGGAGAAAGTCCTTCGCGATGAAGCCCGGGTAACCCTGCGCGGCATCGCCGAGAATTATGAATCCATGGCGTCCGCGCCCGAGAACCTCAACGGGCTGGACGTCTGATCACCGATCCGGCAGCACGCGCGCCACTCAGGCCCGGCGGTTGTGCAACGACCAGTTCCAGACCGGGATCGTGCCGCGCTCGCGGTCGCGCCCGCCCTCGGTGGCTGAAAACCAGGCGGTCGCGGCTCCGGCCAAAAGGGCAGCTCCGATCAGGAACGCCTGCAACACGGCTGCTACGCGTGCACGGTGCAGCTCGTCTTTCGACTGCGCGACGAGGCGATTGACACGGTCATCGGCTTCGCCGGCGCCGATGCCGGTATGCGTGCGAACCAGCGTTGCCAGATAGTCGCGGTCCTCGACAGGCACGCCATTTTGGCTCGAGCTCTTCAGAAGAATGCGCGCAGCCTCGGAACGGTGATATTCGATGGTGGGGTCGGCGATGTAGCGATCGGTGCGGAACAACTGGTCGAGTTCGGAGGCGAGTGTGTTCTCTGCGATGATCGAAGCGGACGGACCGGCGGTTCCTGCACTCTGGCGGCTCATAATCGCGGCGGCTCCGAGCGCGAGGACCGTCGTCAACAGAATGGCGAGTCCCCACATGATCAGGCCGCTCACGCCGTCGCGCATCTCGGTCTCCGCGCTTGCCGTGGTGCGCGTGGGTGTACGCATGCGTCCGGCCGCATAACCGCCGAGACCGAAGCTGCACAGAGCGACGAAAACAAGGAACAATCCAGAAAGCAGCCAAAGCCAGGAGGACGAGTCTCGCCACGTGGGAGAAATCGAAGAAACAGAAAGACCGATGCCGGAACCGAAGGCGAGCAACGTGAATGAAACTCCCGCAGCAATCACGGCTCCGCCCGAGATGGCACGCCAGTCGACCACCGGCGCTACGATATCGGCAGGTTGGGTTCGCACAACATCGCGCGCGTAGACGTCGCTCATGTCAGTGCAGCCCAAGGAAGGACAGGATGGCCATGATCACCACGATCAGACCAATGAGATAGATCAATCCGTTCATGGCAAACTCCCCGAGAGTACAAGTTGTGACCTGGCTTCAACGCAGCCTTGCCGTGATTGTTCCCTGTTGCGGCGCACAACGGGTGGCAAGTCGGGGACATGATACGCGACGAATGCGCGCATACCGGGTTCAATCGCGCCGACTGCCGTTCCTCGTCGGACGTTCAAGGGACAGGACGGCTGGCGTTTCCATCGCATCGGCTCCTTTCCTTGCAACCGTTGCCCCGGCGCTCCTCTCATCAGGGATAACTGAAAGCTTCCGTGCGTCGCTTCGACCGCCTATGTGGATCGGTGACTTCTTTGATCGCAAACATCTTTTGGTACTGGCGGAACCGTGCGTGTGCACGATCATTCCCAGTTCGCTTTGGTCGTCGGGGCTTCTGAGAGGAGATTGTGATGAAACGCCTATGGATTGCAGGTACGGCAGTAGCGGGACTGTTTGCGGGAGGCTATGCGATGGCGCAGGAAACTACGCTGACGATTGCGCCTGAGCAGCGAACCGTCATCCATGATTATGTGGTGAAGGAGCATGTAAGGCCCGCGCAGGTGCGGGAAGAGGTTTCAGTCGGCGTGGCCATACCGCAGGGCGTTGAACTGCAGCCGGTTCCGGAAGAGATCTATACGAAGGTGCCGGATGCACGGCGCTACAAATATTTCGATTGGAACGGCCGCGTGGTGTTTGTCGATCCCGGCTCTCGCAAGGTGGTGCAGATCGTCGATTGACGAGGTTTGGAAGACGATCGCGCCCGATGGTCTTTCTATTCAGCCTGGCAAAAACGCGCCGGCCAAGCCCGGTGCGTTTTTTGTTCTCACAGAAATGCGGGCGCGCTCGATAGGGGGATGTGACAACGAGAGGATGCAGCTGGCGAAACGAGCAGTCGGAATTCAGAATGCTCGCGGCGCTCTACACCGTTTGCATATTGTCCAGCGTCGACGCCATGTGGTCGTAGGTTTCGGCAAGATTGAGCAGCGTGCGCGCCGTGTCCGGTGAAATCACTTCTTCGGCGATGACGCGCAATTCCTCACCGCGGAGGCGATAACTATGCGCGCGCGCTTTCCGCACCTCCGCGGCGAGGGGCACGCTTTGCGCCTTGATCAGCGATGGTTTCTCGTGACGCCGGACGCTATCGAGGTCCGTGACCTTGGCCATGGGAATGCCGCCTTCGGGTTGCAATGAGACGCCCGCTCTCGTCCGACAATCCCTCCAAATCGGGTACGCCGCAAGAGGCGAAGAGCCGTTGAACCAACCGCGGGGCGGCGAGTTTGAATCGCGAATCAGGGGAAGCCTGCCATGGCGAAGAGAGCCCGCTCGTCGAGGAAGCCAAAAAGCGCGTCAAATGATAATGTCACCCGGAGCAGCCGGCCGGCTTGGCAAGGGCATCTGAGGCTGTCGCTGGTGTCGTGCCCCGTGGCACTGATCAACGCAACGACGCGGACAGACGACATTTCCTTTCACCTCATAAACCCCGAAACCAACAACAGGATCAGGATGGTTTCGACCGATCCCGAGACGGGCCCGGTCAACCGCTCCGATCTGGTCAAGGGCTACGAGGTTTCGAAAGGAGAGTATGTGCTGCTCACCCCGGAGGATCTGGAGAACGTGAAGCTGGAGACGACGCGCACGCTCGATATCGAGCGCTTCGTCAATGCCGACGACATCGACCGCCTTTACTGGGAAGATCCGTATTTTCTCGTCCCGGACGGCGCCGAAGGCACCGAAGCCTACTCGGTGGTTCACGAGGCGATGCTGCGCTCCAACCAGCTTGCGCTCGGCCGTCTCGTCATGCACACGCGCGAGAGGCTTCTCGCCATCGAGCCGCGTGGGAAGGGGATGGTCGCCTATACCTTGCGCATGGCCAACGAAGTGCGCGATCCTGATGAAGCGTTCAGGAACATTCCCGACAAGAAGCCCGACAGGCAGATGACCGACATCGCACTCAAGATCATCAGCCAGCAGCAAGGCGCGTTCGAGCCGGGCAAATTCGTCGACCGCTATGAAGAAGCGCTGAAAGCCCTGATCCGCGAAAAGCGCAAGGGGCACAAGTCCGTCCGCGCCCCGGAACCAGAAGACACCAACGTCATCGACCTGATGGCGGCCCTCAAGAAGAGCCTCAAGGGTCGCGCGCCCGCGGCGCGAGCGGCCTCGGGGCGCAAGAAGGCTGCGCGATGAGCAAGAGTGGGTTCGGGCATTCCGGAACGGGCGCGGCAATCACCCGTTAGGCAGGGGGAGGAATGACGTCATGACAAACGCGGCAGACTTTGATCCAGAACAGGTTGGCGAGACGCGGGAGGCCGCGGGCAGCGAACCCGACCTCTGCGAAGAAGTGGAAACCTATGTCCGCCGCCAACCTTGGCGCGCCCTGTCGATCGCGCTTGCGGTCGGTTTCGTAATCGGACGATTCATCCTTTGAAGGCGGCAGCGCGTCTCGCCGTGAGCCGATGATGGAAAAGGAGCACCTCAGCACCGACAAGCATCCGAAGAGCAAAGAGGAAAAGCTCGACAACCAGTTGCGCGACAGCTTCCCCACCAGCGATCCACCCTCCTTCTCGCCCGGCGCCGTCGGCGCACCGAAGCGCCGCAAGAGCGGCGCAACGGGTGATCGGCAGAAGACACGCACATTCGTGAAATAATCCGCGCCAACGCTAGCCACGGTGTAAACTGCCGCGCGCCGAGCGAGGGAGGGCACCATGGATTCGCCCGCATTCACGTTTTTTCATGTTGCAATCAGCCTGATCGCAATTCTTTCGGGTTTTGTAGTGATCTACGGCTTTCTCGCCGCCAGGAAGCTCGAAGGCGTGACGCTCCTCTTTCTCGTCACCACGGTGGCGACGAGCGTCACGGGCTTCTTCTTCCATCGCGACCATCTCCTGCCGTCCCATGTCGTCGGGGCCATCTCGCTTCTGCTTCTGCTCGGCGCGATCGTGGCTCTTTATTCGTTCCATGCACGCGGCCCGTGGCGCGTCGTCTATGTGGTGGGCATTGTCGCCTCGTTCTATCTCAACGTCTTCGTGCTGATCATTCAGTCTTTCCAGAAGGTGCCGTTCCTGCATGCGCTCGCTCCCACGCAGTCGAGCGAGCCGGCCTTCGTGGCGGCGCAAGGCGTGGCCCTGGTTGCATTCGTCACGGTTGGCGCGATATCGCTCATGCGTTTCCGACCGCTTGCGACGGCTTAGGCAAGACAACACAACGGCGGAGTGCTTCTGTTTGGTATGGAGCAGCCAGACAGCCGGGGATGTTTGCGTCGCGCGCGCGGCCGGCGAAGCGCGCCACGAATATCCGGCATTGGTATTGGCCGCCTCCATCCTCGCCTCGAGCCTCGCCTTTGTCGACGGATCGGTCGTCAATGTCGGACTTCCGGCAATCGGCCGCGATCTCCATGGCGGCGCGGCGGATCTGCAGTGGGTCATCAACCTCTATCTGCTGCCGCTCAGTTCGCTTCTGCTTCTGGGTGGCGCGGTCGGCGATCGCTTTGGACGCCGCGACATACTCGTCTTCGGCATCGGAATATTTGCCGTCGGCTCCGCGCTCTGTGCCGCTTCCTCCGGTCTCGCCTGGCTGCTGGCCGCGCGCACGATGCAGGGGATTGGCGCGGCCTTCCTGCTGCCCAACAGCCTGGCGGTGCTTGGCGGCGCTTATTCCGGCGCGGCGCGTGGGCGCGCGATCGGCATTTGGTCGGCCTCGAGCGCGATCACCGCGGCGATCGGGCCGGTCCTCGGCGGCTGGCTGATCGATACGGTGGGCTGGCGCGCGATCTTTCTCGTCAACCTGCCGCTCGCGGCCGTGGCCATCGGGCTCACGATTGGCTTCGTCCGCGATCTGCCGCGCAGTGATGGAAAGCAGCCTCTCGATGCGTGGGGTGCTGCGCTTGCAACGGCGTCGCTCGCGGCATTGACCTGGAGCCTGACTGCCGGCGGCGGCGCTGCAGGATGGTCCGGCAGCGTGCTCGTCATCGCTGCACTCGGCATCGCGCTCGCCTGCGTTTTCCTGTGGACCGAACGACGCCGCCGCGAGAACGCCATGATGCCGCTCGCCCTGTTCGCCTCCGCGGATTTCGTCGGCCTGACCGGTCTGACGTTTCTGCTTTACGGGGCGCTTGGCGCGCTGCTCGTGCTCGTGCCCTTCGTTCTCATCCGCGGCGCGGATTATTCGGGAACGATGGCCGGTGCCGTGCTCCTGCCGTTCCCCTTCGTGCTCGCTGCGGCTTCGCCGGCGATGGGCGCGCTCGCGGGCCGGATCGGCTCGCGCGTTCCGCTGGTCGCCGGACCGCTCATCGTGGCAGCGGGATTTGTTCTTCTGCTGCGCGTCGATCCGGCTGCGCGTTTCTGGAGCGAAGTCTTCCCGGCGATGCTGTTGATCGCGTTGGGAATGTCATGCGTCGCGGCGCCCCTGACGACGGCTGTGCTGGCATCCGTCGACGCCCACCACACGGGAGTGGCGTCGGGCCTGAACAGCGCAGTGGCACGGAGTGGCGGCATGGTTGCTACCGCACTGCTCGGCGGCGTCTTCGCGGCGCAGGGCAAAGCGTTGTTCGGCGCGTTTCACAACGCCGTCATCGCCTGCGCCATTGCGTCTCTTCTGGCCGGCGTTTTCGCCTTCACGCTGATCGGCGCACGCGCGCGGTTGCGGCGGCCAGCCTAGAAAGCTTTCATCGCATCGCGGGATGCGCCGCCGCGTGCAATTGCTCGAGCGCGGTCTGGCATCCGGACGAAAGCTGGCCGCCATGCGCCCTTAAACATTGCATGGGCCTGCCGCAGCCCGACGCCACGCCGCCGCAGAACGCTGCCCGGTCGGCCGCGCAAGCCTGCCTCTCGACACTGCGGGCCGCCAGCACCTGCGGAGTGGGCGCGGGCCTCGGCACGGAAGCGGGGCGGTTGCATGACTGCGGCGAGACCTGCGCTGCAGCCGGGAGCGCGATGGATAAGAACATTGCCGCTATCAAACCATGTGCACGCATGACAACTCCTATCTGCCCGTCGCTCGCACCCGAATGATGATCCTGCGAACGCACATGTGCAACTCGCAGGGCGTTCCTCCGCCACCGTCGGTGTGGCGGGGACGGCTCATCGAGGCGCAAGATATTCGCTACACAACACGCAGCGCGAGCGGCGCCGGGGAAATTTGGATCATCGCCTCCGGGTGGTCAGCGGCCCGATCGTAATGGTCGAATTGAAATGCTGCACTTGTGCGCGCTGTTGGGTTAAGGAGCCGAGCGTGTCCGCGCACCAACAGAGCTGCGCACACGCAACTTGTACCCGATCGCAGCGTTAAACCGGCAATAGGGGGAGCGTGTGCCACGCGCGTTGCGCCGCTTGTTGCCGTAGCATTTGTATGTACTGCGCACGCTGCGCAATCGCAGATTGTTGTGGCCCCGCCGACTTCGCCGGGCACTGCTTCCCTCAATGCTCCCGAACCGGCCACTCACGACGGACGCCCGGTGCAGGGCACATCTCCGGTGCTCGACCTTTCCGTGATCGCGGCCAACGCGGCGCGCGTCCGCATGGCGCCCAGCATGTCATTGGCGAAACTGCCATCTGGGCCGCCGCCCGCCGGAATTTCGCTTCCATCGATTTCATTCGGATCGGTTCGCGCAGAAATTGGAGGGACCGCGAACGGCCTCAGGCACGGCGCGAATTTCCGGCTGGAAGGCGTAAGTCTCTTTGGCAGCAGCATTTCCGGCAGCGTCGACGGCCGCTCCGCGCGTCTCACCTTCACCTGGCCCACGAACTTCTAGGGCACCTAGGCACGCCGGATTAACCATCGAAGGATGTGGGGTGTTGCAGCGCCGCACCTTCCTCCCTATCGCGCGTTGTAGTACGATCACGAATCAGGGGTATGGGTGCGATGGGCATGGACAGAGCCGAACAATACCGTGGACACGCGGAAGAGCTGCGCGTAATCGCCCGCGACTGGATCAGCGACGAATCCCAGGCTGCGCTTCTGAAGGTCGCGCTCGACTATGAGCGGATGGCCAAGTCGCTGGAGCGCCTCAGCGACTCGAAAGAGATTGACGACCGTCCCGGCATCGCGTCGTAGCGGATCGTCACACTCACGTCTTCGCTTTTCGCGAGCCCTTCGATGAAGCAGGGCGAAAGCGATTTACGAAGCGGCTTCGTGGGAAGAAATGAGCCGGTGGCGGGGCTAGAACAATCTCAAATCATTGTCCAGAGGAGGGGCGGTCCCCTTCTCTACGACCGCAACGCGACGCGTTTCCTGCCAAATCTCAACTGCGAAATTCGTGGCGAGGGTACAGGCTTTCGCCAACGCGCTGAAATCATCGTCGCAAGCACGCTCGATATGCGTTATGACGCGATTGTCTTTGTTCAGAAAACATAGCCGATATTCCGGCATACCTGCCTCCCCGATCCCGCCAGATCGCGAACATCATGCTGTAAGATATTTCCCTACAGTCGCCCGATCGCGGCGCTAATCGCCATCCCAGCGATTCTCGAATCATACATCCGGCCAGAATCGAGGTCTGTGCAGTTTTGACCACCTCGCGCGCGGCGCAAGAAAAAATCATAACTATCGCTGCCGTGCACACCTTTGGCCGCCCCAATATTTGGCTCCCGGGGTGAAAGCTGAGCAAAATTGCTCACCGGCGGCGTGAAGCTTCTTTTTTCGGCGAGGAGCCGCGACTCACGCGGTTGTTAGTTTGGGGCCGGGGTCAAACTTTCTACTCCCAACGGAGATGCTCCCCGGAAACATTGAGAGGCATCTCGGGGGTTCGCGCGCTCTGCGTGAAACGTTGTCCATATGGTGGCCTGGCGCCTCGGCGATTTACTGGTCGCGCACAAGGGACGCCCTAAGTGGCAGCGCAAGTACCAAGTGTCTGATTCGATGTGCTAGTGGTACAGTACCAACGCTTCATACCAAAAACTTGTCATGGCCCGCCACCCCGATCCGCGCGAGAGCGCGGTCGGAGTGTAAACTCCGAGCGGGCCACCCAGGAGAAACCGCCCAGAGCACATATTCAACGCGCGGACGCACGCTTGCTGGGTGACCCCGTTAATCGGGGCCATGACAATTTTTGGGGATTCAATTGTCAGAACTGGACCACTGGCGGCGCTCCGGCGGTGATTGGTCGGCTGCAGTCACGTCTTCGACTTGCGCGATTTCCGGCGCCTCGATTTCGCTTTTTTCGGAACCTTCTTGCCCTCCTTGCGGGCTTCCGACAGGCCGATGGCGATCGCCTGCTTGCGGCTCTTGACCGTGCCGCCGCGGCCGCCCTTGCCGCGCTTGAGCGTGCCCTTCTTGCGCCGTTTCATGGCACGTTCCACGTCCTTGCCGGCGCTGCGCGAATATCTGGCCATGCTCGTCTCTCCCGTCGAAAGTCCCTGCGTACCGGGCGATGTAGTTTGAACGGAAATGCCGGCATGGAACTTCGGTTGCACGAACGCGGCCGGAGGAAGCTGCCGATGCGCGCATGTATGAGGGCGGCAACCGAACGCGAATGGCGAACGTTGGTGGAGAATGAAGCCCGTTTCTGCCGCCACGCTCGCGAAGAGGCTCGGCCTGCACATCGCGAAGCCGGCTTCGCTCACCATTCGGCGCAAGCCGGAAGGCGAGAGCTGGACCTACTGGTCGGGCCACGGGCGGCGCATCTCCGACAAGCGGGTCGTTCTGCGGCTCAATAAGCTCGCCATGCCGCCGGCCTATGAGGACGTGCGCCTGGCTGCCGACGCCAGAGCCCATATCCAGGCCATCGGCCGCGACGCGGCAGGGCGCCTGCAATACCGCTATCATCAGGATTGGGAAAAAGTCCGTGACATCCGCAAGGCGCAGAAACTGATCGATCTTGTCGGGGTGCTTCCCCGAATTCGCCGCGCGCTCGCCGCGAAACTGGGCGAGGACGCGCTGTCCCGGGAATTCGCCCTTGCGGCGATCATCGAACTCATCGCCGCGTCCGCCATCCGCGCCGGCAGCGAAGAATATGCGCGCGAAAACAAGACCCGTGGAGCCGCCACACTTCTCAAAGCGAATGTCCGCTGCGGCGAGGACGACACGATCCTCCTGTGCTTCCGCGCCAAGGGCGGCAAGCAGGTCCGCAAGGAAGTGAAACACGCGAGACTGTGCACCGCGATCGGGCGTTTGCGCGAACTGCCGGGTGCGCGGATGTTCCAGTTCCGCGGCGTGGATGGAGCGGTTCGCGCCGCCAATGCCGCCGATGCAAATGCGTATCTGAGGGAAATCGCAGGCTGCCCGATTTCGCTCAAAGATTTCCGCACGCTGTGCGGCACTGCGGAGGTCATTGAGACGCTGGCGGCGATCGAGCCGGCGAAGAACGCCCGCCTGCGCAGGAAACAGATCGTCGAA
The DNA here is from genome assembly GCA_035567755.1 of Rhizomicrobium sp. Taxonomy (GTDB): domain Bacteria; phylum Pseudomonadota; class Alphaproteobacteria; order Micropepsales; family Micropepsaceae; genus Rhizomicrobium. Next base: position 78,695 of record DATMPH010000052.1, read on the forward strand.
GCGATCAAGGCCGCGGCCAAAACGCTCGAGAACACGCCGGCCGTGTGCCGCAAAAGTTATGTGCAATCCGCCGTGCTGACTGCGTTCGAAGCCGGAATGCTGAAGGAATTCGCGACCGTCCTGAAAGCCGCGCGCTCTTCCACTCCGGCGCAGAACGCCGTCGGTGCCGTGCTCGAAGCCTCCGCCGCCGCCGCTGCATAGCGAACCGCCTTTTTTCGCGTGTGCGCCCCGGTGGGCATATTCGACTCAGGCGTTCGAATTTGCCTGGAAAAGGTTCACGCGGAGACGCGGAGACGCCGAGGGGATTGCTCACCACGAAGAGCACCAAGCACACAAAGAAGTTTGCGCGCACGTGGTCGGGTTAAACCCGGCACCCTGCGCGACTCTTTCTTCGTGCCCTTTGTGCTCTTGGTGGTAACTCTTGTTGCTCCACGGCTCCACGGCTCCACGGCTCCACGGCTCCACGGCTCCACGGCTCCGCGCCTCCGCGTGCCCACTTTTGTTGGTGTTTTGCCCCCGACGCTTGGCGGTTCGGTTTTGGTGGACACGGCCCCGTCCGGTGTAGGATTGCGGAAAACCGATTCCGCGATTGTCGTGACCGAAATCCGCAAGATCATCCATGTCGACATGGACGCGTTCTATGCGTCGGTGGAGCAGCGCGACGATCCCGCGTTGCGCGGGCGTCCCGTTGCGGTCGGCTACGGTGCGAAACGCGGCGTCGTCGCGGCGGCGAGCTACGAGGCCCGCGCCTTCGGCGTGCGCTCGGCGATGCCCTCGACGACGGCGATGCGCCAATGCCCGGAGCTGGTGTTCGTGCGGCCGCGCTTCGATATCTATCACGTGGTGTCGCAGCAGATTCGCGCGATATTTGCGGACTACACACCCCTCGTGGAGCCGCTGTCACTCGACGAAGCCTATCTCGACGTGTCCGGGAATCTTCGCGGCCTCCCCTCCGCATCGGCAACCGCAAGCGAAATCCGCACGCGGATTTTCTCTGAGACCGGCCTCACCGCCTCGGCCGGCATTTCCTACAACAAGTTCCTGGCAAAGCTCGCCTCCGACCACCGAAAGCCCAATGGGCAATTCGTGGTGACGCCGACAACGGGGATTTCCTTCATCGCCGCGCTGCCGGTGCGGAAATTCCATGGCGTGGGCCCGGTCACCGCCGACCGGATGAATCGTCTCGGAATTTTCACTGGTGCGGACCTCGCGCGGCAGTCACTCGGCTTTCTCAAGCAGCATTTCGGCAAGGCGGGACCCTGGTACTATTCGATCGCCCGCGGCAAAGACGACCGGGCGGTTACGCCGCACCGCCTGCGCAAATCGTCGGGCTCCGAAACAACCTTCTCCAACGACCTGACAGATATCCCCGCCATCGAAGCGGGCGTGACCGCGATGGCAGACGAAGTGTGGGCGTGGTGCGAGAAGGCGCAGAGCTTCGGCCGCACCGTGACAGTGAAGATCAAATACGCGGATTTCCGCCAGGCCACACGCAGCCGCACCTTGCGCACCCATGTCGCATCGAAAGAAGCATTGCACGAAATCAGCATCGGACTCGTACGAACGGTGTTTCCGCCCGTCATCGGCATCCGTCTGCTCGGCGTGACGATGTCGGGATTCGAACGCGACGAAGCGCCCGCACCGGTGCAGCTGGGTCTCGACCTGTAAACGGCGCTGCGACTGGAAAATCGGAGCGGAAAAGACTATGCCGTCGACATGTCGCCCCGCCGGTACTGTCGTGGGATATTACGGTTACTACGACGACACGCATCACGGCTACCTGCTGGGCGGGCCTGTCGCGCCAGAAGCAATCGCCCGCGCATACGCTGGCAGGCAGATTTGCCGGGGTTGCATCGCGGGTAGTTTTTTTGGGGTGTTTCGGCGTAGGCTCGCTGCAAATCGGGGGACTTTCATGCAGCACCGCCAACCTGGCGCACATGCGTCTGTCGCCAAAGCTCTCCTGTCGATCGCAAGTTTCGTCATGGCCATTTCATTGGCGGAAACCGCATTCGCCAAAGACACAGTGCTCTACAGCTTCCGGGGCGCGCCCGACGGCGAGCAGCCCTGGGGTCCGCTGATTGCCGACAGACATCACAACCTCTTCGGCACCACAAATCTCGGCGGGACGGGAAGCTGCAGCAACGGTTCCGGCTGCGGTACGGTGTTCGAACTATCGCCGCAGGGAAACGGTGTATGGGCCGAATCCGTCCTTTACAGTTTCCAGGGCGGAAACGACGGCCAGAATCCGCCGGCGGCGCTCCTGTTGGACGCCAGGGGCAATCTCTATGGCGTGACAACGCAAGGCGGCACCGGCGATTGCAGCAATATGAATCTTGTCGGCTGCGGCACGGTCTTCGAATTGTCGCCGCGGGGAAACGCCATATGGACCGAATCTGTGCTCTACAGTTTCCAGGGCGTTCCGGGCGGCAAAGGAGACGGCGACGCCGCGGAACCGAACTCGCTTGTTTTCGATTCATCAGGAAATCTCATCGGATTCGCATCCGATGGCGGCAGCTGCGTCGCGCAGAACGTGACCGCAGAGTGCGCCGGCGCGGCTTTTGAGCTCCGCGAAAAGGGCGGCGCGTGGCGCGAAAAGGTCCTATACCGTGCGGATTCTTCGACACTCCTGTCATCCGCGTCGCTTTTTGACGCGCAGGGAAACCTGTACTGCGTCGCAGCCTTCGGTGGTCCAGAGAATGTCGGTGAAGTATTCATGCTGTCCCCGCCGTCCGGAAGGGGTTCATGGACAGCATCCGCCATCTACGCGTTTCAGAATCAAAGCGACGGCGCGCTGCCCGTGCCAGGTCTGGTATTTGATGCTCAGGGAAATCTCTATGGCGCGAGCAGCGGCAGCGACAGTGTCCCCGGCAATGTCTTCGAACTGACTCCCGGCGGAAACGGCACATGGACGGAATCCGTCGTTTTCAGTTTCGAAGGAGAAGGCGACGTGTATCCCCCACAGGGCCCGATAATGGATTCGCAGAGCAATCTGTTCGGTACAACCGGGATCGGCGGCCCGGCGGGCGAGGGCAGTGTCTACAAGGCATCGCAGAACAACGGCGCGTGGACCGAGAGGGTGCTGCACAGTTTTGCCGGCGGTGGCGACGGTTCGCTGCCTCTGAGCGGACCGGTGATCGGGAAAGGCGGCGCACTGTACGGCACAACGTCATCCGGCGGCGCGGGCAATTGCAGCGGCGGCTGCGGAACCGTTTATCGGGTCACGCGGTAGTTTGCGAGTAGCGCCTTGCTGGCACCCCGGGCAGGATGGAAATGCTGGTGTGGACGGCCCCTGACGGCATCGAACGTGCCACGGCAATCCGGTGACACGAGATATATTTTCAAATCTTTCGCCCGAGTTACGGTGGCGTATTAGCCCTCAGCGGATTCTCTTCCCTGCGACATATTTGGAAAATACACCTCATGTCACGGATTCATAACGCTCAAAAGCTGGCCCTACCTGCTTCGCAGAAAGCCGTAATTCACGCCGGAAATGGAAGTGGTTCCGGCAATCGCGCCGTGGCTGTTGATGCCTCCAGGCATGACATACTGGGAGTTCGGCGGATCGAACGTCTTGAACTTTCCGCTGGCGGTCCGCTCAAATCCCTGCGACGCGCCGCCGCTTAGTGCCGCGTAGTAGCCTGCGATGTCGCCGTTATCGTTGATGCTGGTAGGTTGGGTGCCCCCGCTGGCCCCCGGAACATCGATGGCGGTGAATGTCGCTCCATCGGCGGAGCGCAGGAAGCCGTGCTCGCCCGCGCTGTCGAAATAGTACCCCGTGATCGTGCCCCCGAAGTTGATGGCCACGGCCCAGGTGCCTGTTCTTTTGCCCGGATAGTCGAAGGTGGTAATGGTTCCGCCGGCATCGCGGACAAAGCCGTGAAACTTGCTGTTCTTGTCACCATAGTATCCCGTGACTACGCCGCCGGTATTGATCCCGAAAGGATGGGTGCCGCCCGCGTCTCCAGTCACATCGTACTCGGTGATGTTTCCGTGGGCATCCCGTATGAAGCCCGGAAAGGCGCCGGTGACGGAATCTTCGTAATCTCCCACAGTAACGTTGGCGTCGCTGATGGCGTTGGCGATGGCGCCCTGGGAATTCGCGGGCACGATGTCGGCGAACGTTCCCTTTGCACTGCGCACGAAAGCGAAGGCCCCCCTGTTCGGATCGTCATACCAGCCCACCGTCGCGCCCTTGTTGTTCATCCCGTAGACATAGGTCGTCTGCGACCCTGAAGGATCAAACGTCGTAAAGGTGCCGTCGGTCGCCCGCAAAAAGCCGTGCGAATTCGAGCCAGGATTGTAGTCGCCTCCGATCACGCCCGCATTGCTGATCCCGATAACATGAAGCTCCTGGGCATTCGGCGGATCAAATGTGATAATTGTTGCCTTAGCCGGCGCCGCGGGGACGAAGGCAAAAGCGGAAAGCGCTGCGGACAACGCCACCATTCCATTGCGCCTCGCAAGATTGGGCAATGGCTTAAGGTCAATTCGATTGTACATCATACGTCCTCTCCAACGGCTCGCAATGTTCAGCCGCGGTAAGTCGTCAGCCGCGAAGCGGCGGCACGCTCAAAAACGTGCAGGAATGGCTCAATTTTCAGTGAGAGAGTAACGGCCCAAGCCGAACTCAATGCTGGCATCAAATCTGCTTTTCGTCAAGTACAGGGGATTTTGAGCTGCCCTTCAACGACTGAACGATAGTGGGATGAAAGGCGTTTGGTTTTCGTGGATAGCCCGCAATCGCGCGACGGATGAAGGCGAAGTTGCTCCGCGCTATCTCGACCGGGAAACAATCGCGTCAGGGTCTCACGGTTATCACGGTTGCACCGAGAACACCGTGCCACAACCGCCATCATAGCAACCCGAGCCGCCGCCGGCGTTGGTGGCTCCGTACAGCATTCCGCCCACATTGATCAGACCGACGGGGCCAGCCCCATCGCTGCCGCCCCGGAACGCATACACTATCTTTTCGACGCCTGCCGGCGTGACCGAAAACACCGTGCCTGCATTGCCCGTACCGCCTTGGTAGGTCGTGCCGTAAAGCGTGCCGTGCATCTCGACCAGTCCGGCAATCGGGACGGCACCGTCATCGCCTCCTTTGAAGACGTACACCACACTCTCTCTGCCGCCTGGCGAGATCGAGAACACGGTGCCGCAGCCTCCGCCGTCGCAGCCCGCGCCACCGCCGTACAGGGTGGTGCCATAAAGCGTACCGCCGACATCGACCAGACCGGCCTCCGTGTTGTTCCCGTCGCTGCCACCCTTGAATGAGTGCACGCGCTTCTCCGCGCCTGTCTGCGTCACTGCGAACACGGTGCCGCGGCCGCCATGGGTGCCACCAAAATCGGTCGTGCCGTAGAATGTTCCGTTTGCGTAAGTCAGGTGGCCATACGGTTCGGCCCCGTCGGTTCCACCCTTGAAGGCGTACAGCACCGACTCGGCTCCCGCCGGCGTCACCGAGAAGGCCGTGCCGCAGCCATCATTGTCGTAGCAATAGTAGCCCCCGCCGGCATAGGTGGTGCCGTAGAGCGTGCCACCGACAGCAATCAGGCGGCCAAGCGGTTCGATTCCGTCGTCGGCGCCCATGAACGAATACACGACTGTCTCCGCGCCGGCTTCCGACATCGCAAACACCACGCCGAGGCCGTTGGCGCCGCCTCCCGCGGCTGTTCCGTAGAGTTTTCCATGGAGATGGATCAGGCTCGACCACGGGAAGCTCCCGTCGTTGCCGCCCGTAAAGGCATGCAGCACAGTCTCGACTCCCGCGAGCGTAACCGAGAACACCGTACCCGAAGCATTGGCGCCGCCGAGACTGGTGGTGCCGTAGAGCGTACCGCCCACATTGATCGGGCCGGCGGAGGGGTGGGCGCCGTCGCTGCTCCCCTGAAAGGAATATACAATTTTTTCGGTTGCGGCGCCGGCCGAAAACTCCGCCAGGACACAACTTGCCAGAGCGCCACAAAGGATGCGCATGGAAAATCTTGACATCACAATCCCCTTTCGCCGGCTCCGCCCAGCGGTCTGTGCGACCGCCATCGACTGCAACTCAACTACCCCCCGATAACGTCGGATCGAAATGTATTATGGCACTTTTCTCGGGCTCGTGGGAGCACCGACTGAAGTAAGACCTGGTAGGTGGTCGTATTTTGAAGGGTGACTGGGACAAAACTGTAACGTGACCGCTCGGTTCGGCGGCGGCTTGGCGATGAGGTAGGGCAGCGCCGCGGCGTGCGGTGGAACGCACAGCCGGACATTGCGGGCGATGGCTCTGAGAGCTACTCTTTCTCTTCCAACGGAGACGGGCTTCCCATGAAAATCCGGACGCTCGCAGCAATCGCCGCGACCGGCGTTGCGTTGTCCGGCTGCGCCACGATCGTCACAGGCAGCTCGGTAGACATAGCGATTCTTACCCCGCCGGTTTCTGGCGCGACCTGTATTCTTTCGAACGCAGAGGGAAGCTGGACTGTCGTTACTCCGACCGTCGCCCACGTAGAGCGCAGCAGGGCAGACATGCGCATAAAGTGCACCCGGCCCGGCTATCAGGAAGCCGACGCGACGATTCCCTCAAAATTCGAGGGATGGACAATCGGGAACCTGGCTACCGGCGGTTTGATCGGCGTGGGCGTCGACACCGCCACCGGCGCCATCAACCAGTATCCGCACTCATTCCAGCTTCCGATGCAGCCGGTCGCGACTTCCGGCATGCAATAGCATCAATGCGACACAGGCCGCTTGTCTACATGCTGCTGATGGTACCCCGCGAATTTCACCGACGGCTTACTGCACAACGCCAATTGCGTGACACGGCGGATTTGTGCGCGGTTGTCAACGCGCCGTGCATCCCGCGCGCCATGCGCTCTCTTGTGCACAGCGGAGAAAGCAGGCGAATGCCAGGCGCTAAAATCGCTCAAGTCCTTGACATCATTTGGATGGGACGAAAATACGGCCCATGGCGCCAGACGGCCAGGAAGCGTAGTATTGACCTGAACGCATCCCGGAGCTTTGATCCCGTGAATTGAAGAGGGAACGGCGCAATGCGCACGCTTTATGCTTGCGGCAAATATATTTTGACTGGCGCTGCCACACTTGCTGCGCTCGCTTCTCTTGACCCGGCTCACGCTGGTTTGCGTGTTCTCCATGCCTTCGCCGGCTATTCAAGCGACGGTCGTTACCCCGATGGTGTCCTGGTCAAGGACTCGGCGGGCAACCTCTACGGCACGACGGTATGGGGCGGCAGCTCTCCCGAATGTTGCGGAACCGTTTTCAAACTGGCCGCCGACGGCACCGAATCGGTGCTTCATTCCTTCACCAGCGGAAGCGACGGCTCTGAGCCCGACGGCCTGATCATGGACGAAGCGGGCAACCTGTACGGCACGACGGGGTACGGCGGCAGCGCTGGATGCGATGATATCGGTTGCGGAACCGTTTTCGAAGTCGCGCCCGACGGCGCCGAAACGGTGCTTTATGCCTTCCCCGGCGGAGCCGGCGGCACTTTTCCAAATTCCGGCGTGATCATGGACAAAGCCGGCAACCTGTACGGCACGACTACGGAGGGTGGGACGGTGAACACCAACTGCCAGGGTTCCGGTTGCGGAACCGTTTTCAAGCTCGCGCCCAACGGCACCGAAACGGTGCTATATACCTTCGCCGGCGGAAGCGACGGCGATACCCCGCAAGCCGGCCTGATTGAGGACTCGGCAGGTAACCTCTACGGCACGACGTCTGAGGGCGGAAACAACAGCTGCACAGACGGTTTCGGTTGCGGAACCGTTTTCAAGATCGCTCCCGACGGCACCGAAACGACGCTTTATACCTTCAAGGGCGGCACCGACGGTGCAAGGCCCGATTCGGCGCTCATCGCCGGCAGCGCCGGTAATTTCTATGGCGAGACCTCGGAAGGCGGTGGCACGGGCTGTTCAGGATACGGCTGCGGCACTGTTTTCGAGCTCGCCGCTGACGGCACCGAGACGGTGCTCCATGCCTTCGCCGGCGGAAACGATGGCATCGGCCCCTCGGCCGGCCTGATCATGGACAAAGCCGGCAACCTGTACGGCACGACGGGGGGCGGCGGCAGCGGTAACTGCAGCATCGGCGAAGATCTCGGTTGCGGAACCATTTTCGAGATCGCTCCGGACGGTACCGAGACGGTGCTCCATGCCTTTCTAAACGTCAGAAGCCACGGCTATGACCCAGTGGCGGGCCTGATCAAGGACAAAGCCGGCAACCTGTTCGGCACGACGGAGGAGGGCGGCATCAGAAGCTGCGGTTCCAGATCCGCGCCAGCCTTCCATCCGCGCGGTTGCGGCATCGTCTTCCGGTTTGAAAAGTAGAGGCGGCAGCGTGCGTGAAGAATAGTGCTTCACCGGGAGACGTGCGCGCAACAGGGGGCAAACAGCATCCGGCGTAGCTCTTGCTAGCTCGCATCGCCGATGGCGCGCACCGGATGGGATGAAAATGGGAACCTGTGGATCGTCATCATCAGAAGGAAGCCGCTGAAGCAAACGGCCCATGGCGCCAGACGGCCAGGAAGCGTAGTATTGACCTGAATGCATACCGGAGCTTTGATCCCGAGAATTGAGGAAGGGAACGGCACAATGCGCACGCTTCATGCTTGCGGCAAATATATTTTGGCTGGTGCTGCCACACTTGCTGCGCTTGCTTCTCTCGACCCGGCTCACGCTGGTGTGCGTGTTCTCCATACCTTCGACCTAAGCGACGGTGATGACCCCGATGGTGTCTTGGTCGAGGACACAGCGGGCAACCTCTACGGCACGACAGTAGGAGGCGGCAGCGACGGCTGCTACAAGGGTTGCGGAACCGTTTTCAAACTGGCCCCCGACGGCACCGAATCGGTGCTTTATTCGTTCGGCAGCCGCGGAAACGATGGCTCTGAGCCCGACGGCCTGATCATGGACGAAGCGGGCAACCTGTACGGCACGACGGCATACGGCGGCAGCGCTGGATGCGATGATATCGGTTGCGGAACCGTTTTCGAAGTCGCGCCCGACGGCACCGAAACGGTGCTTTATGCCTTCCCCGGCGGAGCCGGCGGCACTTTCCCAGTTGCCGGCGTGATCAGGGACAAAGCCGGCAACCTGTACGGCACGACTGCGGAGGGTGGGACGGTGAACACCAACTGCCAGGGTTCCGGTTGCGGAACCGTTTTCAAGCTCGCGCCCAACGGCACCGAAACGGTGCTATATACCTTCGCCGGCGGAAGCGATGGCGATACCCCGCAAGCCGGCCTGATTGAGGACTCGGCAGGTAACCTATACGGCACGACGTATGAGGGCGGCACGGGTTGCACCTATTTCGGTTGTGGAACCGTTTTCAAGATCGCTCCCGGCGGCACCAAAACGACGCTTTATTCCTTCAAGGGCGGTACCGACGGTGCAACACCCTATTCGGGGCTCATCGCCGGCAGCTCCGGTAATTTCTATGGCGAGACCTCGGAAGGCGGTGGCACGGGCTGTTCGGGATACGGCTGCGGCACTGTTTTCGAGCTCGCTGCCGACGGCACCGAGACGGTGCTCCATGCCTTCGCCGGCGGAAGCGATGGCGCCGGCCCCGGTGCGGGCTTGATCAAGGACAAAGCGGGCAACTTGTACGGCACGACGGGGGGCGGCGGCAGCGGTAACTGCGGCATCGGCGAAGACCTCGGTTGCGGAACCATTTTCGAGGTCGCTCCGGACGGTACCGAGACGGTGCTCCATGCTTTTCAAAACGTCAGAAGCCACGGCTATGACCCCGGGGGCCTGATCAAGGACAAGGATGCCCATCTGGTCGGCACGACGTTTAATGGAGGCATCAGAAGCTGCTTTGGGTGGCCGGGCCGTTCCGGATCAGCGCCAGCCTACCATCCGCGCGGTTGCGGCATCGTCTTCAGGCTTGAGCGGCATCGTCTTCAGTCTTGAAACGCACAGGCGGCAGCGTGCGTGAAGAATAGTGCTTCACCGGGAGACGTGCGCGCAGCAGGGAGCAAACAGCATTCGGCGCATCAGCTCTTGTTTGCTCGCATCGCCGATTGCGCGCACCAGACAGGATTCGAACTTTCGACTTTTGGTGTACTCGTACCGCCAACGCCTTATCTCCATCGCAGCGCGGGCGGGCCGAGAAGCCAGCCGAGAAGCGCGGCGGCTGCAATCCCGAGCGTGTACCAGACCGCGAGGAACGGCGCTCCGGTTTCCGTGCAGTGCCAGGCATAGGCGAACGCGCCCGCGCCGCCGGCGGCCAGACCGATTGCAGCGCCCGCTTCGCGCAGGCGCGTCGGCGCGAGACCGCGCATCGCCCACACCAGCCCTGCCAAAGGTGGAACAGAGGCAGAAAGGACGAAGAAGGGACAGACGCGCGCCGAGCCTCCCATGAGAAGCGGCATCCGCGCTGCGGGAGAGGCGAAGATGAATTCCAGCGCCCCGAGGGCAAATACGAAAAGCAGCGGCGCAACCAGCCACGGAATTCGCGCCCGTGCGGAGGCAGCGGGACGCGCAAGGCGCTCGGCTGCGAAGCCGGCAATCAGCGCGAGAGAAAGCGGATAGGCCAGCTTCAGCCAGAACATGCCAGTGCGCATCGCGTCGTGCATGTCGGGCCGCGGACCGAGCAACGCCAGCACCAGCAAAATGGAAATCGCCGCGCCGATTGCGATGCCGGCGAGGAGTCTCCCAGGCACATACCATTGCGACACCGGCGCAAGATCGGCGGACAGTTCTCTCGCCAGATCGCGCGGCATCAGCGTTCGCCTCCGCTGCGCAGGAAGCCGGACAGCTTCTTGAGCCCGCGATGGACGGCAACCTTGACCGCCGTCTCGGTCATCCCTCGCGCGGCCGCCGCTTCCGCGTTCGACATTTCCTTGAGCTTGATGTCGCGGATGAGCGCTTGCGTTGCGGGCGGAAGCCTCTGGAGCGCACGTTCGACATCGTAGCGCGCGTCGACGCTCGCGCTCCCGTCGGCCACGAACAGCGGAACGCTGTCCTCGATCGGTACTGTTGCGGCCCGGCCCCTGCGGCGGAAATGATCGACAAGCTTGTGGCGCGCGATTGCATAGGCCCAGGCCGTGAACAATTGCGTGCGGTCGTAGGTGGCGCGCCGCGTGTGAATGGCGATGAGCGATTCCTGGACCAGATCGTCGACCTCCGCTTCATTGTTATTCAATCGCCGGCGGAAAAAGGCCGCGAGCCGCGCCTGCATCGCGTCGAGAAGCGCGCGATAGGCGGCGGCATCGCCGGCAAGTCCGGCCAGCATCAGCGCCTTGAGATCGGCCTCCGACGATTGCACAGCCGCTCCTGGAGAATTCGATTGCGGGGGCGGGCAGGTTACACCGGATTCGCCGGAAAGTGCGCGGGTTCCCCCTCACCCGCGCCGGAGCGCTCGATAGTCCTCGTCCTTGAGCCCTCTCCCACAAGGGGAGAGGGGAAGATTCCTCCTGATTTTCCAGCGCCGAGGCGAGATTCCGATTCCCCTCTCCCCTTGTGGGAGAGGTGTGGGATACGGGCTGTCATTTCTGCTCCGGCGCGGGTGAGGGGTACCTTGCGAAACGTGCCGTGGTAGTGTCGTCGGCACCGAATTGTGTAACCGAACGGACCACCGTTGCGACTTAGGGACAATTCCACGGGATTGGCGATGAGCAGTCTGCCGGAATTGCAATCGAATGTCCGCAAGCCGCTTCCGCCGTGGCTCGCCTGGTGCTGGCCGCGGGGCGAGAGTTTCTATCGCCACCGCGCGCCGGTGCGGCTGGCGCACTGGATCAATGCGCTTGCAATCCTCTTTCTGCTTGGCAGCGGTCTCAACATCTTCAACGCCCATCCGCGACTCTATTGGGGCATGTATGGGGCAGACGCCGACGCGCCCTTCTTTTCCATCGGCGCTTACGACACGCCGGCCGGCACGCGCGGCATCACGCAGATTGGTTCGTGGCATGTCGACACCACGGGATTCCTCGGCTGGTCGAAATATATGGGCGCCTACGCGTCGCGCGCCTGGCCGAGCTGGCTGACCATTCCGAAATTCCAGGATCTCGCCGACGCGCGTCACTGGCATTTCATGTTTGCCTGGATCCTCGTCATCAACGGGCTCGCCTATCTGGTGTGGAGTCTCTCCACGCGGCATATCCAGAAGGACATCTGGCCGACGCGCTCCGACATCAGGTCGATTCCGCAATCGGTGATCGCCCACCTGAAGCTCAAACATCCCGCGGGCGACGCGGCGAAACGTTATAACGTGCTGCAGCGGCTCGCCTATCTGGGCGTGATCGTGCTGATTGCGCTGATGGTGCTGACCGGACTCACCATGTCTCCCGGATTCGACACCTTCTTTCCCTGGCTGCTGAACCTGTTCGGCGGAAGACAGTCCGCGCGCAGCATCCATTTCATCTCCGCTTCGCTGATCGTGGTCTTTATCGTCGTGCATCTCGCCGAAGTGATCCTGGCAGGCCCGATCAACGAAGTCCGGTCGATGCTCAGCGGACGCTACGTCGTGCCGAAGGACCACAGCTGATGGCTTCCGCGAAAGACATCACGCGCCGCACCGCGATCGTCGCTGGCTTCGGCGCCGCGGGTGCCCTCATCTACGAAGTCAACGATCTGACGCTCGATCCGCGTTTCGGTCCGGTGTTCCGCGGCGTGGAAGATTGGACCCGGCTCAATCAACGCGCGCTGCTCGCGCCGGGGCAGCTCGCGCGGGAATTCACGCTTGCGGACATCTCACCCGTGTTCAAGGCGAACGGCACGCTCAATCCCGGCGGCGACGATTACAACCGCCATGTGGCGGAGAATTTCGTCAACTGGCGGCTCAGGATCGACGGCATGGTCGCCAATCCGATGTCGCTGTCGGTGGCCGAGCTGAAGAGACTGCCGGCGCGCACGCAGATCACGCGGCACGATTGCGTGGAAGGCTGGAGCGCGATCGGCATGTGGACGGGCGTGCCACTCCGCTTGCTTCTCAAGACGGCCGGCATGGCGGTCCATGCCAAATACGTTGTGTTCCATTGCGCGGACAATCTGGAAGGCGAACCCGCGAAGGGCGGCGCGCAGAGCCCCGGACAATATTATGAAAGCATTGGTCTGGCGGATGCGTTTCACCCGCAAACGCTCATCGCCTGGAGTCTCAACGGCAAGCCCCTCGACGTGGCGCATGGTGCGCCGCTCCGGCTGCGCGTGGAGCGCCAGCTCGGCTACAAACATGCAAAATACGTGAACCGTATCGAAATCACCGACAGTTTTGCGAAGATCGCAGGCGGGCAGGGCGGCTATTGGGAAGACCGCGGCTATGAATGGTATGCGGGTATTTGAGGGAAATTCTCCGGCGCGTGTAACCGGCGGCGATGTTGGTGCGAATAGGCTTACGTGCTCACCGCGGCTCTCGCGGCTCTTCTCAAGGAGAAATGAAATGCTTCGTTACGCAAGAATTGCTGGCATTGCAGTAGTGATCGGCGCGTCGCTCGCGGGTGCAGCGTTTGCGCAGTCGTCGAGTAGCGGCTCGATGTCCAGCGGAACCACCAGTCAGTCGTCGGCTTCCATGTCGTCAGGCTCGATGTCGTCGGGCAGCCAATCATCGGGCGCGATGTCGAACGGTCAGATGTCATCGAGCACGCAAATGGCGGCACCGCCCGCGAAGGCGAAGAAGCCCGCGAAGAAGAGCGGCGCCATGTCAAACGGTTCGATGTCCAGCAGCTCGATGTCGAACAGCCAGACCACCACCGACACCACCACCCAGCCTCACTAAAGCTATTTCTGAATTCGATTTCCCGGTATTATGGCGAACCGGAACGGGCCTTTGCTAAGCTGGGGTGCACACCGCTTTACGGAACAAGAATCCGATCCAGTTTGGCGTGAAGGTAGTCGCGGTCACTCGCCGTAAGCGTGCCGCCGTCTTCCTGCTGTCTTTTCAGGGCTTCCGTGCGCCATAGCGCCAGCTTTTTTTTCTGCCACCCCAGAAGGCCGTGGTCGGGCTGACGGGGGCTCAAATTCGTGGGCTGGAACGAATAGCCATAGCCTTCGCGGGCCTGATACGAACCTTGATTGTAAGACCCGCCGCCAGGCGATGCATTGGCTGCTGCCGTAGCGAGCACCAAGGCGCCCGCAATCAATGCGACCTTGTTCATAGGGTTTCCTCCTGAAAACCGATTCAAGTCTAGGCCCGGACGCGGAACGCCAGAAGCGCCTTATTGTAAGAAATTGTCTCGTTAGACCGTTCCAGAGAGCGCCCAGCGGGCATCGCGTCATGGCCCGGCTTAGCCTGTCCTCCGGCCGCGCTTTGCGCGGACCGGGGGGCGACAGCGGAGACCGGGCCATGACAAGTTTTTCGTCTCCGATCGCCGCTTTGCGACCCCGGATTTCCGCTTCTGCGCTGCGGCCAGCGGGGTCCTTTCTGAAGTTTGAGAACCTTGCTAGACTGCGCGCGCGTTCAGGCCATTCGGGCCGGACTGCCCATCAAGGGGATGCCATCGATGTTGCGTCGTTCTCTGCTTGCCGCGTTACTCGCGGCGTTGCCGGGTCTTGCACCCGCGCAGACTATACAACAGCTCAAGCACCAGCCGCCGAACGGCGCGCAACTGACGTTTCTGCTGACAGACGGGACGGTTCTTGCGCAGGCCTACAACAATTCCGATTTCTGGGTGCTGTCGCCTGACAAAACCGGCAACTATGTCAACGGAACCTGGACACAGGTGGCGAGCCTGCCATCGGGCTATTCGCCGTCGGCCAATTCCTCGCAGGTGCTTGCGGACGGGCGCGTGTTGTTCGAGGGCGGAGAATACTCGAACGGTGGACAGTTCACGCTGACCAACCAGGGCGCGATCTACGATCCGGTGAAGAACAAATGGACCACCGTAAAACATCCGCCGGGGTGGCAGAATATCGGCGATTCGCCGTCGGTCGTGCTGCCGGACGGGAGATTTTTCCTCGGCGACAAGCTCCACAAGCGAGGCGCGTTCCTTGATCCTTCCACGATGACGTGGACGGCAGCGGGCTACACCGGCAAGAACGACTTCAACGCGGAGGAAGGCTTCACGCTGATGCCGGACGGCACGGTTCTCACCTTCGATGTGAAGAAGCATCCAAAGTCGGAATCCTATGATCCGGCGACGCAGACGTGGAGCGAGCTCGGCAGCACCCTCGTCAATCTTCAGGCCCCGGATTGCAGCGGTCAGTGCTGCCTCAACTATCCGCCGAAGAACAAGTGCTATTATCCGCCCGGCGAAGTCGGTCCCGCCGTTCTGCGGCCCGACGGAACCGTGTTTGCCACCGGTGCATCGGGTCACAACGCGATCTATACGCCGGGCACAGGCTGGGCGGCCGGTCCGGATTTTCCGAACGGGGACGCGGCCGGCGACAGTTTCGCGACACTGCTGACCAATGGCGACGCCATGGTCGAAGGCAACAGCGGCGAACTGTACACCTGGGACGGCACCAACCTCACCGACGCGAAGCTGCAGGCATACGGCCTCATGACCGTGCTGCCGAACGGGCAGATTCTGATTGGCGGTTCGGAGGTCTATAACAGCTCGGGCAAATATAAAACTGCGTGGCAGCCCACAATTTCCACCTATCCGTCCACGGTGACGCGCGGCGACTCCTATCAGATATCTGGAACGCAGTTTAACGGACTGTCCCAGGCGGGCGGCGGAATGGGCGACGAGTATCAGTCCTCGACCAATTATCCGCTTGTACAGATCACCAACAATTCGACCAACGACGTGTTCTTCGCCCGCACCCACGACCACAGCACGATGGGCGTGGCGACGGGAAATACAACCGTGTCCACCCATTTCGATGTCCCCTCGGGCATGGAAACGGGCGCAAGCTCGCTGGTCGTGGTCGCCAACGGGATTCCTTCGAGCCCTGTTTCAGTGACGGTCCAGTAGAGTAGACGCGGGACTCATCCTTCGACAGGCTCAGGATGAGGCCCTCGTGGTGAGCTTGCCCGCCTCCGCCAAGGCTACGGCGGGTCGATTATTTGAGTGCGTCCGCCGTAGCCTTGGCGGAGGCGGATCGAACCATGCACTGCGCGGCACCCGGGGTCTCCCGGGTGCCGGCTTTTTTTGAGACACAAGATGAAGGCAAGAATCCGTGTCGGGATCGGCGGCTGGACCTTCGAGCCGTGGCGCGGCGTCTTCTATCCCAAGGGGTTGGTTCAGAGGCGCGAGCTGGAATTCGCGAGCCACCAGCTCACCTCCATCGAGATCAACGGCACGTATTATTCGAGCTTCAAGCCCGCGGACTGGATCAAATGGCGCGAGGAGACGCCGGGCGGTTTCGTTTTTTCGGTGAAAGCCTCGCGCTTCTGCACGAACCGCAAGCAGCTGGCGAGCGCGGGCGAGTCGATCGCGCGATTCGCGGAACAGGGGATCGGCGAACTGGGCGACAAGCTCGGCCCGATCAACTGGCAATTCATGGCCACGAAAAAATTCGACGCCACGGACATGCAAGCGTTTCTCAAACTGCTTCCGCGCGAAGCCGGCGGCGTGAAGCTGCGCCATGCGCTCGAAGTCCGCAACGACAGTTTCAAATGCGAAGAGTTCACCGACATGGCGCGCCGGCACAACGCGGCCATCGTGTTCGTCGACAGCGACGAATATCCCGCGATCGATGAAGCAACGGCCGACTTCGCCTATGCGCGCCTGATGCGCACGAAGGAGGATATCGAGACGGGCTACGCCGCGGCCGATCTCGATCTCTGGGCAAAGCGCGCCCGCGCCTGGGCAAAACGCGGGGAAACGTTCGTCTATTTCATTTCAGGCGCGAAAATCCGCGCTCCGGCTGCGGCACGTGCGCTGATGGAACGAACCGATTGACGCCTTTGCCTTCCCATACCTTTTGATTGGAATTATCGGGGCGGAAAACAGGTGGAAGTCCAGAGAAACTTTCTTTTCCTCCCGCACGTTCCATACTTATGAGCGCCAACGGCAATCGACAGTCTGCGACGATTCTCATCGTTGAGGATGAAGTCCTGATCCGCGCCTGTCTCGCGGATTTCCTCCAGGACAAGGGTTTCAAGGTGCTGGAGGCCGGCACCGCCGACGACGCGGTGGAAATCATCGAAAACGCCGACTCAGGCGTCGATCTGGTATTCAGCGACGTGATGATGCCCGGAAAATTGAACGGCTTCGGGCTGGCGCGGTGGGTGCATGCCATCCATCCCCATCTTCCCATTATTCTCACGTCTGGCCACGCGCAGAGCGTGGCCGACTCCGTCAAACGGTGCGGCACCGCGGCGATGCCCAAGCCGTACGACCTGGAACACGTCGCGGACGAGATTCGCAAGCTCGTCTGACGGTGTTTTCTGAATCGCGACAATCGCCTGAAGTCGCGATATGCCCTCGAGTGCAATCGGGTGAAGTGTGCAGCAAGTCTTCTTCGCTCGAAATGATGCAGGCGTCTGCCATCTAACGACCGTTGGCATGCGTAACTACTCCGCGCAAATTAATGCGCGGTGCGTCCAGCATCGAATGTAGCGACCGGCGGACTGCCATTCGCCCGACGCAGATTCTCCTGGCCTGGAGTGGTTTGAGGGGCGCGAATAGCGCCCCGAAAGCTATTTGGCGGCATAATTTGGTCCAATTTCCGCCTTCGGCCGCCCAGGTTAGATCGTTTATTGAGTATGACCGACATGGATACGGGCATCACAGTAGAGATGCTTGATGCCCACTCGGAATCTGATGGTTGGGCCGTCGTCTACCGCGTAGCAGGAATGCCGCGCACGATAGTCGGTGTATACATTACGCGCGCCCACGCAGAAGCGGCAGCCGAGCGGATTCAGAAACAGGTCGGCAGCTATGCCGGGACGCTTGGGGCGGCACTGTCTCACTTTGAAATTTGAACGTGCAAAAAATGACGAAGGATCGCCGGAGGATAAAAGACGGCCGGGCGCGAAGTTTCGGGGAGCAAGCGCTCCCCGGTCGCTATAGGCCCAACCCAAACACCGGTGTGCTATTGCTTCCCTGCGACCGCCTGATCAACGTTTTCCCCGTCGGCAAGGACTCCAAAGTCCTGCGACCTGGCGCCATCTTCGGCGACCTCGATTCCTTCGGCCGCGAGCCCGCGCTTCAGGAGTTCGCGCACCGCGGCAGCCCGGCTCGGCATGCGCCGCTTGAAGCGCCAATCGTCCAAAGCGCGCAATTCCTCTTGCATCAGCATGATCTGGAGGCGTTCGCCTCGCGTCAATTCACCCATCGTCCCTTTTCCCTTGGCAGCCCATCTCCAGCGGAAGGTTAGCAGTCCACTTAACTTACTCACTAAATGCATAATTAGGGAAAATAGCCTGCTGGTCAAGAGGGGAAAAATCCATCGAACACGCACCGCCCACATTCCCCCCATTCTCCGGCAGTTGAGCCGTATACTCATATAAATAATTGAATTTGTTGGATAATTTCCATTATTCGTGCGTTGAGTGTGATAGGTCTTCGTCAACAAGGAAATCGCACTCATGCTCAGACCGGCTTTGCGCACTGTCGACGGAGAACGCGTCAGCGATCTCGCCGCCGAATCCAATCACAGGATCGCGAATCACCTGGCGATCCTGGCGGGCATGGTCCGGATGCACGGAACCGCGATCACGCGCGGTCCCGGCACGCTCAGCAGTTTCGACGTTCGCAATCTCCTCAACGAGATTTCAGGGAAGATCACCAGCGTCGGTCATCTTCACCGCATGCTCGCGGATCAGAATCGCGGCGAACACATCGATCTCGGCAAATATCTATCGGAGAGCTGCTCGGTACTGGTTTCCTCGCTGGGGCTCACTGCACGCGCGAGTTTTGCTCACGAATTCGACGAAGACTGTCATGTCACTGCGGAACAGGCGCAATCCCTGGCTCTGATCGCGAACGAAGTCTTGATGAACGCAATCAAATACGCCCATCCGACCGGCATTCCGGTGAAGATGCGATTTGCGTGCAAGCGCGCGAAGGATGGTCAACTGCACGTCGAAATTGCGGATGACGGGATCGGATTGCCCGAAGGATTTGATCCCTTGGTCGATGGAGGAGTGGGCTTTACGCTGATCCGCTCATTGGCAAGCTCTCTCGGCGCAAGACTGATAGTTGCATCCGACTGTCTCGGAACGTCTTTCCTGTTCATCTTTCGCGGCAGCAAATGCCCACCCGAAATGCGCCCGGATGAAATCAGCGCGCCGCCACCGGTCATATCCGAGGTCATCAGCGCATACTGACGCGCCATCGGGCCTCGCCGTCGCCGAGACGGGCCTGACAGCCCTTCAACTCAAATTGCCGCAAACGCCGCAGCTCGCAGCGCACGTGCAACCAAATTTATTTTACGGCTCTGCCCCAGCTGCACTTCGTGGTGTGCAATTTTGCTCATCTTTTTGATTTGATTTTTGGTACGAAGCAACGAAATCGGGGCGCTTCAGATTCTGTTCCGAGCGGTTTGGCAGTTGGAGAAAGGGCGAAATCAAGATGTCCATCGACAAGAGTATTGCAGAAGCACCTGAAGCTAAGCTGCGGCACAGTGCCGGGTTTTCGCGCAGGAATGTCTTGCAGTGTGCGACCGTCATTGCGGCAGGCTCCGCCGCGATAGCGATGTCCGCAACGGCACTCGCCGCCGATGCTGGAACGGCCAAGCTTTCGCAGCAGGCCGCGGCCTATCAGACCAGCCCCAAGAATGGCCAGCGCTGCACGGATTGCGCGCTCTTCATCGCGCCAGCCTCCTGCAAGCTCGTGGACGGCGCCATCAGCCCGGCCGGCTGGTGCAAACTCTTCGCCAAGAAGACCTGAAGGCACCGGCACGGGGTTCGTTACACGCAGCGCGAAGGGGGGAATCGTCATGTCGGCTGGCCGCACGCAGTGGTCTTTCCTGTCCGCTGCCGGAATGCTCGCACTGGTATTGACCACGCTGCCGCGGTCGGCCTTGGCGGTACCGAGTTACGCGCGACAGACGGGTCTCGCGTGCGAAGCCTGCCATACCGTGTTTCCCCAGCTGACGCCTTTTGGCCGGGTATTCAAGGCAAGCGGATACACGCTCTTCAACACGCTGAAGGTGGCAGACATCAACAAGCTGAAGCAGAGCACACTCTCGATCAGCGACCTTCCTCCAATCTCTGCGATGGTGATGGCTTCGGGCAGTTTCGCAGCCAAGGCGAACGATCCGAACTCTGCCAGCACGTCGACCGATCTTCCCCAGCAACTGAGTCTCTTCTATGCCGGCCGGATCGCCGACAATGTCGGCGCCTACATTCAGCTGACCTACGACGACCAGAGCGGAACGATTGGCATCGACAACACCGACATCCGCTTTGCCGATGTCGCCAATCTCGACGGCCACAACCTCATTTACGGCGTGAGCCTGAACAACAACCCGACCGTGCAGGATCTGTGGAACACCACGCCGGCGTGGAGTCAGCCCTTCATCTCGTCTCCTGCACTGCAATCGCCGGCGACAATCACGCAGATCGAGGCCCCGCTGGCGGGCGCCGTGGCGGGTCTTACCGCCTACGCTTTCGTGGACCAGTCCCTGTACGCGGAGTTCGGCGTCTATCGCTCGGCGCTCCAGGGCGCGTCCGTGGCCAATAATGGCAACGTCAACAACAACATCATTGCCGGCGTGGCGCCGTATTGGCGCGTCGCCTACGAATACGACTGGGGCGCGAATTCGTGGGAATTCGGCACCCTCGGCATGTTCGCCGACCTCCAGAATCCGACAACGCTCGCCGGCAACGCCATCAATGCATCGCTGCAGAGCGCACCGACGGACAAGTTCCTCGATGCCGGCCTCGACTCCCAGTATCAATATATCGACGACGACGACCAGTTCTCCGTCGACGCGAGATGGATCCACGAGGACCAACGCCTCGATGCGAGCCATGCCTTCGGTTTCGCGAACAACTCCAGCGATAAGCTCGACAGCGTCAACCTCAACGCGAGCTATTTCTGGCGGCGCAAATACGGAGGCACGCTTGGCTTCTTCAATCTCAGCGGTTCGCAGGATCCGCTCTACTATGGAAACTTCAAGGGCAATTCGAACAGCAGCTGGGGAATGGCCGAAGTCGATTATCTGCCCTGGCTCAATGTCAAGCTCGGCCTGCAATACACCGCCTTTCTGAATTTCAACGGGGCGTCGTCGAACTACGACGGAGCGGGACGAAACGCGTCGGACAACAATCTTCTATTCCTGTACCTGTGGCTTGCGTTCTGACACCACGCGATTGCGTGGAGGGGAGGGCTTCGTGAAACGCATTCTGCTCACTGGTCTGACCGCAAGCCTGTGCGTGGCCGGACCCCTGGCCATTGCCGGGGATGCGGGGAAGACCGCCGTCAGCCCGGCTGCGGAGTCGAAGGCGACGACAACCTGCCAGAACTGTCATGGGCCGAAGGGAGACAGCGTTTCCGCCACGTTTCCCCGGTTGAACGGCCAGCAGGCCGACTACATTGCCGCGCAGCTCAAGAACTTTCGCAGCCACAGCCGGACCGATCCGCATGCCGTGGCCTACATGTGGGGCATGGCGTCTCAGCTCGACGATTCGCTGATCGGCGAGCTTGCCAAATACTATGGCTCACAGGCGCCGACCGCACCGCAAAGCGGCGGTGCGCTGGCCGCAGAGGGCCGAAAGATCTACGAAAGCGGCGACCCGACCAATGGCGTGCCGCCCTGCCAGACCTGCCATGGCGCGCACGGGGAGGGGAACAGCATCATTCCGCGAATCGCCGGCCAACACGGCGACTATCTCAAGAAGCAGCTGGAAGCCTTTCGTTCGACGCTGCGGGAAAGCGACGTGATGCATGCCAACACCAAGGACATGACGGATACCAAAATCGAGGCCGTGGTGTCGTACCTCGCGAACGACTGAAGCTGGGTCGTGGTGCAGACCAGGCGTTTTGGCTCTGCGGCACCTATCCGGCCCCGGTCGCCTGTGCGTCCCACACGAGAGGCGGGCGCGGATCGACTTCGCCTGCTCCAAACACTTGATCGAGACGTCGGCGCCCATTCTGTCAAATCGCTTCAATCGATGGTTACGCGCCTCGCCCAGCTCAGCTAGTTTCCACGATCTTAGCGCTCGCGCTGCAACACGCGGCGACAAAAATGTCTTTCAGAAGGCCTGCTTTCGTGACCTTGCCATCATCGGCATGATCCAGATTTGGTACAGGCTGGTCAAAATCATCACGCCCAGCGCAAGACTGAATAGCGCGCCTCCGATTATCACCATCCATACGAAGCCTTCCCCCGCAATTTTGGTCAGAAACCATCCCGACAAATCGACCAGGAAAGCGACATAGGGAAGGACCGACCAGAAAAGCTTCCAGCCGGCGGAAAGTGTCGAGTGCAAGAAGATGAATCCGACGATCGTAAATACGGCGAGCAGGCCGAGCAGATGGATATGCGCGAGCGAGATCAGCGTCGACAGGCTTACACCGGGACCTGTGTAGAGCGCAGCGATATCGGACGCTCTGATCGCGCTGGTGTCACCAATTCCATGATGGCTGGCAATGATGTACCAGATCGCCATCAGAACCGCCACACCGGCAAAGATCAAGGTTGCAGTCAGAAATCCCTTTATTTCCAGAGGAAGTTCAGGTAGCCGGGTCATGATGATGCCCCCTTCTTTAATCACTTCTTCGGTTGTGATGCTGCCCCGGTCCGGATGGGAACGCTTGAATAAAACGCCGCTATGTCGTCGATCTGTTCCTGGGACAATGAAGAAATCATTTGATTCATGATCGGATTGATTCTCGTTCTCTTCTTGTAGGCGTTCATTTGCTCCTGCAGGTACACGAAGTGCTGGCCGGCAAGGTTTGGTATGTTGTTGTCAACGGACATGCCGTCGTTGCCGTGGCAGGCGCCGCACTGCTTCGAAATCGCTTCACCCGTTCTGGAATCCGGACTGGCCCCCAACGCTGTTCCCGCGAATGCGACAATGGCGGCAATTGTGATCAGTGTGGTTCGCATGCACTGGTTCTCCGATGCATCGTCTGGTTTCCGGATCGCCCGCAGACCAGGAAGTCTAACACCGTTGTAGGGGGCGTTAACAGGGCTCCGAGAACAACCAGTTGTGGAATACGCCGGCCCTCCAAAGCCGTAGTCACCTCCTCATGATGGTGCGCTGATTCGGGGGCCGAAGATCCGGCTCTGGGTTGATAGCAATGTCCGCATGATCCCGCTGTGGGCAGGTTGAGCGCGGGTGTCATCGACGATATCTACAGGCGCACGGACGTCAACGTACCCAGGGCGGGCTGCTTGCAGTCGACGCTGGCGGGCATACAATGCCGGGGAATTGGGTTCGGAGGCGATTATGGAGTCTCGTTCTTCCTCGTTTGCGCTGACTGCGGCATGCGGCATTGCGCTCACAGTGGGAAGCATGACGCTGATTGGATCCGATCAACTTTCGGCGGCTCAAACGGAAACGAGTTTTTCGAGGGATGTGCTGCCGATCCTGAAAGCCAATTGCGCCAGTTGCCATCAGCCGGG
The DNA here is from genome assembly GCA_035567755.1 of Rhizomicrobium sp. GTDB lineage: Bacteria > Pseudomonadota > Alphaproteobacteria > Micropepsales > Micropepsaceae > Rhizomicrobium. Next base: position 102,100 of record DATMPH010000052.1, read on the forward strand.
TGGAGAGGGTTACGAGAAAAGCGGAGTCGACCTGACGAATTACAAGGGGGTGATGAAGGGTACGAAATTCGGAGCGATGGTTGTTCCTGGCGACCCTGACGCGAGCAATCTGGTGTTGCTGATCGAGTGGCGCACGCAAGACGCTATCCATATGCCGCATGGACGAGGCCAACTTCCAATAAAACTGCGCGAGACCATCCACCGATGGGTTCAGGAGGGCGCAAAAAACAACTGAGTGACCGGCGGCCGCTGGACGACTTCGGCCGGCTTTTCAGCATGGTGGTTGGCTGATAGTCTGATCAGGTTCTGACAGGGGACGGGCGATATGCTGCAACCGATCAATGTTGTTCTAACGGCGCTTGCCATTTGCGCGATTGCGTCCGGCGTCCGGGCGGCTGAAACCACAATCGACCAGAAAGACCGGAAATTCGTCCCGTCGACCGTTACGATTCATGTCGGAGACGCCGTTCGCTTCACCAATGGGGATCCGTTTCATCATGACGTGACGATTATCCGGCCGGATGGGACCCCCGATGACAAGGGACTGCAAGAGCACGGGGAGGAGTTCGCCATGACGTTCATAAAACCCGGCACATACAAGGTCCGCTGCAGGTTGCATCCCTTCATGGCGGCCACAATCATCGTGAAATAACGGACGGTTC
>DATMPH010000053.1:0-144697 GCA_035567755.1 Rhizomicrobium sp.
CGCACATCCCGGGCTTGCCGATTTCTGGCTGCACTGGCGCGCCCTGCCCTTTTGGCCGGCCGGGCCGAATTGGTTCCTCTGGGTGTTGCTGGTCGCGGACATTTCAGCGGCCCTGTTTTTTGTGTTGTTGCCGCGCGGGCACCGGATAGTGCTGGGGCTGTCGCGCATCGCTCGCGAGCATCCCGCCCACTTTCTCTCCGGTCTGTTCGCGGCTTCCACTCTGGCCTATGTCCCCTTCGGGATTCTCTTCGGTCCGATGTCATGGTTTCAATGGGGTCCGTTCTCTTTCCAGCTGAGTTTCCCCGGACTCTATGCCGTCTATTTCTTCGCAGGGATCATCATCGGCGCCTGCGGCGTCGAGGAGAGTTTGCTCACGCGGTCGCTCGCCCGGCAGTGGAAGTTGTGGCTCGCCGCCGCGCCTTTGCTCTTCGGCGCGTGGCTCGGCGCCTCGGCGATGACGTATGGCAATCCCGCCGCGACATCGCTCGCATGGAATCTCGTGAACGCAATCGTTTTGCCGCCGGCATGCTTTGCCAGCTGCTGTTGCGCTCTAGCCCTGGCAATGCGTTTTGCACGGGCGCGTACCCGATTACTCGACAGCCTGCAGCGCAACGCTTACGGAATCTATCTGCTGCACTACTTCGTCGTTGCATGGTTGCAATTCGCGCTTCTCCCGGCTGACTGGCCTGCGATCGTGAAGGCTTCGATCGTTTTCGCGGGCACGATGGCATTCAGCTGGGCGCTATCATCGGCGTTGCGGCGCGTGCCCGGACTCGATTCCGTTATCGGCAGCGGTCGACCCGCGCCCGTTTCTGCAGTGATGGCGATCGATTCTCGCTCCGCGGTGTCGGTCGCAGATTGAACACGCTGGCAGATCCGCAAGAACCGGGTGGAATTTTTGCGTGGGCCGCGCCATTTTTCGGGATAGATTGAATACGGGAGTCACGCCGTGAGCCAGACAGCGCACCATTATCTCATCTTCGAAACCGCGCGCGGCACCTGCGGCATCGCCTGGAGCGGCGCCGGCATCTCGCGATTCCAGTTGCCGGGACAGAGCGCCGAAGCGACCGAGCGGAGTTTGCTGCGGCGCCTGCCCGGCGCAAAACCGGGAACGCCTCCGCCACAGGTGGCTGATACGGTCGCCGCTGTGAAGCGCTATTTCGCGGGCGAGAAGGTCGAGTTCTCCGATGTTCAACTCGATCTCGACGGGCAGGACGAATTCTTCAAGCAGGTCTATGCCGCTGCGCGGCGCGTCGGCTGGGGCCACACAACCACCTACGGCATACTCGCGAAAGAACTTGGCGGCGGATGGGAAGCCGCGCGCGATATCGGTCAGGCGATGGCGAAAAATCCGGTGGCGCTCATCATTCCATGCCACCGCGTGCTCGCCGCCGGCGGTAAGGTCGGCGGATTCTCGGCGCCCGGCGGATCGGCCTCGAAGATCAAGATGCTCGAACTGGAGGGCGTCCACCTCGGCTCTCCCCAACCGGCGCAGCAGTCGCTGGGATTGTAGGGACGTGGGCACAAAACTTTTCGGCTTTTGTCGAACTCTGCTTTGCTCAAGTTTGAGGACATTGAAATTCGTTCCAGGTACGCCCATCGATGCGATGTTCAAGCTCCGCGGTTGACTCATCATTAACACTGACGGCGATCTTTAAACGGCGCTCACCCCGAATTGCATCTGGATGGATCGGATATCTGAATGCCGTTCATCTGTCGCCGGCGGGGAAACTGCGCCAACACTCGGGGGCCCGGTTTAAGCAGTTGTTCAGGCCCGGATGCGAGAATTCCGGCCGGCGTTGAGGAGCGTGGCCGATCCATTCCGTGTGGCATCTCGACTGGCGCCTGTTGCCGGTTCTCGATCCCGTAAGCTCAACGCGAGCCTATTCGGGCGTATATTCGATCGGCCTGGTCGCAACGTCGGTATTCGTTGCGATCCTGGCATCGTTCGTGGCCCTGTCGATTTCGGCGCGCGTCTCCGCCGCCACCACGCAGCGCGGGCGGCTGGCCTGGACGGGCGCAGGCGCGATCAGCATGGGCGGCGGCATCTGGGCGATGCATTTCATCGGCATGCTCGCCTTCTCGCTGCCCTGCGGCATCACCTACAATCCGTTCGGCACGATGCTGTCGATGATCCCGGGCATGATCGGGAGCGGCGTCGCGTTGAACATCGTCGGCCGATTGCGCACGCCCACTCTTGCGACCATGGCGACCGCCGCCATCCTCATGGGCGGCGGGATTGGTGCCATGCACTATTCCGGCATGGCCGCGGTCGAAGCCAATGCGTTGCTCAGATACGATCCGGCGTTGATTGTGGTGTCCGTCGGAGTCGCAATTGCGCTCGCGTTCCTGTCGCTCAGCATCCGCTTCTGGATCCTGCGGGCTCGGGCATCGAAATTTCTCTCAACGCTCATTGCAGCGTCGGTAATGGGCTTCGCCGTCGCCGGAATGCACTACACGGCGATGCAGGCGTCGTTGTTTTATCCGCTCGACAACGCGCTGGTCCAGAACGGCATGGTCTTTCCTCCGACGCTGCTCGCCATGCTGATAACAATGTTTGTGGGGTTGATTGCGACGTGCACGATGGTCGCGAGTTTCGCAGGCCAGCAGAACGAACTCGCCCAGAACCTCAAGGAGGAAATTGCGCGCGGCGACAGGGCGCGCAAGGAAGCGGAGGCGGCCAACGCGGCGAAATCGCAATTCCTGGCGACAATGAGTCACGAAATCCGCACGCCGATGAACGGAATTCTTGGCGTCGCGAACCTGCTCTCTTCGACTTCGCTGAATGATCGCCAGGAACGGTTTGTCGAAAATTTGAACCGGTCGGGACAGGCGCTGCTGGGCGTCATCAACGACATTCTCGATTTCTCCAAGATCGAGGCCGGACGGTTCGAACTGTTCGAGGTCGAATTCGATTTGCGCGACATGATCGGCGACGTGAGCGATCTTTTTTCCGAGCGCTGCGCGAGCGCCGGGCTCGAATTCATCTATGAGATCGCCGAAGACGTGCCTTCGCATCTGCGCGGCGATCCCGTTCGCCTGCGCCAGGTTCTGGTCAATCTGATCAGCAACGCCATCAAGTTCACCGAACGCGGCGAGATATTTCTGAAGGTCGGAGCTGAGTCGCGCGCGGCCGATCGGGTGGTTCTCGCCTGCTCGGTCGAGGATACGGGAATCGGCATCGCGGCCGCCGACCACGACAAGGTCTTTCAATCCTTTCAGCAGCTGGACGGATCGATGACTCGCGCGCGGGGCGGATCCGGACTCGGTCTGGCCATTACAAAGCAGTTGGTCGAGCTGATGGGCGGCCATATCGGATTCGATAGCGAAAGCGGCCGCGGATCGCGGTTTCGCTTTACGGTGCAGATGGGCTGGCCGACTTCCGCTGAACGTGATGCGCCGGCGAAGCATACATTCCCCGACACCTTCCGTGTGCTGGTCGCGGACGGCAACGCGGCCAGCGCGCGCGTCCTGTCGCGATATCTTGAGCGCTGGAACATCAATGCAGACGTTGTCACCACCACGGCGGAGGCGGAAACGAGGTGGCGGGAGGCTGCGAACGAGGGCGTCGATTTCAAAGTCGCGATCATCGATCTCAAGGGCTTCGGACGCACCGGCGTTGATCTCGCGAGAACGATAAAAGCTGGCCACCGGCCGTCGAAGCTGATCCTGCTCGTCGGCATGGAAGCCACGATCGCGGACGAACGTATTGGCGAGCTTGGCGCCGTCGCCACGCTCGCAAAACCGGCACGTCCTTCCGAATTGTACAATTGCATCGCGCATCTGGCCGCCGCGAGTGAAGTGAGTGACCCTCGGGCCTTCTCGGCGAAACGGAAAAAGCGCGAGAAGCGTCTGTCCTTTGACGGCCGCATACTGGTGGCAGAAGACAATCTCGTGAATCGGGAAGTCGTGACCGGCATTCTCGAATCTATGGGATTGGAGGTCGTCACGGCGCCGAATGGTCGCGCGGCGCTCGATCTGTTTATGCAGGACAAATTCGATGTCGTGCTGATGGACTGCGAGATGCCGGTCATCGACGGCCTGGAAGCCGCCAGGCGTATCCGCGCATTTGAAATGCGCAAAGGCCCCGCGGATGGAACAAAACGGACGCCCATCATAGCGCTGACCGCGCATGCCCTGATCGAGGTTCGCGAAAGATGCCTGAGGGCCGGCATGGATGATTTCCTTACAAAGCCGTTCAACGAAATGCAGATGGGCGAGGCATTGCGCCGCTGGTTGACGCCGGTCGTCCGCGCGGCGGTGACGACCGAGCCGGCGCTCGAAACAAATGCGCTTCCGTCACCTTCACCCGCGATCGATACGAGTGTCTTCGCCGGGATTCGCGCCTTTCAGGGCGCCAAGGGCGCGGCGCGCTTGAGACAGATACTCTCCCGTTTCCTTGAGGAAGCGCCCACACTTGTGAAAACCATTCGCTCGATGCATGCCGAAGGAAACCGGGACGCCGTGTGGCGCACGGCGCACAGTCTCAAATCCAGCTCCGCGGCGCTGGGAGCCCTGCAACTCTCGTCGCGCTGCGCCACGATCGAGCTGCTGGCGCGGGAGAATGGACTGGAGCCGGTGACGCCGCACCTTCTGTCGCTCGACGCCGATCTTGCTGCCGCGACCGGGGGATTACAGCTGTTCATGGAGACCGCAGATGTCGCCGCCTGAAGGCCCAGCATCGACCTCCATCCTCATTGTCGATGACGACGAGGTTGTGCGCGAAATCATGTCGGCCACGCTCGAAGACGCGGGATTCAATGTTGCGACGGCCCCCGATGGCGAAACCGCGCTCAGACTCTGCATCGAGAATCCTCCGGACCTGGTGATCGCAGATGTCCTCATGCCGGGCATGGATGGGTTTCAGCTGTGCCAGGAACTCCGGCAGCGCCCGGAGACCGGATATATTCCCATTCTCGTCGCGACGGGTCTTGATGATGTCCCCTCGATCGTCAAGGCGTTCGACGTGGGGGCAACGGACTTCATCAACAAGCCGATCAAATGGATCATCCTGAACTACCGCGTGCAGTATATGCTGCGCACGAGCCGCGTAGCGCGGGAACTGCGCGAAAATCAGGTGCGGCTCCTGTCGGCGAAGGAAGCAGCAGAAAGCGCGAACCGTTCCAAGAACGAGTTTCTCGCCAATATGAGTCACGAACTGCGCACGCCGCTCAACGCTGTCATCGGCTTCTCCAACGTCATGCAGCAGCAGATGTTTGGACCGATGCCCGACAGATACCGAGAATATTCCAAGGTGATCGAGGAAAGCGGAACGCATCTTCTCACGATCATCAACAGCATCCTCGACCTCGCCAGGGCCGAGGCCACCCGGTTGACGCTGAACGAGCAGGAGGTTGAAATTGCGGATGTCGTTGCCTTCTGCGAACAAATAATCCGGGTGATGGCGCAGAAAGCCGGTGTCGCCTTCGTGCCGGACATCGACGAGGGACTTCCGCACGTCTTCGCCGATCCGACAAAGCTGCAACAAATTCTGATCAATCTGCTCTCGAACGCGATCAAGTTTACGCCGCCTTCAGGTACGGTGACCTTGACGATCGGCCTGGATGCGGGTGGCGATCTGAAGTTCCGTATCGAGGACACCGGGATCGGCATTCCCGCCGACAAGATCGAACTCGCGCTGGCGCCCTTTGGGCAGGTGGACAGCTGCCTGGCGCGCAAATATGACGGCGTCGGTCTCGGCCTGCCACTGACGAAAATCCTTGTCGAACTCCACGGCGGGAGGCTGGAGATCGACAGCGAAGTGGACGCAGGAACCGTCGTCACCGTACGGTTTCCACGCGAGCGAATGCGCGCGCAGGAGGCGGTGCGCGTTCCAGCCCGGGCGACGGCAGCGCCTGCTCAAGATCGTTCCGATTGGGCGCTCGCCCAATCGTAGCGCTTCACGTCTTTTTGCTTTTGTGTACTTTCGCTCGAGTACCCGCGGGCACTTTCTTCTTCAATTTGATCTGATTGTAATCAACGGCGGCGCGGACGAGAGTCTTGAGGGCACGCGCATTGATCTTGTCGCCCTCGAAAATGTCGATCGCTCGCCACAAATTGCCATCGAGGCCCGCGTTGAAGAGCTTGTCAGGATCCGGGAGCTTCGCCCCGTGCGAAAAGGTAAGCTTCACCTTGTCTTTGTGGGCATTGCCGACCGCGATCATTCCGTCGCGGGACCACACCGGGCTCCCCATCCACTTCCATTCCTCGATGATCTCCCGATCAGCCTCAAGGATGGTTTTGCGGACACTGGCGAGCATCTTGCCCCGCCAGTCGTCCAGCTCCTTTATTTTCGCGTCAATAATCTGGGAAGGAGACCTGGTTTCCTGCGGCCCGCTTTTCCTCATAACCTTTCCTCCTCCCCGGTCCCGAGGTTTTGATATCCAATACGGCGACGGGACTAACGATCCCCATGTCAAAATTGATCTGGGGTCGTTCTCCCGTCACCCTATTCCATATTCTTGCCGGGCGGCCATACTCCCGAACACCCAGCCTACCAGCGCGCCAGCTGGGTGATTTGAATGAGGTTGCCGCACGTGTCGTTCAGCTGGGCGATGGTCGAGCCGGTTACCTCGGCCGGCGGTTTGGTGAACTCGGCGCCGCGCGCTTTGATCCGCTCATAGTCGCCCTTGACGTCGTCGGTAAAAAACATGACCGCGGGCTGGTGCTGCTGAAATATGGCTTGCTGGTAGGCCTTGGCCGCCGGGTTGTTGTTGAGCGCGAGTTGCAGCTCGGTTCCGTCCGGCTCGTCGGGCGAGGCCACGGTCAGCCAGCGGTACGGCCCGTTGCTGAAATCGGCCTTCTTCGCAAAGCCCAGCACTTCAGTGTAGAAGCGCAGAGCCTTTTCCTGGTCATCCACATACACGCTGGTCAGCTTGATCTTCATTGGTCTTCCTCCGTTGTTGCATTCACGGCGTGTGCCGCTCATTAAAAAGGTTCTGACTCTGAATGGTGCCGGCAGACTTCAGTCTGTCCGCGCCAGGGCCCGCTCCAGGTTTTCAAAGAACTGCCGCCACCCGGCCTTGGCGCCGCCGTAGGCCCGCTTTTGATCTGGCCGGAAGCCCGACTGCTCCACGCGCAGGTGAGTGCCCGTGCTCGTGGGCGTGAGAGTCCAGGTGACGACCCCCTCGAGATCATAGGCCGCCCACGTATACGACAGCGTTTTGTGTGGCTCGACTTCCAGCACCTGGCAGTCAATCACGATGTTCAAGTCAGGTTGAGGATTCCTTCGAAGATTGAAACGATGGCCTACGATGGGCTCGAAATCCGTCTTCATGAGCCACTCCTCGATAAGGTACGGCCGCTTGTTTGTTCATTGATCCATTCTCTTGAGGAGATCTTCGAGCAGGTCGAACCGGCTTTCCCAGAAGCCGGCCATCTGGCTTGTCCAGTCGATCAGCGGGGCCAGGGCGCCGAGTTGCGCGCTATAGTGCGTCTGGCGGCCTTCGTGGCGGTCGCGCACCAGCCCGGCCTGCTTCAGAATCCCGAGATGCTTGGAGACGGCCGGTTGCGAGACCCTGGCGCGGGCCGTCAGAGACCCGACCGTCTTCTCTCCTTCGCGGCACAGTCGTTCGAAGAGAGCCCGCCTTGTCGGATCGGCGAGCGTTCTGAAGAGTACATCGTGAGCTTTCGGCATTTGTGATTGATAACCTGCTGGTTATTTGATGACGTATAACCAGTGAGATATGCGATTGTCAAGCGCGAACGTGGAACGGCAAGGTAGGAGCCGTCCGCCGGCCCGGACGAGGCAGTGCCGGCAAGTCGTCGCGCGTGCTGGTTCAACAAAATTTGTCGCGACATGTCGGCGCGGTGCAACGCGGTACGTCCTTTGGGCATCGAAACGATCCAGGGACAGAACGATATGCGCAAGATCGTCGTTGCCACCTTCACCAGCCTTGACGGCGTCATGCAGGCGCCCGGCGGCCCCAGCGAAGACCCGACCGGCGGCTTTACGTTTGGCGGCTGGACCGCCCCCTATTTTGACGAAACGCTCGGCGCCTCGCTCGGCGAAATCTTTGGCCGGCCCTTCGATCTGCTGCTTGGCCGCAAGACCTACGACATTTTCGCGGCACACTGGCCCTATGTCACCGACCCGAACGATCCGATCGCCGCGAGTTTCAACCGGGTGACGAAATATGTCGCCTCGCGCTCCAGGCCGGGGCTCAGCTGGCAGAACAGTCAATGGCTCGGTGAGGATACGGTCGCGGCACTCGAGAGGTTGAAGAGCGAAGACGGCCCCGACCTGCTTGTCCAGGGTTCGAGCGAATTTCTCCAGACGCCATGGAAGCATGGCCTGGTGAACGAATTCAGCGCGCTCATATTTCCGGTGGTGCTCGGCAAAGGCAAGCGCCTTTTCGGCGACGGCGCTACGCCCGCCGGGCTGAAGCTGGTCAAATCACAATCCTACCCGACCGGCGTGATCGTGGCGAACTACAACCCCGACGGCGCCGTCAAGACGGGCGATTTTCAGCTGCCCGAACCGTCAGAAGCCGAACGCGAGCGACGGCGAAACCTGACCTGAGTGGCTCGCTCGTTTGGTCCGTTGGTGAGGAACATCCCGGCCGAGTTCATCCCGGCCGGGATCCCACTCAAAAAAACGTCGGCATGACGCTAACGATTTTGAGCGTCGGTGACGTCTTGAGGTTGCCGCTGACGGTGCAGCCGCCCTTGAGCGGCAAATTGCTGAATGAGACAACGCCGCTCCTGAGAGTGACACTCAGGTTTCCGGGTCCGCAATTGCCGATTGGCGAGGTAAACTCGGCCCCCGAGATTTGCACCTTGGACATCGATGTGGCCGTCGACTTCCACGGAAGATTTTGAAGGCCGACGGAGGTGCAGCCGAGTTCGCCCGTGAACGAGCCGCCCGTGATCTCGCCGACACCCTGGCCGTTGACACTGCCCTCGAATTTCGCGTTGCATTTCAGGGTAACGCCGTTCTTGGTGGCCGATGTCGTACCGGTACCTGTGAACTTTGTGTTCAACGGCCTGAGCGCATAGCCGGCGAATGCGGTGTCGACAGCGCCGAACGACATGAGGCCTGCGGCGACGATGGCGATGGCTTTTTTCATGACGTTTCATCCTTGGTTGGGTGGCGACGGATGTGCCTGATGGTAGAGCGACAGCAGCACCCCCGGTCGTAAAGTCGCTCCGGATTCGCGACAGGGGGGATGGCGTTGGGAGAATTCGAGAAAACTCGCCGGCGCATGGGCAACCGCCGACCGCGCTTCCGCACGGTCTGGCGCTGAGCAGCCCCTTTGCCGAAACCTTGCGAGATTTCATGGACGAATCCCCGTCAGAACGATTTGCTGATCCGTATTCCGTAGAGCCGCGGATCGGTCACGAAGACATTGGTTGTGAGCGCCGTGTCGTCGCTGTTGAGAAACGCGCCCGTGATGGCCGTGGTGTCGAACAGATTCTTCACATAAACCATGACGTCCCAGCCGTCGGCGTCTGCGAACGTCAGCGAGAGATTGACGTTGGTGTAGCCCTGCAGCTGATCGTAGGGCATGTCGTTGAATACCCGCGCAAACGAGTCGGTTTGATAGTAGACGTCGCCGCGCAAGGTGGCCGCCCAGTTGCTGCCGACCGGCATCGAATACTGCGCCCCCGCCGACAACGTCAGGTGCGGCGTGTTCGGAAGTTGATTGCCGCTCAAATTCTTGGCGAACCCCTCGCCTCCGTTCGGGGCAGTGGCGGGGTTGAAGCCGATATAGCCTGGGAAACCCTGCGGGTTGGGCACATAGGGCTTGCCGGTCACCGGGTCGAGGCCCTCGCTGTACGCCTGGGTGCACCCAATCGTCAGTCCGCCATTCGCGAGCAACTCATTGACGACGTAGGAGGGAAGAATGCAATTCGAGGTCGCAGTGATGAAGGGTCTGACGACCAGCCAGCCGGAATGACCGGCGGTGCGATCCATCAGATCGATGGCCTGCGATCCGTTCCCGAGAGTGCCGTCCTCGAGTCCGCTTGACAGGTTGAGCGTCAACCCGTCGATCGGCTCCCATGTCGATTCGATCTCGGCGCCCTTGACGGTGGCGTTGAAGTTGAGATTGACCGAGGTGCGATCGACGATCTGGGATATCTGATAGTTCTGGTAATCGTAGTAAAAAAGGTCGCCATTCAACGTCATCGTGTTGTTCAGCACGGAGTTCTTCGTTCCGACCTCGAAGGCGTTGACGAACTCCGGCTTGAACGTAAGCGGATGGGTCAGATCGCCGGGTGAGCTGTAGTTGACGCCGCCGCTGAAAACCGGAACGACACCCGGCGGATTGGCGCCGCCCGCCTTGTAGCCGCGCGAGTAGGATGCGTAGAAGAGGGACTGGTCGGTGAAGTCGAGCTTGGGCGTCCAGGTCGCCACAAATCGGCCCGTGAGCTCTTCCCAGTTCTGCTTGAGAACGCCCGCCGAGGGGATGCCCTTGAATGCCAGCCCGGCCCAGCTCGGGAATTCCGTGAACTCCTTGTCGTCGATGGTATAGCGCAAACCGCCCGTGAGTTTCACGTCGGGCGCGACCTGATAGTAAAGCTCGCCAAACCCGGCCCAGGAATTCACCAGGTAAGGATTTTCGCTGAGAAAATAATTGTGACCCTGTCCGTTGACGCTGCCCAGACCATTGGGGTCGATATAGGCGCAGCCCAATCCCAAAAGGGTCTGGTTGAGATTGGCGGAATTCGCCTCGATCGGCCCGCAGATGTTGGCCAGCATGCCGTTGAAGAGAATGTTCTGCGCGTTGTGGGGATCCCGTCCGCCGAAAAAGGAATTGACCTCTTCCGTAAACAGGCTGAGCGCGTTGAAGAAGACGTAGTAGTCTTCCACCGTGTGGTAGCGCAGGTAGTTGGCGCCGGCGACGAAGTTCAGCGGTCCGTCGAAGTTCGAGCTGAGCCGCAGCTCTTCGTAAAACTGGTCCGAATTTTCCTCGGATACGTCCTGACCGACCAGCGTGTTGGAGCAGCCCAGCTGCGGATCGCAATACTCGCCGTTGCGCCCGACAAGCGTCTGCCCGCCGGGATCGATGAATATGGGCGCCGTATTGAAGCGGTTGTAATCTTCTGTGGAATACAGGAAGTCTCTGTTGTAGCCGACCTGGAAATTCACCGTAAGCGCCGGGCTGTAATCGTAGTCGACGTTGAACTCCAGCGTGTCGCTTTTTGCTTTGTATTTGGGGTTTAGAAGCGAGTCGATGACGCGCAGGTTCGACGACTGTGTCTCGCCGGCGTAGGGATCCGTGCCGGGCTTGACATACGGCGTAAGCAATTCCAGGGCGGCAACGAAAGGTATGCCCGCGCCATTGGGCGTTTGAAATGCGGTCGGTCCGTAGAGCGAGCCTGGAAGACATCCCTGCGTGAGCCAGGAGGAGCCGAAATTTGCCGCATCCGGAACCTGGGGACCGGCCGGACCGTCGACAACCGACGGGCCGGGATCCTTTTCACAGAGCTGCTTGACGGAGCGCGCCCGATTGTCGTCCTCCCCGAAATGCTCCCAGATCAAATCGGCTTTCAGTCTTTCAAGGGGCTTGAATTGCAGCGTCATCCGCCCCGACCACAGGTCGCGGCCGTCGATCGCCTGTCCCGTCTCAGCGTTGAAGCTGTAGCCGTCGCGCTTGGTCCATTCCCCCGCAGCACGCAGGTCCAGCCGGTCGTCGACGATGGGAATGTTCACCATTCCCTCCAGGCGACGCTCGCCATAGTTTCCGACGTCAACGGATGCGTACGCCTGATACTCATCCGTCGGCTTCGCGGAAACGATGTTGACGACGCCGGCCGGGGCATTGCGGCCATAGAGGGTGCCTTGCGGTCCGCGCAGGACTTCGACGTCTTCGACGTCGAAAAACTCCTGTTCGAAGAAATGATTGCGGATGAAGGGTATGTTGTTGAAGGCGATCGCCACGGCCGGATCGGTCGTCACCGAAATGGCCTGCGTCCCGATACCGCGGATCTGGATGTTGTAGCCGGTAAAATTGGTTTTCGAGAAGGTCAGGTTGGGAACTTCCTTGACCAGATCCGGGCCGCTCGCGACCTGCTCGGCCTTGAGGTCCTTCTGGGTGAACGCGGAAATCGCGATCGGCACCTTCTGGATGTTTTCCGAGCGCTTCTGTGCGGTAACGACGACGGTTTCGATTCCGCCAGTGCTCTGCGCAATCGCGGCGGGCGCGCTGCCGGCCAGCATGATCGCAGCGGCGCTTCCGGTGAGCGCATGGCGCCGACCTGATTTTCTTGCCATCGCTTTCCCCCGATCTTCCGGCCGGATTTGTGTCCAACCTTGCCGCGTCCCGTTCGCTTGGTGCGATTTCCCGCGCGGACTTTTCTCGCTACAATTCAAAACCCATTACGCACACTGATGTCAATAGCTGTTGACAGTGATGTCGATGGCAGCTCCTGACATGGACCCCGAACGTGCTCGGCCGCAAAAAGTTCCACGCGGGCCGCGTGGGGCCATTGACCGCGTGAGCCGGCGATCTGATTCAGGTGCAGTGCAGTAAGAACGCCTTGCGCTGCGGTGGCGTCAGAAGAAGGAGGGCAGCAGACGGGCCGCGACCCGCCGAACCGAGTCCGAATCCCGACCCAGCATCGGGCGCAGCTGTGGACCGATGACGGCATCGCCGAACGCGCACAGGGTGATGAAAAGAATGGCGGATTGGATGTGTCGCGGTCGGGGGGGCGCCGCCCGACGTGGAACGTTCGTCGATGGCGCGCACCAGATCGCCCACGGCGGCCCGGACCGGCTCCAAATGCGCATGTTTATTGGACAGGGCGATCCAGGCCGCCAGCATCCCCGCGCCACCTTCGTCGAAGGCGTCGAAGACGATGTCGATCAGCGCGCGCGGCGCACCAACATCCGATCGCACATGGGCGACCGCCGTACCGATCGCCTCCGCAAGGTCGCGCACCATGGCGCCCATCAGTGCCGACTGGACTCCGCAGCGGAGCCGAAATGGTGGATCAGATTGCCGTGCGTCATGCCGATATCGTCAGCGACAGTGACCAGCGTCATGCCGCTCGGGCCATGCCGAAGGAGCAGCTTCCGCGCGGAGGCGAGCGCTTCGTCGCGCGCCTCCCCCGGCGAGCGGCGGCGCCGGGCGCGGCGACGTCTGGCAGTTCGCTTGACTACAGACACTGATGTCAATTCCAGCGTTTGCGCCGCAACCATGCTGCCGGGTTGCGGAAAATGCAAATACCTGCCCGACGGGATAAACGGGGGTTTCGGATACGAAATGTATCAGAGGAAGAATTTTGGCAGGAGAAAAGCGGTGACCTTGCGCGTAGCGGCGCGCTCACGTTCGAGCATGTCCTTGAGCGGCTCGCCGATCACGGCGTCGCCAAACGCCATGAGCGCGATGAATAATACGGTCGAAGTGACGCCCAGATGCGGATCGCCCTTCTCATGAACGAATTTCTCCTCAACCGCGCTGACAAGCTCGGCCACTGCCGCGCGCACGGGCTCCAGATATTTGAGATTGCCGGACAGGGAGATCCATGCCGCCAGCGTTCCGGCACCGCCTTTGTCAAAGGCATCGAACACCATGTCGACAAGAGCGCGCGGAGCAGCTGCGTCGGACCTGAGATGCGCGACCGCATCCATGAGCGCAGCCGCCAGGTCACGAACCATGGCGCTCATCAGTTCGGTTTGCAGTTCGCCTGCCGTGCCGAAATGATGGAGAAGGTTGGTGTGCGTCATGCCGAGGTCGTCGGCCACGGCTTTGAGCGTGACGGCGCCCGGCCCGCTCTCGAGCAGGAGCTTTCGCGCCGAGGCCAGAGCCTCCCCCCGGGCTTCGTCGGCCGAGCGGCGGCGCCGTGTCACGGGGCGTGATTTGGCTTTTCGTGATCTCTGTATTGACATTGTTGTCAGTGTAACTATGATCAAAGTCGATAGCCGGAGAATCACGCTTTCGTGGCTGAAACGCAAACGCCGGCCGATCTGGCCATTCATCCCCGCGATATTGCCTTCGGGCGGGAGATGCCCCCTCCGGGCTGGTGGCTCGACGGCGACCCGATCCCGACAGCCTTCTTCAACGCGCTCTCCGCCTCGTTTCCCCAAGGCGAACGCTTCTTCATGGATGCCGTGCGGCCCTATCGCAGCCGGGTGGGCCCAGGGCTTGGCGAGCAAATCCAGGCCTTCACCGCGCAGGAAGCCGTCCACAGCCGGGAGCACCTCGTCTTCAACAACAAAGTGGCTGCCCGGGGCTTCGATTTCGGCCGTATCGACAACTATCTCAGGAGGCGATTCGATTTCGGCCGCACGCTTCCTCGCCTCAACCAGCTTTGCGCCACGATCGCGCTCGAGCATTTCACGGCGATCCTCGCCCATGCGATTCTCTCCGACGGCGACGATCTGGCCGGTGCGCCGCCTGAGCTGAGGCGCATGTGGCAGTGGCACGCCATCGAGGAGATCGAGCACAAGGCCGTCGCCTTCGATACGTTTCTGGCCGCTACGCGGCACTTCTCATCGTTCCGGCGCTGGTGGGTCCGATGCGTCTCGATGGCGTTGACCACGATCATGTTCCTGCAGTTCGTGGGGTTCGGCGTGCGCGAGTTCTTTCGCTACGACGGCATCGACAATCTTCGAAGCTGGCGTGCGCTTCTTCGCTATCTCTGGATCAGGCCCGGCATCTTGCGGCGCGCGGCGCCCGGCTACTTCGCCTATTACAAGCCGTACTTCCATCCCTGGCGCATCGACGACCGCGCATTGATCGCCGCTGTGGAAGCGACGCTGACGCCGGGCCATGCGGTGGCTTAGTCCGTTTTGTTTGTGCGCGCTGCTCGCGATGCTGTCTCCAGCGGCGGCGAACAGCATTTTTGGACTTTGGGCGACCGAGAAAAATAATGGACGCGTGCTCATCGAGCTGTGCGGCAATGCGATTTGCGGACGCGTGGTCGACGGCAACCAGCTGCGCGCCAACCCCGATCAGATGGACGTGAACAATCCCGATCCGGCGAAACGTGCGCGGCGCGTGAAAGGCCTCACGATCCTGGACGGCTATACCGGGAGCCCGCCGCAATGGAGCGGCGGCAGTGTCTACGATCCGCAGACCGGTGATGAAACGCACGACTCGACCCTGATCCTCGTCTCGCCGGACACGCTCAAGGTCGAAGGCTGCCGCATCATCTTCTGTCGCTCCGAAACCTGGACCCGCGCGAATTGATCCGGGAAAAATGGAGTCTCGCCCAAGAATTGGCACGCCGAGGCGCGGGGACGCGGGGGAAAAAGATTTACAATGAGACAGTGAGACGGGGAGAACGAATTCGCGCGCCTTTGGCGCGCAACAATTCTCCCACCCGGTTAAACCGGGTGGCTCACTGTCTCATTGTGCAATTTTCAATTTCCGCGTCTCCGCGTCTCCGCGCCTCCGCGTGAAGCTCTTCCTGGCGGTTCGCTATCGCTTACGAGCCCACCTTCAGAAGTTCCACGTCGAAGATCAGCGTCGCACCGGGCGGGATCGTGCCGTCTGGAGTGCCCGCGGCGCCATAGCCGAGGTCCGACGGAATGATCAGCGTACGCTTCCCGCCAACTTTCATGCCGGCCACACCTTTGTCCCAACCGGGAATGACCGCCCCGGCGCCGAGCGGAAAAGTGAACGGCTGCCCGTGATCGAGTGACGAATCGAATTTCTTGCCCCTGGCGCCGTTCACATAGAGCCAGCCCGTATAGTTGACCGTCACAGGCTGTCCCGGCTTTGCCACGGCGCCGGTTCCGGATTTGACGTCGATGATCTTGAACTGATCCTGCTGAGCGGCCTGGGCGGCCGTGGCCGTCATGGCCACAGGCGCGGCCGCGCCGGCAACGAGCAGCATCGCCACGGCAATCGATTTCGCATGCATAAAGGGACCCCTGTTTGCGGTGTGGAGACTATGTTCGGCCGCCTCCATAAAGCCTTTGCCGCGCCTCCGCTACCCCGGGGGGTTCTCGCCTTTGGCGCACAAGGATCTCACGCAGAGGCGCAGAGCCACAGAGGCGTGTCGACGTGCAAACCTCTGCGCGCAAGATCGCGCGCCAGAATGGACTGATAAACCGACTCGAGCAGTCACGGACCGAGTCCGACGTGCAGCCTGAAGGCGGCATCGACAATCGTTCCGGTCATTCCTTTGAGATCGCTTACGTTGACAACATACATCGGCTGCGCCCCCAGGTGTTGCGGTGCATTGTTCATCCAATTTGTCGCAGAAGGTTCGGAGCTTCGTCGCAGATTGTCTCCTCCGTGCCTTTGCGTCTCTGTGTGAAAGGAATCTCACGCAGAGGCACAGAGCCACGGAGGACCCCAGACGCAGATCCGGCGACCTGCATCACA
Organism: Rhizomicrobium sp.; assembly: GCA_035567755.1. GTDB lineage: Bacteria > Pseudomonadota > Alphaproteobacteria > Micropepsales > Micropepsaceae > Rhizomicrobium. Next base: position 16,281 of record DATMPH010000053.1, read on the forward strand.
ATTTGTGTCCTCTGTGCCTCTGTGTCTCTGTGTGAGAATCGATTTTTGACGTGTGACCCGGAGCCCGCGAACCATGTCCGACTACGATCTCTACTACTGGTCCGTGCCGTTCCGCGGCCAGTTCGTGCGCGCGGTTCTGGCCTATGCGGGAAAGACCTGGACCGAAGCGGGCGACGCTGCGATCTCCGGGCTGATGGGCGGGCCGGTGAAACAGATGCCGGTCCCGTTCATGGGTCCGCCCCTGCTGGTCGACAACAAGGCGGAGTTCGCCATCGCCGAGATGCCGGCCATTGTTCTCTATCTGGGCGAGACGCTCGGCCTCATGTCGCCCACGCCAACCTCGCGCGCCATGACGATGAAGATCGTCAACGACGCCAACGATGTGCTCGACGAGATCACGCTCGATGGCGGCCGCCAGATGTGGACGCAAAAACGCTGGCACGACTTTGTCCCTCGCCTGGAGAAGTCGATGTCGCTCTGGGAGGAGACCGGCCGCCGCCACGGACTGAAAGCGGACCGAGGCTTCCTGCTGGGCGGTGAGACGCCTGGCATCGCCGATATCGTGACGGCGACCCTGTGGTCGACCATGGCCGACCGCTTCCCCGCAATCGCGGCGATCCTCGACGAAGCAGCGCCCATGACAGCCTGTTTGACGCGGCGCATCGCACATCTGCCGGTGCTGGCAAATCTGGCCGCCAGGGCGCGGCGGGACTATGGCGATGCGTATTGCGGCGGCGAGATCGAGGCTTCGCTGCGGAAGATTTTGGGAGCTTCAGCTTCGCACACATCGCGACTGTCATAGGTTCCTCCCTCGCGCGCTCTTCGCGCGCGGGGGAGGGGGACCGCGTAGCGGTGGAGGGGGCGGCCGCCTGCTCGACGCTGGAAAATACACCCCCGGTCGCTTCGTCGTTCAGAATATCCCGCGCCGGAAAACCCGCCGCGCGCGTTTGAGCGTCAGGACGGGTGCGCGCATCTGGCTTCCCTGCGACCTACTCTGCTCCGCATGATCGCATCTCGCACAAGTTCAAACCGCTCGTGGGCGGCCGCCCCCTCCACCACTTCGTGGTCCCCCTCCCCCACACTCCGCTGCGCTTCGCGCGGGGGAGGATCTGCGGTTCGGCGATTGCCTAATCCGAGCCCGGGAGGAAAACTGTCTTGAATGCTTCCGCCGAGGCGCCATGAGCCGCGTCGCCTTTTCTTCTGGCAGAAACAACATGATCGACGCCTTCCGCGGCATCGCGATCCTGGGCGTGCTTTTCTATCATTACACGCTGCTCTGGGGATCAAGCTGGTACGGGACCAATCTGTACGGTTACCGGCGCATCTATCCGGACGTGCTCGTACTGGGTGCGGTGGGCGTCTATCTCTTTTTTGTGATCTCCGGATTGGTCATCACCATGACCGTTCTGCGGTCGCGGAGCGGTCTCGAGTTCGCGGTCCGGCGTTTTGCCCGTCTGTACCCCGCGTTCCTCGTCGGCATCTGCCTGACCCTCGCGGTTACGGGAATATCGGCGATACCAGCGTTCAAGGTGTCATTCGGCGATGCCGTGGCGAATTTGACGATGAACGCGCCCTTCTTTCATCGCCATTGGGTCGACGGGGCGTATTGGTCGCTCGCCATCGAGATCAAATTTTACGCGCTCGTCGCGGTGGCATTCGTCCTGCTGCGCGACCGGTTCTGGATCGCGATTGCCGGTGTTGCCGCGCTGGGTTTCGTATTATTCGAATTCGGTATCACCAGGCAGATCCTGCTCGCACCCTACGGGCCGCTCTTCCTCGTGGGGATGGCGGTGTGGTTCTGGCTTTTTGAAAAGCGACGGCTGCCCGCTCTCGTGCTCGCGTTCGAATCGCTGGTGCTCTATGCGGCTTACCGGCACAGCTTCGAGTTGGCGCGCGTTTCGCCGTGGCTGCCGCATCTCGTCCTCTGTCTCTCTGTCGCAGCCCTGGTGACGCTGCTCGCCCTCGGACGCAACCCAAGCATGGGCCCGCTCTCCGCGATCGGGCGAATCTCATATTCCCTCTATCTGATTCACCAGAATATCGGCGTCGTCATCATCGCAAGCCTGACCGCGATCGGATTGTCCGACATTCCTGCATTTTTGCTGGCGACCGGCATCTGCGTCACGGCGGCGGCATTGATGTTCCGGTTCGTTGAACAGCCGGCCCAGCGCATGATCATGTCGGCCTACCGTCAGGTTTCGATTGGGCCTGTGGCGCCGCAGGCGCAGTCCGCGCCGTTGCGCCTGAACGAATAGCGCCAAAAAAACGATACGGTCATCACCTTCATGAGGAAGATTTCGATATGGACGACCGGGAGATTCGCGCGGCTCTGGATCGCCACTGGGCCGCCTCCGATGCGAACGACGTCGAGAGGGAGCACCAGATTTACCGTGAGGATGCGGTGCTCGAATATCCGCAATCGGGCGAGCGCGTGAGCGGGCGGCGGAATATACAGTCGTCGCGCGCCGCGCAGCCGAACCGGAAACGCTTCACAGTGCGCAGGATCATCGGCGCGGGCGACCTCTGGGTCACGGAGTTTGTCCTGACCTATGACGGGCGGCCGTCTTACACTGTGAGCATCATGGAGTTTCTCGACGGGAAGGTGGCCCGCGAGACCCAGTATTTCGGTGATCCGTTCGAGCCGGGGCCTTCGCGCGCGCAATGGGTCGAGCGTGCTTCGACAGGCTCAGCATGAGGGTCATGCTTCGACTGGCTCACCATGAAGATCGTCCTCATCCTGAGCTTGTCGAAGGATGACCAAACTCCGTCCAGGCCTCCACAAACGCTGCTGCCCGCTCGCTCGCCGGGGGCTGCCGATCGATACGGAGTCGCTCGCCCGATTTCTCATCGGCAAACTATTGGTGCGCGAGCTGCCTGAAGGCGTCGTCAGCGGTCGTATTGTCGAGACCGAGGCGTATGTCGTCGGCGACGCCGCGGGGCACGCGTATCGGGGAATGACTCCGCGCAATCATTCGCTGTTTCTCGAGCGCGGGCACGCCTATGTTTATGTCGCCTACGGCATTTCATACATGCTGAACGTCTCGAGCGAGATACAGGGGGTCGGAGCCGGCGTGCTGATCAGGGCGCTCGAGCCGCTCGAAGGCGTGCGCGTCATGCGGCGAAATCGCGGCATCGAGCGCTTGCGCGATTTGGCGCGAGGGCCGGGAAGGCTCACCGCCGCGTTGCGAATTGATCGTTCGCTCGATGGGCTCGATCTTTGCCGGGAAGGCCCTCTATGGCTCGCGCGCGGTGACCACGAACAAGGTGACATCGGGCAGAGCATCAGGATCGGCATTACCCGCGACGCGAACCGCCTCCTGCGATTCTATCTTCGCGACAGCCCGTTCGTCAGCGGGCCAAAAACGCTCAACAAATAAGAGCCCGCCGAAGCAAAGGTTCCTCCTCCGCGCGAAGCGCGGGGGAGGGGGACCGCGAAGCGGTGGAGGGGGCGGATGCCCACGAGCAGTTCGAACTTGTGCGAGATGCAATCCTGCGAACCAAAGGAGGTCCTATAGAATCCAAATGGGCGCACCGGTCCCGACGCTCAAACGCGCGCGTAAATTGCGGCACATGATGACGCTGCCGGAAGTGCTGCTGTAGGAACGGATTCGCGGCGGCCGCCCCCTCCACCGCTTCGCGGTCCCCCTCCCCCGCCGTTGGCGAGGGAGGAATACGAAAGCCTCGCTCGGCAATACTCGACCTTCAGGGGCCGGCGATGGAAATGCCCTCCGCCTTCAGCCTTTCGAGCACGCCGCCTTTGCGCAGCAGAACGCCGATATCGACGACGGCGACGGTACGTCCGCCGTCCGCAATCGCCTTGTTGACCTCTGCGACCGTGTCGTCGATCGACCGCGCGTCAAGGGCGGTGGCGTGCGGCGATAGTTGCACGAGACATTCGTAGTAATTCGATGGCGACCAGTTCGCCATCATGCCGGCTGTGTCCCCAATCGCCCAGGCATTTGCGGCAGCCGGCACATGCCGAATCTGAAAATCGATATCGTGGATGGCGGCTTCGATGCACTTGCCTGTCACCATGGGCGGCAGTTTCAAAAGCTCCTCGCCGCTCGGGATCAGGTCGTATGTCGCGATGTGGCGCACCTGCACGCGCCGTGCACGTGCGAGCGTGACGATCGAATCCTCCGGCTCGTGCGTCGTCAAATAATCGACGTGCCGGAAATCGCTCCCCAGCCGCATGGCAGCGACAATGGGGGAATTGTCGCTGTATCGATCCTTTGGCTCATGCAGGAATTCGCACGCGCTCGCCAGCTCAGCCGCCACGCGGGAATCGAGAACGTCCCAGAGTGTCCTGCCGTTAGGCGGGTGCATCAGTTCGCTCTCGGTCAGATAGAACCAGGCGCCGCTCAGAATTCCCATCCGGACTTGCGGCGGAAGCAGCACGAGACGCGCTCCGCTTAAGGTCGCTTCGAGCGGTTTCGTGTTCCAGGTGAAATTGTCGGGAAGCGGCTGGACGATTCCCAGGATGGCAACATCGGCACCGTCTTTCGTCGCGTGCCAGATTGCCGGCCCTCTCGCATTGGCGATGACGGTGACAGTCTCGACCCGCGAAGGCGCGGAGAGCTCCTGCGCCATGCTCCGGACGGTGAGGCCAGCAAGGAAAGCGCCGGCAAGGACAAAGCAACGGTATCGCATATGGGGATCATTTCTATAGCGCGACAGCTACCATATGGTTCCCACGCTCCGTGAGGTCCCGCAGGTCAAACGGCGGGAATTGACAGCGCAATCACCGGCGTCCATCTCTGCTTTCGTCTGGCGATACGTCCGGGCACGTCCTCGGCGTCATAATCGACCGGCTCAATGGGAAAATCCTCTCGCGGCGGCGGACGAAGCGCGTTCACATTGACGGTGAACCAGCTCTTGCCTCCATCTTCCATCAGCGCACCAATATAGACACCGCAGCGGCCGCAAATGAGAAAATCCGCTGTGCAAAGACCGAAGCGGTAACGCAGCAGCGCGTCCGCATGGCGGACGGAAATCGACATCGTGCCGTTTGGATCACTCGTATAGCGGGCGCCTTGCGCGCGGCAGAAGCTGCACTGATCGGCGCGAAGCGCAAGCGTCTCCAACGGCGCCCGCGCTTCGAAGACGAACGCCAGATTGCCGCAGTGGCACCCACCTTCGTACCGATGCGTTGCGTTCATCCTGTTTCGCTATCGTAGATTGATGCGTTCCGACTCTGCTCGCGTGAATTCGTCATTGCAATGCCGCAGTGCGTCGCGCTTAGAATGCGGCTCCGGCATTCGCCGAAAACCATGAGAGAGGATTCCAATGCATATCCGTCACACACTGTTCCGTGGCGCGCTGCTCGGCTCGACGCTCGCAGTCGTCGCCTTGACACCGGCTGCCGCAGCGACCACATCCCGCGCCGATCTGGAACGAACCCTGGCGGCAACGGGGAAGCTTTCTTCCGCTGTGCCGCAAAGGAGCGGCTCCGTTTCCGGTTTCAGCATCGTGCATCGGCCGTCCACCTACACCGTGCTGCATAACTTCAGCGGAGGGACCAGCGACGGCCAGGTTCCAAGCGCCGAAGTCACGCTGGACGCGTCCGGCAACATTTATGGAACGACCGACGGTGGCGGCGCCAACAGCGAGGGTACGCTCTTCGAAATCACGACGGGCGGAAAGGAGAGCCTGGTCCATTCCTTCGGCGCTTCAGGTGACGGCACCATCCCCGACGGCGCGGTGATCTTTGACGCAAGCGGAAACATGTACGGCACGACCAACTATGGCGGTGCGAACGACGACGGCACCCTCTGGGAACTGGCGGCGGACGGGACCTACAGCGTGCTGCACAGTTTCGACGGCACGGGTGACGGCGACTTTATCAGAGGGCGCCTGGTCGAGGACGGGAAGGGCAATCTCTACGGCACCGCCCTTTTCGGCGGCGCCAATGGCGACGGGACGGTCTTCAAGTACACCTCCAGGGGCAAGCTCAAGGTCCTGCATGCGTTCAGCGGCGCCGACGGCCAATATCCGGAACACGGTGTTGTCCGCGACAGGCTCGGCAATCTCTACGGCGCCACGGCGTTCGGCGGCGCCAACGACCAGGGCTCGGTCTACAAAATCGCCAGGGACGGGACCTTCACCTCGCTTTACAGCTTCACAGGAAAGGGCGACGGCGGTTTCCTCTATGGCGGTCTGGCCATCGACAGGGCGGGGAACCTTTACGGCAGCACGGCGAGCTACGGCGCGAACGGCCAGGGTACGGTCTTCAAGCTGGCCCCCAACGGAACATTGACCACGCTTTACAACTTCGTCGGCGGCAGCAGCGACGTCAGCGAACCGGAAGGCGATATGCTGCTGGCGGGCACGAACCTCTACAGCGCGGCAGCCAACGGCGGGACCAACACGGCCGGTGGCGTCTATGAGGTCACCCTCGCAGGGACGGAAACTGTGCTTGAGGACTTCCCCGCGACGACCGGCGACACGTACTCCGCCGGCGTGACCAAGAGCGGCAGAACCTTCTACGGCACCATCGAAAGTGGCGGCACCGCCGGAGACGGCGTTGTGTTCAGCCTGAAGAAGTAGCCGGCCCACGCGCGCTCACCCTGGGCTTGCCTGCCTTCGCCGAAGCGAAGCTTCAGCTTCGCGCAGGCAGGTCGAAGGGCGCGCGCGCCATGAAAACAGGGTGACGGGAGCAATGATCCCCATCGCACGTTCGACCGGGAGTTGTGCTCCTGTCGCCTTGTTCCGTGGCGGCAACGGCAATCTCGGAGCGGGAGAAGTCGAACGGAACGCGCAGCGGTTCGGCGAGAACCGGTCGCGTGACCAGAAGGCAGACAAAAGCTGCGGAGAGAAGATGTTTCAGCCCAGCCATGGGCGCGACGGGTAACACCCGGCGAGAAACAACGGAAGTCGCAAAACACACGCCCGTATGTTTCCTCCCCCGCGTTTGCGCCATCGTTCGCGGTCAAGCCCGGCCCCCAAAACGCTCCGTAGCCCGTTGCCTCGCCTTCATCGCCTCTTCTTCCCGGTTGCGCGGCGAGGCGTTTGTCTCCAGCCGATCAATCAGACGGCGCGCCACGATAAGTACCTCCTGGACCGCATCGCCGAAGGCTGCCTCGTTGGCCCTCGAGGGCGCATTGAAGCCGCTCAGCTTGCGCACGAACTGAAGTGAGGCCGCGCGGATCTCCTCATCGGTCGCCGGCAGATCTCTTTGGGCATACCACCACCAGCCCCAATACACAGCGACGGCCAACGAAAACACGCAGAAGATCGGCCTCGCAACCGCGCTCCCCGGGAATTGAGGCGACCCAAAAAATTGCGAGATGGAGATCAGCCATGCCGCACCAAGAAAAACCAAACCCAGTCGCCAGGCCCATTGTTTGCGCTGATACACTCCGAACGCCAGCCCGAGCGCCCAAGACCCGTAAGCGCCGCTCGCGAGGCGAGCTGGCCAAGAAGTAAAGTGCGTAATGACGGTGTGTTGTCCGGTACCTGCGCGCCATGAGGAGATGCCCGAGATAGAGAACCAGACTTCTATCGCGCCGATCAATATCAGGACCAGCGACGCGACACGCAGAACTGTCGGCAAAGAGGATGTGCGGTGAGGCGTTCCCGACTGAGCAAACGGCTCGGACACTTGCACCGTGGGCGTGCCAAGCGCTGTGTGAATGACGTTCGACAGCCACCTGGCGTCATTTCTCCCCAGCCACTTTCCAAACCCGATCAGGGCAACCCCCGCACCAAACATTCCGAAACCTGCCAGGACCGGTATCCAGTCTCCGCCTTGTGTGTTGATCGAGCGGGCGCCAAACCAGATTCCAAACGCCAGAACGCTACCCAGCCAGACGGTCATGAACGCCTTGACGAACCCCAGCATCGTGAAGCGTCCGGTCAGATAGACAGTCTCACCGCGCACCTCAAAGCGGCCGACGAAGAACGGTTTGAAGCCATTGCCGACCATCGGGATCACGCGCTGAAGCCGCACACGCGATTCACCAACCGGGCCGGCCGCTGCCTGCTGTCCAAATACTCCAAAGGCGGATCGGCGCGTTGCGGCTCGCAAGCGCACCACGGATTCATTCAAGCCGAATGCGCTCTTGAACTCGGCCGGCGTCGAGCCGTAGATGAAATTAATCAAGGTTCGAATCACAAAACCGACTCCTGCGGGAACAGTTGCGTACTATAGAGTTGAATCGATCGACCCACAGGTAATACATTAGCTGTCGCCATATTCCTACCTTGAAGCGGAAATGAATCGCATTGCCGTCTTTGCCTTCGTCGCGGTCGTCATAGTTGCGGTCGCAGTTGCCGCCGATTTTTACGTCGATCACGAGTTGAACAGCCCAGAGTTCATTCTGGCTCAACAGAAGCGATGCGCCAAGCAAACAGAACGCGTAGTTGCCGGTAGTGGCTGGAAGCAAAGCAACAGTCCTGTCAACGGCACCGTTGCGTCGTACACGGACCATTACAACGCGCGTTTGGGGAGATGCCTTATCCTTTTCAAGTACATAGTCAACGACATGGCAACCAAAGACACCAGAAAATCCTTCACATTGGTCGATGCGTTCAGGCAAGCGACATACGCAGAATACTTCGAAGCAGACTTGCCGGGCTTTAATCCACTGGTCTCGACGTGCAGACTTACGATCCCGAGCGAAAAGCCCGTTGTCTGTCATTCCCGCGAAGAATGGAACCGGTTAATCAAGCCGTACATTGAAACCGGAGCGCCGTCGAAATGGAATTGAGCGACAGGCGCTGCGTTGCCTGCTGTGTGCTCATGCTTCATCCGCACCATAGTTCGGCGTATCGCAGTATCGGTTCGAGGCAGGGTTTGCCACTATCACCACGATCGAGCCGTACTGATGAACGATGTTGCGTTCTGTTGCCGCTGCGCTGACGGGTCAGGATGGAAGCATGTCTCACCTGTAGTTGCTGCTGCGTAGCATCCTGAATCAGTGACGCCATAGGGCAAGCGATGAGCGCATGCGCAGGTTTCTGATCCGATCCGTTCTCTCCGTTCTCGCCCTCGCACTCCTTGCGGTGGCGTGGATCGCTGCGGGGCCCTGGTGGGCGCGGGCCCTCGATGCGGTCCACACCACAAGGCTGGCGACCGCGACCTCCTTTTCGATCCGGCAATACAGTGGATTTTTTCATTTTTTCCCCGGCCGAAGCGGCGCGCCGCTCCCCGAAGCCGAGGGGTTCACGGGGTACGACTGGGGCAACCCGCTGGAACTCGTCCACATACAGCTTCGTCCCGGCGGCGTCCTTCTGCTCATCGACGGTGACCGTCGCTTCGTCCTCGGGAAGTGTCCCGGCGCGGTGGCAGACCACGGCTACACACCGGAGATCGAGCCCGAGCCCGGCGATACCACCTCGATGACCCTCGATCGCGGCGTGGCGAGCTGGCCAACACCGTACCATATCACCTGCTGCGGCTCGCTGGGCGGCGGCGGCAGCTGGTATCCCTGGGCACGTTATCTTTATTGGCACCTGTCGTGGATCAAACCCGATGGTGCGCGGCTCGATATGCTTGCCCGTTTCCGGCAGAACTATGAAAGCGGGAGCGGCTGGAACGATCCCGGCGCGGCGCGTTTGGTACGCCTCGATATCCGGCCGGCGCAGACGCGGGAATGACACGCCGGGCGCGTTCTCGTCTTCGTGGACGAGGATGTCGAAGCCACTGTCGCGGAAATTGAGCGACAGGTAATTACCTGTCGCACTATTCCTGTCGCCGTTTTGCTCTCATCAAGTTTATCCTCTCCCCTTACGATCTGAGGAAGAAACATCATGACGATGGACAGACGCACTTTTTCGACCGCCCTGCTTGCCGGCGCAGCGGCCTCGCTGGCCGGCGGCATGGCCGCAAACGCGACTCCGCCGAAGGCCCGCAACATCGTGCTCGTGCATGGACTTTTCGCAGACGGTTCCTGCTGGTCTTTGGTGATAGAGCGATTGCAGGCCGCAGGGCTCAACGTCACGGCCGTGCAAAATCCGCTGAGTACGCTGCCCGAAGCGGTCGCGTCTGCCGAGCGCGTGCTGGCGCGGCAGGACGGTCCGACAGTACTGGTGGGCCATTCTTTCTCGGGCGTGATCGTCTCGGAGGTCGGCGTGCATCCGAACGTCTCGGCGCTCGTCTATGTGGCGGCCCGCGCGCCAGATGCCGGCGAGGACTACACGGCGCTGGCGAAGACATATCCAGCGCCGCCGGCGTCGGCCGGGATCGTGTTCGACGGGGACGAGGGACGCCTGTCCGAGCAGGCCTTCCTTCGCGATTTCGCCGGAGACCTGCCGGAAGCGAAGGCCCGGGTGCTCTACGCCCTGCAGGCGCCGTTTCAGAAAGCCCTGCTCACCGGCAAGACCACGAACGCGGCCTGGCGATCCAGGCCGAGCTACTATGCGGTGTCAACGGAAGATCGCACGATCAATCCGGATCTCGAGCGCTTCATGGCCAGGCGGATGGGCGCCAGGACCATCGAGGTGAAGGCCAGCCATCTGTCGCTGATCTCCCATCCCGACGAAATCACGCGGCTGATCCTTGAAGCGGCCGGGCAACAAGCCTGACAATGCCGGCGATTGGGGAATTCGGGGACGGGAGATGCATCACCTGTCGCCGGTTTCCCCCAACGGGAGAGACTGAGATGCCGATTACCGCCTTCAGCAACACCGACGATGGGCTCCAACCGGAGCAACGGAGGCGCGGGCATTTCGTCGCCGATACGAATCTGAATGATGACGGACCGTGGGTTCCCTACGCGGAAGGTGTGTGGATCCAGCCATGCTGCTTCAATTTGACTTCGGGCGCATTCAGCCTTGTCCTCAAAGGACTGCCCGGCGCCAAACTCGGCGTCCACTATCATGTCGGGACCGTCCAGGGGTACACACTGCGCGGGCGGTGGCGATACCTGGAGCATGACTGGATCGCGGGGCCCGGAACGTTCATCTATGAGCCCGCCGGCGAAGCCCACACTCTTGTCATCATGGACGACTCGCCGGAGCCGGCGTTGATCTTCTTCGCGATCGAAGGCGCGCTTGTTTATCTGGACAAGCCAGTGAGCGGCGCCTTTCTCGCCTACGAGGACGCTTTCAGTGCGCTCGAGCTGACGCGGAGACATTATCGCGAGGCCGGCCTGGATGCGCGCCGTCTCGACCAGCTGATTCGCTAGCGAATTGAAGTCTTCGACGGTAACGCCGCGGCCATTTCGCGCGCAATGGGCAGAGCGAACGTCCCAAAACCTGGTCGCCATGAAATTGAGCGACGGGTAATGCATTACCCCGAACTGTTTCGTGGTCGAATTCGCGAACCCACCAAATGCAAATGTGTCGGTACATTGCTACCGTCGTAGTCAGCAAATCCGAATCACTTCACCGCCGGGATCTCTCAAATCGAGCAAGCTGTATCTATATCCAAAACCACTCCCACTAAAGAAATCTCGGCCGTCGCCTGTAACAATTGGCGTAGAATGAGGTGCTAGTGCACAAATGTCTGTTAAAATGCTCGCGGCCCTCATTAGATGAGCATCAACATAATCAATTCTTCTCTTCGCTATCAGGTCTGCGAGGCCCGGGATCTGCTTCTCCAATTCTCTCGGACCTTCCAAGCATGTCAATAAAAATGTACGCGTACCCGGCGTAATCAGCCACCGCAGCATCGACAAGACCGATTTCTCGCCCTGCCGCTTCATCAACATGCCTGCAGCCTCGACCACTACCGGCGAAATTACCAACCACCAAAAACGGTTGTCCTCGTCTAAGATCAGCCGAGCCTCTGGATGCAGTCGGTCTCTTTGATCGAACCTTGCCACGAGGACGTTCGTGTCCAAAAGCGCAAGATTGCGTGGAATGTTTATTTCTTCCTGTTCTATTGTGAGGATCGGCATTAGGCGAAACCTGCCTCCTTTACTGCATTCAATATTAGCTTATCAATCTGCCGTTCGCAGTCTCGATTAGCCGCATCGTCTGCAGCACCGAGAACAATGCTCGATGCGAGGTCCCCTAACGCCCGCTGAAATCGCTGATCTTCCAAGAATCTGCGCAACACCGGGATCGATTGAAGATGATTCGGTTCGAATTTTTGATAGTCCCCTTGGAATGAAGGCGTGTTTTGCCGAACATATTCGTCGATAAAACCGCTATTTAGATATGCGAGCAAGCCTCCAAGGATGTCCACGTCAAGAGGCGCCACAGCTGTGCCGGCCACCAAGAATGTACTCCCCAATTCATCAACAGCAAATGAAGTGCGCGGAGCGAGATCCCTTATGAGGAGTTTCGGACGAATTAGCCATGCCTCATCGCGTGGCCTGACGAGCTCGAAGAACTTGCCGTTCCTCTGGATGAGGCTTGATCTGGCGCTTAAGACATCACGATTGTCATTGAGGTACTCCCAAGCTCGCGGATAACTGCGGATCAGCTCGCTTTCACTCAGCGGCACTCCGTTCCGGTATGGATATAGCAAGCGCCTTTCACCCCGTACTCTCGCGTACCGTTGCAATTCCGAACCGTACACCACGGGGCGAAGGATCTCGCGTTCCACGATAGCCCTCTCGCCTAGGCCATTGATCACTTCGCAAAAATGCGAACCATCATCAGATACTACTTCAAAAATAAAAAAATCATTCGCCCCAGTTCTGATCCCCTGCGCGATTATTGCCAAAGAGTCCAATCTAACGGACGAATCCTCAAGACGTACGCGCTGCCTCTGTTCACTTTCCGATAAAAGCAACCAAGGTGAAGAACCGACTGGATGTCTCGCTTCAAACATTCGAACCACATTACCATTGAGGATCTGTCCTTTGTCAGCGGCCAGTAACAGCCCTGCAAGGAAATCCACATCAAGGTGATGGACTTCTATGATCTTAACGTGACGCGGAGGCTGAGACTGGATTGGACGCTTTTCTGCAACAATGCAGCCTACGTAAGCATCGGCTTCGAAAGGCCGAGTGGATCCAAAGTCTACAATAGTTAGTAAGCGCGTTTCTCGCGCTAATAGTTCTCGCAAAGTTGCGCCGCTCGTGTTTCTAAAAAACCTGTTAGGTACAACCAATCCCAAAAAGCCATGGACCCTGAGTACCCGTACAGCCTCTTCCACGAACAGTGAGGAAAAGTCGTAGCGACCTTTGGCAGTGGCGAACCGCACTTCGAGCGCATCTCGATCCTCCACTTTTTTTGTGACAAGAAAAGGCGGGTTCCCCAAGACGATATCGTAGAGTCGGTCCAATGGGCCCCACGTCTCCTTTCGGAGACCGTCCCCAGTACGAACAACGTCAAAGAGGCTGGGTAGAGGGAGGGGATCGGGCTCTTCGAGAAGCCGCTGCCACAATCTCAGTCGCGCTAATTGCACGGCATTGGGATCAATGTCGATCCCAGCGATGTGTTTGCTTTGAATTATCTCCCGCGCCCACGCCCGCGACGGTTCGCGTTGTTCGAGATAGTATAAAACGCGATCCACGGCGGCAACGAGAAAGGCCCCCGACCCGCATGCAAAATCAATTACAAATGGCGGTTCGCCGCCCTCATTATTCGAAAAATATTCATCAACGGCTCGGGTTGCAAGATAACTCGTAATGTATTTTGGAGTGTAGTAAGCTCCTTTGGTCTTGCGGACGGAGACACGCTCTACGTTTCGACCCGGAGGATAGAATAAATCGACTTGCGGCGCGGATGAACTCGGTTGCAAAACTGCGGCTAAATACTTCTCATAGGCCATACCGAGTACGTCAGTATCCATCCACGAGAAGTCGTATCGCGCCGTCGGCCCAGGGAGATGCACCGGGCGATAAAGATCTTGAATAATGCCAGCTAGGACATGTTGAGGTATAGCTCTGCCTTCATCCTTGTCGAAAACGGAGCCCCCAATACGCTCCCGCGCGGTCTTCATTATCCGCTTCCACTTGGCCCAATTTATTTGATCAGGTGCAATAAGCGCTTCGGAAACCGGGCGCACACCAGGATCAAGATGGCGATCCTCGACGGTGCGCAATACAAAGAGTTGGGCGTAGATCTGCTGCAAAGCGGAGTCGACGGAGTTGCCTCCGCCCATCGAAAAGCTAAGAGCTTGATCGCGCCAGCAATCGAGCCGCTCAACCAGCGCATCGTCGACAGGAACGAGGAGTCCTGTCGGCTTTTTACGTTGCTCGGCAAGTTGCGCTAGCTTACCCGAAAATAATCCGAGAGGATTTAGGGCTTGCAGTATTTCGCTAACTACTGTGGGGCCTAAGTCGGCCTGCGAAAGGTGCAGTTTATACCATGCGTTGTTGTCGATCCACCGCGCATTGAAGAGAGTGAAGCCCTCTTGCGGATCAGCTACGAGCCCCCATTCCCCGGCCACGTGATAATTATATAGGGCCGCACTATCAACGGGATCGGTGGAGGTTCTTTTGGTGACCGCCGCGAAAACGCCCGCGTTTTCTCCTGCAATGTATGTTCGTGCTACACTGAGAGTGGTGCCCTCGGTGCTTACTATTTTTTCTCGCAAATCGACCGCGCCCCATCCAAGATCGATGGCGAGTTTTCGACCATCCCCAATTGAGGAAGAGACATCTGTCATTGAGTAGACGCCTTTATTCCCACTCTATGGTCCCTGGCGGCTTGCTTGTCACGTCGTACACCACGCGGTTGATGCCTTTCACTTCGTTCACGATCCGCGTGGCGACGCGGGCGAGGAAGGCGTGGTCGAAGGGATAGGAATCCGCGGTCATGCCGTCTCTGGACGTCACCGCTCTGAGTGCGCAGACATTGTCATAGGTGCGGTCGTCACCCATGACGCCCACGGTGCGGACGGGCAAAAGCACCGCGAAGGCCTGCCAGATCTCGTCATACAATCCGGCCTTGCGGATTTCTTCCAGATAGATCGTGTCTGCCTGGCGTAGCACTTCGAGTTTCTCGTTCGTCACGTCACCGGGGATGCGAATGGCGAGGCCGGGTCCCGGAAAGGGATGCCGGCCGACGAAACTTTCCGGCAGGCCGAGCTCGCGCCCGAGCACGCGCACTTCGTCCTTGAACAGCTCGCGCAGAGGCTCGACGAGCTTCATGCGCATGCGCGCGGGCAACCCGCCCACATTGTGATGCGATTTGATCGTGACCGAGGGGCCGCCGAGCGGCGACACGCTCTCGATGACGTCGGGGTAGAGCGTGCCCTGGGCGAGAAATTCCGCGCCGCCTACTTTCGCTGCTTCCTGCTCGAACACGTCGATGAAGGCCGCGCCGATGATCTTGCGCTTCTTCTCGGGTTCGTCGACGCCGGCGAGCCGGCTCAGGAACAGCTCCGCCGCGTCCACATGAACGAGCGGAATGTTGTAGTGGCCGCGGAACAGCGAGACCACTTCCTCCGCCTCGCCCGCACGCAGGAGCCCGTGATCCACGAAGATGCAGGTGAGCTGGTCGCCGATTGCTTCGTGAATGAGCAGGGCTGCGACCGAGGAGTCGACGCCGCCGGAGAGTCCGCAGATCACGCGCCCGCGTCCGACCTGCATCCGGATACGCGCGATCGCCTCGCGCTGGAACGCCTTCATGTTCCAGTCCGGCGCGATGCCGGCGATGTTTTGCACGAAATTCGTCAGCAGCGCGGCGCCCCGCGGCGTGTGTACGACTTCAGGATGGAACATGACACCATAGAAGCGGCGGCGCTCGTCGGCGATGACGGCGTAAGGCGCGTTCTCGCTTTCGGCGATGACGTGAAACCCGTTTGGCAGCGCGGTCACACGGTCGCCATGGCTCATCCACACATCGTCGCGCGCGCCAAGCGCCCACACGCCGTCGAACAGCGGGCTCTGTCCGCTCACCTCGATCGTCGCGCGCCCGAACTCGCGCTTCGACGAGCCTTCGACGCGGCCGCCCAGCTGATCGACCATCGCCTGCTGGCCATAGCAGATGCCGAGCACCGGAACGCCCAGTTCGAATGCACGCGCCGGAGCGCGCGGCGACGCGGCTTCGGTGATGCTCGCGGGGCCGCCGGAAAGAATGATCGCCTTCGGCGGTGCGGCTTTGAGCAGCTCGTCCGCCTTGTTGAAGGGCACGATCTCGCAATAGACGCCGCCCTCGCGCACGCGCCGCGCAATCAGTTGCGTCACCTGCGAACCGAAATCGATAACGAGGACGGGAGCGGACATGGGGGTTAGCGTTCCCTCCGGCGCGGCGCCGCGGGCCCCCTCCACCGCTTCGCGGTCCCCCTCCACCGCTGAAGCGGGGGAGGAAAATGTGTGCGCGGGGGAGGAAACGCACGCGCTAGCCTTTCCTCCCCCGTGCGAAGCATGGGGGAGGTGCCCCGAAGGGGCGGAGGGGGAAGCGCGGAATCGGTGGAGAACATGCCATCACCTAATGGCACGCCACCACCTTGTCCAGAAGCTCCAACTCTCACGCTCGCCGCACCAAAACCGCCGCGAAAAAACCATCCGTGCCGGTTGCGCGCGGTGTCGCGCGGAAGAATTCGTCCATGCCGGGCGGCGGCGCCAGACCGGTTGCTTCGCGCCAGATTGCCTCTGCATTGGCGATGCGGAACGCCGGGTGTCGGGCAAGAAATGCTGCAACGCGGTCCGTATTTTCACAGGCGAGCAATGAGCAGGTCGCATAGACGATTCGGCCGCGGGTGGCAGCAGCGGCCTGATCGAGCAATCGGTCTTGTGCCTCCTGCAACTCCAGAAGCCGCTCCGGCGTGAGCCGCCATTTCAGCTCGGGTTGCCGGCGCCAGGCGCCGGAGCCGCTGCAGGGCGCGTCGACGAACACGGCGTCGAATGAAGCGGCGGGGGGATCGGCTTCCGCGAGCTCTTCGGCGATGATCGTGACACCCGCCCGCGCGGCACGCGGTGCAAGCTGCGAAAGCCGGCCGGCATCATTGTCGCGCGCCAGGATGTGGCCCTGATTGTTCATCGCAGCCGCGAGAGCGAGCGCCTTGCCGCCGGCGCCGGCTGCGAGGTCGAGAATGTGTTCGCCCGGCTGCGCGGCGCATAGCAGCGAAGCAATCTGCGCCGCTTCATCCTGGAATTCGAAGTGCCCCTCGAGAAAGGCGCGGGTGCGGCCTAGTGCCGACGCGCCTTTATGCTTCGCGATGCGGATACCGTGCGGCGCGTAAGGCGTAGGTTCGGCGGCGAATCCCTCGTTGCACAAATCGCGAAGCACATCGTCGCGCACGGCTTTGAGTGTGTTCGTCCGCAGATCGATCGGCGCGCGCGCGCACATTGCGCGCGTCTCGTCGAGGAGCTCGTCGCCAAGGCTGCGGGCGAGTTCCGGCTCGAGGAATTGCGGAAATTCGCCTTGCACCCAAACGGGTGGAGGATCGGCGCCTGGCGAAGCGATTGCAGCACGTTCCGATTCATCGAGAGGCGGAGGTCCGTAACCGGTGCCACTGAACAGGCTGTCGATGAGCTCGAACTCGCAACCTTCCGCCACAAGACTGCCGAGCACGAGGGAACGCGGCCGCTCGTCCTGCATGCGCCAGGCAAGCGAAGCGCGATGGCGCTGCACCGCGAACACGCGCTCGGCCACCGCCGCGCGATCCTTCGACCCCGCATAGCGCCGTGCCCGGAACCAGTCGCGCAGAAACCGGTCCGCCGGCTTGTCGGTGTCCTGCAGCGCTTCCAGAACTTCGATGGCGGATTGCAACCGCGCAGCGGGTGTCATGAAAGTTGTGCACGCGGAGGCGCGGAGACGCGGAAGAACGATCCAACACAGAGACACGGAGGGCACTGAGGAAGGTTCTGCGCGCGCACGTCGTCGGGTTGAACCCGACCATCCCGCGCGATCCTGTTTCTCCGTGTCCTCTGTGTCTTAGTGGTGCACGTTGTGTTCTCCGCGTCTCCGCGCCTCCGCGTGGGCTCTTTCACGCTCCGCCCGGATAGTTCGGCGATTCGCGGGTGACGACCACGTCGTGGACGTGGCTCTCGCGCATGCCGGCTCCGGTGATGCGAACGAACTGCGCGCGCGTATGCAGCTCTTCGATGTTGCGGCAGCCCGTGTAGCCCATCGCCGCGCGCACGCCGCCCACGATCTGGTGCACGACATTGGCGACCGGTCCCTTGTAGGGCACCTGCCCTTCCACACCTTCGGGCACGAGCTTCAGCACGTCCTTCACTTCGGCCTGGAAGTAGCGGTCGGCCGAGCCCCGCGCCATCGCGCCCACCGAGCCCATGCCGCGATAGCCTTTGTAGCTGCGGCCCTGGAATAGAAACACCTCGCCCGGGCTTTCTTCCGTACCGGCGAGCAGCGAGCCCACCATCGCCACATGCGCGCCCGCGGCGAGCGCCTTGGCGAGATCGCCCGAATAGCGAATGCCCCCATCGGCGATCACCGGCACGCCCGCATCGCGCGCCGCCGATACCGCATCCATCACCGCGGTCAGCTGCGGCACGCCGACGCCCGCGACGACGCGCGTGGTGCAGATCGAGCCCGGCCCGATGCCGACCTTGATCGCATCCGCGCCCGCATCGATCAGCGCCCTGGCGCCATCGGCCGTCGCAATATTCCCCGCCGCCACCTGCGTGTAGTTCGACTCGCGCTTGATGCGGCGTACTGTTTCAAGCACGCCGCGCGAATGCCCATGCGCGGTATCGACGACGATCACGTCGCATTCGGCTTCGACGAGCGCGAGCGCACGCCTGAATCCGTCGTCGCCCACGCTCGTCGCCGCGGCGACGCGCAGGCGACCGCGTTCGTCCTTGCAGGCGTTGGGATATTTCTGCGCCTTCTCGATGTCCTTGACCGTGATCAGACCAACGCAGCGATAGGCGTCGTCAACGACGAGAATTTTTTCGATTCGGTGCTGATGTAGCAGCCGCTTGGCTTCGCGCGCGTCGACGCCCTCGCGCACCGTGACGAGCTTGTCCTTCGTCATCAGCTCGGCCACGGGCTGGCGCGGGTCGGTGGCGAAGCGCACGTCGCGGTTGGTGACGATGCCGACGAGCTTGCCCGCACCGTTCTTCGCACCCTCGACCACGGGGATGCCGGAGATGCGGTAGCGCTCCATCAGCGCGAGCGCATCGGCAAGTGTCGCTGACGGCGCGATCGTCACCGGGTTCACCACCATGCCGCTCTCGAATTTCTTCACCCGGCGGACGTGCTCGGCCTGTTCTTCGATCGAGAGATTGCGGTGGATGACGCCCATGCCGCCTTCCTGCGCCATGGCGATGGCGAGCGCCGCTTCAGTCACCGTGTCCATCGCCGCGGAGACGAGCGGGATGCCCAGTTCGATGGTTTTGGTGAGGCGGGTTCGCGTATCGACCTGGCCGGGCAGCACTTCGGAAGCTGCCGGCACCAGCAGCACATCGTCGAAAGTAAGCGCTTCGCGGATCGTCAGGATGTCGCTCCGGGCCATGCCTTGGAGCGCCGAGCCTTTACCAGCGAGGGACCCGGCGCGCAAGGCGGGCGGGCCGGTCGGTTCTATATCAAGCCAAAAATGCGCAAAATGCTGAAAATCCCGGGACAGATTGTGTGCTCTCGGTCTGCTACTCGCCGGCCATCGCCAAGTGGGCGGAGGGTTCCGGGATTGGCCGCCCGAGCGTCCTGGCTTCCTCGACCCACGCGAGGATCGCGTCCGCAATGTTCCGCGCGGCTTCCTCGCGCGTCTCGCCGTCGGACATGCAGCCGGGCAGGTCCGGAACTGTGGCAAGAAATCCTCCACCCTCCTCCTGCGGAAGCGCTTCGATAAGGACCGGATATTCGCGTCTCACGTTTGCGTTCTCCCAACAGCATCGACCAGCCTGACGAACTTGACGGGCCGGCGAAACGGAACCGTTAGGATTTCCCGTTGGGACGCGTGCGATATCTTGTAATGCGACCCGCCTCCCGACGGCGGGGAGCAGCGCAGCCCTCGTTGCCGGCATACGACCTCAAGGTCGCGCATTGACCAGTCCCCAGAGGGATTGTCCCGCATACGATCGAGCAGATCCTTCATCCCCTGAACCCCGTGGCAACCAGATAGAGCTCGACCGACTCCGCGCGGCTGGCGGGGGGTTTGACGTGGCGGACGTCGCGGAAGCGCTTCTTGACGCGCGCGAGCAGGTCTCCGGTCGCGCCGCCCTGGAACACTTTGCCAATGAACACCCCACCAGGCTTCAACACCTGTTCGGCTGCGTCGAGCGCCGCCTCGAACAGCGCGGTGGTGCGCAGATGATCCGTCGGTCTGTGGCCTGTGGTCGGTGCGGCCATGTCCGACAAGACAACGTCAGCGGGACCGCCAAGCGCCGCTTCAAGCAGCGTCGACGTTGCAGCATCGCGGATGTCTGACTGGAGAATCGTTACGCCCGCGATGGGCGCGATCTCGAGAATGTCCGTAGCGACGACGCGTCCCGTTTCGCCAGCGCGCGCGGCAGCGACCTGGCTCCAGCCGCCCGGCGCCGCGCCGAGATCGAGCACGACCGCGCCCTTCTTCAGAAAATGAAATTTCAGATCCAGCTCGATCAACTTGAAGGCTGCACGGCTGCGGTAGCCCTTCTCCCTGGCCTCGCGCACATAAGGATCATTGAGCTGGCGCGCGAGCCAGCGCGTGGACGACACTTCCCTCCCCTTCGCGGACTTCACCTTCACCCGCAAAGCCCCCCGGCCGGAGGATTTGGTGGAACGTTCTTTCATGTCGTCATCTCAACGACTTGAGTGACAAAAAAAGATTCAACGCAGTGGTCGCAGAGGATGCGCAGGGGACGCAGGAGAAAAGATTGCACACCTTTGGCGCGCCACTCTGACCCCGCGTTCCTCTGCGCATCCACCGCGACCACTGCGTTAAAATCTTTTTTAACAACGTCACATCAGGCCAAGGCCCAAAGAAATGCCAGCGTCGCCAACAGGCCGAAGCCGGTGCGGACCGCGTGCAGGCGGCCCCATTTTTCGAGCAGCGCGCGCGTCTGCGAATCCGTGCGCGCCGCATCGTCCTTCATCAGCTTCCTGTTGACCGGCATGATCGCGAGCAACGTCCACGGCCAGTTCGCGATCATCGCCAGCGCGCCGACGCCGAACAAGGGCTCACGCGTCTGCCACCAGGCGAGCGCGCCGAGGAGAAATCCGATCGCTGCAAGCGGCGCCTGCATCGCGGTGCCGCCCTTGTATGCGGGGCGCCATTCCGCAAGCGCAGCGTGGATGTCGAGCGAAAGACGTGCCGGCTGCTCCACCGAGCTTACATAGAGCGCCGCCCCGGCAAAGAGCGCGGCGACCACAAGCGCCAGAGGACCCGCAAGCATTTTCCCGTTCTCCCTTCGATGCTTTTCATTTGGCCTATAGCAGCTTTCGGCGCGGTCTACGTCGCCTTCGCGCGATTGCACCCAACGCGATTGAGGCGGTGTTCATGGATGGCCGGGACAACAGCCCGGCCATGGCGACATTTGGATGTGGTGCTTAACACTTCGACCGGCCCGTCGCCGCGAGCGGCAATTCGCGAGAAATCTGTCCACGAAGACCCGCGCTCCCGATAACAACCCCGTCATGGCCGGGCTGTTGTCCCGGCCACCCATGAAAACTGTGTTTGCCATGTTCCCTCCCGGTGCATCACCCTGAGCTTGTTGAAGGGCTGAAAGCGGGCCGGCCGCATGGCCATGTCCGCCCCGCGCCTCCAGAAAAATGCTATCGGTGGCAAATGAACGCGACTTCCTTTCCCGATCAGAGCCTCCCCGCCCGGCTCTACACGGCCCCGGGCTTCTTCGAGGCGGAGCGGCGGCATCTCTTCGCGCGAAGCTGGCATCTGGTTTGCCACCTCAACGACGTTCCGAACCCGGGCGACTATCACACGCTCGATATTCTCGGTGAGAGATTCGTGAGCCTGCGCGGCGCCGATGGAGACGTGCGCAGCTTTCACAATGTCTGCCGGCACCGCGCCTCCAGGATTGCCGACGGCGACAGCGGCAATTGCGGCCACCGGCTCGTCTGTCCGTATCACGCATGGAGTTACGGGCTCGACGGTTCCCTGAAATCCGTGCCGCCATGGCAGGGATTCGAGGATCTGGACAAGACGCGTCATGGTCTCGTTCCCCTGGAACAGGAAATCTGGCGCGGTTTCATCTTTGTACGGATGGAACTGGAAATGCCGTCTGTCGCCGAAATGATGGCGCCCTATGATGGTGAGATCGCGCCGCATGGCTTCGAGACATTGCAGCCGCAGGGGCGCGTGACGATGAGGCCGCGCGCAGTGAACTGGAAGAATGTGGCCGACAATTACGGCGACGGGCTGCATATCCCCGTCGCCCATCCCGGCCTCACGCGGCTCTTCGCCGGCAGCTACTGGCTGGAGGCGAAACCCTGGGTCGACAAGATGGAAGGAACGATCACCGTGCGGCCGTCACCGCGCTGGACGGAGCGCGCCTATCAGAAGCTGCTGCCGCTGTTCGATCACCTGCCGGAAGATCGCCGCGCTGTCTGGAGCTATTACCGGCTGTGGCCGAACCTCGCCTTCGATGTCTATCCCGACCAGGTCGATTTCATGCAGTTCGTGCCGGTATCGCCGACCGAGACACTGATCCGCGAGATCGCCTATGTGCGGCCGGACACGCGCCGTGAAGTGCGCGCCGCCCGCTATCTCAACTGGCGCATCAACCGTCAGGTGAATGCGGAGGACACCGTGCTGATCGCGCGCGTTCAGGCCGGCATGACATCGTCGCGATACGAGAGCGGCCCACTGTCGAAATCCGAAGTCTGCCTTGCCGCGTTTGCACGGCGCATGCGCGGGGCGATCCCGGCCGCGGCATTTGAAGAGTCGTCGTACGCCATATCCGAGCCGCTTTCCATGGTTCGACAAACTCACCATGAGGGCAAAAATAAAACATCCTCACCCTGAGCTTGTCGAGAGGTGAGCCCTGTCACGCAAACTACAGCGCTTCGAGGCCTGCCTTTCTAAAAATGTCGTCTCGGATCCGCTCGACCGTTTCCTCGGACTGTCGCTCAACCGCGACCAGATCGTTGCGGGCGTTGCGTGTCGCGCGAATGAGTTCGTCCAGTTTGGCCTGAAGTGCTCCGCCGTCGCGATTTTGCGTGTTCTGGATAAGAAAAACCATGAGGACGGTCACAATCGACGTAGTTGTGTTGACGATCAGCTGCCAGGTATCGGAGAAATGAAAGAACGGCCCGGTCACCGCCCACAACACGATCAACAGGCAACAAAACGCGAAGGCACCGGGCTTTCCGGAGAGACGTGATACAGCGTTGGCCGTGCGCGCGAAAAGCGGCAGATGTTCACCATGAGACGTCGTCGACCCGTTGCGCGCGGCGAAAAGAAGCGACCCAACTGCCATGCAAATTCCTTCCTTATGTCCACCATGATAACGCACACCTCGCATGCGAAAATTGTACTACTGCAGATATATTCCCATGTTTCGCGAGACTCGAAACGTCTCGCCAACGTCCACGCCGTCTCGTGTGTTCTGAGGGGGTATCCTGATTACGCCGGCGCAGCCGGCGCGGTGATTTGATTGGCCAGACTCTTCAATTTCTCGTTCGGCAACTCCCAGAACGGAGTTGGCACTTGAACGCCCACGATCAGGAGGTGATCGACGGCTGCGTCGCTGGCGCCCAATGGCAAGAATGCTGTTTCATGATAACGGAATTGAGAACGCGCCGGCTCGTGATCAACCCGGCCTCGCACGAGGAACGGTGCGCCGGTCGAGCGGACCTGCTCGTAGGCGCTTCGAAGTATCGCCCCAAGTTCCGGCAGAGCGGCCTCGATCTGGGTGACACGCATCCCCTTGAAATAGGTTCTGAATGCCTGCCTCTGGGCTTCTCCCACGTATCGGTATTCATAGTCGGCACCGTTATCGACAACAGCTGCAATCACGGTGCACGGAAGAAAGGTGGCCATACCCCTGAGAGCGAGCTTGTCGCGCGCGGGAAACCTGCGTTGCCCACACAGGGACAGCCAGTAATCGACGGCCGTCTTGACGAGCGGATTTCTTGCGTTCTCAACGGCTGTCACCGTCGCGCCGTCTGCTGACTGACGAGCAGATAAAGGATTGTGAGACATTCGGCGCTGGCACTTTCCCGCTGATCGGATGCAGGTGCCCCTGAATTCGTTAACATCCTTGCTTCCGGCGGCGTTACGCCCGTTCGGGTGGCGCCATGAACTCGGGACCGACCGGATCGATGATCTCCTCGCGAAGGATTTTCTCGATCACGGCCTTTCCCTCATCGTCGATGGACCATCCGCACGCTTCGTTCACCGGCGCGAGCTGGTCGGGCCGCCGCGCGCCCCATAAAGCGCAGCTGATGCCGGCATCCAGATTCCAGCGCACCGCGAGGTCGATGACGGTTTTTCCGTAGCGCTCGCGCGCAAGCTCGTCGAGACGTGCGACGGCGGCCAGATATTGGGCGAAGCGCGGCGATTGGAACTTCGGGTCGGTGCGGCGCAGATCGTCGCCTTCAAACTTTGTATCTGTGCGCAAGCGCCCTGACAGCAGCCCCCGGCACAACGCGCCGTAACCAAGCACAGCAATTCCGTTCGTGCGGCAGTAAGGCAAAATATCGGCCTCGATCGCACGTTCGAACAGATTGTAGGGTGGCTGAACTACGTGGAGGGGCGCCGCATTCCGAAACTCCTCCATCTGCGCGATGGAAAAATTGCTGACGCCGATTGCACGGATCTTCCCCTGCTCGTGCAGACTGCGCATCGCATCCGCCGTTTCGGCGATCGGCGTCTTCGGATCGGGCCAGTGAACCTGATAGATATCAATATGATCGGTCCGAAGACGTTTCAGTGACGCGTCGATCTCCGCCAGTATCCGGGCACGGCTCGCGTTGCGGAATGGCTTCCCGTCCTTCCAGTCGAGGCCGACCTTGGTTGCGATAACCGCCCGATCGCGCAAATTCGCACCGGCGATGGCTTTCCCGACAATTTCTTCGGAATTTCCGAAGCCGTAAACCGGCGCGGTGTCGACGAGATTGATGGCGTGGCCAAAGGCGGCCTGGATGGTTCGAATGGCCTCGCGTTCGTCGCTACCGCCCCACATCCATCCGCCGATCGCCCAGGTTCCGAGCCCGACGCGGGATATTCGCAAGTTTGTGCCCGCGATCTGGGCCAACTCCATCGCATTCCTGGTTGGGACATTGCGAACCATAGAGCGCTCCTGCGCTGGTTTTCGCCGACGAAGTCAGCAGCGGTACGCCGTCGCCGGCAATGTACGGCAATACGCAGGGGGAACGCGCGAACGCACGCAACGCACCATCGAAACCTCCTGGCCGAACGTATCAGACACACCTTCCCAGCCGGGACTTTATGATTCGACTCGCCGCGACGCGCGTCGCTTGCGCCCAATCTTGAATGCGCGCGTGCCGCGTGGTCTAAACGCCGCCTCCCGTTGGGGGATCGTCTAACGGTAGGACAGCGGACTCTGACTCCGCCAGTCTAGGTTCGAATCCTAGTCCCCCAGCCATTGATTTTATTGTATTTTTCCAATTTCCCCACTGATGGAGATCGCGGCAATGCACACAGGACAGCAATGGATTTCAGGGACTCGTATTGGAGCGGCGCGTGCCGCTCTGGCGTTGATGGCCGTCCTGGTCCTGGGCCTGGACGGGCCCCAGCCGGCGCAGGCGCGCGGTTTGACTGTGCTTTATAACTTCGGGGGATCGTCCGATGGGGGCGATCCTTTCGCGAGTCTGATCCGTGACTCTGCGGGGAATCTCTATGGCACCGCCGATTACGGCGGGACCGCGTTTGCGGGAGCTGTTTTCAAAGTTGCGCCCAACGGAACAGAAACAGTGCTGTACAGCTTCAGCGGTGGTGCCGATGGCGCACAACCGTTTTCCGCACTGGTGCGCGACAAGGCCGGCAATCTATACGGCACGACGACCATGGGCGGCAGTGCGAATGCTGGCGTGGTGTTCAAGCTCGATCCCGGCGGCACCGAAACCGTATTGCACAATTTCACCGGAGGAACAGACGGAACTACGCCGACGGGAGGTTTGCTTGAGGACAGGGCGGGCCGTTTCTATGGCACCGCCTCGCAAGGTGGAACATCAAACGCGGGCGTGCTGTTCAAGATAGGCGCGACGGGGAAATACAGCATTCTGCACACCTTCACAGGCGGGACGAATGACGGGAAGTATCCTACGTATACGAGCCTTCTGATGGATTCCAGTGGAACCCTCTATGGCGTGACGGAAGAGGGCGGCGCCGCCAATGGCGGGATCCTGTACAAGTTCAGCACGGGAAAGCTGACCATTCTGCACAGCTTCATGGGAGGAACGACCGACGGCTGCAACGTTCTGGGAGTTCCGTTCATGGACGGGAACGGAAACTTTTACGGCACGACGTCGTCTTGCGGTACTTCGAGCCTGGGCACGGTCTGGAAAGTGAGTGCAAACGGCAATGAGACCGTGCTGCACAGCTTTGCCGGCGGAACGACCGATGGGGAGTACCCGCTCGCCGGCGTCATCGTGGATCCAGGCGGCGATGTGTACGGGAACACGGAGACTGGCGGCGCGTCCAACGTTGGTACGGTGTACGGGATCAGCGCGAATGGAACGTTCACCCTCGTGCATAGCTTCGACGGGACCGACGGCAAATATCCCTATGGCAGCTTTGTCAGGAGCGCCAGGGGCACGCTCTTCGGCACAACCCAGAATGGCGGCACGATCGGCTACGGAACAGTCTGGAAGATGAGAAAGGTGTCGGCGCGACAAGGAGAGTAGTCGCAGCGTCTGGCAGGTCGCCGGAACTGAGTGATTCCGACCTAACGGGCGAACTTGAAATCAAGGTGCCTGGACCAGCGTTCACCCGCGTAACGACGCGGCGCGTGGTCAGACGACAAAGTCAGACCCCGAATCTTCAAGCAACCGCGGGAGTAGGTGCCTGTGCCACCGTTCGCCGTCGCTCACGTCGTTGCGTTTGCGACGCTGATCCCTCGTCTGGGGGATACAGTCCGGAACGTTCGAATTTTGTCCCGTTACTCTGTCATGATTGAGAGTGTACGCCAACAAATCTCTTTATTGGGCCGCGCAGTGGTGAAGCGGCGCGCGCTCGCCGCCGAGGCGAAACGGCCGGAAGATGCAGCGACACACAGCATGACGGCAGATCAACTCGAAGACGAGGCAAGGTTTCTTGCTGAGCGCGCATCCGCAACAGAGCGACCGTTATTCGTGGGCGGTCTATAAGTTAGGGATCATAAGTTCGGCGTCGGACCCCGAATCTTTCTTGGACGCCGTCCTCAGCTCCCGACCGGCGCCGCTGCCCTGGAATTCTTCACGCGGTGGTGCGTTCATTTGTTCCTCGCCAATCATCGTCGATACGGTCTAAAGAGTGGCCAATGAACAGCGATGCGCCACAGCCCGATATTTTCATATCCTACGCGCGGTCGACGGCGGCCCAGGCCCGGAATGTGGCCGACGCTCTGCAGACGCTGGGATACAGGGTCTGGCGCGATGTCGAGTTGCCGCCTCATCGGACATACGCGGAGGTGATCGAGGAACGGCTGGGATCCGCCAAGGCGGTCGTGGTGATCTGGTCGCCGGACGCCGTGCAATCGCAATGGGTGTGCTCGGAAGCAAATCGCGGGCGGGCCGAAGGCAAGCTCGTTCAGATCACGGTCGATGGCGCGCGCCTGCCGATGCCGTTCGATCAAATCCAGTATGCCGATCTGACCGGCTGGACCGGGGCCGCCGATGCACCCGGCTGGCGCAAAGTGGTGGCCAGCGTCGCCGATCTCGTCGCGCGCTCGGACACTCCTGCGGTTCAAAGGGCGTCTCCCTCCCATCCAGTCGCCCGTCCCCACGCCATCTGCGTGCTGCCGTTCGTCAATATGAGCGGCGATGTCGAACAGGAATATTTCAGCGACGGGATCAGCGAAGACATCATTACCGACCTCTCAAAGGTCTCTGCACTCTCGGTGATCGCGCGCAACACCGCCTTCACGTTCAAGGGCAAAGCCGTCGACATACCGCAGCTCGCCCGCCAGCTGAATGTCAGCCATGTGCTCGAAGGCAGCGTACGCAAAGCCGGAAGCCGCGTGCGCATCACTGCGCAGCTGATCGACGGAGCGGCCGGCGATCATGTCTGGGCCGAGCGTTGGGACCGCGATCTTGTCGATATTTTCGCGCTCCAGGACGAGATTTCAGAGGCGATCGTGGGAGCCGTCAGAATTCGAATGCTGCCCGAGGAAAAACGCGCGATCGAGCGGCGCGCGACCCACAATCCCGATGCCTACAATCTCTATCTGATGGCGCGGCAGCAATATGTCGGCGGTAATCTGGGTGACTTTCGGCGCGAGGAAGCGATCATCCGCCTGTGCCGAAAGGCCATCGAAATCGATGCGCGTTACGCGCGCGCCTGGGCGCTTCTGGCGCTCGCACAAACCTCGTTGCATTTCCGGTATGGGAGAGCGGGAGAGGATGGATTGGCAGCTGCCGAACAGGCGCTCGTGCTCGAGCCCGATCTCGCCGAGCCTCACGCGGTCAAGGCCAGACATCTCAGCGAACAAGGCCGCAACAAGGAGGCGTTTGCCGAAATCGCGATCGCGGTCCATCTGGATCCGGAGTCCTACGAGGTCAATCTGGCCGCCGGTGATGTGAACTTTCGGGAACGGCGCTTCGAGGATGCGATCCGGCATTACGAAAAGGCGGCGGACTCCATGGAGGCGGATTACCACTGCACCGGTATCCTGGAATCGTGCTTCGCCGCGATCGGCGATGAGGACGGAGTTCGCCGTGCGGCACGAATGACGCTTGCTCGCGCCGAACAGGCTGTCGCGCAGGACAAGAGCAATGGATCGGCCATGGGATTTGCGGTGGTCGCCCTTGCATTCCTGGGCGAGACGGAGCGGGCCAGGGAATGGATCGATCGCGCCGTCCTGATCGATCCCGACAATTTGAACATGCGCTACAACTTCGCATGCGCGCTTTGCGTCCATCTTGATAATGCCGACGCCGTTCTCGATCTGCTGCGCCCGATCTTCGCCACGACGACCATAACATGGGTCAATCACATGAAGATCGATCCGGACCTTGACGCCATCCGAGGCGATCCGCGCTTCGCCGCCATGGTCTCGGCGGCCGAGACGCGGCTTGCGTCATCCGGCGAATCTGCGCCGCTTCGGCGGCCGGAGTCATGAGGAACTTGTTGGGTGTGGTCCCGACGCGCCCCATACATGGGCCACCAGCACCTCCATCGCTTCCACGTTCGCACAGGCCTCCAGAGAAAACTCTTCGGCGTTCCAGTCTGACAGGCCGTCGCCGCTGATCGAACTATGAAGGAGCTTGAACAATGTACATCGCGGGACTTGTGATCCCCGTGCCGGAGGACAGGATGGAGGCCTACCGCAAATGGGCCGAGAACGGGGCGCAAGTCTTCAAGGACTATGGATGCCTGGAAATCGTTGAGTGCTGGGAGGACTACGTTCCCGACGGCAAACAGACTGACTTCCGCCGCGCTGTCGCTGCGAAAGTTGGTGAGAAGATCGTATTCACCTGGCAAGTCTGGCCAGACAAGGCAAGCTTCTGGGCCGCCGAAGCGAAGATGCATAAGGACGAGCGTCTGGATACGTCCGGGGAACCGCCATTCGACGCCAGACGCCTTATCCTTGGCTGCTTCGAGCCCATCTTCTCCATGGGCAGATGAGCGCTCGCTCTCGACGCATTGACGAAGAAGGCCAATCAGCCGCCTGTCGCAGATTGCGCCGGCGTTACGGATCATCTCTCAATCACGGCAGTTCACGGCATGGTCGCGCCGCACGCGCCGAAATCTTGCTGGCGCCTGCACTGCCACCACCACCGTGCCGTTCCTGCGAAACGACGAAGGACAAAGCCTGACATCTCCGCCGCCCGTCGCTCGATCGCGAGCCGCTCGTCGCCACAGCAACCGCGAACCAACGCGCCCGGCGGCGGACCAAGTCCCGCTGGATGAATTCGAGCGACGGGCTTAATCTGCACCCCCGGGGGCGGGGATGGCGGAAGCTCACAAATACAAGGCGTTCATCAGTTACAGCCGCAAAGATCGCGACTCTGCGCGACGCCTTCAGCGCGAGCTGGAGAGCTACGTGGTGCCGAAAGCGGTGCATATCCCCGGCCTCGACCGGCGCACACTCAAGCGCCCGCTGAAACCGGTATTCCGCGACGAGAGCGAACTGGTGCCGGGCCAGGATTTGCCCGAGCGCATCCGCCAGGGGCTCGCGCAATCGGAATCCCTGATCGTCGTCTGCAGCCCCGACGCCGTGCGCAGCGAATGGGTCGAAAAGGAAATCGTCGATTTCACGAGACTCGGCAAAGGCAGACGCATCCTCGCGGTGGTTGTAGGCGGCGAACCGAACGCCGCGGCGCGGGGCCTTGCAGCGGAGAACGAGGCGCTGCCGCGCGCCCTGCGCTTCCACGTGGAAGCCGATGGCACAATCGGCTGCAAGCCGGCCGATCCGCTGTGGGTCGACCGCCGCGAAAACGTCGCCGACCGGCGGCAAATGTTCCTTCGCATTGTCGGCGCGCTGCTGGACCTTCAGTCGCTGGACGATCTTATTTTGCGGGAGCGCCAGGCCGAACGGCGCCGCCGGCTCATCGCTCAGGGAATTGCCGCTGCCATGACCGTGCTCGCGATTCTCGCTTCAAGCGCGGGATGGATCGCATATCAACAACGCGGCAAAGCCGTATTTGCGCGTGACCGCGCCGTACAAGCGCAAATGCGCCTGCTCACCCAGGCAGCGGCGGAGCGACTCAAAGAGAACGATATCGCGGGCGCGCAACGCATGGTACTCGAGGTTCTCTCAAATCGGGAAACCGGGCGACCGCCCGCCGCAATAAGCGTGTTTCAGGAAATGCGGGCGGCCGATCCGCTGCTCGCTGTGCTCTCCGGCCATGGCGCCACTGTCGGTTCCGCCGCTTATTCCCCCGACGGCAGGCGCATCGTTACCGCGTCGAATGACAAGACCGCGCGCATCTGGGATGCGGTCACCGGCGCCCAGCTTGTCGTCCTCGCGGGACATACGGATCTCGTCTACTCTGCCGCGTACTCGCCCGACGGCAGACGCATCGTCACCGCGTCGGAGGACAAGACCGCCCGTATCTGGGACGCGGTCACCGGCGCCCAGTCCGTCGTGCTCTCCGGTCATGCGGCTGCCGTTTCCACTGCCGCATGGTCACCCGACGGCAGACGCATCGTCACCGCGTCCGACGACAAGACCGCGCGGATCTGGGACGCGGCCACCGGCGCCGAGCTCGCAGCGCTCTCCGGCCATACAGATCATTTAATCTCCGCCGCCTGGTCACCCGAGGGCAGTCGCATCGTCACAGCGTCGGCGGACAAGACGGCACGCATCTGGGACGCGGTCACGAATATCCAGCTTGCCGTTCTTTCCGGACATGGCGCTGCCGTCTATGGCGCCGCCTACTCGCCCGATGGCAGACGAATCGTCACCGCATCAGAAGACAAGACTGCGCGCATCTGGGACGCGGCCACAGCCACCCAGCTGGCAGTGCTGGCCGGACATGCCGCCCGCGTTGTGACTGCCGCCTGGTCGCCCGACAGCCAACACATCGTCACCGCGTCGAACGACGGCACCGCGCGAATCTGGGACGCGGTCGCAGATACCCAGCTCGCCGTGCTTTCCGGCCATGGCGCTTCCGTCTTCTCCGCCGCGTACTCGCCTGACGGAAGACGCATCGTCACCGCGTCGGATGACAACACCGCACGCATCTGGGACGTGGTCCCCCGCGCCCAGCTGGCCGTGCTGTCAGGGCATAGCGGTTTCGTCGAGTCCGCCCGCTACTCACCCGACGGCGGACGCATCGTCACCGCGTCGGAGGACAAGACCGCGCGCATCTGGGACGCAGCCACGGACGCGAAGCTCATGGTCTTTGCTGGACATGGCGATACCGTCTTTTGCGCCGCCTGGTCGCCCGACGGCAAACGTATCGTCACCGCGTCGGTGGACCGGACGGCGCGCATCTGGGACGCGGTCACTGGCGCCCAGTTCGCCGTGCTGGCGGGGCATACCGATCTCGTTTTCTCCGCCGCCTGGTCGCCCGACGGCAGACGCATCGTCACTGCGTCAGAGGACAAGACCGCGCGCATCTGGGATGCGGCTACAGGCACCGAACTCATCGCACTCGCCGGCCATGGAGATCACGTAACCTCCGCCGCATACTCGCCCGACGGCAAGCGCATCGTCACCGCGTCGGACGACAAGACCGTGCGCATCTGGGATGCGGTCACCGGTGCACAGCTGGCGGTGCTGTCCGGACATGGCGATCGCGTGATCTCCGCCGCCTTCTCGCCCAACGGCAGGCGCATCGTTACGGCTTCATTCGACAAGATCGCGCGCGTCTGGGACGCGGTCACCGGCGCTCAACTCGTGGTACTCGCCGGACATCGCGATCTCGTCTACTACGCCGCCTGGTCACCCGACGGCGGACGAATCGTCACCGCGTCGGCGGACAATACCGCGCGCATCTGGGATGCGGTCACGGGCACCCAGCTCGCCGTGCTCGCCGGGCATGACGCCCGTGTCGTGTCCGTCTCCTGGTCGCCCAACGGCAACCGCGTCGTCACCGCGTCCAACGACAACACCGCGCGAATCTGGGACGCACGGATTCCAGCGGGTCTCGACTCTCAGATCGTCTGGGCAGATGCCGCAGAACTCAATCCCGTTTCCGGGATCGAGCGATCCGATCTCGGCCTGCCGCCGGATACACGCGTTCGAACGTGGCCGATGAATGGTTCCGCATGCGATCGGGCGGCCGCAGCGCCTTACGATCCGGATCGGCAATCGCAGGGAGTGGAGCAAGACAGCATCGCTGCCGACGTCGCGACCTCTGCCTGCGCTCAGAGTTTCGCAAAATCGGGAAACGCGTCGCGATCTATCTATCAAATGGGCCGCGCCCTGCTTGCAAAACGCGACTTCAAAGGTGCCAGGCGCCAATTCGAGTTGGCAATTTCCGAAGGTTATCGTTCTGCCCGCGTCGATCTAGGGAATCTTCTGTTGCAAAATTCGGCCGGAATGCTCGATCCCGAACGTGCGGTTTCGCTCTTCGAAGAGGCGTGGAATGAAGGCGTACCGCTCGCCGCGTTCGAACTCGGTCGTCTCTACGAATATGGAGTGCGTGGCAAGGAGGCAGCGTGGCGCTCCACGCTGCGGCCGAATATCTCCAAAGCGTGGCTGTGGTATCATAGGGGCGCGGATGTGGGCGAACCAAATGCGCTCGCGCGATTCGGCGAAAGAGGCGACAGGACCGCGTCCGCCGAAACCGACATGGCGAAGAGAGACGCGCTGATGCTCGACACATTTCGATACTACGCCGCCGCTGCAGAGCGCGCGCATGATGAGGACTGGCTGGACGATGCATGGCAGAACTGGCGCTATCGCCGCGCCACCCTCGCCCGCTTGCTCGCCCGCGACGGCATGATGCAGCAGGTCGCGGATGCCTACACGGGTGTACGCGAGAAGTGGCGTCCGCAGCCGCCGACGCTTGCCGAGCGCATTGAGCGATGGTTGGCTGCTAACTGACGGGGAGCGCGCGCCGCAATATTGAGCGACGCCGCCGGCTCCGTCGCAGAATTTCGGGGCGGTCGATGAAGAACAATGCGCATCCCCCAAAGCCGCGTTTTGCGCTGTCGGTCGGGATCATCGGACACCGGCCTAACAGGCTGCCCGAAGATTCGCTTTCGCGCATCGCGCGCGAGATCGCCGAAACGCTCGCCGCGATCCGCACCG
This sequence comes from Rhizomicrobium sp., assembly GCA_035567755.1. Classification (GTDB taxonomy): domain Bacteria; phylum Pseudomonadota; class Alphaproteobacteria; order Micropepsales; family Micropepsaceae; genus Rhizomicrobium. The sequence goes on from DATMPH010000053.1 coordinate 49,832, forward strand.
AAACGCTTGCGGCGCACGCGCGCCATGCGAATTGCTTTTCGGAATTCGCGCCGAAGCTGACGCTGGTCGCCGCGCTTGCCGAAGGCGCCGACCGCATGGCGGCGGAAGCCGCACTGGGTCTGGGCTTCGAACTGGAGGCGCCGCTGCCTTTCGCGGCCGACGAGTACGAAAAAGATTTCGACAGTCACACCTCGCGCACGTCGTTCCGCCGTTTCCTCGATAAGGCACGCGCGGTGCTGGAGCTCGACGGCGACCGTATGCAAGCGGGGAAGTCCTACGCGACGGCGGGTCTCATCGTGCTCGACATGTCGGACCTTCTTATCGCGGTGTGGGACGGCGGCGCAGCGCATGGGCGAGGCGGCACAACTGAGCTCATCGCCGAAGCCGGCCGTCGCGGCATGCCCATCATTCGCGTGGACGCGACGGGGCAAAATCTTCCGCGGCTGCATTGGCGCGGTCTCGACGACCGTCACACGACGCCGATGCACATCGACGATCATCCCGCCGCGGCGCTCGGGGAAGCGCTTGCAACGGCCATCGACGCGCAGATCCGGCCGCCGCAGAATTCCGCCGAGCGAAGCGGGCTCGATCGCTTCCTCGCGGAAGGAAGGCGGCGGCTCACAGCGCGAATCGAATATCCGCTCCTCATGTTTCTTCTGGGTGTGCGCTGGCCGCGCGCGGGCGATATTCTCGTGCCGCAGCCCGAGCGGCTGGCAGATGTATTGAGCGCCACCCGATCAGGAGCGTCAGCCACCATCGCAGCGTTCGGTTGGGCGGACGCCATAGCCGTGCGTTTCGCGCAGGATTTTCGCAGCGCCGTAATCGCCAATTTTCTCGTCTCCGCCGTCGCCGTTCTCGTTGCGGTGCTGAACTTCCCTTACCCCTGGAGCGCGGTCGAGTTGGTGCTGGTGACGTTCCTCGTCGTCAACGCCCTGGTCGGCTACAAGCGCCGCTGGCACCATCGCTGGATCGAATCGCGCGAAGTCGCCGAACGCTTGCGCGTCGCGGCGCCGATGCATGCGCTTGCCACGCGGGCGCCTGGTCCATTCGGTACGGCGCCCGCATGGCCGGCCTGGTACGCTCGCGCAATCTCGCGGGAGGCGGGCTTGCGTGGAGGCCGTCTGGATAAGGAAGGGCTCGCTGCTGCGCGGCAGGAGTTGCAGGCGCTTCTCCGCGATCAGGCCGCCTATCACGAAATAACGGCACAGCGATTCAAACGCCTGCATGGCCGCCTGGCGCTGGTGGGACTGTCTTTGTTCATCGCCGCGTTTCTGCTCTCCGTGGGAGCATTTGCCGCAATTGCGTTCCGGCTCCTGTCTGTCACGCCAGACATGAAATATTGGATGATTGTCGCTTCCGCGAGCCTGCCGGCGTTCGCTTCTGCGGGTTATGGTATTCGCATGATCGGCGATTTCGAAGGGGCAGCGAAGCGATCGGCGCGCATGAAAGCGCAACTGGATGCGCTCGCGTCTTCAATCGAGAAAGGCGGCGCCGAATTCGAATGGCTGCGCGACCGAGCTCACAAAGCAAGCGACGTCATACTTGGCGACGTCGCCAACTGGCGCCTCGCGGTCGAAAGCCGAGAGCTCGAGATGCCGGGATGATCGCGAGCAAATCGGCGCGCGTCGGGTGGACCGCGCTATGAATTTTTTATTGATTGACCCCGGCATTTCTTGACCGGTCCGGCACCGAGTCGCCCCCAAATTGTGCTCTCTCACGCTCACGACCAGGGCTGCCGCCCGACCAGAGCCTTGCGCTCTCTCGCTGTGCTGCCATTGGCCGTATTCAGCTTCAAGGTTGGGGTAGTTTCGACACCATCAATTTCGCCTCTCCTCGCCCTGACCGCCCGGGATCGTTGGAACAAGCTTGAACACGGTTCCGCATCTGCCAGAGCACGCGCCTGTGCCACCGCTCACCGTCGTTCCGTATAGATTGCCGGCCGCGTCGCGCGCCAGGCCGCCATAGGGAACTTCCCCGTCCTTTCGCCCGCCGGTGAAAGCGTGCAGCACGATTTCCTTGCCGGTCCTGCGCACTTCGTACACGACGCCGCAGCTGTATCCCTTGTTGCACGAGCTATCGCCGCCAAACGTCGTCGTGCCGAAGAGATTGCCGTGATCATCCATGACGAGACGCGTATAGGGGTTCCTGCCGTCCGGACTTCCCGTGAAGGCGTGAAGAACGGTTTCGACTCCCGCCGGGCTCAGTTCGAACACGACACCGCATCCCGGCCCATTGCCTCCGCTGCATTGGTTGTCGCCGTTCAATTCGGTCGTGCCGTAGAAATTTCCCGCGCGGTCCTGGATCAGGCCGCCATAGGGATTGCCGCCGTCGGCCTGTCCCGTGAACGCATAGAGCGTCGTCAAAACACCGCTCGCAGTATTGAACTCGAACACGGTGCCGCAGCCGCCCGTGCATCCAGACAGGCCGCCAAAGTAGGTCACTCCGAAGAGATTGCCCTTGGCGTCCCGAATCACCCCCGAATAGGGACGTGCACCATCCGAGTTTCCAGTGAAGAAATAGAGCACCGTCTCCGAACCACCTGGATGAACCTTGAAGATCGTTCCCGCTGAATTGGGGCCGCCGAATGGTGTCGTGCCATAGAGATTGCCCGCTGCATCCGCAACGAGAACGCCTTCAGGAGACTGACCGTCAGGTTTGCCCTTGAAGACCGATCTGAAATCGTGAAGCACGGTTTCGTTGCCGGACGTATCGAGTTTGAAAACGGTTCCGCAGCCGTCTCCGCCGCCCGAATAACACCCGGCAACGTTTCCGCCCAAAGCGGTGGTTCCGTAAAGATGACCGGCCGCGTCGGCCAGCAGGCCCGCGAAGCTCGATGCGCCATCCGGTTTACCGGCGAAGCTGTAGATCACTTGCTCCTTTCCTGTTCCGTCCAACGAGAATACAGTTCCACACCCCTGCCCAAAGCCGCCGGGACAATTTGGATTGCTGCCACCCGCGACCGTCGTGCCATAAATTTTTCCATTCGCATCCAGGACCAGATCTGCTTCCGGACTCTGCCCGTCGGGATTGCCCCGAAACTTGTGGATCACGCTCTCGGCGTAAGTCGCATCGTTTTGCGCCACGACCGGCGGGGTTGCCGCCGCCAGGACGGAAGCCGACACAAACGCCTCCGCAAAGATTGCGCTGCGCAAGGCCGATTTGACACTCCACTTGCCCCTGCACCCTTGTCTCATTGTCCGTTCTCCCTTTGGCATTTTCGCCTCTTGGAATTCAGGCGGATTCACCTGTCTCGCTTGGCGCTGTATGTTACGACGGATTCCGTGACAGGGAATGCATCAACTGTCCTCGAATCTGTGCACGCTCGCGCCACGCGCTTTCCTTTGCTTGCGGGCGTCGAGAAACCCAGCCAGTTTGATCTCTGTCTTATGCCTTGCGCGCACGGCCCGGCCGGTGCGATTGGACGCTGATGGGGCCGGCGGCGTCAGCGTCGCGCCTGGTGGAAGAGATGGGAGCGCCGTGAAAGCCAATGAATTCCCAAGAGACGCAGGACGATTTGGAAAGCCGTATCAAGGACCAGTTTCCGGCCCTTTTCATCACCCTGGTCAGCGTGCTTATCGGTCTCGTGCTCGCGGACCTCGTCGCCGAGGCCCGCACGCGGATGCACCTATGGCCGATCACATTGAGCAGCCTGCGTACCTGGTTCCAGCTGGCCGGAAACGGCTTCTCGGCTCTGGTGGCCTGGGTCATATATGCCCATATCGGCATCTCGCGGCGGCGCATCCCTTCGCTCGCGGACGCCTCCATCGCATTCATCCTGCCGCTCACTCTTCTCTTTGGAACTTCGTTCGTCGGAATCGAGTCAATGTGGCCCTGGCTTTACTTCGCGAGCTGTTTGCTTCTGTTTTCCCTGCTGTCGACCATCTGGCTGCTGCACATCATGCGGTTGGAGGAGACGGAACTTGCATCCTTCAGCCGCCTTCGGCGGCCCGGCGGATTCCTGTCGATCTTCGCTATGGGGATTCCCTTTTACGGCGCGGCGGGATGGGCGGATCAGCACGGCTATTTGTCGCCGCTTCTCGAAGTGGTCTGTGCTGCGACCCCTGCGCCGGCAGCCATGATCGTGTGTCATCTGTTCATGCGCGATTGGCGCTACGCCATAGGCGCAGTGCGAGCGACCGGTCGCGATTGAGCAACAGCCCCAATTCAAAACGGCCACTCTCACGACTCATTCGGGCACATCGAATGCCGCTGTCGTTGGGACAAGAAGCAGTTCACGCAGGCGAATTGCTTTGACGGTCGCCACAGGCTGAATTAGCATCCCAAACGGGCGGAGAAGTTGATACGGCGTGGGGCAGTGGCGGCGAGTCGCCGCACACGCAACCAAACTCTCTGAAAATTCCCGCTCTCGGCAAACGGCAACCGCGGGGGGACGCCGTGTTCGGGTCGGATGGCGGCCAGATTTGTTTGCGTGCGTCGCTGCTTGCTGGCGTCGCATCGCTTGGCGCCCTTTGCGCAGCCGAACGCGCCTCGGCGCAAACCAGCGAAAGCGTCGAAACTGTCGTCGTCACCGGCTCGCGGCTTCCGCAGGAGGGAATTGCCAGTTCTCGTCCGCTGACGGCGATCAGTCCCCAGGAAATCAAGTTCGAAGGAACGACCGATCTTTCCGTCCTCATCAACAATCTCCCTGAGGCATTCGCCGACCAGGGTCCGACCCTTTCGAGCGGCGCCAGAGGCATTGCGAGTGTCGATCTGCGCGGACTGGGCGCCAAACGGACGCTCGTGACCATCAACGGTTCGCGGCTGATGCCGGGCGATCCTCTGGATCCCGTCGCCGATATCGACGATCTGCCGGCGGCGCTGGTGGACCATATCGAAGTGCTCACCGGCGGCGCCTCGAGCGTGTACGGTTCCGATGCGCTCGCGGGGGTCGTCAATTTCATCCTGCGCAAGGACTTCGAGGGGGTTGAGCTCGACGGCACCGCCAGCATCGATCAGGCGGACAACGACAATAGCGCGCAGCGCGCGCGCCTCGCGGCGGCAGGTTACGCGGAGGCGCCGGAAGACGTGTGGGACGGCGAAACGGAAGACCTCACGCTGCTCATGGGCTCGGGAATCGCCGGCGACCGGGGCAATGTGACCGCGTATCTCGGCTACCGTTCGGCGGAGCCCGTGGCCGAGCGCGACTTTTCGGCCTGCGCGCTGGGAACCACGCTGAAGCTCTTCAACCCGAATGATCCGCTCCACACAGGACTTACTTGCGTCGGATCGGAGAACTACAATGAATGGTTTTCGATCGACAACGCCGTCAACGGCCTGCCCGCCGATTTCTTCGAAACCGGCAGCGGCGCACAAGGCAGCGGACGCTTCATCCCCTTCACCGGCGTTCCCGCGCAGTTTTACAATTACGGCCCGGCCAATGTCATCCGCCGTCCCGATACGCGCTACACCGGCGGCTTCTTCGGCCATATCGATGTGAGCAGGAAGCTCGAAGCCTATTCGAATTTCATGTTTTCCGACGATCATACGGATGCGCAGATCGCTCCTTCCGGGCTGTTTCTGGGCACCGGCGCCGTCAGCGGTTCCTCGATCGAAGTCAATTGTTCCAACCCTCTGATGACGCCCGAGGAGCGCACCTTGCTGTGCGGCGCGAACGGTTCGGGATCGAACAATCAGGTGCCGGGGCAAGCACTTCTTTTGATCGGGCGACGGGCGATCGAAACAGGGAACCGGTTCGACGATCTCCGCCACACGGCATGGCGCATGCAGGTCGGAATGAAAGGTGATCTCGGATCGGACTGGAGTTACGACGTCTACGGACAATTCGGACTGACGCTCTATAACGAAACCTATCACAACGAGCTGTCGATTGCCCGCGTGCAAAGGGCATTGCAGGTCGATCCGGCCACGGGCGCGTGTTACGCGGCCGAGCCTGACGCGCAGGGCATAGTGGCCGACCCGGCCTGCGTGCCGCTCGATATCTTCAACGGCTTCGGTTCGATCACGCCCGCGATGGCAAAATACGTCGAGGCCGACGGATTTCAGCAGGGCACGACAGAAGAGCAGATCGTCAGTGCGTCGCTCACGGGAGATTTCGGAGCGTGGGGCGGCCGCTCGCCACTGGCCAAATCGCCCGTCGAAGCATCCGTCGGTGCAGAATGGCGGTCGGAAAGTCTCGGCCTGCAGACGAACAGCGAATTCTCGACCGGAGACCTGTATGGTTATAGCGGCCCGGTTGCGCCTGTTCCGCTCTCGGGTATCGATGCAGCGGAAGGCTTCGCCGAAGTAAACATTCCGCTGGTGCAGGACGCACCGCTTGCAGAGGCGCTCTCCGTCAACGGCGGCTATCGTTACGCCTCCTACAGCACCGCCGGTCCGGCCATCTCCTACAAATATGGAGTCGAGTGGCAGCCCGTCGCGGATGTGCGGCTCAGGGGTCTCGCCGAACGCGCGGTCCGCGCGCCCAACGTGCTCGAACTCTTCATGCCGACCAGCTTCGGCGGCTTTGGGGTGATCGACCCATGTTCCCTATCGGCGTCCGGACAATGTGCAAGCGTCCCCAATGCGGGCACAAAACTTCTGTCCTGTCCCGAAATGGTTTGCAACGACCAGACCGGCGGCAGCCTCCTGCTCAAGCCGGAGAAGGGGAAAACCACCACCGTCGGCGCCGTGTTCACGCCGCGATTCCTGGACGGCTTCACGGCGACGGTCGATTATTTCAACATTCGTGTCGATGGATTCATCGGCACGATCGATCCGCTCGTAACGCTCGCAGGCTGTTACGGGATCAGCGCGACCCGTGCCACCGAAAGCTTCTTCTGCCCGCTCGTGCACCGCAACGCGGAAGGTCAATTGTTCGGCGCCGGCTATGTGAGCGAGCAAACAACAAATACCGGCTTTCTGTCCACGACAGGCATTGATGTCGAAGCGGGCTATTCCATCAATCCCGACGACTGGAATGTGCACGGTGCGGGATCCGTGGCGCTGGACTTCATTGGCACCGTGCTCGATACGCTGGTCACCGAACCGGTCCCTGGCCTCGGGTCATACGATTGCGCGGGACTCTTTGGCGCGGTCTGCGGCGATCCCTCACCGCGCTGGCGCCACCGGCTGCGAGTCACATGGAATTCACCGTGGGAGGTTTCGCTGTCTCTTGCCTGGCGTCACATGGGCTCGGTCGATCTCGCGGCAAACGAGAGCAATCCGCTTTTCCAATCGGTGTGCGGGGGACCATGCAATGATCTGCCCGACGCCCGGATCAGCTCATACGACTATCTCGATGTTGCGCTCGACTGGCCGGTGCGCGAAGGCGTGGATTTGCGCACCGGCGTCAACAACATCTTCGGCAAGGAACCGCCGGCCGTCGACCTCGGCATCGCCGGCTCACCGTCCTTCGGCAATGTCAACGTCCTCCCGGGCAGCTATGACGCGCTGGGGCGGACGATATTCCTCGCCGTCACGATCAAGCATTAGAGCGCGCTCGCAAATCCACAGCGTGTCTGTTCGGGGCACAACGATGAACAGATTGTCGAACAAGACAACCGGAGCAGCGTTGGCGCCGCTCCGGTTGTCCCGCGTACGCCTGCCTGGTGAGGGCGGGCGAACCGAGTCGATTACGGGACTGTGATGCGGGCGGCCGTAGTGTCGCCCGTCACCTCCTTCACGAGGTTCCCGTTCACGTCGTAGAATTTAAAGTCGAACGTGCCTGCGTACGTCATCCGCTTCCTGTCCAGCGTCACGGACGTGTCGTCCACGAGGGTGCCGGTCGGATTGCCGCTCGTATCAAAGGTCCAGCCCATGTGATGCAGCTGGACGCCGCGAGCGCCGGTGGTTTTCCAGACGCCCTGACAAACATTGCCCTCGATCGGATCTTTGTCGGCGCTCAGGAATTCGGTGCCGTCGCCGTTCCAGGTGTCGATCGTGTTGAGGAGGAGCGTACCGTTGACCGTCAACGACGCCTGCCAAACTCCGACGATTGAGTCGAACTTGCCGGACGCCCGAAGGGAGGAAGGCAGTTTGACCTGAGGCGTCCAATGACCGGGGTTTCCGGTCAGATCCAGTTGGCAGGCCTGGGCGGACAGGCTGCCCGCCATCAATGCGATGGCTGCGGCAGATAGCAGAAGGGAACGAGACATCACCAATACTCCTTTTGATTTGCCGCGCCGACCATCGGCGCGGGCTCGCGAGCCGCATCCGCACAAACACAAGGAAAGCCTCCCCCTCTCGAGCAGGTTTTCCCTCCTGAGAGACATCGCCTAGTATGGGTCCCGCCGGGGACCGGCCCCGGATCGGGGTTCCATGATGGCTGGGGATGCCGCTCCCTCCTGCGCCTTGCGCGGACGCTTCAAGCCCGCGCGCCGATTGGGCGCGATCCGGCGTGGCGATGACAGGATCGGCAATTGTCCGGATGCCGAGCAATCATTGAACAACCGAAATAATCGGCGATGAACCGCCCCACGGAAGTGCAGTCGGTGTTCGTTCCGGTCGACTTGGCTCGCGAACCCGACTTTGCGCTCGGTGCTTTACAGGTCCGCCCGTCATTGCGCCGCGTGATTCGCAACGGACGCGAAGAAGCGGTCCAGCCCCGCGTGATGCAGGTTCTGGTGGCGCTCGCGCGCGCCAGGGGCGAAGTCGTCTCCCGTGAAGAACTCGTCGAGACGTGCTGGGACGGCGTGGTTGTCGGCGATGATTCGATTACCCATTCCATCGCAAAGGTCCGCCAGCTGGCGGATTTGGGCGGCGCGCAGGCCTTCGAACTCGAGACCATTCCGCGGGTGGGTTATCGGCTGCGGGCCGCGGCCAAGGCGTCAACGGACATCGCAGCTCCAAAAACATCACGCGGTTTTTCACGGCCGTGGAGCTATGCAGCCGTTGCGTCCGGGGTGTTGCTCCTGGCCGCGCTTGCTTTTGCAGTTTGGGAATTCACCAAGCCGGCCGCGCGGGAACCTTCAATTGCCGTTCTGCCGTTCAAGAATCTGAGTTCGGACAAGGATGCCGGCTATCTCGCTGCCGGCGTGCAGGATGAAATCCTGACGCGGCTGGCCAAGATCGGCTCACTGAAGGTCATATCCCGCACCTCGGCCGACCAGTTCGCCAACAGGTCGGTGAACGTCACGCAGATCGCGAAGGAACTCGGCGTTGCAAACGTGCTCGAAGGCAGTGTGCAAAAATCCGGCAACAACATTCGCATCAATGTGCAACTGATCAGGGCGACGAGCGATGAGCACCTGTGGGCGGAGGATTACGATCGCAAAGCGGGCGACGTGTTCTCCGTCGAAAGCGAAGTGGCCGGAGCGATCGCAACAACGCTCGCCGCAAAGGTAACGCCGGGCGAAAAAGCGGAGATCGCAGCACGGCCGACCGGCAATCCGCACGCCTACGACCTGTACCTTCGCGGCCTGGTATTTGCCCACAAAAATGACGAAACAAGTCTGCACACAGCCATCCAGCTGTTCCAGCAGGCCGTCGCGCTGGACCCGAAGTTTGCCGTCGCGTGGGCTCGCCTCGCCAGCTTGCAGGCCCGCACGCATTTCGGCGACGATCTGGCCACCGTCCGGCGGAGCGCTGCCCACGCCGCGCTGGCAAAGGCCCTCGCATTGAATCCCGATCTTGCGGAAGTGCAGGCGGCGAAAGGCTTCTATCTCTATTACGGCGAAATGAACTATCCGGCGGCGGAGCGTGAACTGGAGCGGGTCCACGCCAGATGGCCCAACAATGCCGATGCGCTCGAGGCCCTCGCACTGGTTCTGCGCCGCCAGGGCAAATGGAAGGAAAGCACGAACGCCTTCATCAAGCTCGTTGCGCTCGATCCCCTCGTCTCGAGCCACCGGACATTACTGGCTTGGAATCTCATAGCGACGCACGATTTTGCAGCCGCCCTGCAGGTGGTCGACGACGCGCTCAAAATCTGGCCCGACAGCGCGTGGACTGTCGCCGCCAAGGCGGTCGCCTACCAGGCGATGGGACAGCTCGATCTGGCGGGTGCCGCGCTCGAGAACATCCATCCGCCACCGGGCGATACCGATATATTTGGCGTAATGTTGGAGCAGTTCTGGCTCAAGCGGCAATTCAACAACTGCGCAGCCTACTTCAAGGGATCGCTTGATCAGGACCCGGACGCGGACGCAGACGTGACCGCCTTTTTTCGGGCGGCCGTGGCCGAATGTCTGCGCCTGGCAGGCGATGCGAAAGGCGCCCGGGAAAGCTATTCCAGAGCTCTCGAAATCATTCTTGGCAGTCTGAAAGCGCACCCGAACAACATTAATTCCCTGACCTTGCTGCCGATCGTCTATTCGGGCCTCGGCGATTCCAGAATGGCAATGGCCACTGCCAATCATGCGATCGAAATTTTTCGAGCTTCGAACGATGAGATGGAGGTCATGAACGCCGACGGCGCTCGCCTGGAGGTGATGTCAGCTTCGGGCGATCGCGGAGCCGCAATTGCCGAGCTTTCCCGGCTGATGAAATTGCCGGGAGGTCCGACGCCCGCGGAACTGCGCCTCGACCCCCAGTTCGACCGGCTGCGCGGCGATCCGCGCTTCGAGCGTCTTGCGAGTGGGCGTCCGTGAGGCCGGGAGATTGGATTTGTGAATCCGGTTGCGGCGCGAGCGCCGGACCGCAATGCGCACCGCGCCGCCTATCACTGCTCTTCGGCAATGTCGATGTCTATCCGGGCAGTCATGATGCGCTCGGCCGGACGATATTCCTCGCGGTCACGATCAAACCGTAAGTCGCAATCGTTCGTCTGCGTTCGACGAGGGGTACGCCCGACTCAGGAATTCGAACTTGCACGTTCGCGCGGAGGCGCGGGGACGCGGAGAGGACACGGACAAACCAGATGGCGCGCGAATGCGCGCACTACCCTTTTTCCTCCATGTTCCGTGTTGAAGCATTTCTCCGCGCCTCCGCGTGCCCCCTCTTTCACATAAACCCCCGAATCGGGTGCGCCATTTCGTGCATTTCCGAACCGATGTAGGATGCCGCCCGAGGCCGCGGGGCCGATCCGGGGTACGTCGCCATGACAGGAGGGGCCGTTCCTGCCCGCCAGTCCGGCCTTGCCGGCGCAGGTGGCGCGCGCAATCGGCGTCCATGCGAGCCGCGGGCAGGCGCATCCGGCAGATCGCTGATGGCCCGCCGGGAAATCCGGTGATGGGCTCATGAACCAGCGGCCAGCCCTGCTCAAGCCGGTTGCGGCCGTCGCTGCTCGAATTCCGCGCCCGCGACACAGTCGAGACATTGGAACGGCGCATGATGCAGGCGCTGGTGGTGCTTCCCGGCGCAAACGGCGCTGTCGTGTCGCGCGACGATCTGATGACGCAGTGCTGGGGCGGGCGCATCGTTCGACACAACGACGGTTCTGGGCGTGAGCGGCACCATATCCAACAGCGATACCGCCGCCCCCACGCTGGCAGCCGCTCAATCGGTTCGCGCAAACGATCGAATAGATCATTTGAGGGAACTCTGGGAACGAAATCGCGTTTTCCCCGTTGGCGGTACGTGTCGTCGGGAAAAACCCAGATGGGACAACAGGTTGAGCAACTTACGGCAGACGAACGCATAGACCACTACCGGAAAATGGCCGCTGCCGTCAGGCGAATCGCCGCCGCATCCCGTTCGGAAGAGTTCAGAGACGACCTCGATCGTCTCGCCGTGTCCTACGAAACGCTGGCCACAGACGTCGCGAAGAGAGAATTCGGCACGCCTCTCCCCTTACAAACCGCGGGCCCTTTGCCGGAAGACTCTCGCCGGGTCGCCTGAATGCTGCTTCTCACCGCTCTGAAGATAGCCCTCTGGGTAATTGTGCTGGGGGCGGTCGTCTCTGGCGTGTTGATCCTGCAGCCGGACCTTCCCCTTTGGCTGAAGGCCGTTGTCGTGCTCGGCCCGCTTCTGTCTGAGGTTTGGGTGACGTTGTGGTGGCCGGTCAACGGCAAGAGATAGCAGCGCAGGGCGCCGCCCCACTCTTTACGCGAACCACATGAACGCAAAAACAACCGTCGCGACCGCGGCGGTGAGGAGGATGGTTTCCGCTGGCCACGATTCCGCTTTTCTAACCGCTACGCGCGGATTGAACCGCTGTCGCGGGCGCGGCAGGCCGTCAGTCGATGCGTCCAATCTCAAACGGCTCATGTGTCATCCCCATGGCGCGCCCCAAGGTCTCTGGCTCAGATTGGAACGATCTGGGCCCTGCCGGGCGTCTATAGGGGTGAGCGAAGCAAGACGCGGGCCATGGAACCTGGAGAACACGCGCGGCGCGACCGCGCGGCCATCAACGGTTCCTAAACACCGCCGGCGGCAAACTCGATGCGCCATGCCATCGCTTGCACGGATAAGTCCCAAATCGGAACTGGCGCCCATCACGGTGGATTGGGAACTCGAATTCACACGAGCTCCGACGAAGAAGGCGCTCGTCTATTGGCGCTCGCTTTGCCGCGGCCGTGCGATGCCGGCCCGCAGTGATTTGAGCCCGCGTGCCATGCAGGCGTTCCTGCCGCATGTCAGCGTCGTCGACGTCGTTCCCGACCGCGTGCATGGCTTCGAATACATCGTGAGCCTGCAGGGTACGCATCCCACGGAAGTGCTTGGACACGTCAAAGGCCGCAGATTGGGAGACGTACTTTCCCGGGAACTGGCAGAGCGCTGGCGCGGCTGCTTCGAACATGCCCGCGCCGCTGCCGCGCCCGTACGTCTGCTGACGCGGGCCAGCACGCTGGCCAAGAACTGGCTCGCCTGCGAAGTGCTCATCGCTCCGCTTGCGAACGAGGCGGGACAAATGCAATCGCTCTTCTGGGTATTCGCCGCATGGCGGGCGGAATAAGATCGACAGCACGCGCCGATAAATCTTCGAATTTCGTGCGCGTTACCTGATCGTCTATGCGTCTGGAGCGCGGGGAGCTTCGGCCGGCGGATCGCGCCGCTTGGTATGCGACACGGCCGACATGATCCCGAGCCCGATGAAGACCAATGCTCCCACAATGATCCATGTATGCGGGATGTGGATCAGGTAAGCGCCATAAATAAGGCCGCCGACCAGCACAATGAAACCGACAACGTAAAGCGCAAATGATGACATGCGGGCCGCTCACAAACAGACTCAAACAGATAACCCCTGTGAGCGGTCCTTTGTTCCAATTGAGCGATTGTGCACGGACGCGCGCAGCACTTTCGATCGAAAGAGCACAATCGTGCCCGAAAAGCTGGTGTGCCATTCGAGGGTTCGTCTAACCTCCCCATAAGGCTCGATGCTATCGTGGCGCCTGTGCACCCAGGTGGGTCATCTGGATGGAAGCGACGTGTCCCCGGACCTACGTCTTCGTTGTTCTTCCCACAAACACGACTGGCGTGCCCTTTTTCACCGCGCGGCCGAGGGCGGCGGCGTCCCAGTTGGTCAGGCGCACGCAGCCATGCGACGCCGTCTTGCCGATGAGCGTGGGATCCGGAGAGCCGTGAATGCCGTAAGTTTCCACAGTCAGGTCGATCCAGGTCGAGCCCACCGGATTGTTCGGACCCGCCGCGATCGTAAGCGCACCCTTCGACTTGTCGCCGAAAGTGAGCCGCTTGGGATCGTATGTATACGGAGGATTGTTGACGACGGATTTGACCGCCCATTCGCCGCTCGGCGCCGGCCGCTCGGTGCTACCGACCGTGGCCGGGAAGACCGCGACGATGCGGCCCGCGGCATTGAGGGCGCGCACCTGACCGGTGCTCTTGTCCACCTCCACGCGCGCCACCGGTTCCCCGATATCGCCATTGCCCGGGCGCAGCGCGACGATCGACGTGCCAACAGCGGTGAAATCGGCCTTCGGGTTGAGCTCGCGCAGGAGCGCTTCGCTCATGTGGAATTTCTCGGCGAAATACTGGAGCGGATTCGCGTAACCCAGAGATTTGAGCTTGGCCATTTCCGGAAAGCCGGAGGGAATTGTCCCGAGAAACGGGCCCTTCTCATCGTCGGCTGTAATCACGTAGTCCTGAGTGACGGGGGCGCTGTCGGCCTTCGTCAGGGCGTCAAAAAAAAGAGGCATCGAGTTTGCTGCCGCCGGAGAGGTTCTCGGCCTGACCGAAAGCGGCGATGGCATTCTCGAGATTGCTTCCGTTCCGGCCATCGATCTCGCCGGGGGAGAAATGTTCACGGTCGAGCAGCGTTTCGACCTTGATCAGAAGGCGGCGTTTCGCCGTAGAATCTTTCGTCGCGGAAAAGCTGCTTGCCTCGATCGCTTGCGCCTCGGGATTGTTCGAGGCTCCTCCGCCAACTTCGGGCGCGGCCGGCCCAGCTGTGGCCGGTGCATCGGCGTGCGCAGTATTCTCTGTCGCGGAAGCATGGTGGGACGGCGACACCGTATCGCGCGGAAGCGCCTGAACAACCGCGCACGCCATCAGCATGACGCCGCCTACGAGTGTCCTGCGCATCAGTGCGGCTTGACGTAGGCCCATCGAAGATTCCCATTGTTGCCCCATGGGGAAAGCGCGACAGACCGCCCGGTTCCGCAATGCCGGCGCGACCCAGAGGCGTGCAACGAAGATCGTTGCGCTCGCGACCGCCGGTCTTCTGCTCGTTCTGTGCGCAGGAGGCGGCGCTCAAGCCGCCACGGCGCCATGCGATGTCGGACCCGAAGCTGCGGCGGCAAGCAACACGCATTCCCTCGGCGCACTCACCTGGGCGCCGTTCGGGCGGCCCGAAACCGGCTGGGCCATCTACGCGCCGCTGATCGCCCAGGAGATCGGTGCGGCTTGCGCGCCCGGCTCGCGCGGTTTCGCAGCCCGGCTGACCAGTTGGCAGCACGCGCATGACCTTCCAGACACGGGTGCATTGGACCTGGCCACGTTCACCCGCCTCAAACAGGTCTGGCAGCAGCGAAGGCCTTTCGTCGAGGTGAGCCGGACGGGTTGCCCGCCGCCGCCCGCGGAGTCCTCGCTCGCCCAGGCTTCGCGCGCGGAAAGCTTTGGCGGCAAGATCATATGGCTGCGGCCCGCAGCCTTGGCCGCCTACCGGCAGCTGGCGGCGGCGGCGCGCGCACAGGTGCCCGAACTCGCTGCCGACCCGCGGCTGTTGACGATCTTTTCGGGATACCGGAGCCCCGACTACGACGCTGCGCGCTGCGCCCGCGAAGGAAATTGCCAAGGGATCGTGCGCGCGGTCTGCTCGGCCCACCGCACCGGCCTTGCGATGGATCTCTACCTGGGCGCGGCGTCAGGTTTGGCGCCCGATTCTTCGGCCGATGCGAACCGGCTCTTCATTTCCCGTTCGCCCGCCTATCGCTGGCTGGTGGCCAACGCCGCGCGCTTCGGTTTCGTCAACTACGCGTTCGAACCCTGGCACTGGGAATGGACGGGCGAGAGGCCGTAGCGGGACCACGTGGAACGCCGATGCTCAGGTGCCGTTTTCCACGCCTGTCCGCTCTTTCCACCTGGCGACATTCACGCCCATGACGAGCAGCCACAGGCAGTATGACGATTCGCCGATCAAGGGCGGAAGCAGAATGGCCGGCGTGATCAGGTCGGCGAAGGCGGGGGCGAAAAGCTCCGCAAAGCAGGCGATCAAATAGCAAAGACCGGCGATCTGCATCAAGATGCCGATGAACCGGGGAAGATAGCCCGATCGGAAAATCAGATAACCATTCACCAGGCACGTGAAGCCGAAAAATATCAGGGCAATGTTGAAAGCGATGTTGTGCGACGCAAGCGCCAGGCCCGCGAGACCCTGCAGTTGCCGCGGTTCGAAAGCGCTCAGATAGTGGGTGTTCGTCAACATGGGCATGATCGCGAGAAGAAACAACTTGCTGACGGACTCGACGGCAAGCGAGGTGAGATTGAGAAACACCGCAAGGATGACCAGATTTTTGCCTGCCGGCCTCAGCAGCAAATACTCGATCCACATCAATGGAATCGCAAGAATGACGACGATGAAGTCGCCCGCGACACCGAGGCGCCAAAGCGCCGCCGAGGCCATGATGTTGTGGGCCGTCGCCGCGGCGTCACCCGACACAGCAAGCCTGTTGAGAACGAACCCCTCAGCGAAGCCGCCGAGCACGATGATCGCCAGGTAGAGAGCGCCGCCCGTTCGGGCATAGAGCTGTGGGGAAGCCTCGATGGATCTGTTTGTCACGCGTCCGATTTCTGCTGGCGCCAATCGTGTGTGGCCGCGGCCAGGATCAGCCACGGTTCGATCAGAAGGTTGATTGCGACGTGAGCGGCCATGCAAGGGCCGATGCTGCGGCCGCCGACGATATAAATAACCCCCAACGCTCCGCCAAGAATGCTGGTGGCGGCCATTGCTCCGAGTGCACCACGAACGCTTCTGCTCATCAGGCCCCAGATGGCGTGCGCCGCACCGAAAATGGTGGCCGTGATCGCGAGCTGCACAACAATTCCCGCGCCCCGGTGCATGACATAGTCCATCAGCGCTTTGCGAAAGAACGCTTCTTCGAAGAAGCCGCTGATCAGCGCCATCGGGACCGCCACGATGCGAATCGCTGCGAAGGGCCGCCAACGCGCAGGCCGCAACATGTGATCGCGAATGATTGGACTGGCCGACGCTGCATAGGCCGCATAAGCGGTGGTGACCAGGGTAGCCATTCCCCACGCGAGCGGCGTGCCGGGTGGCGTGGAGGCGTAACGCCACAGAGCGGCGGCAAAGTTGCCGTGGGCACGAAATGACGCAAGGACAGCCCAGCCTTCGAGAAGAATAATACCGAGAAGAAACCCCCACGTGATCCGGCTGGCGCGCTTCGTCATTGTCATTGAGAATGCCTCTGGTAATACGGCGACAGGTGCATTGGCCGTCGCCCGATTTCCGGTGCCCCAAGCCCCGGCCGAAAACGCGCGCCCGCTTTCGGGGAATCCCGGTTGGCAGACATGTCTATCGCCTCACTTCTCACGGCGGCAGGGTCGCTGCTACGGTGGGTCCCGTGCACAACATCGAGCCGACCATGAAATCCCTATTTCTCGCGCTATGCCTGCTCACGGTTTCGGCCCCCGCCTGGGCGGCTACGCCCGAAGCGGCCTGGAAGGCCGACCTCGTGGACACCAACAAGGCCTATACGGCAACCCCCCACGCGATCCTCAAGATTCAGGATGCGGCCTATCTCGGCGAAGGGAACAGCGCCAGCCTCGTGGGCAAGCGCGGGGTTCCGGGCAGTTACAAATGGGTCAACGGCGCGCGGACGGACGCGGTGCTCGTCGCCGCATTCACGGGCGGCAAGCCCGTCATCACGAAGAGCGGCAACGCGCTCGCCAATCCGCTCACCGATGTTGCGGTGGACAAGGACGTCGACGTGCAGGCTTATCCGACGCAGGTTCAGGCTGGCGTGCCCGGCGTCCGCGTGTTTGTCTACAATCAGCAGAACTCGGCGGTGTCGGCGTTCAAGGGCGTAGATTATTTTCCCTACGATCCGGGCTTCGTGGTGAAGGCGGATTTCACGCCCGATCCAAAAATTCCGGCGCACAGCTTCATGACCTCGCGCGGCACCAGCAAGCAATTCTACCGGGCGGGCGTTGCGAGCTTCCTGCTCAAGGGCCAGCGCTACACGCTGCCCTTCTACACCGACACCAACGAGCGCAAGAAGATCACGTCGCTGTCGGCGTTCTTCACCGACGATCTGACCGGCAAGGGCGCGTACGGCGCCGGCCGCTATGTCGATGCGCCCGCCTTCAAGAGCTTTCCGCCGAAGAGCTTCGCGATCGATTTCAACTATGCCTACAATCCCAATTGCGCGCGCTCGGCCTTCTTCACCTGCCCCGTAGCGTTCAACCGTCTCGCGCTCGCTGTGACCGCGGGGGAGCGCGACCCGCACGCGAAGCATTGAGCCGGCGTGGGACGGCGGCTACTGAATCAATGTGCGCGTTCGTCTCCGGCAGGCGGAGTTGAGAGTTCGTTGCGCACACGCGCAAGTTCCCCGAAGGTCGGCCGCTGCATCAACGCTTTCCAGCGCCTGTCGGCCTTGAGTGCGGCTGGAAAATCCGGATCGATGCTGAAGTAGAAGAAGCCGATATCGTATTCGTCGCAGGATTTCCCGAACCAGCGCATCGCGTCGTCGAAATCGTCCGCGAGGGCATAGGTGTACCCGACCTGGCTGGCACTTGTTTCGCCGCCGGCATAGGCCTGTTCCATATCCTGGGCGATGCGTTTCAGCCCGGGTTGGTCGTGCCCGCGAAAGGCGATGGCCGCCCTGCACCAGCCGGAATAGCTGCCCTTCTCGCCATCCAGCGGCAGCAGCCTGTCGCGCAGAATCTGCTTTGCATCGTCCAGCTTTCCGATATCGGCGTCGATCACGCAAAGGCTCTTGAGTGAAAACACAAAGGTCGGGTCGAGGGTGAGCGCCTGCCGGAAGGCGGCAATCGCTTCCTGATCGCGGCCGAGGTAGTGCAGGTCGTCTCCCGTGTTGTCATAGTTGATGGGCGCCAGCGGATCGAGCGCGGTGGCCCGTCGCTGTTCAAGCAACGCCCGGTCGGGCATGCCGAGCGGGACGAAAAAATCCGCATAGAAATGATACACCTCGGCATTGTTGGGAAAGCGTTCCACAAGGCGCCGCATGGCGGTACTGGCCCCGGTCCAATTCCATGAATCCGCTTCGGCGTTCGCGCTGATCAAGAGTGCCGTGAAATTGTCGGGGTCGAGGCGCAAGGCAACGGCGAGTTCGTTCCTGGCAAGCTGCAACGTGTCGCGCCGCTGCCCGTTGAGGTAAAGCAGTTCGTAAGCCATGCCGAGGCTCGCATGCGCGTCGGCATAATCGGGCTCGAGCCTGAGCGCCTGCTTGAAGTAGTCCTCCGCGCGCAGCATGTCCTCCGTGTTGCGCCTGTTCACGAAGAAGCGCCCCTGCAGATAAGCCGTGTAGGCATCGGGATTGATACGCGGCCGCGCGGGCGCAACTGCCGCGCTTGCCGGTCCCTTCCCGCCCAGCAGGCGCCCGGTCAGTTCCTTGGTGATGACACGCGAGATTTCGTCCTGCACGACAAAGATGTCGGCAATCTCGCGATCATAGGTCTGTGACCATATGTGATAGTCGTCGACAGCGTCGATCAGCTGGGCGGTGATGCGCACGCGGTTTCCCTCGCGTCTCACGCTGCCCTCGAGCACCGTGCTCACCCTGAGCGCCTTGCCGATGTCCTCGATATTGACGCTCTTGTTCCGGAACGCGAATGACGATGTGCGCCCGGCCACGCGCAGTCCGCGCACCTGCGCCAGGTCGTTCAGAAGTTCTTCGGAAATGCCCTCGCTGAAATATTCATTGTTGGGATCGCCGCTCATGTTGTCGAAGGCAAGCACGGCTATGGACGCATCCTGCGGAACGGCGGACGGCGTCGCTGCCGTGATTGAAGGCTTGAATTGCATCCAGGCGAATTCGAAAATGGTGACGGCGAGCACCAATCCCAAGAGGCCGATCATTGCCCACTCCGTGTGATGGAGCGGGACCTGGGCTGCCGGTGGCTGCGTCGCCGCGGGATGTGCGAGCCACAATGCCGCCCAGATAACCGGCAGTCCGGCAATCAGCAGCACGATCAGAAGCCGCAGGGTCCAACCCGGAAGGGCAAAGGCCGGGAACGCGATGCTGGCGCCCTGAACCAAAATCCATGCCACCACAGCGTAGGCCGCCGTGACGCGATGAAGATTGCGCCGCCGAAACTCGTCCCAAAGACGATGCATGCACGTCAGCCCCGCTTCGCCCGGAGCAACAGTACCACGTGTCTCCCGATTTTGCGGCCGCTCCGACTCCCGGCAGTGAAGTCCAGCTTCCGGTCAGATACGCTGCGTCCGCCCTGCAGCGTTCGACTGATTCGGGCTCGCCGTGACAGCCGGAGAACGCGACCCGCGCGCGCGTCACCGAGGCGGTTCGTGCGCGATTGCTGCAGAGCACTCCGGTCGCGCAATTGGGAACAGAATGAGGCAACCGTAGTCCCCCCTTGTGGGGAGGTCGAAATTTGCGAGCAACGCGAAGCAAATTTCGGGTGGGGGTCTGTACGTCGCGTGTTTGACCCTTATCCGAAAAACGCGAAGTGCATTTTTCTACCTCCCCACAAGGGAGAGGTAGAATTACAATGACACTTTTTCATTCGAAATGCGGTGGAGAAGTCGTAGCGGCGTCTCAGGTCGGCAGTGCGAGTGCGTCGCGCTTGAACCCGCCGGTGAAGCGCACGCGAATCATCCAGAAGATAAGAAGGGCCACCGGCACGAACTGCGGAAGGAAAAAGATTGGCGTCACATGCATTGGGCCGGGCAGCAAACGCGGCAGGCCGTTGGTGAAGGCCGAGCCCGCGGCCATCGTCAGCCCCAGACACATGCGCCACAGATGCCGCGCAATTCGCGGCGCACCGGAGATGCCGCCAGCAAGGACGACTTTGGCGTCGGCGATCGCCGCGATGGCGAGCACCAAGGTGAAGCTATAAAGCGCGATGAGGACCGGGCCTTTGAACGGGATGGCACTCTTGAAAAAAGGTGGAAGGCCGACCGCCAGTTGAAAGGCGAGAGTCGCAAACGGCGCACAGAGAATGAGGGCGACGGAGAGGGCGATCTTTTCCGGTAGCCCGATCGCGCCGTCTTTGCGCCGGACCGTCATCCAGGCCGTCGCCACGAGATAGGTCGTGAAAATGGCGATGAACAGATTGACGATCTGACCGGGGATTACGACGGCGAGGCAGGCAGCAAAAATCGCCATGACCAGCATGGAAACGAAAAACACCGTGCCGGCCATGCGGTGGAGACGCCCGCCTTTGCGGGAGAACGCCGCGACCGTGCCTGCGACGAGGCCGAGCGTGCCGCCACCGATGTGAAGCACATAGGCGAGGAGCGTCGTCGCGTGCATGGCCTCAGGGCCTAGACTGGGACGTGTCGTTCGGGAGATGTCATGTCGGTTGTCCGAGTGGGAGGTTTGTCCTGGACGCTGAGGGCCGCTGGCCCCGGCGTTGTTTCGGGAAGCGCACGCGCACGAGCCAGTAGATCATCAATGCCAGCGGCGCCAGCGCGGGAATGTAGAGCAGCGGTGAGCCATGCATGAACGCCGGCATCACCTTCTGCTGGCCGAGGAAAAACGAGGCCGCGGCGAAGAACAGTGCGAAACACATGCGCCAGAGGTGCCGTAAGATGCGCGGCGCGCCGGAAACACCGCGGCGCAGTATGACCTTGAGATCGAGCATGGCGAAAAGCGCGGCGAAAAATCCGAAAACAAGATAGAACGGGGCGCGGAAGCCCTGATACGTGCCCTTCGCGCTCATCGCCGCCAGCCACGCCCAGTCAACAAGAAGTCCAGTAATGGCGAGCGCCACAACGAACAGAACAATCTCGGCGTGGCCAACCGTTCCTGCTTGCCGCTTCACGGTAATCCATGCCGTGGCCACCAGGTAAGCCGCGAGTCCCCCTCCGATGATGTTGCTGGTCTGCCGAATCCAGACGGAAAGCGCGAGGCCCATGACGGCCATGATGAGCATTGATACAACGAACACGGTGCCGAAGACGCGATGCAGCGGGGCGCCCTTGAGAGCGAAGACGGCGGTATAGCCAGAAAGAATGCCGAGACTTCCTCCGCCGACGTGCAGCGACAGGGCCGCGATCACGATGGCGAACGCCCACCACGGCGCAGCGTGCAGCTGCAAAATCGAAACTGGCGTCACGCGGTTGCCTCCCTCTCCCGCAGAGTGCGCGATCACACAAGTTCGCGGCGGCGGCGCAGGTAGATGGCGAGCGCGAACAGCGCGGCGGCGGCCGCGAGACCGAGCCACAGGCCGGGCGCGCTGAAGAACTTCGCCGGGTCCGCCTGCGGCAGATGGAAGTTCATCTTGTTGTGCAGTCCGAAAGGATGCGGGCCCTGATCCACGAAGGCTTCGTGGAAGCTGCCGCCCAACCGGTATTTCAGCAAGTCGCCGAACCACGACGTGTCGAAGGCAAGCTTCTCGACGACACAGAGCGCGAGCAGCGGCAATGTGGCCCACAGGAAGGCCCCGCGTCGCGCCCAGCCCGAAACCACCAGCAGCCAGCCATAGATTGGTGCATACCAGAGCGCGAGCGTGGCCAGAATGTAGAAGACCAGTGGCCAAACACGAAGCAAGGGCATCGCTGTCCATAATTGCGCCGCATCGTGACCGTTTGCGAGCGCCGCGCCCGTATTCACCAGCAACATGACGAGCTGCGTCGCGCAGATGACAACAAATGCGATCAGCGGCAGGACAGCGAGCGGAATACTCGCCTTGGCGAGCACGGTCGTCAGATCCGAAACCGGCATGGATTTCCAGAACAGGATGCTGCGGTCGCGGCGTTCGTTGTTGAGCGTGCCGAGACTATAGGAGATCCCGACGATCACCGAAGTCAGGACGATCGCCGCAATCGCGATCCCGTAGGGTATCATGCGGATCGCCGCCTGCTTGTCCGGGGGCAGGCTGGAAATCACGCGCGAGGCGTGCGACATGCGCATGAGGCTGAGCGAGAACCCGAACAGCACGAAGCCTGCGGCGGCGAGCGGCGCAATCCAGCTCGAGCGATGCTCCCACAATTCGCGCCGTACCGACCAGGCGAAGGGCCTCGTCTGGGCCGGCGTGGCGGGCGCAGCGGCCCGTGCAGCCGAAGATGTTCCGACGTCTGCCTCGATGCTCATGCCGCCATAGCTCCTTTCGATGCGGAATTTTCAGTGCCGATCACCGCGACAAACAAATCGCCGATGCTCGGCGTGCGCACTTCACCCAACGCTGCAAGCTGCGCACGGTCGGCATTGTCGAACAGCAGCGACGTGCGGCCGAACGCCTGCCGCTCGTAAATCGGTTTGAGCGCCCGCGCCGCCGCCAAATTGGCAGGATTCACGGTGAGCTCGGCATAGCGCTCCTCGAACGCCTCCATGCTGCATTCGAGCACGATGCGACCACGGTCGATGAACATGAGGTCGGTGAGGATGTGCTGCACTTCCTCGACCTGATGCGTCGTCACCACGATGGTGCGGCTGTGATCGAAATAGTCGTTGAGCAGCGAATCGTAGAATTGTTTGCGGTAGAGGAGATCCAACCCGAGCGTCGGTTCGTCGAGCACCAGAAGCTTGGCATCGATCGCCATGACGAGCGCGAGATGCAGCTGGGTCACCATGCCTTTCGACAGTTCCCTCACCTTGCTCGTGCGCTTGATCGTGGTCCTGGCGAGGAAGGCTTCCGCCTTTGCGCGGTCGAAGCGTGGATGCACGCCTTCGACATAGTCCAGCGCCTGCGTCACCCGCATCCAGCGCGGCAGCACGGCAACGTCGGCGATGAAACACACGTCCTGCATGAGCTTGTTGCGCTCGGTCCAGGGATTACGGCCGAGCACCTTGAGCTCGCCCTCATAAGGAATGAGGCCGAGGATCGCATTCAGCGCGGTGCTCTTGCCCGCGCCGTTGGGGCCGATCAGACCGAGAATGCGGCCCGACTCGACCTTGAGGTCGATGCCATCGAGAGCGACGGTCTTGCCGAAGCTCTTCCTGAGGCCGCGCGCTTCGATGCAAGCCATGGCTTCAAATTGTCCCTTGTTTGTCCGGAGCGGCGCCGCCGGTTGCGGCGGCCGCCAGCAATTCGCGCGGCGACAGTTCGAGCCTGCGGATGGTTCCGCAGATCTCGGGCCATTGCGTTTCGAGGAATTTGCGGCGCTCCGCCTGGAGCAGAATTTCGCGCACGCTGTCTTTCACGTACATTCCGAGACCTCGCCGTTTTTCGACCAGCTGTTCGTCCGCGAGCTGCTGATATGCCTTCAGCACCGTCAGGGGATTGACCCGGTTCTCCGCCGCGACATTGCGCACGGAAGGGAGCGGATCGCCCTCCCTCAGGACACCGTCGAGGATCATCGCCACCACGCGGTCGCGCAGTTGGCGGTAGATCGGCTGGCTGTCATTCCAATCTGCGTCCATCGCGTCCGGCAAACCCATCTCGCCTCGATCGTCAGGACCCTATGTGGCATGGCATAGTGTTATAGTCAAGTACATCACCAGCTCGCTATAGCAGAAATCTTTTCGGCGCCAAGAAAGCGCGGGCAGAACTGAGGATTTCTTCGTCCAATGTTGGGGAGGTGCCCCTCACCGGTCCGCGCAAAGCGCGGCCGGATGGACAAACTCCGGGCCGGAGGGAGATGCGGCGCCCCGCGACGTCCCCCCGGGGGCCGCGCCTTTTCTGAGGCTGCGCGAGCGAAAGGCGCCGCCACACGGGTTTCGCTTACTCAAACAAACGGCGTGAACTCACTTCGTCCGGATCAGGCCGTTCGCATTGATGCACCCGAGGCGTCCGAGTCGCGATCGATTTCCGTGTCACGGTTCGCAACACCGGGGCATTTGAATATTCTTGATCGGCGCCCGATCTGCCGGCGCGTATTTCGTATCTGCTATCTGCCGCGACGCGGCTGAGAGGGATCCGGACGTTGCCGCTGACGTTCGCCTTCGTAGTGCAGCAAGAGGCCGACCACACCCAGGGCCACGCATATCCCTGCCGATGTCGCAGCGACGGCGCCGAATCCCGCCACCACCGCAATGGCGCTGATCACCAGGACCACCAAAGCCGCAGCCAGAGTTATCTGGCCCGCGCGACCGGCCTTGCGATGCTCCTCGGTTGGCGAAGCGGTCGCTGCGTTCACCGTCAGTCCTTTGTCGCTGTCTCGACGCATGCGGCACCGCTCCTCGCGTGGTTCTTCAATCGTGTCTCCATTGTTAAACCTGCGAGGGCTTTGTTAGGTTCCAAGGCCAGGAATGCCATGACGCCAAATACAATTGCGTGATTCGATTCCGATTGGAGGCTTGAATCAATCTGGACTGGTTGCCGACATGCTCTTGCGCGCAGCTATCCTTGTCCACCAACTCGACAAGCTTCTATGCGCCGCCAGCAAATTTTCTCCCTCCGTCGTGAGACGAAAATAGTCGAACATCGGTGCGGCATGGAGGTCGGCAAGAGTGAGTTGCGCGCCGGCAAGCCACGGACCTTCCTCCATAATGTTCTCGAGCACTTTCAGGCACGTGCCTGCCCGCGGAAGCGCCTCTGCGATCCGCGTTTCATCGCTCGATCGGCCCTCGCGAGGATTTACGATGCGCTCGACATAGATGTCCCAAATGAGGGTGCGATATGCGTAGGAATCCAGGATGCTGGTCGCCTGGTTCATTCGGGCGCGTGCCTGGGCGGTCGCGGGTTGCAGGGGCGGTCCGCTGAACGCTTCATCGATGTAGCGCTCGATGGCGGTTGCTTCGTAAAGCCGGAAACCGTCGTGTTCGAATGCGGGAATGCGCCCGAAGGGTTGACGCAACAGGTAGTCGGCCGGCGGTCCTCCCGGCGCGAAAACATCTATCTCGACAAGATCGTAAGGCACGCTCTTTTCCGCGAGTGCAAGCCGTACCGCGCGGACATAGACGCTGTATGCCGCCCCGAATACGATGACCTTTCCGTCCATTTCCATCCCGGTGTCTCCGCCCGCGCTCGCCACATCAGGCACTCAGACGAGCCACTTCTTCAATAACCTTGGTATAATCAATGGCTCCGGCGAACTGAGCTCCTCTCGCACCAGAGCATGACCCCCGCCGCATCGCTGACAAGCGCGAGGTTCTGCACTGGAGCGCGCTCCTCGCGTTTTTACGATACGATTCGATTTGTCAGGTGACCGAACGGCAGGAAAAACAATCATGGCCGACGATTTTCGCGCGATGGCGGCAGGCCTCCGGGCGCAGCACGATGCCGACCTGGCTGTACTGAAGGCCAACGAAGCGAAAGGGCGCGACGAGCGCCACACAGAGGTGGCGCGGCAGGCCCAGATTTTGCGCGCGACCGTCTTGCCGATTCTCGTCCGCGCAAAGAAGGAGATCGGTGAAGAGGGAATCCCGTCTGAATTGAAAGAGATTTTCGATCCCGCGACCGGCGTCCAAGCGGCGGTCTCCCTGCGCTTCGTCGGGCCGAAGCTGGCGTCGACCGACGGCAGGGCAATCGAGCCCCGGTCCAAAATCCTGTTCTTCACTGTCGAAGAAGACCGGATCGAGGCCAAGATTGGAAAAAGCTACTTCGCTCATCGCGACTATGAGACAGATTGTTCCGGCAGCCGCAAAATCGATGCCGCGGACTTGGAGCCGTGGATCGCTTCAAAGGTGAAGGAGATTCTCGAAACCTATTTCGCCAATAGCGACGGCAAGCACATTTGATTCCCATCGCGAACTTTGCGGAAACCGCGCCTCACCGTAATCTGACGCCAACAACAGTCCGGCAATCCGTCCCGGGAGATTTTATGCGGCCTGGTCTGCTCATCAATTTGATCCTTCTCATCGCGGCCCTCGACCCCGTTGCAGCGTTGAGCGGTCCCGCCGGGGTATGGATCCCGGGTAACGCGAACAGCGTGATTGAACGCATCCATATTGCCGGGCCGCCGTTCAACTACACCGCAACAATCGACTACCGCTGTGCCATGGGGGTTTGTTCGACGCTTCAGTCACTGATCGGGGACAATGCTTCACCCCCGACCTTCTCGGTGCCTCTCGAAGGCGTTGGACCAGCGCCGGTGCTCGAACTCCGATGGCAAAAGGGCCCCCCGTGCAATCGGGCAGGGTCAGACGAAAATCCGCTCGCCTTCTGGGCCACCCAACCAGGAAAGGTGCAAACGGGCCCGGTTGGGCGCGTTTCGTGCTTCATTCGCCCGCCGGCGTCGCCATCCACGCCGCGCCATTGACACAAAAAGAATTACGCGGAGCCGCGGAGGACGCGGCGCGTCAGTGCGCGACGACTTTGCGATAGAGATGCCAGCTCGCGTGTCCGAGAACGGGCATGACTACGATGAGGCCGATGAACAGGGGAAGCGAGGCAGCCGCGAGCGCGACCGCAATGAAGAGCGCCCACAAAGCCATGGTCACCGGATTGGCGGCAACCGCGCGCAGAGAGGTGACGATTGCCGTCGCCGCGCCGACATGGCGATCGAGCACCAGCGGAAAGGACACCACGCCGACACTGAACGCCGTCACAGCGAAAAGAAAGCCGACAGCATACCCGACGACGATGAGGGTCCATCCGGCACGCGTCGTGAAGATCTGGCGGAGAAATTCCAGCGCCGAAGCGGGGATTTCGGCGCCGAACGTTGCGCGATAGATTTCCTGCGCCGCCACCAGCCAGAAAATGAAGATGACCGTCAGCAGCACGCCGAGCGCTGCGATGGAACCAATTCCTGGAGATCGCAGCACTTCGAAGATATGCGAGGGCGATGGATCGAGGCCCAGTTCGCGCCGCCGGCTCAGCTCGTACAGACCGACTGCGGCGAACGGACCCATGAGCGCGTATCCGGCCGTCAGGGGAAACAGCAGCGGCAACAACGAATCCCCGGTCACAATTCGGAGCGCCATGAGACCGACGATCGGATAGATCACGCAGAGGAACACCGCGTGGCTCGGCATGACCGTGAAGTCGTCATAGCCTTTGATCAAAGCGTCCTTCAGATCGGACACGCCGATCTTGCCGATCGTCAACGAAGCGGAGTCCGAATCGGCGATCATCTGATCGTTTGCCATCATCGCGTTCCCCCTTTTGGGCGCTATGATAGGTCGTCTTGCCGTCTCAATTCCAGTGTGGGCTGACGCGCGCCCGGGCTGCGCTTGCGGTCCCGGTTTGATTGCAGTGCAGCAAAATCCAGACTCCTTATTTGCCGCACGATCTTGTGGTGTATCCGACGTCATCGTTGTCGCGCTGCTTGACAGCGCCGGTGGCGGGGCAAAAAAATGAGAAACGAAAATCGCGGAAACCCGCATCTGGCGTACTGACATCCAAGGTACTGACACCGGCACTTCGAAGGGAACCACTCAAATTGCCGGCGGCAATGGGGCACTGACGGTTGGCGTCAGGGCAAAGGGAGCTTTTGATGGATCTGTGGGAGGGAAGTAAGTACGCCGCCGCGATTCTGGGCGCGCTGCTGCTGGCGCTGATTTGCGACTGGCTCAGTGGCGCCATGTATCCGGTCCCCTATCTCGTACGGCCAGCCTATATCGTTCCCGGCGTCGCCGAACCGGCAGTCGATCTGGCGGAACTGCGCCGGCAGTGGCCGCAGGCGCTGGCATCGCCTGCCGACCGGGCCAGGCTGCTTGGCTACATGCGCGACATGCGCAAGGTCGCCTCGATCAACCCGGCTCAGGAAAGCGCGGCTTCGGCCGAACCGGCGGTCGAGCAATTGCCCGATTTCGCCACGGCCATTCCTGCGGCCAATGTGGCCGCCGGCCAGGAGACTGCCCAGCGTTGCCTGCAATGCCATGTCTGGGACAAGGGCGGCCCCAACAAGATCGGCCCTGATCTCTACGGCATCATTGGCCGTCCCCGCGCCTCGCACCCAGGCTTCGACTACTCATCAGCGATGACCGCTAAAGGCGGCACGTGGACCTATGATGAAATCTTCCGCTTTCTGCGGTCGCCCGGCCGCTACATTCCGGGCACCAAGATGACGTTCGCCGGATTGCCCCGCGCCCAGGACCGTCTGAACCTGATCGCGTTCATGCGCTCGTGGGCCGACACGCCGCCCCCGCTGCCGCCGCACAAGGCTCAGAAGGCAGCGGAAGACACAGCCACGAAGGCGACCAGTTCCGCGCCCGCCAAGGCCAAGCCGTAAACACAGGCGAATCCGCAATCCGCTATAACTTCGTCATGGCCGGGCCGTTGTCCCGGCCACCCATGAACGCTGTGCCGGCCATGGTTCCCCCTGACGCCCTCATCGCCGTTTGCATGATGAGCAACAGGAAATCTCATCGAACGAGGCAATCCCGCTGGAACGACCTGTACATGCCAATCGTCTCACGAGGCGGTGTTCATGGATGGCCGGGACAACGGCCCGGCCATGACGAGGCTTGGGGTGCCGACATGACCCGCAATCTCATTTAGGCCGATGCGCCCAGCCGGTCAGCTCAGCCGCCAGGTGTCTGATTCGATCCGCTAGCCCGGCGGGCCGCCGAGGACGCCGAAGAATATGACCCGCGTCCAGTAGGTGTAGTTGGATTCGATCGACATCAGCGCCACCAGGACCGCCAGCAAGAGCGGCGGAATCAGAATGGCGTATTTGAGGGCCAGACGCTCCCATCGCATATGCATGAATATGGCGACGATCAGTCCCGCCTTGAGCCACATGAAGATCAGGATCAGGGCCCATCTTTGAAAACCTACGAAGTGGAAATAGTCGACCAGATAGGAGAATGTGCTCAGCACGAATAGCAGTCCCCAGATCGCAAAATAGATCCCGAGCGGATGCTGCTGACCGTGCGCCGTATCGGGATGGAGAGCCGCCGTTACAACCTGGCCGCCTCCCGGATGCGCCGACTCGTGTTCCATGTCGCCTCTCACCAAAGATAGAAAAATGCAAAGATGAATACCCACACCAGGTCGACAAAATGCCAGTAAAGACCGGCGATTTCGACGACCTCGTAATTTCCCTTGCGCTCGAAATCGCCCCGAAAGACCTTGATCGCGATCGTGGTCAGATAGATCACGCCGACCGAAACGTGCAGGCCGTGGAAGCCGGTGATCATGAAAAAACATGAGCCGAATTGCGGCGCGCCCCAGGGATTGCCCCAGGGGCGCACGCCTTCGAGGATCAGTTTCGTCCATTCGAAGGCCTGCATGCTGACGAACGTCACGCCGAACAGGGCTGTCGCCATCATCAGCAGCGCGGTTGTGCGCCGGTCGCGTCGGTAGCCGTAATTGACCGCGAGCGCCATGGTGCCGCTGCTGCTGATCAGGACGAAAGTCATGATCGCGATCAGAATCAGCGGAATCTTGTGCCCGGCGATCGTGAGCGCGAACACTTCGCTGGGATTCGGCCACGGGATGGTCGTGGACGACCGCACAGTCATGTACGACGTCAGGAAGCAGCTGAAGACGAAGGTATCGCTCAGGAGGAAGATCCACATCATGGCCTTCCCCCAGTGGACTCTTTTGAACGCCTCCTGATCCGTCGACCAGTCCGCGACCAGACTCTTCAACCCCTGGCTCGGTGTCCCCGGATCTGCCCCCGCATGGTCAGTCATGTTTCACGCGATCCCCCTCCGAACGATTCGGGTCGTTCAATGTTGCCTACGTCACCAGCAGAAGACAAAAGAACGCCAACCAAACCAGAAGCAAAAAGTGCCAATAGATGGCGCACAGCTCGACACTCAGTTTGACCTTGGCGAGTTCGATCCCGTTCCACACTCTGATCGTGGCGTAACTCCACGCGACCAGACCGCCAACGAGATGCAGCCCGTGCAGTGTCGTGATCAGGTAAAAGAAGGAGTTGGCGGGGTTGGTCGCCAGAAAATAGCCGCGGGCGGCGAGCTCGTGCCAAACGATGAGCTGCCCCGCGAGGAAGGCAAAGGCGAACAGGCCCGCGGTGAGAAGGAGCGTCACGACGCGATCCGCCTGGTCCCGGCGCGCCGCAACCCGTGCCTGCTGAAACGTCACGCTGCTCAGAACCAGCACGAACGTGTTCACCCATAACAGCCACGGCTTGGGAGTCGGGCGCCAATCCAGCCCAAACCCGATATGCCCGACGCCCATCCGCATCAGGTACATGGCCCCGACAAGCAGGAACATGACTGTCGCAACCGCAAAATAGAAGTAAAGGCCGGTCGGGGCTGCGGACACGCTGACTTCGTCGTGATCCCCCGCCGTGGCGTGGTCCGTCACCAGCCAGGGCTTCTCCGTCAGCTTCTGGAGGATGCCCACGTCAATACTGTCCCCTCAACGCCGCACCGTCATGTCTTGTGATCACGGCTTGTCCCATAGGCCGGCACGTTCTGGGGGATGAAATCCTCCGCAGCGCCCGGCACGCTGTAATCGTAAGCCCAGCGATATACCACGGGAAGATTCGGGCCCCAGTTTCCGTGCGGTGCGGGCGTCGTGGGTGTCTGCCATTCGAGCGTTGTCGCCCGCCACGGATTGCCTCCGGCTTTCGGTCCGTAAAAATAACTCGTGATCATATTGTAGAAGAAGATCAGTTGCGCCGCTCCCACGATCAGCGCCGCCGTGGTGATGAAGGCGTTGAGGTAGTGGGCGGTATCGGGAATGAAGGCTGTGTGGCCATACTCATAGTAGCGGCGCGGCATGCCGAGAAGACCCAGATAATGCATGGGGAAGTAGATCAAATAGGTTCCGAGGAAGGTGAACCAGAAGTGGATCTTGCCGAGTGTTTCGTTCCACATCCGTCCGGTAATCTTCGGATACCAGTGATAGATGGCCCCGAAGATGACGAGGATCGGCGACACGCCCATCACCATATGGAAATGGGCGACCACGAAGTAGGTGCCTGATAGCGGGACATCGACGCTAACGTTTCCGAGAAACAAACCCGTCAGCCCACCATTGATGAACGTAAAGATGAAGGCGATAGCGAACAGCATCGGGACCGTGAAGTGGATGTTGCCCTTCCACAGCGTCAGCACCCAATTGTAGACCTTGATGGCAGTGGGCACGGCAATGATCAGCGTGGACGTGGCAAAGAAGAATCCAAAATACGGATTCATGCCGCTGACATACATGTGGTGCGCCCAGACGATGAAGCTGAGGCCGCCGATGATCACGATCGCCCAGACCATCATTCTGTAGCCGAAGATGTTTTTTCTGGCATGGGTAGCGATGAGATCGGACACAATGCCGAAGGCCGGCAGAGCGACGATGTAGACTTCCGGGTGACCGAAAAACCAGAACAGGTGCTGAAACAGGATAGGGCTGCCGCCATTGTAGCCAAGCAGCTGTCCCTGCGAGACCAGCGCCGGCATGAAGAAGCTGGTGCCGAGCAGCCTGTCCAGCATCATCATTATCGAAGCGACGAACAGGGCGGGAAACGCCAGCAGCGCCAGGATCGTCGCCACGAAGATGCCCCACACCGACAACGGCATGCGCATCAACGTCATGCCGCGCGTGCGCGCCTGAAGCACAGTCGTTACGTAATTCAACCCCCCCATCGTGAACGCGACGATAAAAACCGCGAGAGAGGCGAGCATCAGGATGATGCCCCAGTCACGGCCAGGAGTACCCGGAAGAATCGCCTGCGGCGGATAAAGCGTCCACCCAGCGCCCGTCGGACCGCCGGGGACAAAAAAACTCGCAACCAGAATGAGCACCGAGAGCAGATACACCCAGTAGCTCAGCATGTTCACGAAGGGGAAGACCATGTCCCGGGCGCCGAGCATCAGGGGGATGAGAAAATTTCCAAACCCGCCCAGCAGCAGGGCGGTGAGAAGATAGATCACCATGATCATCCCGTGCATGGTGATCATCTGGTAATAGGCCTCCGGCGTGATGAAGCCGACCGAGCCGGGGAACCCGATCTGCAGCCGCATCAGGTCCGACAACACCAGCGCAACCACGCCGATGGCAACCGCGGTCATCATGTACTGGACGGCGATGTATTTGTGGTCCTGGCTCCAGATGTATTTTCCCACCCAGCTCCTGGGGTGATGAAGTTCTTTCAGGTCTTCGGCGAGGGTAGCGTAGGCCATCGTCAACCTCTTTTCGTCACGCTCTCATGACTCGCTGCGGTTGAATCCAATGATCTCACGATCCAAAGACCGTGACAATTCGCGGCTCAGCGGGAGGCCACCGCCTGGGCGAAGGTGGGTTGCTTTTTCAACCAGGCGTCGAATGTCCGCTGGTCGTCGACAATCACGTAGCCCCGCATGGTGTAGTGCCCGATGCCGCACAACTGGGCGCACAGAATCTCGTATTTGCCGGTTTTGGTCGGCGTAAACCAGAAGTAGGTGACCAGGCCCGGCACCAGATTCATCCTCGCCCTGAACTGGGGAACGAAGAAATCGTGCAGCACGTCCTTCGAGCGGAGCACCATCTTGATCGGCTTGCCGATGGGCAGGTGCACCGTATTGCCCTCGATCAGCACATCGTCCTTTCCGTAGGGATCGTTGGGGTTCAGGCCGAACGGATTGTTTTCGTTGACGAAGCGGGGGTCGGCCGTGCCGAGCACGCCGTCCTTGCCGGGGAAGCGGAAGCTCCACTCCCATTGCTGCCCCACTGCCTCGACGACGGCCGCATTGTCCGGGATGGTCACGAATTTGTCCCAGGCATACAGGCCCGGCGCCAGCAACGTCGCGATGCCCACCGTGGTCCACAGAGTCAGGCGCTTTTCGAGCTTGGCGTTCTCGGGCTCGTAGGTTGCGTGGCCTCCTCTTCGGCGGTCGTAGCGGATCAGCGCATAGACCATGAAAGAATTGATGGCGACGAATACAGCGCCGGTAACCCAGAAGGTGACCGTGACGGCATTGTCGATGGAAGACCAGTTCGACGCCAACGGCGTTGAATGCCAGGGGCTCAACAAATGAAAAAGCACAGAGCCAACAATCAGAACGGCCACCGCAACTGCCATTGCCATCTCGACGCCCGCCCCGGCTCAAAATCCGCGAAGAGGAGCGTAGGCTCCCGATTCTGCCCGGTCATGCCTTTTGGACACCACTGAAACCGCGGCGTAAGGTCGCAACGATGGTTCGACTCGCCGCCGCTCGCGCGCATCGCGCAGGGGGCAGGCTCACCACGAGGATTGCATTCGGAGCCTGCCCGCCAGCCCCGGGACTGCGATCCGGGGTTCGGCGGGTCTGGATTCCTCTCCAGGTCTGCAGAAACCTTTTGACGAAGACGGATCGAAGGATGAGTTCATGTAGTGTGACGGCATGATCGGGCAGGACAATTCCGTTCTTTGGATCGTAGTCGGCGCCTTTGGGGCGATTTGTTTTTTCATTTTGGCCCTCTTGGCGCGAACTATGGTTACACGCGGCACGCCGTCACGTCCGGCATCCAGCGATGCCGCACGACGAACACGGCGCGAGCTGATTTGGACCGTGGCGCCCGTATTGGCGTTCGCCCTCGTTGCGGTGCCGTCAGTTGGGTTCGTGTATTTGCGAAACACGATGCCGGCCGCCGACCTGACGATCACCGTGACCGGTCACATGTGGTATTGGACCTACAAATATTCCGACGCGGGCGATTTCACCTTCAGGGGGCCGATGATTGCTAACTCGGCAGGCGAAAAGTTACCGGTCGCCTCCCTGTCGGCGACGGACGATCATATCATCGTGCCGGTAGACAAGACGGTTCGCATCGTCGCCATTGCCACGAACGTGATTTACAGTTGGGCCATTCCGTCTCTCGGCGCCAGGATCGAAGCGGTGCCCGGCTGGAACGGACAAACCTGGTTCAGAGCAACAAGGGAAGGCCGATACTACGGCAACTGCTCGGAACTGTGCGGCTTGCCGCATAGGTTCAAGCCTGTCGAGATTGAAGTCGTAAGTCAGGCGCGCTTCGACAAATGGGTTGCCGAATCGAACCGGAAATTGAGCCGCGTCGTTGCCAACGCGGGCGCCGGACAGTGAGGGAATAAACGGCGCGCGCGGCCCGTCAACTCAGGATGGTGGCGCGCCGTTGCGCGGTAAAGACTCCCGGAGGACGAGCATGACGACGAGCGGAACCTTCTTCCAGCGCGGGAACCGACCGGCATGGCCGATTCGCGACATTTGCGTTTTGGTTACGGCGATGCTGCTTGTGTCCACGTGCTTTCCCGCTTTTGCAGCGAGCCCCTCCGTTCCCGGGCAGGTGGGTCTCGGCAAGGTCCTCACAACGAAGGACGGCGGCCAAATCTACGGGTTCGACATCAACCAGAGTGGTGACGACGGAGTGCTGGCCAGCGCCCAGAACAGCCAGAACGGGTTCCTCGTCTCGATGGAGACGTTCGACCAGAACACGGGGAAGATCACCAGATCCTTCAAAAAATATGACGGGCCACGCAATTCCTACAGTGTCGACGGCATTTTCTCCGGCGATGTCGGGCTCGTCACGCGTTACATAATCCCGAAAGGCCAAATCTACGCCCGCCGTGTCTACGACGCGATGAATCCGGTGACGGCGGAGAAATTCACCGGCTCGTGGACGCCGCCGCTCAAAGACGTCAACGTCAACCAGGTTGCCGAAAACCAGGCCACGTCGACCAGCGTTGTCTTCGTCATCGAACTGAAGAAGCAGGACATTCCGGATCTGATCGTTTCAAATGTCGGTGCAAACACATTCAGCAACGTCATCCCTCTCGATCCGAATCTGTTCGGCGGAGGCAACGGTCCGCAGCTGGGGCAATACGCGGCGGCGAACGAGGCGGTGCTGGCGTTGTCTCCCGACGGAGGCGCCGTGGGCGGCGACGCGCCCCTCAACGTGCTCGTCGATCTTACGACAGGCAAGACGACACAGTTCAACGGCTATAATAATGGTGCGTTTCACGCGGGCTACGTCAACGGTCTCGCGACAGACATCAATACCGGCGTGACGGCGACCGACACCGAGTTGAATGCGCAGGTCGAGCTTTACGATATGGCGGGTCAGAAAGGCATCGCGGCGGTCCAGCTTCCCTGCACCGGGAACACGGATCAGATCTACAGCGGTTCCGGCATCGCGGCCGATCCCGTCAACAAGCTCTTTCTTGTCACCGAGACTTACGATGCGTGCAACGGGGGAGCGGACAGCGTGATCGCGGTCTATGACGAAAGCGGAAACTCCGTTGAGACCATCACTGGGTTCAAATTCTCTATCGGCGAGCCGGCACCGGTGATCAATCCGTCCAAGCGCATGGGCTGGGCTTTCGGCGGCCCGAACGGCGTCAGCCAGCTGCAGCAGTTTTTCTATTAGGCCAGACGCCGGCCCCTAGGGCCTTCGGCCGGGCTTCCCCCAGAACCGGGGGAAGGCGAGTGTGCATTTTTCCCGACCCGCATTTTTCCTCCCCCATTCTCTGGGGTGCCCGCAAAGCGGGCGGAAGGGACGACGGCACAATTTGATCCGGCGGAAATTCGCTATTACTCGTGCGTATCCATGTGAAAGCCGTTTTCCGATCGCTCCTGATGTCCAAACTCGTCATCTCCAACGCCGATGCGCGGCGGCTGTTTCTCGATCGCCATGCGCTCGGCGAACGGCCCGGCCACAGGCCTACCCATGCCGAGGTCCTGGCGCTGATCCGCAAGCTCGGTTTCGTCCAGCTCGATTCGATCAACGTCGTCGAACGTGCGCACCACATGATCCTGTTCTCGCGCGCGGCCGGATATTCGCGCGAGCTTTTGTCCGCGCTGTACCATGATCATAGAGCGCTGTTCGAGCATTGGACGCACGACGCTTCGCTCGTGCCGATCGAGTTCTATCCGCATTGGCACCGTCGTTTTCGCGCAGCGAAGGCGCGGCTTGCGCATCCGAATTGGGCGTCGCGTCTGGGAGACGATCCGGCCGGGGCGATCGCCCGCGTGCGCCGCCGCATCCGCAAATATGGCGCCGTGTCGGCGCGCGATTTTCCAGACAAGGGCTTGGGCTCGTGGTGGGGTTGGGGACCTTCCAAGACCGCGCTCGAATTTCTGTGGCGCGCGGGCGAGCTGGCGATCGCGCGGCGCGACGGTTTCGAGAAAGTCTACGATCTCGCGAGCCGCATAATCCCGGCAGAGCTGCGTTCCGCACGACCGACGCACAGGCAAAGCGTAGACTGGGCCTGCCGCGAAGCTCTGGCGCGTCTGGGCTTCGCGACGCCGAGCGAACTCGCCGGGTTCTTCGATCTGGCCGAGCTTTCCGAAGCGCGAGACTGGGCGACGGCGGCGTTGCGGAAGAAGGAAATCGTCGAAATCCTGGTGGCCGGAGTGGATGGAATCGCCCGACATGCCTTTGCGCTTCCCTCGATCGAAGCCGACATCGCCGCGCTTGCGCCTCCGCACAATCCTGCGCGCTTCCTTTCGCCCTTCGATCCCGCGATCCGCGACCGAAAGCGCGCACGGCGGCTCTTCGGCTTCGACTATACGATCGAGGTATACGTGCCGGAGAAAAAGCGGCGCTACGGCTATTACGTCTTGCCCGTCATCGAGGGCGAGCGCTTCATCGGCCGCGCCGATCTCAAAGCGCATCGCGGCGAACACCGGATCGAGGTAAAAGGAATCTGGCCCGAGCCCGGCGTGGATTTCGACAAGAGACGCCTGGATGCGTTTGAAGCCGCGCTGGCGGAGTTGTCGCGGTTCACGTCGGCCAGGTCCGAACTCCAGACTTGACATGCCAATGCGGTTTCATCTTATCGCGCCTGTCTCAGGAGATTCCGCATGAAACAAGTCGTACGAATGATTGGAGTACTTGCGCTCGCCGTCGCGTCTGTGGGCGCCGCGTCTTTGCGGCCACCGATCGCGCCGAAAATTCCGGTCATCGACGATTATTTCGGCTACAGGATCACCGACAACTACCGCTGGATGGAAGACCGTTCTTCGCCGAAATTCGTGAGCTGGATCAAGAAGGAAAACACGTATGCGCGGGCGGTGCTCGCGCGAATTCCGGGCCGCGACGCGCTGCTCAAGCGAATCGCCATGCATACGGGCGGGGGAACGGCAATCTCAAGCGTGCAGCTTGCGGGCGGTCGCGTGTTCTATCTGAAACGCGAGCCCAACGAGGACTCCTTCAAACTCTACATGCGGCCTTCAATATCCGGCGCAGAAAGACTTCTCGTCGATCCGACCCGCAGGGACGCGAACGGAAAGCATTTCGCCATCGATTATTTCCAGCCTTCGCAGAACGGCGCCATGCTCGTCTACGGCATTTCGGAGGGCGGCTCCGAGAACAGCGTCATTCACATTCTCGACACACAGTCCGGGATTGAATCGCCCGAAACGATCGATCGTTGCGAAGACGCGGGGCCGTCCTGGCGCCCGGACGGAAAATCGTTCTTCTACCGGAGGGAGGCGAAGCTTGAACCCGGCGCAAACGAAACAAACAGATATCTGAACAGCCGCGCCCTGCTGCATGTGGTGGGCGCCGATCCCGGGAAGGACGTGCCAATCATCGGCACGGGCGTCGCGGGATCACCTTCGCTAACACCCGCGAGCTTGCCCTTCGTCGTCGCGACCCCGGGCTCGCGCTACGCCTTAGCGGTGATCAGCCCCGGATCGATTCCCGAATCCGAATTCTATGTCGCCCCCGTGGAACGGGTGACGGACGGGCACGCGCCGTGGAAACGCGTGGCATCGCTCGACGACAAGGTGACGAACGCGGCGTTGCACGGCGACAGGCTTTTTCTAATCGCTTACAAAAAGGCGCCGCGCTTCAAGGTTCTCGAGACGAGCGCCGCCTCTCCTGAAATCGCGAAGGCAAAAACGCTGATACCAACGGCAACGCGCGTGATCGAGGATTTCGCGGCCGCCTCGGACGCGCTCTATATTCGCGATCTCGACGGCGGCCCAAGCCGATTGCGGCGCTACGATCTCGCGAGCGGCCGGATTACTGACATCGTCCTGCCCGCAGACGGCACGCTGACGGGACCAGTGACCGATCCCACTTCGGCCGACGTCCTCTTCGGCCTTCAAGGCTGGGTGATCCCGCAGCGCTGGTACACCTTGGCGCATGGTCAGGTCGCGCCGCTGGCACTCTCGCCGCCCTGGAAAGACGACTATTCGGCCTTCGTGGCGGAAGAGGTGAAGGCGCGCGCGCATGATGGAACGCTCATTCCCCTCTCCATCGTTCACAAACGCGGGCTGAAACTCGACGGCACGAATCCGGTCTGGCTTATCGGCTACGGAGCGTATGGGCTTTCGCTCACCCCCGCCCTTGTCTCGCGCTTTGTTCCATTGCTTGAGGACGGGGGCGTCGTCGCCATCGCCCATGTGCGCGGCGGAGGCGAGTATGGCGAGGAATGGCACATGGCCGCACATCTGGCGACCAAGCGAAAAAGCTACACGGACCTGATCGACTGCGCGGAGTACCTCGAACAAAACCACTACGGCAGCGCCGACACCATGGCGATCGAAGGGCGCAGCGCTGGCGGCATCACCGTGGGAATGGCACTCGACGCCGCGCCGACATTGTTCCGTGTCGTCTTTTCGGGCGTGGGCGATTCGAATGCGCTGCGCGCGGAGTTCGAAACCGACGGCGCCGCCAATTCGCTCGAGTATGGCAGCGTCAAGACAGAAGATGGTTTCAAGGCTCTAGCGAACGTCGACGCCATTCTTCACGTGATGGGCGGCGTGGCCTACCCGGCCGTAATGCTGACGACGGGAATGAACGACCCCCGCGTCGCGCCCTGGCAACCGGGCAAGATGGCGGCGGCCTTGCAGGGGGCTTCGTCGAGTGGGAACCCGGTCATTCTTCGCGTCGATTTCGAGGCCGGTCACGGCTTCGGCTCGACCAAATCGCAACGCGACGCCGAAATGGCGGATCAAATGGCGTTTTTCTACTGGCAGATCGGAAAGCGCGGATACCAGCCCCACCATTGAAGCGCAGTCTGGCGCCGACGCGAACGGGAAACATTCCCGGCCAAACCCTTGACGCCCCAAAACGCGGTTAACGCGATTTTTACGCTGCTGGCACAACATCGCGCAGGAAAGATGCCGTATCGCGCGGGCCCCGCGGATCGGCAAATACGCGCGAGGCAAAAATGGGGCTTGATGCAACGTGGAATCTTGTCGGCATCCCCGCAGACGCGCGGGACGCTGCGCGCGCGGCCGCCCTCAGGGAAGGCCTTTCCATCGGAGATTGGCTCACACGACGGATTCTGAGAAGTTTCTCCGAACTCAGTTTTCACGAGCACGAAGAGAGTTTCGATCGTCTCAACGACAGTTTGACCGAGCTCTCCGAAAGGCTGGAGCGAATCGAAAAGCGCGCGGACGCGGAACCGATGCGCGAAGCCGTAAAAGTGCTTCATCAAGGCCTGTCGCGCCTGGCCGACGATCTTGTGAAAACAGCCGGCCACTCGACGATCCAGATCTCGAGCCTGTCGGGGAAGCTCGAGAACCTGAACGAGGAACTCGCGCAGCTCCGCACCCTCGATTCGGGAACGACCGGAGCGCTCGATGAGCGCGTCTCGCGTGTGCAAGAGGGCCTCGAAGGTCTTGACGCCCGTCAAAGCGATGCATCCCGGTCTCTGGATGAAAGACTGACCGTCCTTGTAACAAAACTTGAGGAAGCGAAATCCCGAGCCGCCGGACTTTCCGCTTCGCTCGAACACCGCATCGTACATCTTCAACGGGGCCTTGAGGGCCTGGATGCGCGCCACGGCGACGATTGCCGTTCGCTGGCCGGCAGAATTGAAACCCTGAGCGGAGCGGTCGACGAAGTCCGCAGCGACGGCGCAGGAACGCGCAGTGCACTGGATCAACGACTCGCGCTCGTACACCAGGGGCTGGAACACCTAAATGCACGTCAGGAAGACGAATCCAGGGCATGGACCGGCAAGCTCGAAAAAGTCCGGTCGGAATCGACTTCCAAATGCAGCGCGCTCGATCAGCGTCTCGCCTCCGTGCTTCAGAAGCTGCAGAGCCTCGAAGGTTTCGGAAGTGATCTGTCGGAGTCGTTGACAGGCAAGTTCAACGAGATCCGCGCAGAAACATCAGGCAAGTTCGGCGCGTACGACGAGAGTCTCGCAACTGTTCGGCAGAAACTGGACAATCTCGACGCACGCGGAAACGAATTGTCGGGGTCGTTGACGGACAAGCTCGACGAAATTCGCGCCCAGACATCAGGCAAGTTTGGCGCGTTCGACGAGAGTCTCACAACTGTTCAGCAGAAACTGGATGATCTCGACGCACGCGGAAACGAGCTCTCGGGATCGTTGACCGACAAGCTCGACGAAATTCGCGCCCAGACATCAGGCAAGTTCGGCGCGTTCGACGAGAGTCTCACAACTGTTCGGCAGAAACTGGATAATCTCGACGCACGCGGAAACGAACTGTCGGGGTCGTTGACGGGCAAGTTTGACGAGATCCGAGCAGAAACGTCAGGCAAGTTCGCCGCGCACGACGAGAGTCTCGCTAACGTTCGCAAAAAATTGGAAAACCTCGATGCGCGCGGAAGCGAGTTGTCGCAATCGCTGACCGGAAAACTCGAACTCCTGACGGAACAGGTCTCCGCCGTTCGGACTGAATCGTCGGGAGCGCTGACGGCGCTCGATCTGCGAGTTGCGTCGGTGCACGAGCATTTGACGGGCGTGGACGCGACACAGAACGATACGCTCCAGATACTGACGCGCGATCTGGAAACGCTCACGAAAAAACTCGACGATGTCCGCAGCACGGCCTCGGGAGCAACGACCGCGCTCGACATGCGGGCCGCGCAAATCCAGCAATCCCTCGACTCTCTCGATCGCCGTCAGAACGACGGATCGCGCGCGCTGTCCGAAATGCGTGACCGCGAGGCCGCCAATCTGGCAGTCCTCGTGAACCTCGAAGAAAGCGTTGCCGAATTGAAATCGCAGCTTTCGGATGCGGCGCCGGACAGTCGGCTTGTCGCGCTCGAACGCAGCGTCCTGGAACTCGCAAACCGGCCCGGAATCGTCGAACAAAGCCTCTCCACGCCGCAGCCGGCCGCTCATACGGTCGACGGAATGCTGAAATCGCTCAGCGGAAGCTTCGAGGTTCACGATCACACACCACCAAGCGAAATTCCGCACGACTTGATCCATTCAGAGATCAATGCCGAATCGAATGCGAGCCAGTTCGGCCAGGCGGGGGCGGCATCCGGCGAGGCGCAAAACGCTGCGGACCATCCGGAATCGAAAGCAGATACGAACGACAATCTGTCCAGCGAGACGTCGGCGGCGTCCGACGAGGCGTTCGACGCCGCGCGGAATCAGCCGACTGAGACTCAGACCGCGCTCGGAGAAAAAATGGAGGTCAGCTCGGCTCCGCTGCGAGACCAGGGCGCACCGCAGGAGCTGGCAGGATTCCCGCCGGCGCCGCAGTCGAAGGACGAACACGAACGGCAACCAGCCGACACAACGACTTCGCTTCCGCCGTTTCCGGATATGCGCACCGCAACCCCCGTACTTGGCACGCAAGCGAGTCTGCCACCAGAACAGACTCCAGCCATTGCCGCTTTCGCGCGCAGCGATTCCGAACCTTCCACGCCGGGCCCGATCTCATATATCTCCGCGGCGCGGCAGTCGCTGCAGGCGGCCGCGGCCCATGGTGACGCAGACCCAGGACCGTCCAGTCTGTTCGGCCTGCATTTCTTCGACGCGGGCCGAGCGCATGCCGATCGAAAATCGGAAAGGACGAGCTATGCCCTCGTCGCCGCGATCGTGCTCGTCGCCATCCTGGCTGTCGCCGTTGCAGCGGGCGAGTGGCTCAGCCACTCGACTCCCGCAAGAGATTTGCGGAATGGTCCAGTTGCCACGAGGCTGCACGCGAAAGGGCCGGCTGCCCTGCATGCGAAGGCACGCGGCGGCGCACACGGTAACCGCCGTCAATCCGCGGCGATTGCGACGTCCATCGCACGGCCGGCGGCAACCAACAGCCAAAAGCCTCCGATGCCTAACGACTTGGCCCGCATCGTGGCGCTTGCAAATGCAGGCGAGGCACGCGCACAGATGATTTTGGGGCTGCACGACCTCGACGACGGCAAGGGCGGAAATCCCGAGGAAGCGGCAAAATGGCTCGAACGGGCCGCCGAGCAGGGCGAACCGCTCGCGCAATACCGCATGGCGACGATGTATGCCGCGGGGCGCGGTGTGAAAGCCGACGAAGCCAAGGCGTTCCACTGGTACGAGGCTGCGGCACAGGCCGGCAACCGCAAGGCGATGTCCAATCTCGCGGTGGCCTACGCGCAGGGCAAAGGGGTTGGGAAAACCCCCCCAGAAGCCGTGCGCTGGTTTTCCAAAGCGGCGGAACTTGGCCTGGTCGACGCGCAATTCGATCTTGCGATACTCTATGAGCGTGGTCTTGGCGTTACGCAAAGCCTGCCAAATGCGTATCGCTGGTATGTGATCGCGGCGCGGGCTGGCGACAAGGAATCCAAGGACCGCATCGACGCCATCGCCTCCCAGCTTTCCTTGAGCGATCGGTCTGCCGGCGAGAAATCCGCAGCTGAGTTCAAACCAGCGCCGATGAATCCCGAAGCGAACGAGTCCAAATAGCTACGGGATGAAGCTGGAATTTTGCTCTCTATGACTTCGTCATGGAAGGGCCACCCCGGTCCGCCGCGAGAGCGCGGCCGGAGTGTAAGCCGTCCCGGCCATCCACGAACACCGTGCTCGCCTTGACGAGCTTTGGGACGCTGGCGCGACCGGCAACTTCATTCGCCTCGCGCAAGGGATTGACCAAATCAGGTGATCACGTAACCCGCCGTATTGCGTGATAGGCGACGAGCACCGCGACGGCCCCGATGATCGCGACCAACATGCTCCAGAGATTGAGGCCCGTAACGCCCGTCGAGCCGAAAAAGCGGAACAGCCACCCTCCGACCACCGCGCCCACGATGCCCAGCACGATGTCGAGAATGATTCCCTCACCCGTCCTGTTGACGACCTTGCTGCCTATGAACCCTGCAATCAGGCCCAGCACGATCCACGCTAGAATGGACATCGCTTCTCTCCCCTTTGCCGCCTCTGCTGGTATCGATTAAGCTCCCGGTTGCGGCACTATTCAACGACAATCTGCCATTTCAACGCGCCACAAGGCACTCGAGAATCGAATGGAACGGCGTACCCTTGGACGGATTTTCTCACGCCTGATAAATTTGATCCTTCGCCGGCAGAACCCCTGTTGAAGAAACGGAGACGGGAATGGACGCGATACAGGAAGGCTTCGACGTTTTCGTGCATGATGGCGAGAAGGCTTTCGGCGCAGTGCGCCATGTCTCCCGCCACGAAATCGTGGTCTATGTCGAGAACGCTGGCGACTTCGTGGTGCCCATCAGCGCAGTGCAGGACGTTTCTTCGGAAAAGGTCGTTTTGCACTGCAGTAAACTCGACAAGAAACTGAAGCTTGCGATCGGCCATGCCCATCAAGGTGAAGATCCCACGATCGGCTGAGCGCCCCCATGGACAGGACTGAGCTGACGAATTGGGCGCTTGCAAATGGCTGGCAGATGATCGCCGGCTGTCCCAGC
The DNA here is from genome assembly GCA_035567755.1 of Rhizomicrobium sp. Lineage (GTDB taxonomy): Bacteria > Pseudomonadota > Alphaproteobacteria > Micropepsales > Micropepsaceae > Rhizomicrobium. Next base: position 93,566 of record DATMPH010000053.1, read on the forward strand.
CTGACGAAGCCCTCGTCGCCCAAAGATGCCATCGTCCGACTTGTGCTGAAGGGCACGGTCGTGAACCTCGAGATCAAGAAGCCCATCGGCAAATGGGAGAAAATCTCGGGCGCACCCTACGCGAAGATCGAAGCGGATCCTGAGACGGGCTTTCCGCGCGGCCTTGGCCTCGACACGATTTCCGGCTTCACGATGCTGATGCAGGACAACAAGAACCGCATGGTGTTCGCGAAAGTGGCGGGACCAGCCAAATCCTCCAATTCGGAGTGACCCGCAGCCGGGCGCAACGCACCGGAACGGTGCGGCTTACGGCGTCACCATTCCCCTCATCTTGACGACCTCGAAATTCGAGCCCTTGACCTGCGACAGCTCGCCGACCAGGCGCGAATTGAGCCAGTGCGGATCTGGCGCACCGGAGATGTACCAGTTGCTGCCATTGTCTGCGACCATCGTGCCGTATGCCGCGGCAACATTCCGGTTGGAAAAGTGTTGCCGCAGGAGCGGCAATTTGTGCGAATATCGCAAGCCCCAACACGAGAGCGAGACTGCCATGAACGAGAAGGACGCAAAAGACGCGAAAGCACGGCGAACCGCGCCGCTGCGCACACCCAACGAGCTCGGTGCCAATGCGACGAAGGACATATCCGGGGCTCTGACTACGCTCCTCGCCGACGTCTACACACTCTACCTGAAGACGAAGAACTTTCACTGGCACATGTCCGGCCCACATTTCCGCGACTATCACTTGCTGCTGGACGAGCAGGCCGACCAGATTTTTGCCATCACCGATCCGATCGCCGAACGTGTGCGCAAACTCGGGGGCACGACTTTGCGCTCGGTGGGCCACATGGCGCGCCTGCAGCGGCTGCGAGACAATGATGCGGAATATGTGACGCCGCTAGACATGCTGGCGGAGCTTCGCGAGGACAACAAGCAGCTGATCGGCTACATGCGTGAGACACATGCGCTGTGCGACGAACATGGCGACGTGGCCACGGCGAGCTTTCTCGAGATCTGGATCGACGAAGCGGAGCGGCGCACTTGGTTTCTGTTCGAGGCAGGTCGGAGGGGGGAGTCCTAGCCGCGCAAACTCACGAGGTGTGATCGAGCACGATCACCCAACGGCCGGAAATCTTGCGAAAAATCAGCGAGAAGACGCCGTGCGGCCGATCGCCTGCGCGCTCGACCCGCCATCGGCCGACGACAAGCGCCGCATCGGGGGCAAGCATGTCCACGCGAAGATCGGAGAAACCGAGGGTGCCCATCTGCGCGCGAGTTGCATATTTTGCGCGGTAGTGTGCGAGCGTCTCGTTCCAGCCCGGCACGATCTTGTCACCGGAGAGAAAACGTACGCCCGGGTTCGTCCAGTAGCCCGACATGAACGCTGCGATGTCGCCGCGATTCCACGCCGCTTCCTGCCGCAAGAGAACAGATTCGATGGATTTCGCAGCTTCGGGCTCAGCCTGTGGAGAGCAAGCGAGAAGGGGAATGCTCAACGCGAGAATGAGCCGCCACTCAAGCAGCCGCGGACATTTCCCGTTTAGCCTGCTTATCCCGGGCATTTCCCAATGGGCGCCATGCCGCAACAACGCTCGATAGCCGCGACAGCGCGCCGACGGTCCGCTCTATTCGGCCGCGGCGTGATAACCGTTAACGACTCGGGCAGGCGGTAACGCTGGCTCGTCGTCCTGGTCGCTTCTGCCGACCGAATTCATCCAGTCCGGTGCGTTAACCGCCTTCTGCTCGAGAAGCCGCTGAACGCCGCGGCGCAGGAGCGCGACCTGGGCCGGCTTCGCCTCTGGAATGCGCACGGGCTCAGGCGATTCGATCCGCTGGAACAAAGGCTGCGGCCATTCTTCGGCGTTGCGCACTGGCAGCTGCTCGCACCATTTTGCGCGGCGCTCCTGGGTGCGCACGGCCTGTTCCTGTTCGCGCCACATCCAGACAAACTCGACATAGAGTTTGTCCCCGAGCATCTCGCGCAGGTCGGTCATTGTGGGAAGAAATGTCAGCTTCATGGCAACGCTCCGTCGCTCCACAGGGCGATTAGTGCGATTCTTGTGCCAGCCCCAATCTGAACCAGAGATGAAACGCACGGAACGTGACAGGGTGTCATACCCCGGTCTCCTGCGTCACAAAGTCCAAACGGCGGGACTAAAATGCAACACAAACGTGGGTATGGACTCGAATTGATTCAACTGGTCCCCAAAAACCGAACGTGCGCCTGTCCGGGAATGGCACAGAGGGGTGAGATTCGGCCGCCGATTTTCGTGGGCGAGGTTAACGCCGTCCTGCCTCATGCCATCCAACAACCTGCCCGACTCGTCCGATGAAAGTGTTCGATGCCCTGGTTCTCGGCCTGGGGGCGCTGGGAAGTGCCGCACTGCTCCAGCTTGCCCGCCGCGGCATCCGCGTTCTCGGCGTCGACCGCCTGGCCCCGCCGCACACGCAGGGCTCGTCTCACGGCGAAACCCGAATTACGCGATGCGCCATCGGTGAGGGTGAACATTTCACGCCGCTGGCGCTTCGTTCGCACGTTCTGTGGCGCGAGATCGAGAGCGAGACCGGCGCCAAGCTATTAACAACCGCGGGAGTTCTTGTTCTCTCAAGCCCGGCCAGGACAAGCTTCACCCATGTCGAGAACTTCTTTGCGAACACGGTAGCGGCGGCCCGGAGATATCACATTGCCCACGAAATATTGGACGCGGAAGCGATCCGCCGGCGTTACGGCCAGTTTTGTGTTCGCGATGACGAGATCGGTTACTTCGAGCCAGGTGGGGGATTCCTGCGGCCTGAATCCTGCCTTTCCGCGCAGCTCGAACTGGCCCGACGTCACGGCGCGGAGATTCATGTCAACGAACGTGTTCTGAGCTTCGCACCGCGCCGGGCCGACGTCGTCGTCACGACCGACAGCGACACCTACGTCGCGGGACAGCTCGTGGTGGCGGCAGGGCCGTGGCTGCCGGAGCTGCTCGACTCCAGCTTCGCCGGGCACTTCCGCGTCTATCGCCAGGCCCAGTTCTGGTTTGCGGACCCGGCAGGGTTGTTCGGCGCAGGCCGGTTTCCCGTCTTCATCTGGGAATTGAGCGGCCGCAGTCAATCCATCTACGGATTTCCTGACATCGACGGCGCCGGCGTCAAGATTGCGACCGAACAATTCAACTCAACGACGACGGCAGCTGCCCCCGAGATCGGGATCAGCGCGAGCGAATCTGCCGCCATGCATGCAACCTATATCGCACCCTTCCTGCCGCAATTGAGCGCAACCTGCACGCGTGCATCAACCTGTCTTTACACCGTCACCGCGGATTTCGGATTCGTGGTCGACCAACATCCGCAGAGCGACCGGGTGATCCTCGCCTCCTGCTGCTCCGGCCACGGCTTCAAGCATTCTCCGGCGCTGGGTGAGGCGATAGCCGGGCTCATCGTAAATGGCCGCAGCCCCACCGATCTCGGATCGTTCAAACTCGCACGCTTATCCGTACACTGATAATAAGCGATTCCTCGGCCGCTACTCCGGCAGGAACGATGCCCGCGGCGTGCCGTTATCAATCGGACCTGCAACCCTGAGACCGTGCAGCCGGAATCGCAAAACACGACGGCCATACAATGACTTTCCGCGCACCCATGCCCAAACCAGCGGCGTCACGGCCACGCTTGTTGCGGTTGCTTGCAATTCTTACGGATAACCCGCTCGAAGCCTGGACTGCGGAGCATTTCGAAAAACCCCTGGTGCACGAACGCCTTCCGTTCATGCCCGCCGTTGTCGTCAGCGATCCTTCGGCGGTTCAACGGATACTGCTCGACAACGCGCAGAACTACCGCAAGGACAGACTTCTTCACCGCATCCTTTCGCCGACACTGACCAACGGTCTTCTGCTGGTGGATAGTGAACAATGGCGGAAACAACGGCGCGCCGTTGCACCCATGTTCGCGCGCAAATCGGTGGCGAGTTATGCGCCCGCAATGAAGGATGCGGCTGATGCCGTGGTCGGCCGCTGGCTTCGGAATCCCGATCAAAGCATCGTCGATGTGGCGCAGGAGGCGACCGATGCGACGTTGGACGTGCTCCAGCGGACCATATTTTCTCAGGGGCTCGGCCGCAGCCCACGGGACTTCCGTGTGCATATGCGCCGTTATTTCGATGCGATCGGGAGGCTCGATCCTTGCGACATTCTGGCGTTGCCAGCATTCCTGCCGCGCTGGACGAAACGGCGTGCGCGAGATTCGATGCGGTTCTTCGATGCGGCGGTAGACGCGATCATCCGGCGAAGGCGCACGCTCGTCTCACAACAGCATGACGAGCGTCCCAACGACATTCTGGATCTGCTTCTTGAAGCACGTGATCCCGAAACGGGCGAGGGATTGAACGAAGAGGAACTGCGCGCGAACATCGTCACGCTCATTGCGGCGGGCCATGAAACTACCGCAAACGCTCTTACCTGGTCGCTACTCCTGCTCACCCAGGACAAGGTCTGGCAGGATCGCGTTGCCGCTGAGGCGCAGCGGACAATCGCAGGCAGCGCAGAATGGAATCCCGATGGGCTTGCCTCTACGCGCGCCGTGGTCGAGGAAGCGCTCCGGCTCTACCCGCCGATCGCCGCTATCAGCCGTGTCGCAATCGCTGCGGACGAATTGTCCGGTAAGCCGATTCGCGCCGGCACGATGACGATCGTTGCGCCTTACGTGATTCACCGCCATCGGCGCCTTTGGGAGCGTCCCGACGAGTTCGACCCCAATCGCTTCCTCGGCGAGAATCGGATGCGCGTGAATCGATATGCCTATCTGCCATTTGGCGCGGGTCCACGAATCTGCCTCGGTGCGACGTTCGCGCTTCAGGAGGCCACGATTCTACTGGCATCGATCGCCGCCCATTTCTCGTTTGAGCTGGCCCCCGAAACCGAGATCAAGCCGCTTCTGCGCATTACTTTGCGTCCTCGGGGTGGTTTGCCGCTGGTCATAAGCCGGCGAAGCGCCGCAGCGTCGGGCGCTAGGTTTGCCGGGCCAGAGCCCGAGCAGCGTCGACGAATTCAGATGGCATCATAACGATCGTCATACTGTTCTGCTCCGCGCCGACTTCGGTCAGCATCTGCATGCGCCGCAGTTCAAGCGAGGCTGGCGTTTTCATGATCTCGTCGGCGGCTTCGCGCAATTTGCGCGCTGCTTCGAGTTCGGCCTCCGCCTTGATGATACGCGCGCGCTTTTCGCGCAACGCCTCGGCTTCCTGGGCCATCGCACGCTGCATGGTGGCCGGAATCTCCACATTGCGCATCTCGACGCTCTGAATCTCGACACCCCAGGGCTCCGTCACCTGATCGACGCGGTCCTTGAGCGCCACACTCAATTTGTCGCGCTCCTTGAGCACATCGTCGAGCGTGAATTGGCCGAGTCCGTTGCGAAGCGTGGTGAGCGCGACCTGGACGACTGCGGCACGAAAATTCTGCACTTCGATGATGGCGCGATCAGGTTTGACGACGCGGTACCAGATCACGGCGTTCACCTGGATCGGAACATTGTCCTTCGTCATCGTCTCCTGTTGTTCGACACTGTCGGTCAGCACGCGCATGTCGACCCTGGTTACGGTCTCGATGCCGAGCGGTATGATCCAGAAGAGACCCGGTCCGCGCGTGCCCGCATAGCGGCCCAGGCGGAACACGACGCCGCGCTCATATTGTTGAGCAACGCGAAATCCGGTCAGCAGAAGAAACAGGATGACGGCGAGGATGATCAGAAGCCATGTCATGAGCCTTGCCCCCGGGTGGCGATTCGCATCCGGGCAGCATAGCCGAACCGACGTTTCTTGCCGCGCCGCACACATCGATGTGACGCCAAAGCGCATGGGCCCCTCTTGTGCAGGCGGGAATGAATCGCGAGATTCGGACGTCCAGGGGATAGGAAGGGGCACCGCAGCTTTGCAGGAGCGTCGCGATGCTTGAACTTTACTTCTGGCCGACTCCCAACGGAAAAAAGGCGACGATCCTCCTTGAGGAACTTGAGCTTCCATATACGCTCAAGCCCACTCATATCGGACGCGGCGACCAGTTTCGTCCCGAATTCCTCAGGATCTCGCCCAACAACCGCATGCCGGCGCTCGTGGATACCGAGCCGAAAGGCGGCGGCAATCCGCTCGCGATCTTCGAATCGGGCGCGATCATGATGTATCTCGCCGAGATGACCGGGCGATTCTGGCCGATGGAGATGCCCAAAAGATATGATGTGGTCCAATGGATCATGTGGCAGATGGCAAATCAGGGACCGAAATTCGGCGAACAGGGCCATTTCATGCGCGCATCGCAGACGCCGGCAAACGGTGACCAGACCTACGCGGTCCGCCGCTTCAGCGACGAAGTGCACCGGCTATACGGCGTGATGAATCTGGGTCTGTTCGAGAAGCGCTGGCTTGCTGCGGGCGAATACACGATCGCTGATATGATCTGTTATCCTTGGGCCGCGGGCTGGAAGATGCGCGGCATCGACCTCGACGAGTTCCCCAACGTGAAGCGTTGGCTTGCGGAAGTGGGCGAGCGTCCCGCGGTGCGCAAAGGCATGGCGGTCGGCGCCGAGCTACAGGAAGACCCCGCGACGCTTTCCGACGAAGAAAAGGCGCGCCGTCTCAAGCTCCTCACCAACCAGCGCGCCACGCCGATCCCGAAGGAATGGCTTGAAGCGGTGTGAGCGGCGCTGAGCATTTCACCTCATCCCAACGTGCAGCAATGAGCGTGTCATCCCGGCCGACGCGACAGGCCCTGGCAAACACGTGCGTGGTTACGCACGCCTTTTTTAATCAGCAAATACGGAAGACAAACTGCGCAAACCTATTCCATCTCCGGATAAGGCCCCTTGCCCCCATCCGCGATGAATCGGTCGATGCGCGCTTCGAGGACGGGAAGCGGTACCGAGCCGACTTCCAGCACCGCGTCGTGAAAGGCGCGGAGATTGAATTTCGGACCTAGCGCTTTTTTCGCCTTCGCGCGCGCCTTCAGGATCGTCATCTCGCCCAGATAGTAGGAAAGCGCCTGGCCGGGCCAGGAAATGTAGCGGTCGACCTCGGTGCCGATTTCGCGCTCGGGAAGCGCGGTATTTTCTTTGAGATAGACAATGGCCTGATCGCGAGTCCAGCCCTGCGAATGAATTCCGGTGTCGACGACAAGGCGCGCCGCTCGCCAGATCTGATAGCCCCACATGCCGAATACGTCGTAGGGCGTGTCGTACATGCCCATTTCGAGCCCGAGGTGTTCGCAATAAAGTGCCCAGCCTTCGCCATAGGCGGAAATGTAGGTCTGGCGGCGGAAATCGGGCAGGTCCTTGCGTTCGGCGGCGAGCGGAATCTGGAACGCATGGCCAGGCGCGGATTCATGCAAGGTCAGTGCAGTCAGATTGTAGAGTGGGCGCGATTTGAGATCGTAGGTGTTGAGGAGATAGACGCCCGGCCCGCCGCGGCCCGCCGTGTAGAACGGCGCGATGTCAGGCGGCACCGGCTTGATCGCGAAGCGTGCGCGCGGAAGCATGCCGAAATACAGCGCCGCCTTGGCGTCGAATGTCTTTGCGATCCACGCCGCGTCCATCAGCAGTTCCTTCGGCGTCTTTGCGTAAAATTTCGGATTGCTGCGCAGAAATTTCAGGAACGCCGGAAAATCGCTTTTGAAGCCCGATGCCCGCATGGCTTTCACCATCTCGGCATGGATGCGCGCGACCTCCGCGAGTCCCGTCTCGTGGATCGAAGCCGGATCGAGATCGAGCGTGGTGAATTCGAGAATCTTCGAGCGGTAATAAGCCTTTCCGTCCGGCAGAGACTCCGCCGCGAGGCTCGTGCGCGCATGCGGAATATATTCGTCGCGCATGAACTCCAGAAGATCGCGATAGGCAGGAATCACGGATTCGCGAACGGCCTTCAGCGTATCCGCGCGGAGTTCGTTCCATTCCGCGGGAGGCAAATTGAGCCCGTTCGTCTTGAACGGCTCAAGAAACAGGCTATCCTCGGGCTTCGCATTCACGACGGCAGCAATCGACGCGTCGCGGCCCGCAAGCGTTATCTTGGGCGGGGTGAAGCCTCTTTTCAGGCCCGCGCGCAATTCGCCCATCTCTTCGCGGAAATAGCGTGGCACGTCGCCCAGCAACTTCACGTAGTTCCTGTAGTCCTGCACGCTGTGAAAATCGCCGCGGGCCGTCTCTGCCAGATTGCTCCAGAAAGCCGTGTCGGAATTGACCGGCATCTCGTATTCGCGAAATCGTTCGCTCGCGATCAAAGCCGCGAGTTGTGGCCGGTAGACGTCGTAATCGATCTCCTCCCGCGGGGAGAGCGCGCCGCGCGGGATAGCGTCAACCTCCCTGAGAACCTCCCCCCAGTGCAGCAGCCGCGCGGCTTCCGCGGCCGGATCCATTTTCGGCAGGTGATCGACGATCGGCTGGCGCTTGTCCGATTCATCGCGGGCGGCGTATTGCGCCTGGCGCCAGGCCCATTCCTTCGTGTAGACCGCTTTGAAGCGCGCGTCTGCATTTGTTGCGGCTGCAGGCCCGTCTTGTGCGACCATCAACGCAAGCGCGGCGCCGAGCACCAACGTCTTCGCACGCATCAATGCCCCCTTTTGGCCCGCGCCGGCGCGCGGATTGTCAGCCCATTCCGGAGAAGGATTTCGGCGTGATCTCGTAGATGATGCGCACCTCGCCCGGCTGCCGGAACGGATATTTGTCCTGCCCGAGATATTTCTTTGCCAGCGAATCGATATGCGCGTCGGCGCCATCCTCCGTCATGTGCGAAACCGTCCCGCGAATCTGCAAGTGACGATAAGCGTTGTCGGGATCCATGATCGACAGCGCCACATGCGATCCTTCCTTCATGTTGCGCGCCTTGACGCGGCCCCGCGCGGTATTGACGCGCAGCTTGCCGTCCTTGCGGTCGAACCAGACTGGTGTCACCTGCGGCGAGCCGTCCGGCATCAGGGTTGCGAGACTGGCGAACGCCTTCTTCTCTTCAAGAAGATCACGGTAATTTTCGGGATCGGTTGCCATAATCCGTCTTCCTTTTGCAAGCCCCCACGCATTCAATCGCGGCACCGATCCCCTGTCCAGCGCCGCCAAGCGGGGCGATGCGCCGCGCGAGGGCGAGTGTCGCGTGCGTAACACGCTCGCAGTCTTCCGGCGCGTCCATGAGTGTGTCCGTGCTTTCGATGGGAACATCGAAACGGTCCACGAGCTCGCGATCGCGTGCATCGAGTACGAAACCGTCGATCAGGCCGCGATAGTGTTCGGCGATTGAGAGCGCGGACGTGGCGATTCCAAGCTCCGTCATGATTTTCGCGGTCGGTCCTTTCACTGCCTTCCCGCCGATGATGGGTGTGACGGCAATTACGGGACATTTCGCCGAAAGGAGCGCATCACGCAGTTCGGGAATTGCCAGCAGCGGATCGATGCTCAGCCAGGGATTGGAGGGGGCGATCACGATTGCTTCGAGATTGGGCGACGCAAAGGCCTCGCGCGCGCGTTCCGGCAGCCGGGCTTCTCCAGCCCCTTCGAATCGCAGCCCGCGCACCGCGGGTTCACAATGGCGGCGCACGAAATAATCCTGGAAGGACAGTTCGCCTTCGTCCGTCGCGACGCGCGTGGCCACTCGATCGTCACTCATCGGAACGATCTGTGCCTGGATGCTGAAGCTGCGGGCGAAATCCTCGACGATGGCGCTCAGCTTCTGGCCCAATTCGAGCCTGCGCGTGCGCTCGACATGCAGCGCCAGATCGCCATCGCCCAGCGCGAACCAGGTTTCGCCGCCGAGTTCTTTGAGCGCGCGCATGAAGGTCCAGGTTTCATCTCGCCGTCCCCAGCCCTGTTCGGGGTGAGCAAGCCCTGCGAGCGTGTAGAGCGTGGTGTCGATATCCGGAGAAATATGGAGCCCAAGATGCTCGAAATCGTCACCCGTGTTGACGACGGCCGCGAGCGAATCGGCCGGCAGGATGCGATAGAGCCCGCGCAGGAGCTTTGCGCCGCCCACGCCGCCGGACAGAGCGAGGACGCGCACGCCGCTCAAATAGAACTCCCTGCCGATGGCGCGGAACCGTTGTGCTCGTTCCACGGTTGATCTTGGCAGCGATTCCGCGGAGCATCAACGCTGCCGCCATTCAGGGATACGCCCAGATGCCGATCACCATCGGAGTTTCCATGCCGCCGCAGCGCGGAGACATGCCCCGGCTTCGCAAAGCCTGGGAAGAAGCCGACGAATTGGGTGCCGACCGCATCTACACATTCGACCACTTCTTCACGCTCGTCATGAACAATCCCAATCCTACCTTCGAGGAAACACACGGCAAGAGCTTCGAGGCTACCTCGATCCAGGCGGCAATGGCCGTGACGACGAAGCGCGCGGAAATCTCCTGCCTTGTCCATTGCACCGGCTATCGCAATCCCAATCTGCTGGCGGATATCTCGCGCACCATCGATCATCTTTCGGGTGGACGTTTCGTGCTCGGGATCGGTTCGGGGTGGTTCAAGCTCGATTACGACGAATATGGCTATGAATTCGGTACGGTCGGAAGCCGGCTCAAGAAGCTCGAGCGGGACATCGAGACCATCAAGGACAGATGGACGATGCTGAATCCACCACCGCTCAGGCGTATCCCGATTCTCATCGGCGGCGGCGGCGAAAAGGTGACGCTTCGAATCACGGCCAAGCATGCCGATGCCTGGCATTCCTTCGGCGACGTCGAGACGATGACGCGAAAATCGCAGATTCTCGACGAATGGTGCGCAAAAATCGGGCGCGACCCGAAAGAGATCGTGCGCTCCACGTCGGTTGGCCCGCTGATCGGCGGAATCAAAGCCGATCCCGAACCTTATGTGAAGGCCGGCTTCACCGATTTCGTGGTCCATGCGCGTGGGCCGGACTGGGATCTCGGCGCCCTGCGCGAGATTCTCGCCTGGCGCAAGGCGCGCGGGTGAGAACACTGCTTCCTTCGCGCGACGCGCTTCTCGCGCTCATGGGGGCGCCATTGGCCGAATTGTGTGGAGAAGCGAGCCGGATGCGCGATGTGGGGCACGGTCCGATCGTCACCTATTCCCGTAAGGTCTTCATTCCGCTCACCCATCTTTGCCGCGATGTCTGCTGGTACTGCACATTCGCGAGACCTCCGAGGCGAGGCGAGCGCTGCTATCTGAACCGCGAGGAGGTCCTCGCCATCGCACGGGCAGGCGCGGAAGCCGGTTGCACCGAAGCGCTCTTCACGCTGGGCGACAAGCCGGAGCTGCGGTACCGCCACGCGCGCGACGAACTAGAGGCACTCGGTCACCCGACGACGATTTCGTATCTCGCGGAGATGTGCGGTGTGGTGCTCGACAAGACGGGACTGCTGCCTCACGCCAATCCGGGCGTGATGAATGCCGACGACATCGCGAGCCTGCGCAGGGTGACCGTTTCGCAGGGCACGATGCTTGAAAATATTTCGCCGCGACTTTGCGAGCGCGGCGGCGCGCATTTCGGTTCGCCCGACAAGGATCCCGCTCTGCGCCTCGAAACAATTCGCATGGCCGGCGAGGCGCGCGTGCCATTTACATCGGGCATCCTGATCGGCATCGGAGAAACGCGCGAGGAACGATTGGACTCGTTGCTGGCGTTGCGCGACTTGCACGCGGCTTACGGCCATATCCAGGAAGTCATCGTCCAGAATTTTCGCGCCAAGCCCGCCACGCGCATGGCGGATGCCGACGAACCCGATCTTGAGGATCTGATGTGGACGATCGCATTGGCACGCCTCGTGTTCGGTCCGGCGATGAACGTCCAGGCGCCGCCCAATCTGAGCGCCAGTAATTATGGCCTGTTGATCGGTGCGGGCATCAACGATTGGGGCGGCGTCTCGCCGGTCACACCCGACCACGTCAATCCGGAAGCGCCGTGGCCGCAGCTCGACTCGCTCCGCCGCACGACTGCCGCGCAGGGCAAAACTCTCGTCGAACGCCTCGCCGCCTATCCTGCCTACTGCGTCGATCTCGCGCGCTGGCAGGATCCAGGCCTGCATAAACAGGTGCGCCGCCATTGCGATGCGTCGGGCTACGCGCGAATGGATGGCTGGACTCCTGGCGCGCTCGCTTCGCCCATGACCGATCTGCAGCCGAGCCGATGGCAGCGGCCGGTCGATTCCGGCATCGCCCGCCTGATCGATCTGGCGTTGGCCGGAGAGGTTCTCGCGGAAAGCGGGATCGTGCGGCTCTTCTCCGCGCGCGGACCGGATTTCGACGCGGTTTGCGCCGCGGCCGGCGCATTGCGCCGTTCCGTTTCGGGCGACACAGTGCGCTACATCGTCAACCGCAACATCAACTACACCAATGTTTGCACCTACAAATGCGGCTTCTGCGCGTTCTCCAAGGGCAAGACGTCCATCGACTTGCGGGGAACGCCGTACGATCTCGCGCTCGAAGAGGTCGCGCGACGAACGCAGGAGGCCTGGGCGCGCGGTGCGGTCGAAGTCTGTATGCAGGGCGGCATCCATCCCGACTACACGGGCGAAACCTACCTGGAGCTGTTGCGCACGGCGAAATCCGCGGTTCCGGAAATTCACGTGCATGCTTTCTCGCCGCTCGAAGTCATGCATGGCGCGGCAACGCTCGGGCTTTCAATCGCCGAATATCTGGGGGAACTGAAGCGCGCGGGCCTCGGCACCCTGCCAGGCACGGCGGCCGAGATTCTGGACGACGAGGTGCGCGCGGTCATCTGTCCGGACAAACTCTCCACGGACGAATGGTTGAACGTCGTTGGCACCGCGCATGAAACGGGTCTCCGCACGACCTCCACCATCATGTACGGACATGTGGAGACGCCGCGCGCCTGGGCGCGGCATCTTCTGCGTTTGCGTGATTTGCAGAAACGAACCGGCGGCATCACCGAATTCGTGCCGTTGCCCTTCGTACATATGGAATCACCAATGTATCTTCGCGGACAGGCGCGGAAAGGCCCTACGTTCCGCGAGGCTGTGCTGATGCATGCGATAGCCCGCCTGGCGCTCCATCCTCTCATCACCAACATTCAGGTGTCGTGGGTGAAGATGGGACCCGACGGCGTGAAACTTTGTCTTGAAGCGGGGGCGAACGATCTCGGCGGTACGCTGATGAACGAAAGCATTTCGCGCGCGGCGGGCACGCAGCACGGGCAGGAATTTCCGCCCGGGGAGATGGATGCACTGATCGCTGCGCTCGGCCGCACCCCGCGCCAGCGCACCACGCTCTACGCGGACCCACCGCCGGCACAGCAGCGCAAATCCTATCGCGCCGCCGACCTCGCCCCACCGGTACAAACCCCACTCAAGAAAAGAGGTGGGCACGCGGAGACGCGAAGACGCGGAGCGCCAATGCACGTGGGCGAGGTGATTCGATGAGGTCTGATAGCGCGCCGCAGGCGCGCAACAAGTCCCCGCCGGATCGCTTTGCATTTCTCTTTCTCCCAATATCCGCGCCTCCGCGTCTCCGCGTGCAAATCTTTCCCCTTCGCGGAATTGGATGAGCGAAGCACCCCACAAGCTCGAGCTGATCGCGCTCGAAGGCGTGCCACTTGTGAACGCCGGAGACGATCTGGCCGGCATTGTCGTCGAAGCACTCGCACATTCGGGACTTTGGCTCGCAGAACGCGATGTTCTTGTTGTCGCGCAGAAGGCCGTCTCCAAATCGGAGGGCCGCCTGGTCCGACTGGCGACCATCGAACCCTCTCCGAGGGCGCGCGAAATCTCGCGCATCGCCGACAAGGACCCGCGGCTCGTTGAGATCATCCTGCGAGAGTCGCACGAAGTGTTGCGCATGCGCGCGGGCGTGATCGTTGTCGAGGACGTGCGCGGACTGGTGCTCGCAAATGCCGGAGTCGATGCGTCGAACGCCAATGCGGATGGCGGCGACGAAAGCGTTCTCCTTCTGCCGGCCGATCCGGACGCAAGCGCCGACCGCCTTCGCGACGAGCTTCGCACCCGCACGGGCGTCGATATCGGAATCATCGTCAATGACAGCATCGGCCGTGCGTGGCGTAACGGAACGATCGGCACGGCGATCGGCGTGAGCGGCCTGCCCGCTCTGCTCGATCTGCGTGGCGAACGCGATTTGTTTGGCCGCGCTCTGCGCACGACCGATCTCGGTCTTGCCGACGAGATCGCCGCGGCTGCATCTCTGCTCATGGGGCAGGCTGGCGAAGGCCGACCCCTCATCCTCGCCCGCGGCGTTCCCTATGATCGGCGCGAGGGCCGTGCGCATGAGCTGTTGCGGCAGAAATCGCTCGATTTCTTCCGCTGATTGTCGCCATGGCGTTGCGCGTAATCATCCCGGTCAAGCCATTCGATGAGGCCAAGCGCCGCCTGTCGCCGGTGATGGCTGCAACGGCGCGCGCAAAACTGGCGCGGAAGCTCTTCGCGCACGTGCTGGCAACCGTGGTCGAATTCGCCGATCCTCGAACGGTGGTGGTCATCAGTCGCGCCTCGGAGGTTCTCGCCCTCGCGGAAGCGCGGGGCGCGAAGCCGCTTGCGGAAACTTCACGTTCGAATCTCAACGCGGCGCTCATGCAGGCGGCGGAATTCTCCTTCCGGGAGGGCGCGGCGGCCCTGCTCGTCGTGGCAAGCGATTTGCCTCTGCTTCAAGCATCCGATCTTGCCGGGATGACGGATGCAGAAACTGCGATAGCACCCGACCGGCATGGGCGGGGCACCAATGCACTGCTGTGGCCCTCAAATCCTGCCCTCGCGTTTCATTTCGGCGAGGACAGCTTCGCGCGCCATCTCGCCGCAGCGAAGTCAGCCGGATTCGATCCCCGGATCGTCTCGCATCCCGGACTGGCCCATGATGTGGACGTGCCCGAAGATCTCCTCGATCTATCGATCTAACGCGCGCAGAAGGGGTAGCACCCGTTCGGCGTAGAGCTTCAGGAAACGAGGCTGGTCTTCTCCAGGGGCGTGGAAGACAAGGTGATTGAAGCCCATGTCGAGATATTCCTTGAGCTTTCCCACATGTTCTTCTGCGTCGTCGGAAACGATCCAGCGGCTCGCGGTGCGCTCGACGGGCAGCGCGTCGGCAAGACGCTCCATTTCCATGGCGTCTTCGACATCATGCTTTTCCTGCTGCGACAGAGCGAGCGCGCCCCAATTGCGCGTGTCCTCGAGAGCTCGCCGGCGATCCGTGTCAAACGAAACCTTCATCTCGATCATGCAGTCGATGGAGTCGCGCGCACGGCCCACTTTCTCCAGGCCTGCTGCCAAGTTCGGCAGAAGCGTCTCCGTGTAGAGATCGCGGCTCTTGCCGCTCGTGCAAATGAAACCCTGCGCTTTCTCCCCGGCCATCCTGGCCATCACCGGCCCCGCCCCCGCCACATAGATGGGCACCGGCTCCGCCGGCCGGTCGTAGATGGTCGCGTTCGCCGTTCGGTAGAACTGCCCCTGAAACGAGATGCGCTCGCCACGCCACAATGTCTCGATCAGATCGAGCGCCTCGCGGAATCGCTGTGTACGTTCCTTCTGTTCGGGCCAAGGCAAACCCGTCGCCGGCGTCTCGTTCATCGATTCGCCGGTTCCCATCCCCAGAATGACGCGACGTGGAAAGAGAACGCCGAGCGTCGCAAAGGCCTGCGCGACGATGGCGGGGTGATAACGGAAGGTGGGCGCGAGCACACTCGTGCCCAGAAGGACGCGAGAGGTCTTCGCGCCCAGCGCCCCGAGCCACGCAAGTGAAAACGGCGCGTGCCCGCCGGTATGGCGCCAAGGCTGGAAATGATCGCTGACGAAGACCGAATCGAAGCCGAGCTCTTCTGCGAGAACTCCGAAGCCAAGCAGCGCGTCCGGCCCGAATTGTTCCGCTGACGCCTTGTATCCAAACCGCAGCTGCATTGGGCGTTCTCCTTAAGAAAGTATGACCAGCGGACCGGCCTCATCGCAGAAACGCACGGCTTCCCGCAAAGGGTGAATGGTTTTGCCTCAAATCGCCATCGAATCTGCAGCATTCGCACAAATGTCCGTTAAAGCGGGAGCGTGCAGACTGGCGCCTTAATAAGCAGACGGGGCAATGCGATGAAGCGGACACTCATAGCGGGTTTGGTGGCAAGTTCGATGGCGTTCTCAAGCGCGCTGGCTGCGGATCCGCCGATCGCTGTCCACTCCGCGTCGCAGACCGCGCGATCCGATGGCTTGCAGACCGCGCACAAGACCCGCGCCATCCTGCGTTACGGCTCCGCCACTACGGCGCCATGCCAGAGCCTGTCGGACGCATCGTCGACGGTCTGCCTGCTGCTTGCGCTGAACGTCATCCACATGTCGCAGCAGCCTTTGCCGGGCGGGGCAATGTAACCTCCCTGTTTGTCCCGCCGCTCCTGCCGACGCATGCTTTTCGCTGCGCCGGCAGGATGGTCAAACCGGACGTGCGCGGAGCACGCACTTCATCATCGGCGACCAGCGCGGCCGGAGAACTGATAATGCGTGCGGAGGGCGGCGAGCCGTACTCTAGAATTTCTGTCCGAACTTTATCCCGATCAGGCGTGGCGTTATTGGGGTCGTGTAGACCTGATGCTCGCACACCTGTGTCGTGCACATCGGAAAATTGAAGAGGTCGCCGCGCTCGTCGGCCACGTTTTCAACAAACACCTCTGCATGCCAGTTATCGCGTTCGACGCCCGCCGTCAGGTCCACCTGGGCGAATCCCGGCTGCTTGTTCAAAGCGGCGCGGATCGGCGTTTCGACGCCAGTGACAGGATTGGGCGCCTCGACGCGCAGATCGGCCCAGCTGCTGCTTTGGCCTGACAGCGAGCCTTGCAGGTGAACCAGAAAATCATCCATGTTCCACTGATAGCGCGCGGTAATATTGCCCTTGTATTTTGGTGTCACCGGCATCTGCGTGTTCGCCGGCGACCAGGGAGGATTGGGATCCAGCGGTCCCGGACAATCCGTCACGTTCTGCTCGGTTAAAGGGTCCACGACCCCGCACAATTTCGTTGTAAGATTGGCGTCGACGGCGGTAGCAGAGCCGGCAATGCTCAGATGATCGTCGACAAGCCAGTCCACGTCGGTCTCGACGCCCTTGATGACAGCCTGCCCGGCATTGTGGATTTCCGTGAACGAATTCAGACCAAGCACGGAATACTGAAAATTGTTCCATTGCTCATAGAAGAGGGCGCCGTTCCATCGGAACCGGTTGTCGAACCATGATGTCTTCCAACCCACCTCGTAATTGTCGAGCGTGTCGGGCTGGTAGGGGGGAACGGTTCCGCGGCGATTGATGCCACCAGGGCGGAATCCCGTGGAATAGGTGGCATAGACCATGCGGGCATCATCGATGTGCCAGGCGAGATTGACCTTGTGCGTCTCGCCGGTCTCGCTCACCGACTTGTTGAGGTCGGTGCAGGGACCGGCGTCGACGGTCGTCGGCGCGAAGCACTGCGACACGCCCGTGTGCGAGCTATAGCCTGAACCGAAACCGAAAAATCCCTCCAGCGAATTGACAGCCTCGAACACGCGAAGTCCGCCGGTCAACGTCAGGTTGGGCAGAATGTCGTAGGAGACCTCCCCGAACGCCGCATAATCGCGGTCCGTGCGCTGCTGGTCGGTCAACCAGATCGTTTGTGGCCAGCCCTGAACGGAAATGTCCGTGCCGATAGCGTTGATCCTGTAATCCTGCAGGATGAAATGGGTCTGCAGTTCGTAGAAAAGGCCCGCGGTAAAGCGCAAACGATCGCTTGAGGGCGAGGTGAGACGCAGTTCGTGGCTCGTCTTGGTGAAATGATCCTGGGCGAGAATGTATTGCGAGGGATCGACAGGCTTTCCGGCATTGTTGGTCCAGTAGGCGCCGTAGCCGTAGAGCGTGTCATACCAGAACGAATAATCCGTGTAGTCCGATTCCTCGCGGATGCGCCTGTCCATGTAACTGCCGGCATAAACGAGATCGAGATCGCTGATCTTGCCCTGCACCGTCAACGCGGCCTGCCACCAGCCGTCATGCACGAATTCCGGATAAAAATGCGAGACTGCGAGATCACCGACGCTGGGGTCGGCAGAGGTTACGCCATTGGTCTTCTCGTCCTGTAGGATGATTGAGGGCGTTACGCTCCAGTTGGAGTCCAGATCGATCTTCAGCGCGGCCCGCGCACCGATTGTATCCGCATCGTTGAAATCGTTCTTTGCGATCTTGAAATTGTTGATGGTGATGCCGGACGTCGGATAGGTGCGCGTGGCCGGCACATTGTCGATAAAGCCCGCATCATGCTCATCCCAAACCACAAGACGGATCGCAGCGTTGTCGGCGATGGGGTAGTTGACCATACCTTCCGCCGTGTAACCCAGGCCTCCGTGGTCAACGCTATCGCCCTGGACGTCGTAGCTGGCTTCGAACTGGCTTGAATCGGGCTGGTTGGTGATGATGCGGATAGTTCCCGACTCGGAGCTGGCGCCGTAGAGCGTCCCCTGGGGACCCGCGAGTTCCTCGACGCGTGCGATGTCGTAGATGTGGACGTTGAGCGTGCCCCCGATTGTCGTAATCGGCTGTTCGTCCAGATATGTGCCCACGCTCGGCAGCGAGCCCGAATGATTGCCGTCGCCGCCGGCCACAACGCCGCGCATATAGACATTGGCGAAGCCGGGGGCGCCATTGCCGGCCCCGGCCCCGCCGCTCGTTCCTCCGGGCTGATAGGTAATGCTCGGCAGGAATTTCACGTAGTCGGCGAAGTTCGCGACTTCCAGTTGCTCGAGCTTTTCGGTGTTCAGCGCCTGGATGCTGAAGGGAACGTTTTGCAGATTCTCCGTTCGCTTCTGCGCGGTCACGACAACCGTTTCAAGCTGTCCCTGCGCTTGCGCAAGAGCCGGCGAAACGCCCGTCAGCATGGTGGAAGCAAGCAGTCCAGGCAACAACGCAAATCGCGGGCCTTGCCGGCCGCGCCGCAACATCCCCCTCATGATCATCCCCTCTGATCAGCGACGCAACGTCCGGACTCTACCGTTCCCCGTTCGAACCTGTCATCGCATCGTCATGTTGACCCGCGCTGGCAGCCCCCGTCAATGGGAGACCCATTCGATTCACCGATATCCGGAACGTCCGGCCACGCCGCAAGGACGGGCGACAGGATCGATTTCAGCGGCGTGAGCCACGGCTCGTAGAATCGCCATTGCTCCACGGAGTCCCTGAAGATCGGCTGGCGCACCTGTTCGGAGCTCGCAGTGCGCACGGCACGCTCGTTCTGGTGGAATTGCAGGCAGTTTGCTTCGAACGGAAGGCCCAGACATTCGAGCAGGCGGCGAATTTCTCGTTCCGGATCGTCGATCATGCGTTCATAGAACACGCGGAGAACCTTGCCGGGAATCACCGAATCGAAATGCGCCATCAGCGCAACATAGTCGGCATAATAGCGGCCGATGTCGGCGAGGTCGTAACTGAAACCCTGCCCCCGCGCGAAATGCTGCTTGAAGATGGAGAAGCAGCAGGCAAGCGGATGACGCCGCGCATCAACGATCTTCGCCTGCGGCAGAATCAGATGAATCAGGCCCAGATGCGCAAAATTGTTGGGCATCTTGTCGATGAAGTACGGCCGCTCGAGCCGCCGGTGGACGCGTGCGCGCGTGAGATATTCCTCTCCAAGCGCGCGCAAAGCCCCGCGTTCAAGCTTGCCCAACACTTCTGGATAGGTGGACGTGTCGCTCCGTTTCATCTTGCCGCCGAGCCGCCGCGCGATGGAAACGATGTCCGGAAGCTCCATCGTGCCTTCGACCTGCGAATGGCTGGCCAGAATCTGCTCGATCAGAGTCGAGCCCGATCGCGGAAGGCCGACGATGAAGATGGGATCGGGCGTCGTGCAGCCCATACCGGCGCGCGCGGCGAAGAGTTCCCGCGTAAAGAACGCGCAGGAGCGCCGAACGTGGTCCGCGATTTCGTCCGCATCGTGATCGAGCGCTATGCGGCGCAGACGGTTGCCTTCCGCATAGTGCCCGAACGACCCCTCATATTCCTTTGCGTCTTCGAGCGCCTTGCCCAGCGCAAAATGAAAATGCCAGCGGTCTTCGCTGCTCAGCCGGGGATTCGCGAGCTCCGCCTCCATCCGGGCAATCTCGTCCGGAGAAAAACGAAACGTCTTGAGGTTGGCGAGACTCCACCACGCTTCGCCGAGTCCTGGCAGCAAAGAGATGCTCCTTCGGTAGGCGGCGATGCATTCCTTCTGACGGCCAAGCGCCTTCAAGGCGTGGCCGTAGCTCATCCATGCCTTGGGTTGGCCGGGATGCCCCTCGAGCAGCAACTCATAGTTCGCCGCCGCGCGCGCGTATTCGCCGACTTGCCCGAGCGCGGCTGCCTTGAGAGCGCGCAATCCGGCGTTGTGCGAATCATCCTTCAGCAGAATGTCCACTTCGGCGATCGCTTCCGCGGCTTTGTTCTGGCGATAGAGGACGGTCGCGTAGTTCTGGCGCGCCGCGCGGAAACCCGGCGCAAGTTCGAGACAGCGCGCGAGCAGCTTTTCTGCATCCTCATAACGTCCAAGCCGCGAACCCGTCTCCGCCAGCATGCGAATTGCCGCCACGTCCGTCGGGTGATTCTTCAAAAATTCCCGCAGCAATCTCTCGGCGATGGCGAGACGATTGTCGCAGAGCGCCAGCGCCGCCTCCATCAATTGCGGGTCGTTCACTGAGGCGAGAATATGCCGGGCGTAGGCGGCGTCCGCCCCCTCGCTGTCGCCCGCGAGCAGGCGCTGGTCGCCAAGCTCGCGCCAAGCATGCGCCAGGCCCGGTTCGATCTCGACCGCGCGGGAAAGCGAACGGATCGCGCCTTCGGTGTCGCCGGATTTCCCTAGCAATGTTCCAAGCTCTGCGTGCAGCACGGCGTTGCTTGGGTGAGAGGCCGCGAGCGGAACGAGAATGCCGCGTGCTTCGTTCGGCTCGCCCCGCGCAGCAAGTGCGCGGGCGAGGATCAGCAACGCGTCTGGATTTCCCGGCACGACGGCAAGAATTTCGCGCGCCTGGACTTCCGCGAGCTCGGGCCGCGACTCAAACAATCGCGCCGCGTGCGCGAGCGCGGTCGCGAGGGAGCCACGAGGCTGCGAGTCCATGTCCGTCAAGTGCTCCTGCCGCACTGGCGACGGATGAGAAGGCAGCACCGGCGCCGCTGTCAACGCAGCGGCACCAATGCAGCGCCTTCAGCAAATAGAGGACCCTGAGTGTGCCGATTGCAGAGAACGGAGGGGTCTGAACGAGAAGGATGATGTCGAAAGGCGGCGATTGGCGGGAAAGGGGTGACGACACCGTTCTGATTGATCCGGCGGGGACGAGCCGGGCGGCAGAGGAACGCAGATCGGCCAGCACAGAGACCTAGACGAACGACAGCAGGCCGATGATGCCATCCAACGCGTTAACTTACGAAATCCTTTGCAAAAGCAGGCTCGGAATTGGCGTTTCATTTGAATACTTGTCTCGCGATTAATTCTTTGTTAACCTGATCCCGCTGGCGGGCGAGGAAGCGCTGGCGTTTTGGGGCAGGCACCGGTGGATCGCGAAACGTTTCAGGACTGGGCAATGGAGGAGGGAGAACCCTCCGCTGCGGAAGGCAGCGGCGCCTTCCTCGCACGGGCGCGCACTTTCGAAAAGCATGCACGCGTCGTTGTGCAGCCTCTCGTCTCCGGCTTTCCCTGGCCGACGATTCTGACGTTCGCGTTCGTGTTTGCCGGAGTGGGTGCGGTCGCCGCATTGGCCGTCAGCGGCCATCTTCCGTACTGGCTCGCGATTCCTGTCAACGCCATTCTCATCTACCTCGTATTCACGCCTTTGCACGAAGCGGTGCATGGGAACATTGCGGGTCGCAATCCGCGTCTTCTCTGGCTTGAAAAGCTCGTCGGCCATGCGAGCGGTTTTCTGCTGCTCGCGCCCTATCCAGGGTATCGCGCGCTGCATCTTCATCACCACGCAAACACCAACGATCCCGCCGAAGATCCGGATTATTGGGTGAAGAGTCCGACCTGGATCGGCACGGTCATCCGCAGCCTGGTGATCCAGCCCGTCTATATCCTGCATCTGTGGAAGATCGCGCGCGACCCGCGCACCATGCGCGCGTTCGTGTGGGAGATGGCCTATGTCGGCGCTTACATCGCAATCGTGGTGGCCGCCTGGCGCATCGGCATCGGCAAGGAAGTGACGCTGCTCTGGATCCTGCCCGGCTATATCGGCGTGGTGATGTGCCCGGTGATGTTCGACTGGCCGGTCCATCATCCGCATTCGGAGCGCGGCCGCTACACCGACTCGGCGATATTGCTGTTCCCCCGGCCGCTCCACTTTGTCATGGACGTTATATTCTGCGGTCACACCTATCACCTGATCCACCACCTCTATCCCCGGTTGCCCTTCTATCGATACGGGACCGCGTGGAACGCCCTCAAGGACGAGCTGATGACTCTCGGTCCCAAGGTGCGCGAATTCTCGCTCTGAATAAATTTCGGCTGCGGGCCATCCGGTGACGAGAAGAAATCTTTCACAATGAGACAGTGAGGCAATGAGAGTTGCTGCGCGCCTTTGGCGCGCCATTTTTTCTCAGCGTCTCACTGTCTCATTGTGAATTTGCTTTCCCTCGCGGTCTTGCTTCAGGTGCGCGCTGAAAGCTGGCAATTGCCGAACGCTCGATTTATTTTGCGCCAACGCTCCACTGCTGGAATGACGAGCCCGTGCAATTGGGCGGAAGGGTCCATGACGACTTGCCCGCATCCTTCGGCATGCCGGCCCAGCCGGGATTGAGCATAGCCTGCGACGCACGGATGCCCACGGGCCAGCTCGATTTGATGAAGGCGAGCACCGAGAGGATTTCGCGATCACTCAAATGGCCCGCGAAGGCCGGCATGAACGACACGGCATGGGCGGGCGCGGAAGGAAATCGCCCAAACTTGGTCATATAAAAAAGATCTTCATCCGAGTGCTGCCAGGTATGGCCGCTCGCGTCGTGGGCTGGCGCGCGCCGGCCGGCGTAGCGGTCCATCACCTGCCAGAGGGCCTGCCCCTGGAGCCTGCGGCCATGGCACGAGGAACACGTCGGCATGTAGATCGCGCGCCCGGCCACCACGAGGCTCGCGTCATCGGCGTTGGCGAAATGGCCGCCGCCCGAACCGGCCGTCGCGTGGCCCGCGATCGCAACTACGGCCAGCGCCGCGACGATATTCAATGGATCAGACTTTGCAGGTCTTGCGCGATCTTGTGTCCCGGCGAATCGGGCGCGAGCAATTGGACAAAGCGCCCGTGCGGATCGATCACGTAAATGAAGGAACTGTGATCGATCGCGTACTCTCCGCCCCCGAGACTTCTCGCTCGATAATAGACGTGGAAACTCGTTGCCGCCGTTTCGATATCGTCCGGGTCGCCGCGCAGGCCCGCAATCCTCGGGTCGAAAGCCTTGAGATAGCGGGCCATGACGTCGCGCGTGTCCTTTGCGGGATCGACAGTGACGAAGAGCGCCTGCACGCGATTGGCTTTTGGGCCGAGTCGCCTGAGCGCTCCTCCAAGCTCCGTCAACGTCGTCGGGCACACGTCGGGGCACGACGTGTAGCCGAAATAGATGAGGATCCATTTGCCCCTGTAATCGGCCAGAGTGACGTCGCGGCCGTCGAGCGTCGTGAGATCGAATTGACCGTTGATCGGGGCGGAAGGCTGTTCGCCGGGGGCCGGCGACGCAGCCGCCAGGGCGGCCGCGATGCAGGCGACGGCCCATGTTTTCATGCGTGCGCCGCTGCGCCGCGCGCGCCCGCCTTCGTCGGGTGGAGAGATTGAGCGTGCTGGGTGACGCCGGGGCCCCCTGCTCCACCGGGTATCCCATATCCTTTCGGCCGTACGCGGATGTTGGCCATCATTCCCCCATCCTCATGGTCGAGGATGTGGCAATGATAGACAAACTCCCCGGCCACGGCGCCGCGGAAATCCATCCGCACCTTGATGCTCGAATAGGGACCTTTGCCCTTGTAATAAGGTACCTGGTACGTGTCGTAGAACTGACGCTGCTTCGGCGGCACCGGCACGCCGTTCACCTCAAGCAGCTGGAAATGAATCTGGTGGATGTGGAATTCATGCACCTCTGCGGTGTGGTTTTCGATCGTCCAGTCTTCGACCGCGCCTTCGTTGGTGGTGATCGCAGGCGGATTGTTGGGATTGTAGAGCTGTTCGAACTGACCGGCCACGGTGATGAAGAAAAGCAGGCCGCCGCCGGGATAGTGAATTTTTTCATCGAAATAGAGCGTGCGCTGCGCGGTCACCATGGAATCGGTGAGCCCCGCGAAACGCTGGCCCTGCACGGGAACGCCGGTCGGCAGAATGGCCTTCGGAATCTTGCGCAGGTCGTTGGTCAGCTGGATCTGCGCCAGCGGCCGCGCTGTGTCCACGTCGCCGGCGGGACCCGTATCGATGTGCTTCGTAAAGAATATCGCCTTCTTCACGCTTGACGACGGTCCGGTGACGATGAATTCGGCGCGGCCGGCCGGAGGTATCAGGATGTCCTTCTGGGTGATGATCGTGCCCTGGTGTTTGCCGTCCTGTGATCCTGTGGGAACGCCGTCGAGCGCCACGATCTGCAGCGGCTGAGGCTTTCCGTCATACAGGAGTACCAGGTCCATGACGGTGTCGGCAGAAGCATTGACCACGCGCCAGAACTCCTTCGCGCCAGCCTGCATCTTGATGATTCCGGGGACATATTTCGGATACGAGACCGGGACGTAGTTGAGCGAAACATCCCAGAATGGCGCCGGCGTAAGCGTTGGCACGCCACTGGTTGGCGGATAGGCGAGTGGCTGATCGCGAGTCACCAGGAAACGCTGCGGCAGCCCCTGTACGGCCGGTTGCAGATTGGCGATGCCCTCCACCTCGATCGCGCCGGACGCTCCGCCCTGGACGGCGTGGCTGGCAATGCCGTGAACATGGGCATGGTACCAGTACATTCCGGGCGGTTCGTCTTTCGGAATCTTGATCTTGTAATCGAATGTCTCTCCGGGATTGACGAGCGTGCGTATGACCTCGTCGCTATGGCACTTCGGACTGACATTCAGGCCGTGGAAGTGCATGTTTGCGGACAATGTCGTCATGATCGCCGATCCGCACACATTGGACTTTCCCGAGACGATTTCCTCGCCGGACCCTGGCGGATGCGTGAAGATCTCCCGATTCGTCAGCTGGATTTGCAGCGTGTCGCCGGGATTAACGTGCAGCGTCGGCGCTTCGAGCCCGTCCGGCGTCACATAGCAGAACAGCGTGCGGCCGAACTGATCCACGGTGGTGTAATAGTTCAGCGCGACGTTGAGGACGCCATTCTGGCTGTAGATATCGGGCGGCGGCTTTATTGTGCTGCCCTCCGCCGGACGCGGACACGGATCGCTCGCGGCCAGAGCGATACAGGGAGAAGCCACAAGAAGAAGGAACGTCAAAACCGCCGTTCGAAGCTTGCCTGGAAAATCTCGCATGGGAGCCCTCCCCGTTTTCTTCACGATAATGCGAATTATTCTCAAACGCAATTAGGCCTGCGTTTCCTTTATGGCGGGAGTCGCTGCCTTCTGGCTCATTGAGAAAATGAGGCTGTCGGCAGAACGGGGCGGATTTCGCCTCGCAATCATGTCAAGACTTGCCGTGCCCACAAAATAACAAGAAGACCTGAAAATCTCCGCACGGTTCAAGGCGAGTGGGCGCGTGGGATCCAGCAGAGGTGTTGCAAAAGCGGCCGGCGCCTGGACGGCGCCGTTCCGTCGCTACGAGCGGCATCTCTCCGCCGCGGCAATGGTCATTGGCTTCGGCGTCGACAGTGTCGCCTTCGGGAGGATCGATCATCCCGGACCACACCTTATTTTCGTCGGTTACCTGGCAGTTGCGGTGGGATCGATCGCGATCGCTCACGCCTTGCAGACGCGCAAGGATCGGCAGGTTGCCAAACTCGCGACGCCCGCCGCGAAGGAATCCGGCTCCAGGCCGGCTGGGAGCCCTGCGCGGGAGTCGGTCGCGGCGCTGCATCGCTCCGTGTCTCAACCGCCCGATCCGTCCGGCGCGACGACACCGGTTGCACGGGCCGAGACAGGCTCGCGCTTGCGGCTGTTGCTGTCTGCCGCCACGCAGTTCGCGCTGGGAGGATTGTGGAGCGGCTTTCTTGTCTTCTATTCGCGCAGCGCGGTCGTTGCAGCATCCTGGCCGTTCCTGCTGCTGCTGCTTTGCTTCCTCATCGGCAATGAAGCGTTCCGCCGATATCACTCGCGCCTCGTCTTTGCCTCACTTCTATTGTTCTTCGCCCTCTATTCCTACGCCGTCTTCGTGGTGCCCGTGTTCACCGGAACCATCGGGTTACTGCCCTTTCTCGCGAGCGGCGTGTTGGCCGGTGCGGTGTTCGTCCTGTTCCTGCGACTCCTGAGATGGCTCGGACGCGAGCGCTATCGCCAGTCGCGATGGAAGCTCGCCGGCGGCGCACTTGCCATCGCAGCCGCGATGAATGCGTTCTATTTCACCGGAGTCCTGCCGCCGCTGCCGCTCGCTCTCTCCGGCGTCGGAATTTATCATGAGATCCACCGCAGCGGCGCCGTCTACGAGGCGCAGGGCGAATACGAGCCGGTGATGGTGCAACTCGGACTCGCCCGGCCGGTCGTTCACGTGGCGCCCGGCGAGAAACTCGCGCTCTACAGCGCCGTCTTCGCGCCGATCCGGATGAACGCGCGCATTGCCCATCGCTGGCAGCAATGGGATCCGGGCGCGAAAGCCTGGCATACCAGGAGCGTCGTCTCCTACGTCATTTCGGGGGGGCGCGGCCACGGGTACCGCGGCTATACGCTCAAATCCGATCCGGCGCCGGGCGACTGGCGCGTCGACATCGATGCCCCGGACGGAAGATTGATCGGCCGCTTGTCGTTCATTGTCGTATCTGTCCCCTCGCCTGTCGCAACGGCGGCAAAGACGCTGCCTTAAATCGACGTTGTTGTGCGCTTCACGCCCATTCGGCGAGCACGTATGCCTCCGTCACGCGTTGTGTTAATCGGGTGGAGCAGAGTCGATCCCTTGAGACAGATGTACAATTGTGCGAAGTGCCCGGGCTATTGCTGTTCCTATGAACTCATCCCGCTGACCAAGCGCGACGTGGAGCGTCTTGCCCAACATTTCGGACTTGGCTTTCGGGAAGCCAGGCGGAAATTCACTGTCGAGCGCGACGGCGAGAAATACGCCATGCGGCGCAAGAAAGACGAGATTTTCGGCAAGGTGTGCCGCTTTTTCGACACCGAAGCGCGGCGCTGCACCGTCTATCAGGCGAGGCCATCGACTTGCCGCACCTATCCCGGCGGCCGCTGCGGCTACTACGATTTCCTCTGTTCCGAACGGAACCGCCAGGAGGATCCCGACTTCATTGCCACGACCTGGAGCAGCTGACTCCGCGTCCTCGAATATCCCGCAGATGGGCCCGCCTTCCTTGTTGCGGTCGAGCGAGGATTTTGGGCATGATGGCTCCCTGTGCGCGGCACAAAGAGCCGGTCGTGCATTGCGCGCGTTAGGGTATCCGGCAGAGTCACATCGGCAGTCTCATGGCAAATCTCGAGAACAACGGTTCGCAGCCCCTGGCTATGGCTTCCGTCAAGGGCACGGTCAAATGGTTCAACACGACCAAGGGCTACGGCTTCGTCACGCTCGACAATGGCAGCGATGCGTTTTGCCACGCCTCGGCGCTGGTCGAGGTCGGTGCCCAACATGTTCCTCCGGGCGCCACCATCGTCTGCGACCTGCAGGATTCGCCGCGCGGCCTGCAGGTTGTAGCCGTTCACAGCATCGATGCGAGCACCGCCGAGCCCCAGGCGCCTCGCGCTCCCCGTTCCGGTGGACGCTTCGGTGGAGGCGATCGCTTTGGCGGGGACCGTTTTGGAGGTGGCGATCGCTTCGGAGGAGGAGACCGGTTTGGCGGAGGAGATCGCTTTGGCGGCGGCGACAGGTTTGGCGGTGGCGACAGATTTGGCGGCGGCGACAGGTTCGCACCCCATCGCGAGCGCGACCACGGTCCACCGGGACCGATGGTCGACGGCAAGGTCAAATTCTTCAATGATCAGAAAGGCTTCGGCTTCGTGATGCCGGAGAATGGCGGCGCCGACATCTATGTTCATGCAAGCGCGCTCAGGCGCTCAGGCCTGACGGCACTCGCTCCCGAGCAGCGCATCCGCTTTTCCACACGGCAAGGCGTGAAAGGGGTTGAGGTCGATCGCATCGAAGCGGTCTGACCCAAAGGCTCGGCACTATTTTTGGCCCCTCGCCTGATCGCAAGGGAGCTCTGCGCGGCGCGCGCCCTGATTTGCGTGTACCCGGCCTTGCATTCGACGGCGACGAAAATATATACGCGGAGCTATATCGAACCAGCATAGCCGCGTCGGGGCGCGCCAAATGGACGTTCGAACAATCTGCCTGGGGCTGCTGACGCGCGGCGACGCCACTGGCTACGAAATCAAGAAGCAGTTCGAGGAAGGCAGCTATCGGCAGTTTGCCGAAGCGAGCTTCGGATCGATCTATCCCGCGCTGGGCCGCCTGACCGCGGAAGGCCTGGTCTTGGTCCGCGAAGAGGCACAGGACAAGCGCCCGGACCGCAAGGTTTATTCGATTACTCCGGCCGGCCGCGAGAGTTTCGTGGGAGCGCTGTTGGAGCCGCTCAAGGACGACCGCCACCGTTCGCCTTTTGCGTTTGCAATGCTTTTTTCGGACCTTCTGCCTAAAGATCGCGCCCGCGCCCTCATCGAGGCCTATCTGGCCGACAAGGAAGTGGCTCTCGCACAGATGAATGCCCGCAAATCTGCGGCGCAAACCCGGGGCGAGAGATTCGTCAACGGCCTCGGCAAGTCGATCTGTGCCGCGACGATCGACTATCTGCGCGCCCATCGCGGCGAATTCGAAGCGTGCGCCCGCGAAGCGGCGGAATAGGAAAGTCGAAATGTCGGGAAATTTGTTGATCGCGCTTCGCCAATTCTGGGACCGCATTCAGCCTGGCTTCTGGCGGCGCATGAAGCCGAGCTACCGCGCAGCGACGGCGATCACAATTCTGGTCGTGCTGTGGATAGGATCTGGCGTGCTTTCCGTTGGCGGTGCGAAGCAATCCGATGAGGCGAATGGGAAGACCGCCCAGATGCCGAGCGTGCAGGTGGAACACTTCGCCGCGCAAAACCGCAATGCCTCCATCACCGTGCGCGGCCGCACCCAGGCACTGCACTCCGTCGATGTGAAGGCGGAAGTGGATGGCGTGGTGCAGGCGCTGCATTTCGAGAAGGGCGATTTCGTCAAGGCCGGTCAGGTACTGTGCGAGCTCAAGACCAATGACCGCGCGGCAAAACTCGACCAGGCACGCGCGCAGGTGGCCGAGACCGACCAGAAGTACAAGGCCAATATCGCACTCGACAAGGAGGGCTACCTTGCAAAGACGCTGCTCGCGGAATCGGCAACCGCGCTTGAAGCGGCGCGTGCGAACGAACGCACGATGGCAATCGATCTCGCCAACACGCAGATCCGCGCACCCTTCGACGGCCTTGTCGATGACCGCTACGTGAATGTCGGTGACTATATGGCCGTTGCCGACAAATGCGCGCTCTTGGTCGCTCCCCAGCCGTTTCTCGCGATCGGCATGGTCTCCGAACACGATGTGAGCAGCATCAAGCCGGGCGATCCGGCGAGCGCCACGCTTGTCACCGGCGAGACCGTTGAGGGCCATGTTCGTTTCATCGGCGATCGCGCGGATACGACCACGCGCACCTTCCGGCTTGAGGTTGAGCTGCCCAATCCTGACGCAAAATTGCGCGACGGCGTCAGCGCCGACATCCACCTTCCGGTCCGCAATCTGAAGGCGGCGAGGATATCGCCGGGGATTCTGGTGCTCGACGACAATGGCGTGGTGGGCGTGCGCACGGTCGAGAGCGGCGTCGTCCACTTCAAGCCTGTGCAGATCGTATCGGACGGCCCCGACGGGATGTGGGTGACCGGCATTGCGGACGGGGCGGTTGTCATCACCGTGGGCCAGGAATTCGTGAGCGAAGGCTCGCGAGTCAAATCCGTTCTGTCGAAGGCGCGCGCATGACGCGGATCATCTCCTGGGCCGTCGCCAATACCAGGCTGGTCATCGCCGCGCTGGTTGTCACCATCATTGCGGGCGTGATCGCGTTTATCGCGATCCCGAAGGAATCGGATCCCGACATACCGATTCCTTACATCGTGGTGGAGGTCTACTACCCCGGCATCAGCCCGGAAGACAGTGAGCGGCTCCTCGTCAAGCCGATGGAGAATTATCTCCGCTCCATCCAGGGACTGAAGGAGATGACGGCGCGCGCCTATGAGGGCGCGGCCGTCGTCATCATGGAATTCGACGTCTCCTTCAACAAGGACCGGGCGCTCGCCGACGTGCGCGCGCAGGTCGACACGGCGCGGGCCGAACTGCCGGCCGACGTGCAGCAGCCGATTGTCCAGGAAATCAGCACGAGCCTGTTCCCGGTGATTTCCGTGGCTTTGTCCGGCGACGTCCCCGAGCGCACGCTCTTTCATCTCGCGCGCGATCTGAGCGACGAGCTCAAGACGATTCCCTCCGTTCTCGATGCGCAGCTTTCCGGAACGCGCGACGAGATGCTGGAGATCCTGCCCGATCCGGCGAAGCTGGAAAGCTATGGCATCACCCAGCAGGAGATGTTCGACGCAATCACCAACAACAACACGCTGATCGCTGCGGGCGCCATCGACACGGGCCATGGCAGCTTCGCCGTCAAGGTGCCCGGCGTGATCGATAACCCGGTGGACGTGCTCAATCTGCCCATCCGCGCCACCGCCGAAGCGACCGTGACGCTCAAGGACGTGGCGCAGGTCCACCCGACCTTCTACGATGCGACGACCTTCACCACCATCAACGGCAAGCGCGCGATTGCCATCGACGTGACCAAGCGCGTCGGCGCCAACGTCATCGCCAACAATCTGGCGGTCCGGCAGATGCTGGCTGCAGCACAGAAATATTTTCCCGCCGGCGTGCATGTGTCCTTCGTCGGCGACCAGTCGACCGACATCCGCGACCAGCTGGGTTCCCTCTCCGACGCAATCATCCTCGCCATCATTCTGGTGATGATCATCGTGGTGGCGGCTCTCGGCCTGCGTTCGGGACTGCTTGTGGGCGTCGCCATTCCCACTTCGTTCCTGATGAGCTTTCTCGTCATCAACGCGCGGGGCTTCACGCTCAACTTCATGATCATGTTCGCGATGCTCTTGTCGGTCGGCATCCTGGTCGATGGCGCGATCATCGTGGTCGAATATGCCGACCGCAAAATGACCGAAGGTGTTGTGCCCAAACAGGCCTTCGCCGAAGCGGCGCAGCGCATGTTCTGGCCGGTGGTGAGCTCTACGGCCACCATGATCGGCGCCTTCCTGCCGATGCTTCTGTGGCCGGGAATTCCAGGCGAGTACATGAGCTTCTTCCCCAACACGCTCATCATCGTGCTCTCCTGCTCAATGATCGTCGCACTGATCTTCATGCCGGTGCTGGGTGGCTTTTTCGGCAAGGCGCCGCCGCGCGACGAAAAGCACGAGAAGGCGATCGAAGCCTCCGAACATGGCGATTGGCGCGAGATCCCGGGCATTACCGGCTGGTACGCGCATCTCTCCGACTGGATCACCCACAATCCCGGCAAGATGATTGCGGGCACAATCGTCGCCACCCTCACCGTGATCGCGCTGTTCGTCACGCACAATCACGGCACGGAGTTCTTTGTTCAGACCGATCCGACCGAAGCAACGGTTCTCATCTCCGCGCGCGGCAACCTCGCCGCCAACGAGAAGCGCGATCTGGTGATGAGCGTCGAACGGCGCATCGAGAACATCTCAGGCGTCGACTACATCTACGCCAATTCCGGCGGGAATCCGTCCAGCCTCAATACGCCGGTGGATAATATCGGACGCATCACCGTGGAGCTGAAGCCCTACGGACAGCGCCGCCGCGGCGACGTCATTCTGGAGGAGATCCGAAAGAAGACCGCCGACATACCCGGGCTGAAGGTGGAAGTGCGCAAGCCGGACAGCGGGCCTGCGACCGGCAAGGACATCATGATCGATGTCAATTCCGACAATTACGGCCCGCTCGGGCAGACGACGGAGAAAATCCGCCACCACTTCGACGGCATGACGACGTTGCGCGACGTCGAAGACACACGTCCCCTGCCCGGCATCGAATGGGACCTCGACGTCAAGCGCGACGTGGCCCAGCGCTTCGGGGTCAGCACCCAGGCCATCGGCGCGGCCGTCGAGCTTGTGACCGATGGCATATTCGTCGGCCGGTACCGGCCAGCCGATTCAACGCGGCTCGTCGATATCCGCGTGCGCTACCCGCGCGAGCAACGCGGCATCCATGCGCTCGACAATGTGCGCGTAGCGACCGCGCAGGGCATGATCCCGATCAGCACCTTCGTGCGGGTGAAAGCCGCGCCGCAGGTGAATTCGATCGAACGCATCAACGCCCACCGCGTCTATCACGTGCGCGCCAACGTCAAGCCCGGCGTCAACGTCAACGGAGAAACGACGAAGATCAAAGACTGGATCGCGACGCAGAACGTTCCGCGTGATGTGCGCGTCACCTTCAAGGGTTCAGACGAGGAGCAGCGGGAATCGGGTGCGTTCCTCGTCAAGGCCGCCTTCATGGCGCTGTTCCTGATCGGCGTCGTGCTCCTGGCCATGTTCAACAGTTTCTATCACGCGAGCCTGATCCTGGTTGCCGTCATCCTTGCCATGATCGGCTCGCTGCTCGGCATGGTGGTGATGGGGCAGTCCTTCTCGATCATCATGACCGGCACGGGACTGCTCGCGCTCGCGGGGATTGTGGTGAACCACAACATCGTGCTCATCGACACCTATCACAGGCTGCTCGAATCCGGCATGAACCCGATCGAGGCGATCATCCGCTCGAGCGCACAGCGTTTGCGCCCGGTGTTCCTCACCACCATCACCGCGATCTTCGGCCTGTTGCCGATGATGGTGGCGATCGAGATCAATTTCGCGACCCGCGAGGTGACGATCGGCGATCCCTTCGCAATGATGTGGATGCAGCTATCCACGGCGATCGTGTTCGGGCTCGCTTTTTCGAAAGGCATCACGCTCGGCCTCGTGCCGGCGATGCTCGCCCTGCCCCATCGCGTGCGCGAAACGCGCCGCGGCTTCCGCTGGTTCATGGCGGAAATCTTCCGCGCCCCGGCGCGCGTCATCGTCCGCCGCTTCGGCGGCCGCGCTCCCGCGCCCCACGCGCAACCGGCGGAGTAGAACGACCGGTTTGAGCTCGCGATTCAACTTTCTTCCCCCATTTCTGGGGGAGGTGGCCCGAAGGGCCGGAGGGGGAGTGCCGTTCGACCATCGACCACAGGAACGAACTGAAACGAGCTTATCAGCTCTGTCTTGAATCCCCGTGCCGCGCCTGCCATAACCACCCCACTTTGGACGCGGGCGTAGCTCAGGGGTAGAGCATAACCTTGCCAAGGTTAGGGTCGCGCGTTCGAATCGCGTCGCCCGCTCCAAAATTCTCAGAGAATTCAGTAAGTTACAGAGGGGCAGCGAAGGCGGCCCTTGCTGTATTGGGCTCTGGGATAACACAGGGGTAACAGCCGGAGCCATTTCGCGACGGGGCTCGCGCGACGCATCCAAGAGATGGGCCAAGCTTCGGAAGTAGGCAGCACTAGATCCGACGGAATACTCTGCGTGTCCGAAAACGACGCTCGTATGGACCAAGATTTCCACAATGACGACATCGGCATTCCGCTATCGGCCTCGGTCGAAGCACTCAATTTTATTGCGGCTTCTTGATTACGAGATTGACGGCGACGTTCTCAGCTCGATCCTTGATCCCATTGGGGCGGGTATTCAGAGGGCGATTGACCGGGTCGATGCTGGCTCAGACGATGACTACCCTCCAGACGACGAATTGGCGCTCATTGAGGGCCTACTAGGCGTTGCCTACGTAGCGTGCGAAGTGAAGATATTGGCAATTGCAACCGCTGCCCTTCGCTTTCGCGCGATCAGTGATCGGCAAAACATGGAGGGAGAGTTGCGCGCCCTGGGAAAGAAGCAGAGCGGCACAGAGTTTTCACAAGTGGAAGTTCTTTGGCAGCTCGCCAATTTTTACAAACACCGTGACGAATGGCCCGTTGACGCGTGGGGCCCTGCCGCACGGCGCGCGGGCCTAGCGTCAAAAAACAAGGGCGAGAATAACGAATGGCGTCGCCGCGAACGCACGATAACCGTGCTCAGCTCTTTCGCCCCCATGGCGTCAGCCCCTAGTTTGCGTTTGGCGGCGGAAGCTCTCGGGAACCCGACGTACGCAAATGTCCAGGCGTTTGGAGATATTATAGCTGATTGGGCAGAGGCCGTCCGCGCATCGGTTGGCACGATGAGCGAATAGGAGTGACACGACCAATGGTCGATCCTTTCACTATCCGAATTTTTGTACCTGATGGCGATCCCGAAGGTGTCCGCCTTATCGACCGCATGAATTGGACGGGACTAGGATTGGCGTTCCCGCGTTTGAAATGGCCGGACGTGCGGCAACGCCCGGAGATGACGCGAACCGGCGTCTACATCCTTGTTGGCCGGACAGACGACAATGGTTTGCCGACGCTCTACATCGGCCAAGCTGACGGCGTGAAGGGGCGGATTGAAAGTCACTACAAAGAGAAGGATTTTTGGGATTCGGCCATCGTTTTCGTTTCCACTGGCGGAGGCTTGAACCGGGCGCACGTCACTTGGCTTGAATATGCGCTTGTCAAGCAAGCGACCGCAGCCAAGCGCTCTGTGCTCGACAATGGCAACGCGCCGCAAGAACCGGCTCTTACGGAAGCGGAAAAAGCCGACACGAACGGATTTCTCAAAGAAATACTTCAAATCCTCCCGCTCGTTGGATTGCGTGCGTTTGAGTTTCCAAAGGCGGTCGCGACTCCACAAACATCCGGCGTGGAAACCAGCATTCCTGCGCAAGCGAAGACGCCAGACACCATCGTTGTTCCGGCCCAGAAGGAAGGATTTGAAAAGGTCTTCCTGGGGGAGGACTGCTGGTATGCCGTGCGCATCTCTGGTGGGATGCTAGACCGAATTAAGTACATCGCCGCGTATCAAACGCAGCCTGTTAAGGCGATTACTCACTACGCGCCCGTATCTCGGATCGAACCATTTGGTGAAGAGGGCAAGTACAAGCTGATCTTTTCAGAAAAGGCGAAACCCATTGGGCCAATTCCGTTTGGCGATGCGCCTTCGGGATTTATGCAAGGTACGCGATACACAACCTTTGCACAGCTCAAATCCGCGAAAAAGCTGACTGATCTATTCAGCAAAGCGTAGAGATGGGACGCGCGCGTCGGTTCACAAGATCGCTACCGGCGAGCCGATATCGCCGCGACGACCAAGAAAGGCCCGAGCTTGGCGCAGAGGCGATCCGCCAGTTCGATGTCCACAGGACCGATACCGAAGCGCCCCCGTTGGCGACTGGACCGGAATTGTGCCAGATTGATCACCGGGCTCGCAAGGAGACCGCCTGCCTGCCCGTCATCGTAGCGGAACACTGCGTTTCAGCTATGAAGGAGGAGGGAATGAATATCGAAGTATCACGACGCGGCCTCTTGATGGCTGCGGGCGTTGGTGCCGCCGGGACGGCGCTTGGAGCTCTGGGCTTCAGCGCTGCAGAGGCGGCGGAGGCAGCCCATGTCCGGGCCTACAAGCTCGCAAGAACGACGGAGACCCGCAACACCTGTCCGTATTGCTCGGTCGCCTGCGGCGTCATCATCTACTCCAGGGGCGATCTGCGGAAGGGCGAACAGGCCGATATCACGCATATCGAAGGCGATGCCGATCATCCCACCAATCGCGGCACGCTCTGTCCAAAGGGCGCGGCGCTGAAAGACTTCGTCCATTCGCAGACACGCCTGCGCTACCCGATGATGCGCAAGCCCGGGTCCGACAAGTTCGAGCGCGTGTCCTGGAACGATGCGCTGGACCGCGTCGCTCGCCTGATGAAAACCGACCGCGACAGGAACTTCGTCGCCAGGAACAAGGATGGCGTAGCCGTCAATCGCTGGACGACGGTGGGCTTCCTCGGCGCATCGGCCACCACGAACGAAACCGCGTACCTCACCTATAAAGTCGTGCGCGGCGCGGGAATTCTGGCGTTCGACAATCAGGCGCGCGTCTGACACGGACCTACGGTGTCCAGTTTGGGCCCTACGTTCGGTCGCGGCGCGATGACAAATTCCTGGACGGATATCCGCAACACGGATCTCGCGATCGTCATGGGCGGCAATTCCGCCGAGGCGCATCCCTGCGGCTTTAAATGGGTCACGGAAGCCAAAGCCAATCGCGGCGCCAGGCTGATCGTGGTCGATCCGCGCTACACGCGTACGGCCTCGGTGTCCGATCTCTATATGCCGATCCGCCAGGGCACGGACATCGCGTTCCTCCTCGGCGTCATCCACTACTGCATCGAAAACGACAAGGTGCAGTGGGAATACGCCAAGAACTTTACCAACGCGGCGCTGATCGTGAAGGACGGGTTCGACTATCACGACGGCCTGTTCACCGGCTACGACGAGAAAAAACGCCAATATGATCGTTCGAGCTGGGACTACGAGATAGGGCCAGACGGCTTCGCAGTCGTCGACATGACGCTGCAGCATCCGCGCTGCGTCTGGAATCTGCTGAAGCAGCACGTCTCGCTCTACACACCGGAATTCGTGGAGCGGATCTGCGGTACGCCGAAGGAGAAATTCCTGACGGCCGCGAAAATGATAGCCGAGACGTCGTCGCCGGCGAAGGCAATGACCTCGATGTACGCGCTCGGTTGGACGCAGCATAGCCATGGCTCGCAGAACATTCGCACCATGGCGATGCTGCAGTTGATCCTGGGCAATATCGGCGTGCGCGGTGGCGGCATGAATGCGTTGCGCGGTCACTCGAACATTCAAGGCCTGACCGATCTCGGATTGTTGTCGGAATATATGCCTGGCTATCTCAACATGCCGCAGGAAAAGGAGCCCGACCTCAAGACCTATCTGTCCACGCGCCAGTACAAGCCGCTCCGGCCCAACCAAACGAGCTACTGGCAGAATTACACGAAGTTCTTCGTGAGCATGCAAAAGGCGATATTCGGCGCGGCCGCCACTGCGGGGAACGATTGGGCCTACGATTATATCCCCAAGCTCGACAGGCCGAGCTACGACGTTCTGCAGACCTATGAGCTGATGCATCAAGGCAAGATCACCGGCTATTTCTGCCAGGGCTTCAACCCGCTGCTTGCGTTCCCCAATCGCGCCAAGATCACGCAGTCGCTGTCCAATCTCAAATGGCTGGTGACCATGGACCCGCTGGATACGGAAACGGCGCGGTTCTGGGAAAATCACGGCGATTACAATGATGTCGACACGGCTTCGATCAAGACCGAGGTGATCCAGCTGCCCACGACCTGCTTTGCCGAAGAAGAAGGTTCGCTGACGAATTCCGGGCGCTGGCTGCAATGGCATTGGCCGGCCGGAACGCCGCCGGGCGAAGCCAGGCACGACAATTGGATCATGGGGCAGATTTTCTTGCGGCTGCGTGCTCTCTATCGCAAGGAGGGCGGCGCTTTCCCCGATCCGATACTCAACCTCACCTGGGATTATGAGGACGAGAACGAGCCCAAGCCCGCGGAGTTGGCCCGTGAGTACAGCGGACGGGCGCTAACGACGCTCAACGATCCGACCGATACAAAGAAAGTCATCGTCGAGGCGGGCAAGCAGCTTCTGAATTTCTCGCAACTTCGCGACGACGGCTCGACGGCTTGCGGTTGCTGGATCTATTCCGGGGCTTTCAACGAGGCGGGCAACAACATGGCTCGCCGCGACAACGCCGACAAGGACGGGCTCGGCACCTATGCGGGCTGGACGTGGTCCTGGCCGATCAACCGGCGCATCATCTACAATCGCGCCTCCTGCGATCTGCAAGGCAAGCCCTGGGATCCGAGCCGCAAGATTCTCGAATGGAACGGCGCAAAATGGGTGGGCGGCGATGTGCCCGACATTGCGCCGACAGCGAAGCCCGAGGATGTCGGTCCTTTCATCATGAATGCGGAGGGCTCTGCGCGTCTCTTCGCGCGCGGGCTTATGAAGGAAGGTCCGTTTCCCGTTCACTATGAGCCGTTCGAATCTCCCATCGCCAATCCGGTCAACCCGAAGATCCGGGGCAATCCGGCCGCGCGCGTGTTCGCCGGTGATCTGAAGCAGTTCGCGACGTCGGAGGAATTTCCTTACGCTGCCACGTCGTATCGTCTGACCGAGCATTTCCACTACTGGACCAAGCATAACCGCGTGAATGCGGCCCTGCAGCCGGAATTCTTCGTGGAGATCTCGGAAGAGCTCGCCAGGGAGAAAGGCATCGAACTGGGCGGTTGGGTGCGCGTCTGGTCGAAACGCGGTTCGGTCAAAGCGAAGGCGGTCGTAACAAAGCGGATCAAGCCTTTGATCTGCGACGGCAAGACCGTGCACATCGTGGGAATTCCGCTGCATTGGGGTTTTACCGGCGCGGCGAGGAAAGGCTTCGGTCCGAACTCGCTCACGCCTTTCGTCGGCGACGCCAATATCCAGACGCCGGAATACAAGGCGTTCCTGGTGAATATCGAGCCGACCTCGCCACCGGTGGGAGTCTGACATGTTGGATAATCCCTACCTGCATAACCCCGACGCGGCGGCCAAGAATCCTCCGACCGAGGGCTTTGTCGAGAATCTGGGGCTGGGCGACCTCGTCCGCCGCTCGGCGACCGCGGAGCTTCCGCCGCCCACGCGCCAGCTCACGCCCGTTGCCAAGCTGATCGACGTGTCGAAATGCATCGGCTGCAAGGCGTGCCAATCCGCCTGCATCGAATGGAACGACACCACGCCGGCCATAGAAGAGAATGTGGGGACGTATATGAATCCCCACGATCTGACCCCGGAGATGTTCACCCTGATGCGATTTGCGGAATGGGTGAATCCGGAAACCGAGAATCTCGAATGGCTGATCCGCAAGGATGGCTGCATGCATTGCGCCGATCCGGGTTGTCTCAAGGCATGTCCGGCGCCGGGCGCGATCGTGCAATATTCGAATGGCATCGTCGATTTCATCCACGAGAACTGCATCGGCTGCGGCTATTGCATCAAGGGTTGCCCGTTCAACATCCCGCGCATCTCGCGCGTCGATCATCACGCCTACAAATGCACGCTATGCTCGGATCGCGTCGCAGTCGGGCAAGGGCCGGCCTGCGCCAAAGCGTGTCCGACACAAGCCATCGTGTTCGGCACCAAGGATGACATGAAGAAGCATGCCGAGGGGCGGATCGCCGATCTGAAGTCGCGCGGCTTCGAGAATGCAGGCCTTTACGATCCGGAAGGTGTCGGCGGCACCCATGTCATGTATGTACTGCATCACGCGGACAAGCCGCACATCTACAGCGACCTGCCAGACAATCCGAGGATCCCGGCCATCGTCGTGGCCTGGAAGGGCGTGACCAAATCCGCCGGCCTCGCCGTGATGGGCCTCGCAGCCGCCGGCGCCGTTCTTCACGGGCTGTTCGCGCGCGCGAACCGGGTGAGCGCGGAAGACCGGGAGAATGCGCAGCAGCTGCTGGATGGCAACAAGCCGGGAGGCCACGCATGAGCGACCCGACTTTGGTCGAAGCCGGCGATGCCGTCCGCCCGGGAAATCCCCCGATGGTCGAACGCTATCGTCTCGGCGCGCGCGTCAACCACTGGACAACGGCAATTGCGATGGTGCTCCTCGTGTTGTCCGGGCTGGCCATGTTCCATCCGTCGCTGTTTTTCCTGTCGGATATTTTCGGCGGCGGACAAAACACGCGGATACTTCACCCCTGGTTTGGGATCGTCCTGTTCGTCAGCTTCCTCGTGCTGTTCGTGCAGTTTTGGCGAGCAAATATCTGGAACCGGTCAGACATGAGCTGGATTGCGCATATTGGGGATCTCGTCGGCGGCCATGAGGAGAGAATGCCAGAAGTGGCCAAATACAATGCGGGCCAGAAATTCGTCTTCTGGGCGATGGCGCTCCTGATTCTGGCGCTGCTCTCCTCGGGAATTATCATCTGGGACGAATATTTCTCAAATCTCACGACGATCGAAACCCAGCGAATTGCCCTGCTGGCGCATTCGATCCTGGCGATCCTCGCCATTTGTGTGTTGATCCTGCACGTCTATGCGGGGATTTGGGTTCGCGGCAGCTTTGACGCTATGATCAAGGGTTCCGTGACCGTCGGCTGGGCCTGGCGGCATCATCGCAAATGGTTTCGGCAGCTGGTTGCTGAACCGACGGGTGGGAAAGCGCGGTCGCGGGAGAAGTAGGACCAAACCGTGGCCCGGTGGGCTCGGGAGGCACGATGTCTGACCCGCGTTCGATTGAACCCGATCCCTCCATGATCGGGGGGGTATCAAAAGCGCCGTTCGTCCGGCTTCCCGATCCCGCGATTCTCTTTCCCCGCCGCGCGGCGCGCCTGAAAGCGCTGGCCGCGAACGCCAATATGGCCCCCTATCTCGAATTCCTTTCGGCGATCTGCGACGCGCAGAGCGCGATCCTCGCTTTTTTGGCGGCGCCCGCGCTCCCAGCCCCCGAGATCGTGGCGCGGGCGCGACAGTTCGACATGCCGCCCGTTGATCGCAGCGCGTTCAAGCCCGATGCGATCATGCGCGAGACCTGCCGTCGCCTCTTCAAGGAGCTTGAGACGACAGAGAAACCAAGCGCCGCGGAAACCGCCCTGGCGCGCGTGCGAGATCTCGACGATCCGTCGCTCGATCGATTGATCGCAGCCGTGCTCGCCGATTCAATTCCGGCGGACGCGCTCGCCGAGCACATCTTTGCGGCGGCGGCGGTGCAGGTTCACTTTGCAAGGCTTGCGTCGCGGATGAATGGCGGCGCCCTCGTTCCGGTCGGTGTCGGAGTTTGCCCCGTATGCGGTGGCAAGCCTGTCGCGTCGTTGATCGTCGGCTGGTACGGCGCCGAGGGCGCGCGCTATGCCTCCTGCATGCTCTGCGCGACGCTATGGAATGAGGTTCGCGTCAAATGCCTTGTGTGTGGCTCGACGAAAGGGATCGGCTATCAGGAAATCGAAGGCGAAGGCGGGAATGTGAAAGCCGAGACCTGCGACGAGTGCGGCTTCTATGTGAAGGTCTTTTACCAGCACAAAGACGTCCAGCTCGAGCCGGTGGCCGACGATGTGGCAAGCCTTGGTCTCGACCAGCTGCTGCGCGAGAGCGCCTATAGCCGCGGCGGCACAAATCCCTATCTGGCCGGATATTGAGGGCCATGGATAAGCCAGCGCCGCGCAGCCTGCGCGATCTGCCTTCCGTCGAGATCGTCCTTACGACGGAAGCCGCATGCACGTTGCGGATGCGGTTTGGCCGTGCGGCTCTCACAGCTGCGGTCCGCGCGGAACTGGACAAAGCGCGGACAGCCCTTCGCGCAGGCGCGACGAGCTCCCCAATCGCGGAAGAAATCGTCGCCCGCGTCTGCGCACGGCTCGAGGCAGCAGATCGTTCCAGCTTGCGGCCCGTCTTTAATTTGACGGGCACAGTGCTCCATACGAATCTTGGCCGCGCCGTTCTTGCCGACGCGGCGGCGGAGGCGGCGGCGATAGCCATGCGCCAGGCCGTCGCCCTCGAATTCGACCTGGCGACGGGCAAGCGTGGCGAGCGCGACGATCATGTGAGAGAGCTTGTTTGCGCGCTCACCGGCGCCGAAGACGCGACGGTCGTAAATAACAACGCAGCGGCGGTCCTTCTTGTGCTCAACAGTCTCGCCAATGGACGCGAGGCGGTGGTGTCGCGCGGCGAACTGATCGAGATTGGCGGCGCGTTCCGCATGCCGGACATCCTGCTGCGCGCCGGTGCGAAGCTCGTCGAAGTGGGCACGACGAACCGCACGCATCCAGGCGACTACAGGAACGCGCTCGGTCCCGACACCGGCCTCATTCTCAAGGTACATACCTCCAACTATCGCATTCAGGGCTTCACGGCAGAGGTCGATGCCGCGGAACTGACAGAGATCGCGCGGGCGGGAAATGTGCCGCTGGTCCATGATCTCGGTTCGGGCACGCTCGTCGATCTCTCGCGCTATGGTCTCGAAAAGGAGCCGACCGTGCGCGAAGCCCTCGCCGCCGGCGTCGATCTGGTCACTTTTTCCGGCGACAAGCTGCTGGGCGGTCCGCAAGCCGGCTTTATTGTCGGCAGACGCGAGCTGATCGCGCGCATCAACCGCAATCCGATCAAGCGCGCTTTGCGGGTCGACAAGATACGCCTCGCCGCGATCGAGGCGACACTCAAGCTCTATCGCAACCCCGACCGTCTCGCCGAACACCTCCCGACATTGCGTATTCTGGCGAGAACGCAGGACGAGATTCTGGCCCAGGTTCGCCGTCTGCTGCCATCGGTGACGGCGGCCTTTGGCAGGGACTTCTCCGTGGATATCTGCGCCTGCGAAAGCCAAATCGGTTCTGGCGCGCTGCCGCTGTCAAACATTCCGAGCGCCGGATTCGCGGTCCGCTCTTTGTCCCGCGTCGCCACGCTGGATCGGCTCGCCGCGCAGCTGCGGGATTTGCCGATACCTGTGATCGGCCGGATCGAAGACGATGCGCTCAAGCTCGACTTGCGCTGTCTCGAAGACGAGAAGGGATTCCTCTCGGTGCTCGCGGAGCTGAACGCTGCGCACGAAGGTGAGCTCCGATGATCGTCGGCACCGCGGGACATATCGATCACGGCAAGACCGCTCTGATCAAGGCTCTGACTGGCGTCGATACCGACCGGCTGAAGGAAGAGAAGGCGCGCGGCATTACCATCGATCTGGGTTTCGCTTATCTGCCCACTCCCCGTGGAAACTCGATCGGCTTCGTTGACGTCCCGGGTCACGAGCGCTTCGTGCACACCATGCTCGCAGGCGCGAGCGGCATTGACTTCGCGCTGCTTGCAGTGGCCGCCGACGACGGTTGCATGCCGCAGACGCGCGAACATGTCGCCATCATGGATCTGCTCGGCATACGGGGCAGTGTCGTTGCGTTGACCAAGGCCGACGTCGCCACACCGGACCGTCTCGCCGTCGTCACCGATGACATCCGCGAAATTCTCACCGGCACATGCCTGGAATCTGCCGAGATCGTCCCCGTTTCCGCGCTCACAGGTCAGGGGATTGATGCGCTGCGGGAACGGCTTTTCG
This sequence comes from Rhizomicrobium sp., assembly GCA_035567755.1. GTDB lineage: Bacteria > Pseudomonadota > Alphaproteobacteria > Micropepsales > Micropepsaceae > Rhizomicrobium. The sequence continues at coordinate 136,705 of DATMPH010000053.1, forward strand.
CCGCCGCTGATCTTTTGATCGGTCGCGCGGCTTCCGGGCGCTTCCGGTTGGCTATCGACCGCTCCTTCACCCTTGCAGGGGCGGGAGTTGTCGTCACAGGGACGGTGCTTACCGGCTCGGTCCGGGTCGGTGATCCTGTCGTCGTCAGCCCTTCTGGTCTGCGAGCGCGGGTACGAAGCCTGCATGTCCACAATCACCCGGCGAATGAGGGTCATGCGGGCGAACGCTGCGCCCTCAATCTCGCAGGCGATGGGATCACCAAAGAGACGATCGGCCGCGGCGATGTCGCGCTCGAGCCCGAGATCCACGCGCCGACGGATCGGATAGATGCCACCCTTTGCCTGCTTGCCGGCGAAAAGAGGCCGCTTGGCCAATGGTTTCCGGTTCGCCTTCATCATGCGGCGGCCGAAGTGGGGGCGCGAATCGTACTTCTTAGGGAAGAGGCGATTACACCGGGCGCCACGGCGATGGTGCAGCTCGTCCTCGATCGGCCCATCGCGGCCGCGCTCCACGACCGCTATGTCGTCCGCGATGTCTCGGCACAGCGCACGCTCGGCGGTGGTCGATTTCTCGATTTGCGCGCGCCGGCGCGCAAGCGGCGCACGCCCGAGCGGCGTTTGCAGCTCGAGGCCGCGGCGCTGCCCGATATCACGGAGTCGCTTTGCGCGCTGTTGCACGCGCCGCCGTACTATTGGGATTGGAACGCGTATTGTCGCGATCGTGCGATGTCCCGCCCACAGGTGGCGGCGCTCGTCGATGCGTTGGGTCTGATAATTCTGGAGTCGGGCACTTCCGCCATTGCGATGCTGCCGGCACGATGGCGCATCTTCTCTGCGTCAGTGCTCGAAACGCTTTCATCGTTTCACGCGGAGAACCCGGATCTCCAGGGTCTCGGGCGCGAGCGGTTGCGACTGTCGTTGCAGCCGCGACTGCCCGCAGCGTCCTTTGCGACGGCACTGCAGAGCCTGGCGCGCGACAAGCAGATCGCGCTCGACGGCGCCTTCGTACGCCTGGCCTCTCACACGGTGCGGATGACCGGGGCGGACGAGATGCTCTGGGCCGAGATTTGTCCATTGCTTGGCGAATCGATGCGCTTTCGTCCGCCGCGAGTTCGAGATATCGCAGGGCAATTGCACAGGCCCGAAGGCGATATCCGACGGCTGCTCAAGCTCGTTGCGCGATTGGGCAGCGTGGACGAGGTGGCGCATGATCACTTTTTCCTGCGCGACGCCGTCCGCCAGATGTTGGCGATCGCTGCCGGCGTGGCTGCGGCCCGAGCCGACGGCGAATTCACGGCTGCGCAATTTCGCGATCGCGTCGAGAACGGTCGCAAGGTAGCGATCCAGATTCTCGATTTCTTCGATCGGCACGGCGTCACGCTCAGGCGCGGCGATCTGCGCAGGATGAACAGGCACCGTCTGGACATGTTTGGAGCATTCGATCCCGTGTCCGATGCGGTCGTTTCGCAGAATCGCATAGGAAGAGAAGCGTCTCCGGTGGGGCGTCCGGACTTCAAATCCGGGTGGGGCAGCGAGACTGTCCCGGGTGGGTTCGACTCCCGCTCTCTTCCGCCACAATCCGGGCTTCTCAAGTGACGCGAATGACGGGCTCGCCGGCGGAAGCCGATCCGATGATGCGCGCGAGGGGATAACCCGCGGCTTCGATCGATGTGCAGATGGCTTCGGCGCGACCCGACGCGCACGCGACGAGCAAGCCTCCCGAGGTTTGCGGGTCGGTCAATAGAGTCCGGCGCCAGGTGGGCATATTGCGCGGCAAGGCGATTCCGTCGCTGTAGCTCGCCCAGTTGCGTCCGGACGCACCCGTGGCATATCCGGCCTCGGCGAGCGAAATCGCCTCGCTCAGGAACGGTATGCGCTCATAATCGATATTCAACGTCACATGGGAGCCGCGCGCCATCTCCAGCGCATGGCCGAGCAGACCGAAGCCTGTGATGTCGGTGACGGCGTGTACGGCGCCGTCCTGCGCGAGCGCGTTTCCGACCCGGTTCAACAGCGTCGTGGATGCAATCATCTCCGCATAAGCAGCGCCCGAAAGGGTGCCCTTTTTGAATGCGGCCGAATAGATGCCGATTCCAATTCCCTTGGTGAGGATCAGCACATCGCCGGGACGCGCACCGGAATTGCGCCTTATCTCTTCGGGGCGGCAGAGACCCACAACAGCAAGTCCGTAAATTGGCTCGGGCGCATCGATGGAATGCCCGCCCGCCACTGGAATGCCGGCTTCCGCACAAATCGATGCGCCACCCTGAAGTATCTCGCGAACGGTCTCCACGGGCAATTTGTCGAGCGGCATCCCGAGAATGGCGAGGGCCAGAATCGGTTTGCCGCCCATGGCATAGATGTCCGAAAGCGCGTTGGCGGCAGCGATGCATCCGAAATCGCGCGGATCGTCCACGATCGGCATGAAGAAATCCGTGGTGGCGATGACGCAGAGGTCTTCGTTGACCTGCCACACGGCAGCATCATCGCCCGTCTCGGTGCCAACCAGAAGCTGCGCGAACGGCGCTATCGCTGGCTGGTCGGCAAGAAGCTGCTGCAACACAGATGGGGCGAGCTTGCAGCCGCAGCCGCCGCCATGAGCAAGGCTGGTCAAACGAAAATGCCGTTGGGACATTGCTTACGCCTTGCTGCAGTGGCCGCCAAAGCGACCGTCAAATCCGGTCAACCTCGCCTGGCACCTTCGGTAGCACCGTCGAGCCATTGCCCTGCGCCGTAACGAGCCCGCGGGCTTCAGCCTTGAAATCATAGTAAGGCGCGACGGCTTCCGCGCAGTCGGGCCAGTTGCCCGTGTTGACCCAATAGTCGCAAAGGCCAAGCCTGGCGCAGAGGCGGACGAAGCGGATGTCCTTCATCATGTCCCCAGAGTTGTGGAGGACAGAAAAGATCAAGCCGTCGTCGATCATGCCGTTGGGCGATCGCAGTTCCGGATCGAACATGTAGGCAAACGAGGCCTGATCGATCAGTTTGAACGCTTCGTCTGCGAGACCCAGGCGGTATAGAAATGAAAAACTCGACGTCGGGATAGTGCCGGTACGGCTCAATGTGTCCATGACCCGCTTCAAGGCGCGCGCCTGCATACCGGCGCCGGGAGCGCGCAACGCCTTGCCGTAGCCGATGGACCGACGCAATGTCGGCGAGTCGAATTTGTATTTCTCGCCGGCAGCGACCAACTCGTCAAACCACGTCCAATCGAGTCGCGCAGCGGCATGGGCAATGACGTTCCAGGAAATCAGTTCATTGTCTGGCCATCGCGCGCAAAGGCGTTTCCAGAGCGCGCGGCCTTCTTCGATGAGGCCGGCGTAGTCCAGCAGGTTCGCACACCAGTTCGCGACCCACGGATACATCGGATCGAGGCGATACGCCTCGCGAGAAAGTCTCAACGCCTCGCGAACCCGGCCGGTTTCGGCGAAAAAGAAACTCGCATTGGTCAGAACCGTCGGATCGTTCGGCGCCACCGACAGGGCTTTCTGCTGAAGCGCTTCCCGTTCCCTGAAGCACGCGAATGGTTGCAGATACGCCAGCGCCTGCCAGGCGCCTCCGAGCATTGGGTCCAGGCTGAGCGCCATCTCGGCCGCGCGGACAACATGCGCGCGCGTTACGGCAGGAGGTTGTTCGGGCTCGTCAAAGCGAAGGTGCGATGCCTGCATTGTCGCGAGAAACACCCAGGCGCGTGCAAACAAGGGCGCCAACTCGGTCGCTTTCTTCAGCAAATCGATCACCGCAAGTCGTCTGCCACCCTGCAAGCCCTGGTTCCGTATTTCCAACGCTTTGAGGTAGAGGTCGTAGGCCGCCGGATCGACGGCCTCGCGCTGCGGCGAAGGAAGCAGCGCAACCTTCAGCGCCGCCGCGACGGCGGTTGCGATTTCATCCTGCAACGCGAAGACGTCCGACAGATCGCGGTCGAAACGGCGGGACCAGAGCGTTGTCTCGCCGGCGCATTCGATCAGGCTGGCGGAAATGCGCACGCGGTTTCCGCTGCGGCGTACCGAGCCATCGAGAACATGGGTCGCCTTCAACACGGATGCGATGTGCGCGGCAGCCTTGTCGGCTCCCCGAAACTGGAAACTCGAACCGCGTCCGATCACTTTGAGTTGGGCGGCGCGGGCCACTGTCTGCAGAATCTCCTCGGACATGCCCTCCGAGAAGAATTCCATGTCCGCATCGTTGGAGAGGTTGTCGAAGGCGAGGACGGCTAGGACAGTATTGCCGGCTGCCGGATGCAGGCAGGACGCGGATGAGACTGCTGGCGCCGCCGGATTCAGCCGATAACCCACGCGAGGAATGGTCTCGATCTCGAACGCGGGCGCGCCTGCAAGACTGGCCAGATCGCGAACTTTGGCAACGCAGCGGCTGATGGCGTCCTCGCCCACGATCCGGCCGCCCCAGCAACGTTCGATCAGTTCGTCGCGGGAAACGACCGCGCCTTTGGCACCGGCCACCGCCACCAGCACTTGCATCACGCGCGGTTGAATCGTTTCGCGCGCATCGCCGACGCGAATTTCGAGGCGTGACGGCGACACGCGCAAACTGCCGATCTCGAAGTCCGCCTCCCGGGCCAGAGCATTCGGCCCCGCGGGCTTCATCGCATTTGGACGAAAATTCATCGTCCGGTCCGGCAGGTCGGTGAAAGATCGGACATCGGTCAATCCTGCGTCCTTTCGGCAATCCGCAGGCCGGCGCCCAATCGCGCCACGAGCCTGATTGGCCCGCGCAACATGAGCACGAACGGAAACGACGCCGAATGCATCGCCGGATCCCCAAACCGGTCCCCTGCCGGAACGGCCATCCTAGGCCATGCCATCGCCGCCCGTAAGTCCGCTCTGCCATCGACACGCAGCCAGAATCGCTCGCGCAACGGTGCCGATGGTCGGCGCCGGTCAAACGAGGGAGAATTTTGATGATCCGCTTCACCACCGCTGCCGTCGCGCTGATGGCGCTTGCCGCCGGAACGATTTCGGCCCAGGCCTGCAACCCGCTGCTGAACAAGGATTTCGGCAGGCATGTCGCGCCCGGCAACTTGCCGGAATCGATGCTGGCGCGAAACAATCCGAACGCGCCGCCCGCGACATCGATCGCCGGCCTCTGGCACGTCGTGCACACCCAAAGCGACGGCACGCTGTTCTTCGACGGCTTCGATACCTGGCACACGGACGGGACGGAGGAAGAACTCGGTCATCTCCCTCCATCGACCGGAGCGGTGTGCCTCGGCTTGTGGTCGCAGGACGGGACCAAGACCAAGCTCCTGACCCATGTCGACTGGCTTTACGACGAGAACGAAAACTGGACCGGAACCCTCAACATGACCCAGTCCAACAAGTTGTCAGTTGATGGCAACAGCTACAAAGGCAGCTTCGATGCCAAATTCTACGACACCAACGGGGTTCTGAATATGGAGGTCACCGGTACGACGAAAGCGGACCGGCTCGATTAACAAACAGCGCTGATACTTCGAGGTGGTCACGGCCGCGCCTGTCCGGGGCCGTGACCATCGCATTTTTCCCGAAGAAGCAAATTCCGAAACGTCGGCTATATCAGGCCCGGACTCCGATTCGTTTCCGGCGGCTTCGCCGGTGACGCGCCCCTCGAGTTCTTTTTCGACTCCCTTTCCATTTTCCAGTTCACGCCTTCCATCGTCTTCAGAACCGCCTTGATCGCATCGGGCTGCGCGGGAGTCTCGCCCAGCCACGCGGACCAGTCGGCGTCCTCCAGAATGGCGGGCATTCGGTCGGTGATCGGGCTGATGAGCCGGCTCGCAGGCACCGTCACCATCACGCAGGCGAACAGCGGCGCCGGCGCATTCGGCAATTCGAACCGCCGCCAGAGAAAAGCGAAGCCACGCGGGATTCCATCGCCTGGATCGATGGTCCATTGCACCGTCTGCGAACCGACGTCTTCGCCTTCGTTGAAGGTGCGCATGATTACGATGCCGCGTTGGCCATCGAGGAACGCACCACGGAACGCGCCTTTTTCATCGATCGTTTCGGAGCGCGCATGGATCGGATCTGGCCGCATCGCATTGTGGCGGTGCGGAAATCCCCAGCGCATTGGCACAACGCGCCGCCGTCCTCCATCGCGATCGAAGACAATGACCGGCAAAACGGTCATCGGCCGGTAGGTAACGATTTCCTCCAGCGGAGCATCGCTGCTCCCGGCCGTCAAAGGTTGGGAGAAGTCCCATACCTTGCGCCACGACGCCATCGCCGTGAATTTGCCGCACATCACATGCTACCCGGATGAGTATGGGTGCAGGAAATGGTCACGTTCGTGTCGCGGCCGCACGTCTTACAGAAGAGGCCCGACAAAGACGTGCCCAGTGGAGTATGCATGAGCTTCCTGTGGAGAGATATCAGTCTGAATGGATGCATCTGCCTGCGCGCGCCGCAATTCTGGCATTCCACGACGACAAGATAGTCCGCCTCGCATGCATCCGCGAGCGTGACCACCTGCCCGTGAAAACTACGCCGCCCCATCGGCGAGGAAATGGATACTTGTCACGCCACCTCCTGCAAAACGGCCGCAAGCGCCGCACTCATGTTTTCAAGAGTTCGTTCTGCTCCACCGATGTGGTGGCGCGCTGCGAGCCAATTCGGATCGTTGTAGGCGATCCAGGTCTTGCCCTCACCGTCTTCGAATACCAGCGCCTTCAGGGGAAGATCGATGCCCATCGTCTGCGCCGCCTGCATCAGCGGGGTGCCGGCGCGCGGATTGCCGAAAATCAGGACCTCCGTGGGCCGCAAGCTCATTCCCACTTTCGCCGCCGCCGCAGCGTGATCAATCCGCGCGAGAACCGTCATCCCCTGCTTCGTCAAAGCGGCGACCAACCGGTCCGCTGTCTCCGCGGGTCCGTGGCTGCCGGAATGGACAATCAATCCTTCGGGAAGAGGAGGTACGGGCATGCGAATTTCCCTCGAATGGTGTCCGGCTTCAGGTCACGAGCTTCGCGTCCAGTGTGATGTCCGCTTTCAACAATTTGGAAACGGGGCAACCCGCCTTGGCATTGCCGGCCAGCTTCTCGAAGGTCGCCTGATCCGTGCCTGGAACTTTGGCGGTGAGCGCCAGATGAACGGCCGTAATCGCGTAGCCGCCGGTGACCTGTTCCAAAGTCACCTTGGCGGAAGTCTCCATGTGCTCGGCGACGAGTTTGGCCTCACCCAGGATCAGCGAAAGCGCCATCGTGAAGCAGCCCGCGTGCGCCGCTGCAATCAATTCCTCGGGGTTGGTGCCCGGCTGGCCCTCGAAACGGCTGGCAAATCCATATGGGTAGGATTTGAGCGCCCCGCTTTCGGTCGAAATCGCGCCTTTGCCGTCCTTGATGCCGCCTTCCCAGACGGCCGAGCCATGCCGATTGATTTTCATACTGCGTCTCCTGGTCGTTTGCCCCTTCCTCTGCGGAAACGCTCAACAATTCAAGATTGATTGCCATGGCGAAATTTTTTTCCCGAGCAAGGACTACAGACGGCCTTCCTGGGTGAGGCGCCTTCGGATCGTCAAAATGTGCGCCTCGGCATTCCGGAGCGCATCCGGCGACGTATGGACCGAATAGCGCCCCAGCACGAGGTCGTGCCGGTGCGGAGCGGCCGAGCCGAGAACGAATTCTGCATCTGTCAACGCTTCGAATTCGACCGCCTCGCTCGACGGCTCGAACGCCACGAGTTCCCCTGACTGAAGTTCGTCAGGGGCCGACAAAACGCCGGATGCGATGGCGACCCAGAGAACGGTGTGACCGGCCGGCGGATCGTAACGCCAGCGCTCGCCGCGTTTGAGGCGTACCGCGAGATAGTTGATCGGCGAGGGGGACACGATGGCGCTCGATGCCGACCCGTAGCTGCCGAGGAGGACGCGCGCCGGACCGTCGTGCGGCACATCCTCAGGGCTTTGATAGATGCTTATGGTTGGGCCCGATTCCAGTTCCGGCGGCAAGGCGATCCAGAGCTGAAAGCCGCGTGTCCGGCCTGCCTTATCGAGCCCGCCGC
>DATMPH010000054.1:0-19227 GCA_035567755.1 Rhizomicrobium sp.
AAGGCCAGCGCGCGAACCGCCGATGCCGTCTGCTCGGCCATCGGCCAGCTACTGACATCCTTCAACGCCCAGGAATGCGCCAACTACTTCAGGAATGCAGGCTATGCCTGATCAACCACAGCTAAATTCATCCCGCTCTAGGGGTAATTTATCGAGTAGGCAGTGTCGAAGGTTCATCAGCTGCGCGAAGAGCGGTGGACCAAATTGACCACCACACCCGCTCGAACCGCGCTCTATTTCGCGGCGATTTCGAAGTGGTTTTCGCTGCTGACCAGCGTTAGATCCGCGTTGATCAGCTGCGCAAGCTTGTAGGTGAGATACGGTTGAATGCTGCGGCCGTCGAGCGGGCCCGAGGGCTCGCCGCTGAGCGCCGCCTTGACTTCGTCGAGAAGCCGCGCGCCCTGACCTGTTGCGCGCACCGTGAAGCTCGGCGGAGCAGGTGCAGCCGAGGTCGCGACCAGCACGCGGCCGCCGCGCGGCAGGCTGTCAGCTGCGAGCAAGGCAGAGTTCATGAGAAGCTTCGCCCAGTCTTTTGGCCAGTTTGCGACGGCACCGTCCCAGACCACCTCGATTTTGCTGCCCTGGAGAAGCCCGCAGACCATGCGCCCAACTTCGCTCAGATCAAGTTCGGCACCGGCCGAGCCCGCAGCGCCAAAGGCGATGCGCGCGAATTGCAGGCGCGCTGCCGCCAAAGCGGCGCTCGATGCCACGAGTTTCAACGCGTCGGCGCGCATCGTGGCGTCGCGCTCGTCTTCGAGCACTTCGAGGCCGTTGACCACCGCGCCCACCGGGCTCACAAGGTCGTGGCATACGCGAGATACGAGCATCGCCGCGAAATCGAGATCGCTCATGGGTGAGGTCGTCTCCCATTTTCCCATATGGTTGCCAATTCCTCACTATCCTCACGCCCACTTAAGGAAGGCTTAAGGTGATTCAGTCCGAGCAGCATGTTCCGTCGCGGCGCGCGCTGTCGCTGGCGGATATCGCCTGGCGCGCGGGAGAGATACTCCTCGCTCACTATGCTCTGAATGAAGTCGAAGCGCGGCGCAAGGACGACAACTCGCCGGTGACCGATGCCGATGAGGAAGCCGAAATCTTCATCCTCTCGCAGCTCCGACATCTCTTCCCGGACGTACCCATTGTTGCCGAAGAAGAAGTGTCAGGTGGTCACGCGAGCGAGATTGGAGACAGATTCTTCCTTGTTGATCCGCTCGACGGCACGAAGGAATTTTTGAGCCGGAATGGCGAGTTCACCGTCAACATCGCCGAGATCGTCAACGGAACGCCCGCGTGCGGAGTCGTGTTCGCGCCCGCCAGGAGCCGGCTGTTTGTAGGCGAGATGTCTTCCGGAGCATTTGATCTTCTCACCGAGGCCGGTGTTGTGCCGGATTTCGGCGGACTGCGGCATATCGCTGCGCGGCAGCCGCCGCCCGATGGACTTGTCGCGGTCGCCAGCCGTTCGCATCGCGATGCCAGGACGGACGAATATCTGGCGCACTACAAGGTCAAGGAATTCGTCAGCGCAGGCTCGTCGCTGAAATTTTGTCTCGTCGCAGCGGGAGAAGCAGACATCTATCCTCGCCTCGGCCGCACAATGGAGTGGGACACCGCCGCCGGCCATGCCGTTCTCGCCGCCGCGGGCGGCAGCGTCACCACGCTCGACGGCAGGCCCTTTGTCTACGGCAAGATCGAAGAAAAATTCGCCAACCCGTTCTTTGTGGCTCGCGGGCGCTCCTGATCGTCTTCGAATTCAGAAATCCTTGCCTTTGCGGCTCGAATAGAACAACAGCCCCATCAGACCGGCGCCGACAACAAGCATTATGGCCGTACCCAGGGCGAGATAAATCCAGCTCCCCGCCGGCATGTCCACGCCTGCCAGCATGCGCAACGCATGCAGCGCATACCAGATTGCTGCCGCGAGGATTCCGAACAAGGCCACAATTGCAACCCCGCCCCAGATTCCGAGGCGGCCTGATCCCGATTCCCGTTTCGGCTGACCTGTCATTCTGCCTTGTTTCCGTCACCAGTTGCGGTTCGACTGCGAATCAGCCGCGGGCGTCTCGCGTCTTCGCGGCCCAAGGCGGGTGCGTAGACTAACACCCGAACAGCCCAGGAGGATCATATGATTCTGTCACGTCTCGTGCCCGCGCTGCTTGTTGTGGCGGCGGCTTCGCTGGGCTTCGCCGCACCCGCGGCTGCGCAAGACGACCAGACGTTCACGGAAAACGAGATCGTTCGTTCCGCATCAGATTTCTTCGGCACCACGACGGCGGCCGTCGCGAAAGCGGTCGAGCGTGTGTTCGCCCAGCAGGGACTGCCCGATGCCTACATCAAGGGCGACGAGGGTTCGGGCGCGATCGTAGTGGGATTGCGCTACGGGTCCGGCTGGCTCGTACGCAAGGGGCGCGAGCCGCTGAAAATCTATTGGCAAGGTCCCTCGGTCGGCTTCGATATCGGCGCAAACGCGTCCAAGAACTTCACGCTGGTGTACAATCTGCGCCGGCCCGAGCGGCTCTTCCAGAAATTTCCCGGTGTCGAGGGCAGCTACTACTTCATCGCCGGCATCGGCGTGAACTATCAGCGCGCGGACGGAATCACGCTGGCGCCCATGCGCACCGGCGTCGGGCTGCGCGCCGGCGTGAATGCGGGCTACCTGACCTACACACGCGAAGAGACATTGAATCCGTTCTGATTCGTTGAGCGGTTTCCGGTTGGCTTGAACCAAACAAGCGGGCCACCCAGATCGAAGCGACGCGCGGATGCCACTGGGTGGCCCGGTTCGAACCGGGCCATGACAAAAAAGTGTTGCGGAGTTAATTCCGAAACTGCTTTACGGCGTTGCCGCGGCAGGCTCCTCCTTGCTGCCGCCGATGGTGGGCAGGTAGAGGAGCAGGGCCGCCGCCACATAGGTTGATGAGAACGTGCCGACGACGATGCCGAAGAGTATTGCGGCGGTGAAATCGAAGAGCGTGGGCCCCCCGAACAGCAACAGCGGAATGATCGATACCGCTGTCGCAGCGCTGGTGAGGATTGTCCGCACCAGCATCTGATTTGTCGACATGTTGATCAGCTCGCCAAGGCCGATGCGCTTGTACTTGCGGCGGTTCTCCCGGATGCGGTCGAAGACCACGACGGTGTCGTTGATCGAATAGCCCGCCAGCGTGAGGAGCGCCGCGACGGAGGTCAGCGTAAACTCCATGTGAAAAACGGAATAGAGGCCCGCGGTGACGAAAACGTCGTGCCCGGTCGCCACGACCGCGCCGATGCCATATTGCCACTCGAAGCGCACCGCGACCCAGGCCGCGATGGCGATGACCGCGAGAATCGTTGCCCAGACTCCGGCACGAAACAGCTCCTGCGAAACTTTTGGGCCCACCTCCTCGGTGCGGCGGTAATTATAGCCAGTCCCGAGTTTGTCCTTGATGAGGACTGCTGCCGCCTGACCCGATTGTTTGGGCTGGACTCGCACCAGAACACAGCTGTCGGCAGGTTTGTCGCACTCGCCGCCGCCGAAATATTGCAGCTGCGATTCGCCGAACCCCAGCGCGCCCACCTGGGCACGCATTTGGCCGATGTCGATCACATGTGGCGATTTCACTTCGAGCAGCACGCCGCCGGTGAAATCGATGCCCAGATTGAAGCCGTGAAACGCGATCGACAGGATGGACAGGAGTACCAGCAGTCCGTCAATCGCGAAGGCGTAATAGCGCGCACCGACGAAATTGATATTGGTGGCCTCGGGCAGGAATCTGAGAATGGGCATTGGATGGAATGGTCCGGATCGGCCAGCCAGACATAACGGCAAGAACAATTCCGGACAAGCAATGGCGCTCCCACGGGGGAGCCCCGCAATTCAGGGAAATCAAGGCATTAGCGGAAAGTCGGGCAATTCTCTTTCCCAATGTATTCCAATTCCTTCCAGGCGATTGCCCCACCGCCGCGTCCAAGGATGGCGCGAAAATACCGCTCCCTCGTGATCCGCACCGAGTTTAGAGATCGGGGCGAATTGTGTGGTCGACCTCCATCAGCTCCACGGGGGCGCCATTCACCTCGATAAAGGCCACGCGAACGCCCTTGCTTGGGCTGTTCGGAGCGATGATGACGTTTCGGCCCCGGAGCGCCGCATCGAGGTCGTCGACCTCGAACGCCACATGCGCGACACGCTTGACGACCTCCGGAACTGGAGCATCCGGCCAATAGCGCTGCCATTGAATCCCGAATGGATTGTTCGCGTGGTCGCTCACCGTGACCTTCAGGTTTGGCAGATCGATTTCCCCTTCGAAGGCCACGTCGGTGGGAATGCCAATGTGATTGAACTTCAGCATGATGAGGGTTCTCGCGCTGTTTCTTCAGAAGTGTCGTACGCGCCAACGGATCGGCCCGCGCCGCTTTGGCCTTAGCGTGACTCAGACGCTGTCGAATGGAAGAACTTTTTCCGCGCTCCCACGGGGAATCGAACCCCGGTTTCAGCCTTGAGAGGGCCGCGTCCTAACCGCTAGACGATGGGAGCTCGCGAGCGGAGTTGGTGCGTTATAACGGTGGCGCCTCAAAGCGATCAAGCGAAGGTGATTCAATGCGAACCGGCGAGAACGCTTGTCCCGTGCTTACAAAGGCGGTGACGGTGGCAGTGTCGTACGTCATTTCGTCGAATGCTGCGATGAGCCACAGAAAGTTTTCTTCGACGGCAGCCACGCAATCGCGCGCCGAAGGGGCCGGCCTGCCGTTCGGGTGCGAATGATAACAGCCGACGATGCCGCGCTCCGCGCCGCGGAAGCGGCGGAGCAGCGCGAACTGGACTGCGGGATCAATTTCGAAACGATCGGGTTCGACGGCGAGGTTTCGCGTGGCGTGGAGTGCGGTCGCCCGCGCATGCGCGCCGGAAACCATGCCCTCTATGAGCCCGCAGCATTCGCGGGGGAATGCGCCGCGTGCCTCTTTGATGAGATGCGCGCGCAACGGACCCGGCAAGAGGAGGGCCGAAATCACCTGCGCGGCGGTGCTGCAGTCCGCACCTTGGCGACAAGGCGGCCGGTGCCCGTGTCGATGATGTCGATCTCGTCGCCCGCCGGTCCGTGCAGCCGAAGCGCGAGCCTGTCGCCGGAAACGTCGGCGGACACAATGTTCATGTCCGGCGCAAGAACGAGCTGGACGGCGCCGGATGCCCCCGAATCATGCGGCCGGCCGCCGGCGCGCATGATGGAGCCGACGACGAGTGCGCCGAGCGCAATGACGATGAGAAGGCCAAGCAGGATGACGGCCGCAAGTGCAGCGCGATAGGCTGCCGTCTGCTTCACGGGCCGAACGGGAGGTGTGGTGCCGGAGTCCGACAAGTCTGCCACTGCACGTACCTCCGGGAACGAAACGGTGCGACAAGCCATCGTTGAGGCCGCGCAATCGGGAGCGCGCCTCGACCGTTTCCTGGCCGATGCCCTTCCGGACCTCAGCCGCTCCCGGCTCCAGCAGCTGATCGCGCAAGGCGCCGTCTCGCGGCTCGGCCTGACGATAGGAGACGCAAATCAGAGGGTCAAACCTGAGGACATCTATGAGGTTCGCGTTCCTCCGCCCGTGCCCGCCGCGCCCGCCGGCCAGGACATTCCGCTGAACGTGATCCATGAGGACGACGATCTGATCGTGATCGACAAACCGGCCGGCCTCGTGGTCCATCCCGCCGCCGGCAACCCCGACGGCACGCTCGTCAACGCCCTCATTGCGCATTGCGGCGGGTCGCTCCTGGGCATCGGCGGCGAAGCGCGGCCCGGAATCGTGCACCGGCTGGACAAGGACACGAGCGGCCTCATCGTCGCGGCGAAGAACGACCGCGCGATGCACAGCCTGGCCAAGCAGTTTGCCCACCGCACAATCGAGCGCGCCTATGACGCTGTCGCGTGGGGCAGTCCCCGCGCCGGAGAGGGCGTGGTCGAGGGCGACATCGGACGCAATCCCTTCGACCGCAAGCGGATGGCCGTGCTGCGCGGCGGGGGTAAGCCGGCGCGGACGCGCTATCGCATGCAGGAGCGGTACGGAAACCCGGAAAGGCCTTTCGCGAGCCTGATCGAATGCCGGCTGGAAACCGGCCGGACCCATCAAATCCGCGTGCATCTGGCCCATATCGGCCACCCGCTGATCGGCGACTCCGTCTATGGCCGCGCGCGAAACGTGCCACGGGCGAAGACGGTGGCAGAGGCCAGGGCGTTCTCCGCCGCGGCCGATTTCCCGCGTCAGGCGCTGCATGCGCGCGTGCTGGGCTTCAAACATCCGACGAGCCAGAAACAGATGCGTTTCGAGGCGCCGTGGCCGGCGGATTTCGCCGGACTGATTGCAAGCCTGCGCGCCTTGCAAGCACGCTGAGGGAGCTTACATAGTTTCAGTTTGCGGGGAATTTCGGCTATATCACCCGCGGACCGAACAACCTGCCTGGGCGTTCCCAGTAAGGAATGAGGCGGTGTCGTGCGCGCTTGGGCGCACGGAACGCCAGACGGGGCCTTGAAAATGAGCAGTCGCGGCGTGCCGGCGCTCCAGGGCGAAGGCGGCCTCTCCCGCTATCTGTCGGAAATCCGGAAGTTCCCGCTTCTGGAGCCGGAAGAAGAGTACATGTTCGCCAAGCGCTGGCGCGAACACGACGATCCCGAGGCCGCCCGCCGCCTCGTCACCAGCCATCTGCGCCTCGTGGCGAAGATTGCCATGGGTTATCGCGGCTATGGGCTGCCGGTTTCGGAAATCGTCGCCGAAGGCAATGTCGGGCTGATGCAGGCCGTCAAGCGCTTTGAGCCCGACCGCGGCTTCAGGCTCGCCACCTATGCCATGTGGTGGATCCGCGCCGCGATCCAGGAATACATCCTGCGCTCCTGGAGCCAGGTGAAAATGGGCACGACCGCCGCGCAGAAGAAGCTGTTCTTCAATCTGCGCAAGGTGAAGAGCCGCATCGGCGCGCTTGACGAGGGCGATATGCGCCCTGAGCAGGTGCGCGAGATCGCCGACAAGCTTGCGGTCCCCGAGGAAGAGGTGGTGAACATGAATCGCCGCCTCGCGGCGCCCGATTCCTCGCTCAACGCGCCCCTCCGCTCGGATTCCGAATCGGAATGGCAGGACTGGCTGGTGGATGACACACTCGACCAGGAATCGCGTCTGGCCGACGCGGAGGAAATGGGCGAGCGGCACGATCTTCTCACCACGGCGCTTGGCGAGCTCAGCGAACGCGAGCGCGACATCATCGAGGCGCGGCGGCTCCGGGACGAACCGGTGACGCTCGAAGAGCTGTCGCAGAAATACGGCGTGAGCCGCGAGCGCGTGCGGCAAGTCGAGGTGCGCGCATTCGAAAAGCTCCAGCAGCAGATGAAGCGCACTCTCGCAGAAAAGCGCCGCCACACGCTGGCCGTCGCCGGCTGACGGCTCCCGCACGCAGGGCCGCCATGCGCCGGCGCTTCTTCATCGGAGCGCAAGCCGGACGATACGATGTTCGGCGCAATTTGCGGCACGAGACGCGATGAAACTCAAGCTCTGGCAAGTCGATGCATTTGCCGAAAAGCCGTTCGAAGGGAATCCGGCGGCAATCGTGCCCCTTTCCGGCTGGCTTGATCCATGCCTCCTTCAACAGATTGCCAATGAGAACAATCTCGCGGAAACCGCCTTTCTCGTGCGGCGCGGCAATGGCCGTTACGAATTGCGCTGGTTCACGCCCACGACGGAGGTGGATCTTTGCGGCCACGCGACGCTGGCAAGCGCGTGGCTGCTATTTGCGGAAGTCGATCCGGAGTTGAAGTCGGTGGCGTTCGAGACGCGCTCCGGCACGCTTATCGTGCAGCGCGGCGAGAACGGACGGCACGCAATGTCGTTGCCTTCGGACATTGTCGTGCCGGTCGAGGATGCTTCACTGCCGGCGAAAATAGGCGAGGCTCTCTCGACGTCCGCGCCTCTGGAAGTGTTCCAGGGGCGAAACATGCTCGCGGTGTTCGCGGACGCAGCGACAATTCGCGCCATCAAGGGACCGGGCGAAATCGGCGGCGTGATCCCGCGCGACAAGGGGCTGATCGCCACAGCGAAAGGCGACGGCGGATATGATTTCGTCTCGCGATACTTTGCCCCTCATCATGGCGTGCCCGAGGATTCGGTGACAGGCTCGGCGCATTGCGCGCTCACGCCGTTTTGGGCTGCGAGAATCGGCAAGACGACGCTGCGGGCGCGCCAGGCGAGTCCACGCGGAGGCGATCTGGTGTGCACCGACGCGGGTGGCCAAACAATTCTTTCGGGGGCGTGCGTGCTCTATATGCGCGGAGAAATCGACGTTTGACGAGAAGCTGGTGATTCAGATCAGGCTCTTGGCACCCGAGATGACTGATTGGGCGCCTCGCACCGAATGAGGTTGCGCCTCATGCCGGCCATTCCAAACGTCGTCATGGCCGGGCCGTTGTCCCAGCCACCTATGAACACGGCGTCATGCATCGAGTGTCATGTAAAGGTCGGCCAATAGGGATCGTCCCGCTCAATGAGATTGATCTTCAAATCGCGCCTGCAATTCTTGAACGGCCGTGCTCTCCTCATGCTGGTGCCGGACAATCCGCCTCAAGCCGGATTTATTCATGACTCCATTGATCTCGTCCCAGCGATGCTGTGCTTCGCGACGAACCATGGGGGATATCGTGTTCATGGGTGGCCGGGACAACAGCCCGGCCATGACGGGTTTTTTGGGGAGTCTTGAACTCGCGCTATTGCGCTTCCGGCGCCTCCCGCCGGATCTTGTTTCTTCGGATTGCCGCAGGATTGCGTCATGACAGAAAATCGACCGCTTTTGCGCCCGTCGCGGCCGTTCTTCTCTTCGGGGCCGTGCGCGAAACGGCCTGGTTGGGCCCCCGAGGGCCTGCGCGGCGCGCTCCTCGGCCGGTCGCACCGCTCGCCGCCCGGCAGAGCGAAAATCCGTGAAGCGCTTGGGCGAACAAGAGCGCTGCTCGGCCTACCGCCAGACTACCGGATCGTGTTGGTGCCAGCATCCGATACCGGTGCCGTCGAGCTTGCCATGTGGTCGCTCCTGGGGCCGCGGCCGGTCGATGCGTTTGTGTGGGAGAGCTTCGGGGCGGAGTGGGTGACCGACACGGTCGAGCAGCTGAAGTTGAATGATACGCGGGTCCTCAGATCCGTGTACGGAGCATTGCCCGATCTCAGCGCGGCAGACCCGGGTCACGACATCGTATTTGTCTGGAACGGCACGACGTCGGGGGTGCGCGTTCCTGACGGCGAGTGGATCGCTTCCGACCGCGAGGGCCTTACGATTTGCGACGCGACGAGCGCGGCTTTCGCAATGGAATTGCCGTGGGAAAAGCTCGATGCCACGACTTTCTCCTGGCAAAAATCGCTGGGCGGGGAGGCCGCGCACGGCATGCTTGTTCTCTCGCCGCGCGCGATGGCGAGGCTGGACTCACATGCGCCGGAATGGCCTCTGCCAAAGATCTTCCGGCTCAAAAAGGACGGCAAACTGATCGATGGGCTGTTTGAAGACGAGACGATCAACACGCCCTCCATGCTTGCAGTGGAGGACTATCTGGATGCGCTCGGCTGGGCAGAATCGATCGGTGGGCTGAAAACGCTGTTCGCGCGCACCGACGCCAATTTCGCCTGCCTTTCGCAGTGGGTGCAAAAAAGCGGATGGACGAATTTCATGGCCGCAGAAGAGCGATTCCGATCCAACACATCGGTTTGTCTCACGATTGTCGACTCGCGGTTCGCGGCGATGGAAAGGTCCGCGCAGGCATCGACGGTTGCGAACCTCACGCGTCTCCTGGAGCAGGAGCAGATCGCTTTCGACATCGGCGCGCACCGCACCGCTCCGCCCGGCTTGCGCATCTGGTGCGGTCCAACCGTCGACGCAAAAGACATCGCTTCGCTGACAGCGTGGCTGGATTGGGCTTGGGAGCGCATACGGCCCCAATGAACCCTGCCCCGACGAACGAGACGCAATGACGCCACAGCTCGCGCTGAACTTCCTTTGGGCATTCTGGTTCTTGAGCTGGCTCGCCGCCGCCTTGTGGTCCGCGCCATCGGCGAAGCGCCCCGTTTTCAGATCTGAAATACTTTACCGGGTCGTCACTCTGTTGGGGGCTGTGCTGCTCTTTGGTGTCACGACGCGCCGCATCCCAATGCGCATGTGGTCGCCAGGCGAGGGCGCTGACTGGGCGTTGTTCGGTGTTTGCGTGCTTGGTTTTGTCTTCTGCTGGTGGGCCCGCATCCATTTGGGAACCCTCTGGTCAGGCTGGGTAACGAAGAAAGAGGGGCACCACATCATTGACACCGGTCCCTACCGCATTGTGCGGCATCCCATCTACACCGGGCTGATCCTCGCCGCCTTTGCGACCGCGATCGTCAAGGGCACCAGCGTTGCGCTCTTGGGCGCAGCGATCGTTGCGCTCGGTTTCTGGATCAAGGCGCGGCTCGAGGAACGCTTCCTGTGCCAGGAACTGGGCGCGGAGGCCTACAGCGCCTATCGCCGCCGCGTCCCGATGCTTATCCCGTTTGGCCCCAAATCGGCCTGACGCCGCGCTCCATTGCCCATATAGTCGGCCACCGTGCCCGGCGAATCGGCGGGCGGAGAGGAAACCATCCGGGTACGGACAATGGCGAACGTGGCGGTGATCGGCGCCCAGTGGGGCGACGAGGGAAAAGGCAAGGTCGTCGACTGGCTGTCCGCACGCGCCGACGTGGTCGTACGGTTCCAGGGCGGCCACAACGCCGGACATACGCTCGTCATCGACGGCAAGACCTTCAAGCTCAGCCTCTTGCCCTCGGGCGTCGTGCGTCCGGGCAAGTTGTCGATCATCGGCAATGGCGTCGTGGTCGACCCATGGGCCTTTGCGGACGAAGTCGAGCGCCTGGCTGCGCAAGGTGTGCTGGTATCACCCGAATCGCTCCTGGTCGCCGAAAACGCCGCGCTGATTCTGCCACTGCATCGCGAACTCGATTTCTCGCGTGAGTCGTCGAACAGCGTTCAGCGCGTCGGCACCACAATGCGCGGCATCGGTCCGGCTTATGAAGACAAGGTTGGACGACGCGCGTTGCGCGTCATCGATCTCGCCGATAAGGCTTCGCTGCCGCCAAAGATCGAACGGCTCCTCGCACATCATAATGCGCTCCGTCGGGGAATGGGCGCCGCCGAGATCGATGGCGCCGCTCTCGCAACCGCGCTTGCGGAGATCGCGCCGCGCATCCTTCCCTATTGCGGATCGGCATGGCTCAGGCTCGACGCCGCGCGCCGGGATGGAAAACGCGTGCTGTTCGAGGGCGCCCAGGCCGTGCTTCTCGACGTGGATCACGGCACCTATCCCTATGTCACCTCGTCCAACACGGTCGCCGGGCAGGCGGCTGCCGGGAGCGGCTGCGGGCCTCGCGATGTGGGTTACGTACTGGGCATCGCCAAAGCCTACACGACGCGCGTCGGCGAAGGTCCGTTTCCTACCGAGCTATGCGACGCGATCGGCGAAGGGCTGGGCGCGCGTGGCGCGGAGTTCGGGACCGTCACGGGCCGCAAGCGGCGGTGCGGCTGGTTCGATGCCGTGCTCGTCCGGCAGACCGTGATTACGGGCGGCATCGACGGACTGGCGCTGACAAAGCTCGACGTGCTCGACGGTATGCCCGAAATCAAACTCTGCACCGGCTATACGCTAGACGGACACGACACCGCGCATCTGCCGGCCGAGGCGGGTGCGCAGGCACGCATCAAGCCAATCTACGAAACGCTCGAAGGCTGGAGCGAGTCCACGCGCGGCGCGCGCTCCTGGGCGGAGCTTCCGGCAACGGCGATCAAATACATCCGGCGCGTGGAGGAGCTGGTCGGTGCACCGGTCACACTTCTCTCCACAAGTCCGGAACGCGAAGACACAATTCTCGTTCGCGATCCTTTCGTCGATCGCTGAAGTCCTTCCTGAAAGCGGGGAGCATTGATGTTCAAGACACGATTTACGGACATGTTCGGCGTTGAGGCGCCCATCACCTGCGGCGGCATGACGCGAGTGGGAAAGGTGGAGCTGATCGCAGCCGTCGCAAACGCGGGCGCCCTCGGATTCATCACCGCGCACACGATCGGGAGGCCCGAAGATCTGGCGAAGGCGGTGAGCCACTGCCGCGATCTGACCGACAAACCGTTCGGCGTCAACCTGACGATCCTGCCGAGTATTACGCCGATCCCCTATGACGAGTATCGCGAAGCGATCATCGAGAGCGGCGTGCGCATCGTTGAAACCGCAGGCAACAACCCGCAACCGCACCTGCCCCGCTTCAAGGAAGCGGGCGTCAAAGTGATCCACAAATGCACGAGCGTGCGGCACGCGGTCAAAGCACAATCGATCGGCGTGGATTGCGTTTCAATCGACGGTTTTGAATGCGCGGGCCATCCCGGCGAGGACGATGTCGGCGGCCTGATCCTCTTCCCCGCGACCGCGGACAAGCTCACCATTCCGATCATCGCTTCGGGAGGCATGGCGGACGCGCGGGGGCTCGTTGCGGCGCTCGCGCTGGGCTGTGACGGCGCCAATATGGGCACGCGCTTCATGGCGACGGTCGAGGCGCCGATTCACGAGAACGTCAAGAAACAGATCGTCGCCAATGACGAGCGCTCGACCAACCTGATCTTCCGCACGCTGCATAACACCGCACGAGTCGCGAAGAATGCGATCAGCGATGAGGTGGTTGCCATCGAACAGCGCGGCAATGCGACGTTTGCGGACGTGAAGGATCTCGTCGCGGGAATGCGAGGTGCCATCGTCCTCGATCAGGGTGAGATGGACGCCGGAATCTGGTCCGCTGGACAGACCCAGGCCCTGATCCACGACATTCCGACCTGCGCCGAACTCGTCTCCCGTATAATGCGCGAGGCGGAACAGATCACTCGTGGCAGGCTTGGACAGATGGTCGTCGCCTGACTTCTGCATACCCGATCCTCTGCCCTTGATCGATGGGCTCCTGGCCGCTACCGCCAAGGTGCACGGCCTGACGCTGGTGACCCGCAACATCGCGGATATCGCCCGTACGGGCGTGTCGCTACTCGATCCTTTCGCCGCATTACGGACCTGTCGGTACATCTGTTGCTTTTTTTCCCACAAACGGACCGGAGGGCCCATTCACCGCGGTTCAATGTCTGATCGCGTGCAGCTGATTGAGCGGGCCTCGGCCGTGGCCGAAATCCGGGGCAGTCTCAATTGCGGTCTGGACAAAACTGCGCGCGACGCGAACAGCGTCTACGAGCGGTCGATGCTGTGCAAGCTCACACGCGATTGCGCTCGCGAGCGTGCATCCTGTGCCATGAGTGGAACGCGTCGGGACGCGCGGATATTCGAATTCGTCGATACCTTCCTGACTGACCAGAATATCGCGCACCGGCGACCCTGGCGCATGCCCGCCCTTGATCAGCACGGCTTCCGCACCCATTCCGCGCAGGGCATCTGCCGCGCGCAGCATGTCGTCGCGGCTTCCCAGAGCGGCGCCCGTCAGGCACTCCGCCTCGGGAATATTCGGCGTTAGCAAATCAGTCAGCGGCAGCAGACGGTCTTTCAAGCGTATGATCGCGTCGTTGGAGAGAAGCGATGTGCCGCTGGACGAGACGAGCACCGGATCGAGCACGATGGGAATGCCGGAACCATGCGCTTCCAGAGCATCTGCGACAGCGTCAACCGCGTCCACGGATCCCAGCATCCCGATCTTGATCGCATCGGCGCCGATATCCGCCAGTACGCAGGCAATCTGCTCGCCAATGATCGAAGGCGGAATCAAGTGGATGGTGTGGACGCGAATCGTATCCTGCACGGTCACCGCTGTAACCGCGGTCATCGCGTAGACGCCCAATGCGGTGGCAGTTTTGATGTCGGCCTGGATGCCGGCGCCGCCGCTTGAATCCGATCCCGCGACGATGAGCAGCCGCGCAGGCGCAGCCTTCAAGCCACGACTTCCTGCAACGCCGCAACAACATCGCTCACAACCGAGCGCACAAGCCTCTCATCGTCGGCTTCCGCCATGACACGGATCACCGGTTCCGTGCCCGATTTGCGCACCAGAAGACGGCCGGCCCCGTTCATCCGCGCCTCGCAGTCCTTGATGCGCTCCACGACGCGGGGGTCCTTCAGTGGTGAGCCATTCTTGTAGCGGACGTTTTCCACCACCTGCGGCATGGGCTCGAAAATGTGCGCGACTTCGCTCGCGGGCCGTTTCTCGTGCGCCAGCACGCCGAGCACCTGAAGGGCTGCGATCACGCCGTCGCCGGTCGTGCAGAAATCGCGCAGCACGATATGTCCGGATTGCTCGCCTCCGACATTGAAACCATCGGCCCACATTTTGGCGATCACGTAGCGGTCTCCAACCGGCGCGCGCGCGAGCTTCAGATCGAGACTGTGTAGGTAGCGCTCGAGGCCCGCATTCGACATGACCGTGCCGACCACGCCTCCGCCCTGCAGATCGCCCGTCTTCGACCAGGAACGCGCGATCAAGGCCAGAATCTGATCACCGTCGATAAGATTGCCTTTCTCGTCCGCCATGACGACGCGATCCGCATCGCCGTCGAGAGCGATGCCGAAATCGGCGCGGCGCTCTCGCACCTTGCGCTGCATCGTTTCGGGAAATGTCGAGCCGCATTCGTGATTGATGTTGACGCCGTTCGGTTCGGTTCCGATTTCAATAAGCTCCGCGCCTAATTCCCAAAGGATCAGGGGCGCGACTTTGTAGGCGGCGCCGTTCGCGCAATCGATGACGATGCGCAGGCCGTCGAGTGTGAGGTTCTTGGGAAAGGTTCGTTTGGCATATTCGATGTAGCGCGCCTGGGAATCGTCAATGCGTTTCGCGCGCCCAATCTTGCGCGCCGTGGCAAGTCCGTCCTGGAGACCATTCGCCATCAGTTCCTCGATCTCGGATTCGCGCTCGTCGGATAGTTTGAGCCCGTCAGGACCGAAGAACTTGATGCCGTTGTCTTCGAAATGATTGTGCGATGCCGAGATCATCACACCAAGATCCGCCCGGAGAGAACGCGTCAGCATGGCAATGGCCGGAGTCGGCAACGGCCCGAATAGGAAGACGTCCATGCCGACTGCGGTGAACCCCGCAACGAGTGCCGACTCGATCATGTAACCCGACAGGCGCGTATCCTTGCCGATCACCACGCGATGCAAATGATCGCCATGGGTAAAGAGGCGACCGGCCGCCATGCCCGCCTTCATGGCAATCTCGGGCGTCATCGGGTGGCTGTTCGCCAAACCGCGAATGCCGTCGGTGCCGAATAGTTTGCGGTTCATGCGAATTGGCCCTCGCCCGTTGGTGAATATCGCATCATAGCAGAGGATTCTCTCCAAATCGCTGCAAGAATTGCGCCGAGGCCGATTTGGGCCGTCTCCGGCTTCAAGCCAGCTCCAGCGACTGCATGACGGCGAGCGCATCCCCGAGCGCGGCAGGGTCGTGGGTCCGGATGTAATCAACGCCCTGGCTCGCCGCGAACAACTCGGCGGCGAGCGTGGCCGGCCCGGAATCGGCGGGCGTTCGCCCGGTAACGGCACGCAGAAAGGATTTTCTTGAGACCGACACGAGCAACGGCAGATCGAAGGCTCTCTTCAGTTCCGGGATCCGGCGCAGAACGAAAAAAGAGGTCTCGGGCTTGCGCCCAAGAAAAAGCCCCATGCCGGGGTCGAGGATCAGCCGGTGTCGCGCAATCCCGGCTTCACAGAGGGCTGCAATGCGTGCCTCGAAGAAGGCGAGGATGCGATCGAAAACATCGCCGGGCGTCCTGTCCGCCGGTTCTGCCGATTCCGTGGGCAGCAGAGCGTGCATGACGATGAGCCGGCATCGAGACGCGGCCAGCGCAGGATAGATCTCGGGCCGTGGGAAGCCATGGACATCGTTGAGATATTTGACATCTCGCGAGAGCGCCCAGCATTGCGTCTGCGGGGAGAAGCTGTCGATCGACAGGTTGAGCCCGTCGCGCGTGAGAATGTCGACGAGCGGCGCGAGGCGTTCGATCTCGAGCTCCGGAGAGACCGGCTTCGCATCGGGATTGGAGGCTGCTGCGCCGAGATCGATGATTTCGGCCCCTTGCGCGGCCATAGCGCGCGCATGCGCCAGTGCAGAGTCGCGTTCCAGATATCGTCCGCCGTCCGAAAAGGAATCGTCGGTGACGTTTACGATGCCGAGAAGCGCAGGCCTCCGGTTCACCGGCCCGGTTGCGGCTCCGGCGCAACGGGAGCAATCCCGCGCGGACGGCCGGCCTGAGGCACGCTCGGCCCCGGCCCTCGCTGCGGCTCCGGCTCTTCATACGGCGCACGAACGGGTGGGATGCCCTTGAGCAGCGCCACGATTTCATCGCCCGTCAGCGTTTCGTATTCGAGCAGACCCTTTGCGAGCGTGTGAAGATCAGCCACCCGCTGGTCGAGAATTTCATGAGCCCGCCGGTAGCAATTGTCGATGATGGTCCGGATTTCCTGATCGATCTTCTGCGCGGTCGCTTCCGAGAGGTTCTGCTGCCGCGCAATGGTGTGGCCGAGAAATACCTCGTCCTGGTTCTCCGCGTAGGCGAGCGGCCCCAACTCGTCCGACATCCCGAACCGGGTGACCATCGCGCGCGCCATGCGCGTGGCCATTTCGATGTCCGACATGGCGCCCGTCGTGACCTTCTCGTGACCGAAGATGAGCTCTTCAGCGATGCGGCCTCCGAATGCGACGCAAATATCGGCGAGCATCTTTTCCCGCGTGATGGAAAGCTGGTCGCGCTCGGGCAGCCGCATGACCATGCCCAACGCCCGGCCGCGAGGAATGATCGTGGCCTTATGGATGGGATCGGAGCCTTTCACGCTCAGTGCGACGATCGCGTGGCCGCCTTCGTGGTAGGCGGTGAGTCTCTTCTCCTCGTCCGTCATCGCCAGCGACCGGCGCTCGGCGCCCATGAGCACTTTGTCCTTCGCGTCTTCGAGCTCGGCCATCGTGACGACGCGTCTTCCGCGCCGCGCCGCCAGAAGGGCAGCTTCGTTGACGAGATTGGCGAGATCGGCGCCTGAAAAGCCCGGCGTGCCGCGTGCGATGACGCGCGGATCAACATCGGCTGCCAGCGGCACCTTGCGCATATGCACGCGCAAAATCTTTTCGCGGCCGGAAAGATCGGGATTGGGCACAACGACGTGACGATCGAACCTGCCCGGCCGCAGCAGCGCCGGATCGAGCACATCGGGACGATTGGTTGCCGCGATCAGGATCACGCCTTCGGTGGATTCGAAACCGTCCATTTCGACCAGCAGCTGATTGAGCGTCTGCTCACGCTCGTCATTGCCGCCGCCGAGACCCGCGCCGCGATGGCGGCCAACGGCATCGATTTCGTCGATGAATACGATGCAAGGCGCATTCTTCTTCGCCTGCTCGAACATGTCGCGCACCCGGCTGGCGCCAACGCCCACGAACATCTCCACGAAATCCGAGCCGGAAATCGTGAAGAACGGAACATTGGCTTCTCCGGCAATGGCACGCGCGAGAAGCGTCTTGCCAGTTCCGGGCGAACCTACCAGCAGCACGCCTTTTGGAATGCGGCCGCCCAGCCGCTGAAACTTCTGGGGATCGCGAAGGAAGTCTACAATTTCCTTGAGCTCCTCCTTGGCCTCATCGACGCCTGCCACGTCCTCGAACGTCACGCGTCCGGTTCTTTCGGTGAGAAGCTTGGCCCGGCTCTTGCCGAATCCCATCGCCTTGCCGCCGCCCGCCTGCATCTGCCGAAGGAAGAAAATCCACACTCCGATCAGCAGCAGCATCGGGAACCAGTTGATGAACACGCTCATCAAGGTGGGCATGCCGTCGTCGCCAGGCTGAACGCTGATGCCGACATTGTGTTCGAGCATGCGCGACACGAGCCCGGGATCATTCGGCGCGTATGTCGTGTAAGTTTGGCCGTTCGAGAGCTCGTATTTGATCTGGTCGCCCTGAATCGTGACCTTCTTGACCGCGCCCTGGACGACCTGCTGATTGAATTCGGTAAAATTCGTGGTCGTGGTCGCCGGACGACTCGCGGTGCCTTGAAACATGTTGAACAAGGCAACGAGCAGCAGCGCAATAATGATCCAAAGCGCGAGATTTCTGAGATTGTTCACGGCCTTCCTTCCCTGCGGCCCATCCGGCACCAGGCGGAGGAACCTATCCACCTAGATAGGAACTTCATAGCGCCTTGCCAGCCATCAAAACGTTAAGGACTTTGCGGAGATGCGGCAATCGCTGATTTGCATCGCAATTAACAGCAGGCAGTCTTCGGACCACGGATTCAATTCCCCTCCCCGCCCGCCCCACCAGAACGCCGGGCCTCGCGCGAGATCAGCAAGGTATCCGGCCCAAAAAGGGTGCGCCGTTTCGGCGCCCTCCCAATGCGACACCCGTGCAACGTGCGGCCCCCTCCAAGGGCTCCCAGGCGGATAGCAGCGAAGAGGCTTTCGAGACTTTCGAAACGCGGCCGCTGGTGGCGGCCGGAGACCTCCATCAGAAGCCGTGCGAGCGATCGCAGCCCAATCTCCTCCGGTGCGTCGCTGAGCTGAACGGCATCCGCCAGGGCATAATCTCCCCTGTTCTGCGACGCTCGCGCGAGCAACTCCTCCGTGTCCTGCTCCAGCGCTGCCCGGGCTCTGGCGAGGTGGCGGGCGGCGGCGGCAATGCGCGCCGCCGAGAGTCCGAGATTCGCGAGCGTCGGCCATGTCGATCGAAGGCGGGCGCGGGCGAAGCGCGGATCGCTGTTCATTTCGTCTTCGAGCCAGGTCTCGCCACGTAATTTCAGGAATGCGCGCAATCTGCTGCGAGATTCGCCCAGGAGCGGCCTCGCGACGAGAAGCTCATCGAACCCAGGCAAAGGGAAAGGCGAAACTGGCGCCATGGCGGCAAGCCCATCGACGCCGCTCCCCCTCGAAAGGCGGAGAAGAAAGGTTTCCGCCTGATCGTCGATCGTATGCGCCACAAAGAGACACGAAATGCCGTTGGCCCGGCACCAGTTGCCCATCAGCCGGTAGCGCGCCTCCCTTGCGGAGCTTTCGATATTCGCTGCGGGTTTGCGCCCACGCCACGAAAGGACATGGGCTTCCAGTCCGCGGGCACGGGCACGGGACGCGATCTCCAGGGCGTCCCGCCCGGAGTGCTGCTTTAGACCATGATCGACGACGAGGACGACGGGGGCGCGGCGCGAGCCGCTGCGTGCCCATTCCTCGATCAAGAACAGAAGGGCGAGCGAATCGCCGCCCCCCGAAACCGCGGCGG
>DATMPH010000055.1:0-2079 GCA_035567755.1 Rhizomicrobium sp.
CCCGGAAGCCAGGCTGCTCGGCACGGTTGCCGACCGGAAGGTCTTCAACATCATCCATCTGATTTACCGCGCACGAAATTATGAAGGGCATTCCAAGGACTATGAATTCTCGCGAGCAAGCATGGAAGAACATTGGCGCGCGGGATACCACGATGCGCGACGCACCCTGCGACACCCCGAGGTTCTCGAGCGGCCCAAAAATCTCGAAGGGCTCTTCAGCTTCGATCTCGTGCAGGACAGTCGCGAGTGACTGAGATGGTTTGGCGCTTTTGGATCGCGACGAATTGTGGAGAGGGAGTGCGTCAGCAGACCCCTGGGTGATTGAGGTAATCGGAGGGAATTGGTCGGGTTCGGCTTATTTCACGCCCTTGATGCTGACCAGATAATCGACGATTGCGCCGGCGTCCTTGGGGTCGATCGGCGCCTTGTAGACGGTGCGCATCAAGTTGACCTGTGCCTCCCACTGCGCCTTCGACAGTGCCGGCTGATTGAGCACCATGTCGGCCGAGTGGCACGCCAGGCAATTGTTGTTGATCGCATCCGCGCCCGGCCCGCTCGGAAACATGCCGTCGCCGGGCGGCAGATCGAAGTTGACGGATTTCAGCGATAGTCTCTCGGCCTGCGCGCAAAACGGCGCAAAAGCAATGCCCACGATGAGAGCGATCGGCAGCAGAGTGCCCACCATGCTTTCCTCCTCAGGCAACCACGACGGCGGTCCGCTCGATGACGTTGCGCATGAACCCACTCGGGTTCCAATTGGGCGTGTCGGGCTGCGCGGCGCCACTGCTACTGGTGCAGCGGACCATCAGCACTTGATCTCCCCTGGTCGGCGCTGCGAAGCGGAGCTGCCATTGTCGGAAACTGTATTTGCCTTCGTCCGTGCCGAGCGCCGCTGCCTGCCAACTCTTGCCGCCATCGCTCGAGAAATCGACCCGCGATACGCCGGAATCGCCGCCAAAGGCGGTGCCGCGCGCGAGGGTCGAAGCGCCGGCCTGCAGCCTGTCGCCATCCTTGATGTTCGTGATGAAGGATCGCGGCACCATTCGGCTGATCGGCACGAACTTGACGTCGGTTTCTCCCGGCCGGATGTTCGCGCGCGGCGTGTCCGGGATCCTGTACGCCGTTTTCGTCCAGTAATTCGTATCCGGTTGGTCCAGCACCTCGATGTCGTTTAGCATCTTGACCCAATAGGTCGAGTACCAGCCCGGCACGACGAGGCGGAGCGGGAAGCCGTTGAGCAGCGGCAGCTGCTCGCCGTTCATGGCATAGGCGAGCATGACCTCGCCATCCCGCGCATGATCGATGTCGAGCGACTTCATGAAGTCCGGAGCATCCTCGACGACCGGCTCGTCCATGCCGTTGAAGCGAACCTGAATGGCGCCAGCCTTCACGCCCGCGCGATCCAGCACATCCTTAAGACGCACCCCGGTCCAGCGTGCGTTTCCCATGGCGCCATGCGACCATTCTCCTCCGGGGACGCGCGGCTGGAAGTAGCCGCGCGAGTTGCCTGAGCACTGATTGACCGCGACCAGTTCCACCCGCGGCAGGGCGAGGATGTCATTGAGCGACAGCGACAGGGTCTGATTGACACGCCCGTGCACCGTCAACCGGAAGGTATCGACATTTACCGCGGTCGGAATGACCGCCCAATGCCAGCGCACAAAGAACCGGTCGTTCGGTGTAAGCACTGATTGATCGAACACTTCGAAGGGCGTTTCGAGCAGCGGCGGTCGGGTGCGCTGCAGGATGAGGGTCCCCTTCTGGGGAAAGGCTGTGGTCATCGGCCGCTCGTCCGGCCCGCCAGGCAGGAGAAGCTTTACGACCGTGTCGGCCAACGCGGGCGCCGAGGTCAGCGCCAAGGTCGCCGCCCCGGCGCTACCGAGGAACTGCCGCCGGCATGAGAGCGAGCGCGAAAGGAACGCCTTTTCCGTAACCATAGCCGCGTCTCCGGCCGAGTTCGGACTATTGTCGGAATACTCGTCGAACAGGAACTAACTTTATCAGGATTTGATCCGTGGTGCTACAAACTCTCCGGACCGATAAACAGGGTTCCCAATCTGGCCGTTTCGTGATTCAGAG
>DATMPH010000056.1:0-2510 GCA_035567755.1 Rhizomicrobium sp.
GCAAGATCAAGAGCGATCAGCCGCGCATCGTTGGTGCCAAGAAAGACCCGGTCGGCGCAGGCCGTATCCGCAGCGACTGTTGCATCGTGCCAGACCGCAACGCCGCGGCAGATGGCGTCGTCGGCTGGGTGCAGATCGGCCGGCAGGACGGGATCGAATACCCAGAGTTCGTGCCCATTCGTCGCGTCCAGGGCGATGACGCGGTCGAAAGGCGTGCAGAAGACGAGCTTGCCGGCGGCCAGGATCGGTGTCACTTCAAAGGAGCTGCGGGTGAAGGCTGCGCCATGCTGTGCTGCGTCACCGGTATGATAGGTCCATGCGACTCGAAGCTCCGCGACATTAGCTTTTGTTATTCCGGTGGCAGGGGAATAGCGCGTGCCGGCGGCGTCGCCGCCGTAGACCGACCAGCTCTGCGCCCGCGCGTCAGCCGCCGACGATAGAATCGCGACCGCAAGCAGAAGCATCGCGATGCCGACATTCCGCCTTTGGCCCGGGCCGGGTTCCGCACCGCGCATAATCGATTACCCTCGGAGTCCCCGTCCGGGTCGCAACCGGCGTTCAACCGCGGTTACGGTCGGGAGTGCAATAAAGTCGCGCTTTCATCCTGTAACCTTGTCCGCGAGCGCGAGGAGCTTGTCACGAACTATGATGCCAAGCGCGAACGCCATTCTACCGGAGTGGATCCGCAGCGAAATGATTGCCGGCATCATGGCGAATGAAAAATTCGTCAGCATGTCATGCCGCGCATTCCGATGCCGCGCTTCGGCGAGCCGGAAGATTTCAATGAATCGCCATCTATCTGGCCAGCAAGGCTTCATCCCACGCCTCAACCACCTGCAGGGGAGACCGTCAAATGCCCTACGAAACTGTTCGATATGAAGTCGACGAGACGATTCTCACGATCACGCTCGATCGTCCCGACAAGCTCAATGCGTTCACGACGCAGATGCTGCACGAAATGATCGACGCATTCGACCGCGCCGACAAGGACGACGCGATTAGAGCCGTGATCGTCACAGGTGCGGGGCGGGCGTTCTGCGCCGGAGCTGA
This sequence comes from Rhizomicrobium sp., assembly GCA_035567755.1. Lineage (GTDB taxonomy): Bacteria > Pseudomonadota > Alphaproteobacteria > Micropepsales > Micropepsaceae > Rhizomicrobium. The sequence goes on from DATMPH010000056.1 coordinate 1,051, forward strand.
CCTCTCCGGCGGCGGTGCAACCTTCGACCGCGCGTCGCGCACCGACAGCCCGCAGATTCCATTGGGCCCGGACGGCGAGCCGGATCTCGCAAGCGACGCCGCGCGCGACGGCGGTGGACGGCTGGCGCTGCGCATTTTTGCGTGTCTGAAGCCGGTGATCGCCGCCGTAAACGGTCCCGCGGTCGGAGTCGGCGCGACGATGCTGCTGCCGATGGACATCAGACTTGCGTCCGAGGAAGCGCGGTTCGGGTTCGTGTTCGTCCGCCGCGGTATCGTGCCGGAAGCGTGCTCAACCTGGTTCCTGCCGCGGATCGTCGGCATTCCGCAGGCGCTGGAATGGACCTTCACCGGCCGGGTATTTCCCGCACGCGAAGCACTCGCCGCCCGGCTCGTCAGCGCGGTTCACGCATCGGGCGAGTTGCTGCCCGCCGCACGCGCGCTGGCACGGCAAATGACCGAGAACGCCGGCGTTTCGATTGCGCTCGCTCGCCAGATGTTTTGGCACATGCTAGGGGCGGATCATCCGATGGAGGCCCATAAGATTGAGAGTCGGGGGATTTTCACGCGGGGTCGCAGCGCCGACGTCGGGGAAGGCGTGACCGCCTTTCTCGAAAAGCGCAAACCGCATTTCACGGATCGAGTTTCGAGGGACATGCCGCCCTTCTTTCCTTGGTGGCAGGAGCGGCGTTACGACTGAGGTATTATGGCCGCGACGCCACGGTCGACATACCCCTCGCGCTACGGACATTTCGCCTCGGTGCCGATGCCGGACGTCGACGAAACGCTCGCCGAGATTGCCCTCAACCAGCTTCGGGCAGACGGCATATCCTGGTCATCCCGAATTCGCGCCCGTCATGGACGAATTGAACCGACGCAAGGCTTGGTCTTCGTCCACCCGCTAGCGCCGGTGTGCTGCGCACCATCGCTCGGCTGGATTCAGCCCGCGTTGCTCGAGTTGCGCTCGCGGCGCTCTTTGCCTACGTCCCAACACAATGGACTAAAGCCTGGCGATCTCGAAGCCATCTATCTCGGCAACGCTGAACGCCCGCCTCCGCGGCTCAAGGTCTGAGGCACATGAGGACATCTGCCGGAGCAGCCAACGGCATCGGTCAACCGGTGCGGCGCAAGGAGGATTTTCGCCTGCTTACCGGCAGGGGACGCTACGGCGACGATCTCGCGCTGCCGGGAATGGTCCACGCCGCATTCGTGCGCTCACCCCACGCTCATGCACGCATTCGCTCGATGGACAAAACGGCAGCCCTGGCGGTGCCGGGCGCACTGGCTGTCCTCGCCGGCGCCGACTACGTTGCCGACGGGCTCAAGTCCATTCCGCACAATGCGGGCCTCGTGGAGCCGCCCGATCTGGTTGTGCGCCTTCGCGGCATGGATCCGATCGCACCCCCGCATTGGCCGTTACCGATCGAAAAAGCGCGTTTCGTCGGCGAAGGCGTAGCGATGGT
>DATMPH010000057.1:0-2055 GCA_035567755.1 Rhizomicrobium sp.
TGGTGCGCAACGAGGACGTCATCGCCCACGCCGGCATCAAGGACGCGGAGTTTACGGCCGCGTGCGATTCCGAATTGGCCGAGATTGAGCGGCGACGTCAACTCTATCTGGGTAACAGCGAGCGCGCCGAAATCGCCGGACGCACGGCTATCGTGATCGACGACGGTGTCGCGACCAGCGCAACGACCCGGGCCGCATTGCGCGCGACGCGCCTGCGCCATCCGCAGCGGCTCGTGCTCGCGGTGCCCGTTGCCCCCACGGACAGCCTCGCCGAATTGCGTGCCGAGGCCGACGATGTGGTCTGCCTCGAACATCACGAAATGTTCGGCGCGCTCGGCTACTACTACCGCGATTTTCGGCAAATCGCAGACAGGGAAGTGGTCGAGATCCTGGAACGATTCCAAGGCGACGTGAGCCGTGAGCAGCCTCGGCAACCATTTGAAAAATAGGTTGAAAATTGGCTTCGTTTCGTAAATGCACGACCAATGATTGTATTATCCTGTTCTTCTAGCGACTATAAGGCCTGCGGCCCTATCGCGGCGGGCGGCCGCGCTTCGCTCGTATCGGTCGAGCTTGAGTAGTTCCGGCAACGCCCTCCTCATGGCTTCGGCTGTGCGGTCTGGTGCCGATGAAGGCATGCTTGGCGCCGGAGGGATAGATAAATCCCATGGCAGCCCGCGATCAATTGATTTCAGGATTCGTTTGATGTCCCGAGACGTCCCCAGCGGGTCGCGGGTGTCAAGCACTCCAAATTCCGCCATTCGCTGAATCAGCGAAGCCTTCATTCGGCGGATCTGTGTGAGGTCGAGTTGGGCTTGTGCGACGGAGCGGGCTTGCTCGAGGACCATCGCGTCGGCGCCCGCGCCGGCGATCTTGCGCGCCAACTTCTCGACCTGCTCGGGACTTCCGGCCGCGCCTACGGAAGTGCCGTGACGGTAGGAATTACGGCGTGCCCGTCTCTTCCCTGCGGAAGAGCGTGGGCCGGTACTCTTTACCGCGTTTCGACGGTTCGCGGCGATTTGCCGTTCGGTTGCCATGCTCGAGTTTGAGAATTTTGCCGTCGACAAATCGATCGCTGCGCTCACGCAGCAGAGCGCCGAAGTCGCCGCGATATTGGGCTATGCAGACGAGCGCCTTGTCGCGGCGGGCTTCTGCTGAAGCCATAAGGCGGTCGATCCCCTCGAGGTCATCGGCCGATTTTCTGAACGCTTCTGCTTCAATGGCGGTTTCATCGAGGTTGAATTCGCGGAGCAGCCCGGCGATCTGCTTTTCGACATCTGGGTCGGAGAACCATTCGCGCGCCAATTTCTCTGATCCGTCTTTGCGCAGATTTTTCCACTCCCCTGGCTTGCGCAGAAGCTGCATGACGACTTCTGTCAACGCATCGCGAAACGCCAAATTGATAATGGCTGCCTTGCTGCGTCTGAGGCGTAAGATTTCCCAGACGAGATAGGCGATGTCCTCGACGTACATTTGTTCGATGATCCCACGTGGCTTTACCTCCTCATTGAGTGTGTCGCGGAGGAGATCGAACTCGTCTTTAGATTCTGTAAGCAGCATGGCGGCCGTCGATGGCTGTGCCGAAGGCATTCGCCAACCGTTTGCGCGGTCGTTCTGTCGTGTCCAATGCCTTTTTAGCCGCCGCCTCCGCAACCGCAGGCCTGCTCGCGGCCGTTGTCATCGATGACCAATGGTCCGAGCAACGTGGGCGACGGTCGGCCGCTCTACAGCGCCCGGGCCACACCTATCGCTTCTTTTCGGCCACCTTAGCGATTTTGCGGCGGACCTTTCTCGCGCCGGCAGCCCGTTTTCGCGCGCTAGCGGGCGCGGCGAGGCGCGTGGTAGCAAGCCTGGCGACGCGGACGCCGGGCTGATCACCGTTGGTGAACTCGACCCCAGCCGTCTCAAGAGCGTGCTGTAGCGCGTCAATCGTCCGCGCCCTCAATTCGTCTCCCCGCTCAAACCTCGCCACTGTGTCGGCTGATACCTTCGCGGCTGCTGCAAGCTCTCGAACGCCCAAACCAAGAGCGGCACGAGCCATACGGCACTGCAACG
>DATMPH010000058.1:0-5624 GCA_035567755.1 Rhizomicrobium sp.
CAGCGACTGGCACAGCGGCACGAATTCGGGATAGCGCTCGACATCGGCGACGAGGTCGAACATTTGGCTGGCGCTGTGCGAAACCCGGCGCTTGCTGGAAAATCTCGGCATGGGTCTTTAGCGGGCGCTAGCCGCCCGCGCCGCCTTGAGCCTAGCAAAATCGTCGCCGGCGTGATGCGAGGAGCGGGTCAGCGGGCTCGCCGACACCATCAAAAATCCCTTGGTATAGGCGACCTTCGCAAAGCCGGCGAATTCATCCGGCGGCAGGTAGCGCATCACCGCGTGATGCTTGCGCGTCGGCTGCAAATATTGCCCGATGGTCAAAAAATCTACCTCCGCCGAGCGCAGATCGTCCATCACCTGCAGCACCTCGTGACGCTCCTCGCCGAGGCCCACCATGATGCCGGATTTTGTGAAGATGGTGGGATCGATCTCCTTCACCCGCTGCAGCAGCCGGATCGAATGGAAATAGCGCGCGCCCGGGCGCACGCTGAGATAACGCGACGGCACGGTCTCCAGATTGTGGTTGAAGACGTCGGGTTTTGCGGCGACGACCAATTCGAGCGCGCCGTCCTTGCGCAAAAAGTCGGGCGTCAAAATTTCGATTGATGTGGCCGGACAGCGCGCGCGGATCGCACGAACCGTTTTGGCGAAATGCGCGGCGCCGCCGTCATCGAGGTCGTCGCGGTCGACGGAGGTGACGACGACATGGGCCAAGCCCAGCTTGAAGGTCGCCTCCGCGACGTGTTCGGGCTCCAGCGCATCGAGCGCGCCGGGCAGACCGGTCTTGACGTTGCAGAAGGCGCAGGCGCGGGTGCAGGTGTCACCCATGATCATGAAGGTGGCGTGCTTCTTGTCCCAGCACTCGCCGATATTCGGGCAGCCCGCCTCCTCGCACACCGTGACGAGGCCATTCTCCTTGACGATGTTTTTCGTCTCGGCATAGCCGCGGGTGTTTGGCGCGCGCACGCGAATCCAGTCCGGCTTCGGCGGCGACAGCGCGTCCGGCCGGTTCGCCTTTTCTGGGTGACGGGGGCGCAACGGCGTCGCCGAAACGGTATCGATGATGACGGCCATATAAGTCCGCTAAGGTTTTCTGGTTCTTAGCTAGTCCGTATCGCGGAGGCCTGCAAGGCGGCTCGCCTAGCCTAGCAGAACATGCCACTCTTGGGCAGCATTCCCGCCTGTTGTCAGCTGATTCCCGCCCAAAAATGGTTCAAAAGTCGAAGCCGTCAGCTCCGATTTCCGCACCCCTCGGCAAGCCGCTCAAGCGCTCGTTCTTTGACCGCAGCGTGCATGAGGTTGCGCCCGACCTGATCGGCGCGACGCTCTTGGTCAATGGCGTCGGCGGCATCATTGTCGAGGTCGAGGCCTACCATCACACCGATCCGGCAGCACATTCGTTCCGCGGCCCGACGCCCCGCAACCGCGTGATGTTCGGGCCCGCCGGATTTTCCTACGTCTATCGTTCCTACGGCATCCATTGGTGCGTGAACTTTGTCTGCGAGGAAGAAGGCTCGGCCAGCGCCGTGCTGATCCGTGCGCTTGAGCCGACCCACGGCATCCCCGCGATGCGTCGGCGGCGCGGCCTCTCCGACGAGCGGTCGCTGTGCTCCGGTCCGGGCAAATTGTGCGAGGCCCTCGGCATCACCATCGCCCATAGCCAGCTGCCGCTCGACCGGCCGCCGATCGCGTTGCACGCGCGCACCGGCAAAGTGGAGATCGTCTCGGGGCTACGGATCGGCATCACCAAGGCGGTCGAGCTGCCCTGGCGTTACGGGCTGAAGGGCTCGAAATTTTTGAGCAAGCCGTTCATGGAATCCTGAACGCCGGATCGAAACAGAGTTCGCGCCTGGCTTTCGCGCTCGACACGGCGCCGTCGTCCTCCGCGATATTGTAGACCCCGGCGCCTCTGTTCAGCGCCAGCAGCGCGGCGTGCGCAGCGGCATCGAGATGCACCGATGGAGGTCTCGGCGGCTTTCCGTACCAGGTGCCGGGCCCGTACAGAAGGCCGTAGCGCAGGACGACGCTGTCGATCGCGGGTGTGTTCAAGACCTCATGTTCAAGCGCGACGACGCCCTGCACCGTCAGTTGACGCAGGCCTTCCGCCGCGAGGTCGAGCGGATCATCTTCAGTGCGCAGGCCATCGCCCGGCGCATAGACGAACGCAATGCTCTGCGCGACCGCGCGGGGCACGCCGGCGGTCTTCGCCGCCTGCATCAAGTTTCGTGTGCCCTCGATCCGCAAGCGGCGGTTGGCCTGCTGTGCCGCCGGATAGCCGGACGTGCCCGGCGCGCTGGGCAGGTCGGTGAGCTGATGGATGACCATTTCGGGCCGTGCTGCCGCAACCGCCTGCGCCAACGCATCGGCATCAAGCACATCAACGACGATTGGCGCGACACCCAGCTCCTCCAGCATCGAAATTTTGGCGGGCGCACGCGTCGTGCCGGTAACGTCATGCTTCGCATCGCGCAAGAGAACGGCGAGCCGCCGCCCGACCACGCCGCTCGCCCCTGCCAGGAAAATTCGCATCTCGCACCTCACCGAACTGGCGAGCGCTGCGCCCGCGCGACATGGCCGCCCGGGCCAATCGGGATACCTTCTCTCAAGGTGCCATAGAAGCGGTCGGCGATTTCGGCAAGGCCGAGGTCTTCCACGACTCCAAAACCCTTGTCGTGAAGCAGTTTGGCAAGCTCGGAAGGATCGAACAGGCTGAGCCACGGCTCGCCCCGCGCCGCAGCGCTTTCGGCCATGCCCTTGATGCGCGCGCGGCGCCCGGCAGGGTAATTTTCAAACGGTTCGGCATAGTCGAACACGACCTCCGCCTCCGGAATGTCCGCGATGAAATCCAGCGTCTCCGAAATCGCCTCCCGCGTCAGATAAGGAACGACGCCGAGCCACTGGAAAAATGCCGGACGATCTCGTTCAAAGCCGGCGATCGCCAATCCCTCCCGCAAACTTTGCTCCTCGAAATCGACGGGCGCGAAGGTAAGCGAGGCAGGCGCGGCGAGTGACGCCTGCGCAAGCTGCTCCCGCTTCCAGGCCTGCGTCGCGGGATAGTCGACCTCGAAGACGCGGACCCCCGTGCCGGCATGCGGGTTGCGCAACGAAAACGTGTCGAGGCCTGCACCGAGCACCACGACCTGTCGTGCACCGCGCGCAACGCAGGCCGCCAGCGCATCCTCGGAAAAGGCGCTGCGCGCCGCGATGAACAGGCGCATCGGCTTGAGCGACGGGTCGGCCGCCATTCCATCGAGCGTTAAGAGCGTCTCCGCGTCGAGAATCCGCAACGCGTAGGGATCGCGGAAAATCGTTCCGCCCTCCAGCCTCTGGTGGATCGCGCGATAGGCCGCCGCTCCGCGCGCCGTCTGGCTGGGTTGTCCTGTGCGCACCGCGGTTAAGGCGCCAGGTGGCAGACCGCCTCGACCCGATTGGCATCGGGACCGAGCCAGTCATCGCGGCGGCCGACCTTGACGACATCGAGCGCCTTCATGATCGCGTCATAGAACCGCTCCGCCGTGGCGATGTCGGAAACCGTGATCGAGACATGGTCAAGCATCGACGTTCTCCAACCGCCGCAGCGCTTCGACGATCTTGGCCCGGCGCGCAACGGCCGCTTCGCGCTTTTCCTTCTCCTCCTCGACAATTTCTTCCGGCGCGTTGGCGACGAATTTCTCGTTCGACAATTTCGCGTCGACCCGCTTGATGTCGGCGTCGGCCTTGGCGATTTCCTTGTCGAGCCGGACGCGCTCAGCGGCGAGATCAATCACACCCTTCAATGGGAGAGCCACAACCTCACCACCGACCACCAACTGCACAGCGCCGTCCGAAGCCTTTTGACGGGTCACCGCGCCCGAAATCTTGGCGAGCCGATTGAACGAATCATCCCAGCGCTCCGCTCTTCGCAGAGTGACATCGGAAGGATTCACAAGTTCAAGCTGGATCAGCGAGCCTACGGGCACATTCACCTCGGCACGTACCGAGCGCACCGCTGTGACCAGTTCAATAAGCCAACCGATCTCCTCATGTGCGTCCATAAAGTACGGCTGCTCGCAGGGCCACTCAGTAAGAGCCAATATCGTGTCGCGCCCCCTCGGCGCGGTGACCTGCCACAATTCTTCGGTGACGAAGGGCATGAATGGATGCAAGATTTTCAGAATCTCATCCCGCATATACGCAACGGTCGCGCGCGTTTCCTTTTTTGCATCTTCATCCAATCCGACAAAGATGGGCTTCGTCAGTTCAAGGTACCAATCGCAATACGAGTTCCAGACGAACTGATAGATTCGGTTGGCAGCATCATTAAAACGATAATCAGCCAATGCCTTTTCGACATCGCCGAGCGTGTCCGCAAATTGCGAGATAATCCACTGGTTCACAATTCCTTTGACCGCACTTGGGTCAAAGTCTCGAACCGTCGCAGCCTCATTCATCTCGGCAAAGCGGCAGGCGTTCCAAAGCTTGGTCGCGAAATTGCGGTTGGTTTCGACCAGATGCGGCGAAAGGCGGATGTCGTGGCCTTGCGCGGCCTCGCGCGTCAGCGCGAAACGCAGCGCGTCGGCGCCATACTCGTCGATGACGCCGAGCGGGTCGATGACGTTGCCCTTCGACTTCGACATCTTGGCGCCCTTCTCGTCGCGAACCAGGCGGTGGATGTAGACGGTCGAGAACGGCGCCTTTTTCATGAAGTGAAGGCCCATCATCATCATCCGGGCGACCCAGAAGAAGATGATGTCGAAGCCCGTCACCAGCGCGTCGGTCGGATAATAGCGCTTCACCTCCGGCGTCTCGTCGGGCCAGCCCAACGTCGAAAACGGCCACAGCGCGGAGGAGAACCAGGTATCGAGCACGTCTTCGTCGCGCGTGATGAAACCCTCGCGCTTGGTGCGATCGAGCGCCATCTCGCGCCCCTGCTCCGGCGTAATCACCTCCTGCTCAACGTAATAGCCGAGCGCGTGGCCAACAGCTTCCTCTTCGGTCTCGGCGACGAAGGCCTTGCCGTCCGGCCCGTACCAGGCCGGAATCTGATGACCCCACCAGAGCTGGCGCGAGATGCACCAGGGCTGGATGTTCTCCATCCACTCGAAATAGGTCTTTTCCCAATTCTTCGGCACGAAGCTCGTCGCACCCGCGCGCACCGCCGAAATCGCCGGCTGCGCCAATGTCTTGGCATCGACGTACCATTGATCCGTGAGGTACGGCTCGATGACGACGCCGGAGCGATCGCCATGCGGCACCATATGCGTGTTCGGCTCGAGCTTCTCGAGGAAACCGAAATCTTCAAGCCGCGCCACGATCCGCTTGCGCGCCGCGAAGCGATCGATCTTGTTGAATTCCTCCGCGAGCTGAAGCGAGCCCTCCGGCAGTCCACGCAGATAATCCTCGTTGTCGAGGAGCGCGAGCTTGCCCTCCTGGTCGAACACATTGATCTGCGGCAGGCCGTGCCGCTTGCCGATCTCGAAATCGTTGAAGTCATGCGCAGGCGTGACCTTCACCGCGCCCGAACCTTTTGCGGGATCGGCATGCTCGTCCGCGACAATCGGAATTCTGCGCCCGACCAGCGGCAGGATCACGTGTTGGCCGACCAGATGCGTGTAGCGCTCGTCGTCCGGATGCACCGCCAC
>DATMPH010000059.1:0-56519 GCA_035567755.1 Rhizomicrobium sp.
CCAGCGCGCGAACCGCCGATGCCGTCTGCTCGGCCATCGGCCAGCTACTGACATCCTTCAACGCCCAGGAATGCGCCAACTACTTCAGGAATGCAGGCTATGCCTGATCAACCACAGCTAAATTCATCCCGCTCTAGCGCGGAGATGGACAAGGAGGCCGGGACATGCCGGGCGGCGCGGATTGCGGAAGGAAGACAAATGAGGCAATGCCGTGGGGAACTTTTCGCGAGGCGGCAGACTTGGCGAAGCCATTTTCAAAAAAAGAAACGGAGACGTTTTTCGAACGGCTGAAGCAACATACGCCTGAGCCGAAAACGGAACTCGTCTACTCCAATCCCTTCACGCTTCTGGTAGCAGTCGTTTTGTCCGCCCAGTCGACGGACAAGGGCGTCAACAAGGCTACGGAAGCGCTCTTCCGCGTCGCCGACACGCCGAAGACAATGGTGCGGCTCGGGGAAGACGGTCTGATCGCGCATATCAGGACAATCGGTTTGTTTCGCAGCAAGGCGAAGAACGTCATCTCGCTATCGCGAATTCTGATCGCTGAACATGATGGAAAGGTGCCGCACGACCGGGTGGCGCTCGAGGCGCTCCCCGGCGTGGGACGAAAGACGGCGAACGTCATTCTGAATGTCGTTTTCGGCGAACCGGTTATTGCTGTCGACACGCACATCTTCCGCGTCGCAAACCGGACCGGCCTTGCTCCTGGCAAAACGCCGCTCACGGTCGAAAGAAAGCTTGCTTCCGCCGTGCCGGAGAAATATCGCCTCCACGCGCACCATTGGCTAATACTGCATGGCCGCTACACCTGCGTCGCGCGAAAGCCCAAATGCCTGGTTTGCGTCGTGCGGGATCTGTGCCGCTATACGAAAAAGACGCTGGCCGCTCAGGAAACCGGTGCCGCTGCGCGCGGACGCAGTGAATCGAGACAGGCCTGATCTGCTGCCATTTCCCGTCCGCGCGGCAGCGTCTCGACGTGCCGAACGAGTAGCGAGCCGGCATAAGGATAGAGAAAAAAGAAGACTTTGCACGCCGCCCCGTCATAACGCCACATCTCGGCGCCTCCATCCCTGCGCACCAAGGCTGGCGCGCCGAAAACGATCTGCAATTGTGCGGATCGTAGACCCGCGAGGTCGGACGGTTCGCCGGGCGGCGGTGCAGGCGGAAGGGCCACGAGCGGCGCCTGCCCCTGGATCGGCTTCCGCGCGGTCGCACAGGCAGCAAGCATGCCGCAGATCGAGATCGCTACAAAACAGCCAAGCATTCGTTTGGTCAGCCTGGTACCCACTAACATTGACACCTGAATCGGACCTCGTCCTTCGACTCGCCGCGCCGCTTCGAGCTTTCACACGATTTACTCGATCGTTGCCGGGCCACCCAAATCATTGCGCGGCGAGCGCGTGAATTTGCGAATTTGCCAGAGTGAGCTTGGCGATCGACAGCTCGCCGCTGCGTTCGAGTTCGGCCAGGAAACTTCTCGTGCGCGCCAGTCCATCGGAATGTGTATTCTCCCAGTGCCTGACGGCGTCTGCTCCCTGGGCGCGCATGTTGCCATCGAAAGAGCGGTCGACATCACGGAGCGCATCGGCGGCGAGTGCCCGCTGTCCGGCGAACAGGTCATCCACGATCCGGCGCACCGCAAGGCGATCCCAATGTTCGCGGCCGGCAATCCGGCCTGCGAGCCCGCGCAGCCTGTCGAGCCCAACTGCCGCACCGACCGCAAAATAGGCGCCCGCCACCAGATCGATCGGTAAGCCGCGCGCCTCGGCCAGAAGCACGATTTCCGGAGCGCCGCCCATCAGAGGCAGTACGGCGACGTCCTCCGCTATAGTGAGAGGGACCCCAGCCTTCTGCAGTTCGGCAATGCGCGCCTCGGTATCCTGTGCCTCATACGGGGAAACAAGTGTCGAGAAACTTCCTCGCAAAGACTCCACACCCGCACGATAGCGCGCGATCGTGTCGCCCAGGCCGGTGCGCGCGGGGACGTTGACGAGGAACCACAGCCCCAGGCGGCGAAGAAGTTCGGCAATTTCATTGTATGCACCAATCTGGACTGCCGCGCGCACTTTGCCATCGAGTGCGTCGATACGGGACTTCAGAGCGGTCAAACCCAGTGCACCTTCGGCGAGCACAAAGGCGCGCGCGATCAGTGCGCCGGGGGCGCTGGAAACTTCCTCGATGCGGTGCACGAAAACTGGCCCGCCCAAGTTGATAATTCGATTGGCGAGCACGGTCGCGATGATCTCGCGCCGCAGCCGGTGATGAATGAGTTCATCGGGCAGCCGCATCACGGCCGAGGCCGGAAAGTAGGCGGCAAGTTCGGAGGCAAAGAACGCTTGATCGGGAAGATCGCTCGCCACGATCTGGGCATCGAGGTCGAGCTTGGCGTAAGCCAGCAGCACGGCCAGTTCCGGACGTGTGAGGCCAAGCCCCGCTTGCGCGCGGCGGTGCAGTTCGTCCTCGTCGGGAAGAAATTCAACGGCGCGGTCGAGACGTCCTCTCCGTTCCAGATCGCGGATGAATCGCGCGTGGGAATCGAGATCGCGCGGGCTGCGCGCCACCGCTACGGAAAGGGCAAGTGTCTGATCGTAGTTGTCCCGCAGGACGTGCGCGGCCACGTCGTCGGTCATGGCATTCAGCAGATCGTCGCGCTCGCCGGCGTTTAGTTCATTGCGGCGCAGCGGTCCGCTGAACAGGATTTTCAGATTGACTTCATGGTCCGACGTGTCGACTCCCGCGGAATTGTCGATCGCGTCGGTGTTCAGCCTACCGCCTCGCGTCGCGTATTCGACCCGACCCAGCTGCGTCAGGCCCAGATTTGCACCTTCTCCAATGACCTTCACCTGCACTTCGCACGCGTCGACCCTCACCGCGTCATTTGCTCGATCTCCGACGTCCAGATTGTTTTGTCGCGAGGCCTTGATGAAGGTCCCAATCCCCCCGAACCAGAGCAGGTCTGCTTCGGCCTTCAGCAGCGCCTTGATCAGCCCGTTTGGCGACACACGCTGTGCGCCAAGGCCTGTCAGCGCCTGAAGCTCGGGGGAAAGAACGACCTCCTTGGCAGTCCTGGGATAGATGCCGCCGCCCTTGGAGATCAGCGAGCGGTCGTAGTCTGTCCAGCTTGATCGCGGCAGATCGAAGACCCGCTTGCGCTCGGCCCAGCTTCTTTCGCAATCGGGATCGGGGTCGCAGAAAATATGGCGGTGGTCGAATGCGGCGAGCAATCTCGTCTTTTTCGACAACAGCATGCCATTGCCGAACACGTCGCCGGACATGTCGCCCACGCCGATACAGGTGAAAGGCTCGTTTTGAATGTCGCGATCCATTTCGCGGAAATGGCGCGTGACCGCTTCCCAGGCCCCCTTGGCGGTAATGCCCATCTTCTTGTGGTCGTAGCCATGGCTTCCGCCGGATGCGAAGGCGTCGCCGAGCCAGAAGCCGCGAATCTCGGCGATTTCATTTGCGATGTCCGAAAACGTCGCTGTTCCTTTGTCGGCCGCCACGACCAGGTAGGGGTCGTCGTCATCAAGGCAGACTGTACGGACCGGTCGAATGATCGCGCCATCGGGGCCGATATTGTCCGTCAAATCCAGCAGCGCGTTTATGAATGTCCTGTAGGCGGCTATGCCAACGGCTTGCGCCTCTTCGCGCGCGGCACTTGCCGACAGTTGCTTGGGAAAGAATCCGCCCTTTGCGCCGACCGGCACGATCACCGCGTTCTTCACCTGCTGGGCCTTGACCAGGCCGAGGATTTCGGTCCGGAAATCCTCGCGGCGATCCGACCACCGAATGCCGCCACGCGCGACTTTGCCGAAGCGCAGATGAACCCCTTCGACCTGCGGGGAGTAAACGAAGATCTCGTAGAGCGGCTTGGGGGCCGGCAGTTCGTCGAGTCGGTTACTGTCGAGCTTGATGCAGAAGTAAACCGGCGCGCGCCCTCTGTCGTCGCGCTGAAAATAATTTGTTCGCAGCACGCATTCCACGACATTTCGTAGCCGCCGAACGATGCGATCGTCGTCGATGCTCGGCACGTCGTTGAGGGCGCCATCGATGAGTCCGCCGATGAGCTTTACTGCGGATGCGCGGTCTTCCCGCTCCGGATCGTGAAGTGCACGAAACAGGACGACGAGGAGGCCGGCAATATCGGAGTTGCGGGCAAGCGCTTGCTCCATATAGTCCTGACTGAAAGCGAATCCGGCCTGACGGAGAAACTTTGCGCAGGCCCTCAATATCGTCACGTCGCGCCAGGCAAGGCTCGCACCCACGATCAGGCGGTTGAAACCGTCATTCTCCGCGCTGCCAGAAATCACCGCGTGGAAGGCTTCTTCGAGGCGGTCCTTCAAATCTGCAAGTTGCGCCGCGCCGCCATCGGCCCGTTCCATCTGGAAATCCAGAATTGCGGCATCTGCAGTTCGGCCCTGCCCGAGGTTGAGCCTGACGGAATAGGAATTCTCCGCGATGACGCGGAGGCCGAGGTTTTCGAAAACGGGCAAGGAGGCTGAAAGCGGGAGTACGTTTCCCGACACATAGAGCTTCAGGCGCAGTGCCGAATGACCGTCAAGTGCCAGCCGGTAGGCGCGCGCCTTGACGTGATCGTTGGCATGCACGAGCGCCTGGAGTTCGAACAGGTCGCGTACGGCCTCCTCGGGTGCAAAGGCGTCGCGATAGCGAGGCGGGAACGCACCGGCATGGCGCCGTAACAGCTGCAATCCGTCCATTGCGCCGTGCCGGCGAACCAGGGCCTGGGCGAACGCGTCGCCCCACGTCCGGATCGCCGCACGAATATCGGCCTCAAGCTGTTTGATCTCGATCCGAGGCCGCGACCCTTCGTTGCGCCCGACGATGAAATGAATGCGAGCCAGCTGAGAATCGTCGATGACCGGCGTCGCGGCCGACGTCCGTCCGTCAAAAGCACGCGCAAGTATGGCGTGAATTTTTTCTCGCACTTGCGTGTCGTAGCGGTCGCGCGGCACGAACACGAGTGCGGAAACAAAGCGGTCGAAACGGTCGAAACGCAGAAACACGCGCACCTTTGGCCGCTCTCCCAATCGCAGGATGCCGAGCGCGGTCGCAAAGATTTCGTCCTCGTTCGCCTGGAAGAGCTCTTCGCGCGGGTAAGTGTCGAGTATGTGGGCGAGCGCTTTCCCGTCATGACTGTCGGGCGCGAGGCCGGCCCTGTCGATGATGTGGGCGATCTTGAGACGGAGGAGCGGAATATCCCCGGGGCGCCGGCTGTAGGCGCCCGATGTGAACAGTCCGACAAAGCGGCGCTCCCCCGTTAGCGAGCCGATGGAGTCGAACGTCTTGACGCCCACATAGTCCATGTGCACGCGACGATGGACGACGGAGCGCTCGTTTGCTTTTGTGATGATCAAAGGCTCGGGCTGATCCAGAAAGGCGCGAGCCTCGGCGGAAAGATTCGCGTGATCTGATCCGCGGCCGATCACGCGTGCGGCGGAGTCCGAGAGAAGTCCCAGCCCACTCTCCTGGACCGGCATAAGCCGTCCGCCCCCGGTGCCATCGAAGGCATAATCCCGGCATCCCAGGAACGTGAAGTGGTTGTCGCCGAGCCATTCGAGGAACGCGATGTTTTCGCGAAGATCCTCAAGAGGTATCTTCGGCGGCCTTCGCTCGAGATTGGCGATGGTATCCGTCAATTTCGCGAGCATTTTCCGCCAGTCCTGCACCGCCAGGCCGACTTGTGCGAAAACATTGCGCGCGCCCTCCACGAGCGCCTGCTGGTGTGCATCGTCGTGAACCGAATCCAGCACCAGCACGATGACGCTTTCGCGCATCGGCGTGCCGTCGGGCGCGCGCAAACCGTCTGCATCCCGTTTGACCTGCATGATCGGATGGAACAGGACGTGAGCACGGACGTTTTGCGCGGCCAGTTCGCCCATGAGCGAATCGAAGAGAAACGGCATGTCGTCGTTTACGGCGAGAAACACGGTTTCGTTCAGCGTGTGGTCGCCCGCATGGGGATGATAGTCGAAAACATCAACGAGGCTTTGGCCCGTTTTGCGGACGCGGGAATGCTGGAACGCCAGGCTCGCCAGGGCGGCGAGCGATTCCGGTGCGTACCGCGCCACGTCTTCGGGAGACGCGCCGCCATAGAGTGCGCCACAGAACGCGGCCGTGTCCGGAGACTCGGGCCCAAGAAGGGAACATGCCGCTTCTACCTGGGCGGCCGCGGCGCGCTCGTCGTCATATGCGGCGATCGCCGCATCGGCAGGATCACTGCGGTACACTTTGGCTTGTTGAGGAGTCATTGTCATCCATCGGGGAGTGCCGGACCTGTAAGCCTCGCGGATCAGCGCTCGGCAGAATCATATACTCGCTATTGCGCCAGACTCCTTAACTGGCGGACGCAATCTTAACGCCCGCCTGCACGGAAGGGAATTCGGTGTTTCGTCGAGGACTGACCAATCAATTCTGTTTTTGCCGCGCGGCAAGCAAAGTGACGAGGGCCCGCGATATCGCGCGCGAGGAGGCGCAGCCTTCGTAGCCGCTGCCGGGATCGAAGGTGACCATGAGTTTCTTGCCTTCCAGCGTTACGGTAGGACGCCCGGCGATTGCGAGCATGACCGTGTTCACGCGGTGCGCCAGCGCGTCGTGCCCCTGTGAAGACCGGCCGAACCGATCCAGACCTCGCGTGACGTTTTCCAGCGCTTCCAGGGCCAGGGCCCTGGAAGCCGCGTCGGCGGCCAATGAACTCCAGTCGGCGCCAAAGGCCAGATTGAGCCTCCGCACGAAGGCCAGATGCTGGGCATCGTCCTGCGCGGCGTTCTGTACGTCGGCAATCGAGGTAGCGGCGGGCATCGGCGTTACGGAATCGCCTGTGCGCACGGCGGGCAGGCCAGCGGGGTCCGCGTCGGTGTAGAGAGTGATGCCTCCCCAACCGGAGACCTGCAGCGCAGTTTCGCCGGAGTCGTACTTCAATACGCGGCCGCCCATCGAGGCGTTGTCCGCGTGCAGAACGAAAACTTCCGGAGAGTCATCGAAGCGAAGAAGATAGCCGTCGCCTGCGGCGTCGAGTTGGAAGCCGATCTTGTCGCCGGCCAGGTACGTCCCGGTTTCGATGCGGCCAAGCCGGTCAGACGATAGCCGCTCCTGGACGGAGTCCTCGCCATGCGCGTTCGATCCACCAACCAGTCCGATCAGGAGCGTGGCGATCGCTAGACGTTCGACAATAACCCTGATCATTGGCGCGGATCGCTCGCTCGCCTCTCCGCGACTGCATCGGCTGCCGCCGAAACAATATGTCATCCGAATCGGGCAAATTTGTGGACCGGACAGACTAGATATCGTCGAAGCGCCCGCCGCGGCCCCTGCCGGCGGCAAAACGCGCAGCGCCGGCAAGCGTCTCGCCGCTTCGCAGCGTTGCGGAGCCGAGAGCAAATTCGCGGGCAAGCGCATGCGCGGTGTCGTCGTCATATTGTTCGTATACGGATTGACGGTCGCTTCGCAGGCAGAGTTGCGGCAGGCGGGCGAGCTCGTGTGCCAGCTCTTCCGCCACTGCGCGCGCAGCTCCCTTCGGCACCACGCGGTTGGCGAGGCCGATGGAGAGAGCTTCGCCGGCTCCAACCGGCCTCCCCGTCAGGATCATGTCGAGGGCGCGAGATTGGCCAATGAGGCGCGGAAGGCGGACCGTGCCGCCGTCAATCAGCGGCACACCCCAGCGCCGGCAGAACACTCCGAACACTGCATCCTCCTCCACGACCCGCAAATCGCACCACAACGCCAGTTCGAGGCCGCCGGCGACCGCGTAGCCCGAAACCGCTGCGACAACGGGCTTCGACAGGCGCATCCGTGTGGGCCCCATCGGCGCGTCGCCCGCCAGTGGATCGAGCGGGCCGTCCAATCGGGGTGGCGAGAGACGGTTTCCGCGCCCCTCTGCGACAGACTTCAAATCCGCTCCAGCGCAGAACGTGCCGCCTTCGCCCCATAGGACGGCCACGAACGCAGATTCGTCACCCTCGAAAGCAGTAAAAGCATCGACGAGAGCGTCCGCAGTAGGCTTGTCGACCGCGTTGCGGGCCTTTGGCCGTGACAGGATGAGCGTGGTTACCGCACCGTCTCGTTCGACACGCACCGTTTGCGCTGAAGAATCCATGTCGTGCTCCCGATTCTGGCCGCGCCGCGCAATCACGGCGGCTGTCCTATGAACAAAACGCATGACAGAAAGACGGAATATCACTACACCACGCGCCGTCGTCGCACGCGCGGGAGTCTCACGTGACCAACCCCGACAGCTTCAAGTCCCGCAGGACGCTCAACGCCGGCGGCAAAGCCTACGTTTATTTCAGTCTCGCATCAGCCGAAAAGAACGGATTGAAGGGCATTTCGCGGCTGCCCTATTCGCTAAAGGTGCTGATGGAGAATCTGTTGCGCCACGAAGACGGCGCCACAGTCACGGCAGACGACATTAGGGCAGTCGCCGCCTGGCTCGCGAAACGGCGCTCGGACCGCGAGATCGCGTTCAGGCCCGCGCGCGTGCTGATGCAGGATCTGACCGGCGTTCCCGCCGTGGTCGATCTCGCGGCCATGCGCGATGCAATGAGATCGCTTGGCGGAAATCCCGAGAAGATCAATCCGCTGGCTGAAGTGGATCTCGTCATCGACCATTCCGTAATGGTCGACAATTTCGGGCGCCGCGATTCGTTCAGGAAAAATGTCGCGATCGAATATGAGCGCAATCTCGAGCGCTATGGTTTCCTGCGCTGGGGTCAGCAGGCCTTTGCGAATTTCCGTGTCGTGCCGCCGGGAACCGGCATCTGTCACCAAGTGAATCTCGAATACCTGGCGCAGACGGTATGGACGAGGCGCCTGAAAGACCCAAAGACCAGGAAAATCGTGGCGTATGCGTTTCCCGATACGCTCGTCGGCACAGATAGCCACACCACGATGGTCAACGCTCTCTCGGTGCTGGGCTGGGGCGTGGGCGGCATCGAGGCCGAAGCGGCAATGCTCGGTCAGCCGATTTCGATGCTGATCCCGGAAGTGATCGGCTTTCGGCTGACAGGCAGTCTGCGCGCCGGCGTGACCGCAACCGACCTCGTGCTCACCGTGACGCAGATGCTTCGCAGGAAGGGCGTGGTCGGCAAGTTTGTGGAGTTCTATGGCCCCGGGCTCGATCAGCTCGCGCTCGAGGATCGCGCCACGATCTCCAACATGTCACCCGAATACGGCGCGACTTGCGGATTCTTTCCGATCGATGCCGAAACGATCCGATATCTCAAAGCCACGGGGCGAAAACCTGCGCGCGTGGCTTTGGTCGAGAAATATGCGAAGACACAGGGCCTGTTCCGCACTTCAACAAGCGAAGAGCCAGTCTTTACGGATACGCTGTCTCTGAATCTTGCGAGCGTGGTGCCGAGTCTGGCCGGTCCCAAGCGCCCGCAAGATCGCGTGTCGCTCGGGAACGCAGGCGCAGAGTTCACGGTCGCGTTGCGCGATGTATTCGGCAAGGCAACGGAAATCGACCGCCGCGTCGGGGTGTCAGGTGCAAATTATTCGTTGGGGCATGGCGATGTGGTCATTGCTGCAATCACATCCTGCACGAATACGTCAAATCCCAGCGTCATGCTTGGCGCAGGCCTCCTTGCGAAGAAAGCGATTGCGCGGGGATTGAAGGTCAAGCCCTGGGTCAAGACTTCACTCGCGCCGGGCAGCCAGGTCGTCACCGACTATCTGTCGAAGTCGGGACTCGATAAGTCACTGGACAAGCTGGGTTTCGGTCTTGTGGGCTACGGCTGCACGACCTGCATCGGCAATTCGGGGCCGCTCCTTGAGCCGGTTGGCCACGCAGTGACCGACGGCGATCTTGTCGCCGCTGCCGTGCTGTCGGGGAACCGGAATTTCGAAGGGCGCGTGCACCCGCTCGTGCGGGCGAATTATCTCGCCTCGCCGATGCTGGTGGTCGCCTATGCGCTGGCGGGAACTATTCGCGTCGATCTCACCAGGGAGCCCTTGGGGCATGATGGGAAAGGGAAGCCTGTCTATTTGAACGATATCTGGCCTTCGCCTCAGGAAATCTCTGCCGTCATGCGCGCGTCGCTGACTACGGCGAGCTTCCGCAAGCGCTACGGAGACGTCTTCGATGGCGGCACGGAGTGGAAGCGGGTCAAAGTCCGCAAGGGCCAGAACTACGCCTGGGACAGCAAATCCACCTACGTGAAAAATCCCCCCTATTTCGACGGCATGACCGCCACGCCGGTCGGCGTTGCCGACATCGTCGGTGCGCGGATTCTCGGTCTCTTTGGAGACTCGATCACCACCGATCACATCAGTCCCGCCGGCTCGATCAAGAAAGACGGTCCCGCCGGCAAATATCTCCTCGACCGCGGGGTTGCCTATGCGGATTTCAATTCCTACGGAGCGCGGCGGGGAAATGACGAAGTGATGGTGCGTGGGACATTTGCCAACATCCGCATCAAGAACGAGATGATGGGCGGCCGTGAAGGCGGCGACACGATCTACTTTTCGAGCGAGCATCCTTCGGGCGAAGAAATGTCGATCTTCGATGCCGCAATGCGCTACCGGCAGGACGGCGTCCCTCTGCTCGTCATTGCGGGCAAGGAATACGGCACGGGTTCATCGCGGGATTGGGCGGCGAAGGGAACGAAATTGCTGGGCGTGCGCGCCGTCATCGCGGAGACCTTCGAGCGCATCCACCGCTCCAACCTGATCGGCATGGGGGTTGCGCCGTTTGTGTTTGCGGACGGGAAAACGCGGCGCGATTTCGGACTCAGCGGTCGGGAGGCAATCGACTTACGTGGACTGTCAGGCCGCATCGCACCCGGCATGCGGCTGATCGCCACCATCACCTATCCCGATGGCCGCGCCGCAGACCTGCCGCTGATCCTGCGCATCGATACGGCCGACGAAGTTGCCTATTTCGAGAATGGCGGGATACTGCCGTTCGTTCTGAGGAATTTGTTGGCCGCGTAGAGCTGGTTGCCACCCTGTACCGCAACTTTCGTGCGGAACGCGACGCGATTTCGGAGCAAATCTGCGATGAGATCGCCCCTGGACGGTCTCAAGCCGAAGTTACTGGAGGGGAGAGTCGGGCGGCCCTATGTTGGGCCGATGACGCGGTTCGCATCAATTGTAGCGACAGCACTCGCGGCGACCGCGCTCGCGGCCGGCAATTCGTCGATGGCGGGACCGAAGCGGCAGGTCGTGCTGGAGCTGTTCACAAGCCAGGGCTGCAGTTCCTGTCCGCCGGCAGACGCGCTCCTCGGTCGGCTAGCGGACCGCAAGGACGTGCTCGCCCTCAGTCTTCCGGTGACCTATTGGGACATGCTGGGCTGGAAAGACACGCTCGCCAGCGAAGCGAACACGCGCCGGCAGAAAGCCTACGCCCAGACGATGGGTCGCGGTGGAATCTACACGCCGCAGATGATTGTCGACGGTACGAGCGACGTGGTGGGAGGCCGCGAAGCCCAGGTGGAATCGGCAATCGTCGCGCGGATCGCCGACATGCGTGCGGTGCCTGTGACCCTTAGCGCCACGCCGGCGACGCTACACATTGCGATCGGCGCAGGCGCCGAGCGCAACGGCGACGAAGCGACGATCTGGCTTTTCCATATTCTGAGCAGGACGATCGTGCATATCGCCTCGGGCGAGAATGAGGGCCGCAGTATCGGCTACCGGAATATCGTGCGCGACGTGAAATCGATCGGCGTCTGGAAGGGTCAGGCGCTTTCCCTCGATCTGCCTCGCAGCGACATGATCAGCGCGCCGCATGACGCCGAGGCGGTTCTGGTGCAGGACGGCGGCTACGGCCGCGTAATCGGTGCGGGCTATATCGGCTGGTCGCAGTGAATGCAGATCCGTCACAACCTCCCGGGATGTTCCAAAACGAAACAGCCCAGTGTGACGACGAAAACATGACGAGGTGAGGCGCAATGTTCGACTTTTGAGCGCGGCAGGCCTCGACCGAATTGATAACTCTGAAAATTTCGCCATTTTTTAATGACCTACCCCCGATCATGCGCGCCCAAGGCCGAAAACGACCGGGACGGTGGATTGTGGCTTTTCAGACGCTTCCCAAAAGGTCTGTCGATGGAATTCGCGCGCTCACTGCGATCGAAGACCTCGAACGCCTGAGGCTTGCGGCGCGCGGCGCAGGCGAAGCCGCGTTCGACTGGACCATTGCCGACGACCGCGTCGACTGGGACGGCGCGATCGATCTGCTTGCGCTTCATTCAGAGCCGGCCCGCATGAGCCGCGGCGCAGAATTGCGCGCCTGGATGAGCCAGGCCGGCCGCGAGCGCATCGATGCGATCCTGCGGCAGGCTAGCCTCGAAGATAATTTTTTCGAAATCGAATTCGAAGTTTCCTCCGCGATGGGGACGGTGTGGCTCGAACTGCGCGGCGTGCGCATACCGGGGCCTGCGGGTCAGGCCGAGCGCGTTGCCGGCGTGTTGCGCGTCATCACCGAACGCAAGCGCGAAGCGCAGAGACTGACCTATCTTGCCACGCGCGATGAACTCACGGGTCATCTCAACCGCACGAGCCTCAGATCGGAGATTGCACGCGCAATCGAGATTTCAAAAGCCGACGCGACGAACTGCGCCTATTTGGTTGCCGCGATCGACAGGCTCGCAGTCATCAACGAGGCCTACGGATTTGGCGCCGCGGACGAGGTGATCGTCATGGTCGGCGAGCGGCTCGCTTCCGCCCTGCGCGCGAGCGACGTGATCGGCCGGATCGCCGGCAACAAGTTTGGAGTCATTCTCGGCTCGTGCACCGAAGCCGAGATGGCGTCGATCGCGGAGCGCATGCGCGACGTGGTCCGGGGCGAAGTGATTGCGACCCGGCGGGGCCCGGTTTCGGCGACGATCAGCATGGGAGCCGTATGGCTGCCTTCTGACGCGTCTTCTGGTCAGGAGGCCATGCTCCGCGCGGAAGAAGCGCTCGACCGCGCGCGCGGCGCCGGCCGAAACGGCTTCTGGATCTATACGAAATCGCCCCAGCGTGAGATGGCGCGCCTTCGGCTGATGGCGGTCGCCGACGAGGTTGCCGAGGCGCTCGAAACCAGGAGGCTCGTCTTCGCATATCAGCCCATTGTCTGTGCCCGGGAGCGCCGGCCGGTGCATCACGAATGTCTTCTCAGGATGGTGCGCGCCGACGGCTCGATTGCCACGGCAGGGTATTTCATTCCGGCAGCTGAACAGCTGGGACTCGTGCGCCAGGTCGACCGCCATGCGCTTGAAATGGCCATCGCCGAGCTGCACGCCTATCCGGAAATCTCGCTTGCCGTGAACGTGTCCGGCACGACCGCCACCGATCCTTCGTGGCTCACCTCCTTCATCCACTACGTCCGCGCCAACAACGGCGTCGCCCGGCGCATCATCGTCGAGCTTACGGAAACGGCCGCGCTCAATGATTTCGAGGAAAGCTCGCGATTCATTTCGAATCTGCGGGAACTGGGCTGCAAGGTCGCGATCGACGATTTTGGCGCGGGCTTCACCTCGTTCCGCAACCTGCAGATGCTGCGCGTCGACATCGTGAAGATCGACGGCACGTTCGTGCGCGGCCTCTCCACGTCGCCGGAGAACCAGATATTCGTGCGGACGCTCGTGGATCTGGCAAAGAATTTTCGGCTCGAAACAGTGGCGGAATGGGTAGGCTCCGAGGAGGATGCGGTGCTTCTGGAAAGCTTCGGAGTCGACTATTTCCAGGGATATTATTTCGGCGAACCCACGCTCGCGCCGCCGTGGAAGAGCGCATCAGGCGAACAAGTTCAAACTTGATATCGGGGGGATTGACGGGAGTTGAGGGCCCGTCGCTTTGATTCCTGGCACTCACGCCCTGAATGCTGACCGGCGTGCAGCGCGTCTATTTGCGCTCATTCCGGTCGCGGGCAATTTCGGCGAGTTGCCGCCGCATCGCCTCGATCTCGCTCTTGAGCGCACTCACTTCGTCCGACGAGGCAGGTTTGGATTCCGCAGAGCCGTTGATTGAGCGGGACTCGGCCTCGCGTGCGGCCTGAATGCCGAAGGGCGAAAACATCCGCATCGCGCGTTCGAACATCGCGAGGTTCTGGCGGGTCATGGCTTCGAGCGCCTGGCTCCCGCCGCCGAACGTTTCCGCCATCCGGTGGCGCATGTCTTCCTGCTGTCTGGTGAAGCTTTCCATCGACATGTCGAGATAGCCGGGTATGAACGCCTGCAGGCTATCGCCGTAGAAGCGGATGAGCTGGCGCAGAAAGCGGATCGGCAGCAGGTTCTGCCCCTTGCTCTCTTCTTCGAAGATGATCTGCGTCAGCACCGAGCGCGTGATGTCTTCACCCGTGCGCGCGTCGTGCACCTCGAAATCCGTGCCTTCCTTCACCATCTCGCAGAGATGATCGAGGGTGACGTAGCTCGATGTCTTCGTGTTGTAGAGCCGCCGGTTTGCGTATTTTTTGATGACGACCGGGTCCGGCGTGCCTGGCTTGCTATCTGTCACGGTCCCACCAGCTTGAGAAAGGGTTCGATCCCGATCCTCCGCCTAGCACAACATTACATCCTTTGCGCTGTCCAGTGGCCAGGCGTGGCTCGAGCGATCCGCCAGCCCGCGAGCCGCCTCACGCGCGAGGGTAATTTGTGGCGCTTGTCGTTCGGGCCCAATCGCGGCACTTTGCGGCCTCGCAATTGGAAAGATGCAATCTCATGACGGAAGTGGTCATCGTGTCCGCAGCACGCACGCCGGTCGGTTCGTTCAACGGCGCGTTTGCAAGCGTTCCGGCTCACGATCTGGGAAAGGTCGCCATTCAGAGCGCTCTGAGTCGGGCCAAAGTCGCGCCCGACGAGGTATCGGAAGTCATTTTGGGCCAGATCCTGACGGCTGCCCAAGGGCAAAATCCGGCGCGTCAGGCGGCGGTGAATGCCGGAATCCCGGTCGAAACGCCGGGCTGGATCGTCAATCAGCTGTGCGGTTCAGGCCTTCGCGCGGTCGCACTGGGTTGTCAGGCGATCATGAACGGTGATTCCGCAATAGTCGTGGCTGGCGGCCAGGAATCCATGAGCCAGGCACCGCATGCGGCCTGGCTCCGTGGCGGCCAGAAGATGGGCGCGTTCGAATTCACCGATACGATGCTGAAGGACGGGCTTTGGGACGCCTTCCACGGCTATCATATGGGCGTCACTGCCGAGAACGTGGCGCGCGAATGGCAAATCACGCGGGAGGCGCAGGACCGCTTCGCGGTCGCATCGCAGAACAAGGCCGAGGCGGCCCGCAAGTCCGGGCGCTTCGCCGATGAAATCGTGCCGGTTACGGTGAAGGAACGAAAGGGCGAGCGCGTCGTCGACAAGGACGAATTCATCCGCGACGGTGTAACCTATGAAGCCATTATGTCGCTCAAGCCCGCCTTCCAGAAGGATGGAACGGTCACCGCTGCGAATGCATCGGGCATCAACGACGGCGCCGCCGCACTCGTGCTCATGAAAGGCGACGAAGCACGTCAGCGCGGATTGGAGCCGTTGGCCCGGGTCGTCTCTTGGGCCCAGGCCGGCGTCGATCCCGCCCTCATGGGCTCGGGCCCCATTCCGGCGTCGAGGAAGGCGCTCGCGCGCGCGGGTTGGACTGCACGCGACCTCGACCTCATCGAGGCCAACGAGGCCTTTGCGGCACAGGCCTGCGCGGTCAACAAGGACATGGGATGGGACGCGGAAAAGGTAAACGTCAATGGTGGAGCGATTGCGATCGGCCATCCCATCGGCGCCTCGGGCGCTCGTGTGTTGGTGACGCTGCTTCACGAGATGGGAAAGCGGGGGGCGAGAAGGGGTCTGGCGACGCTCTGCATCGGCGGGGGCATGGGCATCGCCATGTGCGTGGAACGCTGATCGGCGTACGCGTTATCGTCCGCGGCACAAGCGGTAACTGAGAGAGCCAAGGGAGGAAATGATGGCGCGCGTCGCAATCGTTACGGGCGGTACCAGGGGCATCGGCGAGGCAATTTCGATCTCCCTGAAAAACGCAGGTTTCAAGGTCGCGGCGGTTTATGCCGGCCGGGAGGAACGCGCCCGGGCTTTCAGCGAGAAAACGGGCATCCCCGCCTATAAGAGCGACGTGGCCGATTTTGCTCAATGCGCAGCGACGGTTGCGAAAATCCATGCCGAAATCGGCGCCATCGACGTGCTCGTCAACAATGCGGGAATTACGCGCGATGCGACGATGCGCAGGATGAACCGGGTGCAGTGGGACGAAGTGCTCGACGCCAATCTCGGCGGTTGCTTCAACATGTGCAAGGCGGTCTGGGACGGCATGATCGAGCGCGGCTTCGGTCGCGTGGTCAATATCGGCTCGATCAACGGGCAGGCGGGCCAGTATGGCCAGGTTAACTACGCAGCGGCGAAATCGGGAATCCACGGTTTCACCAAGGCGCTGGCGCAGGAAGGCGCGACAAAGGGCGTGACCGTCAACGCGATCGCGCCCGGCTACATCGATACGGACATGGTCGCGGCCGTGCCCGCTCCCGTGCTTGAGAAGATCGTGGCGCGCATTCCCGTCGGCCGCCTCGGCCGCGCCGACGAGATCGCGCGCGGCGTGCTGTTCCTTGTCGCCGACGAGGCCGGTTTCGTGACCGGCTCGACGCTCTCGATCAACGGCGGTCAGCATATGTATTGAGGACGTGGGGGCAATCGCGGCACTGGACGTTCAAGGGATTGCGTTGGTGCGTGGCGATCGCCTCGTGCTGCGCGATCTGGATTTTCACGTCACGGCCGGTGAGACGCTCGCGATCGGTGGCCGCAATGGGGCCGGAAAAACGTCTGTCCTGCGTGCCCTGGCCGGGTTTCTGCAGCCTCGATCCGGCAGTGTCGTGCTTCGCATGGCGGACGGGGCGGTCATTTCGGAAGCCGAGGAGCGTCGCCTCCATGTCGGATGGCTCGGGCATCAGGATGGCCTGAAACCCTCGCTCACTCCTCTCGAGCATCTACGATCCCATTCGGGCTTTTATCAGTGCAAGGACGATATCGATGACGCGCTGTCGCGTACGGGTCTTGCCCATCTGCGCGAATTCCCGGTCCAGTATCTTTCCGCCGGCCTGAGGCGGCGCCTCGCGCTGGCCCGTCTTATCCTGGGCGCAAGACCCCTCTGGCTGCTCGATGAGCCGTTTTCCGCGCTCGACCAGCAAGGGAAAGCGATCGTGCGGCAGCTTGCCGAATCTCATTGCGCAACAGGGGGAATGCTCATTGCGGCAACGCACGAGCCGCTCGGCCTGCGTGGCGCTACAATCGAGCTTTCATGAGCTTCGTGGCGCTCGTCGCGCGCGACATGCGCCTGGCCACGCGCGCGGGCGGAAGCGCGTTTTTGGCGCTCGCGTTTTTCGCCATGACGGCCACGCTCGTTCCGCTCGGTATCGGTGCTGAGACGAGGCTTCTGGGCGCGGTCGCGGCTGGCATACTCTGGGTTTGCGCGGTGCTTGCGGCACTCCTGTCGCTCGATCGTCTGTTCCAGGCGGATTTCGAAGATGGCAGCCTCGACGTGCTGGCGCTGGGACCGCTCCCGCTGGAATCGATTGCAGCCGCGAAGATCGCAGCGCATTGGCTTGTCACCGGTCTGCCCCTGACGATCGTCTCGCCGATGATCGCGCTGTTTTTTTCATTGCCGGGCCGAGGATATGGAACGCTAGCCGCGGCACTTGCGATCGGCACGCCCGCCGTCAGCGCCATCGGAGCTATCGGCGCAAGCCTCACAATCTCGATCCGCCGCGGCGGACTCATCCTGCCCTTCATTGTGATGCCGCTTTTGGCGCCCATCGTCATCTTCGGCGCCGGCGCAGTGCGCGCCGCGATCGACGGACTGGCGAGCGGCGCGCTCCTCTTTCTCGCCGCGACTTCTCTTGCTGCAGTTCTTCTGTCGCCCTTCGCCGCCGCGGCCGGCCTGCGCCTCAACCTTGGCGCGTAGGACACGAGAAAGCAGGTGAAGGCGGAGGACGCAGACGATGCGCAGGGCTACGCTGCGTCCTCCGCGTCGAATCTTTCTTTTTCCTTTTGAGTTTCGCTCGTCGGTGCCTTGCCGGAAATGGCGCGAGGCCGTAGAGGGGCTCCAATGTTCGAGCTTGCCAATCCCAAACGATTCATGGATGTCAGCCGTCTGGTGCTTCCCTGGCTCGCAGCGGCGGCCGCCATTTTGGTCCCTGTCGGCCTGTACCTCGCATTGTTTGTTGTGCCGCCGGAGCGCCAGCAAGGCGATACGGTTCGCATCATGTTTCTCCACGTGCCGGCGGCCTGGGTCGCGATGATGGCTTATGCGCTGATGGCGGTTTGTTCCTTTCTCGGGCTCGTCAATCGCCATCCGGTCGCCGACGTCGCGGCGCGCGAAGCTGCACCTCTGGGCGCGCTGTTCACCGTGCTTGCGCTCATCACCGGCTCGCTCTGGGGGAGACCCATGTGGGGAGCCTGGTGGGTGTGGGATGCGCGGCTGACGTCATTTCTGCTGCTGTTGTTTCTTTATCTCGGCTACATCGCACTTTGGAACGCGATCGAGGATGAAACCAGAGCGGCGCGTGCCGCGGCGATCCTTGCAATCGTCGGAGCGGTCAATCTGCCGGTCATCAAGTTCTCCGTCGATTGGTGGAACACGTTGCATCAGGGCGAGAGCATTTTTCGCACGGGTGGCCCCACGATCGCATCCGTCTTTCTGTGGCCACTCTTCATCATGGCGGGGGGTTACACGGCTCTTTTCGCAACACTGTGGGTCATCCGTATACGAACGGCTATTCTTCAGCGCACGGTACGCGCCCGCCTTGGTGCGGAAACCGGCCGATGATGCGCTTCCTGGCGATGGGCGGTTACGCCGGTTTTGTCTGGCCTGCATACGGCATCTCGCTCGCAGGCGTGGCGGTCGCCGTCGTGTTGACGTTGCGTTCCTACGCCCGGGCCAAGGCAATGTCCGCCGAGATCGAAAGTGGCAAAGGGACGTGAAGCGGATCCTCTACCTGCTTCCCGTCATGGGATTTGTGGCGCTCGCCTATCTGTTCTTTCACAGCCTCGGCGGTCCGCCGCAGAACGAATTGCCATCTGCGTTGATCGACAAACCCGCTCCAGCAATGAGCCTTCCGCCGCTCGACGGCAGGGCGATTGCCTTTACCTCGACGGATTTGCGGGCGGGCCACGTCACCGTGCTGAATGTCTGGGCCTCGTGGTGCGTGCCATGCAGGGCCGAAGCACCCGCGCTCGCAGCACTTTCGAGAGTCAAGGGCGTCGCGCTTTTCGGGATGGTCTACAAGGACAGCGCGACCTCGGCGCGCGGATATCTTCAGGATGTGGGAAATCCTTTCAGCCGCATCGACATCGACCAGGATGGGCGCGCCGGAATCGAATGGGGCATCTACGGGGTGCCCGAAACATTCGTCGTGGACGGCACGGGCGTTGTTCGTTTGCGCTATGCCGGCCCCATCGTCGGCGATGCGCTGGACAGGGTTATTCTTCCCGCAATCGAACGCGCGCGGGCGGCGAGCTAGGGCGCGATTCACTCTAACTAAGTCAACAAAATATAATTGTCATGGCCTGGCGACGCGATAGCGGAGACCTGGCCACCCAGTCTTCATCCATCGACGCACGTTTGTCCGGGTCCGATTGCGCGGGACATGACTGCATTTGTGGATTGTCAGGGCGTGTTCACGCCCGCCTTGCGGTGGGCTTTCGATGCGCTTTCCCACCTCCATTTTCGGGCTGTTCGTCGGCCGCCGCTGCTATCATTGCGAGCAGCTTGACGAAGCGGAGGCGCTCTGGCGCCGGGAGAGGTTCGAGCAAGGCACGTTCAGCCTTTTCGGCGACGAGGCGCGCGGCTCTCAGCACGCGCTTGCCGGCCTGAGTAATCACGACAGTATTCGCCCGGCCGTCCTCATCGGCGCGCTTGCGCGAGACGACGCCGCGCTCCAGCATGCGCCGTATCATCTCCGCAAGAGTCGAACGATCGATGCCCGTCGTCTCTACGAGCGACGTCTGGCTGACGCCATCGTGCTGCTCGAGCGCACAGAGAACGAGGTATTGCTGCTTCGTCAGATTTCTATCGCCGGACTCGCGCGCATAAAGATCGCCGTAAAACTGATGACATCGTCGCATGAGATGCGACGGCGTTTCCGCAAGCTCAACGCTTCCGTTTGCCTTTCGCTGGCCTTTCGACATTTGTGAGGCCCCCAAGATCGAAAATGCAATTGCTCTTGCGGAGACCGACCCGCGCAACGCCGGGCAAAGCATTCGTGGACGTCGCCTCCTCCGCGGAGGTGCGTGGAGCTTAGTCGCGAAGAATGCGCACGACAAGCGTTCCGTTGCGCAATTGTTTGCGCGTGTCGCGTTGTCGCGAAGCCGTCCCGTCGGCTCTGCAGTCGAGCGCCGGCCGCCGCGTCCGCACCGCAAGATGCTTCCACTCGTTTCGCACGACCAAGAGTTGGAAAAATCGGTTGCGAGCGGAGCTGGCTATTCCTCGGCGTCCGCGCGGATCTCGTGCTTGAGGATAAGAGGGGTCTGTGCAAGTGCGAAGAGAAAAATCAGCGGAATCACCGCCCAGACCTTGAAGTAGACCCAGGTCGAAGTGGAAAAATTTCGCCACACGATTTCGTTAAGGATCGCCAGGCCGAGGAAAAACACTGCCCAACGCCACGTCAGGCCGCGCCAGCCTTTGTCGCTGAGAACAAAGGCATGGGCGAATACATGCTTGATGAGCAGCTGGTTGAAAGCGAGCCCGCCGACCAGCAGGAACCCAAACAGCGCGTAGAGCACTGTGGGCTTCATTTTGATGAAGACGTCGTTGCGCAGATAGAGTGTAAGCCCGCCAAAGATCAACACGATGACGGCGGTAAAGAGCGGCATCGGCGGCAGGCGCCGATCGCGAACGTATCCTGCTCCCAGCGCGAACAGAACGGCCGCCATGAAACACGCCGTCGCGGTGAATATGCCGAAATACTGGTACGCGCCGAAGAATATGACGAGCGGTCCCAGATCGAGCGCGATCCGGACCAGATGCGATGTTTTGCCCGCACTGCTCATGAAGCCCCCGTCAGCGCCCTGGCGAAAGCTGCCGCCTGAAAGATCTGGAGATCATCTTCGCCTTCCCCCACGCCAATATAGGGCACGGGCAATTCAAACCGGTCCGCGAGGGCGACGAGAATTCCGCCTTTTGCAGTGCCATCGAGCTTGGTCATGATCAGCCCGGTCAAAGGCACCGTGGCCTTGAACGCTTCAACCTGCGAAATCGCATTCTGACCAGTCGTGGCGTCAAGTACCAGCAGGACGGAATGAGGCGCATCGGTGTCGAGCTTCTTCAGTACGCGTACGATTTTCGTCAGTTCGGCCATCAGGCCGGCCTTGTTCTGGAGACGCCCTGCCGTATCGACGAGAAGCACATCGGCGCCGACTGTGCGCGCGCGGGCAAGTGCATCGTAAGCGAGCCCCGCTGCGTCGGCGCCGGTTCCGCGCGCGAAGACCTCGGCACCCGTACGCGCGCCCCAAATCTGCAGCTGCTCGATCGCCGCCGCACGGAATGTATCACCTGCCGCGAGCACGACTTTGAGGCCCTCGGACGTCAATTTTCGCGCCAGCTTTCCGATCGTGGTCGTCTTGCCGGTCCCGTTCACGCCCACGATCAGCACGACGAACGGCTTGTGGCCACGATCGATTTCAAAGGGGACTTCCACGGGTTTGAGAAGAGCCGCAATTTCAGCGGCGAGCACCGAACGCAACTCGCCTTCCGAAATTTCCGAATCGTAGCGGCCTCTCGCGACTGCGGCGGCGATATTGGAAGCGCGGATGGCGCCGATGTCTGCCCGAATCAACGCTTCTTCGAGTTCGGCTATGGTTTCGGCGTCCAGTTTTTTCTTGGTGAACAGCCCGGTGAGACCAGCCGCCAGCGTGTTTGCGCTGCGCGAAAGTCCCATCCTGAGCCTTCCCAGAAGGCCCGGCGCCGCGGGAGCTTCGATGTTCATGCGACAGCTTCCGCCATGACATGATCGGCGGCAGCAGAAATGATGCGCATACGCATCAATGTTCCCGGCTCAGCCTGCTGTCTAAAACGCGCGGAGACGAAGCAGGGGGTTCGGCCACGGCCAGCCTCTTCAACCAGCACCGTTTGTACACCGCCCACGAGATCATTTAGCCGGATGGCAAGTTTCTGCGCGCCACACACGCGCAGGCGGTTGGCGCGCTCCCGGACAGTCGCGCGCGCAAGCTGGGGCATCCGCGCCGCGGGCGTTCCGTGTCTGGGGCTGTAGGGAAACACGTGCAGGAATGTAAGGCCGGCATCATCCACAAGCTTTAGCGTGTTGTCGAACATCTCCTCACTTTCGGTGGGAAAGCCGGCGATCAGATCCGCGCCGAAGGCGGCGTCGGGCCGCATTCGCCGCACTTGCTCGCAGAAGGCGATCGTGTCGCGCCGCGAATGCCGCCTCTTCATGCGCTTCAGGATCAGGTCGTCGCCCGACTGCGCAGAGAGATGGAAATGCGGCATCAGACGCTCTTCCTCGGCGATCGCGTGCATGAGCTCCGCGTCGGCCTCGATGGAATCGATTGATGAGAGACGCAGCCGCGGGAGTTCGGGCATCATCCGCAAAAGCTTGCGGACCAACGTGCCGAGCGAAGGCGAGCCGGGAAGGTCCGCGCCATAGGCGGTCAGATCCACGCCGGTGAGCACGATTTCCAAATAGCCATGCGCGCAGAGACGCCGCGCTTCCTCGATGACCGCGCCCATCGGCACGCTGCGAGAATTTCCCCGCCCAAAGGGGATGATGCAAAAGGTGCAGCGGTGGTCGCAGCCATTTTGAATTTGCAGGAAAGCGCGGGCGCGGCCCTGAAACGAATCCACGAATTGCGCGGCGGTTTCCTTGACCGACATGATGTCGTTGACGCGCACCCGTTCGGCTGCGGCGACGCCGAAATCCGCGTAGCTCGCAGTTTCGAGCTTCTCGCGATTGCCGAGCACCAGATCCACTTCCGGCATGGTCGCGTAGGTCGCGGGTTCGGTCTGGGCGGCGCATCCTGTAACGATGATTTTCGTCTGTGCGTTGCCGCGCCGCTTCCTGCGGATCGCCTGGCGCGACTGTCGCACGGCCTCGGCCGTGACCGCACAGGTGTTGAAGATCGTGACGTCACGCAATCCGGCTTCGGTGCCCCGCGCCCTGATTGCCTCGGACTCGTAGGCGTTCAGCCGACAGCCGAAGGTGATCACCTCCAGGCCGCTCATTGGCGCATACCCAGCATGGCAAGATCGATCTGCCCGGTGAAGGCCAGGGTTGCGTCGCCGGTCATCAGGACATGATCGTCAGTTTCGCGCCAATCGATGCTCAACATGCCGCCATCGAGTATCACCTCCCAGGCACGCGGGCCAAGTTCGCGCCGATGCGCGGCCACCGCGGCCGCGCAGGCCCCTGTTCCGCAAGCCCGCGTGATGCCTGCCCCACGCTCCCAGACCCGCATCCGCAAACGGCCGGGTGAGGGCACGCTCACAAATTCAACGTTAGTCCGCTCCGGAAACAGTGGAAGCTTTTCAATCCTGGCGCCCAGCTCTGCGACCGGCGCGCGCTCCGCATTGTCGACGAAGATGACGCAATGCGGATTGCCCATGGATACAGCCGTCGCCGTGAGGGGTTCGCCATCCACCGGCAGCGCGAAGGCGCGCGTGTCGACGCTATCTGCGAGTGGTATGTCCTGCCATTGCAACCCGGGGACGCCCATATCCGCGGTCACCGCGCCCGCTCCGGCGTCGCTGCACAAGACCAGTCCGCCCAGCGTGTCGATGCGCACCGTAGTTTCGTCCCTTTCCTCCATCAGGAGGCGTGCTACGCAGCGCGCGCCATTGCCGCAAGCTTCGACCT
The DNA here is from genome assembly GCA_035567755.1 of Rhizomicrobium sp. GTDB lineage: Bacteria > Pseudomonadota > Alphaproteobacteria > Micropepsales > Micropepsaceae > Rhizomicrobium. Next base: position 23,804 of record DATMPH010000059.1, read on the forward strand.
CGTCGCCGTCGGCGTTGAAAATCCGCATCATGGCATCGCCTCTGGCGCGGGGCTGTTCGATCACGATCACCTGATCGCAACCCACGCCGAGCCGCCTGTCGGCAATCGCGCGCGCTGCCGCTTCGTCCAGCGCAAGCCCATGATTGCGCGCGTCGAAAACAACAAAGTCGTTCCCGAGGCCCTGCATTTTGTAGAAAGGCGTCATGGCGGGGCTTATAGGCTGTGGAAGTTTGGAGAGCCAGCCAGCGCATTGACGTTTCGGCGCGGTGTTCGCAATACCGTTTCGGGCCGAAGGAGAGACAGGCATGCAACTGCGCGGATGGTTCGCGTTCGGAATCGGAATTGCCGCCATGATTGCTGCGTGGGGTCATCACGGCGAGGCACGGGAACAGATGAAGGCGAACGATCCGTGGCTCTGGCTTGAAGACGTGCGTGGCGCACGCCCGCTTGCCTGGGTGAGGCAGGAAAACGCACGAACGCTGGAAGTGCTGGCCGGGGACCCCGACTACCGGCGCGATTACGACGCCGTGCTCTCCATTCTCGACGCCGAGGACCGCGTCCCCTTCGGCGACATCGACCGGCAATATGTTTTCAACTTCTGGCAGGATCAGAAAAACCCGAAGGGTGTTTGGCGGCGAGCCACAATCGCCGATTACGAGACTGCAAATCCGCATTGGGAGACGCTGCTCGACCTGGACGGTCTGGCCGAGGCCGAGCATGAGAACTGGGTCTTCAAGGGCGCCACCTGTTCGCCGTCACTCCTGCGCTGCCTTGTCTCGCTCTCCCGCGGCGGCGGCGACGCGGCAGTGGTGCGCGAATTCGATCTTGCCACGAAGAAATTCTCCGCGAACGGCTTCACGCTCCCGGAAGCGAAGTCCTACGCCACCTATCTTGATGAAGACACGATTCTGTTCGGCACGGATTTCGGCACGGATTCGCTTACGAGTTCGGGCTATCCGCGCATCGTGAAAGTCTGGAATCGCGGCGAACCGATCGCAAACGCAAAAGAGGCACTCGCGGGAAGGCCCAAAGATGTTTCGGTTTCGCCCACGGCGTTGCGCGCGCCGACGGGCTCGCTGGGCGTCATCATTCGCTCCACGACCTTTTTTGAGACTGAGTATTACCTGCCAGCGGCGACCGGTGAGTGGAAAAGGTTGCCGTTGCCCCTTTCGGCTGTGCTGCAAGGCATGACCGGCGGGCAGCTCATTTTCACCCTGCGCGGGGACTGGGCGACACCCGAAGGGCGGAAAATCGAAAAGGGCACAGTGGTCGCGATTGACGTGAACCCGTTCCTCGCAGGCGGCAAGCTTCCGCCTGCAATCGTTCTCTATGCGCCTCATGCGCGCATTTCAGTCGAACAAGTCTCGTGCGGGCGCGATTTCGTCTACGCGGCCGTTTACGACAATGTCGTAGGCAGCGTTCATGCTTTCCGGTTCGATCCGGGAAAGAACGCCTGGCGCGAGACAAAGCTCGACCTGCCGGGCGGCGGTGCCACCCAAATCGTGACGGCCAACGACTACGGCCCTGAAGCACAGTTCCGCTTCGAGAGCTTTCTCACGCCTACGACACTCTATGCCGACGAGGGAAGCGATCACCCGCGCGCCATCAAGTCGATTCCCGCGCGCTTCGACCCATCGGGGCTCTCCGCGACACAGCATGAGGCGACGTCGAGGGACGGCACGAAGATTCCCTATTTCGTGGTAGCGCCACCGGGCGCCGCAGAACCACGACCTACGATCCTCTATGGCTATGGCGGGTTCGAAATATCACAGACGCCCTGGTACTGGGCGAATGCGGGAAAGCTCTGGCTCACCAGGGGTGGGGCCATCGCAGTGGCCAATATCCGTGGCGGCGGTGAGTTCGGGCCGGCCTGGCATGATGCGGCGGTCAAGATTCATCGCCAGCGCGCCTTCGACGATTTTGCCGCGGTCGCAGCCGATCTCTCCGCGCGCCGCATCACCACGCCCCGCCAGCTCGGCATCATGGGCGGCTCGAATGGCGGCCTCCTCGTCAGCACCGTCATGACGCAGCATCCCGAACTGGTCGGCGCCGTCGTCTGCCAGGTGCCGCTGACCGACATGCTCCGCTACACCAAGATCGGTGCGGGCGCGTCCTGGATCGGCGAATATGGAGATCCGGAAAACCCGGCGATGCGCGCCGCCATCCTCAAATACTCGCCCTATCAGAACGTAAGGCCCGGCGTGAAATACCCGCCAGTGCTTTTTGTGACCGCGACGTCGGACGATCGCGTCACGCCCGCGCATGCCCGCAAGATGGCGGCGAAAATGCTGACGCAGGGCCACGACGTTCTGTTTTTCGAAAACACGGAGGGCGGCCATGCCGCGGCGGCCGATCACCGCCAGGCCGCCGAAATGTGGGCGCTGAGCTTCGTGTATCTGAAGGAGAGGCTGGGGCTGGGCGTCGGTTCAGGCGTCGCGTCCGGCACTTTGGCCGTCCCGGCTCCGCGTTGAGCAGGTTTGACACTCAGGCGTTCGAGGCCTAAATCCCGGCCATTCCGGAAAGGCTTCACGCCTTCCGGTCCCGGGCGCGGCCCGGGATCGCCTCCAGGCAGCGCGGGTGCGCCCCCTGGAGCGTTCAGGCTTTGGGAAACGCATGTTCGACTCTCTGCAAAGCCGCCTCGGCGGCGTGTTCGACGGGATCCGCGGCCGCGGCGCGCTCAGCGAAGCCGATGTCGAGCTGGCGCTGAAGGAAGTCCGCGCAGCGCTGCTCGACGCCGACGTGGCACTCCCGGTCGTCACGTCCTTCATCGACAAGGTGCGCCCGCGCGCAATGGGCGAATCCGTCATCCGCTCGGTCACGCCCGGCCACCAGGTGGTCAAGATCGTCCATGACGTGTTGGTGGAAACGCTGGGCGAGGAGAATGCCGGCCTCGATCTCGGCAGTCCCCCCGCGCCGATCCTGATGGTTGGCCTCCAGGGCTCGGGCAAGACAACGACGTCCGCCAAGCTCGGCCTGATGCTGCAGAACCGCGACAAGAAGCGGGTATTGATGGCCTCGCTCGACGTGCGCCGGCCCGCGGCAATGGAGCAGCTGAAAATCCTCGGCGAGCAGGCGGGCGTGCCCACGCTTCCCATTCTTGCCAACCAGCTGCCGCTCGATATTGCCAGGCGCGCGCTCGCTGCCGCGCGCGTCGGCGGATATGACGCGCTGATCCTCGACACGGCGGGCCGTCAGCACATCGACGAAGGGCTGATGCTGGAAGTGGCGCAGATCCGCGACGCCGTGAAGCCGCACGAAACGCTTCTCGTCGCCGACAGCCTGACGGGCCAGGATGCGGTCAACATCGCCCGATCGTTCAACGAGCGCCTCCATCTGACGGGGATCATCCTCTCGCGCGCCGACGGCGATGCGCGCGGCGGGGCGGCGCTTTCGATGCGTCAGGTCACGGGCGCGCCGATCAAGTTCCTCGGTGTCGGCGAGAAGCTCGATGCGCTCGAGGCGTTCCATCCCTCGCGCGTCGCCGACCGGCTCCTCGACATGGGCGACGTGGTGAGCCTGGTCGAAAAGGCGTCGGAGACGATCGACCGCGAGCAAGCCGAGAAACTCGCCCGAAAGATGAAGAAGGGCCAGTTCGACATGGAGGATCTGGCCGATCAGCTGAAACAGATGCGCAGGCTTGGCGGAATGCAGGGCGTTCTTTCCATGCTGCCGGGCGTCGGCAAGGTGAAGGACCAGCTCGCCGCCGCCGGTCTCGACGACGGGATGCTCAAGCGCCAGGAAGCCATCATCCAGTCGATGACCAGGAAGGAGCGGGCCAAACCCGACATCCTCAACGGCTCGCGCCGCAAGCGGATCGCAGGCGGAGCGGGCGTGGAAGTTTCCGAGGTCAACAAGCTCCTCAAGATGCACCGTCAGATGGCGGACATGATGAAGCGTGTCGGCAAGCTCGGTGCACGCGGTGCTTTCGGGATGGGCGGCATGCCGCAAATGCCGCCGGATTTCATGACGAGGCGATAGTCGCACTTTCGGACAAGGAGAATCAGAATGGCTTTAAGGATCAGACTCGCACGCGGCGGCACCAAGAAGCGCCCGCATTACGCCATCGTGATCGCGGACTCGCATTCGCCGCGCGATGGCCGCTTCATCGAAAAGATCGGTTACTACAATCCGATTTTACCCCGCGATCATGCGGACCGCCTGAAGCTCGATCTCGACAAGGCGAAGGCGTGGATCGCGAAGGGCGCGGTGGCGAGCGATCGCGTGCACCGGTTCCTCTCGGATGCAGGCGTCGTCAAACCGTTGACCAGGAACAGTCCGGAGAAAGCCAAGCCGAAGAAGAAGGCGCAGGAGCGTGCGGCCGCGGCATCGTCTGCGGCGGCGGCGCCGCAGAGCTGATCGCGGCGCAGGCCATGACGGCCGGCGACATCGTGCTGGGCGTCGTCATCGGCGCACAGGGCTTGCGCGGCGAGGTCAAGGTGAAGACTTTCACCGAGACGGCCGGACATCTTTCCGTGTACGGACCTTTGCGCACCGAGGGCGGCCGCACGCTCGAGATCGCCAGCGTGCGCAGCGTCAAAGCCGGCTCGGCGATCGTGCGGTTCAAAGGCATCGACGATCGTTCGACGGCGGAATCGCTTGCCAATGTCAAACTGCTGGTCGGGCGCGCGGCGCTGCCCGCGACCGCAAAGGACGAGTTCTATCATGCGGATCTCGTCGGCCTGCGCGCGCTGGATTCCGAAGGCCGAACCATCGGTGCGGTGAGCGCGATCCACAATTTCGGCGCGGGCGACGTGATCGAGTTGTCCCGCACCGAAGGCGGCACATTGCTCCTTCCGTTCACGCGCGAAACCGTCCCCACGATCGACCTTGCAGAAAAATTTGTGGTGGTCGCCGAGCCGAAGGACGCGGAAGCGGAAGCGGAACGGGGAGTCGAATGAGCTGGAAAGCGACCGTGCTGACTCTGTTCCCGTCGATGTTTCCGGGTCCCCTCGGCGCATCCCTTGTCGGGCAGGCGCGCGAGAACGGCATCTGGTCGCTCGATGTGCGCGATATTCGTGAGCACGGGATCGGAAAGCACCGCACGGTCGACGATGCGCCTGCCGGCGGCGGGCCGGGCATGGTCATGCGGGTGGATGTGGCCGCGGCTTCTGTCGATGCAGCACGCGCAGGCGAGCCCGACCGCCCCTCGCTTTATCTCTCGCCCCGCGGAAAGCCGCTCACGCAAAAGACGGTGCAGTCGCTGAGCAGGGGAGCAGGGGTGCTGCTTCTGTGTGGGCGTTTCGAGGGCCTCGACGAGCGCGCGATCGAGGCACGCGAGCTGGAGGAAGTGTCGATCGGCGATTTCGTTCTTGCCGGAGGCGAGATCGCTGGCATGGCCCTGATCGAGGCGTGCGTCCGCCTTCTTCCCGGCGTGCTCGGTTGCGAATCGTCGCAGGCCGAGGAGAGTTTCGAAGGCGGCCTGCTCGAATATCCGCAATACACGAGGCCCCAATCTTTCGAGGGCCGCGATATCCCGCCGGTGCTTGTTTCGGGCCATCACGCGCAGATCGCCGGCTGGCGCCGGGCGGAGGCGGAAAAGCTGACCAAAACGCGCCGCCCGGACCTCTGGTCCCTCTATGAAACCCGCCACGGGTAGGCTATAGGGCGCCCCTTCCCGCGCGCATGGAGACGGATATGAATCTCTTGAAACAGCTCGAGGCCGAGCAGATGAGCGCGCTGCGCGGCAAGAAGCCGCTGCCCAGTTTCCGCCCCGGCGACACGCTGAAGGTCAACGTCAAGGTGGTCGATGCGACCTATGACGAGAAGACCAAGCAGACCAAGACGCGCGAGCGACTTCAGGCTTTCGAGGGCGTCTGCATCAGCCGTGCCGGCGAGGGGCTGAACGAGAGCTTTACCGTGCGCAAGCTTTCCTATGGTGAAGGCGTGGAGCGCGTATTTCCCATCTACAGCCCGGTTGTGGATTCGGTACAAGTCGTGCGCAAGGGGAAGGTACGCCGCGCGAAGCTCTATTATCTGCGCGGCCGCCGTGGAAAGTCCGCCCGCATCAGCGAGCGCGTCGAGCGCGGCGCGAGCGAGCCGGCGGAAAGCGCGAGCTCGTAACGGGTTCGCCAGAATCGGATCGCAACGCCTCGATGTTCCGCACCCTTCGACAAGCTCAGGGTGAGGATATGTTTTTACCCTCATGGTGAGCCTGTCGAACCACATGGGGAGCCTGTCGAACCATGAGGGCCGGCGGTGACGCTCCGACGCCGCATTCGTGACAATCATGCCCGCGCGCGGCGCGCCCGCCGAGACGCGCCATGACGAAATCTCCTGCGCGCGGACACTTGCTGCGCCTGCTGGGCGTGGGCTTCGGTGTGGCTGTGGGTGTGGGCGAGATGATTGGCTCGGGCATCCTGCGCTCGCCGAGCGTCATCGCCGCCGGCCTGCACGATTCCGGGGCGATCCTTGCACTGTGGTCGCTCGGCGCGGTGCACGCTTTTCTCGGCGCCAATATTATGGCCGAGCTCGGCACAGCAGTTCCGCGTGCGGGCGGCGCCTATGTCTACGCCCACCGTGCCTATGGCGATGTTGGCGGCCTTGTCGTGGGCTGGTCGACCTTCGCGTCGCACCTGGCCGGCATCGCGGCGGCTTCCGTCGTGTTCGCCGATTTTTTGGGCCTTCTCTGGCCCCCCGCCGCAGCGCATACGGCCGCCGTCGCGATCGGCGTTCAGCTTCTTCTTTACAGCGCCAACGCCATCGGCGTGCGCGAGGGCCGCGCCATGCAGGAGACGACGAGCCTCATCAAGGCGGCGCTGCTCATCGCCTTCGCGGCCGCAGCCTTGTCGCTGATGCCTGCGAACTCTCCACAGACATTCGCGCATTTTCATCTTGTTCCGGTCGGCTTTGTCGCTTTCGTGGGCGCCTACCAGCTGATCAAGGGCGCCTATTCGGGATGGGACGCATCGGTTTATTTCGCCGAAGAGAATGTGGCGCCCACGAAGAGCATTCCTCGCGCGCTGTTCTTTGGCCTTGCGATCACCGCGGCGATCTATGTGGCAGTGAACGCGGCTCTCCTCCATGCGCTCGGCACGGACGGAACCGCGTCGTCGGGGCTTCCCTTCGCCATCGTCCTTGATCGCGTCGGCGGTACGCTTGCATCGACACTCTTCGTCATCGGTGCGATGATCACCGTCACGAGCTGCGCCAATGCGAACATCATGATCGCGCCGCGAATCCTCATCGCCCTCTCTCGCGACCGGTTGCTGCCTGTGTCGCTGCAATCGGTGAATGAGGGCGGCAGCCCCTATTTCGGCTTCATGCTGACCGCGGCAATCTCGATTGCGCTCGCGGCCACAGGCGCGTTCAGCCTTGTTTTCGGCCTGATCGGAATACTGACCTCGGTCTCGGGCCTGCTTGTGGGAATTTCGTTCTTCGTGCTGCGCCGTCGCGAGCCCGACCTGCCGCGTCCGTTCCGCGCCTTTCTCGTCCCCTGGCTTCCGGCTCTTCTTGTCGGCATCGACGGAACTTTGCTGGTACTTTTCGCGGCGACCGATCGCCGCGGTGCGGTTTTCGCCGCTGCGTTGTGTCTTCTGTGCGTGCCATTGGGGCTGATGGCGCAGCGCGCCCGCATGCGCGCACCGGCGTGAATGCGCAAAGCTTGCCTCGCTGCCATGCAGAGGCTACCTAGCCGCGGTTCTTCTGGCCCGAAAGGATCTCCATGGCCCGCAGCAAAATCGCGTTGATCGGGGGTGGACAGATCGGCGGAACGCTCGCCCATCTCGTGGCGCTGAAGGAGCTGGGCGACGTCGTCTTGTTCGACGTGGTGGAGGGGCTCCCGCAGGGCAAGAGTCTCGACATCGCGCAGGCCGGACCAATCACGGGCCACGACGCCCATCTCGAGGGCACGAACTCCTATGCCGACATCGTGGGCGCCGACGTGGTGATCGTCACTGCGGGCGTGCCGCGCAAGCCCGGCATGAGCCGTGACGATCTTCTCGGCATCAATCTGAAAGTGATGGCGGCCGTGGGCGACGGCATCAAGGCGCATGCGCCCGGCGCCTTCGTGATCTGCATCACCAATCCGCTCGATGCGATGGTGTGGGCGCTCCAGAAACTTTCAGGCCTGCCGCACCACATGGTGGTCGGCATGGCGGGGATTCTCGACAGCGCGCGCTTCCGCCATTTCCTCGCCGACGAGGTCAAGGTGAGCGTCGAGGACGTGTCGGCTTTCGTGCTTGGTGGCCATGGCGACACGATGGTGCCGATGCCGCGCTTCTCCACCGTCGCGGGCATCCCGCTGCCCGAGATCGTGAAGATGGGCTGGATCAGCCAGGAGCGACTCGACCGGATCGTGCAGCGTACGCGAGATGGCGGTGCGGAGATCGTCGGCCTGCTCAAGACCGGCTCCGCCTTCTACGCGCCGGCAACAGCGGCGATTGCAATGGCGGAGAGCTATCTCAGGGACAGGAAGCGTGTGCTGCCCTGCGCCGCTTATGTGGATGGCCCTTACGCCATCAAGGGTCTCTATGTCGGAGTCCCCGTGGTGATCGGCGAGAAAGGTGTCGAACGAATCGTCGAGCTTGATCTCACCGCAGAAGAGCGCGCGTCGCTCGCCAAATCGACCGATTCGGTCAAGATCTTGATCGAGGCATGCAAGAAACTCGAGCCGAAGCTGGCGTAATCCTTCGACACGCTCAGGATGAGGATCCTGGCAAAACCAAATTCCCTCATGGTGAGCCTGTCGAACCATTAGGCGTCGTGACTCGAACTTTTCAACTGAACAGATAACCCAATGTCCATCCTCGTCGACAAGAACTCGCGCGTCATCTGCCAGGGCTTCACGGGCAAGCAGGGCACGTTTCATTCCGAGCAGGCGATTGCCTATGGCACGAAGATGGTGGGTGGCACGTCGCCCGGCAAAGGCGGGACGACGCATCTCGGCCTGCCGGTGTTCGACACGGTTCGCGAGGCGAAGAGTGCGACCGATTGCACGGCGAGCGTCATCTACGTGCCGCCACCTTTTGCGGCGGACGCCATCCTCGAAGCGATCGATGCAGAGGTTCCGCTCGTCGTCTGCATCACCGAAGGCATCCCCGTTCTCGATATGGTCAAGGTGAAGCGCGCACTATGCGGTTCGAAGACGCGACTGATAGGTCCCAACTGCCCCGGCGTGATCACGCCCGGCGAATGCAAGATCGGCATCATGCCGGGACACATTCATCGCCGCGGCAAGGTCGGCATCGTCTCGCGCTCGGGCACGCTCACCTATGAGGCGGTCTGGCAGACAACCGCGGTGGGACTCGGTCAATCGACCTGCGTGGGAATCGGCGGCGATCCCGTCAAGGGCACCGAGCATATCGAGGTGCTCGACATGTTCCTGGCCGATCCGGACACCGAGGCAATCATCATGATTGGCGAGATCGGCGGCTCGGCGGAAGAGGACGCGGCAGAATTTGTAGGCCGTGCAAAGACGAAGAAGCCGATGGTCGGATTCATCGCCGGCGTGACCGCGCCGCCCGGGCGGCGCATGGGCCATGCGGGCGCGATCATTTCCGGCGGCAAGGGCGGCGCGGAATCGAAAATCGCGGCGATGAAGGCCGCCGGCATCCGCGTTTCGCTCAATCCCGCCGCGCTCGGCACGACGCTCGTCGATCTATTGAACGGGCGATAGCGACGGCTTTCGCGCGGTGCCCCGGATGAGCGCCTGCAGCGGCCGCTCGAAACGCGCATACGCGAGCCAGCCCAGCGCAATCAGCACGACATAGAAACCGGCCATCGCGAAACCTGTCTGGAAATTCGCGGGCGTCCATCCGAGGCGCAGCGCGATCAGTGCGAGCGCAAGCTGCATGGGGAAATGAATGAGATAGGTCGAGTAGGAGATGTCTCCGAGGAAGGTCAGCCGCGCCCAGGCGCCGCCGAAAATCTCTTCGTGCAATGCGAGCGCCGCAAGCGTCAGCGGGCTGACGACGAAGATGAACGCCATCAGAAAGATCGGATATTCGTGGCCTGCGAAGAATTTCGCCAGCGGTGCGGGTGCCTGAGCGAACAGCGATTGAATGAGTCCGAGATAGACTTCCAAGACGGCGATTGTCCAGACAGCAAGCGCCGCCGCTATTGCGCAGCAGGCGATGGCTTTCGCATTGGCATGCGATGATAGCCGCCGCACCGCGTAGTAGGTCACTCCTCCGAAGAAGAAGCCCATGATGCCGCGGCCGATCTGTCCGTCCCAGAAAAAGTAAATCGCGCCCGCCAAGGCCAAGGCGAGTGCCCCTTTCACGCCGCGCAACCCAAATCGCACCGCGGCGAAGAAAATAATATAGAGCAGGAGTTCGATCGACACCGCCCAGTCCGGCCCGTTAAAGGACTGCAATTCGTCGGGCGGCAGCCATTGCTGGACGAGGAAGAGACTCCTCACGAAATGGCCCCAATCATTGGCGTCGAAGATGAACCAGCTTCCGGTTCCGTGGAAAAAGACCAGCTGCATCGCCGCCGCCGCGAGCAAGGTCGCGAGATAGAGCGGGTAGAGCCGCGAGAAACGTTGCCGTGTGAAAGTTCCCACGCCGATCTCGCGGCGTGCGACCGGTTCGAGATAGAGCCAGAAGAACACGAAACCCGAGACCGCGAAGAACAGATCGACGGCCACCCAGCCTTCTTCGTAGAGCGGCTTGAGGAAGGGGTAGAACGGCTCGGCGGCGCGGCTCCAGCCGGCGGCCCACGTGCCGCCAATGGCGTAGAAATGCTGCCAGTGCCAGACAACAATGGCGAGCGCCCCCACGCCGCGCAGCGCATCGAGCGAATAAAGGCGTTTTGCTCTCACGGGTGCGGGCCCCTACCTCGGAATCATTGCTGGGCAGCACCATATTAGCCCGGTGAACGTTCCGCGACGAAATCCCCGATGCGTGCATTCAATGGCCGGATGCGGTACAGCGCGGCATGTCCTTCGACAAGCTCAGGACGAGGGGAAAATAGCCCTCACGCCAAGCTGGTGCTCCGGTTTAACCGGGGAAGAGTGAGCCCGTTATGAGACCGAGATGACCGGACAATCCCCGATTCTGCGCGCGTCAAACGAGATTCTGGAAGCGACGTCGTTTCTTTCGGCCGCCAATGCTTCGTTCGTCGAGGAGCTTTACGCGCGCTGGCTGGAGAACCCGGAAGCGGTCGATCCGGGCTGGCGAACCTTCTTCGCGGAGCTTGGCGCGCCAGAACCATCGTCGCGGCAATCGGCCGAGGCCCCAAGGCCGCGTCTTCGCCCGCGCGCCACGAAGGAAGACGCCGATCTGATCGGCGCGCTGACCGGTTATTGGACGCCGGACGAGGGAACTGTTTCGCGCGCCGCGGATGTGCGCCTCGCGGCAAGGGAATCGATCCGCGCCATCCAGCTCGTGCGTGCCTATCGCGTGATCGGTCACCTCGCGGCAGATCTCGATCCCCTGAAGTTGCTGCAGAAACCACCGCTGCCGCAGCTCGATCCCCATTTCTACGGCTTCCGCGACTCCGATTTCGATCATCCCGTCTTCATCAACGGCGTGCTGGGCCTCGAAAGCGCGACGCCCAGGCAGATGGTCGACATCCTCAAGCGCACCTATTGCGGCCGCATCGGCTACGAGTTCATGCACATCAACGATGCAGAACAGAAGGACTGGCTGCAGCGCAGGATCGAAGGTCCGGACAGGGAGATCTCCTTCACCCCGGAAGGCAAGCGCTCGATTCTCTTCAAGCTCGTCGAAGCGGAAGGTTTCGAGAAATTCTGCGCCGTGCGTTTCGTCGGCACCAAGCGTTTCGGGCTCGATGGCGGCGAAGCGATGATCCCCGCGCTCGAGCAGATCATCAAGCGCGGCGGGCAGCTCGGCGTGAAGGAGATCGTGCTCGGCATGTCGCATCGCGGGCGGTTGAACGTGCTCGCCAACGTGATGTCGAAGCCCTACCGCCAGATCTTCCACGAGTTCCAGGGCGGCAGCACCAATCCGGGCGAAGTCGAAGGCTCGGGCGATGTGAAATATCATCTCGGCGCCTCCTCGGACCGCGAGTTCGACAACAGGCACGTGCATCTGTCGCTTTCGGCAAACCCTTCCCATCTCGAAGCGGTCGATCCTGTCGTGCTCGGCAAGGCGCGGGCGAAGCAGGATCAGCTGAACGACGAGGGCGGCCGCGCGAGCGTGATGCCGCTGCTCATTCACGGGGACGCTGCGTTCGCCGGCCAGGGCGTGGTGGCGGAATGCTTCGCGATGTCGGGCACGAAGGGCTTCCGCACCGGCGGCACGATTCATTTCATCGTCAACAACCAGATCGGCTTCACCACCGCGCCGGCCTATGCGCGCTCCTCGCCCTATCCCTCCGACGTGGCGCTGATGGTCCAGGCGCCGATCTTCCATGTGAACGGCGACGATCCCGAAGCGGTCGTGCATTGCGCGCGCATCGCGACCGAATTCCGTCAGCTGTTTCACAAGGATGTCGTCATCGACATGTTCTGCTACCGGCGTTTCGGCCACAACGAAACCGACGAGCCGGCCTTCACCCAGCCTTCCATGTACCGCGCGATCAGGGAGCATCCGACGACGCTGGCGCTTTATGCGGCGCGGCTCGTTGCAGAACACACGCTCGTCGAGGGCGACGTGCAGGCGATGCTGCGCGAATTCAACGGGCGGCTCGACGTGGAGCTCGACGCGGCGAAGTCGCACAAGCCGGAGCGGGCAGACTGGCTCGACGGGCGGTGGACCGGCATGGCTGCGGCGCCAGATGGAGACCGTCGCGGCGAAACCGCCGTGCCGCTCGAGACGCTCAAATCGGTCGGTCATGCGCTCACCGTGGTGCCGCAATCGTTTCATCTGCGCAAAACCATCGCGCGCCAGCTCGAAGCGAAAGCGCGGATGTTTGAGACAGGCGTTGGCATCGACTGGTCGACGGCGGAGGCGCTCGCCTTCGGCACATTGCTCGCCGAAGGCTTTCCCGTTCGCCTCTCGGGCCAGGATTCCTCGCGTGGCACTTTTTCGCAGCGCCATTCCGTGCTCGTCGATCAGGAAGACGAGACGCGCTACGTGCCCCTCTGCCACGTCCGCGAGGGCCAGGCCACGTTCGAGGCTGTCGACTCGCTCCTCTCTGAGCAGGCGGTGCTCGGCTTCGAATACGGATTCAGTTCGGCGGAGCCGCGGGCGCTCGCGCTCTGGGAAGCGCAGTTCGGCGATTTCGCCAATGGCGCGCAGGTCGTGATCGACCAGTTCATCGCTTCGGGCGAGATGAAATGGCTGCGCATGTGTGGCCTCGTGCTGCTGTTGCCACATGGCTATGAAGGCCAGGGGCCCGAGCATTCGTCGGCGCGGCTCGAACGCTTCCTGCAGCTCAGCGCGCAGGACAACATCCAGGTCGCCAACTGCACCACGCCCGCGAACTATTTCCATATCCTGCGCCGCCAATTGCACCGGCCGTTCCGCAAGCCGCTGGTGCTGATGACGCCGAAATCGCTGCTGCGCCACAAGCGGGTCGTTTCGGATCTCGCGGACATGGCGCCCGGCTCGGGCTTCCATCGGATTCTGTGGGACACAGCGCAGGCGCATCCCGGCTCGACGCTCGCGCTCGCGCCCGATGGCGATATCGCGCGCGTCGTTCTGTGCTCGGGCAAGGTCTATTACGATCTCCTCGACGAGCGCGAGAAGCGCAACGAGAAGCGCATTCAATTCCTGCGCATCGAGCAGCTCTATCCCTTCCCGCAAAACGTGTTGTCTGCCGAACTCGCGCGATTCCCGAAAGCGGAGATCGTCTGGTGCCAGGAAGAGCCGAAGAACCAGGGCGCGTGGACGTTCGTTGCGTCGCGCATCCATGCGGCGATCGGGCAGCTGCGCGGTTGTCCGCGCTACATCGGCCGCCCGGATTACGCCTCGACCGCGACCGGCCTCCTCAGTCACCACACCACCGAACTCCACGCCTTCCTCGAAGAGGCGCTGACGTTATGAGCGCCGCGAGCCCCCTCCGGCGCTTCGCGCCACCTCCCCCGCGCTTTGCGCGAGGGAGGAAAATCATGTTCGAAGCGACTCTCGCTTTTCCTCCCTCACGCGAAGCGTGGGGGAGGTGCCCGCGTAGCGGGCGGAGGGGGCGCGGCGGTAAATACGCACTCAACGCAAGGCGGCACCACGCATGAGCATCGAGATCAAGGTTCCGGCGATGGGCGAATCGGTCACGGAAGCGACCGTCGGGCGCTGGTTCAAGAAAGTCGGCGACGCGGTTGCCCGCGACGAGCCGCTGCTCGAACTCGAGACCGACAAGGTGACCGTCGAAGTGCCCGCGCCGGCGGACGGCGCGATCGAATCCATCGCGGTGAACCAGGGCGCAACGGTCGGGGTGGGAACCGTGCTCGGCGCGATTGCCGAAGGCGCTGCGGCGAAGAGCGCGACGTCTCCACCCGCGCGCAGCGAAACGCCTCCGACTGCGCCGTCACCAAAGCCGCCGGCCCCGCCGTCCCCTGCAGTGGCTCCGCAACCGGCGAAGACGGCGGCATCCGAAGAGCTGATGCCGTCCGTGCGGCGCATCGCGGAGGAAACCGGAATCCGCCCTTCCGAAATCTCCGGTACCGGAAAGGACGGCCGCGTCATGAAGGGCGACATGCTGGCCGCGCTTGAAGCGCGCGTGGCGGAACGCGCCGCCCAGCCCGTCGCTGTTGCCTCCGCGGCGCAAAGGCCGCGCGCCGATCGCGAGGAGCGCGTGCCGATGTCGCGGCTGCGGCGCACCATCGCGCTCCGCCTCAAGGAATCGCAGAACATTGCCGCCCAGCTCACCACCTTCAACGAAGTGGACATGAGCCACGTGATGGCGCTGCGCACCGAGTACAAGGAGAGCTTCGAGAAGAAGCATCATGTGCGCCTCGGCTTCATGGGCTTCTTCGTCAAGGCCTGCATCGCCGCGCTCAAGGAATTGCCCAGCGTCAATGCCGAGATCGAAGGCGCCGACTTCATCTACAAGAACTATTACGACATCGGCGTCGCGGTCTCGACCGAGCGCGGGTTGATCGTTCCGGTGGTGCGCGACGCGGACCGGCTGAGCCTCGCGCAGATCGAAGCCGCGATTGCGGATTTCGGAACGCGCGCCCGCGATTCGACGCTGAAGCTCGAAGAGCTGCAGGGCGGCACCTTCACCATCTCCAATGGCGGCGTCTTCGGCTCGCTGATGTCGACGCCGATCCTGAACGCGCCGCAGTCCGGCATCTTGGGCATGCACAAGATCCAGCCGCGGCCCGTCGCCATCGACGACCGCGTCGAGATCCGCCCGATGATGTATCTCGCGCTCTCCTACGATCATCGCATGGTCGACGGCCGCGAAGCCGTGACCTTCCTCGTGCGCGTGAAGGAAAACCTCGAAGACCCGCAGAGATTGCTGCTCGATGTGTAATTCCAGAACAAACTCCCTAAATATTCGTCATCGCCGGGCTTGTCCCGGCGACCCATGAACATCGGCGTTGGCAGGTAGAGCTTGGTACACACGTGCTCCGTGGGCGCGAAACGTGTTCATGGGTGGCCGGGACAACAGCCCGGCCATGACGAAATTTGGAAGATGTGTAAATCCTTATCGCGAACGCGGAGATCGCGGGAATGGCATGGTTGAGTTTGTAACTTGATGTCATCGAACAGAGAAGTGAAGCAATTGATCATGCGCAAGGTCAACTAATGTCCGATCAATTCGACGTCGTCATCATCGGTGGCGGGCCGGGCGGCTACAACGCCGCCATCCGCGCGGGCCAGCTCGGGCTCTCTTCGGCCTGCGTCGACAGCCGCGGCACGTTCGGCGGCACCTGCCTCAACATCGGCTGCATTCCCTCCAAGGCGCTCCTCTATGCGAGCGAGATGTACGAGGACGCGGCGAAACATTTCGCGCCAATCGGCATCAAGGCGAGCGTGTCGCTCGATCTCCCGGCGATGATGGCGCACAAGACGAAGGTGGTGGGCGAGCTGACGCGCGGTGTCGAGTTCCTGTTCCGGAAATACAAATCCGAGGGAATCGTGGGCCAAGCGCGCATCGCGGCGCCCGGCAAGGTTGAAGTGAAGCTGCGCGACGGCAATACGCGAACACTCGAAGCGAAACACATCCTCATCGCCACCGGTTCCGATGTGACGCCGCTTCCGGGCGTCGCGATCGACGAAAAGCGCATCGTCTCCTCCACCGGCGCGCTCGCGCTCGACAGCGTGCCGAAGCGGCTCGTCGTGGTGGGCGCGGGCTATATCGGTCTCGAGCTGGGTTCGGTGTGGCGCCGGCTCGGCAGCGAGGTAACAGTGGTTGAATTTCTCGACCGCATCACGTCCGGCCTCGACGGCGAAATCGCCAGGCAGTTCCAGCGCATCCTGCAGCGCCAGGGCATGAAGTTCCTGCTCTCAAGCAAGGTTGCCGCCATCGAAGAGCGGGGCGAAGGCTTGAGCGTGCAGGTCGAAAGCGCAACAAATGACGACAAACAGACGCTCGACGCCGACATCGTCCTCGTCGCGATCGGCCGCCGTCCGTACACCGATGGGCTCGAGCTGGGCGTGAAGCGCGATCCGCGCGGGCGCGTAATCACCGATGGCGAATTCCGCACCAATGTCGCCGGCATTCGCGCCATCGGCGATTGCCGCGAGGGGCCGATGCTCGCCCACAAGGCGGAAGACGAGGCCGTCGCCTGCATCGAGCGCATCGCCGGCCGCGCGGGCCATGTCGGCTACGACGCGATTCCCGCGGTCGTCTACACCGCGCCGCAGGTCGCGAGCGTGGGCAAGACGGAAGAGGAGCTGAAAGCCGCGGGCGTTGCCTACAAGATCGGCAAGTTTCCCTTCACTGCCAATCCGCGCGCAAAAACCATCGCCGCAACGGAAGGCTTCGTGAAGATTCTCGCCGATGCAAAGACCGACCGTGTTCTCGGCGTGCACATCCTCGGCGCCGAAGCCGGCGACCTGATCGCCGAAGCCTCGCTCGCCATCGAGTTCGGCGCGTCGTCGGAAGATATCGCCCGCACCAGTCACGCGCACCCCACCCTCGGCGAAGCCGTCCGCCAGGCCGCGATGGGCGTGGAGGGTTGGACGATGCAGATGTGATTCGGAACAGCGTCCGGCGGCCTGCCCGGCCCCGGAAGGCAGCGCCCGCACCAAACTGGCCGCCCGTGCCCCGTGAAGAGTTCTGCCACGCCGAAACCTTCGGGGCTTGGCACCCTGCACATGTTATCCACAGGTACCCAGCCCCTTGGCTTGTCGGTTCCGACTTGTCTCATCAGCGCTCAGGGCGAGGTCTCGATACAATTATTCGCTCGGACCCGCCGGATGCCCTACGATATAGTTGTGTGGGAATCGCGAGTTTGGGTTGGCGGGGACCTGCCTTCGTGCGTTATTTTGATGACCATTTTTTGGAACCCTCAAATGCTAGCACCCGGTCGAAAGCAAGTTCATTTGGATCAGCCGGTTTCCGGGCAACGCACGGCCGAGATTATCGATCAGCTGCTTACCGGTCATGCGGCCGACGTGCTTGCCACCTTTCCCGAGGGCTGCATCGATTTGGTAATAACTTCGCCGCCGTATTGGACAGCAGTTGAGTACGACCAAGGCAAGAATCCTTGGAATTCATACGAAGACTACCTACTCGACATGCAGGCGGTTTGGAATCAGTGCGCCCGGTTGCTGCGGCCCAACGGCAAGCTGTGTGTCAATGCACCGATCATGCCGATACCAAAAGAATTGATTCAACAGCATACACGTCATCTCAAGAATATTGCGTTTGACATGGAGCAAAAGATTCTGTCGCAGACGGACTTAGAGCGCTACAGCTTATTCGTTTGGCAAAAACAAACGTCAAAGATGATGTTTGGCAGCTATCCATATCCGGGAAACATCATTGAGAACAACACGGTTGAGTTCATCAATGTCTACGTGAAGCCTGGAAAGCCGCCCAAGTTCGCTTCTGATGTCAAGGATGCCAATGAGCTTACACGGACAGAATGGCTCGACCTGACTCAGCAAGTCTGGTTCATGTACCCGGAAGATGTGAAGCGAGAGGGCGATCATCCTGCGCCATTTCCTGAGAAGCTGCCAGGGCGCCTGATGCGGCTATACACGCACTGCGCGGTCGCAAACTTTCCTGGCGAAATCGTCCTCGACCCGTTCGTTGGCACCGGCACGACGTGCGCTGTGGCAAAGAGCATGGGGCGTCGTTTTATCGGGATCGACATCAATCCGGCGTATATAAAGATCGCCGAAGAGCGGGTGCGGAATGCGCGAGGATTTGAGCCTTTGTTGCTCGTTGGCCGTGCCAAATATCCAACCAAGGAAGAACTTAGTAAGATCATGGAAGAAGAAGCTGGGACGAACGGCCGGGTGGCCGAAGCGAAACACAAACGCAAGACATATGGACGTAAAGTTGGAATAAAGGGGAGCAGCCAACTGACGCTAGTTTAAGCTTGCCCTCCAGAGAGGGGCCAATGGCGGAGGGAACGAAGACCAAACTTCCAAGAGATTGGTGGCGTTTTGCAAACCGTTATGGCGCGGATCAGGCCTATTGGTACGTGCCCAAAGGCTTAGCTGTTAGCACTGCCTCGCTGAGACTCCGCCTGAGGGTGCTCAAAGAATTTGAAGGCGGCAGGACTTGGCGTCATTGCCAACAAGAATACGTTCAGCGACTCAATGAGGAAAAGATTTCCTCGGCTGCAGCTGAATGGCCCGAGGGTGGTGCGCCTCTCGCGCGCATGCTGAAACAGGTTTTTGCGATTCTGGGACTGGCGTGGGTCGCCCCAGACGAGCGAATCGAGATTACGCGCGCCGGTGATAAGTTTCTTTCGTCCGATGATCCCGATACGGTTCTTTCCGAACAGCTGTCGCGGTATCAATTCTGGAATCCAAGTGTAGCGTCGGAGGCGCACAAGGCAATCGCACTTCATCCTATTCCGTTTTTGGGAGAGGTGCTTCGAACTGTTGACGGTCGGCGGATTAGCGCCACGGAGTACACGTTGTTCATTTCTCGCGCCAAAAGCTTCGGTGAGGTGGATGCCAAAATCGATCACATTGGACGATTCCGAGAACTCGATGAAGCCGTGCAGCAACTCGTTGTAACGGCGTGTGATGCTTACAGCTTGCCGGGTGTCCGGCGCTCGAGCATGTACAACACAGTCAAGCTAGATCGATCCTATGCATTCAAGATGTTCGCTCTCTCGCGGCTCCTGGAGATTGATTCAACAGGCGGATTGGCCCTGCGCAAGAATTCTATGAAGGAGTTCCGCCGTTATCTCGCCGACTATGCGCGTGAAGGTGCGTATATCGAATTCGCGAACGAGAAAGATTGGATTTCATATTTTGGTGATCCGGCCGCAACGCCTACGGTCGACACGGCCCTCGAATACTACGTAAACAAGGGCGATGTTGCTGCAGCGATCACCGCGAAAAGAAAAGTCGCAAAGTCCGCCAAGGAACTCACTGAATTTCAGGACATGATGGTATCCGAGAAGGCGGTGGAGGATTATCTCGAGAACCATCTGGAGATCGTCGGGTCTAAGATCGATGCAAAACTCAAGCTCGTGGGACGGCAATACGGCACAACTGTCGGACCAATTGATCTCCTCACCACCGATACAAAGACGGGCGACTACGTCGTTATCGAACTCAAAAAAGGTCGGAGCGCCGACAAAGTCTACGGACAATGCTCGCGCTACATGGGCTGGGTCCGCAAAAACATAGCGTCCGAAGGGCAAAAAGTACACGGCGTCATAGTTGCTCGCAACATCGATGACAAGCTTAAGGCAGCTCGTGATGCGCACGACACCAAGGTTCACCTCATCGAATTTGAGATGAAGGTCGGTGCTGTGGCGGTATAACTGAAGAGGATAATGGTGGCACTATCTGCATACTGGGACAAATTTATAACGGACTACACTGCCGATGACATCTATTGGTATTTTCCGAAAGGCGGCACCGTAGATACGGGTGAATTCAGGGAGAAGTTCAGAGTCTTCCGCTCGTTTGAGGGGCAGAACTGGTCACCAACACTTCAAGCAAAATTTCTAGGAGCGCTGCACAAGGCAAAGCTTTCAGTTGGTAAGACTCTGGCGCTGACCCGCATCATGAAGCGCACCTACGAGAATCTCGGACTGTGCTGGGTAGTAAAAGGAAAGCCAATACGCATTACTCCTGCCGGTCGCGCATACCTCGGTGAACGCGGGCGAAGCAAGGTTCTCGATGCTCATGTCTGGCGGTACCAGTTACCGAATCCGCTTAACGACGTTCGAGCTACCAAAGGAATTAGCCTGTTTCCCCATCTGGTTATAGTTGAATTGCTCTTAGCTTGCGGCAATTGCATTACGAACGATGAGTTCGAGCTTTTCGCATCACGAATGAAACGGACTTCCGAGCTTGGTAAAAACGTCAAACGAATCAGGGCGTGGCGAAGGCTAAAGCAGGATGTTCAAAAGGAGATCCTAAATCGGCTCGGAAAAACAGGATACAAAACCATTCACGAAAATAGCGGGTTCGCGCGCGCGTTCCAACGTTGCGATATGCTTTTTGAGAGACGGACCGACAGACTGTCGGTGACCAAACTTGACGTCGCTGCGCTGAAGCAGAAACTAGCTGATCATCGGGGCGCATACCTTCCTATCGAGTTCGAGGACAAAGCCGATGCAATGGCGTTCTACGGCGATCCCGAAAAGGCGACGACAAAGCTCGGAGCCTTAGAAAAATACATCGACATTTCCGACGTGAAAAAGGCAGTAGGTATTTTCAAGAGATTGCCGGCCGACGTGCGCGGGGAAATGACACCAGAGGAATTCGAGAAATCGCAGATCCTAGAAAAGCACCTTGAGGAGCATCTAGAAAAGTATCTCAACAAAATCGAGCCAGGGCTCAAGAAACTGGGCCGACAATACCCAACTACCGTAGGACCGATTGACCTCTTCGCCCGTGCGAAAAACGGTGATCTAGTAGTGATTGAGCTCAAAAAGGGTAGAGCCGCTGACAAGGTGTTCGGCCAGATTTGTCGCTATATGGGCTGCATTCAATCGGAGCGCACGAGGAAGGGAACTGCCGTCCGCGGATATATTGTTGGGCGTGATATCGACCAAAATTTGGAGTACGCGGTGAAGGTAGTCGCACAGGGCGTCATAGGCTTGCAAACGTTCGAGTTTAAGGGTGAAAAGGGTAAGCACGACTGGATCAAAATTTCCGCCGCATAGCGCAAACACTTTCCACACATTAGAACGGAGTCCTCAATCGTGAATGAAGACTGTGTCGCTTCGAGCGCGCGCGCGAAGTCGGAATCAAAGTCTGTGCGGGTGGGTGGACTCAATCCGGCTTTTTTGCGGCCAGTGAAAATCCGGCGACATGAAATAAAGTTCCGGCGAGCCGCTCCCGGGTGAGCCCGTTCTCTGCCACCCGAACAGCCCTTCTGCACTTGTTTGTTAGCGATAGCGCAGCGCGTCAATTAGCAACGCGAGAGCCTGGGCAGGTTGCCGGCGGCTCGGGTAATAGAGCCGACAGCCGAGGAACGGCGGACACCAATCACTCAAGATACGCACAAGCCTTTTCCCGATAATGTGCGTGCGCACCATGTCCTCCTGGGTCTCGACGCCTTACATATTCCCGTTCTGAAGACGGCCTCACGTGGGTGGCGGTATGCGAACCAGCACAGGCCCTCACTGGCGCAGGTTTGGGCAAAATTGCGAATACGAACGTTTGGCGACGTGGCCGGGTTCAATCCAGATCGGCGAATGCCTGCGGATAGCTGAGGGCACCCGTTCGCACTTTGAGACCGCCGGCCTGAAGTTCCAAACCCATCAGATGCGGGCCGGCGTAGGGCGAGCCAAATCCGGCCGCCAGCGCGGCGCTGAAACCGAACCGGCCATAATAGGCCGGGTCGCCGAGAACAAAGATTGCGGCCCATCCGTCCGCTTTCGCCCGGGACAATCCCTCGCGGATCAGTCCTGCAGCGACGCCACGCCGGCGATGCGCGGACAGCACGGCCACGGGTCCTAGACCGAGAGAGCCGCGCGGCTCCTGCATCTGCGGGAACATCGCATGGCCAATGATTTGGCGATCAAGAACCGCAATGAGAGAGAGGACGGCGCTTCCGTCTTCGTGAAGGCGATCTACAAGATCGGCTTCTGCGCGAGTCGGGAAAGCCTCTGCCTCCACAAGCTGTATTCCGGCGATGTCGGCGGGTGTTTCGGTGCGGATGTCGATGCGCTTCACGGCCGGCATGGCAGGTTCGTTTCTTTGCGGCATAGTGGTTTTCATGGTGCGCCGCTGGTGTCTGCGGCGCTGACGGTGCCTTCCCGCAGAGTCGGCTCGGATTCTACCTTGGATGCCAGTCGAATATGCGCGTTAAAACCCAGCGGCACGATCCATAACGCCAGATGGGGGTCTTCCGCGACCCGAAGCACCGCGGCACGGCGCCATAACCGGCATAGGTGTCCGCACTCGTTGCATCGCTGCTGATGGGCCAGCTCGCACAGAGGGAGACGGACGGCCGGATCTGGCGTACCGGTTCGAGCGCTTCAGTCAGGAGGGGGTAACGATATGGCCGAACTTGCCAGGTGGGACAATTTCTATGTGATCGTCGGCTCTGCCGCAGGGGCGCTGATCGGATTGCAGTTTGTCGTCATGACTCTCGTAGCCGAGCGGCCACCGCTGCGCGCGGCGGAAGCGGGCGCGGCGTTTGCGACGCCGACCATCGTTCATTTCAGCATGGTATTGCTGTTGTCGGCGCTTCTTCACGCGCCCTGGGAAGCAACCACTCCCGTCGCGCTGCTCTGCGGAATGACAGGAATTGGTGGAGGCTTATACACGGTCGTTACGGCGCGCCGCATGCGCACGCAAATCACGTACAAACCGGACTTTGAGGACTGGCTGTTTCACGCAGTGCTGCCATTGGCGGCCTATGTGCTGCTCGCCGCATCCGCGCCTGCCACACTTTCCCATGCGCGAGATGCCCTTTTTGCCGTTGGAGGCGCCACGCTGGTGTTGCTCTTCAGCGGCATTCACAACGCGTGGGATGCCGTCGCCTGGCACGTGCTCGTGAACCGCGGAGAGCAGGGCCAGAACAAAGTTCCGTAGCCAGGCAGCTCATGGACTATTGCCAATTCGACTTGGTGTCTTCACCGCTACGCGCCGGGCAATTTGCAGGCCATGAGCCAGAGATGTAACTCCAACCACAATCTTCCCGTTTTCTGGCGTGCGGGCGCCCCGGGCCTCGCTCAAAAATTGCCGGGGCGCAACGCCGCTACCGTGCCGCCCCGCCGACGCCTCGGGTGATCGCGTGGGCATATTCCCGCACCTGGGAAGTGCCTGCGATCTGATCGAAAATCCACAGCCAGCCGCCTGTGATTCCGCATTGCGTATGCCAGTTGTGCATCGCCGCCTTTGCCTGCGCCGGCGTCAGATAGGGCGGCGCCGCTGTTTGGTCCGATACGCCGGGATAGACCGGCACGCTGCCGAAATCCCAGCCCGAGCAGGGGCTGTTGCCCTCGCCGCCGGCAAAGGTCTGCAAATGAATACCATCCACCGTGCCGGCGCGCTTGGTGTTGATTTGCGACACCACCGAAGTCCAGTAACTGGAATTGGTATAGGGGTTCATGGTGACGTTGTAGCCAAGCTTCCCCAGCATCACCGCGAATTTGATTGTCGAAGGCGCATCATAGCTGTTTTCGTCATCGAAATCGATCGCGTCGACCGGCAGTGCTGCCTTCAGCGCGGCGAAATCCTTGTAGAGAATGCTGTCTGGTCCGGTTCCCTGCGTGTCGACCAGCGATGTGATATCCTCCCAGTCGCCATAGTTGGACGACCCGATGCTGAGGGTGACGCGCGTGACCGCGCCCCGCTTGATCTTCTTTAGATCGGCCGGGAAAAGTGGGTATGTTTGATTCCCGATATAGGTGCCCCCCGATGTCAGCGGAAATTCTCCGTTCAGGTTCAAATCGCCCGCGCTGTTGACCTCGACGCTCCAGACGATCAGTTCATTGAACCCTGATTTCTTGAGTTCCCTGATATTTATCGGGATGTGCTTGTAAACCGGACCACCGCCCAGAATGCCGACATAGCCTGTCTGTGCAGCGGCCGCGCCGGCGAAAGCGCCAACCCCGCACAGCACCAACGCGCATGCCATGCGGCGCGCGGTCCGGTTCTCATGTCCACGATTCCGTCGTGCCTGCCCGGCTGGCCCGGTTGCATCCTCGGTCATGTTATTACCTCTTCGCAGGCGGATCTTCCGCCAATGGATGTGCTGGCCAGTGGCCCTCGTCCCGGTCATGCGCCGGATCGCGGCCCCCAACCTTCTCAAGCCGGAGAATTAACAGGGGGTGGCGTGCCAGGATAGTCCAAATCCCGCGCCCTCGGACCGAAAGCTGCCATGAAGATTCCCTCGCGGATCAGATGTGCGGCGATACCGGTTAGGAGCGAACCGCGTAAACGGCGAGGAATAGGGTTTCCAGGCCGAATATGAATATACCGGCGATCCACTGCAACCACAGCGGCTTCGCCCAACCCGCGATCAACGTGGCGACGAGCATCAGAAATATCGGAAGCTCCGCGCCGATCCAATCGGACGGAGCAGGCCACGCCAGGTTGTTTCGATCGACATAGGTCTGGATCATCGACGTGACCATCATCAGCGAAAAGGCTGTAAAAATGGCTGGCTTCTGCCGTTCGTAGAACGCTTTCATATCCATGATTTCGTCGCCTTCGCGCCTCATGGATAGCAGCGAGCAGGCGAAGTACTGGACTATCGCGGGAAGGAATTGGAAAACAATTTCCAGCCCCGTCCAGCGCTTGACGGTCGTCAGATCCCAGATCGAAACCCAGTAGCACAGAAGGGCGAGCAGCGCATTGACCATCCAAACAGCGTGGAGTCCATAAAAGCGAACCTTGTGACGTTCCCATACAAGTTCCGTCGCGCTCGCCAGAATGTGCGTCATCGCCAGCGCAAATATGATGGAAAGAAGGATGGTAACGTGTTCGAACATTCAGACGGTCCCCGTGGCGGCGATCAAGAGTAGGCCCAATCGGGTCGCCGGACGCAAAGAATTTGCGATTTTCGCTACAGACAATCCGTTACGAGCACGCGTCCTTTTGCGCCCAGGGCCGTCACGCCTTTCGTGTTTCGAATCCGCCCGCGAAGCTCCACGACGTCGCCTCCGAGATTCACGTTTGGCGTAACCCTGATCACGAGCCATTCGAGGCAGATGGTCTCGTCCGCGAATATGGCGCTTCGGAAGCGTACCCAGAACTCCAGGCCGACCATCGAGCCTTGTTTGGAATAATGGGATGCCGTCAGGCCCAGGAGCAGCGCGGTGGTATGCGTTCCGCTTGCAATCAGCCGCCCGAAGCGCGTCGTGGAGGCGAATGCCGGATTGTGATGCACGGGGTTCGTGTCGCCGACCAGATGGGCATACGCGCCGATCACATCCGGTGAAAGCGTGATTTCTCTGGAAAACCGCTCGTGAGGAAAGGCGCGCATGATTCCACTCTCCGCATTTCCGCGCTCATTCTAGTGGTGAAATTCTGACGGACGAATTCTTTTGGGGCGACGGCGTGCTCGTCACCGCCTAGAACACATGCCGCAGGACGAAATAAAATCCCCCGGCGATGGCCATGGCGGCCGGCAGGGTCAGAACCCACGCCATCGCAATGGAACGTATGGTGCTCCATTGCAGGCCGGAACCGTTTGCGGCCATCGTCCCCGCCACGCCACTGGACAGTATGTGCGTCGTCGAGACCGGCAGGCCGTAAAGCTCCGCGGCACCGATGGTAAGCGCCGCGACAGTTTCGGCCGCCGCGCCTTGGGCGTAGGTCAGATGCGTCTTGCCGATGCGCTCTCCGACCGTGACGACGATGCGCTTCCAGCCCACCATGGTGCCGAGACCCAGCGCAATGGCCACGCAGATTTTTACCCAGAGGGGAATGAACCGCGTGCTGCTGTCCAGATCGCCGGTATAGGCCTTGAGGATCGCTGCTTCCTTGCCGGTAAATTTCACGCCTTCGTTTGGCATCAGGCGGATCGCATCCGCCGCCAGATACATGTTATTGCGCATATTGGCCGTCGCAGCCGCCGGAACGTGACTGATCGCGCCGAAGCTTTGGACCTTGCCGGTGATGTCGGCCGCGATCACCGAAAGCCCCTCGAACACCTCCGGATGGTTGAGATCCTTCTTGCGCAACGCCTCGCCGACGCGCGTGCGGGCGGCGTCAGCCGTCATCGGCGGCGTCCCCGCGGCGTGCTGGGCGAATACGGCCGAAGCCGCCTGCGACGTCTGCACGAAAGCCGGCATTTCGGCGTCCGGCATTGTGCGGTTGAGCGCGTAGGCGGTCGGGGCCGCGCCGATCAGGATCAGCATGATCAGGCCCATTCCCTTTTGTCCGTCATTGCCGCCATGCGCGAATGAAACACCGGTGCAGGTCAGGACAAGAATACCCCGAATCCACCAGGGCGGCGGCTGGTTCGCCTTGGGTTCCTGATAAAGCGTCTTGTTGCGGATCACGAATTTCATGATCAGCAGCAGCAGCGCGGAGAACACGAAGCCCATGAACGGGCTGAACAGCAGCGCTTCGCCGACCTTGAGGGCTTGCGACCAGTCCACGCCGGATGTCGCCTGTCCCGCAGGCGCCATCAGCTGGTTGGCGAGGCCGACGCCCATGATCGAGCCGATCAGAGCATGCGACGAGCTGTTGGGGATGCCCAGCGCCCAGGTACCGAGATTCCAGAGGATTGCCGCCAGCAGCAGCGAGAAGATCATCGCATATCCCGCCTGGCTGCCGACTTGCAGGATGAGTTCGACCGGCAACAAGGTGATGATGCCGTAAGCGACCGCACCGCTCGAAAGCATGACGCCGAAGAAGTTCCACGCCCCGGACCACACCACCGCGAAGAGCGGTGGCATGCTGTTGGTATAGATAACGGTGGCGACGGCATTCGCCGTATCGTGGAAGCCGTTCACGAATTCAAAGCCCAGCGCGATCAACAGCGCCAGGCCGAGCAGCGCGAACACGCCGATGGCGATGGGCTCGTTCACGCTGTGAATGTCCTGGATCAGCCCGAACAGGCCATAGCCAAGACCGGCACCGAGCAGGAGGACAAAGACGAGCATGGTGACGGGCGTCGGACGGGAATCGAGCCTGGGTCCGCGCGATGGTGATGTGCCATGCGGCGTCGCCGCGGCAATATCGGTCATCCTCATATTTCCCCTGCGAAGAGGGCGGATGCTAGGGGCGCTGTCGGACGGTTTTATGACAGCGACTCTCTGCAACGGCGCCGCGCCCGCTGCGAGCCATCTACAAGGCGATGGGAGCGGTGATCACGATTCTGCTCGCTCTGCTTTTGACGTGGGTCGCGTTTGGGCCCGGCGAGCGGAGCTTCTCGGTCTCAGGTGGCGGCGCGATGTCCGTGGGCGTCTCCGGCGGCAGCCAGATCATGGGCCGGGTGGCATTCGGCTTCGGCGCCATCCTCGCGTGGCTTCTTGTCGGCGGCACGATGATTTTCAAGGCGCGCCGCTGGTTTCAGCGGCGCTGACGGTCCGTTCCCGCTGACGCGGTTCGGATTCTACCCCAGTTGCGAATCAGATATGCGCCTGAAAGCTCGGCGGGTTGATCCATTATCCAAACGGGGGCTTCTTCCGCGACTCGAAGAGTTACGGCGCGACACCATAACCGGCATACGTGTCCGCAATCTTCGCGTCGATCGATTTGGCCGTCGCAATGTCGGTACTGCCTTCCGCGGCATTTCCCGATTTCAATTTTGCCAGTCCGCGCACATAGAGCGATGATGGCATTTTCGGGTCGATGGCCAGTGCCGAATTTGCGTCGGCTATGGCCTGCGAGAAATTTCCCTTTCGAAAATTCGCTAACGCCCGCGAGTCGAGAGTATTTGCGGCGCCCGGTTTAAGCTGTAGCGACTCGCTGCAATCGGTCACCGCTGCGTCGAGTTGCTCGCCCTTTTTTGCCCGAATCCAGCAGGCTTCGTTCAACACCTCCGCGTTGCCGGGATTCTTCTGGATCATCAGATCCATGGTCGCCATCAGCAGGCCCGGGCCGTTCAGTTTTTCGAGCAATTTCCCGAGAGCTTCCCATGCCGGTGAGTAGTCGTGGTACCTTGTGACCGCCGCCTTGAGCACCAATTCCGCCTTGTCGTACTTCTCGAGCCGCTCGTAAGCCCCCGCTTCATAGACCATCGCTGCGGGCACGTATTCCAGTTGCCAATTTTCCTGGAAGGCGTGCGATATGAACTCCGTGCATGCGGAGATGACATTTTCCGCGGGAACGGCCGCATCGTTGGTGCAATGTCCCATGAAATCGTGTTGCGCATTCGCAGCGCTCGCGGACAGGCCGCAACAGATCAAAGAAAATATCGCAACCTTCGTTTTGGCGCGCATTTCTTTCCCCTCGAATACACGCGTGGTGCGGGCGGCCGGACTCGAACCGGCACAGGCCTTTCGGCCCTACGGATTTTAAGTCCGTTGCGTCTACCAATTCCGCCACGCCCGCGCGCCGCATGCGTGAAGGGATAGCCGGTTCGGCGGAAAGTTTTAAGGGCGGGGCGTGTGTGCGGCGCGGCGGCCCCCTCCGCCCGCTTCGCGGGCACCTCCCCCACGCGCAAAGCGCGCGGGGGAGGAAAATGGTGAGCGGAGTCTTCTCGCGGATTTCTTTCCTCCCCCACTTCTGGGGGAGGTGCCCGCGAAGCGGGCGGAGGGGGCGGCGGGAATTGTTTAGGCTATGGCGTGAAGCGGGGTGTTTAATGCTGCCGCAGCGTTTCGGGGTCGAGCTTCGCGACGCTTTCGGCCTCGTGGGCGAGGCTTCGCCAGCATTGAGAAAGCGAAATGTAGGTCGCTTTCAGCTCGGGCTTCGCGGCGGACTCGGCCAGCGTCAGGGTTTCTCGCGCAAATTCGCGGTATTTCCGGGCCCGTTCCAGGGGAGAGAGAGACGTCGACACCACTTCAGCCATGCTTCGCCTTTCATTCCCCACAAAGGCGAAACACATTGCGGAACAAGAGGTTCCGAAATCAGTTTGCGAGGTTAAATGATAAGAACAATCGCCGTGAAAGGTTCCCGCCTCCGCATTTGACACCCCATCGGCCCTGACTATAGTGCCCGCCTTCCGCGCGGGCGCCCGTCCGCGGGTCGGTTTTTCATTATCCGTGGATCAACATGACGAAGCGCGCCACCTCGAAATACAAACTTGACCGCCGCATGGGCGAAAGCGTGTGGGGACGTAACAAAAGCCCCGTCAACAAGCGCTCCTACGGACCCGGCCAGCATGGGCAGCGGCGTGCGCGCAAGCTTTCCGATTTCGGCACCCAGCTGCAGGCGAAGCAGAAGCTCAAAGGTTATTACGGCAATATCAACGAGCGGCAGTTCCGCCGTTACTATCAGGAAGCCGCGCGCCGTCCCGGCGACACGGGCGAGAACATGATCGGGCTGCTCGAGCGCCGGCTCGATGCCGTCGTCTACCGGGCCAAATTCGTTCCCACGCCCTTCGCGGCACGTCAGGTCGTCAGTCACGGGCACGTCAGGGTGAACGGTCGCCGCGTCACTGTGTCGAGCTATCTGGTGAAAGAAGGCGACACCGTCGAGCTCGCCGGCAAGGCGAAGGACATGGCGCTGGTGCTCGAAGCGGTCAGGAGCCCGGAGCGCGACGTTCCCGACTACGTCATTGCCGATCACGGCAAAATGACGGCGAAATTCCTGCGCACGCCCAAACTTTCCGACGTGCCCTATGCGGTGCAGATGCAGCCGCATCTCATCGTGGAATTCTACTCCCGCTGAAAATAAGATTTTAACGCGGAGGACGCGGGGGTTGCGCGGAGGACGCAGGGGAAAAATATCGCGCGCCTTTGGCGCGCAACGATTTCCTGCGTCCCCTGCGCCCCCTCTGCGTCCACCGCGTTAAGTCTTTTCTACTTCGTGCCAGTGGAGAGTGGGCGATGAAATGGGTTGTGTTCGGCGACAAGGGATCGGGGGCGTTCTCCACGGAGGCGGCGCTCGCGGAAGCTGAAGCGCCTTACGAGTTTCGCGAAGTCTCGCTCGAGCGCAACGAGCAGCGCGAACCTGCCTTCCTCGCCATCAATCCGTCAGGAAAAATTCCCGCGGTGCAGCTCCCCGAAGGCGGCATTCTCACCGAGACGCTCGCCATTCTCGTCACCATCGATGAACGTTTCCCTTTGGCAAAGTTGTTGCCGGAGCGGGGAACATTTGCGCGGGCGCAAGCTTTGCGCTGGCTCGCCTTCATGGCATCGGAAATCTATCCGATGGTGGAGATCAGCGATTATCCCGCGCGCTTCGTGCCGGAAGGCGAGGAGAGCAAAGCTTTGCGCCGCAAGGCGGGCGAGCGCATCCGCGCCCGACTCGCGATCGTGGAAGAAGCCGTCGCCAGCCCCTTTTTGCTCGCAGAAGGATTTTCAGCCCCAGACATCTATGCCGCGATGTTCAGCCGCTGGAGCGAGGCACGCCAGGCCAATCTGCCGAAGCTCGCCGTGCTTTCACGCGCGCTCGCCGAACGTCCGCGCATCGCACCCATCTGGAGCCGCCATTTTCCTCCACGAACGTGATAGCGTGCCCCGCTTTCGGGTCGCGCGATGATTTCACGCAGGATATTGGTCGGCGGATTGTGTGCCGCACTTGGCGCCGCTGCTTTTTATCGCGGTTATGACCGCGGTGTTTTTACGGGCGGGCAGGGCGCGGCGTACGACCCGTGGAGCGAATGGCAGGGCAATCCGGCCGACGGACTCGTCCGCCCCCTGCGCGCGGCCATCCTGGCCGCCAATCCCCACGATACGCAGCCCTGGCTCTTCCGGGCACGCGCCTCCCACATCGACGTGTTCGCGGACCGGAGGCGAAATCTCGGAAGTTTCGATCCGTTCCGCCGTGAAATGCATCTGGGCGTCGGCGCGGCGATCGAGAATCTGACGCTCGCCGCGCGCGCGCAAGGCTTCGCCGCGGAGATTGCGCCCGTCGATGGCATACTGTCCCTTGGATTGCCGCCAGCGCCCGCGCGCGCGGCGCGCATCGCAATGTCGCGCGCGGCTGCGAAGCGCGACCGGCTGTTTGACGCTCTGCCGCGTCGTCACACCAATCGGGGCCCCTACGTGGCAGGACGTCCGATCCCGGCATCGATGCTCCTGATGCTGGCGGAAACGGCGAACAACAGCGGCGCGCGCGTGGTGTTCTTCCAGAACGAGGCACGCCGCGAGCGTCTGGCGCGGCTCGTGATCGACGCGACCACGCGCATCATCGCGGACAAGGAGATGGCGGCCGACAGCGCGCGATGGTTCCGCACCGGCGCACCTGAAATCCGGCGCTACCGCGATGGAATCACGATGGACGCCGCGGGGCTTTCGCCCGGCATGGTCATGCTCACCAAGTTCCTGCCGGATCTGAATGCGGCAACGGCCGACGCTTATTGGCTGCGGATGACGCGCGACACCCAGGTGCCGAGCGCGCCGGTGCTCGGGCTCATCTGCGTTCGCGACCGGCTCGACATGCGCAACACGCTGCTCGCGGGCCGCGCCTGGCAGCGCTTGCATCTCGCCGCAACCGCGGATGGCCTTGCCGCGCAGCCCCTCAACCAGCCGGTCGAATGCGTCGACCGCGCCGCGATGACGGATGCTGCGGACAAATTCGGCCCCGCGATGCAGGAGCTGATCGGTACGACGGACTGGGAAGCGACCTTCGTCTTCCGTCTCGGCGAGCCGCAATCTTCCGCCCCTGCCAGCCCTCGCCGCCCCCTCGAAGCGGTACTGATCTGATCGAACGAGAAAAAAGACTTTAGCGCAGTGGACGCAGAGGATGCGCGGAGGACGCGGGGTAAAAATCGCGCGCCGCCGGCGCGCAACCATTTTTCTGCGTCCCCTGCGCACCCTCTGCGTCCACTGCGCTAAAATCTTACTTTTTGCGGGCGAACAGTTCACGCATGCGTGAGACGAGGTCGGTGCGCGGGACGGAGATTTGTGCCGGGCGGTCTTTCACCCAGGCGGCGCGGCTTTCGACGGATTTGGCGAGCTCGGCGCCCAGCGCCAGATCCTTGATTGTCACTTCGCCGCGCGCGCGCTCGTCGGCGCCTTCGATCACCGCGATCGCGGCGTTGCGGCGATCCGCGTATCGGAGCTGTGCCTTCATTCCGCTATCGCCCGCATAGACTTCGGCGCGGATGCCTGCTGTGCGCAACTCTGAGGCAAGCACGAAATTCGCGGCGCGATCGTCCCTGTCGAGCGCGAGCACGACGACAAGTGGAGGCAGCGTGGTCGCGCGGCGCTGCTTGAGCGCGTTGAGCAGCCGGCTGACGCCGATGGAAATGCCCGTCGCCGGCACGCGCTCGCCGGTGAAGCGCGCGACGAGATCGTCATAACGGCCGCCGCCCGCGACGGAGCCGAAGACGATGGTGTCGCCTTCCTCATTTCTCACCGGAAAGGTGAGCTGCGCTTCGAAGACAGCGCCCGTGTAGTAATCGAGTCCGCGCACGATGCCGGAATCGAACTGGATGCGGTCGCCGTAGCCGCAGGTGGTACTCAGACGGATAATATTGCTGAGTTCTCTGGCACCATCTGCACCAACGCTATCGAATCTCTGTTCAGGCGCAATTCGATTCCACCAGCGTGCGAGGCCATCCTCGCCGCCGGACTCCGGCGGCTCGGAAACGAATCTCAATATTTGATCCAGTTGTTCGGGGCCGAGTCCCGCCCCGCGTGTGAAATCGCCGGACTCGTCCTTGCGGCCGGGACCCAGCAGCGCGCGAACGCCCTCGACACCCAGACGGTCGAGCTTGTCGATCGCGCGCAACACAATGCCGCGCCGCACCTGATCGGCAAAGG
>DATMPH010000060.1:0-3833 GCA_035567755.1 Rhizomicrobium sp.
GAAACCCGCCGCAAACCGTGCCGTAACACAGCAATGCGATGTTCTGAGCTCGACAATAGGCCACCATCCCGTGATTCGGACGATCATCCACCAGTGAGTATTGAACCTGATGCGATGTGACCGGTATCCCGGCATCGACGACTTCCTTCAGCCGCGGCGTGTCGAAATTCGTCACTCCGATGCGCGCGATTTTCCCCGCTCGACGCAGCCGGTCGAGTTCGAGGGCCGTCTCGACGTAGCGAGGTATGGCGAAGTCCCACCAATGAAACTGCACCAGATCCAGTCGCTCCTGCCCCAATCGCCTCAAGGACCGATCGATGATGGCTTCAACTTGCACGCGGTTGACGGAACGTAGATCGGAGAGGTCGGGAACGAATTTAGTATGGATCTGCACCTGTTTCGCGTGCGCTGGGTACGCTCGACGGAAACCGCCGATCAGACGCTCGACGCCGGTATATATGTCCGCACAGTCGAAGGTGGTGATCCCCGCGTCGACGAACGTCGCCATGTCCTTTTGCGCTTGTTCGGGATCTATGTCCCCATGGTCACCGGCGAGGTGCCAGCCGCCTTTGATGATCCGCGAAATTGCATAATCGCCGGACAGGGAAATCCGGGGAATCACGTCGGATTCTCGCCCGCGGGGGAAGTTGCGGTCACCTGCGAGCGCGTGAAGCGGCGGCGGCCCGTGCGGGTAATGCGAAAGCGCGTCGGACAGTTCGGGTCGGGGCAGGCGACCTCCGCGTCGGTCGACATCCAATCATTCGGATCGGTAATGCGTTGTTTAGCGGGCAGTAAGGGCAACAATGCCGCCAGTGAATAGATCGAAAATCCTTGGCCCGGCGGAAGCTTCAACATCTCGCCCTGCAGCTCGAAAAAATCACCCACACGCGCGCCGCAATAAATCGTTCGGTCGGGCGGTCCGGTCACTTCCACGCGCAGATCGTACAGTTCGAACACGCCGGAATCCGTCGCGCCGTCGGGCGGCTGTGTCACGCGACTCCATCCCGTCGCTGCCAGAGCGACTCATCACTCATCACGAGATCGAACGCACGGCCAATGTCGGCTTCGAGCGCCCCGCGCGCTGCAATGGCGTCGCCCCGCGACAGCGCGTCGAGCATTTCGATGTGAAAGTTCGTCCCGCGCCCGTCTCCGCCGTCAAAGCGCTCAGACGCCTCGCGCAGATAGGGCCCAAACTGAAGCCACAGACTTTCGATGATCGGCAATAAGACCGTGGACCCCGATTGGCGATAGATCGCGAAGTGAAAGGCCCGGTTCTGTTCCGCGCTTTCTTCGGAGACATGCTCCTCATCTGTTTCGCTTTGGGCGACGATGAGCCGTTTGAGCATCACCAACGATTCGTCGGTCATATTCGATGCCGCGCGCGATATCGCCAGTCCCTCGATGGCGAACCTCGTTTCCCGCAAGTCCTGCAACGCGTCTTTTGACAGAGCCGGTACGCGAACGGTCCGACTGGGCAACGTTTCCAGCGCTCGCTCGACAGTCAACCGGTTGAGGGCATCGCGAACCGGCATGGCACTGGTGCCAAACGCCTCTGCCAGTTCGGCAATCTTCAATTTTTGCCCAGGCTCGAAGCCGCCGCGCATCAACTGATCCCGCAGCGCGCAATAGACGCGCTCCTGAACGGTCTCACGGGCGATACGGGCTAACCCGAGATTGGTACGAACGGACATCGGTGCACCCCTGATTTGTGATCACAAATTTATAATCAAAGATATTTGATATTGCAAGCCCTAATTTACCCTCGGGCCCACGCTTGGACTGACTGGTATGGTTCCATGGGCGGGAAATTGCGGAATTGATCAGCGGGAGCTATGCCCTTGAATCGCTCCGCTCACAGGCAGCTCTGGCGTCTTGGTCCTATTTGCCGGACTCCCAAGCGCCGCAATCTCCCGCGCGAGCGCCTGCCCTTCTTCGTCGGCGAGCGCCGCGTCCCGCAGCCGTGATAGCAACGCCGCACCGTCTGAACGCGTCGCGAGAAATTCCAGTTGACCGACCAGCGCCGTAAAATTGCGCCAGCCACGCTCGTGGGTCTCACCGTAGCCCTTGACTAGCTTCTGGGCGCGCGCCAACTCCACCGCCAATGAGTAGTGGTCCACGGCTAGCTCCTCGATCCGCCCGAGCCAGTCCTCAATGCGGGCGTTCTCTTCCTGGAAGCGCAAAGTCGAGCGCCGCCAGCGTTTGAAGCCTCCCAATGTGTGAAGCATCAGAAAGCCGCCAATGGTGCCGGTCCGAATCTGCTTTCCGCCGGTCCACAGGCGGAGCCAGCCGCAAAGGCGGGGTGAGCCGAGCAACCAACGGCCGAGCCCAGCGGGCAGCGTGCCGGCAATTTCCTCGACCCGCGGCTTCATGAACTCCGTGATTCCAAACAGCTGACCGGGATCCGCGCGGATTTCATCGCGCACTCGCACGAAGCGCGACGCGCGCGTCTTCAGATCAGCAACACGAATCGTGTCCTCGAAAGTCATCCATAGCGCGAGACTGCGCGCAGTGGCCTCGAGCAGTGCATATGAGCCGGCGCCAGCCCACAATCGAACCTCCAGCGCGACGATACGCTCCACGCGATCCAAGAAGAGCGCCGCGTACGCCGGATCCTGGTAGTCGATTGCCCGGCGCGCGCCTTCCAGCACAACCGGCTGCGCGGCGGCGGGCAGACGTCTGATTCGGTCGAGCAGCACTTGTAAGGCGGGCGTGCGCGAATGCACCGGAACTTCCTGCAACAGCTTAGGTGTAGTCTTCCCGGTGAATCCGCTATCGCCACGCTGGGATCGCTGACAGGCGTCCTCAAACGCGGCCAGATTTGCTTTGACGGCGATTCCGCTCTTTGTGATCGCGTCTTCGAAAGTCTGCTTACCGAACGGCAGCACCCCGCTGCCGCACAGAGCACCGAGCAGAACGGAGCTGACGACGCTCTGATTGCGTTCGGCCGTCTCTTCCATGTCGAAAAGGACAAGGCGCTTCGCCTGGCTGCGCACCAGGTCAATGAGCTGTTCCGGATCGACCGCGCCCTGCCCCATCGCGCTCTTCTCGCCGATGGCATAGGAACGGTGCGTGGAAGAGATGAGAGTGGTGCGGTCGGGTGTCACGAGCCCGCGTTGAGTGGCGCGGCCGGCCTCTGCGAGCTCGGAGGCCAACACGCAATCGACGTCCCCGGGAACCGGTATGAGCGCCATGACAGGCTCGCGCCCGGCCCGTTCGGCGGCAGCGCGTGGGAAGAATTCCAGGTAGTAAATCGTCGCGCCGGTCCGCTGTGCCACCCCGGGCACGGACGTGGATTGCACTATGTAGCCTTCCGCCTCGGCAATCTCGATGAGCCAGTCGGCGAGCACTCCACCACCCTGCCCGCCCAGTGCCGCGATCGTCAGCTTGATCGGCCGCTCGGCCATATCGAAGGCAGGTCCTACAGCGCGTAGCGCAAGCGATTGCGCTCGCTACGCCGCTGCAGAGCACCGATCACCGCGGCCCTGATCGCCCCGATCAGTCGATCCCAGCGGGACGGGTTATAAACCAGCTCAGCGCGGTAGAACGACGGACACAGCACGGCCGCATCCGCAACCTCGCCGCAGACGCCGCAGCCCACGCAACTGTTGTCCACGTGTGCGACCGGATCGCTCCGCAGTGGATCGGGGTTTTCCTTGACCGTCAGAGACGGACAGCCGGAAAGACGAATGCAGGAATGGTCGCCCGTGCAAGTGTCCGGATCGACTCCGAATCGTTCGCGCACGACTCGCTCGCCTTCCTGAATCGCCTTGAGCATAAGCGGCCGCACGCGCCGCTGGCGATTGAGCGAGCACTCGCCTTCGGCGACGATGACT
>DATMPH010000061.1:0-504949 GCA_035567755.1 Rhizomicrobium sp.
GAATGAAATTGTTGGTCATGCCGTCATCCAAATCTTCGTCATGGCCGGGCCGTTGTCCCGGCCACCCATGAACACGGTGTCGGCTATGGTTCCCCCGCTACACATCCATAGCCGTTCTCAAGAAGTATCAACGCCACTGGAAAATCAATGTCACGGAGCGGGACAAACTGCATTGGAACGACATGGACATGGCGCTCACTTCCTGCGGCGGTGGTCATGGGTGGCCGGGACAACCGCCCGGCCATGACGAGGTTAAAGAAGGTTGTGAGCCGCGCTATTCCACGTACTCCGCGGGCCTAATCCTGGCCCTCCGCGCCGTCCGCCGTGTCGAGTCCTGGTTTTTAGACTGGCGATTCGATCGGGCCACGCACTAAATTGCGTGCCGGCGTCCTTGGATTGTAGGCGCTGCGACTGTAACGTCCGGCCAGCCAGAGGCGAGACCAGAGAGGTCGGAGACGAACATGAGGTTAGCGCGTGAAGCCGCGTTGGCGGCCTTTTTTTTGCTTGCCGCGATCGCGTCCGCCGGCGCGGTCAACACGCCGCCCGCGCC
Organism: Rhizomicrobium sp.; assembly: GCA_035567755.1. Classification (GTDB taxonomy): domain Bacteria; phylum Pseudomonadota; class Alphaproteobacteria; order Micropepsales; family Micropepsaceae; genus Rhizomicrobium. The sequence continues at coordinate 551 of DATMPH010000061.1, forward strand.
CAAAAAAGTCGAACCCGACGTTCTCTTTGAGCAAGGGCAGTTCGACGCGGCGGAAGCGGGCTACCAGGCGGTTCCCAAAACGAGTCCGGGCTATGAGGGCGCACTCCGGCAACTGGGCGCAATCGCGCTCTACCGCAACCATCCCCAGGAAGCGGAATTGAGGCTACGCAACGCGCTTGCCCACAATCCCGCGGACACGCGATGCGCAAGTCTCCTCGCCGAGACATTGAACCGCGAAGGCAAGTTTGCCGAGATGGTGCAATTGCTGCGTCAGTTCGGCCGGCCCGAGCGGGCGGCAGAATTCGAGCTGTTCGGCAAGAGCCAGCCCTATCGCGTACGCGGACGAGCCGCGCCTGTCACAATCCCGTTCGTGCAGCCCAATCCGCTGCCTGCCGTCGGGGCAAAAGCGAACGATCTAGAAGGCCTGTTCCTGATCGATACGGGCGGCGCCGAGGTTCTTCTCGATCCCGAATTCGCCAGGGAAGCGCATGTGGCAACGACGGCAAATGCGCAGGGCGCGTCTTCCGCCGGACGGCCCGCCGCGCCGTCGTTCGGACGCATCGCGCAATTTGTGCTGTCCGGTCTCGAAACCGACGATGTCCCCGCAATGCTGGTAAACACGAAGGCGTTCTCCAGCATGGCGCGCGGCAGAAAGGTGGCGGGCATCATTGGAACGGAATACCTGTCGCAGTTCCGCACGACGCTCGACTATGTTCGCAATCGACTGATCCTCGAGCCGCGAGATGCGCCCGCGCGCACCGGCGGCAGCATCGCCGAGATTCCGTTCTGGATGGCGGGAGACCATTTCCTGCTGGCACAAGGCCGCCTCGATCGCGGACCAAAACAATTGCTGCTCGTCGATACGGCATTTGGAAGGCTCGCCTTTACCGGGCCAGAATCGACGTTGCAGGATGCGGGAATCACGGTGCCTGCGGCACAGGCGGCACCGTCGGGACGGCCGCCGATTGCAAAATTTCCGATCGCGCAACTATCGCTGGGAAGCCTGGAGGAAAAGAATATCAGCGGTATTTATGGAGCATTTCCGCCGGGTCTCGAAAACGGGCTTGGCGTCCATGTGGGCGGGATCGTCAGCCACGAGTATTTTCTTCCCTATGCGGTTACGTTCGATTTCGTGCGCATGAAAATCGCGATTCGGAAGTAGATGCCGCCCATCCTGTGACCGCGCAGCCACGCGCGACGGGAATGTGCAGCATGTTGCGGCCCTGTGTTGACAGGGCCACGCCTCAAGCGTAGCAACCCAGCCGATCCGCGGGCATTGTGTGCGCGGATGTTTCAAGCGAGCCCTTCAATGCAAACCGGCAATTGCCAGATTCGCATGCTGCCGTCGCCGTTCGACCTTGTGGTCGGCGTCGCCGCCGCAGCGGCTCGCGAGGAGAATGTGGCCTAGTTTCTGCGCCCCGTTCAGACGTTTCCCCTCCCGAGCCCGGAAAGCGCTTCGGAGGGTTTTTTGTTTCTCATCCGAAACTGCAGTCCGGGCACGGGCCTGAAAGACAAGACCGTGCCATGTCCGATATTGCTGAATTCGATCTTGCCCATGCCGGCCGCCCCGTAACGGGTCACGGGCTCGACGCATGGTTCGCCGAGGCGCGCGAGCTGTCGAAACTCGCAGCGCCTCTGGTGCTGACCCAGCTTGCCCAGATGGCAATCCTGACGACCGACGTGATCATGCTGGGGCGCCTCGGCAAGACGGCGCTTGCGTCGGCCGCGCTCGGCAACACGGTGTTCTTCTTCACCTGGCTGATCGGCTGCGGGCCCGTGGCTGCAGTTGCTCCGATGGTCGCCCATATTCTCGGGGCGCAACCCGGGAATCGCGCCGGCGTGCGCAACGCGGTGCGCATGGGCTTCTGGGCGATGCTGCTCCTGTCGGCGCCGCTGATCGTGTTTCTGCTGTTTACGCAGCCCGTCCTGCTCGCACTCGGTCAGAGACCCGAACTGGCAGCGGGCGCGGGCCGATTCACCAGCATGCTTTGCTGGGGCCTGCCCTTCTCGCTCGGCTATCAGGTGCTGCGCAATTTCTCGACCGCGCTGTCCCGGCCGAATGCGTCGCTGTGGGCGATGGGGCTCGGCATCTTCTTCAACGCGGCGGGCGACTATGCACTGATCTTTGGTCATTTCGGTCTGCCAGGGCTTGGCCTGGTCGGCGCCGGCATTTCCAGCGCGTGCTCCTATGCTTTCGCGTTCTTCGTCATGCTGGGTGTCGTCCGGCTGATGCCTGCCTTGCACAAGTTCCGCATCTTCCGGCGCTTTCATCGCCCGCATTGGGACAAGCTCGTGGAGGTGTTCCGTCTCGGCATGCCGATCGGATTGACCATGATCTTCGAGGCGATGCTGTTCAACGCCGCAACGCTGATCATGGGCACGTTCGGCACGGCATCCGTCGCCGCGCATCAGATAGCCCTCAACGTCCCTTCCATCACCTTCATGGTGCCACTCGGTGTCGGAATGGCGGCGACGGTGCGCGTTGGCCGGGCAGCCGGCGCGGGCGACGGCGATGGCATACGCCGAGCCGGTTACAGCGCGCTGATCATGGGCGCCGCGTTCATGAGCATGACGGCAATCCTGCTGTGGATGTTCCCGTCTGCGATTGCCAATCTCTATTTTGCCGACGACGCCGCCAACGCCGACGTAATCGTGCTGGCAGTCGTGTTCCTGCGCGTCGCGGCGGCGTTCCAGATCTGCGACGGGCTTCAGGTCGTGGGCGCGCTCAGTCTGCGCGGTCTGAAGGACGCGCACATGCCGATGTGGATCGCCGGGTTGAGCTATTGGTTGGCTGGATTTCCCGTTTGCCTGTGGCTCGCCTTCGGCTGGCACCTGAAAGGTCTTGGCATCTGGATCGGTCTTGCCACAGGCCTGTTCGTCGCCGCGGCGCTCATGTGCTGGCGCTTCTGGTTTTTGTCGAGAGCCCGGTAAATCCATTCACGATCGCGTGAAACGGGCTTGCCAGCCGGGCAGGAGAGCCGCCTGGACCCGGAATCTCGGGCAAACGCATCTCAAACATCTCCGGTCGCTATTGGGAATTAACCCCAAGAGGGGTTAGTATTGCTTCGAGCTCGGAGATTCCGCAGTTTAGATGCGGGGAGGAGCTGCCAAGATGCGCAAGGTTGCGGGGTTCTTTGCGGCGATCGCCTTGGGGGCATTGCTTCCCCTGTGGACGGCTAACGCGCAATTGCCCGCGGCGAGCGCCCCGGTCGGGCCGAAGAGTGAGACTCCCGCCCCCTTTCCCGACGTGACACCCGGCGACAATATCGTAATCGCCTGCGATGCGGTGGAAAAACGCGCCGCAGATTCGGACGTGCGGGTCGTGCTCACCATTTCCGCGATGCCGGGCGAATCGACAACCGGATACGCAAAAATTCTTGCGACGGACGAACTGCTTCTGAAAGACGCCGTCCGGGTGCGCATTCCTCAAATACCGAACCTCGAGCAACACACGGTAGGGCTCGACGTGTATGTCGTCGGTTCAGCCAACGCCGAACATTGCGACGCTGGCCACATGAAAATCTCTTAGAGCTGCGCGGGAACCCGGTGCCTAAAGCGCCGGCGCCGTTCCCTCTGGGTCCCCGCTTTCGCGCACGGCTATCCGGGGAAAACAGGCATGGCGAGCACTGCTGTTTGTTTAGCAAGAAATGGGCACGCGGAGGCGCGGAGAGGCTTGTTCACCACAAAGAGCACAAAGCACACAATGATGTTTTGCGCGCATTCGCGCGCGACCCCTTCTTCGTGCCCTTCGTGCTCTTGGTGGTAATTATGGTTGCTCCACGGCTCCGCGCCTCCGCGTAAACCTTTTCTCGACACATACGCAGTCCTGAGTCGAGCACGCGCATTACTGTGCAAACCCCAGTCTCCATCAAGCACATGTAAACGGATTCGAGATTTTTCCCCGGACAGCAGTGCGCGCACCGGGAAGCCAGTGGCGTAAAGCGCAAGCGCCGTTCCCCCTGGGTCCCCTGAGTTCTCAAACGAAGTGCAACACCAGCTTAGGGCGCGAAGAACTGCTATCTTAGCGCTTATGCACCCGCGTGGGCCACGGTCGTATGGGCGAGACACTCATGGTCAGCGAACACGATACGCCGTGGAAATCCGAAATCAGAGAACGCCGATGGCAAGTATCGCCAGCGCACCCGCTGCGATCCACAACGCGACGCGGACGTGACGTGTGCGCGCAACCTGGGCTTGCGCAATCTGGCGGACAGAATCGGGATGAAGTTTCAATCCGCCGTCGGCGAGCATCGTCGAAACGACTTCCGCATTGCGCAACACGTGCGGAAAATCGCGCGCCAGCCGGCCAAGCGCGTTTACGCCTTCCGCGGCATCACGCAGGCGCGCCTCCGGGCCGATGCGCTCGATCATCCACTCTTCTATGACGGGGCGGGAGGCTTCCCAGATATCAAGTTCCGGATCGAGCGCGCGCGCAACGCCTTCCACCACAACCATCGTCTTCTGCAGGAGCACAAGCTGCGGCTGCAGTTCCATGTCGAAACGCCGCGTGGTGTCAAACAATTGTTGCAGAAGCTTCGCCATCGACACACGACTCGCACGTCGGCCGAACACCGGCTCGCCGATCGCCCGCAGTGCCTGGGCGAAGAGCGGCGCGGGATGGGTGCGGGGAACGAAGCCGGCCTCGTAATGGACGTTGGCGACACGCTGATAGTCGCGGGCCAGAAAGCCGCCAAGCGTCTCCGCCATGAACCGGCGCATTGGTTCGTCGAGCCGCCCCATGATGCCGAAATCGACGCAGACCAACCGGCTTTCGGCATCGACGAAAAGATTTCCCTGGTGCATGTCGGCGTGAAAGAAACCGTAACGCAGCGCCTGCGTCAGGAACTGGCGAACAACGAGCAACGCAATCTGCTTCGGGTCGTGACCAGCAGCTTTGAGTTCTTCCGCGCTGCGCAGGGACGTTCCCTCGACCCATTCCGTAGTGAGAACGCGCGCGCCCGTGCGCTCCCAATCGACGGACGGAACGCGGAACTCTTCGTCACTGCGCGTACGTTCTGCAAGCTCGGAGGCACCGGCGGCTTCCATGCGCAGGTCGAGCTCCATCGCCACGGACGCGCTAAGCGTCTCCACCAGCGCGACGAGGCGCAGGCGGCGGCCCTCCGCGAAGAATCGTTCCGCGCAACGCGCCGCGAACGCAAAGGCGGAAAGGTCACGCGCAAATTCCACCTCGACGCGTGGACGCAGAATCTTGACCGCGACGTCGCGTCCAGGGTCGCCTGCCGTCACAGCGCGATGAACCTGGGCGACCGACGCCGCCGCGATCGGCTCGTCAAACGCGGAAAACGCCGTGGACAGCGGCACGCCGAGTGCCGACTCGACTTCGGCGCGCGCTATTTCCGTCGCGAAGGGAGGGAGCCGATCCTGCAGTGCGGCGAGTGACCGCGCTGTTTCGTCCCCGATGATGTCGGGACGTGTCGCAAGAATCTGGCCCAGCTTAATGTAGGCAGGGCCAAGGCTCTCGAGCGCGCGCGCCAATCTCTCGCCCGGCGGCAGCTCCGCGTCTACCACCTTGCCCCGGCCGACGAGCGCGCGCATGAATCTGAGTGCCGGGGGAACACGCTCCGCAGCTTCGCGAGGGATCAACGCGTCGTGGCGGCCCAGGACACGCGCGGCGTGGGCCAGTCGCGCCGTATCGCGAAGCGCGCGCAGCATCGGTCAGATCCGCCACGCGGAATGCATGGCTGCAATTCCGCCTGCAAGATTGCGCGCCGTGACCCGGGACAGCCCCGCGCGCTCGATCATCCTCGCGAAGGACGTCCTGGATGGAAAGCGGCGGATGCTTTCGGCGAGATACCGGTAGGCTTCGGCGTCCTTCGTAACCCATTCGCCAAGGCGCGGCAGCACAGCGAATGAATAGCGGTCGTAGAGCACGTCCAGTCCCGGAGCCTGGGCGTGGGAAAATTCCAGACAGAGAAAACGGCCGCCGGGCTTGAGAACACGGCGTGCTTCCGCGAGCGCCGTCTCGATATGGGTGACGTTTCGAATTCCGAACGCGATGGTGCAAGCGTCCATGGACGAATCGGGCACTGGTAGGCATTCCGCGTCGCCGCACAGCCAGCAAATATCGGACTCGCCAAGCGCGTCGGCCCGGCGCACGCCTTCCGCGATCATTTCCGCATTGACGTCGCAGACGACAATGCGTGCTTCGCCGCCCCTGCTCCGCGCCATTTCGGCGACGCGGAAGGCGATGTCGCCCGTTCCGCCCGCCACATCCAGAACGTGTTGCCCCGGTTGCGGATTGAGCCACTCGACCATGGCGTCCTTCCACAAGCGGTGCACGCCTCCGGACATGAGATCGTTCATCAGGTCGTAACGGCGCGCGACCGACGAGAAGACGTCGCGCACCAGTCCGGCCTTTTCGACCTCGGGCACGTCGCGGTAGCCAAAACTCGCCATTGGGGACCCGGGTATCGCGCAACAGGTGTCAAAGTTCAGTATAGGGCCCTACAATTGAAATATCATCTCTCCTGCATCCGATAGCGACGTCCTATGCCCGAACTTCCCGAGATCGAAACGTTGCGAATGGGCCTTGCACCCGCACTTGAACATCGCCGGCTGACAAAAGTCGTGACGCGCCGCGGGGATCTCCGGGTTCCCTTTCCGCCCCGATTTGCCGAACGTCTCGCCGGCCGCGAAGTCAAACACCTTTGGCGACGCGCCAAATATCTTCTCGCCGAACTCGATGACGGCGAGACCCTCGTGATTCATCTCGGCATGTCCGGGCGTGTCGCGGTCTACGCGGAGAACCGGGAACACAGACCTGGACATTACGTATACGAGGCGCCGCCCTCTGGCGCCGGTCACGGCAAACACGATCACGTGGTTATTGAAACCGACGCGCCCGCTCGCATCGTGTTTACCGACCCCCGCAGATTCGGTTTCATGCTTCTCATCGAATCGGCGGCTCTCAATCGCCATCCATTGTTCGATGGACTCGGTATCGAGCCCCTGTCCCCGCAATTTACGGCGGCCCATCTCGAGCGCGTATTGGAGGGCCGCCGGGCCCCAATCAAAGCCGCTCTGCTCGACCAGCGCACGATTGCGGGACTCGGCAACATCTATGTCTGCGAGGCCCTGTTTCGCGCTGGTATCTCGCCGCGGCGGCAGTCGTCGACCATCGCCGGCAGCCGCGCGCGCGCGCTTGCGGCAGCAATCAGGTCGGTCTTGCGCGCGGCGATCAAGGCTGGCGGATCGAGCCTGCGCGATTACGCGAAGACCGACGGCGCGCTCGGCGAATTCCAGCACCATTTCGCCGTCTATGACCGCGAAGGTGCGCCCTGCCCGCGCGCTCGATGCAAGGGCAAAATCAAGCGCATCGTGCAGAGCGGCCGCGCGACATTCTATTGCCCCGCGTGTCAGCGGTAGAAATTACCCCAGTAATGCGTGGCGGCGTTCGAGGCTTTCCGCTGGCCATAGCGACTTCATGTCGTAGTACACGTCGAAGGCGGGAACATTGTCCGGCAATCCGACCCAAGGAAGCTTCGAACGGACAAAGATATGCGCGTCGGGCCTCAGCGCATCGGGTCTGTCGAGCGTGCCGACGCGGACGAAACGAAGGCCCGGCCGGCGGCCGTAATCGCTCCACACGGCGGTCCGGCAGTTCGAACAACGATATACGTCGTGCGGTCGCCCGCTATCCGTCGGCACCGGCACGGATTCCGGTTGCGACGCGAGAAGACTGATCTGGTCGGTCTCGATCAGCGCGTTGATGACGAAACCGCTCCCTGTCTGTCGCTGGCAGTCGCGGCAATGGCAACAATTCACAAACATCGGCGCGGAGTTTAGCCGGTAGCGCACCGCGCCGCAGGCGCAACCGCCCTCGAGCATATCGCTCATCTTTTCCTCCCCAGGAACGCGACCGGCATTTGATTGCACGCGGAAAGCCGTGCGAAAAGTACTGAATGCCGAAAATAGCGATTACGGATCAATTCTCGATCGACGTGAGCGAAATTGAGGAAAGTTTCATTCTGGCGGGCGGACCGGGCGGCCAGAATGTGAACAAGGTCGCAAGTGCGGTGCAGCTGCGCTTCAACGCGCGGGGCTCCCCATCTCTGCCGGAGAACGTGCGCGAGAGACTTATCCGGATTGCGGGCAGCAGGATTACGAAGTCGGGCGAACTTCTGCTTGTCGGGCGGCGCTATCGCAGCCAGGAACGAAACCGCGCCGACGTTCGCGCGCGGCTCGTTGCACTCCTGCGCGACGCTGCCAGGCCCGTCGAGCCACGGCGCAAGACGAAGCCTCCGCCGGCGAGCAAGGCGCGACGCTTCGAGAACAAGCTCGCCCGGGGTCTCGTCAAGCGATTGCGCACGCGGCCTGGCGAGGATTGATTCGCTCTTGCGTTCGCACGGCGCCCGCGCGAGGGATGCACGAGCAAATTCGGAGCCGTGCCATGGAATATGAAAACATTCTCCTGAAGACGGAAGGCAGGGTGGCGATCATTACTCTCAATCGCCCGAAGGCGCTCAACGCGCTCAATTCCGCGCTTCTCGCCGAGCTCATGCATGCGCTCGAGGCGATCGACTCCAACGACGGGCTGCACGCGATCGTTATCACCGGTTCGGAACGCGCCTTTGCCGCCGGCGCCGACATCAAGGAAATGGCGCCGCAGTCCTACATGGACATGTTCAAAGCGAATTTTTTCGCCGGCGCGGCAGACAAGATCGCAGCCATTCGCAAGCCGATCGTCGCGGCCGTGGCCGGATACGCCCTGGGCGGGGGCTGTGAACTGGCAATGCTGTGCGATTTCATCATTGCTGCGGACAATGCGAAATTCGGTCAACCGGAGATCAATCTGGGCGTCATGCCCGGCATCGGCGGCACGCAACGCCTGACGCGCTTCGTCGGCAAGTCCAAGGCAATGGAAATGTGCCTGACGGGGCGCAATATGGATGCGCACGAAGCCGAGCGGGCAGGGCTGGTCAGCCGCGTCGTCCCCCTGGCCGAGCTGCTGGCGGACGCGACGAACGCTGCGCACAAGATCGCAGAGCAGTCTCTTCCCATCGTGATGATGACCAAGGAGACGATCAATCGCGCCTATGAGACGACGCTTGCCGAAGGGATCCGTTTTGAGCGACGCGTATTCCACTCCATGTTCGCGACCGACGACCAGAAGGAAGGCATGGCGGCCTTCGCGGAAAAGCGCAAACCCGCGTTTCGGAACCGGTGAGTCCGCACCACGCATTGACCAGGCCGCGGGACGCGGGCTAAGAACCGCGCCCTCCTAGTGAGAGAGAGAACGCCCATGCCCAATATCGACTCTGCCAAGAAGCGGGTCCGCCAGATTGCCAAGCGGACGGCGGTCAATCACGCCCGCAAGAGCCGAATCCGGAGCATCACCCGCAAAGTCGAGGAAGCCATCGCAACCGGCGACAAATCGGCAGCGCTTGCTGCGCTGAAGGCCGCCGAACCCGAAATCATGCGTGGTGCGTCAAAAGGCGTGCTCCACAAGAACACCGGGAGCCGAAAAGTGTCGCGCCTGGCCAAACGGACGGCAAAACTGCCTGGCTAAGCGCCTGAAAACTTGCGCTAAATTTCTGTGACAGCTCTAAGACCTTTGAAGGGCTCGGTTTTGTTGCTCCGTAAGCGGAGGTTTCATTTTGAGGCCGGTTGAAAAAAAAACTTCACAGGCCGCCGCCCGACTAACCTTCTGAAAAGGCGCATTTTCCAATTTTCAGTATACGTTCGCGCGACTTAGCAACCGTCACAGAACCCACATATTCCCGATTCGTTCGCGTTGCAACTCGTTAACGAAGTGCTATCGTTTGCTGGCTGGCGCGCAGTACGCCAGAAAATACCAAGTGAAATTTCAATAAAAACAGCGGGACGACGAAACAAAAAGCCGGCACGGCTGGTTTCGGAGTCACGAGGGGCAGTCTAGTCTCGAAGTTTTACTTTGATGTCGGCGCAGCGTTTGCGCTTAGGGGTGGGCTTTGCCTGGAGCGAGAATGGAGCAGGTCGATTCAGCAGCCGGGTATGCCGGCGATCTTCTCCCAGACGAGGCATGGGCGCTGCTCGAGCGCCAGCCCGCGGCTCAGCTGGTGGACGTGCGGACGACGGCCGAATGGAACTTCGTGGGCCTGCCAGACCTCTCCGGCCTAGGCCGCACGACCCATCTCGTCGAGTGGCAGAATTTCCCGAGCATGGCACTCAACTCCGAGTTCGTCGCGTCGGCGATTCATCGGCTGGAAGCAAGTGGCGCCGGGAAGGACACACCCGTACTGCTCGTCTGCCGCTCCGGTGCCCGGTCTCGTTCCGCAGCGATCGCGCTGACGAAAGCGGGTTATGCGCAGGCGTTCAATATCGCAGGAGGCTTCGAAGGCGACCCGAATGCAGCAGGTCACCGCGGGGTGACAAATGGGTGGAAAGCGACGGGCCTGCCATGGCGGCAGGCGTAGCAAAGAAAAGGAGCATCGACGCAAAGAAACATCCGGTCGTGATCGAGATCAAGCAAGAATAGATGTGATCCAATAATCCCAGAGTAAGGGGGGCCGCGAGAGTTACTTCTCCGGTCGTAGCATAGGGCAAATGGGACAATGACACAGGCTCTGACAAGCACTTCTGATTGGCTCGCTATCTGGTCTGCGGCGCGTGGCAGGCTTCGCCGCGATCTGGGCGTGCCGGTATTCGAGGCGTGGATCGGCAAATTGAGCCTTCTCGATTTTCAAAAGGGCGACCTCAAATTCGGGGCACCGCGACCGTTCGTACGCAATTGGGTGGCCAACAATTATGTCGGCCGCATCGAAAAGGCGCTGCGGGCCGAAGGGGGGATTCCAACATCCATCACCATCGTTCTCTCTGCATCGGAAACACCAGCGGTCGGCGGTGGATTGGTGAGCGAGCAGTTGACCGCTCCGGTGGCCACCGTCTCTGTGCTGTCCCCGCATCACGCGCTTGCCGGTCGGCGCGAGGACGGTCTGCGCGGGACTGGCGGCCAGGCGTTCTTTTCCCGCGCGCCCGATCCCACGATGTCCTTCGCCAGTTTCGTCGAGGGCCAAGCAAACGGGTTGGCGCTGCGGGCCTCGCGCGCCTTTGCTGATGGCCAGGCTGATGACGTTTCACTCTTGTATATTCATGGCGGCTTCGGCTTCGGCAAGACGCATTTGCTCAACGCCACGGCCCTCGAATCGAGGCGCAGAGGTTGGCGTACACTCCTGCTCGGCGCCGAGGATTTCATGCGCCAATTCCTGGGCGCCTTGAACCGCAAGGAGACTCTGGGCTTCAAGGAGGAGCTGCGAGCTGCCGACATGTTGCTGATCGACGATCTCCAGCATCTGTGCCGCAGCACTTCCACCATGTCCGAATTGCTGCATACGCTGAATGCCTATTCCGACCTGCGGCGCAAGCTCGTGATTGCGGCGGACAGGCCGCCGCAACAGCTCGAGACTTTGGGTCTGGACGTGCGTTCGCGGCTCCTTGGCGGTATGGTGATTGCGCTGGACAAGCCGGAGCGGGATACGCGGCTCGGCATTCTCAGGGCGCGCGCGGAGGAATATGCGCGCAGACGTGGGCAGGCGAGGATTCCGGACGAGGCTCTGGAGCGGATAGCGGATCTGGAGGATGCCAGTCCGCGCGACCTGATCGGGTTTTTCAACAATCTCACACTGCACGCGGAGCTGACGAAAAACCCGCTGGCCTTCAGCGCAGCGGTCGACACCATCGTCAGGCGCGGTGCGGTCGTGCGCAAAACTTCAATCGAGGACATCCAGCGCAAGATCGCGGACTTCTACAAGCTCGATCCGCGCGATTTCCAGTCCGCCCAGCGAAGCCGGCGCGTTGCGCGGCCGCGGCAAGTGGCGATGTTCCTGGCGCGTGAAATCACTTTGCGTTCGCTTCCTGAGATCGGGCGCCGCTTCGGCGGACGCGATCACACAACTGTGCTCCATGCCTGCCGGCGTATCGTGGCCCTGTGCAACGAAGATCCGACCTTCAAGCAGGAGGTCGACTTCCTGAAGCAGGTTCTGGGCAAGGGAAGCTGATCCCCCGGGTGACAAACTGGCCTCCTGGGGTGACGCCCCGGGGGGACCTATTTCCTATCCGGCCGCATGGTTACGCTGTTCTGGCAGAACGCGCCCTGTTATACTCTCGGCCTTGAGTCCCACTCCTTCGGGAATTCAGGCAAATCAAGGGCTTTCGGTCAGCCGGGGCGCCCATCCGGAAGCCCGCGGGCACTTCGAAAACAGCGAGAGTTTCAAGCGCAACGTCATGAAAATCACGGTCGAACGCAGCGCCTTTCTGAAGGCACTCAGCCACATCCAGAGCGTCGTGGAACGCCGCAACACGATTCCGATTCTTTCGAATGTTCTGATCGAGGCGGCAAAAGGCCGGCTGAAGCTGACCGCCACCGATCTCGACATGGAAATTGTGGAATCGCTTGCCGCTGACGTCCTTCGCAACGGCGCCGCGACGGCGCCGGCGCACATGCTCTACGACATCGTGCGAAAATTGCCGGAAGGCGCGCAGGTCCAGGCGGAACTCCTCACGTCGGAAGGCGGCCGTCTTGCCGTGTCGTCCGGAAGCGTACGCTTCGAACTGGCCTGCCTGCCGCGGGAAGACTTCCCGCAGATGGCGGCAGGCGCAATGCCGTTCAGGTTTCGTCTGCAGACGGACGATCTGAAAAAGCTGATCGACAAGACGCGCTTCGCCATTTCGACTGAGGAGACGCGATTCTACCTCAACGGCATCTATGTGCACGCGCACAGGGACGGCAAGGCAAAGGGCGAAATGCGCGCGGTTGCAACCGACGGCCACAGGCTCGCGCGATTTCAGCTCGAGTTGCCGGACGGCGCCGCCGAGATGCCGGGCGCAATCGTGCCGCGCAAAACGATCAGCGAACTCAGGCGTCTTCTTGACGATTCCGAAGGAGGTATCGACGTTTCGCTGTCGGATACGAAGATCCAGTTCACGACCGACGGCGTGGAACTGACCTCCAAGCTGATCGATGGCACGTTTCCTGATTACCAGCGCGTGATCCCGTCGGCGAACGATAAGGTCCTGTCTCTCGATTCGCGGGAATTCGCCCAGGCCGTGGATCGCGTGTCCACGATTTCCGCAGACAAAACCCGCGCCGTGAAGCTCGGCATCGTCAAGGACAAGCTTACGCTCACGGTGATCAATCCCGATTCGGGCACGGCCACGGAGGAGGTGGGCGCCTCCTACAGCGCAAGTCCGCTCGACATCGGATTTAACGCCCGCTACCTGCTCGACATCACGAACCAGATAGAGGGCAAGGAAATACGCTTCCTGCTGTCGGACGCGGGCTCGCCGACGCTGATCGAGGATTCCGAGGACCGGGGCACGCTTTACGTCCTCATGCCCATGCGGGTGTGAGTTTGACGCACGCGCTTCGCCAATCATCGGCTGCAACCACGCCGGATCGCCGTCATCTCGCGGTCACCAGGCTGATGCTCACCAATTTTCGTTCCTATGCGCATGCGGAGCTTTGCGTGAGCGGACGGCCGGTGGTGCTCGCGGGCCCGAACGGAGCCGGCAAGACGAACCTGCTGGACGCAATTTCTCTTTTATCCCCGGGCCGGGGAATGCGGGGCGCATTGCTGGCCGAACACATCCGCAAGGCTCCGCAAACAGCGCAGAACGACGTATTATGGGCAGTCGCCGCTTCGGTTTCGCGGGACAGCGAAACCTACGAGATCGGCACCGGGCTTGTCTCTTCTGCGCAGGGCAACGAAAGGCGGAAGGTCCATCTGAACGGCGTCCCGGCGCAAAGTTCGGCGGAGCTCGGCGAAATTGTCGAGATGGCCTGGCTTACGCCCGCGATGGACAGGCTGTTCAGTGACAGCGCGAGCGCGAGACGGCGATTTCTGGATCGTCTCGTGCTGGGCTTTGACGCGGCACATGCGCGGCGCGTGTTGCGCTATGAGCACGCGATGCGTGAACGCGCCCGACTGCTCAAGCTCGGCCCCCGTGATTCCGGCTGGCTCGATGGGTTAGAAAATGAGATGGCCGAGGCGGGAATTGAAATTGCGGCGGCGCGCGCGGCAACCGTGGAACGTCTCAATGTTTCGCTCGTTCAGCGCGGCGAGGCCGGCGCGTTTCCCAGCGCGCAGCTTGCGCTTGCCGGCCACACGGACCGTATCCTGGCGGAAGAAGGCGGGCGTGCGGTGGAATCCCTGCGGATCGCGCTCGCAGGTGCGCGCTTGCGCGACGCTGAAGCGCGACGGACGACCGTGGGTCCGCACGTCAGCGATCTTTCCGCACGACACACCGGCAAACGCATGGATGCGCGGGATTGCTCAACCGGCGAGCAAAAGGCGCTACTGATCTCGATCGTGCTTGCCGATGCGCGCGAGCTTGCGCAGCAGCGTGGCGGCGGTGCCCCGATACTCCTGCTCGACGAAATCGCGGCCCATCTGGATTCGCAACGCAGGGCTGCCCTGTTCGAGGAGCTTGTGGCGCTCGGCGCGCAGGCATGGCTCACCGGCACGGATCTCACGCTGTTTGAAGATCTCACCTCGCATGCCGATATCTTCCTTGTCGAAGCGAGCAAGCTCGTCCGCCAGAACTAGAATTCGCGAACAGCCGACGGCAATTGCAGAAAGAGTACGACCACCAATGGCCTTTGTAACCGAACCTCCCGATCCCAACGCCTACGGCGCCGAACAGATCAAGGTGCTCAAAGGGCTCGACGCCGTGCGCAAGCGGCCGGGCATGTATATCGGCGACACTGATGATGGATCAGGTCTGCACCACATGGTCTACGAGGTGGTCGACAACGCCATCGACGAGACTCTGGCGGGGCACGCGGATCGCATCGACGTGGTGCTGAACGCGGACGGTTCCTGCGGGGTGCGCGACAACGGCCGCGGCATCCCGACCGACATCCACGAGGAAGGCGTTTCGGCAGCCGAAGTGATCATGACCCAGCTGCATGCGGGGGGAAAATTCGAGCAGAGCGCCTACAAGGTCTCGGGCGGCCTGCATGGGGTCGGCGTCTCGGTCGTCAACGCGCTGTCCGAATGGCTCGATCTGCGCATCTGGCGCGACGATCGGGAATTCTACATGCGCTTCCGTGACGGGGTCCCCGAGGCGCCGCTGCGGGTGGTCGGCGAGGCGCGGGGCCGCCGCGGCACGGAAGTGACATTCCTGCCCAGTCCGAAGACTTTCACCAGGCTCGAGTTCGATAGTCCGACGATCGAGCATCGGCTGCGCGAGCTCGCGTTCCTCAATTCCGGCGTGACAATTGTTTTCGCTGATCTGCGCGGAGTCGAGAAGAAGGAGGTGACCCTCCACTACGACGGAGGTCTCGAAGCGTTCGTCCGTTATCTCGATCGCGCCAAGACGCCCCTCATCCCTTCGCCCGTCATGCTCCGTTCCGAACGCGAGACCGTCATCGTTGAAGCAGCCCTCGTCTGGAACGACTCCTATCATGAGAGCATGCTGTGCTTCACCAACAACATCCCGCAACGCGACGGCGGAACGCATCTTGCCGGCTTCCGCGCCGCGCTCACACGCGTGGTCACCAAATATGCCGAAGAATCGAGCCTGGCGAAAAAGGACAAGGTCGCGCTGACTGGCGACGACTGCCGGGAAGGCCTGACCTGCGTATTGTCGGTCAAGGTTCCGGATCCGAAATTCAGTTCGCAGACCAAGGACAAGCTTGTTTCGTCCGAAGTCCGGCCCATCGTTGAAGGCGCCGTCCACGACCAGCTGAGCGCGTGGTTCGAGGAGCATCCAAGCGAAGCGCGCGCGATCGTCCGCAAGGTGATCGAGGCGGCCGCGGCGCGCGAAGCGGCGCGCAAGGCACGCGAACTGACTCGCCGCAAGGGCGCACTCGACGGCATGTCACTTCCCGGCAAGCTCGCAGATTGCCAGGAACGCGATCCTGCCAAATGCGAGATTTTCATCGTCGAGGGCAATTCTGCCGGTGGAAGCGCCAAGCAGGGACGCAACCGAGAGAATCAGGCCGTGCTTCCGCTGCGCGGCAAGGTCCTCAATGTCGAACGCGCGCGCTTCGACAAGATGCTTTCCAATATCGAGATCGCCACTCTCATCACCGCTCTCGGCACGGGCATCGGCGCCGAGGAATTCAACGCCGACAAGCTGCGCTACCACAAGATCATCATCATGACCGACGCCGATGTCGACGGCGCGCATATCCGCACGCTGCTCCTGACGTTCTTCTACCGCCAGATGCCGGAACTGATCGAGCGCGGACACATCTATATCGCCCAGCCTCCGCTCTACAAGGCAACAAGCGGCAAATCGGAACGCTATCTCAAGGACGAACGCGAGTTGACCGATTATCTGATTTCCGAGGGTTCATCGGGCGCCGCGTTCACCCTGCACAGCGGAGAGATGATGGCGGGCGCCGATTTCGACAGGCTGGTCGAGAAGGCGCGCGCCGCCGTTGCCGCGCTCGAAGGCTTCCCGCGTCACTATCCGCGTTTCGTACTGGAACAGGCGGCGATATCGGGCGCATTGAACCCGGAGATCCTCGCCGATGGAGCGCGCGCGGCGGAGGCCGCTCTCTATATCGCACGGCGACTCGATCAATTGTCGGACGAGACCGAACGCGGGTGGCATGGCGAGCCGACGCCGGACGGTGGATTGAAGTTCTGGCGCGAAGTGCGCGGCGTGCGGGAAGCAGTCGCCATTGACGGCGCGTTGATTTCAAGCGCCGATGCCCGAAAGCTCGACCGGCTGGCGCCGGATTTGCAGATCGCCTACCTGAAGGCCGGATCGCTGGTGCGCAAGGACGAGACCCGCGAAGTGCGCGCGCCCAGTCAGCTTCTCGATGCGATTTTCGAGTGGGGTCGCAAAGGACTCGCGCTGCAGCGCTACAAGGGACTTGGCGAAATGAACGCCGAGCAATTGTGGGAGACGACGCTCGACGACAACGCGCGGACACTGCTGCTGGTAAAAGTCGAGCACGCCGACGAAGCCGACGATCTCTTCGCCAAGCTGATGGGCGACATCGTGGAACCGCGACGCGAATTCATCCAGGACAACGCACTTTACGCGGCACTGGATGTGTAGTCCGGGAAGTTATCCGGGAGGGATTTGAAATGCAGGTTCGGGCGGCCGTTGCCTGGGAAGCCGGGAAGCCCCTGTCGATCGAAACCGTCGATCTCGAAGGCCCGAAAGACGGCGAAGTGCTCGTCGAAATCAAAGCCACGGGAATCTGCCACACCGACAAATACACACTTTCCGGCGCCGACCCCGAGGGATTATTCCCCTGCATTCTCGGTCACGAAGGCGCCGGCATCGTCGCGGAAACAGGATCCGGCGTCCGAACGCTGAAGAAGGGCGATCACGTCATTCCGCTCTACACACCGGAATGCCGCGAGTGCAAATCCTGCACCAGCCGCAAGACAAATCTCTGCACTGCGATCCGCGCAACGCAGGGCAAGGGGCTGATGCCGGATGGCACGAGCCGGTTCTTCAAAAATGGCGCGCCGATCCTGCACTATATGGGCTGCTCGACATTCGCCAACTACACCGTTCTGCCCGAGATCGCGCTTGCCAAGGTCCGCGAGGACGCGCCCTTCGACAAAATTTGCTACATCGGCTGCGGCGTGACCACGGGCATCGGCGCGGTGATCTTCACTGCGAAGGTCGAGCCGGGCGCCAATGTCGTCGTGTTCGGGTTGGGTGGCATCGGGCTCAATGTCGTGCAGGGCGCGAAGCTTGCGGGCGCGGACATGATTGTGGGCATCGACGTCAATCCCGCGCGCGAGGCGCTGGCGCGCAAGTTCGGGCTCACGCACTTCGTCAATCCCGGGCAGATAAAGGACGATCTGGTCGGCCATCTCGTCGAGCTGACGAAAGGCGGCGCCGATTACAGCTTCGAATGCATCGGCAACACTCTCACCATGCGCCAGGCCCTCGAATGCTGCCATCGCGGCTGGGGCATCTCGGTGATCATCGGCGTCGCCGCGGCGGGGAAGGAGATTTCGACAAGGCCTTTCCAGCTTGTCACCGGACGGGTGTGGAAGGGGACGGCCTTCGGCGGCGCGCGCGGCCGTACCGACGTGCCACGGATCGTCGACTGGTACATGGACAAGAAAATCGCGATCGATGAGATGATCACCCACACCCTGCCCCTGGAACGGATCAACTACGCCTTCGACCTGATGACGAAGGGCGAGTCGATCCGCAGTGTCGTCGTGTACTGAAGAGCCTTCCAGGGCTCTTGTCGTCAACGAAACCGGTGTGGCATCCTTCGCGTGGGATCAAGTGTCGAAGCGAAGGGGAGGACTCCAGCTCGCACTCGCCTTCATGCGGATCAAGGAGCCCAAGGTCCGCAAGCGCGTCCTGGATCTGGTCAAGAGCCTTACCGACGAGAAAAGCTTCCTCTTGGCCTGGCAACGCAGTATTCTTTGGTCATCCGCCGCAGCGCTGCTGCGGATTCGAATCGAGGGGCCCTGCCGAACCAATGATCAAACTCAGAAAAAGTGCCACTGTCGCGGCGCTCGCGATTGCGTTGCTGTGTCCGCGAACAGCGCTGCCGGCAAGCAGCCAGGGTTCAGGCATTCTCGTTGTCGACCGTCACGCGATCATCAACGGCTCGAAGCTCGGAACCAATATTCGAGCTCAGATCATGGCCGACGAAAACAAGGTCCAGACCGACCTCGGACCCGAAGGCACTGCGCTGCAGAAGGAGATGGACGCCTTCCAGAACCAATCGGCATCGCTTCCCGCGGATTTGCGAGCCAGAAAGAAACTGGCGCTCCAGCAGAAACAGGCGGCCTACCAACAAAAAATGAAGGAACGGGAGGACCTCATCCATGGCGGCGAGATCGTCGCCGGGCACGCTTATCTGGCGGCGGTCGTATCGGTGGTGCATGCGATCTTGCTCGAGCGCGGCGCCAGCGTCGTGCTCGACAAATCCGTGTTGGCAGACAGCGTCAACGGACTCGACATCACGTCCGAAGTCATCCGGCGTTTGGACCGACGGATGACAAATTTCAAGGTTCCGCTGGTGAAGCCACCGGCGGACGAGCAGCTGCTGGCGACGACCGTGTCGCACGGCAGCCATCGCTGAAATGCGGCTGCCATTTGATCGCGAACCTACGCGACTGCTGACGCGAATGGCCGCGCCGGCGCTTTGACCCGCCGGCCGCTTATGCGGCGAATCGGACGCTTTAGGAACCCCGCATGTCGACAATGGCCTGTTCGCTTGCACTCTGACGCAACGCGACCGGTCTGATACGACCGTGGCCGGCTTGCGCCGGCCACGATGCGATGTACGAACCCAATCCCGCGACCACCACCGCCCGGTTTCCCCGGGCGGGGATGCTTCACCAAAAGGCGATACCGCGGGATGCGGCCGCGCCGGCAGGATTACTTCTTCACCTTAGCCTGCCGTAGAGAGTCACGGCGCCCGCCGTGTTACTCCCGAAATTGGTCCATCCGGTACCGGTGTTCTCCGCGAGCGGTGCATTGGTGGTATTCGACAGGTTCCAGGCATTCCATGTGTTCATAGAGTTGGTATCCGTCTGGATCGCGACCCAGAACGGCTTGTTTGCCTTGATTCTCACTCCCGTCACCCTGGCCACGACCGTCCCTGTGCTGGTGCTGCCGAAGACAGGGAGGTTCGACACATCGCCCGACCAGACCATTGTGCCCGGGATGCCGCTAGCGTCTTTGTAGATGGCGAGCTCGGCAGCGTTGTTGCCTGTCACATAGCCCACTCCCGCCGCGATGTGCTTCACCACCGCGTTCGCGCTCGGCGTGATTTGGATCGCCGCCCAAATCTGCTCTCCGATCTGGCTACTCGGGCCCGAGAGCGTCCAGCCTGTGCAGCAATTGTACCCGCCCGAGCCGATCGAGTCGAAGAGAACCGTGCCACCAATCGGAGTACGCGTGTGGGAAAAACCACCTGTCTCGTAACCCCGCGTGACGGTTGTCACTGCGGCACCGTTCGACAACATCGAGTTCGTCGGTCCGGCAAGCGCAGCCGTGATGGCCAATGCGAGCGTAGTCGTCGAGAGAAATACTGTACGAAGCATGAGAACCCCCATTTTTGTTGCACACGGAAAGGAGGAGGACGATTCCTCCCCTTGACTGCTATGAGCAAAGCGCGCCTTCGCGGGGAATGCAACAGTCCATTTCGCGGATTCCCCTGCCAGCACCGCGAAAATTGCGTCCACACCCAAATTTGCGCCGGTTTCTAATGGGCCGCACACACGGGGTGCGCGACTGGGTCAGGACCTACAACCGTGCGCGAACAAACCAGCACGCGGCGGGTGGGGCGACACCTGCCGGCGATGCGTAGGGCGCAAAGGCGCCTGCGACCGCTCGGCGGATATTTGCCCGCGTTTGCTCATCGAGGTCCGCTGCTGCACGTGCGAGCGGACCAATATTAAGAACCGCGCTGGCGGCTTCTTCGAGCGTCGCGCCCATATTCAGGGTGGCGTTGAAGGGCTCGATTTCGATTTCTGAGTAGTTCGCAGATGCGAGAAGCGCGTGCAGCCGAGTGTTATCGGCAAAGGCGAAGGGGCCAGGAGCGAGGGGATCGGCCGGCTCCTGGGAAGGCAACAGATGCATGGCTGCTTCCATCGGAGCGGCGGCCCAGATGTTTTCAGCCATGCTGCGCCAGCAAACGAAAGCCAGCCGGCCCGCAGGGACGAGCGCCGTCCCGATATTTCTGAAGGCGGAAACCGGATCGGCGAAGAACATGATGCCGAAGCGGGAAAAGGCGAGATCGAAAACCGGCTGGAAATCGTGGGTCGACGCGTCGCCTTCTATGAATACGACATTCGCGTTCTGTGCCATGGCGCGGGCTCGCGCGACCGCGAGCATCGGAACGGAAATATCAATGCCCGCGGCTGTGCCGTCGCGCCCAGCCCTGAAAGCGAGCAGAAACGTGGTGGTGCCACAGCCGCAGCCGAGATCGAGAATGCGTTCCCCTTCCCGCGGTGCAGCAAATTCCAGCGCGGCATTGGTAATCTCTTGGACATGGAGATCGATTTTTTCCTGAAGGCGCGCCCAGCGTTCGCCGGCGAGACCGTTCCAGTATTCGACCTGTTGCGTGTTTGGCGAGGCGGTCACGCCATGCCCCTTTTCCTCCGGCGCGCAAGTGTGCGGAGCCGGAGCGCATTCAGCCTGATGAACCCTTGGGCATCCTTCTGATCATAGGCTCCCCTGTCATCCTCGAAGGTGACGAGATCCTTCGCGTAAAGTGACATGGGCGAGGAGCGGCCAATGACGATCACATTGCCCTTGTAGAGCTTCAACGTCACTGTCCCCGTCACGAATTCCTGGCTCTTGTCGATGAGCGCCTGCAGCATCTCGCGCTCGGGCGAAAACCAGAATCCGTCATAGACGAGTTCTGCATAGCGCGGCATCAGCTCGTCCTTGAGATGTGCGGCGCCCCGGTCGAGCGTGATCGATTCCATCGCGCGATGCGCCGCCATCAAAATGGTTCCCCCGGGTGTTTCATAGATGCCGCGAGATTTCATTCCGACGAAGCGGTTTTCCACCAGATCGACACGGCCGATCCCGTTCGCGCCTCCGAGCTCGTTCAGCCGCGCCAGCAATGTGGCCGGCGAGAGCGGTTGTCCGTCGAGCAGAACGGCATCGCCACATCGGAAACCGATCTCGACCCGGGTTGGCTTATCCGGCGCCTGCTCCGGACTGAGCGTGCGCTGATAGACCAGCACGTCGGGCTCCGCGGCGGGGTCTTCGAGCGCTTTTCCTTCGGAGGACGAGTGGAGCAGATTGGCATCCACCGAAAACGGCGCTTCGCCCCGCTTGTCCTTCGCGATTGGGATCTGATGCGCCTCGGCGAACGCGAGGAGCCGCGTGCGGCTCGTCAAATCCCATTCCCGCCAGGGCGCGATCACCTCGATGTCGGGCTTGAGCGCGTAATAGGCGAGTTCGAACCGCACCTGATCGTTGCCCTTGCCCGTCGCACCGTGCGCCACCGCATCGGCGCCCGTCATTTCCGCGATCTCGATCTGCCGTTTGGCAATGAGAGGGCGTGCGATCGAGGTGCCAAGCAGATAGGCGCCCTCATAGAGCGCATTGGCGCGAAACATCGGGAACACGTAGTCGCGGACGAACTCTTCGCGCAGATCCTCGACGAAGATGTTTTCGGATGGAACGCCGAGAAGTTCAGCCTTGGCCCTTGCTGGCGCAAGCTCTTCGCCCTGGCCAAGATCGGCCGTGAAAGTCACAACCTCCGCGCCATAGACCGTCTGCAGCCATTTCAAAATCACCGAGGTGTCGAGGCCGCCCGAATAGGCGAGCACGATTTTTTTCACCTTCTTGCGCACGAGAATTCACCCGGACAGTTCTGTCCGACTATACCGGCTGGAGGAACTCTCTCAAGCATACACGCGCATGCATGCGAGACGGCAACGGTACGCTTGCACGCAGCCCTGGCGACAGCGTAATCGGGGGCAACGCCTTGGGCAGAGCGGATGTTTCCGAAACAGCGGTAACCTCGATGACTGCGTATCGGCACAGCACCCAGATCCAGACATCCGTTGATGCGGCAGAGGCCGATGTGTTTGCAGCGGCTATGAGGGCGACACGGCCACTGCGCAATCCGAAACTGAAAGCAGCGGCGGAGTTGCTCGGGCAAAAGCAGCCGGAAGCATCGGAGCAGCTGCTCTCGGCGTACCTTGCGAAGCATCCGAACGATCCCGGAGCCCTCCATCTGATGGCGCAAGCTCTCGTCGCGCTCGGGCGGAAGGAGAAAGCCGAGGGCCTGTTCGCGCGCACGGTTGCGCTCGCGCCGGATTACGCCGCGGCACGGTACGAATACGCGAACACGCTGTTCCATCTCAACAAGCCTTCGCTTGCGCTGGCAGAGCTGGACCAGCTGCTGGGTGCCGATCCGCACAATCCCCCCAGTCTCGATCTCAAGTCCATCGTGCTGTCCGCGATGGGACGGCACGCGGAATCGCTCGTCTGCCACCGGATCCTGGCGGAGGATCACCCTCGCTCGGCAGATATCCAGATCAGATATGCCGCGTCGCTGCGGAGCGTAGGTCAGGGCGACGAATGCGTCGCGGCGCTGCGCAAGGCAATTGAACTGCGCCCGTCGTGCGGCGAAGCCTGGTGGAGCCTCGCAGGGCTGAAGAACTTCCGGTTTGCCGACGAGGACGTTCTGGCCATGCAGCAGCAGCTAGCGCGCGCCGAGGTCGTCGGCGAGGACCGCATGTATCTGCACTTCGCATTGGGCAAGGCGCATGGCGACAGGAAGCTCCATGCGAAGGCATTCGAGAATTATGCGCGCGCCAATGCCATCAAGCGGATATCCCTCGACTACGATCCCGGCTGGCTGACGCGGCACGTTGCAAAATGCAAAACCCTGTTCACGCCGGAGTTCCTGCGAAGCCGGGAAGGAGCGGGGTGCAACGCACGCGACCCGATCTTCATCATTGGCATGCAGCGCGCAGGCTCGACGCTCGTGGAGCAGATTCTCGCAAGCCATCCCGCGATCGAAGGAACGGCGGAACTGCCGGATATTTCGCTGCTCGCCGAACACATCGGCGAAGCGATCGCACCGCAATACGCTTCGGACTACCCGGGCGTACTGGACCGGTTCGATGCGTCCGTGTTCCGGGAGTTCGGCGAACGCTATCTCGACACGACGCGGTTTCGGCGCACCCCCGGACGCCCGTTCTTCACCGACAAGATGCCTTACAATTTCCTCCACGTCGGGCTCATCCATCTGATCCTGCCCAATGCCCGGATCGTCGATGCGCGCCGGCATCCCCTCGGCTGCTGCTTTTCCAATTTCTCGATGAACTTCAAATTCGGGGCGCTGTTCGGATACCGCCTGAGCGAACTCGGCCAGGCGTATCGCGATTACGTGGAGCTGATGGCGCATTTCGACGCCGTGCTGCCGGGGCGCATCCACCGGGTGTTTTATGAAAATCTGGTCCGCCAGCCGGAGGCGGAAATCCGTCAGCTGCTCGAGTATCTCGACCTGCCGTTCGAGGAGGCGTGCCTGGAATTCCACAAGAACGAGCGCGCCATGGACTCGGCAAGTTCGGAACAGGTGCGCAAGCCGATCTCCACAGACGCTGTCGAGCAGTGGCGTAACTATGAACCCTGGCTTGGACCCCTCAAGTCAGCGCTGGGACCGGTTCTGGACGCCTATCCTGACGTACCCTCCTTCGCATCGTAAGTTCGGTGGCGCTAGCCGGGCATTCGCGCGAGTTCGGCGGAACGGATCTGCGCGTGACGCACGCTCGCCCGTTCGCGCACGCTTTCGCTCTTCAGCTGGCCGCAGGCTGCCATGATGTCGCGTCCGCGCGGCGTGCGGACCGGCGAGGCGTAGCCGGCACGGTTGACGATCTCGGCGAATTTCTCGATCCGCTCCCAGGGCGAGCATTCGTAGGGCGCGCCGGGCCAGGGATTGAAAGGTATGAGGTTGATCTTGGCCGGAATGCCGGCCACGAGCCGCACCAGCCCGCGCGCATCGGCCAGGCTGTCGTTCACGTCCTTGAGCATCACATACTCGAACGTGATGCGCCGCGAATTGGAGAGCCCGGGATAGGCGCGCGCCGCTTCCATGAGCTCCGCGAGCGGATATTTGCGGTTGAGGGGAACGAGAACGTCGCGCACCTCGTCGCGCGCCGCGTGCAGCGAGATGGCCAGCGCCGAACCAATCTCCGCGCCCGCGCGCGGGATCATCGGCACGACGCCGGCTGTCGAAACCGTGACGCGCCGCCTCGAGAGCGCCAATCCGTCGCCATCGGTTACGATCGCGAGCGCGTCCTTCACATTCTGGAAATTGTAGAGCGGCTCTCCCATGCCCATCATCACCACATTGGTGATCTGGCGAGGCGTCGCCGTGGAAGGCCAGTCGGCCAGCGCGTCGCGGGCGACCATCACCTGCCCCACGATCTCCGCGGGCGTCAGATTGCGCACGAGTTTCTGCGTGCCCGTATGGCAGAAGCGACAGTTAAGCGTGCAGCCGACCTGCGAGGACACGCAAAGCGTGCCACGATGGGCATCCGGAATGAACACGGTCTCGAACTCGATGCCGGGGCCGGCACGCAGCAGCCATTTGCGCGTTCCGTCCTCGGAAATCTGTTCGGTCACGACTTGCGGCCGGGCGAGCGTGAACCGCTCCGTCAGGAAGGCGCGAAATCCCTTCGCGAGACTGGTCATGTGGGCGAAGTCGCGCGCGCCATGAACGTGAATCCAGTTCTGCAGCTGGCGCGCGCGCATTTGCGCTTCTTTGGCAGGGATACCCTCGCCGGCCAGAATCTCCTGCAGCTGCTTGCGGCCGGAGCCGATCAGCGACGCATGGTCACTCGCACTGCTCACATCCCGCAACTTTGGTGAACCTTGTCGAGTGCGTCGGAGAGCCCGGCGAGCGAGTAGGTGTCGTGGGTCATGGTCCCGCGTTTCGAAGTCCCGGTCACGGTCGCCTGCGACGCCGCCTTCATGGCATCGATCAGACGCGCTTCGTCGGCCTGCGCCTCCACCCAGGCGCCACCCGCCCCTCCGTCATTCTTGGTGAAAAGCTGGAATTTGTCCGAGCCGACCTGGGCGGTGACTTCGCTGCCCTCCTTGTACACATAGCCGGGCACGATTTCGGGTTCCGCCTTCGCATTGCGGCCCGGCCAGTCATTGATGAGGAAATAAGGCGCGTCGCGCTTGAGCTTGCGGGGCTCGGACTGGATGGGCTTCGACAGGGCGTAGCAGACCCGTGCGTCCCCGGCCCCCGTCTTGTAGGCCGTCCAGTCCTTGAACACGCCCAATATCTCCGGCTGCTCGGCCGAGGCGACGGAAATCGCCTGCCCGAGCGCAGCTCCGCCCAACAGCAGACCGAAAGCAATGCGCGACAGGGACATGAGAAGCTCCTCGGATGGCGAAAGTCGGAACGCCCGCAGCACCACTGCTCGCAGGGAAATCGGGCCTTACTATGACCTCGGAGGGCCCTGCAACAAGGGCGGGCGTTCGCCCGTGCATCCGGTTAGTCCGAGGCGGGTCGAACAAGCGCTTCCTCCACGTCTCGCAGCCGGTCCTTGCCGAAATAAAGCTCGCCGGCGACGAAGAAACTCGGAATGCCGAAAACGCCGCGGGCGACCGCATTTTCGGTATTCTCGAGCAGTCGCCGCTTGACCTCGGGGCTGCCGGCCGAGGCGAGCAGAACCGCTGCGTCGAATCCGGTTTGTGTCAACGCATCGGCGAGTGCGTCGGGATCGTCCAGTTTCTTCGGCGCCTCCCACATAAAATGGAACATGGCCTCGACATAACGCGGAAGAAATCCCGCTATCTCCGCGGCAACGGCGCCGCGCATCAATGTGAGGGTGTTGACGGGAAAGAACGGATTGAACTGGAACCGTGAGATGTTGTGGCGCGCGATGAATCGGCGCGTTTCCAGCTGCTCATATTCGAGCTTGTTCTTTATGCCGGCAAACGCCTCCATCGGCGACCTGTTGCCGGTCAGCTTGAAGATGCCCCCGAGCAGGACCGGCACATGGATGAACCGCGCACCGGTCCGCTTTTCGATCTCCGGAATCACGCAATGCGCGAGATAGGCGTTGGGACTTCCGAAATCGAAGAGGAATTCCGCGGGACCCATCACCATGGCTCCCGGTATGGCCTCAGATCGAGCTCGAACGTCCACGCGTCCCGCGTTTGCACGTGCAGCTGCCAATAGGCGTTGGCGATGGATTGCGGATTCATCAGCTGATCGGGTTCGAGCCGGTCGAGCGCGTCCTGGCCGCCCTGCGCCCTGATGCGTTCGCGGACGAAAGCCGTATCGACGCCCGCGTCGATGATCAGATGCGCCACGTGGATGTTTTTCGGACCGAGTTCGCGCGCCATGCTCTGCGCCACCGCGCGCAGGCCGAATTTCGCGCTGGCAAAGGCCGCGTAACCGACGCCGCCCCGCAGGCTCGCCGTCGCACCGGTGAAGAGGATTGTTCCCTTTCCATGCGGCAGCATCAGGCGCGCGGCTTCGCGTCCCGCGAGGAAGCCCGCATAGCAGGCCATCTCCCACACCTTCCGGAACACGCGCTCGGTCGTTTCGAGTATGGGAAAATTGACATTCGCGCCCGGATTGACGACGCAAATTTCCAGCGGCGCGGCATGATCGGCTGCCTGCAGGAAGCGGACAACCTCCTCCTCCTTGCGCGCGTCCATGCCGAGCGCCACGCATGTTCCGCCTGCAGCTTCGATGCTTTCCGCAAGCGGTGCGAGCTTGTCCGCGTTGCGCCGCCCCGCGAAGATTGTGTAGCCCTCCTCGGCAAAACGCCGCGCGACCGCCGACCCGATGAAGTCGCCCGCGCCGATGATCGCGGCCGTAGCGTGGCGATCCTGGATCGGCATTCCTTCCTACTCCCGCAATCCGTAGCCGACAGCATAGAGCCGCCAGACGATCGCGCTCATGAGGACGGCGAGGCCGAGCGCGATCGCGACGCCGAGGGCCTCGGATGCTTCCGTGAAACCGATCATCGCGTGCCGCAGCCCGTTGATGAAATAGAAAAACGGATTGCCATACGCGATCCAGCGCAGCCAGGGCGGGAGCATGGCCACGGTGTTGAAAACGCCACCCACGAAGGACAGCGGCGTGATGAAGAAGATGTTCAGGATGGTCAGCTGTTCGAAATTGTTGGCCCACAGCCCGATGACGATCCCGAGCAGACCGAACACCATGGAGACCGATACGATCCAGAACACGAATTCCGCCACGCCGTCGATCGAAGTCGCGCCGAAGAAGGCTGCGATGACGAGTATCCCGAGCGCCGTGATGACGGAGCGTACGACCACCACGGCAATGACGCCCGCAATCATTTCCGCGTAAGAAAGCGGCGCAACGAGCGTCTCCTCAACGTAGCGCAGGAAGCGCGAGAAATAGACCTGCGAGGAGGATTGCAGGAAAGACGCATTGACGATGTTCATCATCAGGATGCCGGGCAGCACGAACTGGATGTAGCGGTGCCCGCCGATCTGGGAAATGCGCCCGCCGACCACGAAGCCGAAAATGAAGATGAAGAGCAGCGCCGAGATCCAGGGCGCGAGGAAGGCCTGGATCGGCACGCGCATCAGCCGCGTCCATTCGCGGCGGATGATCGTCCACAGCCCGATCCAGTTGACCAGCGGGGCTTTCGCGCTCATGCGGCGGGCGCCGGCACGTGGTTGGGCTCCGCGCCCGTCGCCCGTAGATAGGCGGCTTCCAGACCCCCGGGCTCGTTCACGAACTCTTCCTTCGGCCCCTGGCGCACGATGCGCCCGCCCGAAATGATCGCGATGTTGCGGCAGAGCCGCTCCACTTCTTCGAGATAGTGGGACGTCAGGAAGATCGTCTTTCCGTCGCGATTCATCTCCTGCAGGTAGCGCCACAGATCCCGGCGCAATTCGACGTCGACCCCGGCTGTTGGCTCATCGAGGATCAGAAGTTTCGGATCGTTGATCATGGCGCGCGCCAGCATGACGCGGCGCTTGAGACCGCCGGAGAGTTCCCGGAAACTTTTCTTTGCGTGGACGGCGAGATCGAATTTCTCCAGCAGCATCTCGGTGCGGGCCCGCCGCTCCTCCGCCTTCATGCCGTAATAACCACCCATCCAGCCGACGATGTCCCGCGCATTGGCGAACGGATCGACGTTGAATTCCTGCGGCGAGAGGCCGACCAGCCGTCTTGCTTCGCGATAATTCCGGACCGCATCGACGCCGAACACTTCGATCCGGCCGGACGTCGGCCGCGCGATCCCCGTCACGCAATGAATGGTCGTGGTTTTGCCCGCACCATTGGGGCCGAGGAATCCGAAGAACTCCCCCGGCGCCACATCGAGCGAGAGTTCCTCGACGCCGACCGTGCCGCGGCGATACACCTTGCGCAGATGGGAGATGGAAAGGGCGGGAGTCATGGGGGAGGTGCTAGTCCGAATCCTCATGCTTCGACAAGCTCAGCATGAGGATTCTTTCCTCACCCTGAGCTTGTCGAAGGGTGAACCTGTCACAGGGCGAAGAAAAATCTGCCCATCGCCTCGCGGCTTGCGTTAAGTACGCAGTGCATCCGGTGGGAACGAGTCGTGGCCAATCCGGTTCTTGTCGAGATCACCCGCAGCGGGCGCGTCGAAAGCGTACACCGCGGAGCAGTCGCGATTGCCGACGCGCAGGGAAACGTCCTCTTCTCGCTCGGCGATATCGCAATGTCTGCCTATCCCCGCTCCTCGCTCAAGCCGATCCAGGCTCTGCCGCTGGTAGAGTCCGGGGCGGCGGACGCGTTCGGACTCGGCGAACAGGAGATTGCGCTTGCCTGCGCGTCCCATTCCGGCGAGCCGATGCATACGGACCGCGTCGCGTCATGGCTGGCGCGTTTGGGTCTTGATGAAAGCGACCTCGCCTGCGGCCCGCAAGCTCCGCGGTATGAACCTGTGTGGGAGGACATGGTCCGCCGGGGCGCGAAACCGTCGCGCATCCACAACAACTGCTCGGGCAAGCACGCGGGATTTCTCACACTGGCAAAACACTGGAACATTTCCGTTACCGGCTACGAGCGCCGCGATCATCCGGTGCAGCAAGCGGTCGCGAAAACGCTCGGCGAACTGGCCGGCATCACCGGCGAACTGCCATGGGGCGTCGATGGCTGCGCGGCTCCGAATTTTGCCATCCCTCTCGTTGCGTTTGCGCGCGCGCTCGCGCAACTGGCGACACCGGGCGCGCTTTCCACACCGAGGGCGCTTGCCTCGGGTCGTATCGTCGAAGCAATGATCGCGCACCCGGAGCTCGTGGCTGGAACAGCGCGCGTCTGCACCGCGCTGATGCGCGCGGGCAAAGGCCGCGTCGCGGCCAAGACTGGTGCGGAAGGCGTTTACGCGGCGATCGTTCCCGCGCATGGGCTCGGCATTGCACTCAAGATCGACGACGGCGCCGGCCGCGCCGCGGAAACGGCAATCGCTTTTCTGCTCGACAGGATGGGATTGCTCCCCGATCGCGACGTGGTGCGCGAAATCATTACCGCGCCCGTCCTCAACACGCGCAACGCAATCGTCGGCGAACGCCGCGTGGCAGCGGCGCTGCTTGAAGCACCGCTACCAGTGCTCACGTAGTCCCGACAACTACGCAAAGCACGTCGACCCCTCACCCGCGTCTGAACAGATTTCACTGCTCGTACCTGCATCCCTCTCCCACAGGGGGAGAGGGAAATCGGAGTCCTGCATCACCGGAAAATCAGAAGGTAACTTCCCTCTCCCCTTGTGGGAGAGGGCTCAAGCACGAGGGCTATCGACCGCTCTGGCGCCGGTGAGGGGTGGGCAACGCAACGGGCCTAACGGCCGCTTCCCTGCTGTTCTGCCGCCTTGTCGGCCTTGTCCATTGCGGGCGTGTAGGGAACGATGCTCGCGATCGGGCAGGTGTAGTGCATGCCGATATCGTGCGAGATCACTTCGTCGCCCTTCGAGAGACATTCCAGGCCGCTGATCCCGCCGATCGACTTGAATCCCAGTGTCAGCTTGAACGGAAGCTGCCCGCAATAACCCATCAGGCCGAGCTTGAATTTCTGGTGCCAATTGTCCTCGACGATGAGCGTCGTCCGGTCCGGGGCCCTCCAGCTCCAGATCTGACCGATCTCAAGGCAATTCGGGTTGGCCTGCGCGGATTGCGTGAGCAACCAAGCCAGGCCGACGAGCATGAAACGCTTCATGGCGGCCACAATATCTCATGCTTCGACAAGCTCAGCATGAGGTCATAGTTTATCCCCTCACCCTGAGCCTGTCGAAGGGTGAACCATCCTCGAGGGGGTTCCCGCATGAAAGCCGCGCTTTGCACCCATTACGGTCCGCCCGAAGAGCTTGAGGTGAAAGACGTGCCGAGCCCCAGGCCCGGCAAAGGTCAGGTCGCGATCACGATCAAGGCCTGCGGCGTGAACTTCCCGGACGTGCTGCTGATCCAGGACAAGTACCAGTTCAAGCCGGCACTTCCGTTCGCGCCGGGTGGCGAGATCGCGGGAATTGTGAAAGAGGCCGGCGAAGGCGTGACAAATCCGAAACCCGGCGACGCCGTGATCGCCTCGATCGGCCATGGCGGATTCGCCGAGGAAGCGATCGCCGATGCCGCGCGCTGCATTGCGATGCCCGAAGGCCTCGATTTCGCGGTCGCATCGTCGTTTTTCATCACCTATGGCACGTCGTGGCACGCACTAAAGGATCGCGCCGTTTTGAAATCCGGCGAGACGCTTGTTGTCCTGGGCGCCGCTGGCGGCGTCGGACTCGCCGCCGTCGAGATCGGCCACGCGATCGGCGCGCGCGTGATCGTGGGTGCCTCAACGGGGGAAAAAGTTGAGTTCGCCAAAGCGCATGGCGCCGATGACGGCTTTGTCTATCCGGCCGGGCGGCTCGCGAAGGAGCAGCAGAAGGCGCTCACCGAAGACATCAAGCGTTTGACCGGCGGCAACGGCGCCGATGTGCTGTTCGATCCGGTGGGCGGCGATTATGCCGAGCCGGCGCTTCGGGCGATGAACTGGGGCGGGCGCTATCTCGTGATCGGCTTCGCGGCCGGCGAGATCCCGCGCGTGCCGCTCAACCTCACCCTGCTCAAGGGGTGCAGCATCGTCGGCGTATTCTGGGGCGCCGCCGTCGCGCGCGATCCGACGAAGGGTTTCGCCGATCTTCACGAGATTACGCGCTGGATCGCCGAAGGCAGATTGAAGCCGCATGTCTCCGCGCGCATTCCACTCGCCCGCGCCGGCGAAGCCATCCGCCTCCTCATGGACCGCAAGGCGCAGGGCAAAGTGGTGGTCGTGCCGTGACCCCTCACCCACGCTTGAGCGCTCGCGCGACCTCGACTGTTTCCCCTCTCCCACAAGGGGAGAGGGGAAGTTTCCTGCGTATTTTCGTTTGTCGATGCGAGACTCCGATTCCCCTCTCCCCTTGTGGGAGAGGGATGCAGGTATGAGCGGTGAATTCTGTTCAGGCATGGGTGAGGGGTCTTCGGCGGATCGCGCTGAGCGGAGCGCTGCTCGCGCTGTTCGCGCTCTGTGAATCGGGCGTCAGCATCGCGCGCGTCCCCGCGCCGACGCTCGCACACGTCAAATCGATCGGTATCATCGCGTCGATCGGCGATACGTGCATGTTCGAGCGCGTGCCCGCCTCGCGCTTCGAATGGATCGCGCCTCCGCAGGCGAGCTTCCTGGAAATTTCGGACTGGGGCATCGACGACACCGTCACCACAGAAATCACGAAGCTCCTCTCCGCGCGCTACAAGGTTCAAGGCATCGCGATCGAGCATCAGGATTTCGACACCTGGACCTGGGAAACGCTGCGGCGTTTCATCCGCGAGCTGCCCGTTCCGGAAGTCCCCGTCGACGCCTATCTGCTGGTACTCCGGGACTGGCGCGCGGAGGGGATCGGCCATAGCGATCACCAGGTCGGCGGTCTCGGCCTCTATCGCCGCGATCTGCACGACGGCGGCGAACGGCTCGGTGCCTTCGCATCGTATCGCCTCGTGCTGATGGACGCGGAGAATGGAAACCTTCTCGCGACGCGCCCCGCCATCATGCCGGATGGATCGCTGCCCCGGCTGCACGCCGCACGCGCACTGTGGCCACGCACGCAGAACGATCTCAACGATACGCAACGACGCGAATTGCAGACGGACTTTCTCGAACTGATCGGCGAAACGCTGCCGAACGCGCTAGGCCGGATCGGGCTTTCCCCGTAATGTTTCCTGAGTTCAATTTACACTTTTATTGTCATGGCCCGCGCAAGCGGGCCACCCAGTTGAAAGCGATGTGCAGTTGGAAATGCAGACTGGGTGGCCGGGTCTCAGCTGTCGCTTCGCCGGGCCATGACAATCTTTTTTGAATCGATTTATATAAATACCTCTCTACAATCCGCATCGGAGATTCGCACATGTCGATTCTGGGCTGGATATTTTTCGGGCTGATCACGGGCTTCTTCGCCAGCCTGGTCATCAACAAGCGTGGACAGGGGTGTTTCATCAATATTGCACTCGGGCTGGTGGGCGCGCTGGTTGGCGGTTTCATCTTCCGCCAGCTTGCGGGCTTCGACGCGTTCCATTTCAACCTGGTCTCGATGTTCGTCGCGATCATCGGCGCCATCGTGGTGCTGCTGATCTATCACGCGTTGACGGGACGCGGCGGCGGCCTGCGTCGCTGAGGAGCAATCGATGGCAAACGGTCCCCCGCCGAAGGTCTTCGTCAAATCCGCCGTCGCCGTTCACAACTTTCTCTTCCGCATCAGCGGCGGGCGGATCGGCAGCCGTTTTTCCGGTGCGCCGGTTCTGCTTCTGACCGTGAAGGGCCGCAAATCCGGCGCGCCGCGCACCGTGCCGCTCCTCTACATCACGACCGACAAGGGTTTCGCGCTGATCGCGTCCTTCGCCGGCGCGCAGAAGCATCCCGACTGGTACCTGAACCTCGAAGCCACAGGCGTCGCCGATGTGCAGATCCGCAACCGCCGCATGCGCGTGCGCACGGAGACCGTCGAACCGGATTCCGGGCGCTACCGCAAAATCTGGGATGAAGCCGCCGCGCTCTATCCCGACTACAACACCTACCAGACGCGCACGACGCGGAAGATCCCGATCGTCGAACTCATCCCGCTGAATTAGGGCGTCGCGCGCCATACCGCTTCTTGTCATGGCCCGCCACCCCGATCCGCGCGAGAGCGCGGTCGGAGTGTAAACTCTGAGCGGGCCACCCAGGTGAAACAGTAGCAGCGCAGCTTGTTGACGCGGAAATTTCTTATTATTTCTCGAACTGCACGTCGCTTCCAACTGGGTGGCCCGCTTGCGCGGGCCATGACAATCAAAGGGAGAATAAACGCGCTTGCGCTATTCCGCGGCGGGTTTCGTTACATATATTTCCGAACCCCGCTCCCGGAATTCCTGCGACTTTTTTTCCATCGCGGCGCGGATCTCGGCGGATGACAGAGTATCATTCTGCCCCCGCGCGGCGTCGCGGACTTGCTGCGAGATTTTCATCGAACAGAATTTCGGCCCGCACATCGAGCAGAAATGCGCCACCTTCGCGCCGTCCGCCGGCAGCGTCTCGTCGTGGAAAGCCTGCGCGGTCTCGGGATCGAGCGCCAGCGCGAACTGGTCGCGCCAGCGGAACTCGAAGCGCGCCTTGCTCATCGCATCGTCCCAGAGCCGCGCCGCCGGATGGCCCTTGGCAAGATCGGCCGCATGGGCGGCGATGCGATAGGCGATCACGCCGGACTTCACATCGTCGCGGTCGGGCAGGCCCAGATGCTCCTTCGGCGTCACGTAACAGAGCATTGCGGTACCGAACCAGCCGATCATCGCCGCCCCGATCGCGCTGGTGATGTGATCATACCCGGGCGCCACATCGGTCGTGAGCGGCCCGAGCGTGTAGAACGGCGCCTCGTCGCAGACTGCGAGCTGCCGCTCCATGTTCTCCTTGATGCGATGCATCGGCACATGGCCGGGCCCTTCGATCATCACCTGCACGTCGTATCTTTGCGCGATGCGGTTCAGTTCGCCCAGCGTCTCGAGCTCGGCGAATTGCGCTGCGTCGTTCGCATCCGCGATCGAACCCGGCCGCAGCCCGTCGCCCAATGAGAACGACACGTCGTAACGCGCGAGCAGCTCACAGATCTCCTCGAAATGCGTGTAGAGGAAATTTTCGCGGTGATGGGCGAGGCACCATTTGGCGAGGATCGAGCCGCCGCGGCTGACGATGCCGGTCACGCGCTCTGCCGTCAGCGGGATGTGCGCAAGCCGCACCCCCGCATGCACGGTGAAGTAGTCGACGCCCTGCTCGCATTGCTCGACCAGCGTGTCGCGATAGATCTCCCAGGTCAGTTCCTCGGCGACGCCGCCCACCTTCTCCAGCGCCTGGTAGATCGGCACCGTGCCGATCGGCACCGGCGCGTTGCGCACGATCCATTCGCGGATGGTGTGGATGTGGCGCCCGGTCGAGAGGTCCATCACCGTGTCCGCCCCCCAGCGGATCGCCCAGACAAGCTTCTCCACCTCCTCCGCCGCACCCGAGGTGACGATGGAATTGCCGATATTCGCATTCACCTTGGTGAGGAAGTTGCGGCCAATGATCATCGGCTCGGATTCGGGATGGTTGATGTTGGCGGGAATGATCGCGCGGCCGCGCGCGATTTCGCTGCGCACGAATTCCGGCGTGATCTCGTCGGGGATCGCGGCGCCGAAGCTTTCGCCGTCGCGGAATTGCGAACGGCCGAGATTTTCGCGCGCGGCGATGAATGTCATTTCCTCGGTGATGAGTCCCTGGCGCGCATAGTGAAGCTGGGTCACGTTGCGCCCCGGCCCGGCGCGCAAAGGCTTGCGGGCCCCACGGTCGAATTGCGGCACGGAGAGCAGTTCGCCGCGCTTCAGCCCGTCATCTTCCGGCCGCCGCGCCCTGCCCTCATATTCCTCGACATCGCCGCGCGCGAGAATCCAGCCGCGTCGCCTGGGCGCCAGGCCCTGCTCAATGTCGATCTGCGCGGATTCGT
Source organism: Rhizomicrobium sp. (assembly GCA_035567755.1). Classification (GTDB taxonomy): domain Bacteria; phylum Pseudomonadota; class Alphaproteobacteria; order Micropepsales; family Micropepsaceae; genus Rhizomicrobium. The sequence goes on from DATMPH010000061.1 coordinate 35,956, forward strand.
CCGTATACGGACCAGACGTGTCGTAGAGCCGCACCGGCGCCTCGCCGCCCGAGAGCGCCACTTCGCGGAACGGCACGCCGTTCACATGGATCTTCCGCGAGCCCGGCAGGCTCCCGCGCGTCACCACGTCGTTGGTGACCGGACGCGCATTCAGGATGGGTTTGTTCATTGGACCTCTCCCTACGCCGGTGTGAACCGGATCAGGTTCAAAGGGATTCGCGCCATCCGCGATCTCAGCCCTCTCGGGCGCCCCTGGGAGGATCGATCTTGGACCCCGTGCCGCCCAAGTCAAGCGCGAGCCGCCAGGCGGGGGTGCCGGCATGCAAGCGTGTATTGCGCGGCCGGCAGGCCTGCCCCAGAATCGCCAGCCTTTGGAGGGGATCACATGCTGGAATCAGGCTTACGGTTGCGAGGCTCAAGCCTCGTACTTGCGCTCGCGATGTGGACGGCGGCCGTTGCGGCGGCCGGCGCAAAGCCGGTGGATCTCCTGACCTATCATTATGACAACTTCCGGACGGGCTGGAACAATCATGAAAAGAAACTGACCCCCACCAATGTTGGCAGTACGCAATTTCAGCTGCTTGCTTCGACGGTGCTCGATGATCAGGTGGACGCCCAGCCGCTGATCCTCGCCAGCCAGTCGGTAAACGGGAACAGCGCCCGCGAGGTCGTCTACATCGTGACCGAAGGCGATACCGTCTATGCGATCGATGCGAACAACGGCAGCGTGCTGCTGCAGCGCAACCTCGGCACGCCGGTTCCGCGGACCTCGCTGCCCGGCCAGTGCACGAATGGCGGCCCCAATCTCGGCATCAACGCGACGCCGGTGATGGATCCCACGACGCACACCCTCTATCTGATCGCCTATTTTTATGAAAATCAGCTGCCCGTCGCCCGCGTGTACGCGCTCGATCCGTCCACGCTCGCCGATGTCGTCGCTCCCGTGGTCATCTCGGCGCACCGCAAGCTCGACGATCGCACGACGTACAAGTTTGATCCGCATGAGGCCCGCAACCGCGCCGGCCTTCTGCTCGCAAACGGCAATCTCTACGCGGGGTTCGCGAGCTTTTGCGACTACGATCCCAATCTTTCGCGCGGCTGGGTGCTGGGGTGGCAGGCCGCCACGCTGACGCCCCTGCCCGCCAACGAATTCACCAACAAGCTGTCGCATTCGACCAATGACTGGTTCCTGTCCACGATCTGGATGTCCGGCTTTGGCCTCGCCGGCAGCGCGGCAGGCGATGTCTACTTCACCACCGGCAATTCCGATCCCGCGGGCGATTCCTACAACAAGAGAACGAACCCCTCGGAAAGCGTGATGCAGATGTACTCGGATTTGTCTGCCGTGAAGCATCTCTATACGCCCATGGGGCAGTACGGGTGGCAGTATCTTGACCAGACGGACGGCGATTTCGCGTCGGCTGGAATCATGCTGCTTCCCCCGCAAAATGGCCAGCCCAGCAACCTTGCGGTGTCGGGCGCGAAGGCCGGCATCTATTATGTGTTCAATGCCGACGACCTCACCAACGGTCACGGCAATGGCGGCAAGGAGTACAGCAACATCACCGTCGGGCCCTGCTGGTGCGGACCGTCTTACTACATGGGCAGCGACGGCGTCGCCCGCATCGTCACGAGCAGCAACAACACGGTGGGGGTGTACAAGCTCAAGGCGACGGGAACGCCGACCCTCACGCTTGACAAGAATGTGGGCAACGTGGAGGGCGCGGTTTTCCCAGGCTTCTTCACCAGCGTGTCCTCCAATGGCACCAATCCCGGCACCACGGTGATCTGGGCGGTGGGACGGCCGACGGATTTCAATCAGGAGCCGATCTATCTTCACGCCTACGATGCCGAGAAGGGCGGCCAGCTGTTCACCGCGCTGGCCGGCTACTGGACCAATTCCGTCAGCGACTCCAACGCAGTGCCGGTGGTCGACAATGGAAAAGTCTATGTCGCGTCGGTGAAGTCGCTGGCGATCTTCGGCCTCAAGGCGGGTGATACGCGCGTTGCGGCGCTCGTGCCGCCGAAGGTTCTCGAACGTGCGCCGCTCGCACCGGGGCAGCACGAGATTCGCGGCACGGTTCGGCGCCTCTCCGGCACCATGCTTGTCGTGGAGAAGCGCGACGGCAAGACCATCGCGGTCGATGCGGCCGGGGCTGCCGCGCATCACCTTGCTGCGCCGCCTTCGGTTGGTCACGCATTGGTAGCCCGCGGCACGATGGAAGGCGATGTGCTGGAGGCCGACCTCGTTGGCCACGTGCCCGACCACGTGGAGATGTGGCCGCCGGACCGGTAAGCAGCAAGAAAGATTTAGCGCAGAGGACGCAGAGGTTGCGCAGTGGGCGCAGAGCAAGCAATTGCGCGCCTTCGGCGCGCGAATCTCTTTCCCCTGCGCCCACTGCGCAACCTCTGCGTCCTCTGCGTTAAATCCTTTTTCTATTCGCTCTCGCCGAACTGGCGGAATTCGGTGATCACCGCCTTCACCGCGGCGGCCACGATTTTCTCGCCGGCTGCCGGGCTCGCCCGGCTGGGGTCGGAGCCGATGCGGCCGTCGGGGAAGCGGCGCCGGTAATCCGCGGCGTCATGGATCGGTCCGAGCGGCGCGATTTTCGGCTCCATCTTCGCCTGCTTCTGCGCTTCGGGATGCATGTAATATGTCACCGAGACTTCTGATGGCGTCGCGTGATGCCCCTCGCCCACCGGAAAGAGCTGCCGGGTTACGTCGCCGACTCCCGGCAACTCCCACCAGTTGCGCAGCCTGCACAGAACGCGCGCGCCATCCTCGAGGCTTCCCGCGTGATAGATCTCGGAGAAGGCCGCATTGATCGTCGCGATGTTTCCGCCATGGCCGTTCAGCCAGAAGAGGCGCGTGAAACCGTGATGGGTGAGCGAACGCGCCCAATCGACCATCGCGGCGATCATGGTGGAGGCACGAAGCGTCATCGTTCCCGAAAACGCCATGTGGTGCTGCGCCTGGCCGACATTGAAGGTCGGCGCAACGAGAAATCCCGCTTCCTCGCCCGCGCGCTTGCCGATGAACTCCGCGCACAGCGCATCGGTGCCCATGAGCCCGGTGGGCCCGTGCTGCTCCGTCGAGCCGATCGGAATGAGGATGGCTTTCGATTTCGCGAGATAGGCCTCGATCTCGGGCCAGGAAGAAAGATGCAGCTGCATGAAGTGAGTGTTCCTTTTTTCTCCAACTAAGCGTGTCATCCCCGCGCAAATTATAGGTTCCTCCTCCGCGCAAAGCGCGGGGGAGGGGGACCGCCCCCCGGGTCCGGCCGAAGGCCGGCCCGAGGATAAACTCCGGCGGTGGAGGGGGCGGCCGCCTGCTCGATGCTGACGAGTACACCCTGGATCGCTTCGTCGTTCAGAATATCCCGCGCCGGCGTTCGCAAAACGCGAATCCGGTTCTCCCCAAGCCAACGATCTCTGCGCTTGTCGTGGGCCCACTGCGATTCATGGTCGTGCCCGGCACCGTCAATCTCGACCGCCAGGCGCGCCGATGTGCAATAGAAATCCAGAATGTACGGCCCTATCGGATGTTGCCGCCGGAATCGCAACCCATTTAATCGGCCGCCGCGAATCTGCTCCCAGAGCAACACTTCCGGCAGCGTCATCTCGCGCCGCAATTGGCGCGCGCGTTTGAGCGTCAGGACCGGTGCGCGCATCTGGATTCTATACGACCTCTTCTGGTCCACACGATTGCATCTGGCACAAGTTCAAACCGGCACGTGGGCTGCCGCCCCCTCCACCGCCTTCGGCGGTCCCCCTCCCCCGCGCTTCGCGCGGAGGAGGAATGCACGAGCACTACTTTTTTCGCACGATCACTACTTTGCCAGCAGCGCGTCGAGCTCACCCTCCGCCGGCGCTTTTTCGGCATGCGTCATCTCCACTGGCCGGCGAAGCTTAGCGGAGAATTCGGCGGCGCGGGATAGGGCGCGGCCCGTGTTCCCCCTCACCTGTCCCTGAACAGAATTTGCCGCCCGTACCTGCACGCCTCTCCCACAAGGGGAGAGGGGATTCCGCGCGCTGCATCAACAAATCCCTTCTCCCCTTGTGGGAGAAGGTGGCGCGAAGCGCCGGATGAGGGGGAACACGTGCGCTGAAGGGGCGGCCGCTTGAACGCGCGGGCAGCGGCGGACATTATTCGGAAGCAAAAACCACAGGGAACCGCGATGTCCGACGAGATCTTTGCCGTTCCCGAAGCGTGGAAATCCCTCGCCCATATCGGCCGCGCGGAATATGAGGCGATGTACGCGCTTTCGCTGCGCGATCCGGAGGGCTACTGGCGCGAAGAAGCGAAGTGCATCGACTGGATCAAACCCTTCACCCGCGTGAAGGACACCTCGTTCGATGCGAGGGACCTCCGCATCCGCTGGTTCGAGGACGGCACGCTGAACGTCTGCGCGAACTGCATCGACCGTCATCTGCCGGCGCGCGCGAACCAGACCGCGATCATCTGGGAAGGCGACGACCCGAAAGACACGCGCACCCTCACCTATCGCGAGCTGCACGAACAGGTCTGCCGCTTCGCCAATGTGCTGAAAGCGCACGGCGCCAAACGCGGCGACCGCGTGACCATCTATCTGCCGATGATTCCGGAAGCCGCGATTGCGATGCTTGCCTGCGCGCGCATCGGCGCGGTGCACTCCGTCGTCTTCGCCGGCTTCTCGCCGGAAAGCCTCGCCAATCGAATCCAGGATTGCGGCAGCACGCTCGTGATCACCGCGGACGAAGGCCTGCGCGGCGGCCGCACCGTTCCGCTCAAGACCAACACCGATCTTGCGCTGACCGGCTGCCCCGATGTGAAGACCGTGATCGTCATCCGCCGCACCGGTGCCAAAATGCTGATCCATCACGGCCGCGACGTTCATTACGAAGAGGAAGCGGCGAAAGTCTCAGCCCTGTGCCCGCCGGAAGAAATGAACGCGGAAGACCCGCTGTTCATCCTCTACACCAGCGGCTCGACCGGAAAGCCGAAAGGCGCGCTGCACACGAGCGGCGGCTATCTGCTCTATGTGGCGCAGACGCACCGGAATGTGTTCGACTATCACGAGGGCGACATCTACTGGTGCACCGCCGATGTCGGCTGGGTCACGGGGCACAGCTACATCGTCTATGGCCCGCTCGCCAACGGCGCCACCACGCTGATGTTCGAGGGCATCCCGAACCACCCTACGCCCTCGCGCTTCTGGGACGTGATCGACAAACACAAGGTCAATATTTTCTACACCGCGCCGACCGCCATCCGCGCGCTGATGCGCGAAGGCGAGGCGCCCGTCGCGCGCACCAGCCGCGCTTCGCTGCGCCTGCTCGGCTCGGTGGGCGAGCCGATCAATCCGGAAGCCTGGCTCTGGTATCACCGCGTGGTCGGCAATGGGCGCTGCCCGATCGTCGACACCTGGTGGCAGACCGAGACCGGCGGCATCCTGATCTCGCCGCTTCCCGGCGCGACCGATCTCAAGCCCGGTTCGGCCACCAGGCCGCTGTTCGGCATCAAGCCCGAGATCGTCGACGCGGAAGGCAACGTGATGGAAGGCGAAGCCACCGGCAATCTTGTCATTGCCGATTCCTGGCCCGGCCAGATGCGCACCGTCTATGGCGATCATCAGCGTTTCATCGACACCTATTTCAGGACATATCGCGGGAAGTATTTCACCGGCGATGGCTGCCGCCGCGATGCCGACGGCTATTACTGGATCACCGGCCGCGTCGACGACGTGATCAACGTGTCCGGCCACCGGCTCGGCACCGCCGAGGTGGAATCCGCGCTCGTCGCACACCCGAAAGTGGCCGAGGCCGCCGTGGTCGGCATGCCGCACGAGATCAAGGGACAGGGTATCTACGCCTATGTGACGCTGGTGGCCGGCGAGCCTTCATCCGACGCGCTGGCGGAGGAACTGAAGAAATATGTGGCAATCCATCTCTCGCCGATCGCCAAACCCGACGTGATCCAGTTCGCCCCCGCCCTTCCCAAGACGCGCTCCGGCAAGATCATGCGCCGCATCCTGCGCAAGATCGCCGAACGCGACATCGCCAACCTCGGCGACACGTCGACGCTCGCCGACCCCGCCGTGGTGGACGACCTGGTGAAGAACGCGGGGGATTGGGTGATGCACAGGTGAGCGCAGGATCCTCCTCCGCGCGAAGCGCGGGGGAGGGGGACCGCCGAAGGCGGTGGAGGGGGCGGCTGCCCACGAGCGGTTCAAACGTGTGCGAGACGCAATCGTGTGGGTCAGAAGAGGTCGTATGGAATCCAGATGCGCGCACCGGTCCTGACCCTCAATCGCGCGCGCCAATTGCGGCGCGAGATGACGCTGCCGGAAGTGTTGCTCTGGGAGCAGATTCGCGGCGGCCGATTAAATGGGTTGCGATTCCGGCGGCAACATCCGATAGGGCCGTACATTTTGGATTTCTACTGCGCATCGGCGCGCCTGGCGGTTGAGATTGACGGCGCCGGGCACGACCACGAATCGCAGTGGGCCCACGACAAGCGCAGAGATCGTTGGCTTGGGGAGAACCGGATTCGTGTTTTGCGAACGCCGGCGAGGGATATTCTGAACGACGAAGCGATCGAGGATGTGCTTGCCAGCATCGCGCAGGCGGCCGCCCCCTCCACCGCCTGAGTTTATCCTCGGGCCGGCCTTCGGCCGGACCCGGGGGGCGGTCCCCCTCCCCCGCGCTTCGCGCGGAGGAGGAACCAAAAGTGCACGGGTTGAGGCCGTTCACCCTCACTTCGGCTTCGACACCGTCGTGGCGAAGGCGCACTGTGACAACGGTTCCATGACCCTCTTGTTCCCAATAGTGGAACATGCTAGTTCATCTCATGCAGATCATCGCCAGGCGGACATTGAAGCGTTTCTGGTCGAAGCACCCGCCGGCGGAACAGCCCCTGCGGAACTGGTTCGCGACGGTCGACAAGGCGCAATGGAAAAGCCCTGGTGATGCGAAGGCGATGTTCGGAGGCAATGTGGATTTTGTGGGCGACAACCGGCTCATCTTCGATATCGGCGGAAACAAGTACCGCCTCGTCGCCCACGTCTCTTATCTGTACAAGCGCGTGCTGATCAAATTCATCGGCACGCACAAGGAATACGACCGAATCGATCCGGAGCGCGTGTGATGGCAGGCATGGATGTCAGGCCGATCAGGACCGAGGCCGATTACGACTGGGCGCTTCGCGAGATCGAACGCTATTTCGTGAACGAGCCTCGGCGCGGCTCGAAAGCGGCGGCGCGCTTCGACATTCTCGCTGCGCTGATCGAAAGCTACGAAGTGAGACATTGGCAGATCGAGCCGCCCGATCCCGTTGAAGCGATCCGCTATCGCATGCAGCAGGCGGGATTGAGCCAGGCCGACTTTGCGCGCCTCATCGGCTCGCGTTCGCGCGCCTCCGAGATTCTCAATCGCAAGCGGCCTCTGACGATGGAACAGGCGTGGAAGCTGCACAAGGAATGGCACATTCCTGCCGACGCGCTGCTTCGCCCGCATCAGGCCGCGCGCAGTTAAAACGAGACATAGCCAAAGCCCCCCGGGTCCGGCCGAAGGCCGGCCCGAGGATAAACTCCGGGCCGGATGGGGATCTGACTGCGCGCGACGCTTCGAAGACCGGTGTTCGAAATGCGAAGCTTCGGGTTTCGAGGCGCGTCGCGTCAATGGGTCGGCAGGGGCGTCCTGTTGGCGTCCACCAACGCCTTGAACTTCGCGACGCATGCGCCTGCGCCCGGCATTTGGACAAGAACGTTCAGTTCGCGCTGGACAGCGTGCGGCTCCAGCACGAGATGCAATTTCTGCATCGCGAATTGCGCCTGCACGGCGCCTGCGGTCATGCGGCGGTCGTCGCGTGAGAGAGTCTCGACCGCCAGAATGATCCGCGCCTTTTCCTCTTCGCTCAGCGAACTTCCCGTACGGCTGATTGCCCGCAGGGCCGCGCCGTCGTCGAACTCGCGTTCGGCGCCCTGATTCAACGACGGCATGGCGTAGAAGAACAGGTTCCACCATGCCAGGTCTTGCCAGGAGCCGCGCAACGTCACGCCTTCGGCCCGCGCGGTGTCGAAGGCCTGGCTGTCCCAGGTGTGGTCGGGGACTCCATACCGGTCGATGGCGTGCAACACCATGGTCCGGCTCGCGCCGCTCTCGACCTCCGTCCTGATCGTGCGAAGCGACGCCTCAACGCAATTGGTGAGCGCCAGGCGTTCCAGGACCTGGGGTCCGTCATCGGCGGAGATCTCGTTGCCCATATCTTCGTGCGCGCGCCGGATCTTGTCGTGCCACTCGAAGCTCTGGACGATCTGTTCGGCGCTGAGAGCGATCAGCACGCCGATGACGATGACGGTGATCTCCCACAGGAACTCGCGAACGCCATGAAGCGGTTTGGGCTTGTGAATGTGCATCGTCCCCCCGCCATCCGTTTCCGGCGGCGGGCTGCGACTCGCCAGTTCCTCTTCGTCCGCCATGCCACCGCCCTGTCAGGAGCGAGGCAAAGCGGCGGACCGGGTAATGTCAATCAGGACCTGGCCTGCTGATTGGCGATGTCCGCTCACCGTCGAAAGGGCGCATGGTCCTGACCGCGCCTCAGCTTTTGTCGGTCCGGGTATATCAGTACAGATATAAACGGAATTCAGTGGTCGTAATCCCGGGCGGAATCTACAGCGAATTGATCTCCGGCCAGTGGTCCCTATGCGTGGGGCCCCGGTGCATCGACCAGAGCGGAAATGCATTCCACGAAGCGGTGCGCCGTTTCAACCGCAGCGGCTGCTTTCTCGTGCGGAACGACAGCGTCGGGCCCCAGCTCGTAATCGCAAACGGCTTTCAGATCGTAAGCCTGCGGCAGGAATCGCCGAAGCTCGGTATCGACGCGCGGTTCATTGCGCGTAAGCCGGGCGAATTCCGTGTGCGCGCCCTTATGCGTTTTGGTTACCGTGCCCGTGCGCTCGAATATCAGTGCCTGCGCCGCCTGAAAGCCGGCCAAATACGCTGCGCGTCCGGCGTCTTCGTTCAGCTGGACGATCAGCATCTTCCTGGCGTGATCGAGGGTCAGGCGCGCCTTCGCCAGGTAGCGCCCGGCCTCGGGCGTCACAGGTCGCGGCCTTCGCGGCGAATTTCATGCATGAGCGGTGTCCGCTCCTGCTCTGCACCCGCGCGATAGGGCATCGCGTGGATGAATGCACCTTGGTCGTAGAGAATATCCGTAACGACAGGCACGAGCCGGTCCATCTCGCTCCACCGGTCATGAAAATCCGTCAGGAAGACAGCAACGTCGTAGTCGGAGTCCGGCCGCGCATCGCCGCGCGCGCGCGAGCCAAACAGCACGATCCGGGCCAGACGGCTGCCATAGATTTCATGCAGCTCGTCGCGAAAACGGACGAGCACAGGATCGTGAGACGGGTTCATGGCACGAGCTCGACGTGAGCCACGCGCCCGCGCTCAAACATCGTCCCACACTTTGTCTTCGCTGTTGTCCCATACCGATGCGAGCGTCCGCGGTTGAGGCGCGTCGCGCCATTCGGCACGGTCCTGGCGTTCACGAAGGAAGCCCGCGAAATCGAGCACCTCGCGGGCGAGCTGGTTGGGCAGCGCCTTCACCTGCTCGTAGATCAAGTCGGCGATCGACATTTTCGGCTCTTGGTCCTCCACTCGCCTGAAAAATAGAAGGTTCGGGCACGTTTCCCAACAAAGATAGGCGTCTAACCGATAATTCGCAAAGGACACCCTCACCCCCGGCTTGGGCACCGCGGCGAAGCCGTTTCGTAAACCGGGCGCCCCGAAGCGCGTTCCGCAGGATCAGCAGATTGGCGCGCCGGACCATGCGCGCCTGCACAACGTCCTGCCGGGCGACGATTTTATTTTCGGTGCGGCACATCCAGCGCGCCACCAATCCCATTACGGGCTTTCGGACGTCACGCGGACGACCGGAGCCGGGAACTCCTGCGCACGCATTCCCTTCGCATAGAGAGAGATCGCCGCGCGCGTGAGGCCCGCGGGCCTGGCGATGTCGGCCATGCTGACGGGATGATCCGGTTCGATGCGCTCGGCTCTCGCGCACTCACGCCGCGCGGCCGACGATCTTCATCTGAACCGACAATCCCGTTCGTGCGGCGAGTTCTACCAGCGCATCGAGGCTGAACTTGTTGATGCGGCCGCGGACGAGATCGTTCAGGCGCGGTTGCGTGATGCCAAGCCTTGAAGCGGCTTCGGCCTGCGTGATGTGCCAGGCGTCCACGATCTTGCGGATGGCCAGCATGAGTTCGGCACGCGCCTTCATGCTCGCGGCCGGAGAACCTTCTATCGCGTCCCAGACGCTGGCAAATCGTTTCTCTTTCATGTCTTGATCCTCCGAACCAGTTCCCGGTATCGGCCCGCCGCAAGGTCGATATTGCGTTTGGGTGTTGCCTGCGATTTCTTCTGAAACGCGTGAAGAACGTGCACCGCGTCGGCAAGTGCCGCGACGCAGATCACGCGGAACGCGCCGGCGCGGTCCGCAATCCGGATCTCCCTGACCCGTGCTCTCACAGATGGCATCGGCTTCCAGTCGTCGGGATCGAGGCCACGCTACAACCGGTCGATCTGAAATCCCGCCTCCCTGCGGGCATTTTCCGGGAACGAGCGAACCGCGTCGAGGGAATCTCCTTGAAACGAAACCGGCTTCATTGGCCACGATTATATCCGATTGGATATAGCCTGTCGAGCCGTTTCGTAAACCGATCACCCGGAAGCGAACTCTGCATGATCAGCAGATTGGTGCCCCTGACCATGCGCGCCTGCATAGCGTCCTGCCGGGTGACGATTTTATTTTCTGTGCGGCACATCCAGCGCGCCACTTCATACCAATCCTATAGCGGGCTACTGCCCTCATTCCGCTGGGCGCGAAGACGAAGAGATAGGAGGAGGGGCTCGGTCTCGCATCGGGTTGGATGCTTTCTCGGTGCGCAATCAATAGAGACTATCGCCAGTTAGAGAGCTGAGCGCTCGTTCAGCTTTGGGTTCATCGAGCCCAGCTGTCCCATGTGGTTTGACGGTAGGTACGTTCTCCGGTGTCCACCAACCATATTTCGAGTTCCGGAAATGCGGCGCCGATGCGCGTCCACGCAACGCCCATTGCGTCAGAACGCTGATGGAGTCCCATACCAAAACGCGCCGGAAGAGCCACGACACATCGCGTTGCACCACGGCTTAGCCGAGACGTGGCTCTAAAAAACACCTCATAGAAATCCTTGGATCGTGCTGGCGGAGATGACTTAAACGCTATAGCCTCAATATGAATCACTTCGTCATGCCCGCTTGCGATGATGTCGGTTCCCGTTTCTCCAAAGCTACGATCTGCACTAAGGCTATAACCTGCTGCAGCAAGATGTTCCCGAAGGACGGATTCAACCTCTTTGCTCGTCACCAAAGCTGGCATATTACGACCTTGCGGCTGTCCCAGGTTCAACACGTGTCACGCGACTACCGGATCGACACTTACTGTGCTTTGCTCAATTCTCCCTCCTGCGAAAAATGTCTGCGTTCTCGCTTATTTGCTCTCCAAGTACTCTATCACTCGTTATTCCGATGACGCGAAAACCTTGATCCCTAAGCGCTTCTCGTAGCTCACGATCACGCTGAGAGGTTGTCCATTCTGCATGATGACTGCCATCGAGAAATACGCACACGCCCGCGATACCATTTCTTTCGTAGTAAAAGTCCGGCTGAATTGCGATGTCCGGTGCGGGAATGTGCTGGGCATGGTCGGGCAATCGCAAACGGTTCGCAAAGAGATAGTCCAAAATGGTCCGCTCAAAGCGTGACGCGGGGTCCAAGAGGTTAATCAGGCGTGCGTACTCCGCCTCATAGTTGGGGACACCTGACGACGGCGCAACATCTGCATGAGACAATCTCAACAGAAAATCGCGTACTGCATAGCGGTTAAGATGTCGATGATCCCGCTGATTTGAGTAGCTCAGCAGACAGTCATAGCAGGCAGCCGTACAGCTTTTCTCCCATTCAGGGAGCGCGGCGCCATTTTCAGTGTTGAAGTGCAGCAGTTGTAACGCGCGTCGGGCGAGTCGATGAAACTCACGCGGTGTGCCCACCAGCCGTTCCCAAACACCAATGCCTCCCTCCGCCGCCTCCCAGAACAGTAAGCTCAGATTATCTTCCTGACCAATAAGCTCGACCGCCACTTCCTGCTCTTCAACCTGGTACTCAATCTGTATCGCTCTGCGCAGAGCAAAACCGAGACTTTTTAGGAAATCCTCGTCTCGCGTACTTTCGCCAGCAGGACGGAGCAAAAGTAGATTGCGGCTGTCGGTGACGTAAGGCTTTAAGTTCGTGAGGAGAGTGCCCGTGCGCCCGTCAGCATTCTGCTCATCGTCGGCGTCATCGCTGGATCGCCAGCGGCCGCTTGCCGTGTCAATGACAAATCCAGTCTGTTCAGCGGATTTTCGCCAGCCATGGTTTATGCGCCAAAGCTGTGCGCGTGGTAGGTAAAGAATCGACAGAACGGCTTTCTCTCCTTCCTTCTCAATTAGAAGTAGCCTTTCTTGACCCCCGCCAACGGCACGGAAATGCGTCGTTGTCACGTAGCCTTCGCGGGTTCGCTCCTCTTCCTCCGACGTAATCCGAGTCCAGCGCATTGCCCGCACGGTAGGCTGCTCGAATAAAGCCTGCGGAAACTGGGAGGTGGCGCCGTCAAGGCGCGTGCCACAATGGACGCAAAGATCGACATCTGCACTGTCGCGCGGGTGAACATAGCCGCAACTGTTGCAGAGCTTGGCACGAGTAAGTCGAGCTTCGATGCCGCCGGCGGGCACCACAACCGAAGCCACACGATGTTTGCGTCCCTCGTGATAGAGAATGTTTCCGGGACCGAACTCTACCAGACCAAGAAATCTAGCCCGGTCGATCGCGTGCGCTTCATTGCCCGTCGAAACAAGCGCCCGGACGGGCAGACGCGGGAAGTTGTAGCCTGGGAGGAAGCCCTCATTCCCCAGATACCGGTAAACATAAAAGTCGGTGTCGGAGTGTCCGGCTTCGTTCAACAACAGCTGGATCTCTCGCCGAGCCTCACGCTCGCGCTGATCGGCGCGTTCTCGGTCCGGTCGCGCTGCGCGCGGATTATCAATAATCTTCCGCGCGGCATCTCTTTGTTCTGTCGCGGCCTTGTATAGCTCTCGCCATCGGTTGAAGGCGTCATCGAATTGCTGCGCCGGCGAGCGAGCCATGTCGTCGAGCCAGTTGTCTGAATACCAGGGTGTCCTCGTGATTTCTTCATCCGTCATTTTGATTAAGCCACGGAAAACATCGCGTATCTCGGGAAAACGGTCCTGAGCTAGAATGGCCGCAAGCTCGGGTTGCATCGGATATCCGTTGACCGAAACATCAAGCACCTCCGAAATCGAACTTCCTAACCGAGGCTGAACAATTGAAAGCCACGTCGAATGGAGATGTGCCTCAATCAGCTCCTTGTTCGCGATATCGAGGCGGGGCGGAGCGACGGCTCCCGCAATGACCTCCTCCTTTCGCCGGAAGAAGTAGTGATCGTGCGCATTCCCGTGACTCGAAAATGCCAAGACAAGGGCCGGCCTTCCACCGCGCCCAGCACGACCGCTACGCTGAGCATAGTTGGCGGGCGTCGGTGGGATGTTGCGCATATGAACCGCAGACAGGTCCTTAATATCTATCCCGAGTTCCATGGTCGGCGAGCAGAAAAGAACAGACAATTTACCTGTGTTGAATGCTTTTTCGCGCTCTTCGCGTTTCTCAGCCGGAACTTGTCCCGTGTGCTCGCCTGAGAGGAGTCCTCTAAAGCCGGCGGTCCTCGTGCCGTCACTGCGGGCACGCCCCAGCGCGCTATCGTAGAGCGCACGAAAATAGATGTTGGGCGTGCGCCGGCCCTCTTCCTCGCGGCGGAGATGTAGTGATTTTCCGCGGACCGGATCTGGCGGCGGAGGAATGCCGTCGCCAAGACGCCAGCGAAGGGCGCTAACCATGATCTGTATGCCGAACGGCTGACCTCGTTTTTCGATAACTCGAAAGACATGGCCACGGAGCGTTTCAACGATCGTACAGATAAGGTGCTGTACTGTATCGGCCGAGAGGTTTTCGTCGAAGCCCCACGTGCGACGCGAGCGGAGATATCGTGCGATCGCTGAACGGGAGCCAAGCCGAAGAACGACCTCGCGATCGCGGTCGGTCGGAATCACTTTCGGCAGTGTTGCAACGCCGCCACGCCGCAGGCGTTCGCGTTCATCGAAGGACCATGGGTCATGCAAGGAAGCGCTTGCGCGCTGGACAAGCCGCCGCGTTTCGTCATCGGTGAGCGCTTTGTCGTCCAATACGAGTACACTTCGCATGTGGTCGAGAATGGCTGTAAGGACTTTTAATCGTGCGCCTGAAGTGACACGCGCCATGATTGGATCGTGCCAAAGCGTTTTATTCTCGGAAAGATCATCCAGTCCCGCGTATTCGATCTTAAGAAGCCCTGTCTGCTCAAGGTTCGGTTGCGCAACGCGCCATGCCCGCGCCAAATCTTCGATCGCCAGATAATGAAGTAAGTCCATCATCACTGCGCGGGCACTTGTGTAACCGGGGCCGGAGTCAACCGGCTCAGTCATGAAATGTTCAGGCCGTGGGCTAAGAGCCTCAAAAGTTGCTTCACCAAGCGCGTCGAAAGTTAAAGTATTTCCATGTGCCTTCCGCAAAGCGGTGAGAAGCGCAGCCCGCAATTGAACGACTTGGACGAAGTCATTGGTGTGCCCGGCCTGGAGTGAGGCGTCTTGCCGATTGTCGGTGAAACTCAGGAGACGACTGGGGCCTTCGGTCTTTGTCAAACCGTATTCCGGCAATGCGGTTACCACACCAGTCGACAACACAGTTGTCGCTGTCGAGCGGCCGGTTTGGCTTAGTGTAACGAGCTTGCGGAAGTCGCTTTCGCGGAGGTCGTAAGCGGCGCGGCACCGGAGGCAGAACATCAGAGGCCGCGGCTGCCACCATGCCGGAAGCGCACCATTGACTTGTGCGCGATGCGCGTTGCCGTTGGCTGTAACCCAGATCCGACTCGGCACGTGCAATTCGTAATGAGATTTTATTCGTAGAGCACCACGCTGCGCGTCATAGAAATTATCGGGAAGATCCTCGTTCTCGCTCCAAAGGACGCCGTCCTCCAGGGATACAAAACCGGGCAGACCCGGAAGGTCGTCGTCGGCGTGAAGCAATGGTGAACGGGGAATGAGTCGGCCGCCCTCCAATCCAGACGCCAGGCACGCGAGACAGTGCTCTTGGCCACATTCCCGGCAAAACGCGAGCGGGTACATCACCCGCTGCTCCACTTCGTTGTCCTCTTTCGGCGCGTAGAATTGGCCTTCGGTCGAAAAGGACCGCCGATCAGGCGCTTCAAGCGTTGTGTAGACGCTGCCACCCGAAGCGAGAAACTGGTGTAGTCGGAATGCAAAGACAGGCTCGCCTGGCCGTTGCTCGGTCGCGTTGCCAGCAGCGAGAACTGCCTTCAGCGAAGCGCGGCATATCTCAATCGGCAGCGCGCTCTGCTCTACCAACCGTCCTAACCCGTTTTCGAATGCGATCGGTTTATGCCGCGTGAGGTTGCCATGGCGATCGAGGTCAAGACCGAAGGTGGTCTCTACCCAAGCAGCAAGCGGATGATGGACGACTCCATCTATCGTCGGCGCGGGCGGTGGGCATGTTACGGCCGCTTTCAGCTCATCGGGTGTAGTGGGCGCAGGCTGTTTGATTACTCGCCTCAGCCTTTCGTCAATTACGTTTTCCGGCTTGACCGCGACACCGAAGAGCCGGCTACCCACTCCGGCAATCTTGGCGCGATTGTCGGCACGGTTTTCACCGGTGACCAGAGTGGCGGAAGTACCGATGCAGAGAAGGTCGTCGCCACCCGCGCGCTGGCGGACGCGGCGCATCAACATCGCAACATCGGCGCCTTGGCGGCCACGATAAACGTGCAGCTCGTCGACCGAAAGAAATTTGAGCGCGCGCGTCGCCTGATGAATCAGAGCCCGGTCCGTCGGTCGAATTAGCATGTATTCGAGCATCACATAGTTGGTGAGCAGGATATGCGGAGGGTCGGTTAGGATGCGCTCCCGCTCCTTGCCGCGGTCCTGACCGGTGTACCGACCGAAGGTTATGGGACAGCCGGACCAGTTCTTCCGAAAGGCGTCGAGTGCGGCGAGCTGGCTATTGATGAGGGCGTTCATCGGATAAACGATAACGGCCCTGACCGAATGATCCTGTGGCCGGTTCTTGAGAACATGATCTACGATCGGGACGAGATAGGTAAGACTCTTTCCAGACCCTGTGCCGGTTGAAACGACAAAGTGTTCGTTTGCACGTGCGGCGTCGATTGCCTTTCGCTGATGCCAGTGAAGTCGGATGTCGCGCCCGAAGAAACGCGCCGTGTCCGCAGCAATCACGTCTTGGTCGGCCAGCTCTCCGAGTGTTTCGGCGCTTTCATAAGATGGGTTGAGTTGCAGAACCGCGTCGGGCCAAAGCTCGCCGCCTGCAAGCATCGTGTGGACGTAATCGTTAACCCGCTGATCGCGAACGTGGATAAAGCTTTCAACGTAGTCCCGGTATTCGCCGACGACACGATCGCGTAGCCCAAAGACGTCGAAGGACATCGTCCGTCTCCCTTATGCTGCGCCGCGCTTCAAACGCGAACGATCCACATCACCATTCTCGGGCCGAGCAAGGAGATTGCGTAAGCCCCGCATAATTTCCTCGAAAGCGGCGTAGTTCGTTTCCGTACGCCGCTCCGGTTGGGTAATCCATTTCGCAAAAGCATCTTTTGAGTCGGATGCAGGCGCCATCAAGTACCAGTAGGCGTCATCATCGGGGCCTAGTGTCGTCAAGAGCGTAAACAGACGGCGGGCGAGATCTGGGTTGTCGAGAAGCTCGGACTGCGGGGTGCCGGAAAAGCGCCAAGCGCCCACATCCGCCGCCAGGCGTCGGAGCGAGGGTGCAAACGCCGCCTCGAGCGTGAAGGGCCAATAAGTAGAGGGAATGTCGTGCGCCTTCATCGCTGCGGCGAACGTGTCCGTGGGCTTTAACAGGCACCAGTGAATTCCGTTAGTCAGCTGTTTGAACACGCCACCCTTTTTGATGTGCCCGTCTTCGATCAACTTGCGCCCAGCGGCGTCGTTGTCTGCGAGTGCGAGTACGACCTTATTGCCAAGAACTTCGCGCAGCGCTCTGCCAGAACCTGCGAGGCTTCCCATCTCCTTCGTTCCGCCAGCGGCAAGCACCTTTACCGGAAGAGGTTGGTTCGCGAAGAATATCGACCAAGCGGACTCTAGGATAGCGACGTCGGTGGCGCCTTCGACGAAGAGTGTCGGCTTTGGCGTCTGCCCGGCGAGCGCTAGGAGAGCGTGCTGACTGCGTTGGGACTCCTCGAGCCGCGCGCGCGTCCTTGAAAGTTCCTCGGCCACACGATCGATATATTGCGGATCACGCAGTTTACCGACGTCAAAGGTGCCGTCGGCGACGAAGCGATCCCATGCATCCAATACAAGTCGCTGCGTACGGTATTCGCCCAACTGCTTACACTCGTTCTCCTTGAGCACGCGGAACGTCTCGGACGGGTGGTCCGAGCCCATCACCGCCTTCGGATCGAGGATGTATTCGAGCTCGCGTTTCGTCAGTCCGTAGAGATAGGCGTAGTAGGCATCGAGTTCGGCGCGCAGCAGCGAGCGCCGGTCCGCGTCCCAACGGAACGGCAGACCGTCATAGCCGAGATCCTCCGCAAAGGCGCGGACATCATCCGCCGTGTATATGAGCTCCAGAACGCGGGTCGCGACAAAATCGACGCAACTGGCAGAATATCTGTCGGGAGGCAGAACAGGCAACTGAACTATTGTATTTTTCCTGAGATGCGTACCGCCAACTTTTTGGCGCGCAATATAGTCAAATGGCAGTGCATTGAGGTTTGCTAGGAGGCAGCAGATTGAGCGCACAGTTGCAGATCTTGGAAGCAACAGCGAAAACGAGTCGTCGGTCGCGGCCTTTGGAATAATCGTGAATATGACGGTCCGCTCGACCTTCGAATTTGCAACGTCACGCCATCCGAGAAGCCAGTTCCGTGTCCAATTTAAGTAGTTAAGACGTTTATCAACTTCGTCAGAGTCTACCCAATACTTAGGTTCCATGCGAAACGTTGGATCCTCATGTTCCGGTTCTGTGACAGGAGGCAATCCGCGCCCGCCACGCCCCTTTGCTTTGCCGTAAAGATGATACGATCCGAAGCGATAATTTGGCCTCATACAACGGCAACCATACGCGTCCATCTTCGGCTTGCCAGTTCCCTAGGCTTGGCGATCCTCCAAGGCGACGAATCTCTTCGCCCGACAGAAACCAATCGCCGTCTGTAGTATGCGAAAAACAATTTTGTTGAATCAGCACATTCCATGGGTTTATTTGCTCTGCATCATCGTCCTTAACGAGCACGGGCACCTCAAGATATATTTTCTTGGTCAGAGTTGCATCGGCTCGCGTTCGGAAAATTGGGCAAGTTAGGGAATTCGGATTGAACAATTGGAATTCGGTCGATGTCAGCTGAAAGAATCGTTCCCGCTCTTGGATTTGTTCGATCTTGCGAATATAGAATGCCAATTCGGCATTCATTTCCTTCTTGCCGGCACCCAACAATGTGAGCAAGGTGAATCGCACGACGTTTGCGATGCCAGGAAATATGAATTCTTCGTTCTCGAAAGAGATCGCTGATACCAGTCGATGATTCAAGGTGATCGCCTGAAACAATAACTTGCTTGTGTCGTCGGACAGAATGCCAGCCGGAGTTATGAGCCCCGCTCGTCCCTGAAGCGCACTGAGATCCAGATAGGTTTCAACAAACAACGAGGCGGTGTTGGCCTTCCCAACCGAGGCGAGCTTGTATCTGCCCGATCCGCGAATAAAATCATTCAAATTCTCAATGACTTGAGATTCTTCGCAATATAGTTTCCACAATGCTGGGTCGCTGTGCTCAAGCGCGGCAATAGCACGCTTCCTTTTGACACCTTTTAAGGCGGCGACTGCAGGAATCCTCGCAGCGAAGAATTCCTCGTCGCTGAGTTGTACGACGTCCCAGGGTGGGTTCCCCAGCATCACGTCGAAGCCGCCCTGCGCGAAGACCTCAGGGAATTCGAGCGGCCAATGGAAAAAGAGTAGCTCGTTGGACAGGACCGTCATCAATCCGGCGATGCGCCCCTGCGGTCGATGCCCCAATATTGCGTCCCAGACATTACGCGTGGTCGGTACCGCCGTTTGTTCGTCCGCGCTCAGCGGGGCGAAGAAAGCTGCGGTCCAAAGATCGCACGCGGCTTTCACGCGCAGCCACTCGGCGCCATCACAAAGCGAGGCGTAGGCTGCCTCTTTGGCGTGAACCTCGTCGGGTGTGTTTTCTGGCAATTCGGCGACCGCCGCGAACGCGCCAGCGATCTTCTCAATCTCTCCCTTAATGTTGTGGCGGAAGAGGGAGACCTCCTTGGCCTCGGCATTGTTACGTTTTCTGATGCCGCTTGCCACCTTCCTGTCGTCGCCCTTCGTGGCGCCGAAGGCGCCGTCGGGAATGCCTGCTTCGAGCACACCGAGATCGAGGACGCCGACTAGGCTGTCGCCATTTTTTACGTGGTTATCGAGAAAGGAAAGCGGCAACCCGATCGCATGCCCCTCGATCCAGAGCGCGACCTTGCAGAGGTCGACGGCTAGTGGGTTCTTGTCGGTGGCGTAAATGCAGTGACGGATCACGTCGCGGATGGCGCGCCGGTAATCTTGAGGGTTGGGATCGGCTTCGTCCGAGCGGATGCGCGCCAGCTCGCGCCCAATCCGACGCGCGGCGGCGAGAATGAAATGGCCAGAGCCGGACGCGGGATCGCAGACCTTGAGCGAGAGAAGCGCGCGCTCCTTTTGGTCCTTCGTACTTACTTTTGCCAAACGATCTTCAAGCACGGGCTCGAGTGCACTTTTGACCAACTCCCGCACGAGTTCAGGCGGCGTATAATACGAGCCAGTGCTTTTTCGTTCGCTGCCTTCAACGAGCTCAAATTTTGACCGCTCGCCTTCAATCGTTACCTGCGGATGGTATTCGAGCAACGCCTCATAGACTGAACCTAACTCCTCGACATCTAGACCGGCAAAATTCACACGGCGGCGGTGTCCTCGCTTCTTCTTTCCTCCAACATCCTCAAAGGTCGAGAGGTGCCAGATAGCTAAAAGCAGTTTGTCATTGAACAGATGCGGTCCCGGGCTGGTTCGCGTGTCAATTAGATCCGCGCAGGCAAAGCGTCCGAACAACTCGCCATCGAGCGCAGTTAACCCGAGTTCGGAGGCAGTTTTTGCATTCTCAAAAAGACGGAAGGTCTGCTTAAGACCCTGCCAGAGGTCGCTCTCGCTATCGTCGAACAACCGGGCGTCGGCCCGCTCGCGAAGTCGCGCAATCGAATACCAACGGATGTAGATTTCCTGCCGGGCGGCGACCTCGAGCGAAGGGACGAAGAGGAGGCGGCGCTCCTCGGCCACCATGAGGAAGAGCAACCGGTAGATTAGACGAAGAAGCTGGCGATAATAATCGATGTCGGCGAGATGTTTAGCGGCGAACTTATCGCGGAAATTTGCGCTGTCTGGATGCGCCAGAAAGGCAGTCCCGAGTATCTCAAGAGCATCCTTGACTCCGTCACGCAACTTCTCCCTGACCCGACCGCCTTCCTCAATGCCCTGCTGGTGGTACCGCTCGAGAAAACATTCGTGCGCATCACCGGCGCCACGCGGCAAACGGCTAACGTGAATGAGCCGATAAAACAGTACGAACTCGCTATAGAGCCCTCCGTCCAACATTGCTTCGAGGTCGAACTCGATGTAGCTCGGTTTGGAGAATCGAGTCGTATCGCGGAGCAGGCGTAGACGAATTCCGTTGGTAACAATCCCCCAAAGCGCGTCTGACCGGTTCAGGTAGTCCTGCACCAGTGCGTGCGGGCTCTGCTTTGCCTCGCCGCGCTTCTCGAGCTCTTGGTCCGATCCGACTATGTGGATCGGCGGACCGGTTGCGTCGTCACCTAGGCGGTGCGAAATCGCATAGCTGTTGCCCCCTGCCTGAAGCGCCGCGCGCTGAAAACGAAGGTTATAGCCAAGCTCTTCCAGAAGCGGCAGCACCCAAGTCTCGCGCGTAACCGTCGTTGTGCTCTCCTTGGCGCGATGCAGGCGAGCTCGAAGCGCTGTCCAATAAGCTCCTGCGTCAGAGAACGCACTCTGGATCTCTTCGCTGAGCCTGCCTTCGACGCCGAAGTCTGTGGGTCTTTGTCCATCGACCGCTTGGGGGGTTGCCGCGATCCTCTCGAGAAGATCGCCACTGATGAGACCGCCCTCGATAGTGATCGCAATGTGGGCCATCAAATCTGGCCCTTGGCGGGAACGAGCACAAAGCAGCCTAGAATGTCGGGAGGCAGGTGTGGGCTGATCTTCAGCGGGTGTTTCTTCAAAAGGGCTCGGAGCCGCTGATGCGCCAGCTCCAATTCCGCGACCCGCGAGTTGAGGATCGGCCGGAACCAATCCGGATCAGCCTCGAGTATCGCGAGGGCGCGCTCAATGTTATCAGCGCGCTCCTCGCGTGAAATATTGACGCGAGGCACCGCCGATTCGGCAAGAATGCGAGCAGCCGTCGGAAGAGGTTCCAACCAGCGAAGTCCGTTTTCGCTTCGCTCGAAGGCCGCCAGCACGATCTCCTCCGCGAATTCCTCAATTTCCTCAATGAATCGATAGCGGAAACGCATGAGGACGAGCGCCGTCCAGCGCGCGACCGCCTCTGTGAACATCGCTCCCGATCTAGCGAAGCGATCGTCACCGCCGGACGAAAATGCTTCACTTAGGACAGCGTCGCAGACGCGTGCCACAAGCGGATGTGTGCGGCCGAGATAAAGCGCGTCCGGGTCCTTTTGTCGATCCAAAGTAACCGTGATTGGAAACTCGCCAGTTTCGCTGAACGGTTGAAGTTTCTGTTTGAGGCTTCCAGGCGAGAGTGAGAAAACCCCTTCGCCGCTCTTTCCCGTCGTCAGGCTACCGCCAAAGCGCTGGAGCGCGTCGCCGAGAAAATGCAGAACGGCGGTCGTATCGCCAAGGACGTTATCTGTCGCCTCGATTTCGCGGGCGACTTCGTCGGGCTTGATGCCGTGCTGGTCGAAATAACCGCGCTGGCGCTTCTCACGTTCTGCGGCCTCATCCCAAGCTTCGTGGAGGCGGCTCGTGTCCGGTGTTTCGAGAGCGAGTTCGAGTTGAACTGTTCGCCCTTTGCCTCTTAAGAGAACATTGTTGACGACGGTCTGGATGACTTGTTCCGCTTCAACTGGCACCGGAACGGCGATGCCCAAGTCACGCCGAATCTTCTGCGCCTTCCGTATCAGTACATCCAAAACAACCTGATCCACGGGATTGTTCGAGCCGTAGAGGAGAACTGTTTGCACTGTCGCCTTCGGTTGACCATACCGATCGACTCGACCTTCACGCTGCTCCAGCCTATTTGGATTCCATGGCAGATCGTAGTGCACGACAGCGTCGAAATTCTCCTGCAGATTGACACCCTCGCTCAAGCAGTCTGTTGCAACGAGAATCCGGGGATCACTGGTCACCAACTCGGCAATACGCTCTTTTCTCTGATCGTCGTCATATTCGCCGGTGACCGCCACGATGGTCGTTCTCTTGAAATGGAATGAAAGTGACTCCTGCACGTAAGTCGCCGTCGGGATAAAGCGACAGAAAACGATGGGGCGACGTCCCTCGGCTAGGAGTTCTTTCAGCACCTCGATCAATTTTGCCAGCTTGCGATCGGTTTGTGAGCCACGGAGGTCACGAGCGCGATCCCTATAGCGCAAGAGCCGACGTTGTTCGGTGTCACTCCAGGCAGCCCCGACATCCTCCACAGGAGCCGTTGGTGAATAGTCCGCCGTCTCTTCTTCGTCGCCCAGGACATCCATCACTTGGGGCCGATATGAGCGATCAATTTCGTCTCGGCTTTCGTCGGCCGATGCCGCGTCAGCCATGCGGTCGACTCGCGCTCCAAGAACGGAAGCAGCTGCGGCAGGGCTTGACAGCAGGCACCGCAAGATGGCGATCGCTGCCCAATGGCGTACGCGTTGTTGCGCCGCCTTAAGTGTGGTGCCGGTCGCCACCGCCTCGCGGCAATATTCGAGAACGTCTTCGAACAACTTTCGATATTCACCTCCCAGCTCGTAACGTTCCTCGCTGGAAACGCGCTCTGGAAATGGCGTATCGCTCCCCAGCCACTTCTCCACATCGCGGCGCCGGCGCTGAATGACGTGAGGCAGCAAATTCTTGTTTCTTGTCTCCGTCTCGAATTCCGCGTTGAGCAAGCCAAGGAGTGACCGGAAGCCCTCCTCGATTCCGCTGTGTGGAGTCGCGGTAACCAGGATAATGTGTCGAGATGCGTCCTTCGCCAGATCGCGGAGTAGCTCGTAGCGCTGGTGTTCGACGGCGGACGCACCGCCGGGGCGCGCGGCAATGTGTGCCTCGTCAACGATAATAAGGTCAGGCGCGTCGCGCAGGAAGGCCAAACGGTGGCGCTCCGATTTTAGGAAATCTATGCTGCCAACGAACTTCGGGTAGTGTGCGAAGATGGTGATGTCCTTGCGCGGCATGTCACGCTCAAGGCGGGCGATTTGAGACGGCTGAAAGAGGACGCTATCGATCGCAAATTTCTCGCTCAACTCGCGCTGCCATTGATCGCAAAGATGCGCCGGCGTGAGGACCCCGAGTCGCTTCGCAGTGCCGCGGTCGAGGAGCTCGCGTACGATCATACCAGCCTCGATCGTCTTGCCGACGCCAACGTCGTCCGCAATCAATAGCCGCACCGGATCCAGCCGAAGAGCCATGATGAGAGGTACGAACTGGTACGGCCGCGGCGTAACCGAGATTCGCCCCAATGAGCGGAACGGCGTTGCACCGGATCGAAGATTGAGACGGGCCGCATTGAACAGAGTCATCACGCCCGTCGCATCGCCGGGGCGCTCGGGTCTGGGGCGGGGCAAACTCGGCCGACGTGATTTGGTGACCTTCGAGAGGAAGGAAGATTCCAACCTCGTCGGCAAGCGCCGTCGTCAGTGGCCGAAGCCGAACAACACTGGGTTCCTGATCGGGCAGAACGATCCAGTCGCGTCCGCGAGCGCGAACCAATGATCCCGGTGTAAACGTGTACGCCACCCACCGCCCCACGCCAATTTGAATCGACTGCAAGAAGGCTAGTTCCGATTGCGTCGCCCCGCAAAGTCCGCCGGGCGGTCCCCTATCGGCGCGGGCGCTGCGGCAGGGCCGGCAGAGCGTCGTGCAAGCCTAGCCCTCGAAAGGCGGCGCCTGTGAAAGCTTGGCGACTGGATCGGCTCGGCGGCGAGCTCCGCCTGTTGGATGTGCCAATGCCCGTGCCGCGCACCGGCGGCGTGCTGGCGCGCATCGAGGCTTCGGCGCTGGTGTCGTATCTAAAATCCTACGTCCAAGGAAAACTGCTCGTCTAAGGCCAGCACGAACCTAAAATTGGTCACCCGCCGCTTTCGATGGCATTTCGGATGGTACCGGCGAATTTTTCGAGATGTGCACCTCTTAGCCGGTCCCGCAGTCCCTTCGTAATTTCAAGCTGAACGCCTTTCGCAAATCGTCCTCTGTTACAGATGTTATTCTTGTCAGTTCCGGCAAGATTGCCATGTTCAATAGCCGCAGCCTTAAACCCGACCTGTGTTAAGGCATCGCGGATTGCATCTCGAAGCTTCATATCCAAACCGCCAACGCCGACGGACTCATCCCCGCCCGCGCATCCATGAATGGCAACGACGGTATCGGTACCAGATATCAGAGCGAGACATCTAGGTTCATCAAAGTTATGTGACGTTATATGCAGCGTCTCGTTATCAGCTCGTTTCGTCCCCTCGAAGCAATATAGACTTGAGGTATCGTTCGCAATTGCGGTGGCAATGTCGGATGTGTTCGGTTCGATTTTGCCGCCATGCGGCGCAATAATGGCCGCGGACGAACTCCTGTTGTAAACACGTATCTGGAAATCGATGCCTTTACGCTCACCTTCGCGAAGCGCCTTAAAATTTCTGTATTTATCCGCCATGATCTACGGTCGCTTCGAGATAGGGGCGCAGCTTTGTCCAGATGCGGCGGCGCTGGGCCGCCTTCATGATCGCATCGGACGTGCAGAGTTTCCGCTTCAGCACTTCGCGCAGGCCCTCCAGCGCCACGTCAATGCCAACTTTGCTGCGGAACCGGAAACAATCGGCAATGGTGCAGGCAGGATTGGTGACGCGGACCGTTACGCCTTCAATCTTGCGGCTTACGACGCCTTCGGAGAGAGCGGCTTTTCCAAACCTGACAAATTTGAGCGGTGGATAGGCGACATGGGGCTTCCATGCGGATGACTCGATCGCCATCCATATGAAGCGGGGAAGCTGCACGGTCAGCTCATGGAACTGGAGCGCCGACACAAGGCAAACGACACCCTTTGGGACGAGCTTGCACGCTTCTGCGAATCCGTGACCGGCCTGGAGATCGGCGCCGGGGAGCTGGTAGAGGCCGCGCGCAAGCCGCGTGATGCGCCCTTCGCGGGCGAGACGCGCGACCGTTTCCTGGTTCACCCCCGCCGCCATGAGTTCGCTCAGCCGGGCAATGCCCCGCCTTTTTGTGAGTTCGATGGCCCTGCTGGACTGGTTTGAGGGGTTTGCCGGCATGTGACAAAACATCTGAAGTTGGGACTAAGTTCATAGGATTTGTCACATGAGATTGCAAGAAAAATCGGCCATTTTCTTCGCAACTTCCGTCGTTGGTCTCGGCGGTGCCGGGCACGCGTGAAAATTGCGTGGATAAGCTGGTAGGCTGCGCGGCGACGGAGGGCCCAATGAAACTGACCGTGTCCATGATTGCTGTGTTCGGCTGCGTGCTGCTATCGGCGAGCAGCCCCGCCCACGCCGCCGGCTCGCTTTCCGAAAAATGGGCGGCGGACTGGAGCGCGAAGAAACTGGATGCGGTCATCGCGCTCTATGCGCCGGAGCCGGTGTTCCTGCCGACGATCGGTCCGCGATGGGTGGGGCTGGCGGCGATCCGCAAGAACTTCGCGGGCCTGCTCGATAATTATGACCCGCATGTCGTTCTCCACAGTCTGGAGACCGCCAGGTCCGGCACGCTGGGCTACGACAGCGGCACCTATGAAGAGACCATCACGCCGGTGAAGGGCGGCAAGCCGATTCCTTCGCGGGGTGCGTATCTGTTTCTCTTCCGGCGCGAGAAGGGCGGCGCGTGGAAGATACTCGAACAGACATGGACGAGTTTCGACGCGCCGCCGAAGCTGTGAGGGGGTGCGTGCTGGCGCCGCTGCGCTGCGCCTGGAGCGGGATGCGATCAAGTCCGATCGGAGTTCTCATGCTTCGACAAGCTCAGCATGAGGGTTAAACAAGTTCCTCGCCCTGAGCCTGTCGAAGGGCGACTCGACTCAAAATCATCCCGCGCTGGAGCGTGCACACATCCCAATTTCCTAATATTCGTCATCGCCGGGCTGTTGTCCCGGCGACCCATGATGCCCGCTACCGCTTCGCTGCCACGGCACGCTCGAGCGCCATGCGGATGAAACGCTGATAGGGCATCCGGGCGCGCTTCGCACGATCGCGCACGGCGTTCAGAAGGGGCTCCGGAAGCCGCAGATTGATCGACTTGTCCTTTGGCTTGAGCTCGAAACGGACAAAACGCATCCCTGACAGATCGTATTCCGACAGATCGGCCGTATCAACGAACTCCTCCGCCTCGCGATCGGTCTTGAGGCTGGGAAGTTTCTTAAGCTTTGAAGTGCCTCTCATAATTCTCCACTTCCTTCCTGTGCATATAGCGGGCGCTGACGGGCCGGACCTGCACGCCTCCGTCGACAGAGCGCATGGTGAACACGACCATTACAAAACGCCCTTCCTTGCTGCGGCCGAAATTCCACAGCCGGCGCTCCGCCATGTGTATATACAATTGCCTCTACGAAAACAATGCCGCAGCGTGGTCAGCGCCCCGAGGGCGGGAGGGATGCGGTTTCGCCGCCCGGGCGGCCCGCAGGCCGGGCAAGGCTCGCGCCGAGCAGGGTCAGCGGGATGAGGGGGACGAGGAAGGTGAGGTGATACCAGACGGGAAAACTGTGCCAGAGCCTGTAATGCACGGGCAGGAAGGCGAGCAGGATCAGTCCGCCCTGGACGTAGGCGAGCCATAGGGGCGTGCGCGCGATCCGGCGTGCGAACCATCCTGCGGCGATCGTGGTCAGGGCGCCTTCGGTCAGGCGCGCGAACATCATCGGCAGTGTGAACTGGAACACGGGAAGCGCGGCCGCGTATTCGGGCCACACGAAGCGCAGCGCGCGGTCGAGAATCGTCGCGATCACCACCCAGGCCGCGAGCCCCGCCACAACCGAACCGATCTTCCGCCACATCGCCGGTGCCCCTCCTGTTCGGATTCAAACCATCATTTTATCTTGTCATGGCCCGCGCAAGCGGGCCACCCAGTTGAAACCCGAAAGAGGCTGCTATCGAACGCCGGTTCTTGCTGATGACTTCTCTTCCCGTCGCTTCCAGCTGGGTGGCCCGCTTGCGCGGGCCATGACAATCTTTTTTTGTACCGCCCCCCGTGCGGAGGAGAGAATTGCGCAAGAGGGAAACCAAACCGGCGAAGCGGTCCACGACGCAGGCAGTGGGGCAATGCGTGTGCGGTGTGGTGCGCTTCGAGATCGATGTTCCCGCCGTCTGGGCGTGGCACGATCACTCGCTGGCCAGCCGGCACGCGCAGGGCTGCGCCTATGCGACCTATGTCGGCTGCTGGAAGAGCCGCGTGCGCATCCTGAAGGGCAAGACGAGCATCTCGCGATTCGAATTTGGCGAGACGCGCATTGTGCGAAGCTTCTGCGCGCGCTGCGGAACGCCGCTGTTCTATGAGCGGGCCCATGCGCCGAAGATGGTCAACATTCCGCGCGCCGTTTTCGCGACGCGGACGGGGCGCGAGCCGCGCTATCACCTTGGGCTGGGCGAAGCGCCCGAATGGGCCTGGCGCGGCGAAAAGCTCGTGCCGCTCAAGGGCTTCCCGGGCGTGATGTGGGAGCGGCCGGGGAGGAAGAAGGCGCGGGAGGAAGGGCCGCTGGGGTAATACGACACGGCGGAATTGTCGGTTGCGCGGCCGTGCCCCCTCCACCGCTTCGCGGTCCCCCTCCCCCGCGCTTCGCGCGAGGGAGGAAAGTGAGTATTCGCGCCTCGCCCAAACCCCGCGCACGGCTCTTTCCTCCCCCGCGCGCGCAGCGCGTGGGGGAGGGGGACCGCGAAGCGGTGGAGGGGGCAGCAACCGGTACAGCGGGAAATTCCCGTCTCAGGGAATTCATTCACACCTCATGCTGAGCCTGTCGAAGCACGACAGGCTCAGGGTGACCCTTCGACAGGCTCAGGGTGAGGGTTATTTCGCGTAGCCGTCGATCGCTTTTGCCATCTTGATGTCGTTCTCGGTCAGGCCGCCCGCGTCATGGGTGGTCAGCCGTACATCGACGGTCTTGTAGACGTTCATCCATTCGGGATGGTGGTCCATCCGCTCGGCGAGCAGCGCGACGCGCGACATGAAGCCGAAGGCCTCGTTGAAATCGCGGAACTCGAGTTTGCGCGCGATCACGTCGCGGCCCGGAACCTCGCGCCACAGGGGAAGCTGTTTGAGCGCCTTTTTGCGCGCGGCTTCGGTGAGCTTCTGCATCGCTTCAACTCCGGGATTGCACCGCGATGCTACAGGATTGCGCGCTGCGCGTCGCCATGGGATCAGGAATCATGGACTGGACGAACTGGGAGGCGCCGTCGCTCGACGATCTCGAGGGCCTTGCCCGATCGAGCTTCGCGGAACTGCCCGCGGAGTTCCGCGCCCTGGTGGACGGGATCGTGTTCACGGTGCAGGACTTCCCCGACGAAGAGGTGCTGCGCGATCTCGGCCTCGAAAGCGAGTTCGAGATCCTGGGCCTGTTCCAGGGGCCCGATCTCGCTGACCGCACCGCCAATCGCGGATCGCCCGAGCCGACGATGGTGATCCTCTATCGGCGGCCCATTCTCGATTGCTGGGCGGAAGGCGAGGAGACACTCGGCGCGATCGTGCGCCACGTCCTGGTCCACGAAATCGGCCACCATTTCGGGCTCTCGGACGAAGACATGGAGGGGATCGAGGGGGAGGAGTGAACTTACCCCTCACCGGCGCCTGAACGGGCGTGAAAGTTTCCTCCCTGAGCCCTCTCCCACAAGGGGAGAGGGCAATTCATGCGTCAGCTCTACTGCAAATTAGAGGGACAGTTTGCACCATTGGTTCCTCCTCCGCGCGAAGCGCGGGGGAGGGGGACCGCCGAAGGCGGTGGAGGGGGCGGCCGCCTGCGCGATGCTGGCAGGCATACCCTCGTTCGCTTCGGCATTTTGAATTTCCCGTGCCGGAAAACCCGAATCCGGCTCTCCCCAAGCCAAGGATTTCTACGCTTGTCGTGAATCGGTGCGCGCATTTGAATTCTATACGACCTCTTCTGGTCCGCATGATTGCATCTCGCACGAATTCAAACCTCTCGTGGGCATCCGCCCCCTCCACCGCTTCGCGGTCCCCCTCCCCCGCGCTTCGCACGGAGGAGGATACTCCCTCCTCTACTCCAGCTTATACGCCCGCTCCGGGCGGTAGAGGCTGCCGTTGGGGGACAGGATGCTGGAGTAGAGGATGAAGGCGCCGATGTCGAAACTTGCGCTCGCATAAAGAGCGTGCGCAGCGAGGAAGGTGATGACGCGGTCGCGCGGGCTCCCGCGCAATCTGGCCAGCGTGACATGCGGCACGAATTTGCGCGGCTCGGGCGGCAGGCCGATGCGCTGCACCACACTTTCGATCTTGCGCTGCAGATGCGCGACCTGCTCGTGGTCGCGCACGCCCGCCCACAGCGCGCGCGGATTCCTGCCGCCGAACTCGCCGACGCCTTTCAGCTCGAGCGAGAAGCGCGGCGCGCGGATGGTGGCGAGCGCGTCGTCGATCGCAATTGCATCGCGGCCATCGACCTCGCCGATGAAGCGCAACGTCACATGCAGCCGTTCGCGCGTCATCCAGCGCGCGCCGGGCACGCCACCCTGCAGCGCGAGCAGAGATTCGGCGATCGCGTCGGGCAGCGCGAGCGCCACGAAGAGCCGCATCATGGGGCTGCTCCCGCGCCGCTGAACCGGCCGAGCGGCAAACGGTTGCGAAACAGAACCACCACCGCGCCGTAAGCAAGACTTCCCGCGACGAAAGCGAAGCCGAGCAGCACAACCTCATGCAGCCCACCGGCATGCACAATTTGCCGTCCAAATGCGACTGCGGCGTAAGCGGCGGCGGCCGTCGCTGCGCCCGCAAGGATCACCGGAACCAGCGAACGCCAAAAATCGGCACTGAGTTGCAACAGATTGCTGCGGTGGCCGAGGATCACAAGCAGCATCACATTCGCCCAGGCGCCGATCGACGTGCCGAGTGCAATGCCGGCGATGCCGAGATGCAGCCCCCACACGAACAGGAATTTGAGTGCAATGTTCAGCGCGATCGCGGCAACCGTCACGCGCGCCGGCGTCATCGTGTCGTGCCGCGCATAGAAGGTTGAGGCGAAGATGCGGACGAGCGCCATCGCCGGCAGCCCCACGCCGTAGGTCGCCAAGGCCAGCGCCGAAAGCGCCGCGGCGTTCTTGTCGAACGCACCATGGGCGAAGATCGCGCGCATGATCGTGTCGGGAATGACGACGAACACGGCGGCGAACGGCAAGGTCAGCAGCAGCGAGAGCGCGGCGGAGCGGTTCTGCGCGTGATCCGAACCCGCGCGATCGTCGAGCGCCAGACGCGAGGACATCGCCGGCAGAAGCACCGTGCCGAGCGCGATGCCGAGCACGCCGAGCGGCAATTGATTGATGCGGTCCGCGTAATAGAGCGCCGTCCGCGTGCCGGTCGGCAACAGGCTCGCGATCACCGTGTCGATGAACGGCGCAATGACATAGCTTGCCGCACCGACAGTCACTGCGCCGAACGCGATGAAAAACTCCTTGACCTCCGGTGTCCAGCGCGGCCACGCGATGCGCAGCGTCAGCCCGTCATTCCGCGCCGCCCACAGCATGAAGATAAGCTGCGCGACACCACCAAAGAGAACGCCCCATGCCGCCGCGAACGCCGCATTCGGAAACCAGCGCGACGCCAGCAGCGTCGCAATCATCGCGAGATTAAGAAAATTGGACCATGCCGCCGCGGCCCAGAATTTTTCGATCGCGTTCAGCATTGCGGAGAGCTGCACGGCCACGAGCGTCAGAATGAGATAGGGAAAGGTGATGCGCGCGAGCTGGACGGTGAGTGCGAGCTGCCCGGGATTGTCCGCAAAGCCGGGTGCCAGAACATGGATGATCGCGGGCATGCAGACGAGCGCCAGCACCAGAAGGACGAGCTGGGCCGCCATCTGCCAGGAGAAGATGCGGTCGGCGAACAGTTCCGCCGCCGCCACCTCGCCTTTCGCGCGCAGCGCCGCATAGCGCGGCAGGAACGCCGGATTGATCGTTCCCTCGCCGAAAATGGCGCGGAAATTGTTGGGGAACAGGAACGCGACGATGAACGCGTCCGACAACACGCCCTTGCCGAGAAACCAGGCCATCAGGATGTCGCGCGCGAAGCCGGTGATGCGCGACAGCAGCGTGAAGCCACCGACGGAGAGGACACGCCTGAACATCAACGCGCGTCTTTCCTGTGCTGTGCTTCCGCGATCAGCTTTTGCACATAGGGAAAGAGCCGCGCGGCGATCACCTTCACGCCGGCAGGATTGGGATGAATGCCGTCCTCCTGGTTGAGCTTCGGATCGAGCGCCACGCCGTCGAGAACGAACGGATAAAGAATCGCATGATAGCGCGCCGCAAGCCGCGGATAGATCGCGTCGAAGGCGGTGGCGTATTCGCGCCCGAGATTGCGCGGCGCCTTCATGCCGAGCAGCAGCACGGGCACATGGGCAGCGGTCAATTTTTCGAGAACGGAGGAGATGTTCTGCTCGCTCTCGCGCGGATCGATGCCACGCAGCGCGTCGTTCGAACCGAGCTCGACCATAGCCGCGTCGGGATGATCGGCGAGCGACCAGTCGATGCGCGAGAGCCCGTCGGCGGACGTATCGCCCGACACGCCGGCGTTGATGATGTGCGCCGCGATATGTGCGGCGTCGAGCTTCGCCTGCAGAATGGCCGGCAGCTCCATTCCCGGCGGCACGCCGAAGCTCTGCGTGAGGCTGGTGCCGAAGGCGAGGATTTTGAGGGGTGCGGCACAAGCCGGCCCGCTCGTGCTTGCGACAAGCGCGAGCACGGCCATGATGATGCCGGTCAGCTTGAATCGGGCGCCCTTCATGCCATATCGCCTATCACGCCCGGCGTAGAAAGAAAGGTTTAACGCGGTGGTCGCAGAGGATGCGCAGGGGACGCGGAATGCCATTGCGCGCTTCGCGCGCCATTTTCCACTGCGTCCTCCGCGCATCCTCTGCGTCCACTGCGTTAAAAAAAAGGCGCATCACGCTGAACACGCGCCGATGTGATGCCCACGCCCGCGATCGTTCTCGACAATGTGCGGCTGGAGCTGGGGAGCGCGGCGGGGCCGGTCGCGGTGCTGCGCGGCGTCTCGCTCAGCATCGAAGCTGGGGAATCGGTGGCGCTGCTCGGACCTTCGGGCTCGGGCAAATCCTCGCTGCTCATGGTGGCGGCGGGACTCGAGAAACCAACCGCGGGACGCGCGCTCCTCGCGGGAACGGATCTGTCGAACCTCAATGAGGATGCGCTCGCCCGGCTGCGCCGCAACACGGTCGGCATCGTGTTCCAGTCGTTCCATCTGATCCCCACGATGACGGCGCTCGAGAATGTCGCGCTGCCGCTGGAATTCGCGCGCGAGGCCAACGCGTTTCAACGCGCGCGCGATGAGCTCGGTCGCGTAGGACTGGCCGCGCGCGCGCATCACTATCCCGGCCAGTTGTCGGGCGGCGAGCAGCAGCGCGTCGCGCTGGGGCGCGCGATGGTCGTACGCCCGCGCGTCCTCTTCGCCGACGAGCCGACCGGCAATCTCGATACCGAAACCGGCGCAGAGGTGGCGGAGCTGCTCTTTGCTTTGCCCGAACGCACGAACACCACGCTGTTCCTTGTCACCCATGAAGAGACGCTCGCGCGCCGCTGCAAGCGAATCGTGAAGCTCAAGGATGGCGCGATCGTGGCCGACACGGCGTCGGCATGAACTCGCTTGCGCTCGCATGGCGGCTGGCGCAGCGTGAATTGCGCAGCGGGCTCTCGGGCTTCCGCATTTTCTTCGCCTGTCTCGTGCTCGGCGTGGCGGCCATCGCGGGAGTCGATTCGATTGCCGACGCCTTGCTCGCCGGACTCGCGGACCACGGACGCGCACTGCTCGGCGGTGACATCGCGGTCGAGCTTGTTCACCGTCCGATGGGCGCGGTGGAGCGTGCATTTGTTACAGCGCGCGGCACGATCTCCGAAACCATCTCCATGCGCGCGATGGCCTATGCAAACGGCGCGAACGCGGCGCGCCAGCTGATCGAACTGAAAGCCGTCGACAATCTCTATCCGCTCTATGGCAGCGTCGGCCTCTCGCCGGCGACAAATCTGAAAACGTCATTGGCGTGCACACAAGAAAGCTGCGGCGCGATTGTCGAGCAAACTCTGCTCGACCGGCTCGGCCTCGCACGCGGCGGCCGCATGCGAATCGGAAACCAGTCCTTCCGCATCGCGGCCGTGCTGACCGACGAGCCCGACCGACTCTCCGGCGGCTTCAGCCTGGGGCCGCACGCGATCATCTCAACGGCCGCGCTCGATCGCACCGGACTCGTCACCACCGGCAGCCTGATCAACTACAGCACGCGCGTGAAGCTGCCCGCGAACGCATCGATCGCCGCGTTCCGGCGCGAGGCCCGGGCGCGCTTCCCCGATGCCGGCTGGCAGATCCGCGACCGCGATCACGCAGCGCCGGGCACCGACCGTTTCATCCGGCAGGTGAGCGTGTTTCTCACGCTCGTGGGACTGACGGCGCTCGCCGTCGGCGGCGTCGGCGCGGGCCAGGCGGTGCGCGCCTTCATCGATCGCAAGCGCGAGGAAATCGCGACACTGAAAGCGCTGGGCGCCGACGGCCACCTCATCTTCCTGATTTTCTTCCTGCAGGCGATGGCGATCGCGGCGCTCGCCTCGCTGACCGGCTTGCTCCTCGGTGCCGCGATTCCGTTCATCGTCGAGCATGTGTACGGCGCGGAGCTTCCGGTCCCGGCGAGCTTCCGGATCTTCCCGGGACCCCTCGCACTCGCCTTCGTGTTCGGCATGCTCTCCGCCGCCGCGTTCGCCGTCCCGCCGCTCGCGCGCGCCCGCGAGATCGCGCCGGCAGGCCTGTTCCGCGATCTCGTTGCGCCCGCGCAGGTGCGGGGCCGCCTGCCCTACCTCGCCACGGCGGCCGGTGCGGCGCTGCTCATCCTCGCGCTGGCTCTCGCCGTTTCGCCGTCACGCGCCTTCACGCTGTGGTTTCTCGCGGGTGCTACGGGCGGATTCGTCGCGCTCCGGCTCGCGGCTGCCGGTTTGAGAGTCCTGCTGCGCACACTGCCCGCCGCGTCGCGCCCGGCTCCGCGGCTTGCACTCGCCAACATGACGCGGCCCGGCTCGCCGACGGATTCGGTCATCGTGGCGCTCGGGCTCGGGCTTTCGCTTCTCGCAGCGGTGACGCTGCTCGACCGCACGATCTCCGCGCAGGTGAACGATTCCCTTCCCGAATCCGCGCCCACCTTTTTCTTCGTTGATATTCAGCCCGCAGACGTCGCAGCGTTCGACAGCACCATCGCGCGCTTCGGCTCTGTGCGCGACTACCGGCGGACGCCAATGATCCGTGGACGGATCACCGCGCTCAACCACGTCCCCGCCGCGAAAGCGAAGGTCGCCAGCGATTCGCGCTGGGCGCTGAGCGGCGACCGCGGCATCACCTACGCGGCCGCGCAACCGAAAGACGCCGACCTCGCTTCGGGACGGTGGTGGCCCGCCAATTACAGGGGACCGACGCTCATCTCTTTCGACGCCGAGCTGGCGGAAGGCATGGGTCTCAAGGTCGGCGATTCGGTAACGCTCAACGTTCTCGGCCGCGAGATCGAAGGACGCATCGCCAATCTGCGCCACGTCGATTTCAGCAATGGGCGGCAGAACTTCATCCTCATCCTTTCGCCCGGCATCATCGACAAGGCGCCGCACAGTTTCCTCGCGACGGTGCGCGTCGCGCCGCGCGACGAGGACGCACTCTACCGCGCGGTGACCGACCGCTTTCATTCGGTCTCGACGGTCAGGGTGCGTGACGTCATCGCGCAGCTCGACACGCTCCTCGGCCAGCTCGCTTTCGGCGTGCGGGCAGCAAGCCTTGTGACGATTCTGGCCGGGCTGCTGGTGCTCGCCGGCGCGGTCGCGGCGGGCCAGCGCGCGCGGCTCTACGATTCGACGGTGATGAAGGTGGTGGGCGCGACGCGATCTCAGATCGCCCTCGTCTATGCCATTGAATATGCGCTCGTCGGCGTGCTGACCGGCGCGCTCGCGCTCAGCGCCGGAACGGCTGCGGCCTGGCTCGTCACGCGCCGGGTCTTCGAGGTGCATCTCGCCTTCGACTGGCGCGCGGTTCTGCTGACCGTGGCAGGAGGCGCTTTGGCCACTCTCGTCTTCGGATTTGCCACCAGCTGGACGGCGCTGGCCGCAAAGCCAGCCGCGCAGTTAAGAAATCCGTAATTCCGGCGCCCTGGGCCGCGCCTTGATCCGGCGGCTCCCAAGCCCGATATTGTGTGCGACCCGGTCCGGATTCGGACCCAGGAGGAATTGCCAGATGGCTGACTACGACAATCGCGTGCTGCGCAGCCAGACGGCGGCGGCCGGCGCAATCGACGCCGGGCTGCGCGCCCACATGCTGCGCGTCTACAATTACATGCTGGTAGGGCTGGCGCTGACCGGCGCCACGGCCTGGCTGACCGCCGAGACCTCGTTCGGCGAACTGTTTTACCGCATCAACCCCGTCAATCATGCGATGGGCCTGACGCTGCTCGGCATGATCGCGCTGTTCGCGCCGCTCGGGCTGGTGCTGTTCATGTCGTTCCGGATCGACCGGATGAGCGTGGGCGCGGCACAGGCTACGTTCTGGGCCTATGCGGGGCTGGTCGGCATCGGACTGGCGCCGATCCTGCTCGTCTATACGGGCGCGAGCGTGGCGCAGGTGTTCTTCATCACCGCGGCGACCTTCGGCGCCATGAGCCTGTGGGGCTATACGACCAAGGCCGATCTTTCCGGTTTCGGCTCGTTCCTGTTCATGGGCCTGATCGGCATCGTGATCGCTTCACTGGTCAACCTGTTCCTGCATTCGGCGATGATGACCTTCGTCATCTCGATCATCGGCGTGCTCGTGTTCACCGGCCTCACCGCCTACGACACGCAATCGATCAAGGAAAGCTATGTCGCATCCGACGACGGCACGGTTGCGGGCCGCAAGGCGATCTTCGGCGCCCTGAGGCTCTATCTCGACTTCATCAACCTGTTCGTGATGCTGATGCAGCTCCTCGGCAACCGCCGCTGACAGAGATCATCTTCCCCCGGCCCCGATGGCGACATCGGGGCCGTTTTCTTTTGAAGTGCGCTCCAATCACCAGATGCGGACGCGATCGCCGGGCGCAACGTAGAGCCTGTCGCCGGGCTTGACGCCAAAGGCCGCATACCAGGCGTCGATGTTGCGCACCACGCCATTGACGCGAAACTGGCGCGGGCTGTGCGGGTCGCTGACGACCTGCCGCTTGACGAAATCGTCGGTCACCTTGCCGCGCCACGCCTGTGCCCAGCCCAGGAATACGCGCTGGTCGCCGGTCAGACCGTCGATCACCGGCGCGGGCTTGCCGCCAAGCGAGGCGTGATAGGCATCGAGCGCCAGCGTCAGGCCGCCCAGATCGGCGATATTCTCGCCCATGGTGAGATCACCATTCACGTGCACGCCGGGGATCGGTTCGAAGCCCGAATATTGCTTGCCGAGCCTAGCCGCGCGCGCTTCGAACTTCTTCGCGTCCTGCGGTTTCCACCAGTCGCGGAGCGCGCCGGCCGAATCGATCTTGCGGCCCTGATCGTCGAAGCCATGCGTCATTTCGTGACCAATGATGCCGCCGATGGCGCCGTAATTGACCGCAGCATCGGCATTCGGATCGAACACGGGCGGCTGCAGGATGCCGGCCGGAAACACGATGTCGCGCAATGAGCCGTTATAGGCGTCGTTGGTCTGCGGCGTCATGCTCCAGTCGTCACGATCGACGGGTCCGTTCAGCCGGCCGACATAAAAGGCCCAGTCGGCCCGGGCCGCCTGGCGCACGTCGCCGACGAGATCGTCGCTGCGGATGACGAGGCTGGAATAGTCGCGCGGATGCGCGGGATAACCGACCTTGATGTTGTAGGTGTCGAGCTTCCTGAGCGCCTCGGCCCGCGTTGCGGGACTCATCCAGTCATTCTTCGCCAGCCGCGCGCGATAGGCCGCCTTGAGATGGGCAACGAGGTCTTCTATCTTGGCCTTGGCATCGGGTGGAAAATACGCCGCCGTGTAGAGTTGGCCCACCGCCCAATTGAGCGTGCCGAAGCAGTCACCGGGGCTCGCTCCGCAATCGCCACCCGCAACGCGGTGAACCGCCCGCTTCCAGCGCGCTTCTTCCTTCTGCTGGCCCGCCAGCGTTTGATTGTGCAGCTCGAACCAGGCTTCGGTGAAATTCCGCGAAAGATAGGGTGCTGCGGCATCCGCAATATGAAAGGCGTGCCACGCCTTGATGGTGTCGACCGGCGCGGCCGCGAAGATTGCGGCGAGCTTCGGAAACGCACTCTTTTCGGCAACGATGAGTCGCTTCACGGTGCCCAGACCGGCACTTTCGAGAAAGGGCTTCCAGGCAAAACCGGGCGCGAGCTTCTGAAGATCGGCAACCGGCATCGGATTGTAGGTCGCCGCGACATCGCGGTCCTGCGCTTTCGTCCAGCTCGCAGCCGCAATCCTCGTTTCGAAATCGACGACGTCGTTTGCGCGCGCGTCGGCATCGCGCCAATCGATCAGGTGCAGCAATTTCCCGACATAGGCGCGGTACGCAGTCTTGGCCGCGGCAAAATGCGGCTGCAGATAGTAGTCGCGGTCCGGAAGACCAAGACCGCCCTGGGAGAGATACACCGCGTAGCGCTTCGGGTCCTTGAGATCGACGTCGGTCGAAACCTGAAAGAGCGAGCTTTCGAAATCGATTGTGCTGCGGCCCATCAAGCCGGCGAGCGCGTCGCGGTTTGCTGCTGCTCTGACCACATCAAGCTCGGGCACGATGGGCGTGATCCCCAGCGATTCGATCCGGGGCGCATCCATGAACGCCGCGTAGAAGCCGCCAACCTTACCTTCGAGATCGCTCGTGCCACCCCTGGCGGCGGCTTTCTCCATCAGATCGTGCACGCGCGACTCGATGGTGTCGGTCATCGCGAGACGTAGGGAATACGCCGGCTTGTCCGGCGGTATCGCGGTCCGGTCGAGCCAGGCGCCGTTGGCGTAACGGAAGAAATCGTCACCGGGCTTCGTTTTGAGATCGAGGCCGGTGGAATCGAATCCCCAGCTTCCATATTGGGGTTTGTCGGCGGCCAGCAACGGGGTCGCCAGGACGGCGGCAAGCAAGGCGGACCAAGCGGCAGATTTCATTTTGCTCCCCTGCGGTCAGACCAAACACGATAGCGCCGTATCTCATAGCTGACAGTTCACGAGCGCGTGCCCGGGATCAGATCGGAGCAAGCGCCCGGAATAGCTTGCGGTCGAACAGGCGCAACACCTGCGCGAGTTCGCGGCCGCGCTTCAACACATGCCCGGAAGCCGTCAGAACCACATACTGACCCTGACGGGCGATGAGCTTTGGCTGTTTCTCGATGGTGTAGAGCGGGAGGTCGCTCGCGTGACGAAATACCGAAAACACGGCACGGTCGGAGAGAAAATCGATGGCATAGTCGCGCCATTGGCCCGCCGCGACCATCCGTCCATAGACCCGCAGGATTTGCGCAAGTTCACGCCGGTCGAAGCGCTGTTCGTCTCCGCGAAGACCCGCTTCCCCACCCCAATATTCTGACCGCGCGGCGGGGCGGGCGCACGCGCGGAGGAACGCTATGGGTTCCTCGACCATCGGGCGAAGAATGGAACCCGCGGCGGCAATACGCAAGCCTTACCGCTTCCAGACCAGCATCACCCCGTCGGCGATCGTGGCGAGCGCCATGTCGACCCGCTCGTCGCCATGAATCTTGGCGTTGAGGGCACGAAGCGCGCTGGTGTCGGGGTCATTGATCGAGGGATCGGCCACCGCGCCGCTCCACAGCATGTTGTCGAGCGCGATGACTCCGCCCCGTCGCAGCAGCTTCAGCGCATGTTCGTAATAAGCGTCGTAGTTCGACTTGTCGGCGTCGATGAAAGCGAAATCGAACGGGGCTTCACGGCCGGCTGTCATCCGGTCGAGCGATTCGAGCGCCGGACCGAGCCGCAACTCGATTTTCGACTCCATGCCCGCCTCTTTCCAGTAGCCGCGCGCCTTGTCGGTGAATTCGCGGCTCACATCGAGCGCCATGACGCGACCATCCGGCGGCAGCGCGAGCGCCACGCTGAGCGCGCTGTAGCCCGTGAAAGTACCGATCTCCAGAGTGCGCTTCGCGCCGATGGCCTTGGCGAGAAACGCGAGGAACGCGCCCTGCTCGGGCGCGATCTGCATGTTCGCCATCGGCATTTTCGCCGTCTCTTCGCGGCAGTGACGCAAGACAGGATGTTCTCTGGCGCCCCAACGTCCGACATAGGCGATCATCGCTTCAGTGACGGGAATCATGCGGCTCATGGCGGTGTTCAATTCTCTATGGTCAATTGCGCCGCCATTGCTTCGCGGCCGGAGGGATCAAGCGCCCATAATTTCACGCGATCTCCGTCTTGCGCAAGACAAAGCCGGAACGGCGCGTCTTCGAAAAGCGGCCGCAGCGCCCGAATGGCGACGGTACCGATACGCGCGCCGGTATTTGTCCCCAGAAAATGATCCATGAGCAGGATCGCCGTGAACGGCCCCTGCACGACGAGACCGGGATAGCCTTCCACGTTCCGCGCGTATTCGCGGTCGTAATGAATCCGATGCGCATTGAACGTGAGAGCAGAGAAACGGAACAAAGCGATCGAATCGAGGATGATTTCGCGCGACGCGGCCGCTCGCATGGGCTGCCCCGCCTCGCGTAATGGCGTGGACGCCGGCGAAGTCGCATTGCGATAGACGATGTCATGCTCTTCGACGATTGCCGGACTCCCCTCGGCCGATATTTCGTGCCGCACGGTGACAAACATCAGTGGCCCGCCCGCACCACTCTTTTCCGTTACGCTTGCGATCGCCGAGCGGCGCAGGATCGCCGCACCGATGGGAAGGGGCCGAAGAAATTCGACGCGGCTTCCCGCCCACACGCGCCGGGGCAGATCGACAGGCGGCAGGAAATCTCCACGTCGCGGGTGCCCGTCCGGGCCGATCTGCGATTGAGGCGCGCAAGGAAGAAAGTACAGCCAATGGGCGAGCGGCGGCACTTCGCG
The DNA here is from genome assembly GCA_035567755.1 of Rhizomicrobium sp. GTDB lineage: Bacteria > Pseudomonadota > Alphaproteobacteria > Micropepsales > Micropepsaceae > Rhizomicrobium. Next base: position 76,597 of record DATMPH010000061.1, read on the forward strand.
CTGTGGCCAGGGTGGATGCTCATGGTCCAGCAATGCGGAGAGGCGCTCGAGCGGCCCCGGCGCCGCCACGTCCGCCACGGACTGCGTGCGTCCGATCCAGCCGTCGAATATTCCTTCGCTTGTCACCGGAGCTCAAAACGATTTTGGCAGGCCCAAGACATGCGTCGCCACATGCGAGAGGATGAGATTGGTGGAGATGGGCGCCACCTGATAGAGGCGCGTCTCGCGGAACTTGCGCTCGATGTCCATCTCCTCCGCAAAGCCGATGCCGCCATGCGTCTGCAGGCACATGTCTGCGGCCGACCAGGACGCTTCCGCGGCCAGCAGTTTCGCCATGTTCGCCTCCGCGCCGCAGGGCTTGCCGGTATCGAACAATGCTGCAGCCTTGCGCACCATTTCCGCTGCCGCTTCGATCTGCACATGGGCGCGGGCGATCGGAAACTGAACACCCTGATTCTCGCCGATCGGCCGGCCGAATACCTTGCGATCCTTCGCATAGCCCGTCGCGCGATCGACGAAGAAACGGCCGTCGCCGATGCATTCTGAGGCAATGAGGATGCGCTCTGCGTTCATCCCGTCCAGAATGCAACGGAACCCCTGCCCTTCCCTGCCGATGAGATTTTCGCAAGGCACGCTGAGATCGTCGAAGAAGAGCTCGGTCGTCGCATGATTGATCATGGTGCGTATGGGCCGGATGGAGAGCCCTCGCCCGACCGCATCGCGCAGATCGACGAGAAGCACGCTCATCCCCTCGCCGGGGTTTGGTTCCTGCCGCGCGCTCGTTCGCACGAGCAGGAGCATCAAATCGGAATGTTCCGCGCGGCTGATCCAGATTTTGCTGCCGCTCACGACATACGCGTCGCCCTCGCGCCGCGCGAAGGTTCGGATACGCGTCGTGTCCGTGCCGCTCTCGGATTCGGTGACACCGAAAGCCTGTAGGCGCAGTGCGCCCGAGGCGAGTTGCGGCAGCCAGCGCCGCTTCTGGTCTTCGCTGCCGTGACGCAACAGCGTGCCCATCGTGTACATCTGGGCGTGAGCGGCGGCGCCGTTCGCTCCCGAGCGATGGATTTCCTCGACAGTCGCGGTCGCGGCGCCAAGGCCAAGACCGGCTCCCCCAAAGTTTTCCGGAATCAGCACGCTCAGAAAGCCTTCCCGCGTCAGCGCCTGGACGAACTCCGTCGGATAGGCGCGATCGCGGTCGAGGGCGCGCCAATACGGGCCCGGGAATCGTGCGCAGAACCTGCGCACCGATTCACGAATTTCGGTGAATGTCTCTTCCGCCATCAAACAGGTCGACATCCGTTCCGGGTTCGCGGCGCTGGACAGACATACGCGAACCGTCCAGATGTTCCTTATCAGGCGAGGGCGCGGGCATGAAGGTATCCGAGGCGGTACGATCGCGCCTGTCCGTGCGGGCCTTCCTCGACAACCCCGTACCTCTGGACGTGCTGCGGGGCGTCCTGGAGCTCGCGGCGCGCGCGCCCTCTGGCGGCAATCTTCAGCCCTGGCGGCTTCATGTTCTGAGCGGCAGAGCGCTCGAAGAATTCCGCGAAATCATGCGCCAGCGGCTGGTACGCGATCCCTCGCCCGATCCGCTCGAGTATCACATCTATCCCGCGAATCTGTGGGAGCCCTATCGCGCCCAACGGTTTCGCGTGGGCGAGATGATGTATGCGCTGCTCGGAATTCCCCGCGAGGACCGAGACGCGCGGCTGCGATGGTTCGCGAATAATTACGAATTCTTCGGCGCGCCGGTGGGGCTCTTCTGCCTGATCGACCGTAAAATGGGGCAGCCGCAATGGTCGGATCTCGGCATGTATCTCCAGACGGTGATGCTTCTCCTGCGCGAGCACGGGCTTTCCTCCTGCCCTCAGGAATGCTGGTCGCGCTACAATCGCGTCGTGCGCGAATTTCTGGGCGCTCCCGAAGAACTGATGCTCTTCTGCGGCATGGCAATCGGCTACGCCGACGAAACAAGCGCCGTGAATCGGCTGGCCAGCGAGCGCATGTCCCTAGATTACTTCGCCTCCTTTCATGGCTTTTGAGGCGGGGCGAGCGAAAGCGCTTCACATTTCTGCGTGCCAAGGGCCTTTCGAAGAAAGGTTCCTGTGCACGGCCGCAGAAATGCCATATTCCAACCTTGCCACGGCCGCTATTGATCCCAAAAGATCACATGCCGGCTGGAGCGTAGCTGCAGATCCGCAGATCCAGGCCCCCCAACCCTCTCGGGTTTGCCGAAATGGGCCAGCCGGCGACTTTCCTAACCCGCCCGATTCCAGTCGGCGGCCATTTGGCCGTAGATCCCTCCAACCGCGCCCGTCAGTATCGAAATAAGGGTGCGAACCACGAGCATTTTCAGCGTCATGTCACCAAGCAGGACCGAGGGCGCCATGCCGATTATGGCGCATAGGCCGCCGGCGACAGCGCCGCCACACGCCCCCTTCACATACCCACGGGCCACTTCCTGGGCATAGAGATAGCCCATGGTAGCGGAAATCATCATGCCGCCGAAGAGGAGCGCATGGGTTTCGATCCAAAGACTGAAATGCGCAATGACAACGGCGACGACTTGAAACAGCGTGCCGACGAGGATTGCCCGCTCCAACGCCCGATGGTCGACCAGTCCCACGCGATTCATTACCGCCTGTCGGTTGAGCTCAAGAGCCGACCCCGGCGATCATCTTCGCCATTTCTGCCGCTCGCAATCAACCGCGGAAACCAAGGTCGAGCATGGGCCAGCGTGCGGGAACGCCGCAACATCATGACCGGAACTTAACCTTCGCGGCCTTGCCTGAATGCGCCGATTTGTCTAAGGGCTGCCGTTCTTCACAATGACCCGGCAATCTGCTTCTCCCTCCATGATCGAAATCGACGGCCTGACCAAAATCTTCGGCCCGATCGCAGCCGTTTCCGGAATCAATCTCAAGGTTGACCGGGGTGAAGTGCTGGGATTCCTGGGTCCGAACGGCGCCGGCAAATCGACGACCATGAAGATGATCACGGGCTTTCTCGCGCCCACCTCGGGGCGCGTGCGGGTGTGCGGATTCGACGTGGAGACGCAGACGATCGGCGCCCAGCGCATGATCGGTTACCTTCCGGAGGGCGCGCCCGCCTATGGCGACATGACTCCGCGGCAGTTCCTCGCCTTCATCGCCGAGGTCAGAGGATATTCCGGATCGGAAGCAAAGGCGCGAATCGCGGACGCGGTGCGAAATACCGACCTCGATCCCGTCCTCGATCAACCGATCGACACACTGTCGAAGGGTTTCAAACGCCGTGTGGGGCTCGCGCAGGCAGTTCTTCACGATCCGCCGGTGCTCATCATGGACGAACCCACCGATGGACTTGACCCCAACCAGAAGCATTCCGTACGCGAACTCCTGCGCGCAATGGCCCCTCGAAAGGCGATCATCGTTTCGACGCATTTGCTCGAAGAGGTCGAAGCGATCTGCACGCGCGCTGTGATCATCGACCGCGGACGGATCGTGGCCGACGGAACGCCCGCTGAACTGCTTGCGCGTTCGCGTCACCACAACGCCGTCACCCTCGCCCTGCCCCCCGCGAATATTGATGGTGTCAAGGCAAGGCTGAAGGGCCTGAGCAGCGTTGCCAGCGTCGACCAGCAGCAACGCAGCGATGGCACCGTCGAGCTGACGGCCTTTCCGCGAAGCGGAGCCCTGCTCATCGAGGATATCAGCGCACTTGCCACCGCCGAGAGGTGGGACGTGAAGGAACTTTATGCCGAGCCCGGCCGCCTCGACGAAGTGTTTCGCGCGGTCACGACGCACGACGCCGCCCGCGCGCGGGAGATTCGCGCATGAAACCCATCCTCACCGTTTTCAAGCGCGAGTTCGCGGCCTATTTCGCCACGCCGCTCGCCTATGTGTTCATTGTGATCTTTCTCTTCGCGATGGGCGCCTTCACATTCTATATCGGCCACTTCTTCGAAAACGGCACGGCCGACCTCCAGGTTTTCTTCGGTTTCCACCCGTGGCTCTACCTCTTCCTCGTTCCTGCGATCTCGATGCGCCTATGGGCCGAGGAGCGCCGCTCCGGGACAATGGAGCTCCTGCTCACCTTGCCGCTTCGGCTTTCGGCGACGGTCATCGGAAAATATCTCGCAGCCTGGGCATTTACCGGCGTCGCCCTTGCCCTGACCTTTCCCATCTGGATCACCGTGAACTATCTCGGCCATCCCGATAATGGCGTGATCCTCGCAAGCTATATCGGTTCCTTCCTGATGGCCGGCGCCTATCTTGCGATCGGCGCCTGCATTTCGGCGTCGACGAACAACCAGGTAATCGCCTTCGTCGTAAGCGTCGTCGTGTGCTTCCTGTTCACGATTTCCGGCGCGCCGCTCGTGCTCGATTTCTTCAGCGCCTGGGCGCCGCTGGCGCTCATCAATGCCATTTCGTCGTTCAGCTTTCTCACGCATTTCACGGCGATCTCGGCAGGCGTCATCGATCTTCGCGATCTTATCTTCTTCCTGTCGCTGATCGCGCTGTTCCTGACGGCCAATGTCGTCATCCTGGACCTGAAGAAAACGGGCTGAACGAAGCGATGAAGCCGATTTCCCGCCGCCTCTACGCCCTGGGAGCGATCACGCTGGCCGCGGTCCTTTTCGTTGCGGTTAATATCGCTGCGGACGCAACCTTTACGACGACACGGCTCGATCTGACCGTGAATGGTCTTTACACGCTTTCAGCCGGAACGATTCGCACCCTCGACCAGCTCGTCGAACCGATCACCTTCAAGTTCTACTATTCCAAGAAAGTCGGGGCCCAGTTCGCGCAGATCAACGCCTATGCCGGGCGTGTGCGGGATTTGCTCGGCGAATATGCGGCGCACTCGCACGGCAAGATTGTTCTCGAGGAAATCGACGCCGAGCCCTTCACCCCGGCGGAAGATGAAGCGGCGGCGGCCGGCTTGACTGGCGCCCCAACAGAGACAGGCGATTTCCTGTATTTCGGACTCGTTGGCACCAACACGATCAACGGCAAGGAAGTCATTCCATTCTTCGCCCAGGAACGTGAATCCTATGTCGAATACGATCTCACCTCGCTCGTATATCGACTGGCCACACCGAAGAAGCCTGTCGTCGGGATAATTTCAAGCCTGCCGCTCGAAACGGGTGCAGGAGGCATGGCTGCCGCGTTGCAGGGGCAAGTCCAGCCCTTCATGATCTACGAAGAGCTGCGGCAGACCTTCACGACCAAACTGATCGAACAGAGCTTCGATCGGATCCCTGCCGATGTGAGCATGCTGGTGATCGCTCACCCGGCGCCGCTCCCTCCGCAAGAGCTCTATGCGATCGACCAGTACGTACTCGGTGGCGGGCATGCGCTGATCTTTCTTGACCCGATGTCCGAAGTAGCAATGGCCGCGCAGGGCGGCGGCCAGATGACGGCGCCATCGTCTTCGGACATGAAGCCGCTGCTGCGCGCGTGGGGCGTGAATTACGATTCCTCCAAAGTCGTCCTGGATCGCGCTCTGGCGCAAGCCGTGCAGACATCAAGCGATCAACGCAATCCGGTGGAGCGCTATCCGATGTGGCTCCATCTCGACAATTCCGATTTCGACAGCAGCGACCAGGTGACGGCGAACCTGCAGACCCTGAATCTTGCCAGCGTCGGCGCTCTGTTCCCGCTCAAGGGCGCCACGACGAGCTTTCAGCCATTGGTCCGATCGTCCAACGAAGCCTCGCTCATGGACGCGATGCAGGCGCATCTGAATCCGCGGCCTGGAGACTTGATGTCCACGGTCGAGCCCACAGGGCAGCGTTATACGATCGCGGCACGAATCTCCGGCCCGGTAAAGACTGCCTTTCCCGGCGGACCGCCCACGATGACGCCTGCGGGAATCGCGCCGGCAAAACCCGCCCAGCCCAAGCAGGCTTCGAACCAGCTCAAACTGTCGAAGGGACCGATCAACGTCATTGTCATGGCGGACAGCGATATTTTCGACGACCGCTTCTGGGTTCACGTCGAATCGCTCTACGGCCGGCGCCTTGCAGCGCCATTCGCGGACAACGCTGCCTTCGTCGTCAATGCGGTCGAGAATCTTTCGGGGTCCAATGACCTGATTTCCTTGCGCACGCGCGCAACCAGCAGTCGCCCCTTCACTGTCGTTCGGAAATTGCAGGGACAGGCGCAGACCAGATTCCAGCAGGAAGCAGACGCGCTCAAGCAGCGCCTGGCCGATACCGAGAGCAGGCTCCACGCGCTGGAGCAGGGTGGCGCCGCAAAGTCCGGCACCGCGCTCACCGAGGATCAGCAGCGCGAAATCACCCGGTTCAGACGCGAGGTCAGCACCACGCGCAGTGAATTGCGCGACGTCCAGCACAGCCTGCGGAAGGATATCGACGCGCTGGGTGCATTTCTTGCCTTTGTGAATATCGCTCTGGTTCCAATTCTTGTTGCAGCCTTCGCTATCGTGCTCGCATTCCTCAGGCGGCGCAGGCGGGCCCGCGCGTTGGCTTTGTGAGACGGCGCATGAGTGATCCGCACGCTCTCGTTCAGGATCAACGCTGGCGAAATCTCCTGGCGCTGGCCGTTGTCGCACTCTTCATCATCGCCCTTGCCGTGCTGGCGCTGGTTCGTCAGTCGCACGAGGTCGCGCCGCGCCATGTGCCCCAGCCATTCCTTCCCGGATTCGCTTCCGAGGCACGCGACGTTGCGAAAATACACGTCGCCTCGAAGAGCGGCTCGGTCGATATGCAATTCAAGCCGGAGAAGGGCTGGGTCGTTGCCAGCCACGACGACTATCCGGCCTCATTCGAACGGGTGCATGAGACTCTGGTCGGGCTCGCCGGACTTGAGACAATAGAACCCAAGACAGCCCGCGCCGACTGGCTCCACTTCCTTGACCTTGATCCACCTCCGAAAGGCGATGGAATTGCCATCACGCTTGTCGATGGTCGAGGCCGCACACTCGCCGCCCTTATCGTCGGGAAAAAAGAAAACATTGGCGATCCGAGCGGAGCTGTGGGCCTGTATGTGCGCCGAGCGGATTCCGATCAGAGCTGGCTGGTGCGCAGCGTGTTCGAGCCCAAAACGGATGCGAACGATTGGCTCGACAAGCAGGTTCTCGATGTGGATTCCGCGCGCATTGAACAGGCCGACGTCAACCCTTCAAGCGGGCCTTCCTACGAGGTGCGGCGCAACAAGCCCAGTGATTCGGATTTGACCATTGTGGACTTGCCCAAGGAGCGCGAAATCTCCTATCCGGGCGCCGCCGACGGCGTGGCTGGCGCGATTTCCGGATTTACTTTCGACGACGTGCGCCCCGCCAGGGATTTTGACTTCTCCGATGGCGCCCACACGGCGCGACTCGTTGCCCACACTTTCGACGGGCTTATTGTCACTGTCCAAACGATTCAACAGGGGAAGGATTATTGGTCCGAGGTCTCGGCCGAGGGCGCCGCCGGCAAGCCTGACGCCCAGCGGCAGGCACGGACAATCGACGCGCGCGCGTCGGGATGGGCGTATAAGCTGCCTATGTACAAGGGCCAGCAACTCATGACGCAGCTCGAAAGTCTCCTGAAGCCCCTGCCAGGAAAAGCGGCTCCTGCGACCAAATGAGCGGGACAGGCGCGGCCGACGCGGATAGCGCGCCCGCCTTCCTGCGCAATCTTTGGTACAGGGCGGCGCAGGCGGACACGATTCGCCGAGGACGGTTGTACCGCCGCATTTTTCTTGGCGAACCGGTTCTTCTGGGCCGAACCCACGACGGACATCCTTTCGGGCTGCGTGATATCTGCCCCCACCGCGGGGTACCCCTTTCGGCCGGCCGATTGCTGGAAGAGAACACGGTCGAGTGTTCGTATCACGGATGGCGCTTCAGGCCCGAGGGTACCTGCGCGGCCATACCCTCGCTCGTGGACGGTCAGGACATCGATCCCTCGCGCATTCGCGTGCGCTCCTATCCAGTGCGCGAACAAGACGGGCTGATCTGGATATTCATGCCGGCGCCGGGACAGGAGTTCACTCAACCCGCATTCGACCCCCCAAAGGTTCTCCTCGGGGGCAACGCCCGTCCGCAAATCGTAGAATGTCAGCGCTTTCGTTGCGCGATGGATCATGCCGTCGTCGGACTCATGGACCCGGCTCATGGGCCCTTCGTTCATCAGGCATGGTATTGGCGGTCACGCCACTCCATTCATGCAAAAGCGAAACGCTTCGCGCCCTCACTGCGCGGCTTTACAATGGTCGCGCACGAACCTTCATCCAATTCCTTCGCCTACCGAATTCTGGGCGCCGATGTCACAACCGAAATCCGCTTCGAATTGCCCGGCGTGCGCTTCGAAAACATCTCCGCCGGCACAAAACGGATCGTTGGCCTTACCACCTGCACGCCGATCGACGCGGACGCCACGGAAGTCACGCAGGTGTTCTACTGGAACAGTGCGTTGCTCGGGCTGATCAAACCATTTTTCCGGCCATTTGCGCGAGCATTCCTGGGGCAAGACCGGGCGATGGTCGAACTGCAGCGCGAGGGCCTGAAATTCAATCCGCGGTTGATGCTCATCCCCGACGCAGACGTGCCCGCGATGTGGTATCAGCGCCTCAAGAAGGCGTGGGCCGATTCCACGGGCGGCAATGCGGCCTTCGTGAACCCCGTGCCGGAAACGACACTGAGATGGCGGAGCTGAATCGCGAATGCCCAGACGCGCCGATATCCACACGATCCTGATCATCGGTGCGGGGCCGATCGTGATCGGCCAGGCTTCTGAATTCGACTATTCGGGGGCGCAGGCCTGCAAGGCTTTGCGCGCGGAGGGTTACCGGGTTGTCCTTGTCAATTCAAACCCGGCAACCATCATGACCGACCCGCAGCTCGCGGACGCGACCTACATCGAGCCCATTACTCCGGAATTTGTCGAGAAGATCATTGCGCGCGAAAGGCCCAACGTTCCAGCGGGACGCGTCTTCGCGCTGCTGCCGACAATGGGCGGTCAGACGGCACTGAACACAACATTGTCGCTACGCAAGCGCGGAGTGCTCGAGAAATACGCGGTTGAGCTGATCGGCGCGAGTGCCGAAGCGATCGACAAGGCGGAAGACCGCGAGTTGTTCCGCCGCGCGATGATGAAGATCGGCCTGGACGTTCCGCGCGGACAGACTCTGAAGGGTTATCTAAGGCACAAAAAGGACGAGCGCGGCAATTTTCTTTATGACGCCCAGAACAATCCTCTCATGGAACTCTCCCCGGAGGCGTTTGCGCACGCTCTGCAAACGCTCGAGGAAGTGGGGCTGCCTGCAGTGGTCCGCCCTTCCTTCACGCTCGGGGGAACTGGCGGCGGAATCGCCTACAACCGCGAGGAGTTTTTCGAGATCGTCGAGCTTGGACTCGATGCTTCGCCCACGAACGAGGTGCTGATCGAGGAATCCGTTCTGGGATGGAAGGAATACGAGATGGAGGTCGTCCGGGATCGCGCGGACAACGCCATCATCGTTTGTTCCATCGAAAACATCGATGCGATGGGCGTGCACACCGGCGATTCGATGACCGTCGCGCCGGCACTGACGCTGACCGACAAGGAATTTCAGCGCATGCGAAGCGCCTCGATCGCGGTATTGCGCGAGATCGGCGTCGAGACCGGGGGCTCGAACGTCCAGTTTGCAATCAATCCCGCCGACGGCCGCATGGTCGTCATCGAGATGAACCCACGCGTGTCGCGCTCCTCCGCCCTTGCGTCAAAAGCAACGGGATTCCCGATCGCCAAGGTCGCCGCGAAGCTTGCCGTAGGCTACACGCTCGACGAATTGCAGAACGACATCACGAAGGCGACGCCCGCATCGTTCGAGCCGACAATCGACTATGTTGTGACGAAGATTCCACGTTTTGCCTTCGAGAAATTTCCAGGCGCCGAAACCGTGCTCACGACTTCAATGAAGTCGGTGGGCGAAGCGATGGCAATCGGACGCACTTTCGCGGAGTCGCTTCAGAAAGCATTGCGTTCACTGGAGACAGGCCTTGGCGGGCTCGACGAAATCGAACTGCCTGCCGATCCCAATGCCGTGCGCGCCGCTCTCGCGCGTACGAGCCCCGACCGGTTGCGCGTCGCGGCACAGGCGGTGCGAGCCGGGTTTCCACCCGAGGAAATCGTCGCGATAACGCGTTACGACCGCTGGTTTCTCGATGAGATTGAAACAATCGTGGCAGCGGAGGCGCGCCTGCGCCGCGAAGGGCTGCCCGCGGATGCCGAAGGACTTCGTCGCGCCAAATCGATGGGGTTTTCCGACGCAAGGCTGGCTAAGCTTTGCGGCTCGACAGAGGGCGAAGTACGTCAGGCGCGGACCGCGGCGGGAGTACGGCCGGTTTACAAGCGGGTCGACAGCTGCGCCGCCGAGTTTCTGGCGCATACGCCCTACATGTACAGTACCTATGAAGCTCCGATCGGCGCCACCGCAGAGTGCGAGAGCAAGCCGACCGACGCCCGCAAGATTATCATATTGGGCGGCGGCCCGAATCGAATCGGCCAGGGTATCGAATTCGACTATTGCTGCTGTCACGCCGCGTACGCGCTTTCGTCGCGCGGCTTCGAAACCATCATGGTCAATTGCAATCCGGAGACCGTTTCGACGGACTACGATACGTCGGATCGCCTCTATTTCGAACCGCTCACCACGGAGGACGTGCTCGAAATCGTAAATGTCGAACGTTCGAATGGCAGCCTTGAGGGTGTCATTGTGCAGTTCGGCGGACAGACGCCGCTAAAGCTCGCGCGCGCTCTCGTCGAGGAGGGCGTTCCAATTCTCGGAACGAGCGCCGACGCAATAGACCTGGCGGAAGATCGGCGGCGATTCCAGGCGCTGCTGGAGAAGCTTCAGCTCAAACAGCCTCGCAATGCCACCGCTCTGACATCGGAAGAGGCAATCGCCTCCGCCCGCGCAATCGGCTATCCACTGATCCTCAGACCATCCTACGTACTCGGCGGGCGTGGCATGGCAGTTGTCGCCGACGAACCGCAGCTCAGATCCGTTTTGCAGTCGGGTGAGGTATTTCGCATCTCAGGCGATAATCCCGTGCTCATCGACGGCTTTTTGCAGCACGCGATTGAAATCGACGTCGACGCGGTAGCCGACGACACGGGCGATGTTTTTATTGCCGGCATCATGGAGCATATCGAAGAAGCTGGCGTCCATTCGGGCGATTCCGCATGCGCCATCCCGCCCCACTCTCTGAGTCCGGAAACCGTTTTGGAGATCGAGCGGCAGACAGTCGCGCTGGCCCGGGCCCTCAAAGTGTGCGGTCTGATGAATGTGCAGTTCGCCGTTCAGGACGGCGAACTCTATGTGCTCGAAGTCAATCCGCGAGCGAGCCGCACGGTGCCTTTCGTCGCCAAGGCCATCGGACTGCCGGTGGCGGCAATCGCTGCCCGTGTCATGGCGGGCGAGACCCTGGCCGCATTCGAGCTGAAGCCCAGGAGGCGGGACCACATTGCGGTCAAGGAAGCGGTGATGCCATTCGCGCGTTTTCCCGGCGTTGACACCGTGCTCGGCCCGGAAATGCGCTCGACCGGGGAAGTCATGGGCCTCGATACCAATTTCGGAAGGGCCTTCGCAAAGAGTCAAATCGGCGCCGGGGCCAAGCTTCCCCTGAGCGGAATGGCCTTCGTTTCGGTCAAGGAAGCCGACAAGGCATACGCCATCGAACCCGCGCGGCTGCTCATTGAAATGGGCTTCGAAGTCATAGCGACCCGCGGCACCGCAAAGTATCTGGAGGCGGCGGGTCTCGGCGTGAGAGTGGTCAACAAGGTGCTCGAAGGCCGGCCCCACATTGTCGACGCCCTCAAGAACGGCGAGGTGCAGCTCGTGTTCAATACCACGGAAGGTCAGCAGGCGCTGGCCGATTCCCTCTCCATCCGGCGCACCGCCTTGCAAATGAAAGTTCCCTACTACACGACCATGGCGGGGGCGTCGGCCGCCGTCGAGGCAATCGCGGCGCTCCGCGAGGGCGCGCTCGATGTCCGCCCGCTCCAGAGCTACGGTTGAGACGGCCCCGAAGCCCTTGAAGTCGACCGCCGCCAGCCTTAATTTGGAGCGCGCTCGTTGGACAAAACGACGAGATTGCGTAGACTTGACAGGTACTTAAAGGAAAGCTCGCAAAACTCCGGACCGGCCGCGCCTCTTGGGCAGGCCGAGCGGAGCTTTTTTGCCGCTGGCGGGATCGAGAGGCCATGGAACGAATACCTATGACAGCGGGGGGGTACAAAGCCCTCGAGGATGAGATCAATCACCTGAAAACCGTGGAACGCCCGGCGACGACCCGTCTCATCGAGGAGGCGCGCGCACATGGCGACCTCTCCGAGAACGCCGAATACCATGCGGCGAAGGAGCGTCAGGCGTTCATAGAGGGTCGCGCCGTCGAGCTGGAGGATAAGCTCAGTCGAGCGGAAATCATCGACATCTCAAAGCTCTCCGGCAACTCGGTCACGTTCGGCGCGACGGTGACACTTGTCGACGAAGACACCCGCGCCAAGAAGAAGTACCAGATCGTTGGCGACTTCGAGGCAAATGCGAGGAACGGGCGAATTTCTATTTCCTCGCCGATCGCGCGTGCGTTGATCGGCAAAACGAAAGGCGATTCCGTTGAGGTCACCGCTCCCGGCGGCCCGCGCTCCTATGCGATTCTGAAGGTAGAATTCGTATGAGTCTGGCCTTGCCGCGAGTCACGGGCGCTTTGCCAGCAGAGCGGAAAGTTCCGCGATCTCGGTGAATCGTCCGCTGGGCGATTGACGAGCAAGTGCTTCGCGCAACTCCGCTTCGAAGGCCGGCGCGCGGGCTCCCAGCTTCTCTGGTGAGAGTGCCGACAGGGAAAATCCGAGGCCCACTATGTCGTCGGCAGTGAGGCTGCGCCGGACGATCACACCAAGCCTTTCGAGCACGCAAAATGGCGAATCCAGAAGGACCGATTCATGCGTGCGATATTCCGGAGCCCTGGTCGCGCGCACCTGAGGCGCTTCAGCCCGTCCGAATTTTTCGGCGAAGTCACGCAACAGGCTGCGCCACGCATTTTCCACGGTGGCTGGATGGTCGTCATGTACGAGAGCGATGCTCCCGCCCGGCAGAACAAGCCGGTCAAGCATCTGGAGCGCAGCGGAGCGGTCCATCCAGTGAAATGCCCGCCCGATGGTTACGAGCCTGAAAGGACCGATCCCGCGCGGCATGTCAAAGGAACTGCCTTCCAGAATATCGACAGCAATCTGGGCTTCGGACGCTGCCGCGCGCAATTCGGACAGCATGTCCGGCTCGGGGTCGATCGCGGTGACCGCCATTCCGGCGCGCGCGAACGGAATCGCGAGCAGGCCGGGCCCGGCTCCAAGATCCATGACCGGGTCGCCCTGACTCAGGCCGGCATGGGCCGCGATCCGGTCTATGAGCGCATCGGGATATCCGAGCCGGAAGCGCGCGTAGAAAGGAACATTGGCCCGGAAGCGGCGCGGATCGAAGGCCGGCTGGCACATCTGCGGCTCGTGCGAATAAGGTTTCGGGCGACTATACTAGCCACGGTCAACACCAACTGGACAATGCTATGGCGACGATCGCACTCGTCGACGACGACAGAAACATTCTGACCTCGGTCGGCATGCTTCTCGAGCAGGAAGGTTATCACGTTCGGACCTACGCGGACGGCGCCTCGGCCTTGACCGCTCTGCAGGCGACGCCGCCCGACCTCGCGATCCTCGACATCAAGATGCCGCGCATGGACGGTCTGGAGCTGCTGAGGCGCCTGCGGCAAGGCGCCGATCTGCCCGTAATTTTTCTGACGTCCAAGGACGAGGAGATCGATGAATTGATGGGTCTGAATGCCGGCGCCGACGATTACGTTCGCAAACCATTCTCGCAGCGCCTCCTGCTCGAGCGCGTGAAAGCCGTGCTGCGCCGCGCGGATGCCCGCAAGAACGGGGCCGGGACCACCGAACCCCGGCGGGAGGCGCTGGTTCGCGGCAAGCTGGGGCTCGATCCCCAGCGGCACGACTGCACATGGGACGGCAAACCCGTTCGCCTGACTGTCACGGAGTTCCTGATTCTGCAGTGTCTGGCCCAGCGTCCCGGCTTCGTAAAAAGCCGCGACAATCTCATGGACGCTGCCTATGACGATCAGGTCTATGTCGACGACCGCACGATCGACAGCCACATCAAACGGCTGCGCAAAAAGTTCAAGGCGGTCGATGACGATTTCGATGCGATCGAAACCCTCTATGGCGTCGGATATCGGTATCGCGAGACCTGACACGAAAGGTGGCATGACTCTCGCGGGGGGAGTTTTGCGATCTCAGCGCCGCCGCGTGCCTGGGCTGTCGTGGCGTATCATTCTCGCGAATACGGCGGCACTCGCGATCCTGATCGGAGGAACGCTGCTCGTCGAGACGAGCCGGCAGGGACTCGTCGATGAACGAGTAGAGGAAATTCGTCAGGAAGCTTCGATCGTCGCCAGCACGCTTGCCGAATATGCGACTCGCGAAAGAACGCGTTCGATCGCGATCGGTCAGGCCGAACCGCTGTTGCGTCAGCTCATCGCTCCCACAAACCTTCGCGCGCGGCTCTACGACACCGATGGGAGCCTCGAGATCGACACGCGCGATCTGCTCGCGCGCAACGTGGTGCAGACTGTCGAACTGCCGCCATTCGATTTGCGCCACCGCCTGGAGGCGCTCGCCACACGCGTCTACGACGGAGTGATGGGCGTGCGTCCATTCACGAGCATGGCGCCCTATCTGGAGACAGGCGGCAACGGCACCGTCTACGGCGAGGTACGCCGTGCGCTCAATGGCGAGGCGGCTTCCGCCAGGCGCCTGGATGCGCAGAACAGGCTGGTTCTCTCGGTCGCAGTTCCGATCGAGCGTTTCCGCACAATCTATGGCGTTCTCATGGTCACGACCGAAGGCGGAGACATCGACGATATCCTGCGCCAGGAGCGCGCCAGCCTGATCGGCATCGCGCTTGTCGCTGTCGTGGTGATGGTCATTTCCTCATTCTATCTGTCCGGCGCAATCGCCAGGCCCGTGCGCCAGCTCGCCGCCGCCGCCGACCGTGTGCGCAGCGGCCGGCTGGCGCGCGAGGCAATCCCGCTCATGCCTGAGCGCAACGACGAAATCGGCGATCTCGCCGACAGCCTCCGCGCCATGACGCGTGCGCTCTATGCGAGAATCGATGCGATCGAGCGCTTCGCGGCCGATGTCGCGCACGAGCTGAAGAACCCGCTCACATCGCTCAAGAGTGCCGTCGAAATGCTCGTCCGCACCGGCAACGAAGCTTCGCGCGACCGGTTGATAGCGATCGTCGGCAACGATATCGCGCGGATCGACAGGCTGATTTCGGACATTTCCGATGCGTCCCGCCTCGATGCCGAGTTAAGCCGCGAGCAGATTCGCCCCGTCGACGTGGCGCACCTTCTGGAGACGGTCGTTGAAATCTATGGCCTGGTTCCACTTCCACGCGGGATAAACCTCGCACTCACAATCAAGCTCCCCTTGGGCGCCAAAGTGCTGGGACAAGACGAGCGGCTGGGACAGGTTCTCCGCAATCTCATCGACAACGCCGTATCGTTCAGTCCCGAAGGTGGAACGGTGGCCATCATTGCCGAGAACCACGACGCATATGTCCGTGTCGCTGTCGAGGATGATGGCCCCGGGATTCCACCGGAGATGCTGGAAACGATCTTCGACCGCTTCTACACGGAGCGGCCGGCCGAGCATGGCTTTGGAAGGAATTCCGGTCTTGGACTCTCCATCGCACGTCAGATCGCGGAGGGCTTGGGTGGACGTATTTGGGCCGAGAACCGCTCCGAAAACCAATCGGGCGCTCGCTTCGTTGTCGAGCTTCCGCTCGCTGGATGGGCATAGCGATGAGTGCTGGTCCATGACTTCGTCGATCAACATCCATGCGAGTTGTGTGCTGCTTGGGCCTGCGGGTGCGGCGTTTGGCGCGCCAGCTGACGCCGGCATCCTGCTGCTGGGCGGGAGCGGCGCGGGAAAATCGGACCTGGCGCTGCGCCTCATCGCACAGGGGTCGTTGCTGGTCGCGGATGATCGGTGCGAGATTTCTGCCGATGACGAATCGCTATGGGCACGGTCGCCACGCGCACTCGCAGGATTGATCGAGGTTCGCGGCGTCGGCATTGCCGCGCTTCCCTTTGCTTCGGAGGCACGCATTCGTCTTGCGGTCCGGCTCGTCGACACGCGCACTGTCACGCGTTTGCCGGAGGCCAAACGCTACGAGCCGCCACGGTCTCTGGAAGCGTTCGAACGCGTCTGGCCGCCCCTGATTGCGCTCGCTCCCTTCGAAGCGTCCGCACCCGCCAAGATTGCCGCCGCAGCCGCGTCCTTTTCCGCACACGGCCAGGGCGTGAGACCTCAATGAGGGCTTCAATCGCGCATGGCGTGAGCTATCGTCTCGCGCTTTCGGGGTCTGTCGTCTCGTCATGATCGGCATTGTGATCGTCACCCATGGGCGCCTGGCGCAGGAAACCATCGTGGCCATGGAACATATGGTAGGTCCGCAGCCCAATCTGCGCGCCGTGAGCATCGGTCCCGAGGACGATACGGACCGCCGCCGGCGCGAAGTCGCAGCGGCCGTCAAATCTGTCGACCATGGGCAGGGCGTGGTTGTAGCAACGGACATGTATGGCGGCACACCGTGCAACGTCGCGCTCACCTGCCTCGAGCGTGGACGCGTGGAAGTGCTCGCGGGATTCAACCTGCCGAGTCTCATCAAGCTCGTTGATGTCCGGGGTCGCCTTCCCCTCGACCAGGCCGTTGCGCAAGCGATCGAAGCAGGGCGCAAATATATGCGCGCCGGCTCTGCCGATCTCCTCGACGGATAACAGGGAATGGAGGGGTGCGGCCGCGCGGTCGTCAGGATCGTCAACAAGAAAGGTTTGCACGCACGGGCGTCGGCGAAGATCGTGGAGGCCGCGGCGCGCTTTCAGTCGCACATCACGGTGTCAAAGGACGGACAGGCCGTCGACGCGCGTTCCATCATGGGGCTCATGATGCTGGCGGCAAGCGAAGGCTGCGAGATTGCGATCGAGGCGAAGGGTCCGGACGCCGATGCGGCGCTGGACGCAATGGTGGCGCTCGTCGAGGCAAAATTCGGCGAAGATTGAGTATGCTGGAATTCGCTTCCGCATTGATCTTGTGGCTTCCCAGACTCTTCAACTGGATTCTGGCGCCGATGATCATGATGCTTCTTGCACTCGCGCTCTGGCGGAGAACGCGGTCCCGCGCAGCGCTGGGCTTCGTGATCGCTGCGGCGGTATCTGCGACGTTTCTGTCGCTGGAGACGGCGGCGCTTGTCTATGTCTGCTGCGATCAAGCGAGGGTGATCCTCTCGATACTCCTGGATTTCCGGCCTGGCGTGACGGCGAACTTCCTTTTCGCAATTTTGGGCAGCATCGGCGTCCCGCTGCTCAGGCTAATTCCGATGCTCATCGCCGGCGCCGTTGCTGGCACGATTGCCTTCGTCCTTCGTTCTCGTGCCGAGATGAAAACGAAACTGTCGGCCGGTCTCGACGCTGATATCCGGCCCGCCGAGGCGGCCTGGTGAGCACGGCCAGAGCGGGCGATGGCGGCACGCGCGCGGTCATTGAGGTTTCGCGGATCGGCGAAGGCGATCCGCCGAAGTTCCATGTCGTCCTGCGCGACGGATCGGGCGAAACACGCCATGACGTGACGATGTCGGCCGAAACCTGCATCCTCCTCACTGCCGGCGCCCATGAACCCGAACGCTGCATCGAAGCGGCGTTCCGCTTCCTGCTCGACCGCGAACCGAAGGAATCGATTCTTTCGAAGTTCGACGTGATGCAAATTGCCCGCTACTTTCCAGAATTCACCCGCGAACTGCCACGCTACCTTTCAACAAACTAAAATAGCCGCTTACGACACCACATTCGGTATCAAATGCGGGCCACCGGCGACCCCGCGCAACTTCGCTTGTCAACCGGCAAAAAAATGGCTCACTATCTCCAGGCATCGATACTGGGAGATTGCTCAAATGCAGATCGGCCGCTTATTTTGGCGCTCGCTGATACTCGGGTCACTTGCGAGCGCGATGTTGCTCTGCGCATCAGCAATTGCGAACGCCGCGACCCTTGCCGCAACCTCTAGCCGGTATGTGAGCGCGCGGATACCCTTCAACGGGCCATCGATGGAAATCGGCGCAGTACGTCCAGCGGGCTTGTCGCCGCGCGCGCCAGAGAGGACGCCTGCGGGTCGGCCCGCAAATACCTGGACCAAGCTTGCCAATCTTCCGGGAGCAACAGTTCACGACGTTGCGTTCGCGAGCCCCACCGTCGGCTATGCAGCCGCGGAATTGGGCCAGGTCTGGGAAACCACAGATGGTGGCATGACGTGGAAGGAAGTCCTCAATCGCGGCTTTCCCTACTACTATTACGGGATCTCCGTTGCCGGGCAGAAAGTTGTCGCCTCCGGATTCGACGACAGCAACAGCGAGGCGATCCTCAGCCAAAGCAATGACGGCGGTGCGACCTGGTCGGCAGACACCATTCTCAGCACCAATGCGTGGGGAGGCCGCGTGCGCTTCACCAATGGCCTCAAAAATGGCCTGGCCATGAGCGGTGAAGGTTACGCCGTTCCCAACGCCGCCTGGTGGAGGATCAAGCCGGGCAAGTGGGCGCAGGTGACGCCGGATCCGAATGGCGGCTGGTTCGGATACCAGTTCACGCTGTTGAAGGACCAGACTGCCTATGCGTCGGGTATTTCATATTGCAAGAGCGCCGATACGGGCGCGACGTGGAGTTGTGCACCACCGGCAGATCAGGTGTTCGACGGTCCGACCGAATTCGTCTCCGATAACGCAGGCTGGACCGGCGGCGGCGAGATCTCGCCGCAGGTCGAGGGCTGGCTGCACCGGACGACGGATGGCGGCGCGACGTGGAGCGGGCGCGTGCTCAACTCGTCCTGGCCGATTCGCGAAATCGAATTTCTGAATCGAAAAATCGGATGGGCTGCCGGGGGCGACATCTACTCCAACGTTGGCGGAATTTATTTCTCTTCCGACGGCGGAAGGAAATGGAACCTCGATACAAACACCGGCGACGAGGTGGGCTCCTGCGCGTATCAAAAAATCGGAACCGGGCAGACGCGGGTGTGGTGCATCGGCGACGCCTATAACAACAACAGCTTCAGCAGCAACGTTTACAGCACGGTGGTTGCGACACCCTAGTACCCGAAACCGGAGGTGGGAGACGCCAGCCGCGCCGCAACAATACGCTGGGCATCGGGATTGGAACCCATCGTCATGTGGGCTCCCGCGATCATCACGAGTTCCACGAGCGACGATGTCTCGGGGATGCATGCATGCCAATCGATGACTCCATCGCCGGGACTTACGACCGCGGTAACCGGCACCGGCGGCGCCTGCCTGATTCGGCCAATCGCGTCCTGCGCATCCTTGTCCCACAGGACCGAGACAAGCCTTGCCACGGGTGCGAGCGGCGTCGCCACGGGCAGGTTAATGGGACTGGCGAGCGTCACCACCCGCTCGACGCAGTCCGGGCAGCGCTTGGCGGCTTCCCGCGCCAGCGTGCCGCCGAGGCTGACGCCGACGAGGGACACTTTGTGTGCGTGGCGCTCCGCGCTCTCCCGCACCCTGCCTTCGAGCCTTTCGAGGACGTCATTCGCCGGACCCAGGTTGAGGCCGCAGTCCCACGATCGCACCGCGAAGCCCTGCCGCGTGAGAAACCCGCGCAGATGCGCCGTCGAAATATCGGGCGAGCAAAATCCGGGCACGACGATGACCGGTTCGTCGTGACCACGCGCAGCGTCCTCAGGAAATTGCAGCGGCGCAGCGCTCGCCCTTACGAAACCTCCGACTTCGCGCAACCACGTGCTCACCGAAACGGGAGAACCGCGCTCAGGCCAGGTGACAAAAGTATTGGATGGAAAAACGGTCATGGCCCGCGGCAGCCTTGGAAAGAGGCGATCGGCAAGTGCCACGACCTAAGTGCGAATGGAATAGCCTTGCGGATTTATGGCAAACGTTTCTCCCCCAACGTGGGGGAAGAAGAGAGGGTATGGCAGATGCCTCGATTCTCGCAATTTGAGCGCATTTCGCCCGGAATGAGTTGCCACCCCAATATGAGCGGAACGCGCTCTGGTTGAGGAGGGTCCAATGAAGGTGCCGAAGTGCAGTCTCTGCTCCGCTGCGGCTCTCGCGGCAGGCGTGGTCCTTCTCCCCGCCGGGGCTGCATCGTCGCAATCCGGTCAGTCTTCGCCGACGACGCAGTCACCGAACAAGCCCGAGACTGTCGTCGTCACCGGCCACAGGTCCCGGCAGGACATCGACACCATCGTCTCACAATTCGTCGATTTGCACGCGGCGACCAATCGCAAGACCGGACAATATATGCGCGACGATATCGGGCCTGTTTGCCCGATCACGCTCGGGCTGCCGCAGGCTTTCGACGCGTTCGTCACGGCGCGCGTGGTTCAGGTGGCGGCGAGTGTCGGCGCAAAAACGGACTCGACCGGAAAGTGCAGCCCCAACATCGAAATACTGTTCACTGATGAGCCCGCAACTGTCGTGAAATCGCTCGCCGAGCGCACGAAGGGCGCAATCCTGGGCGTGCATTTCGCGCACGAGACCAAGCGGCTTCTCGATGTCACCCATCCGATTCAGGGCTGGTACGTCACCGGAACGCGCATGCTTGAGGACACGATCCAGCCGGTTGCCACGATCGACGTGGACGGAACGACGAAATCCGCGAACGACAAGAAGCCCAGGATCGACAGCGCCTACCGCAATGTGCCCGACCGCGTGAGCACCGGCACCACAATCCCCGGCCGGCGCGTCAGCTCGCTCCTCAATGTCCTGATCGTAGCTGATACGCGGAAGGTTGGCGGCGGCGAGATCGGTCCCGTGTCGGATTATATTACGATGCTCGCCCTTTCCGAGCCGCGCTCGCTCGACCAGTGCAGCGAACTCCCGTCCATCCTCGATCTGATGTCCTCGGACTGCGGATCACGCACAAAGCCCGACAGGCTCACCCACAGTGACATCGCCTACTTGAAAGGCCTCTACGCTGCGGACCTGGGCGCAACGACAAACGCGATGCAGAAGGAAAGCATAGGAAATGGAATGGAAGATGAGTTGGGAGAACGTTCCAGACCCGACACAAAGCCGCCCGAGAATTCAAATTAGCTATTATGGAGATCGCAGGAAGCCGTGATAGTTCCCGCTGCTGTCTTTGTAGTAGCCCACGATCGCGCCGCTATAGCTGCTGCTGTCGATGCTCAGTGGAACCGTGTAAACCGATCGCGGAGGATCGAACGATATGATTTTTCCACCAGTCCGACGCATGAATCCGTGCGGTACACCGTCATTGTTCAACATGTAATATCCCGCAACCTGGCCCTTGCTGTCGATGCTGAAAACATCGTTGTTACCTGAACTCCCGGCATTGAATGTCGTGAACGTCCCATCGGTGGCCCGCACAAAACCGAGAAGCGCGCTGCCGTCGCTGTACGATCCGGTGATCGTGCCGTCCGCATTGATGCCGGTCGCAAGGGTGTACGTCGATTTCGGAGCGTCGAACATCGTGATTGTTCCATCCGCGGCGCGGACGAAGCCGTGGCTGTTGTTGCCGTCAACGTAAGTCCCCGTGATCAGACCCCTTTTGTTTATGCTTGCGGGACTCGTGCCACCCGATCCCGACGCGTCAAACTCCGTGATTGTTCCGTCCGTCGCCCGTACAAAACCGTGATTCACACCGCTGCTGTCCACGTAGTAGCCGGTCACGGCGCCGTTGTTGACGCTCACGGGGAATGTGCCGAACACCGCGTTCGGTGCAGAGAATTCCGTGAATGTTCCATCGGGGGTCCGCACAAACCCGGAGCCGTCACTGTATCCCGTGATCGTTCCATCGCTGATGCTCTCGGCTACGGTGAAGCTCGCACCCGGAACGTCGATGACCGTGAATCTCGACCTGGCTTCGGCTGGCAGGCATGATCCCAGGCTCGCCATTGCCACGCCGGCAAACAGACCGACACAAATACTTTTCGTCGTCATTGCGATCTCCCCTCGCCATTTCAAGGGCAGGCACACCCGAGCGGTCCAGGGTAAGGCCGCCCGCAACGGAACTCTTAACTCATGCTTCGCCAATGTCCTTATCAAGTACCTTAAGTATGGGGTGCCCTGTTTGGCTTCCCCTCAGCGAAGCCGTCGAGCGAAGAATTCCTGCTCGCCCGCGCGCCGAAATCGAGCGTTCGACCAATCACAAGCCTTCACGGCACCCGGGACATGCAACAAATCCATATCGGGTGAATGCGCGGGATTTCTACGGCCAGCCCTGTTGCCTCCACAAAGGTGGACCCAGAATCCCAGCGAGTTCTGTATCGGTAACGGGCAATGGCAGACGTTTACCTCCTATGCTCACGATGCCGTTTCTGCGCGGCCACGGACGCGGCTCCGCCATTCGGTAGCCCACCCAGACAGAGCGCAGACCCGCATGTGGCCCCTTGGGATCAATGCCTACTGAAATCAGCAGATGGCCATCCCGGAGCACATAGTTTGGAGGTAGAGGCCGATATGGGATCCTGGCTTGGGCGGCGACTTTCATCAGCATGGCGGTTGTACTTTCATCAGGCAGATCGGGCCTGAAGGCGCGGGCGCGCAAACGTTCTACGTTTCCCAAATCCTCCGCGCCCAGATCCCGGTCGGCCAGATGAATCACCAATGGGCAAGGTCCCGGCTTCTGTAGATTCTGGAACCAGGAGAAGCCGGCATAGGTGGCCCTGCCGAAATGGCTTATCCCGGTAAAACTGAGATTGGGCGCATAGGCTGCCTGGACGAGCACACCAGAGATTTCGAGGTAGAGATGAAAGGCAGCGGTCAGGCCCACCATCAGCGCAATCATCACAAGAGCTATCTTGATAAAATTTGCCATGCGATCTGGCCCCTTGACCGACGCGCGCGACCATACGCGACGATTGACGTATTTTTAGTAACCCGACACGCCGGCCTGACCGGCCTTTCGCAGCGCGAAGACGGCCTGCTTGAGGATGCCTTCCTCATGAAGCGGCCGGGTCAGACCGCCTCTAACCGCTCAACCTTGGTCGGCAGGCGTCCGGGGCCGCGCACGAAGGCGAGCAGCATCTCGAACACGCGATAGGTGATCTCGACAGGCCGCCATCGTGCGTGAGCGAGCGCTCCGCCGGGTTCAGCAGAAGCGGGCTGAACCGGTATTGGCCCTCGTCTGGCGCATTGATGTCCATATTTAACCGGATTTGACGAGTTTTGACGCGCTTTTTGACGACGCCAGACCCGTCCGCCCCCAATAATCGAGTCTCGCACCGTAGCGGGGCCAAGGTGTCGCCGCGCCAAAGGGGGAAGTCCATGACACGCATCGCATATGCCGCATCGCTCGCGCTTTCCACCGCGATCCTCGTTTCGTCTGCGCCGCCCGCCAATGCGGCGACTTATTCCGTCCTGTTTAATTTCTCGAACAAACCGTTGGGCGAACCCGCAGGGCGGATTTACATTCACGGATCGCTGTTCGGAACGGGTTCGGGCTACAATGGTTTTAGTGGACAAGTCTTCGAGCTGACCAAGTCCAACGGCACCTGGAACTCGAAAGCCATCCTGAAGTTCGACAACACCGATGGCGCTTTCCCTCTCGCCGGATTGGTCCCGGATGCGGCGGGCTCACTGTATGGCACCGCAGGAAACGGCGACATTCACGGGCACGGCAATGTGTTCAAACTCACCAGGAGCGGCAATTCGTGGGCCCATTCGACGCTCTGGGCTTTTGGTGCGACGGGAGATGGCCAGTCACCCTCTTGCGATCTCGTCATGGACAGCGCCGGCAATATCTACGGCACAACCTCCAGCGGCGGCTCGAATTCCCAGGGCACCGCATTCGAGCTTTCGTTTGTGAACGGCAATTGGACTGAGACGATCCTCCACAGTTTCGGCAACGGCAATGACGGTACATATCCTGTTGCCGGGCTCCTGCTGGACAAGTCGGGCGCGCTCTACGGGACGACCAATCACGGCGGCACGGACGCCTCCGGCACGGTGTTTGAGCTGAAGAAAAGCAACGGCGTGTGGAATGAGAGCGTGCTCCATTCCTTCGCGGGAGGCAGTGACGGTGGATTCCCTCTGGGCATTCTGATCGAAGATTCGTCCGGTAATCTGTACGGAACCACTGAGGGGGGCGGTACTGGCAGCTACGGTACGGCGTTCGAGATGGTCAAGTCCGGCGGCGTGTGGACGGAGCAGGTGCTCTACAGCTTCACCGGCGGCGCGGACGGTGGTGCCCCGCAGGCCGGACTTCACTCGGACGGCAATTACAGCACGCTCGTTGGAACGACCGAAGTAGACGGTGCAAGCGGCGGCGGCACGGCTTTCAAGCTGAGCAAATCCGGAGGCGTGTGGAATGAGACAACGCTTCACGCTTTTGGCAGCGGCACCGACGGACATTCCCCCGACGGGCAGATCGTTCGCGACTCGAACGGCAATCTTTACGGTACGACCTTCGGCGGCGGCACTCACGGTAACGGAACCGTCTGGGAGATCACGCCCTAGCTTTTTTCCGTGTCCTGAAATTTGTCCCAATGTGGCAATGAGAGCACTGGCGTGTGCCAGCGCGCTTTTAAGTTCCATACACTACCCGTGGCGCCCGACGAGGGCGTTCAACATTCCGATACGGACCGGCAATCGGGCTTGCAACGTGCGCAATAGCGCGATTTGTTAGCGGTTTCCCGAGTGGCCCGCGATTCGGCAGGCACTGCAGCATGAGGACACACGCATGAAGCTCCAGGTCTGGCGCCGGACGGCGCTCGCGGCGGTCATCGCGATGGGGTGGACGCAGGCCATGCCCAGCAGCGCGCACGACTGGACATTCATGCGGTTTCCAACACTGCACGGCGGAACGATCGTGTTCGAGGCGCATGGCAACCTGTGGCAGGTGGGGCGGTGGGGCGGCACGGCGAGCCGCCTGACCGCCGATCCCGGCTACGACTTGATGCCCCGCTATTCCCCCGATGGAAGCGCAATTGCCTTCACCGGCTTCTACCAGGGCAACCAGGACGTCTATGTGATGCCCGCGGGCGGTGGCGCCGCGAAGCGGCTCACCTTCCATTCCGACGTCGTCGAAAGTGCGCCCACTCGCTGGGGTCCCGACAACATGGTCGTCACCTGGACGCCGGATTCGAAGAATATCGTCTTTCTTTCCCGGCGCGTGGCGTGGAACAGCTGGTATGGGCGGCTCTTCAAAGTGCCGGCGGGTGGCGGCCTCGCGCAGCCATTACCGCTCGATCGTGGCGGCCTCATGACCTGGAGCCCCGACGGCAAATCGATCGCCTACAACCGCATCTTCCGCAATTTCCGCACCTGGAAACGCTACAATGGCGGCCTCGGCCAGGACGTCTACACCTACGATTTCGACGCGAAAAAGCTCACCCGCATCACCACCTGGATGGGCACCAACACTGCGCCCATGTGGGTTGGCCGGAAAATCTACTACCTGTCGGATCACGACGCGAAGCGCCGCGAGAACATCTGGGTATACGACCTCGACTCGAAGCAGTTCCGGGAAGTGACGCATTTCACCAATTACGACGTCGATTTTCCGAGCCTCGGACTGGGCGGCAAGGGCGGCGACGGAATTGTGTTCGCGCAGGCCGGCGCGCTGTGGGTGATTGATCTGCCATCGGAGAAGCTGCACCGGCTGAACGTCAGCGTGCCGGATGACGGTACGCGCACCGGACCCCGCTATGCCGATGCAAGCAAGGCCGTTCGCGACCAGGACACGGCGCAGGATACCGACTACGCGCTGTCACCGAACGGCAAACGCGCAATATTCTCGGCGCGCGGCGATCTGTTCACGGTGCCAGCCGAGCATGGCGCTACGCGCAATCTCACCGGAACCAGCAACGCGGACGAGGACCATCCGGCTTGGTCACCTGACGGCAAGACCATCGCCTACACGACCGATGTGAGCGGCGAGCAGCAGATCGCGGTTCGGCCCGCCACGGGCGGTGCCGAGAAGATCCTCACCCATTTCGCCACGGGCTTCCTCTACGGCCCCATGTGGTCTCCGGACAGCAAGCGGCTGGCGGTCGCAGACGCAAATCACCGGCTGTGGCTCGTCGATGCGGGCAGCGGTAGCGCGACGCAGGTGGCGCAGGATCCCTATTCCGAGATCCACGACCAGAGCTTCGCACCAGACGGCCGTTGGCTCGCCTACAGCATAACGAACCCCAATCAGCTAAGGGGCATCTGGATCGACAATATCGGCAGCGGCAAGTCCGTGCGCGTCTCGGAGCCGCTTGCCAACGATACCAATCCGGTGTTCTCGCCGGACGGTAAATATCTGTATTTCGTTTCGACGCGTCACGAAAATCCGACGGCCAACGAAATCGAGTTCAATGTCGCATCGATCGAGATGGACGGCATCTATGTGGCGACGTTGCGCAAGAATGAACCTTCGGCGTTCGCGCCGCGCTCCGATGAAGGCGCCTTCGAGTCCGAGAAAGACTCGAAAAGCAAGCCATGGAAACCAGGCGCGTCCGCGCCGGTGGCAATCGATTTCGACGGCCTGATGGCGCGCGCCGTGCCGCTGCCGATTCCGTCGGCCGACATCGCACAGGTCGATGCCCGCGACGACAATGTCTATTACCGCATTGCGCAGCCGCAAATGCTCGAAGGACCCCTGCCGCGCATGAAATCAGCCATGCACGTCTACAGTCTCGAAAAGCGCAAGGACGCCACTCTGGTCGAGGACCTGGACAGTTACAGCCTGTCCTACAATGGAGAAAAGGCGCTCTTCAAAAAGACTGGCGGCGACAACAGCGACGACGACAGTGACAAAAGCTACGCCATCATCGACGCAAAGGTGCCGGAAGACGACAAAAAACCGGACCCGAAATCGCTCGATCTTTCGCATATGCGCACGCGCATCGAACCGATCCAGGAATGGGCCGAAATGTTCAACAACGCCTGGCGGCTCGAGCGCGACCTGTTCGTCAATGCGAAAATGAACGGCGTGACATGGCAGGCCGTGCATGACGCGTACGCGAAGCTTCTTCCGCTTGTCGGGTCGCGCGAGGATCTGACCTATCTCATCGGCGAAATGCAGGGCGAACTCGGCAATTCGCACACCTATGTGGGCGGTGGCGACGAGGACAATCCTGCCGACACCGTGTCCACAGCTTTGCTCGGCGTCGATTTCGCGCCGACGCCATCAGGCCATTACAGCCTTGCGAAAATCTATCCGGGCGACAACACACGCGAAAGCTATCGCAGTCCGCTTTCGCAACCGGGCGTGGACGTGCGCGAAGGCGATGTTGTGCTCGCGGTCAACGGCCGCGACCTGAAAGCTCCAGCAGATCCATACAGCCTTTTCGTCGGAGTCGACGATCAGCCGGTGACTCTGACGGTTGAGCGAGGCGGTGGAAAACCCCACGATGTAACGGTCAAACCCATCAAGAACGAACTTTCACTGCGCGAAAAGGACTGGATCGACCACAACCGGGCGGTGGTCGACAAATTGTCCGGCGGCCGGATCGCCTACATCTACATGTCGGACATGGAAACCCTCGGCATGGAACAGTTCATCCGGCAGTTCTATCCGCAGATCGACAAGCAGGCGCTGATTCTCGACGACCGCTGGAATGGCGGCGGCAACATCGATCAGATCGTTCTCGAGCGGCTGAGACGCATTCTGGTAGGCCTCGATACCAATCGCGAAAGAGCATCCACCTCCATTCCGCAACAGCTGCTTTCCGGACCCAAAGTGTGCCTGATCAACAATTATTCCGCATCCGACGGCGACATCTTCCCCTATTACTTCCGGAAATACGGTCTTGGCCCACTTATTGGCACGCGTACCTGGGGAGGCGTTCGCGGCATCCGTGGCGATTGGACCCTGCTCGACGGGGGCTACATCACGGTTCCCGAAGACAGCCTGTACGGATTGCGATCCGAGTGGGTTATCGAGAACCACGGCGTTGACCCGGACATGAATATCGATACGGATCCGGGCCAGCTGCTCGCCGGCCACGACGCCCAGCTGGAGGCCGGCGTGCAATATCTGATGCGCGCGCTGCAGAAGCACCCTGGCGGGCTGCCCCCGCCGCCGCCGCTGCTGCCCGCGTACCCCCCGCAAGGCCAGGTGCCGCCACCAAGTCTGTAAACCGCTCGGCTCGTTGGGTACCATCGTGAAGAAAAATCGAAGGGCGCCTCGGGGCTCGAAGATTCCGCCGCCGCCAAATCCGATCGAGCGGCGCACACCGCTGCCTTCGCAGCACCCCAAACCGGCTGCGGAAGATCCGCAGGCGCCCGCAGCCCTCAACGCCATTCTCGCGAGTCCGAGCTACCGGCAGGCCGACCAGGACACGGATTTCCTTGCCCGCCGCGACACACGCAACATGCGGCTCGCCCTCGACTACGAGAAGGCAGAACTGCTGCTCAAGGAGCGCGGCATTGCGCACACGATCGTTGTTTTCGGGAGCACGCGCATTTGCGAACCGGCTGAAGCCCAGCGCAATGTCGATGTTCTCACAAACAAGCTCGAAGCCACGCCCGCCGACAGGGACCTGGCGCGCCGGCTCGACATTGCCAGGCGCATTCTTGCGAAGAGCAAATATTACGAGATCGCGCGCGAATTTGGCCGCCTGGTCAGCGAAGCCGGCGCGAAACGCAGGCGAAACCGGATTGTGATCGTGACCGGCGGCGGACCGGGAATCATGGAAGCTGCAAACAGGGGCGCCTGCGACGCGGGCGCCCAATCCGTCGGCCTGAACATTACCCTTCCTCGCGAGCAGTTCCCGAACCCCTATGTCACTCCCGAGCTCTGCTTCCGTTTCCACTATTTCGCCATTCGCAAGTTGCACTTCCTGTTGCGCGCCCAGGCGCTTGTGGCGTTTCCCGGCGGCTTCGGAACGATGGACGAGCTGTTCGAAGTCCTTACGCTCGGCCAGACACGAAAGCTGAGCCCGCTGCCGGTTATCCTCGTGGGCGAATCCTATTGGCGAAACGTGTTCGATCCGGAATTCCTTGTTGCTGAGGGCGTGATCGATCCCGAGGATCGCGAACTTTTCTGGTTTGCGGAATCAGCCGAGGGCATCTGGAAAAGCATTCTGGACTGGTACGACGCCACGGGCCGGCCACTGCTTGGCCAGGAACAAGGAACCGAACGATGAAGCTTTCCTTTCATGGCGCAGATCACGACGTCACCGGTTCCTGCCATCTGCTGGAAGCCGCGGGACGCCGCGTTCTCTTAGATTGCGGCCTCTTCCAGGGGGGAAGAGAGCTGAACGAAGACAATGCGGCGCCTTTCGGCTTCGATGCGGCTGCCATCGATCACGTGCTGCTCACGCATGCCCATCTCGATCATTGCGGGCGCCTGCCACTTCTGGGTAACCGCGGCTTCAAGGGCGAGATCATAACGAACAGCGCCTCGCGCGAGCTCGCACAGCTGGTGATGCTCGATTCGGCACATCTCCAGGAGGAGGATGCGCGGCGTCAATCCATGAAGCTGGCCCGAAGCGCCGCTTCCCAGCGCACCGCAACGCCTCTCTACACGACGTCCGATGCGACCCGTATTCTCACCAATTTCGGGCGAACTGTGGAATACGGACAAACACTCGAGCTTGGGCCGGGTCTGCGCGCGACATGGTTCGACGCGGGGCACATTCTCGGTTCAGCGAGCATCCTCGTCGAGGTCGACGAGGCTGGCGCGACGAAGCGTGTTCTCTTTTCCGGCGATCTCGGCCATGCGGACGGCCCGCTTCTGCGCGCGCCGATGGAACCTCCTTCCGCCGACGCGGTCGTCATGGAAACGACATATGGCGATCGTCTTCACAAACCGCGCGCCGCGTCGATCGAAGAGCTCTACACGGCGATCCTGGAGACCTTCGCGCGCGGCGGCAACGTGGTCATCCCCACCTTTGCGCTCGAGCGGGCGCAGGAGATTCTGTTCTTCCTCCATCAGGGTGTTGCCAACAATCGCCTGCCTCCCTCCATCCAGGTCTATCTGGATTCGCCAATGGCGATTTCGGCCACCAACATTTTTGCCCGGCATCCGGATTGTCTCAAACCGGAGGCCGCGGCGCTTTTTCGTGACGGTCAGGATCCCTTTCACGTTCCCGGATTGCATTTCACCCGCGAGACCGCGGATTCGATGGCGATCAACAAGATTCGAAACGGCGCGGTCATCATGGCTGGCGCCGGAATGTGCACGGGGGGACGCGTCCGCCACCATCTCAAGCACAATCTTTGGCGCCCGGAAGCAAGCGTGGTTTTTGTCGGCTATGCTGCGCAAGGCACGCCCGCCCAACAGATCATCAGCGGCGCGAAATCGGTCCGCTTCTTCGGTGAAGACATCGCGGTCAAGGCGCAAATCCATACGATCGGCGGGTTTTCCGCCCATGCCGATCAACAGGGTCTGTTAGCGTGGCGCAACGCCATCTCCGGGGTCAAGACGACGTTTCTCGTCCACGGCGAACAAAAGGTCATGCAGACATTTGCCAAACTCGTTACGACGAGCCGCGTGGAAATGCCCGCTCCGCACCAGGAATACGAACTGTAGGGGACGCGTCGAGGTCCGAAGAGTTGCGATCGCTGATATAGTGTAGCGATCCCAACGCTTCCCACCCAAAAACTTGTCATGGCCCGCTTGCGCGGGCCATGACAAGTTTTGGCTATGAAGGATTGGAATCGGACCACTCGTTCCCCAGCAAATGGCCATAGCGCGACCGCGAGGATTTGAGTAACGTCGTCAGGATTCTTGTGTGCGATGTTTCAGTTGCTGCGCGCCGGATTCACCGTCGTGCAGTCCAGAAAATCCCGGATCGGAGGAGCCATGCAGCGCAATTTCCTTTTTGGCCTGTCCGTGGCGCTGGTTGCCACCGCGACAATCCTGATTCAGGCCGCAATTGCGGCCAATCCCGATCCATCGCCTGCGGGTTCGCCTCCCCGGCATCACATCCAGACTGTATTCATCATCCTGATGGAGAACCACAACTGGACCGGCGACGGAAATCTCGACATCAAGGGTAATGCCAACGCACCCTACATCAACAACACGCTTATCCCGATGGCATCGCACGCCGAGCAGTTTTACAATCCGCCGAACAACCATCCGAGCCTCCCGAACTATCTGTGGCTGGAGGCGGGAACGAATTTCGGCATCCTCAACGACGGCCCGCCAAGCCAGAACTCGCAATCCACAAAAAAGCATCTCGTAACGTTGATGGAGACTGCCGGCGTGAGCTGGAAGGGATACATGGAGAATATTCGAGGCGACACATGTCCGCTCACCGACACCGGAAAGATCGACCAGAACGGCAATCCTCTCTACGCCGTCAGGCATGATCCCTTCGTCTATTTTGACAACGTGACCAATCACCTGAAGAAAGATGCACCGTATTGCATCGCCCATGTCAGGCCCTACTCGGAGCTGGCGGGCAATCTCAAGAACAATACCGTCGCGCAATACAACTGGATTACGCCCAATCTCTGCGACGACATGCACGACACTTGTGCGGGAAATTCGATCGCGCATGGGGACACCTGGCTGTCAAAAAACGTGCCGGCAATCCTCAATTCTGCCGCCTACCAAAACGGCGGCGCGCTTTTCATCACCTGGGACGAGGCCGATGCCGGCGACGGACCGATCCCGATGATCGTGTTGTCGCCTTTTGCCAAGGGTTCCGGCTATTCCAACAGCATCCACTACACCCACGGATCGACCTTGCGCACGATGCAGAAAATCTTTTCGCTGAAGCCGCTGCTGCGGGACGCCGGCCAGGAAACAGATCTGAGCGACATGTTCACTGTATTTCCGTGATGGCCAGGGGCGCTGGGGTGTAGTGTCGGGAATCATGCTGGCGATTCGCGCGATTTCGTTCCTCCCCGGGTCCGTTGCGACAGTATTTCCCGTGTTGATCCTGGTCGCTGCAGGTCGGACGGCGCTTGCCGACACTACTGCCTCCGCGACACAGGATTATTCGCTTTTCAGTCCCGCACCGGATGATGCGCTGCGTCCCTTCTGCACCGACCGGCCCACAAAAGGAACGGGTCCCTGTACCGTCGACGCGGGGCATCTTCAGATCGAATCGGATGTCTTCAACGCGACTTTCCAGGATGACGGGGGAATACAGACGAACACCTACATTTACACGAGTCCAAATTTCAGGCTGGGCATTACCAATGATGTCGATGCGGAGCTGAACATCTCGCCGTTCGTGGATGTCGAAACGCGCGATCGCCGAACGGGACTGCGGACGGACGTTTCCGGTTTCGGGGACATGTTTCTGCGGGTGAAATGGAGCGTTGCCGGGAATGGCGCCGGCGATTTCAGCGCTGCCCTCGACCCCTTTCTGAAAGTGCCGACCGCGCCAGCCGGCATCGGGAATGGTGCGGTGGAAGGAGGCATGGTCGTACCGCTGCAATTCACTCTCAACGACACCTGGTCGCTGTCTCTCGTTCCGGAGATCGATGTGCTGAAGGATGGCGCAGGCGCCGGCAGTCATCCCGCTGGCGTGGTCGCGCTTGGCGTCACGCACGCAATCTCCGCGAACGTCTCCGCATCGGCAGAGTTGTGGGCAAACGAGGACGGCGATCCCTCGGGTGTCGTAAGACAGGAATCTTTCGACCTGGCCGCGACATGGCAACCGCCGGGCACGGTGGATCTGCAACTCGATGTCGGTGCAAATCTCGGGCTCAACGCCGCCACGCCCGCCGCCCAGCTCTATGCCGGCATATCGCATCGCTTCTGAAGGTCTCCCGACCGAATGCGATGAATTTCACCTGTTCGGAGCGGGCGGATAGATGGTAGCGCACGTGAATCCGGTTGGAAACGGCATTCCGTCCACGGCTGTTTCGATTTCCGTGCAGTAGCGTCGCCTGGGAATTCCGCGCGATGTGAAGCGTACCGGTAGGCCGGCCACATCGCGGAATGATCGACGGCATGCAGGATCGCATCGGCATCGAGCACGCCCGCGGACGTGTAGATGCCGCGGGCAATCATGGCATGACCCGGTAGTGGGGACTGCGTACCTCGTGCCCGTGATATTCGGCCCGGCGCGGGATCGCTGTTGCGAGACGGCTCCCCACGGATGAAGAATATGGCGCGACTCAATCGCGCGCAATGTCGCCCCCGCTCCGCGCTTATCGAAAGACCATGAATGGCTGGAATTCTCAGGAGAATTTGGCTCGTGGCGGCGGCTGCGGGACTTTTTTTGCATGGTCCCGTTGCCGCGGCCGGCGCACCGGAACCACCACCCGTCCTTGCCAAGATCAAGGCACACCCCGCTCTGTGGATCGTTCATTCCCCCACGGCGACTGCCTATCTGTTCGGCTCGATTCACCTTCTGCCATCCAATCTGGACTGGCACTCGCGCTCCATCGACGCCGCGCTCGCCGCTTCCGACGTGTTCGTATTCGAAGCCCCGCTGGGGGACAACGGTCAACAGCAGGGTCAGGACTTCGTGCGCGCCAACGGCATGTTGGCGCCGGATATCTCGCTGCCTTC
The DNA here is from genome assembly GCA_035567755.1 of Rhizomicrobium sp. Lineage (GTDB taxonomy): Bacteria > Pseudomonadota > Alphaproteobacteria > Micropepsales > Micropepsaceae > Rhizomicrobium. The sequence continues at coordinate 110,101 of DATMPH010000061.1, forward strand.
GCTGCTCCACGGGCAGGCGCGCCAGGACTACCGCGATGCCGTTCAGGCCGCGCATGTTCCTGCCGACATGCTCGTACACATGAGGCCGTGGCTGGCAGCCATCGTTCTCGAGAACGGCGTCATGGAAGCCGCTCATTATTCGCCGATGAGCGGAGTCGATCGACAGGTTTACGCTCTGGCCACGGCCGAACACAAAACCGTCGAAACATTCGAGTCGGTGAACGAACAATTGGCGATGTTGATGCCGAAGAAACAAAATCTCGAGGTCGAGGAATTCGACGCCGCATTGAAAGAACTGAAGACCGACATGAGCGAGGTCGGCCCGCTGGTTGATGCGTGGTCCGACGGCCGAATGTCGGACGTGGCGAAGCTGATGAACAAGGGGTTTGCCAGCACGCCCGGCGCCATGAAACTCCTGATCGACGATCGGAACGCGCGGTGGGTTCAGCGCATGGCCAGCCTGATGGACGAGCATCACACCTATTTCATTACGGTCGGGGCGGGCCATCTTGCGGGGCCGCACGGCCTTCCCGTGCTTCTCGCAGCACGCGGATATCGCGTGGACCTGTCGGCACCGAAGCCCTGAGGAAGACTGCAAATCGAAAACGTTGCCGGAACATTGACTTCGCCAGGACGTTGCCTTTTGCGAAGCAAATCAACGGTGGATGTAATGTTGCGCCTTGCCGTTCTTTTCCTGATCCTGGGGCTGGTGGCCGCGGTCCTTGGTTTCGGCGGTATCGCCGGCGCCTCCTTCGCGATCGCCAAGTTCCTCTTCGTGGTCTTCCTGGTGCTCTGTCTCGTCTTTCTAGTGCTGGGGCTGAGGATCGGACGCAGCATTGCGGGACGATGAGTTTCTGGCCTCGCGTTTCTCGCCCCTATCGATTCGGCATCCACTTCAGACCTCCTGAGCCGCGCGCCGAACCGCGGCGCAATCGTGTCGACTCCTTTCATTGGGAAAATGCGGGAGTCGATCCCACAGCGCGCTTGCGGTGTGGCGCCTTTGCGGCATCCGATGGAGCCGAGGTGCCCTACCACCTCTGGCTCGCGCGGAAACCACGCGCGGCGGTTCTCCTCCTCCACGGCGCATTTGATTATGCCGCGGCATTCGAGGAGATCGGACCTCGGCTCGCGAGGCGCGGTTTCACGTCTCTCGCCTTCGACCAGCGCGGTTTCGGTGCGACTGCCTCACGCGGCGCCTGGTCAGGCACTGCGCGCATGGCTGACGACATGATCGAGGCGGCCCGGTTCGTACAGGGGCGCGTGCCACCAAATACGCCCCTCTTTGCGATCGGAGAGAGTCTGGGCGGCGCGGTCGCAATCCACGCCGCCGCCAGCGGTATGGAGCCGCAGCTGAAAGGACTCGTGCTTGCCGCGCCCGGCGCGCTTGCGTCTCCTTTTCGTCAGCGATTGCTCGCCTGGTTTGCTGCGTCCCTGCGGGCAATGGGCGGCGACGCCGAACTGGTCTTCGAACGTTTGAGCGGCTGGGAATTGACGCCGGCCGCCGCAATCCGGTTGCTCGGCGATCCATTGGTGATGCGACGCATCCAGCCGGAAATGCTTTGCGGCATGGCCTCGCTTGCTCTCGCGTCCGTGAGTGAAGCAAAGCGCGTAGATGTTCCCGTTCTCACCATGGTCGGCGCTCGCGACGAACTCGTGCGCCAGAGTTGCATCCGCCAGTTGTTCGACAATCTGGCCGGGCCAAAGTCATGGCTTGTCGTACCCGATGGGCCCCACCTTCTCTTGCACTGGAGTCGCAGCGGAGGGGTGTTGCGCGAAGCGACGCGCTGGATGTGCGCGCAACTCGGTCGCAGAAGCCCCGAGGCCTTCTGCGCGGAGACGCCCGGAGCTACCAGCATCGCCGCCTGACGACAGTCGCGCTTTGGCATGCGATGTTCAAATGCCAGGCGGCGGAATAGGCTCGCCGCAAGACATCCTGGATATCTTCCAACCGGCAAACCCATGAACGACAAACAAAGCCCCGCGAATTACCCGGACACGATCGCGGCTCAGGCTCTTGGCTGGGTCGATGGGGAAACGCGGGCCGTCGTTCTGCCCCTTCACGTCTCTTCGACCTTCGAGCGCGATGCCGACAACCTCTACCGCAGCGGCCGCAATTACGCGCGGGCAGACAGTCCGGCGTTCGATCAGCCGGAAGCCGTGCTGGCAAGATTGGAGAACGGCGCTGCTGCGATGCTGTTTGCATCCGGGATGGCCGCGGCAACGTGCGCCTTTCAATCCCTTTCGCCCGGCGACCATGTCGTAGCGCCGAGGGTGATGTACTGGGCGCTACGCCACTGGCTCGCAAACGAATCGCACCTCAGCGTCGATTTCGTCGACATGAGCGACAGCGACACCCTCGCCCGCGCACTCATTCCCGGCAAGACGAAGATGGTCTGGGTCGAGACGCCGGCCAATCCGCTCTGGGACATCACGGATATTGAAGCCGCCGTCGCGCTTGCGCATCGCGCCGGTGCGCGAGTTGCAGTCGATTCGACCGTGGCGACGCCAGTGTTCACGCGGCCTCTCGAGCTTGGGGCCGATCTGGTCATGCACTCGGCGACCAAATATCTCAACGGCCATTCGGACGTCGTGGCGGGAGCGCTCGTCACGCGCGAGGTCGATGCGGACTGGCAAAAACTCAAATCTCTCCGCGTGCATCTCGGCGGCATTCTCGGTTCCTTTGAATCGTTCCTGCTGATGCGCGGAATGCGCACGCTGTTTCCGCGGGTTCGGCTCGCCACCGCAAACGCACGCGATCTGGCCATCCGGCTCGCGGCGCACCCGAAAATATCGCGTGTTCTTTATCCCGGCTTGACCGATTTTCCTGGCCACGCGATCGCCGCCCGTCAGATGAAAGGCGGCTTCGGCGCCATGCTGTCGATCCGCGTCGCGGGCGGTGAAACTGCGGCGATTGAGTCGGCCGCCCGCCTGCTTGTGTGGAAGCGGGCAACCTCTCTCGGTGGAGTGGAAAGCCTCGTCGAACATCGCGCGTCCGTCGAGGGCCCGGATACGCCCTGCCCGCGCGATCTTTTGCGCCTGTCGGTGGGAATCGAGAACGTCGAAGATTTGTACACCGATCTCGATCAGGCGCTGGGTTAAATCAGGGCGTGGAGCAACCTTGCCCCGCTAACGGGTCGATCCCAATGCTTTGCATTCAAAAAAACATTGTCATGGCCCCGCTTGACGGGGCCACCCAGCTAAAACCTGTCCAGCGCTGCGTGGGTGCCTCGATTTTCTTGGTCGTTTGACTGCCACTTTCCATCTGGGTGGCCCGCTTGCGCGGGCCATGACAGTTTTTTGGATGCGAGGCGTTGGAAATGGAACGCTTAGCGGTTCGCTGATTTGTTCAAGAGTTCGGCCAGGTATGACTGCCAAACCGAAGCCCAGGTGTGCGTTCCGTGTCCGTGCGTCTCATCGCTTGCCGGTATCAGGACAAAGCGCCCACGCTTGAGCTTTTCCGCCTCCCGCTGCGCGATGCCCAGTTCGGGAGGATTGATGAAATCGTCGGCGGAATTGACCCACATCACGGGCGCATCGATCTTGCCGAGCGTGCGCGATGGATCGTAGTCCCGCGAAGCGTCGACCGCGTAAAGAATATCGTTCGCGTCCAGCGCGGAGGCTTCGCGCGCTTGCGCCTCATGGAGATATTTGTCGGCCGCGTCGCGCGTTGGAAGCGTCTTCTGCATCTGCAAGGGCGCGCTTCCGGCGATAAGGAGCAGATCGATCGTAGTGCGCATTGCTTCAGGGGGCGGGGATTTGTATTCGCCGCCAGCCCACGCCGGATCGTTCTTGATCGCGTCGATGATCATTGCCCGCCACACACGATTGCGTCCGGCAATCTCCACCGGCAGACATGCCAGAGGCATCAGGGCGTCCACGAACTCAGAATAGTTTTCGCCCCACATGAAACTGTGCATGCAACCCATCGACGTGCCCATGACGAGCCGCAAATGATTGATCCGCAGACCTTGGGTGACCAGTGCGTATTGCGCCGCCACCATGTCGGCGTAGTCGTAATGCGGAAATCTGGCATGCATGCCGTCGCTGGGCTTCGATGATTTTCCGTGTCCGATTCCGTCTGGAAGCACGATGAAGTAATGCTGCGGATCGAGCAGACCGCCAGGCACGAACAGAACGCCGGCAAATTGCGGCCTCAGGAACTGATGCCCGTCGCCACCGGTGCCGTGCAGGATCAGGACCGCGTTCGTGACGCGGCCGCTGGCGTCGCGAGTGGGTCTGCCAAGGGTGGTGTAGTGGAGGCGCAAGGAAGCGAGTGTCTCGCCTGACTGGAAGTGAAAATCCCGGAGCGTGAAGTCACCCTCATGCGGATCGAGCGTCGCAGCTGCCTGGGAACGTTCGGCCGGCCAGAGGGCGCAGGCCAGCATCAGTATCAACGCGGGAAGGCGGGCAAAGCGAATCATGGAGAACCCTCTCGCATGGGTGCGGCTGAACCTCAGTTCGGGACGGCGTCCGATCGAAGCTTGAATCGCGCAAGCCGATCGTAATGCGGCCTGCTTGCGTCGGCCACCGCCTTAAGACTGTCTGGCAATGGTTCAGCCGCGAGCGGGCGTGGAGACCCGAAGCCCGTCGATTTTTCGACCGCGTCGTACCAGGCCGGCGCCCAGGCGCCGTCGGTAGGCCGTGGACCGGCAGGCCACCGAAGCATGCGCTCGGAAAACGGAATGCCCAGCCTCACGCAAAGCGCGTGCAGCATACCACTTGGATCACGGAGCACGTCGTCTGCGTCGATCACCGGCGGCGCGGTGCCGAGCCGATCGGTTTCGCGGTCGAACATCTCGCGTTGGGTTTCGAAACCGATATCGGCCGCACGGAAATGAGACCGTTTCGAACTGTAGGACGCCAGTACGGCTTCCGGCGAACGTATGAGAAAGGCATTGCGGCACGACGCCATCCAATCGCGGGGAATGTCAGGCACCATGTGATGGGTCATGTGCTTTTGATAGAAGACGCGGCAATCGCCCGGCGCTGGTCCTTGAAGGATGTCTATAACTTTCCGCCAGTCGCTTTCGTGCGCTTCAAGCACTTTCTCGCGCAATGGATGTTCGGTTCCAGTCAGTTTCAGATATGCCGCATAAAACGGCTCGTCGATGACTGCCGTATCTTCGCGGTTCTCGAAGGCGCGCATCATGGCGGTCGAGATATTTCGCGGCCCCGACCACATCGCAATGCGGATCGGCTCCTCGCTCACGGCTGTGTGGCTCGCGCGACATAAGCTGCCGCGCCTTCGTCTTTGAGGCGCTCATAGAGCTCCTCGAGCCGGCGCGTCATTCCATCCGGCGGAGCGACGGGAAGCGGTCGCCCGTCGATGGCGCGCACGGGGATCACGCCACCGAAAGTGCCGGTCACGAACGCTTCCTCGGCCGCATAGACGTCGTCCAGTGTGAAATCACCGAGACGGAGAGGAATGTCGTGGCGCTGGCACAACGCAATCACATTGGCACGAGTGACGCCATTGAAGCAGTAGGCGCCTGTCGACGTACGCACTTCGCCGCTGGAAACAAAGAAGAAATTAGTGGCGTTGCAGCTTGAGATAAATCCGTCCGGATCAAGCATCAGCGCCTCGTCGGCGCCGGCGGCGATCGCCTGGTTTAGCGCGATGATGAGGTTGAGGCGACTGTGTGAATTGAGCCGCATGTCGAACATGTCGGCCGGCGTGCAGCGTATCGTGGATGTGGAGAGGCTAAGGCCCTGCGCGCGCACTGCGGCGCCCGGTTCCTTGTATTCGGCGACAATCGCGATGGTCGGCCTGCCAAGAGCATTTCGCGGATCCTGATTGGGCGTCGTCTTCTCGCCCCGCGTGACCATGAGGCGGATGTGAACGCCATGCTGCATGCTATTGGCGGAAAGCGTGGCTAGCAGCGCAGCGACGATTTCCGCCGGCGCAAGTCCGATCTCTAGTGCAATGGTCCGCGCGCCTGCAAACAGACGATCGAGATGGGCATCGAGAAACAGAAGTCCGCCCTTGTGCAGGCGCAATCCTTCCCACACGCCGTCGCCGAGAACGAAGCCCGCATCGAAGAGCGAGACTTTTGCGTCGTTGCGAGGCACGAGCCTGCCATTAAGCCATACGAGGACCGACTGGTTGCGAGGATCGGCGGCATAATCCTGGCTACCGGGCATCGCGCGAAGACTCCATGGACCGGTAGAGACTGCCTCAGATTCGCGCGCAGGAGAAAGCTGCATACTGAAAATACGGAAGCCCGCACCGGACTAGCCGATGCGGGCTCCCGCTATTCGCGGCCCGGCCTGCAGGGAGGGGCTTGCAGCAAACCGGACCAGAGACGCGATATTGATCGAGGTCTCCTGAACGAACTATGGCCGCGCCGTTCATCTCCCATTCATCGCGAGACGCCGGGACGGCCGCCTCCCCGGCTCCAGTGCGCCCGCGATTCCAGCATCAATGCACGTTGTTGGTCGCGCCGATGAACCCCGCGACGGCGTCGTGCAGCTCCTTCAGCGACTGCTCGTGCGCATATACCATGTGGCCCGACTGATAATAGTGATAGGAGATATTCTTCTGCAGGTTCGCCGGGATCGGCAGATGATGCATCTCGTAGACGCCTTCGTAATAGGGCGTCGCGAGATCGAAATAGCCTCCGGTCAGCAGAATCTTCAGGTTCGGATTGTATTTCATCGCATTTGCAAGGTCGGGCATCACATTGGTGCTGCCGCGCAGCGCGCGCTCGACGCCCGGCGGCCTGTGGGCGAAATCCCAGTAGCGGAAGAGTGGTATTTCCGGCTTGTAGTCACGCTCGTCTCCGAACTTCAGCACCTTGCGGACATAGTCGTTGAAGGCAGAAGTGTAAGCGGAGCTGATCGCAGCGGATTGCGGATCGTAGTCGGCCTCTTTGCTCAAGGGATCGAGAGTCGGGCCGGTGAATCGCGTGTCGAGCCGGCCGACGGTGATGTCGTTCGCGCCTTCCAGATTCTTTTCGAATTCGCCGCCGTCGATGCGCAGATTGGCCTTGTTGATGTACCACTCCGGCAGGCCGGTGAACATGTGCAGCTTGGCGATGATCTCCTTGCGCCAGCTGGGACCGAGATCTGAACCGCGCTGAAGGGCCAGCGCGTACTCGCCCATGGTGAAGGATTCGACGTTGCGAATGAGCGTCGGAAAATCCTTGGGTGCGTTCGGCGGGAGCTTGTGGTGATACCAGGCCGTCGCCGCATAGGTCGGCAACGCGATCTGGTAGGGCAAATCGACACCCGGATTGAACTCCGGCCCGTCGGCGCTCATGTCGAAATTCAGTATTTGCGACAGAAGAATGATGCCGTTCAGATCGATGTTGCGCTCGGTCGCCAGCTCGTTCGCGACCACTGCCGATCGCGGTGTACCGTAGCTTTCGCCGAACAGATATTTGGGTGAATTCCAGCGCCCGTATTTCGCCAGGAATTCACTGATGAACTGGGTGAAGGCATAAGCGTCGGGATCGACCCCGTAGAACGCTTTCTCCTTATCCTTGCCGGCGATGCGGCTGAATCCTGTGCCGGGCGCGTCGACAAAAACGAGGTCGCTCGCATCGAGCAGGCTCTCGTTGTTGTCGACCACATTGTACGGCGCAGCCGGCGCGTGCGCGTCGTCCGGAGTAACGACGCGCCGCGGCCCGAAGGCGCCCATATGCAGCCATACGGTCGAAGAACCGGGACCGCCGTTGTAGAGAAACGTGACCGGGCGCTTCAGCGGATCGGCGCCGTTCTTGAAATAGGCGACGTAGAACATCTCCGAGATCGGTTGCTCGTCCTTCTTGTCGCCCTTGGGCTCCGCCGCATCGTCCCAGTCCTTGGGATGAACGATCAACGTTCCGGCGTGGGCGCTGTAGCTGACGCCGTTCGCGGTCCCCTGCGTCACACTCTCCTGCGCCTTGAAGAAGGCAGCGTTGGGAGACGGCATGGGCGATTTGTCGCCGCCCTTGTCCTTGTCCTCCTGGGCGATCGCTGAAACCGACAGGGCAAGCGACAGCGAGAGGGCGGCGAGAATGGCGAGTTTCATGGGAATCCCTTCGTCAAGGCCGGCGCTGGGGGCATTCCCCCAAAGGGGAGACTAAGGCAGGACAGCCGTCGCTGTCATTCGCAATTCCGTGAGCGCCCGCGGCCGATCGCCCGGGACCCCATATCGCGTGTCAGCCTTTCGCGGTCCGTGTCTTCCTTCCAGGTTTCTGGGCCAGTATGCGAAGGGAGCGCGCGCGCGATTCAATCGGTGCGAGACGCCCGAAGCCCACGATCGGCAGGACGATGGCATTGCTTATCGCATAGCCAAAAAAGCTCGAGCGGCTCATTCCGAGCTCCGACGCGCGGCGGTCGGCGCGCGCAATCAGGCTCTTCGAAAGATAAATGTTCACCCGATCGGACGGATCCGGCGGCTCGACTCCCACAGCGAAGAACGTGACAAAATCGCAATCCTTCGGAATGGCGATCTTTTCGAATGGGGTCGGCTCCGGAAGCGGCCGTTCCTGCTCGGCGAGTGATTCGACGGCGCGCGCAAGCGCTTCCTGCGCGCGCGCCATCGCCTGCTCCTGCGACGTTCCCGCTGCCACTGAGCGCGGAAAATCCGGAAACCAGACGCCGAACGTCTGCTTCGCGCCGCGTTCGAGTACGGCCGGATAGAACCGCTGCATATGCCGCCCCTCGGCGTTGCTCCATTAGTGTGTGTTATCACACACACTTTGGCAAGCAGAATTACCCCCCCTTTCCCGTCGGCGATTATCTGCAACTTGACAGTTAGATTGTTGCGGCCTATACTCCTGCCCATCAGATCGGGAGCGGGTCATGGGCACCTCCAAGCGAATTCATCAAATGACTTTCGGCCAATGGGAAAAGGCTTTTCCAGACGAGGAAGCCTGCAAAGCCTACCTCGCCAAGCATCGCTGGCCGGAGGGCGTTTCCTGCCCTCGCTGTGGCGCTGCGGAGGTCTATGAACTCACCCGCGCCTTCCATTGGCAGTGCAAGGAATGCAGCACGCACGGCTATCGTTTCTCCGTTCTCGTCGGCACGGTTTTCCAGAACACGAACAAGCCCCTCCGCGACTGGTTCCGCGTCATCCATGCCATGCTCACGAGCAAGAAAGGTGTTTCCTCGCATCAGATTTACCGGACAATGGGTTTCGGTTCCTACGAAACGGCGCTCTACATGACGCACCGCATCCGTGCTGCAATGGCCGATGCCAAATTCCGCAAACTCATCGGATATGTTGAGGTCGATGAGACGTAGTTTCGTTCGCGAGGTTGTTTCCGACAAATGCTCGCTTCTCTCTACTGATGAGCATTCGGCCTACCGCAAACTCTCCCCCGACTATCCGCACCATGCCGTCAGGCATCACGCGAAGAATTACGTTGTCGGTGCGATCCACACCAACACGATCGAAGGCTTCTGGAGCATCTTCAAGCGCGGTATCATGGGCACATTCCACAAGGTCAGCCGCAAATATCTCCCCTTGTACGTCGCAGAGTTTTCTTGGCGCTATAACAACCGCATGAACCCCGACATTTTCACTGCTGCCGTTAAGGCGTGCTGACCGCATCTGATTTGCAAAATGGCCGAGCAAGACACAGGCAAGAATGGCAAGGACCGCAAAAATGGCGAGCGGGATAAGCGCAAATTTTGGCCAACGCTCGTCGATGCTATAGCAAGCTACGCCGCATATAACCGCGCTAAAGCACAGCAACCAAATGACCCATTCTCCCGCAAGATAGCCCGGTGGACGTTTGTCACTGGAATAGGAACCATCCTCGCTGCCGTACTCGCTGGCGTTGCTGCTTATGTGTTCTGGCGCCAGCTCGGAACCATGCAAGATCAATTGGATGCAGCCCGCGCAGAGCAGCGTCCATGGATGGTCGCGCAACCGGCTGGCGAGGACTGCCACATGCAATTGTCCGACGATGGAAATATTACTTGCACAGTGACCCTTTCCAATATCGGAAAATCGCCAGCGCTGGAAATGAGACATAAAGTGACTGGCGGCGGATACCCATATCCGTTGCCTCGCGGCATATCCCTTCCGATCCCAACGGAACGCGATGTTGCCGCAACTCCTGCAAAAACCGTTCTCCCTAACATTCCAGTTTTTGACCACTGGCAAACGGTCGACAAGTTCACGCCGGAGGCGTTTAGCCAAGTCGCCCAGCCGACCACCGTTCGAATGTACGTGTTTGGCCGCATTGATTATGTTGATGGTTTCGGTGCCCACCAGTGCACCATTTTTTGCATGAGTTGGTCCGGCGACCAAAGTCACCGAATGGAATATTGCCCAAGGTACAATTCGGTTTGCGTCAACGGGCACCCCCAATGACGCTCGCGCCGGCCCCGTCGCGAGCCCCAGCCCCCCAACCAATGCGAGAATGAGCGCGGCCTGTCCGAACCAAGATAGCCACGCAATAATATGACTGTCAAATACCGGACAATCGCCTTCCCGTCGGCCGCGCAGGGCCACGTCGACCAGGCGCGCGCAGACCATTGAGGCCGGAATTGCGGATATTCAATCCGCAGACTCAGTGAAGACTTGCATACTCCGACTTGGCCCGCTGGAGGACGGGGAGATCGGGATCGGCATCCTTCCACAAGGCAAGAAAGTCACGATAAGAAGACCTCGCGCGCGACGCATCTCCAGAGAGCGCATAGGCTCTGCCCAATTGAAGATTGGCAAGCGCGCCGATGGGATCGGCAATGACGGTCCCGCGATTCACAAGAATTTTCTGAAACTCGGCTGCGGCCAAATCGCCTTTGTGCGCCGCCAGATACGCCAGGCCGCGCACATAGACCGGGTACAGGGCGCCGTAAAACCCGTGAAGAACGCTGCGAGGCGCCCCGAGTTCATAAGGCGCGGCCTTCTGTAAAACTCCGACCGCGACTAAAGAATCTCCGCCGTTTAGCGCAACGATCGCGCGAAGCGTGGGCAAATAGCTGAATTGGACCGCTGTATCCTCGGGAAACCGCCGATCAAGGTTGTCCGCCATTTCGAGCGAACGGGACGATTCGCCGGATAGGGCGAGGGCAAACGCGGCGCCATAGGTAAAGTCCGCACCATTGGCGAACGCGGCCGTCTTCGCCGCACTTGCGCGCGCCGATTTGACTTCGCCGAACAGCGCCTCCCAGATGCTTCCGGTTATTTCGAACGACGCCGCTCTTTCCAACTGGCCAACCGAGCGCGCCAGATCCGCCGCATGCTGCAATCTGACGATGGCGTCCGTCAGACGTCCGTCATGCGCAAGCACACAGGCTTCCGAACTGGAAATCCAATCATCCGCGTAAGGGTCCTGATGTCCCAAGGCACCGCCACGATTCATTTCGCCGCGATCGCCTTTCAGGAAAGCGACGTCATATTGCACTACAAAAAATCGAGTGTCCTGAATCTTTCGGGCCGAAGCCGCCCGGATTGTGGCCAGCGCCTCCGCCAACCGGCCAGCATAGAGATCGGCGTAGGCGAGAAGAATATATCCGGTATTGGAATCCGGCTCGCGACGGATGGCTTGCTTCCCTTCTTCGATCGCCCTGTCGAATCGTCCGAGAGCCGGATAGATCATTCCTGCCAACATATCGTGAGGAAGCGGTTCGCGGGGATAGGCCAGCGCCCACGCTTCAGCTTCTCGCTGTGCCTTCTCTTCGTTTCCGGTTCCCCGCGCATCGTGGAAGGCGGTAATGAAAAATCTCTCGTTGTCGCTCATACGGTTACGCAGTCTATCCGCCTCGTCAGCAAAATCGACCGCCCGGCTGGTTTCACCATCGACGCTATACATGAGTGCGAGCGAGGCATACGCGGACGCAAACTGGGGATCGAGTTCCACCGCGCGCTGAAAAAAGGGCAATGCTGCCTGGTCGCCATTTTCGCCAGAGACTTTCCATCCCATGCTGTAGGCCTTGAGCGCATCGAGCGACGGTGTCGTCGCCATTGCGAGCGTCATGTCGTGCTGGCTGAGCGACTCGCGCGTTTCGCCCGCCCGGTCTCTAAATCGGCGCGCCATCGTGTCCAGCGCGCTCAGCACATCCTCCTTGTTTGTCGCTTGCGCCTGCTCTTCGTCGAACAAAGCTCGTGTGTGACAGTTTTCGGCACGGAGCCCCAGGACGTAGCCTGTTCCAAGGCGCGCAATGGAACCGCTAAGCGTCGCTGCGCCATCCGTCCGCTCGCAAATCTCGAGGCCAAGCCGCCGCGTCACGCGCGTATCGGCGGGTTTACCCATCAGTCCAAGCGTTTGCCGGACACGATCGTCACTGATGAGGCTCAAAAAAGGCGACTGGGCCAGTTCCACGGAAAGGCCCTGCCGAAGCGTGTCGTCAAAGACGGGATCGCCGGTCGCGTTGGTGAAGTCAGCAAGCACGATCGTGTCCTTGTCGGTCAACGCTGGCGTGCGATGGAGGACGAAATAGCCGACCGCAGACAATGCGATCGCGGAAAGACCAAAAGCGATCGGCCGCGCGCGTCTTCTAAGCCCACCCGCCAGAACGCGTCTGTTTCCGATTTCCAGATCCTGCTTTAGCCGCTCGAGATCGGCCTTGAGTTCGGCGGCGCCGCGGAAGCGGCGTTCACGATCCCTTTGAAGCAGCTTTGCGATGATGTGCTCCAGTCCGGCGGGCAAGTCGGGATTCAGATGCGCAACGGAAACGGGTGTTGCGCGCAGGATCGCGTCGAAGATTTCGCCCGTGCTTCGTCCGCGAAACGGCAACACGCCGGTCGCCATCTCGTAAAGCACGATGCCAAGCGAAAACAAATCCGTGCGCGCGTCCAAATCTTCTCCTCGTATCTGTTCGGGCGACATGTAAGAAACAGTTCCAGCCGCGATCCCATCATCAGTTGGCTCAGAGGCGCGATGAACGCCGCTTTCGACTACGACCATGGCCAGTCCAAAATCGAGAATTTTTGCGTGTCCGCGTCGCGTAACGAAAATGTTCGCGGGTTTGATGTCCCGATGCAGGATACCCTCTGAATGCGCGGCATCGAGCGCGTCGGCAATGTCGATTCCCAATGACAGAATCTGCCTTGTCTCCATCGGATGACCGGAAATGCATTGTTTCAGGGTAGTGCCGTCCAGGAGCTCCATCACGATGAAAGGCGGACCCAAACCGTCATCGATATCGTAGATCGTGCAGATGTTGGGATGATTGAGCGCCGATGACGCGCGCGCCTCGCGGCGCAACCGCTTGACCGAGGCCGCGTCGCCCGCGAGCCGGTCAGGTAAAAATTTCAACGCCACGTGCCGGCCGAGATTGAGGTCGACGGCTTCGTAAACCTGGCCCATGGCCCCGCTGTCGAGCGCGGAGACAATTCGGTAATGTGAGATGATTTCGCCCTCGGGCAGCTTCGAATCCGGATTTGCGACTTCGGACAGTGCCGCCACTTCGATCGCAGGCCGATCGAGGAAGCTTCCGGCGTCGCGATGGGAGGAAAGAAGGGTTTTAACTTCGACTTCAAGCAGCGCATCGCCCAAACAGGCGCGGTGCACGAAATCGTCGCGACGCTCGAGCGGCATCCCGAGCGCCGATTGCAGCAGATCGTCGATCCGCTTCCACCGTCCCGCGTCCATCAGCCGCTCATTTCGCGATAAAGCCACGCCTTGGCCGAGTTCCAGTCGCGAGCGACAGTGACGGGCGAGACCCTCAGCACTTCTGCGACTTCTTCGTTGCGTAAGCCCCCGAAGAAACGCAACTCCACCACCCGAGCCTTACGGGGATCGATACGGGAAAGGGCATTCAGAGCACCGTCGAGCGCTACAAAGTCCTCGTCACGGCTGCCGCCGACTGCGGCCGCTTCCTCGAGCGGAACGTGCTTGATTCCGGCTCCCCGTTTGAGGTTCCGCCGCCGCGCGTGGTCAACGAGAATCCGCCGCATCATTTGGGCCGACATCGCGAAAAAGTGGGCGCGGTCCTGCCAGCGCATGCTTTTAAGATCGGCCAGACGCATCCACGCTTCGTTTACGAGTGCCGTCGTCTGCAAGCTGTGAGCCGCGCGCTCGCCGCGCATGTATCGGCCGGCGATCCGGCGAAGCTCGCGATAGACGATCGGGGTCAGCTTCTTAAGGGCGAGCTCGTCGCCTGCGCTCCACGCTTTCAAAAGCCCCGATGCATCCGCCCGTGGCGCCAATTGCGGCTGTGTCACTCCCCCCATGGCACGCACCCGAAGGTTGGACGGACGAAAATCATACCGTCAAACGCTTGCCGGCCCAATAAGCAATAAAATTTCTGATCGTTTTCACGGGCTGTCTGCGCCTTTAAGGGAAAGAACATGAAAGGGGCTTGTCCCCAAAGGAGGCAAAATGAATTCCGTCAAATCCGCAGCCGGCGTGATTGCTCTATCGGTCATCCTGCCGCTCAGCGCGAATGCCGGCGATGCCGGCTATACGGTCACCGATCTCGGCACACTGGGCGGGACTTTCAGCCAGCCTTTCGCCACTAATAAGTCCGGCGTCGTGGCCGGCGGCGCGACCCTGGCCGATGGAACGCAGCACGCTGTGCTTTGGTCGAGTGGCCAGGCGACCGATCTGGGTACGCTGGGCGGGCCAAACAGCTTCGCCGGTGGGGTGAATGCCAACACGGTCGCATCGGGCGCCGCAGAAAACCAGTACTCCGACCCGAATGGGGAGGATTTCTGCGGCTTCGGCACGCACATGGAGTGTCTGCCGTTTGTCTGGCAGTCAGGCACCATGAGCGCGCTTCCTACATTGGGAGGAAACAATGGCACCGCGCTCAGGAACAATTCGAGCGGCGTGACGGCCGGATACGCTGAGACGTCAACACCCGATACGTCGTGCCCCGCACCGCAGGTCCTGCAGTTTGAACCTGCAGTCTGGACGGGCGGCAGCGTGCAGGCGCTTCCGACCGTGGGCAAGGACAAGGACGGCATCGCCATGGGCATCAACGATTACAACGATGTCGTTGGCGCCTCCGGCAAATGCGCGGCCTTTAACCAGAATACCGGGCTGGCGATTCAGGCGCGTCATGCACTGCTCTGGCAGAACGGCGTGGCCACTGACCTCGGTAATCTCGGCGGTAAGACGGGAGCAGCTATGGGAAACATCGCCTGGGCCATCAACAACAACAGCCAGGTGGTTGGCGTTTCCGATCTTGCCGGCGATACGACGTTTCACGCCTTCCTCTGGCAGAACGACGCCATGAGCGACCTCGGCACGCTCTCGGGAGACGTGGACAGTGTGGCGATTTCAATCAACGACAACGGCGTCATTCTCGGCCTCTCTATCGATTCGAACTTCAATACGCGTGCCGTCATATGGAAAGGTGGCAGGATCCATGATCTCAACAAGCTGGCGCAGAACTCGCCCCTCTACCTCCTGACGGGTTGCTCCATCGACAAGAAGGGGGCCATCACGGGCCTTGGCCTGACGAACTCAGGCGATATTCATGCTTATCTCGCGACACCTATCCGTTGATCGTGAGTATGGGACAGGAACATGGGCCCGCTGCAGTCATGGGTTCACTCCTGTCCCTTATCGCTCTCAGCGCTCACTTAAGTTCGCAGACGCCCGTGTCGATCAGGTCGCCTTGATCTATTCCAAGCTGCGTTTGTTTGCCACAACGCGCAAGTACTACGATGTCAACGCATCGCACTCGACGAAAAACGTAGCAAGTCCCTGCACTTGACGACAACAGCACGACCACGCCCAGTATGCCAATCCCGCCGCCCATACCGTAGTGCGAATATCCGTAATAACCTCCGCCAAAACCGCCGAACAAGATCAGCAGAACGATAATGATCAGGATTGTGGGCATGACAGTTCCTTTCGCGATATGACCATCAAATGATCGGATAGTTTGAACATGCCGCAGTTGCAGGCCGGACGCGTGCTCATCAATACGCTGAATCACGATCCGCTTACGCCATTCGAACTGTTGGTAGGCAGCCGAATCAGTGGGCTACCTAGAATGGTCCAATTAAAGTTCCGCGCGGGTTTGGCCGTTGCATCCGCGGCCCAATCGTGGCTACTGCAATCCATGTGTTCATAGTCTCAAGGAGTTGACCCGATGCTTTCGAATTGTGCGCTGTTCCGCGGCGTGCTGCTCGGCTCCGCCGTGGCGTTAGCCGTTTTCGCTTCGGCCGCCTGGGCAAAGCAGGGCTTCACCGTGATTCACGATTTCACCGGTGCCCCTGGCGACGGTGCTTATCCCCTGGTTGGCGTGACCTTCGATAGCGCGGGCGACATTTATGGCGTCACCTATGTCGGCGGCGCTTACAGCCTCGGCACGCTATTCAAAATTGCGCCGGATGGGACCGAGACGATCGTCCGCTCCTTCGGTAAAGGAAACGATGGTGCGTTCCCCAGATCGCAGCCAGCGATCGATACGTCCTGGAATATTTACGGCACGACCAACGGCGGCGGGGGCAGCATCAATTGCGATGGCGGCTGCGGCACTATCTGGGAATATAGTGCGGGCGGCGAATACAAAGTGCTGCACAAATTCGATTTCACCGACGGTAGCCAGCCGGTCGGGCAGCTGCTCCGCGATACTGCGGGCAACGTTTACGGGATCACCACCGATGGGGGGCCCAACAATCAGGGCGACGTTTTCGAATACACAGGTGGTGGAAAGTTCAAAGTGCTGCATACCTTCGCCAGCACCGACGGGGCGAATCCGGAATGCAGCCTGATTCAGGACCGCGCCGGCAACATTTACGGCACGACCGAAGATGGCGGGAGCAACAACAATGGCACCGTGTTCGAAATCCAGTCTGGCGGACGTTTCACCACCCTCTACAGCTTCACCGGTGGAAACGACGGGGCCAATCCAGTCGGCGGGCTCGAGCGCGACAAGTCAGGCACTCTCTACGGCACGGCCGAGAATGGCGGAGCGAACGGTGTCGGCACCGTCTTCAGCCTGGCGCCGGCCGAAACCTTGACTACACTCTACAGCTTTGCCGGCGGGGCCGATGGCGCAAGCCCCCAAGGCGATATCCTTCGCCTAAAAGGTACGCTGTATGGCGCGACTAGCTCTGGCGGCGATGCCAATAACTATGGCACTATCTACCAAGTTGATATTGTTAGCGGGACCGAAACGGTCTTGCACAGGTTTACCGGGACCGATGGTTCGACTTCCGTCAGCAAACTGGCCAAAAGGCTGGGCAAGCTTTACGGCGCCGCTGCCTACGGTGGTGCTGACGACAATGGAGTGGTGTTCAGTCTGAACTGGAAATAACGCCAGCCTTTCGCGATCGCGGCCGCAGTCAGGTAGCAAAAAAGAGCGAGAACAAAAGCTATTGCCAAAATAGGAACGGGCGCGAACGAACCGGCACTGCGGCCGGTGGCAATCCGGTGGCAATTTGATCCGACTTGCACTTCCGACCCGTGTTAAGTATCTGATTTTCTAGACGGACAGGTGGCTGAGCGGTTGAAAGCACCGCACTCGAAATGCGGCATACGGGCAACTGTATCGGGGGTTCGAATCCCTCCCTGTCCGCCAATACGGCGAAATATCTGAATAATTTCAATAGGATCGAATTTTTCTTCTTTTCTACCCCCATCGCTTCCCATGCCGCTCGCCAACCCGCTGAGACGGCTCAGGAATGGCGCTGCGCGAGGAAGGCGCAATGGCATGGGCAGGATCGAAGAACCCTGCCTGCACGCGAGCCTGCGGGTTGAGCAAGGCGCGGCTCGGAGTGTCCGACATGAATATCACGTTGGGAAATACATCCAGACCTGCATGGCCGCCCATGGATACGCTTGGCACCTTTCTGACAATCGCTGCCTCGCCGCAGACTTCGAGATCGAGGCTAACCCATATTGCTATGTCCCCGACACACTGCTCGGGCGCATCCTTTATCGGATCGAAACTGGGGATAATTCAAATTAGGGCACTACTGAAACGCTAACCCAGTTGGTGAGGCGCTCCTCGCCAAACAGAGTCGCCGATACCCAATGCGCTAGAAAGGCTCAGGAATACCGTTGCGTGCGGGAGGGAATGCGAATGCCCGCATATCAATCAACGCTGTCTGCCTGAATTGCTGGGAGTTGGCGCGGGCCGTTCTTATTCGTCCTTAACCCTGAGCAACACGTTCATGTATTCCTCGCCCGCAATCTTGTGAATTTCAATCGCGACCGGCTTGTTGTTTAGCTCGGTGGGAAAGGTCACTATTTCAGAGATCGTGCTCCCTGTTGCAGCCTGTTGGTATTTGAACGTTTCGGGGGCGACCAACTTTTCCCGAATGAACAATTCACCAACTAATCTGATTGATCCGACTGCGACATTTCCATGAGAGGTGATCACTGACAAATGATCTTCTTCTCGGAACGCCGCCGTTATATCCACTGGTTTTGGCTCCCCATTGGGAAGCATTTGATCCCAAAGACTTTCGATTTGCTGAGTCGTATGAAAAAACACGCCCATAACGGTAGTCGTCGCGCCCGTCGAGTTGACTAAAAAAGGAGTGTCATAGTTGCTCGATCGAACTATCCGAATAAATTCAGCGACAGCTTCCCCGGGCTGACCGCCGACAATATTGATCGTTGCGTTCTTCAAGTTATGTACGCGTTCCCGAAAAGTCATGTACTCCATGTCGAGCCACGAGAATTCCTTCGGGTCAATTGACTTCACTTCGCGCAGATCGATACCGCTTTCGGCCGCGTATTGTCTTGCGGCAGGTGAGAAACCCGTGGTGGAAACAGCGGTGACTTTGTTGAATTGGAAGCGATCCCTCCTGCCGACGAGCTGCTCGATCCAGCTTCCCGGTGCTGCCCCATCGGAGGGTCGATCACGACATTCAATTAGCCAAGCAATTTCGCCCGTGCCAACCTTGCCACGAACCTCGATGTCAAATTCAGCCATCGCAGTGCCCGCAGAGTCGTACTGTATCCGGTTCAATTCGACCCTAAAACCTTTGGGAATAAGCGTCTGTTCCACATAGGCTACTAATTTCTCAAGCTGGTGACCGTCGGTAACTTTAGTCATTAGTGTTTAACGCGTCCGCGACTCTCGATGCCGTCCATAAATGTCTTTGCGATATATTCCATCAGAACCAACGCTGTCATCTCCGGCTTTCCTTTGGCTTCCATCCAGACGATATTGTCCGATGCATCTAGGTCGCAGGCGAATTTGAGCGTGCCAACTACGCGAGGTTCCTGCCAGACGTTGAAACCTGGCCATGTTGGAATGCCCTCATACAGCGTCACTACCAATCTGGCTTCGCCGATGACATTGTTATATGGTCCGCTCCACAGGACTGTCATACAGATCGGTGGCTTGTTATAACCGCGTTCATGCGCCAAAAGCACACCTCTGCCGGCGCGGAACACTTTGAGCGGAACTGATTTTTCGGCGGTCGCCCACGACTCTAATTGATCGCTGATCTCTTGCACTTCAGCTAGCGCGCGTCGCGCACCGCTCCCATCAAAACCTTCCTTAAATTTATCCTGCGCTATCTGAAGTTCTACCTCGCGAGCGAGGCGAGCCGCGCGTTGACCGAGCGTTTCGGGCGTAGCATTGCCGCCACGCTCCTGAACCAACTGCTCGATTACACTGGCAAGTCCCGCTTCTCCATAGCGTCCAAGATTGGCCCAGATGCGCGTTCTGGGAAACCAGCGTGGAGGCACGGCGCTTGTTTCCAAATTTACGAGCAACGTAAAATCATAGCCTTCGTCATAGGCTCGGCCCCGGATCGCCGTTTCCTCTATGCGCGTCCAGGTCGTTTTGCCCCACTCCTCGCGATACAAAATTACTATCACGCGGCTTTCAGAACCAAAGACACTCGAAAACGCTTCCTCACCGTCTCGTCCGGCGAGGGCTTTTTGCTGTTCGGAGAATACGAATGTGCGCATCCTAGCCTGAAGCAGGTCGCTGATACGCAGCGCCAAAGACTCGTCTTCCTTCAAAAAGGAAATGGCAAAATCATATTTGAAGCCTTCAGGTGGGCCGGACATACCGTGACTGTAGCACGCGCCTCAACTTCTAACGCGCCACAAAGTGGGGTCGAGGCGCGAATGCCACTCAGTCCCTCCCTCAACCTGCTAGGACGGCTCAGGACTAACGTTGGGCGGAAGGGCGGGGAATGCCCCCACGGCAATCATCGCTGCCTGCAATCGCGTTGCTGCAAGTTGGGAGAGCCGCGCGACAATTGCCCTCTGCGCAAATCGTTATCGACTGCTACGGGGACCCAGCCACCCATTCTTCCCGCCCATGATACCGCCCAGTTATGAGACCTCACCACCGCTGCACGCCTTTTTGCTTCCGCCGTCGCCAATTTAGCTTCCTCAGGGACCCTAGACGCGATTTGAGCGTCAACTTTTTGCTGCTCCCTGCACACCGCGAGCCGCTGCTGGAAACATCGGCCTACCGCGCAGCGAGGTTCACTGCACCCCCCGTCTCGGGGCAGTCAAAATTGCGGGCTTCGGCCACATTCACCCCATGCCCTATCAATAAACGCCCCCTGCTTCGAGAGTTGGTGCGGGTCATTCTTATTCTTCGGGCCGTCTGAACGGGAAAAGGCGCATCATCCGACGTGAACTCGACAGAAATCGGTTTCTGATATGGCGATTGGAAAGTATCAGCCAAAACAAACCAAAATACATTCCGCCTATTCCGACCACGCAGAATGCCGACGCAACCTCAGCATATTTTTGAGAATATATTCGCCACCCGAAAACATAAAATGCTCCGATCACTCCCCATCCGACAGTCCCGAGTAGGAGCGTAAGTGCAGACAGCACCCCTATGCGACCACCGACTCCTAAGTCCTTACTGGCATCTCTCATCTCAACGCCTATTACCCCGCCGAAAAGATCAATGAGCTTCGATGAGGAATGTAGAATTCTGATTGCAAACCCATCACCGGGATTTAGGAATTCAAATGACACGCCGAGCTCGCTATCTCCACCATCTTTCCGTGCTACCTGCACTCCATTTGCAGGATTTGAACGACCAAGAATTGCGTAGTCAATTATCGACCCCGATGGTGACTTAATCCTGAGCGGGTCGGCCTCGATGATATTGGCGCCGAGAATGACCTCCGTTCCGCGGTTCGCAACATTGATTTCATCGATGCGCGCGCCCTCGAATTCCCTCTCACTATTTCCATCCGCATAAAATACTCGCGTGGTAACGCATTGAGGCGCCGTTTCAGAAAGAAACTTGGTAGATTTCTGTCCAAAGCGATGCACGCTTTCTCTATTGTATATCAATCGCGAAATACGTCTGGTTCTGACGTAGGAGTAAATTGCGACAATCAACGCAAGTGCAGTTAGGGCATAACTCGCCATGATCATTATGGGGTTCGCAACCAACTTCGCGAGATCGACCATTTTTGCGTTGGCGCCCAGTTATCCCTGTCAACGTACAGTTTTCATACACCGCCCAATCCCTTATTTCCACATTTATTAGGTGAAATGGGGCCGGGTGTCGGATGCCATCCGGCCCCCTGCAGCACGCGCCGAGAAAGGTACGCGCGCGGCAGTTTCTGTCAGGCCGCCAATTCATCGCTCGCTGCCGCAATCAATTCGTCAGCCTTCCTGAAGTCGATCAGCTCGCCCACCGATTACAGCGTGCTGCCTAGCGAACCTCTGAAATCAGCTTTTGGATCTCCGCATCTGGGATGGGGTGGCACGGTTCACGCCACGCAATGGCATGCTGCTCCATGTCGGTGGCGCCATCGATGGTGGAATATGTTCGTATGCGTTGCAGCTTTCCCTTTTGGAATGTAGCAATCCCATCTTGCTTTCCAGCGTAGCCGCCGAACTCGTTCTTTGCATTTAACTGAAACAGCTGCACGCGCACCGACGGCTGCCATGAGTCCTCCGGTCCTCCCGGCGCTTGCGCTGGCATGATGTGAGACTGGCAAAGGGAAAAATCCCGGACGGAATATGGATCGTTGAGGTTTGATCTCAGAGCAGCGGCAATCTGAGGTAACAAATCCGGCAGCTCCGGACCGGGATCATTGTAACCCGCGGGCATTGGCGGAGGAACAAAATCAGCCGCCGCCACTGCGGACTCGACTAGCATAGCCGTCAAGCAGCCAACCAGTACAATATGTCTCATCGCCGTCTCCCCTCCGAATTCGGTATCGCTCAGGGAGCTTATCAACCGATATCCGATTTTTCGATATCGGATTTTTCGATCTATTTGGATTGCCCGCTGAGCAATGCGGGAGCCAAAGGGCTGTGTGGGTCAGAGATCAGAAGGCAGTAGGGGTCATCCTAGCGGAGGCCCGGAAGCGGAGTGGACTTAGCCAGACAGAGGTTGCGAGACGGCTTTCCAAACCGCAGTCGTTCGTCTCGAATTACGAGAAAGGCCAACGGCGAGTGGACGTGCTGGAGCTTATCCGCATCGCGAATGCCATAGAGGCAGACTCCAAAGCCATCTTCGCGCAAATCGTCGCTCGGATCGGGGGACAACAGCGTAAGCGCGCAGGGGCTTCTCGCTAGCCCTACGGGAGGAACAAGTTTCAAGCGCGGTGACGCTAGTACTATCTCACGAGATGTCCTAACGTGCTTGTTCACAATGGCCGGCGCTCGGGCTGCATGGCGGAGCAATCTATCAGTAAGGCGGGAACGTAGGTCAGCACATGTCCGAGGACACTCCAAGTGCAAACGCAAACCCTGAGGACTTGCAGGGTGCTTCGGCGACCACAATCTCAAGTGAAGCGGCCGCTCTGCTTCAGGGATTAAGAGCAAAACAATCAGAATTCGACAATCTCCTAGCTACTGCAACAACATTCGTTCGGGAACACATTGAAGCCGTCAAAACGGCTAGCGCCAACGTCATCGCCGTTAGGGATAGCGTCGCTGCAACACAAGGTGAAGTGCAGGCCAGAAAAGACGCAGTAGACGCAATCGCGCAAAAAGCCAACGACACGCTGTCTGAGATCGACAATTTGAAAACAGGCGCAGCAACGATAAAAGGTGCGGTTGAAGCCACTCAACAATCCGTAGCCGCCGATGCAGTCAATGCAACCAATTCAAAGGTCGAAATTGAAAGGTTACAATCTTCCGCCGCAGCATTGTCCGAAAAGCTTACTAACGAGCATGGTACCATTGCGACGAGCATATCATCGCTCGAAGAGCAGAAAACATCTCTGCAAAATATCCTAACGGATTTATCCGCCGCTAAGTCCGAAGCTGAAAATGACGCCGCCGCAGCGAAACAATCCGTACAGGAAATCAGCGACACGAACACCGCTTTTGTCAATCTGCATACTGACACACAGTTGCAATATGACGCGCTTGCCCAACGGCAACTCGCACTTCAGGCAAAAATTACCGAGATCGAGGATGCGAACGGCCAGATTATGGTCCTTCGTCGCGCGCTCCTAGAGACATCTGGCGACACCAAGAGCATTCAAGATCAGATCGATGAACTACACACACATATCGCTGAAGTGCTGGCAGACACTTCAAGGCGGCGTGATGATGCTGCCTCTGGATTTGATGCGTTCAAAGCGAAATATGAGACGGAAGGTCAAACGTGGACTCTTGAGTTGGACAAGAAGTTCGACATCCTTCACAAAACTCTTCAGGACAAAATACTTTCACTTCTACCTAGTGCGGGAGCAGCCGGGCTATCATCGACCTATTACGATGCTAAATCGCGATATGCCCCCACGTCATTTGCGGGAAAGCCAGGAGCAGTTGTCGGAAGTGGGTGGAGGAACCGTATTCGCCGTTTGTTTGGGTACAATCCCTCAAGCGTCGTCGCCACGATAACCTTCTATACAATGTTCCTTGTTCCGCTGGCCTACATCGTGTGGGAGTCATTTAAACTGCTGCACAAAATGGAAGACTCGCATTTTCAGATCGACTTCAAAATGCTCGCAGTGCGCCTTTTGATAGTCGTCCCATTGGCGACGATCAGCACATTTGGATTTGCATCGCTGCGCCTTTATCGAAAATTATTCGAAGAATACAATCATAAACAGCGTGTGATGGAGCTTTATCAAAGTTTCAAGCAAGAAGTGGACGCAGCCGGCAGCGATGAACAGAAAAAGGCCCTGTTGACCATTATGTTGGACTCAGTGGCAAGCAAGGCGTGGGCCGATGCGGACAGTGCTACGACGACCACACCACCAGGTCTGGACGCGCTCTCGACATTGGAAAGGCTCACAGACGATATCGCCAAATTGAAAACGATCGTACATTGAAATCGTTTATCGGGGTGTGGGAACGACGTTCCAGTTTTTGCTCGGGCATCCACATGTGTGTAGGAGTATCAGAGCGCGGCATACGAATTAGTCGGCTAGACCAATCGGCGCACGTTAGTTGCCGTCCCGCTACCTTCCGCACCCCAAACACCATTGTCGAAGCCGGTCCGATTGATTTTGCAGTTTCTATAATAGTCAAGCCGTCGTTCGCGTATTGAATTTGTACCTTGCAACCGAGTTCGGTTTGGCTCCATTATTTCGCCAATCTTGAAATGGCTCTATCAGCACCATAAGAGCGCCAGCTACATAGAGGACCAAGAACGTCCACCGCGCCCGCGCCCTCTCTGGAACCAAGTCCCGCCACTCTTTGTTCAACATAAATGAAAACTGTGCCCCGTTTGCGTCTATGAATTGCATATAGTCTGACGCGCTCTGGTCGCCGTGCACGTTTGCAGCCCGTAACTTTAAAGACGAAAGATAGCTGCTCTTCTGCTGTTGATCGAAGCCACTCGCGGCGGAGACTGCTACTAACTCGCTCTGAAAGAGTTTTTTTGCAAACAGCTGAAGAGTTTGTTTAGCTAATTGGTCGCGGTTTGCGTTTCGTTCCAATGGGGAAGACAAGATAAAGAAATCTGCTTGATATATGAGCCCGCTCTTGTCGATTAATTGTCTATCACGCATCGCCTCGGCAAGCTCATTAGCTCGACTAGTGAGACGGTCATACCAGAAATTCTGGATGATGGCCGAAAAGAGCAACATTGCCCCACCTGCTAAGGTCGAGAACCGTACAAGTCGGCTTCGATTTGCTTCTTGCTTGTCCGCCATCGGTGGGTCCTCCGTTTAAGCGCTGTGATTGTACCTCTCAACCAAGCGAATTTCCATTCACCGGATGTTCAGGAAACATACCCGGAAGCGCACGGGCGAATGCTTCATCAACAATCGCTTCAATTTCCTTTCGGAAATCCCGTTGCTCCGATTGGGTCTCGGCAACAATCTCAGACTCTAGACTGCCCTCCTCCAGAGCAATTTCACGATCGACGTCGGCCGACGCCGCCTCCATCCATGCGTCAAAGCCCGCTGCATTGCTTTCGCTAAAGCCCGTCTCTCGCTGAAGCTGAAAAAGCGCCACACCAATGGCCGCATTCGTCAGTTCTGCCGCCTCGTCCAGTTCATTCACGTGTGCCAGTTCCGGTCCATGCTGTTGCTCAAGGATACGCTGAACGACATGGCCGCGGGTGTCATCCGTCAGCCCTGCCATTGCTGGTGGAACCTCGAGCGCGGCTTGTAGAAGGCGCTGATCGACATTGTCGTGCAGCAAAGTGGCCAAAGCTTCCGCACGGGGTAGCGATCTCAGCCATGCCCGCATTTCCGTTCGTAAAGCTCCGCCAGCGGCATCGGCGGGGTCGATTGCCGGAAGCGCTAGCGTGTCGCGCTTGGCGCGCGTTGCCGATTGCGCCTTCTCAACCGCCCGAGCGGCACGGCGAAGAACGGGAATGGCATCGCCTTTCGCGAGCCTTCTGATTTCGTCGTTCAATCCATCTGGGGAATATTTGCCGAGCGACGTCACGCTTGCAGCCTCGTCGCACAGCTTCCCCACCGCATTGAGCGACTCATCGAATGCTATCCGCAGTTGACTGAAGGAACCGCTCCCAGACCAAGATGGTTTCCAGCGGCCTCGCAGGCTCCTCGTAATTTCCGTGTATCTCGTGCTCATGAATGCCTCCATGTTATTTGTTCCATCTCACTTCTCCTTTCCGACAAACGAGCAGGTGCCGGTAACTGGCGTTTGATATTTTGGTTTTCCGGTAAACACCCAAAGCGCGAGAGCAACTGCGAGGACAAGATCGTCGTGCTTGCCAACGCGGGCATCGTAAGAATAACGACCGGCGGCGCTGACGTTTCGCCGGAAGTCTTTCAGTTCCTCGGCCATCGCACCCGCTTCCGCGAGTTCAGATGCGAAGCGGAGTTCGCCGGTGTGCAGACGGGCGTCCAGCGCACTTATCAGAATGCCTTTCGGAACATGCCAGCGGCGCGGTCCCTTCGCGCTTTGGCTATCGCCGCCCGTAATCGTTATGCGGGTGGGTTTGAGGCCGGCGTTATTGAAGATGTCGCCGACCGGGCGACCAACGCCTGTTTCGTCAATCGCCAGCTCGCAACCTAGACTGAGCGGTGGGCGTCCCAGAAGGCGCGCGACCTCATGAACCTGCTCCACGTAGCTCATGCCGAGCGGAAGCCTTTGGAGATAGCGCACATCGAACGTTTCGCCGGCTGCCTTCTCCCTGCCCTTCCAAGTCACCTCCCACGATCGGACGTGTTCCATGACGCAGATTGCGGTCGGATCATTCGATTGCCCCAAGTCGGCGGCAAGCGCGAAACTGCTCTCCGAGAAAACCCGAAGCCCGCGTTCCACGACCTTGCTGCTCGTTACTGCCACAGTGCTCTTACCTCCCGCGTAAAGGCTTTTTCGATCACTGCGACCGCGAACACCGCCTCCATGTCGTCTCTAAACTCCAATTCGTATTCTTCCGAAAAACGCGCTGCGCCCAATTCGCGAAACTCTTCAGCGAGAAACTCCTTGCTGATGCGCGGGCAATCGGACGCCTTGACCTTCACCCGATGCCACGCTTCTCCCTTCGTCCATGCTTCGTAGAACCAACCGCGCTTGCCTGCGGGAGTTGTCAGGGCGATGAGGCGTCCGGAAGTTCGCGTAGCGAGCATAGGCCGCACAGCAACTAATAGCTCGTTATCCACCCTCGCACTTTCATCAATCACGAGCAGATCGACAGCGGCATATCCGCGGACAGTTCGTTCCGTTCCGGGGAGCGCCACCAAGCGCGAGCCGTTGGAAAACTCTGCCCGCAACGCGCTTTCGGATGAAAGTTGCGGCGCACCCTCCAACTTCGAATGGAAGGAAAGCACCGCCCTAAACAATTCTCCGCTTTGGCGTTGCGAGGGCGAGAGAAGCAAAACCAACGCCGGGCACTCGTATATCGCGGTCCAGAGAGCCAAGAGCGCGGTTACGGTGGATTTCCCCGATTGGCGGGCGCACAGCAGTAGGGAACGCGCTGGACGCGATTGAAGCAGGTCCGACTGCCACGGATCGGGGGTCAATCCGCAGTCCAACGCGAATAGCACCGGATCAAGGGCGCGGGAGAGGTCAGTGGCTAGCATGGGCGAAGCCCCGCTCTGCGTTGACCTTGATCGCATCTGCCGCTTTGCTTTCGATGCGGTGCAGGACGCTGGCAACCGCGCGCCTTGCGTCGGGGTATGGTGCGAGGGCTTTGACCAGCGCCACGCGCATCTCGATGTATGCCGGGAGAACAACGACGTTGTTGATAGTCGTGCTGCCGGTGGCAAGATCGCCGAGCAGGGTTCCGGTTATCTCAAGGTTGCGGTGGAGTTGATTGGCGACGCGGGCGACCATGCCGCTGTCTCCGCATTCTTCGGCGGCACCCAACCCTGATAGCAAGCGATTACGCAGGCCGATCAGGTTCATGAGCAACGATTGGCTTTCGTTCT
This sequence comes from Rhizomicrobium sp., assembly GCA_035567755.1. Classification (GTDB taxonomy): domain Bacteria; phylum Pseudomonadota; class Alphaproteobacteria; order Micropepsales; family Micropepsaceae; genus Rhizomicrobium. Next base: position 137,699 of record DATMPH010000061.1, read on the forward strand.
CTCGCAGCCGATCAAGGTCCACGCCTTCAACGCTTGGCCCAGCAATCAATCGGGCGCGCAGTTGCGGCGGTAGGTGTCGCTTCGCATGGCGATACAGGCTGTCGATACTGACCTTGTATCGCCGCGAAAGCGCGCGCACCGAAACGCCAGACGACAATGCGAAATCAATCGGGGCCTGCTCTCTGTGCAGGCAGACGCGGCATTGCGATACCTCTCGCCGCTTCATTTTCCAAACCCGCAAATCCGCATGGCACCGTTTCAGTTTGGGGTAGCGTTGGGGATTTGATAGCGACGGCAGCAAGAAAGACAATACAGCAAAGGCTTTCTCGCGTACCTTTTGGCGGAGATGATTTCCGCCCAGTGCCGATGAGGTGCAAAATCTTCCCAGAAATGTTGCGCTCGATTGCATGGCAGGAGCCTAATCCGGGCTCTCGGGATCATCGCACGCGTGAGGGCGGGGTTTGTTTAGGCCCATCCTTGTTTCGTATCTGTAGTTCCGTTCGAATGTTGTTTCAGGCGGGTCTTCTTCCCATCCCGCTTCCGCAAGCCACTTGCCCAGGTACGGAATGAATTTTGGTCGTTCCTCCTCCCAGTAACTGCACCACGCCCTTGCGCGTTTCAGGACACGGCTTGGATTAAGCTGTTCCCTGATCACGTTGTTGATCCAAGCACCCTTCGCCTTTCCTTCGTCGATCTTCTTATTCGGCCAGATGCCGATGATCTCCTCGAGTTCAGGATACTTCCCGTCCGCGTCACGCCTTCTCTTGGGCCATCCGCTGTCGTTCTCACTCCTCACTCCCCTCACTCCTGCCAAAAAATCACCAACCTCTCTCCGGGGATTGTGAATGGGATTGATATTTGGATTGGAGTGAAAGGAATGGGGCAAACAGCCTGCTTGCCTTTTACGCTGCCGATTTTTGCCTTTTCTGGGGTCATGATTTGCCGTTTCGCTGGCCGCTGCTTGCCTTTTCTCGCGTTCTAAAAGGCAAGCAGGTTGTTTGCCTTTTTGGATTAGCTGATACTCGCTGGCATGACCGCGTCCCCACCGGGCCGGTCGAATGATCACGAGGAACCCCCGCTTCTCCAGCCGGCGAGCTGCCGCACTAACGGCCTGCCGCGAACATCTCAGTGTTTCCGCCAACATCACCTGCGGCGGCCATGCAACCGGCACACCGCTATCCTCGAATCGTTTTCGCGAAACCGGCATCCCGGCATATTCGTGTGCAAGGACTACAGCGAGCCGCATTTCCAAGACGGTGATTTCGCGTTCATGGGCGCAAGCCTGCACCCATGTAAAGCGGGCAATCGCCAGAGGATCACCCTTGACGCGCTTCGCCTCATTGTCAGGCGGATCGTGCTCGACGGCGCGTGGCACTCGACGCGTTACCATTTATCCGCTCTGGGCGTTAATGGCGTTCAGTTCCGCGCGCTTGCGTCGGACGGTGGCGCATGCACCTTCGAGCGAAGCACGAGCATTGTTCCCCACGGCCCCATCTCGCGAAGGATGTCCAGCTTCAACAGATTTGCGATGCCATACTGGCAATCCAGTTCCGATAGCTGCTCGGGCATAGGTAGGAAATAAATTTCGTCGGGGATCATCGCTTTGCGATCCTCTTTTTGATGATCGGCTGAAACGCATCCGAACCTTCCGGACCGCCGCCTTTAATGACCCGCAGATGCCCGTGCGCAATTAGTTGAAGGAGTCCTTGCTCAGCTGACTCCTCGCTAATCCCGGCATCGCGCGCGAGCTGGCGAGCAAGCCAGCGAGACTGCGGCCGCAATCTCCTCATCGCGGGCATCTCATCCATGCGCGCCAAAATGCTACCGACCAATTCTTCGTTGAACCGCGATCTCATGTGCGCGCTCCCGCAATGCGCGCCGACTGCCATGCCGCGACTTCGCTTTCTGGCCAAACCACGAGCCGTTTCGAAATGCGGATCGGGCGAGGAAAAGTACCCGCCTGCATCATCTCGTAAAGCGTCGATGTCTTGAGACCAGTGATTTCGCAAACTTGCGGCCGTCGCAGAAAATTCTGAACCTGCTCCTGCCTCGCGCCTTCGACTTGTGGCTTGCTGCTCTCCGATTTCTTCATTTCTGCCGAGTCCCGTTTTATGCCGGGCGGCATGATGCAGACGAAGGCGTGCGAAAATCTGGGGCGATTATTCGATTTTCGCCGCTTTCTGATTTTTGCGTCGGCGGAAGCTACGCTCGTCAATTGGCTTTCGGCGCTCGCGCTTGTTCACACCGCGCACCCAATTGGCAATCGTGCTCGGCTTGACGCCACCGCCGATCAGCGCTGCCACTTTTGCAAGTGCCTCGTCCTCAGCAATCGAAGCTCGCATGCGACGGCGTCTCAATTCCTGTCTAATCTGCATGAATACTGCGACCGCAACGCGCTCTACCAGCACGTCTCCAAGCACTTTTGGCGGCCGACCTCTCCCTCGCGGTTTGGGCTTTGCTAAGTCCAATTGGCTGAAGTCGGCCTGCAATAGCCTTTGCGGCAGGCTATTCGGTGCCTGTTTTTTGATTGCGCTAAGCGTCATTGGTATTCGGAATAATCCGGAACGAGTCGCCCAATCCGCTATTAGGTCAGTTAACGTTTCCTGATCCGTCGGCGGCAACTTTGATTTTTTGGACCGCCGCGCGGTCATCAGCGCGCCTTCCTGATGGGAGTGACATTGTCGGCTTTGCCCTTCGCGGGGGAAGCGCAATGGCGCGCCCAGGCCTCCATGAGCTTGCGGCGCTTCTCCAAGGCGTCTCCGCGGCGATACGCCTGCTCGGCGGCATCTCCGATAACGTGGCCCAATGCCGCCTCTGCCAATTCGCGCGGGTAATTTGTGGCCTCCCCCGCCCAATCGCGGAAGCTGGACCGGAAGCCATGCACCGTCAGATCGCCTTCCCTCATGCCTCGCACCAATTCCAACATCGCCATGTTGGAAAGTGGCTTGCGAGCCTTGCCGCCCGGAAAGACGAAGGGCGAGCCCTTCTCGCGCGGCATGGCAGAGAGAATCGCCGTTGCCCGCACGCTTAGCGGCACCCGATGTTCGCGCCCGGCTTTCATTCGTTCGGCGGGAACGGTCCAGATACCCGCATTCAAATCAATCTCTGTCCAAGCGGCGTTGATCGCTTCCGAGGTCCGGGCGGCCGTCAGGATCGTAAATTCCAAGGCGCGCGCCGATATGCCATCGCGCAGCCTCAACTCGCCCACGAACGCAGGCACTTCCTCAAACGGCATCGCGGGCTGGTGGCGGACCTGGCGCACCTTCGACTTCGCGGGCAGCAAGCTTTCAACATGACCCTTCCAGCGGGCGGGATTGTCGCCGTCCCTGAAATGGCGCGCGGTCGCCCAATCCAAGATGTTCTCGATTCTGCCTCGAAGGCGGGCGGCAGTATCAGTCTTGGTCGACCAGATCGCTTCGAGGATTTTCACGATGTGGCCGGTCCCGATATCCGCGACGCCCAGATTGCCAATGACAGGATATGCGTAGGTGGTCAGGGTCGAAGTCCATTGCGCGGCGTGCTTCCCGTTTCGCCAGCCAGCCCTGTGGGCGGCAATGTATTTCCCTGCCGCTTCCTTGAAGGTGATCCGCTTGGCGCTCTCCGCCCGTAGAGCCTGCTTCTTGGCATCGCGGGCGTCGATTGGGTCGTCGCCATCGATAAGCATGGACCGCGCCACGCGCGCTTTGTCGCGAGCCTCCTTCAGGCTAACATCGGTGAGACTTCCCAATCCCATCTCGCGGGATCGCCCGGCTAACTGATAGCGGAGAAGCCATGACTTGGTCTGCCATTGGGAGACCTGCAAATAGAGACCGTTGCCGTCGCCATAGCGGCCCGGCTTCTTGAGTGCGGCGACCTTTGTTGCCGCCAACCTTCCGAATTCGCGCATTCCGTTGCCTCCATCGGAGCCGGGCGAAACGGGGCCGATCCCCACTTCTACCCCCAACTCATTCATGGAAGCTAGCGGACCCCCTCGGGACCATCCAGACGAGAAATGCCTATAAATACGAGCTTTTTTGCATGCTCACGGAAATCCTCGGAATGCCCCAGAAGCCAATCCGGCAGACTCCCTGTCCGCCACTTCAGAACTGAGCTGCGAACGGTCAGCTTGCTTTCCGTGAGAGGGCGCGCGGCAGGTCTAGTTCCACGCGGGCGTGCACCACCATCGGTGTGATGCGCCCGTGCTTGCTGTCTCATTCGCCTGAACCTGCAATATGAGGGCCCGAGGCGTGAGCAGATTCGACCGTAACGAGACACTGAACCCGTGCTCTAAGCAGCAGGGAATCAGAGAGTTGGCCTTTGTCCATGCGACCGTAGCGCTTCGCAGGGTTGGCGTCGGCTTCAGAACGAAGCAGGATGCCCCCAAAGCCGCGGAAGGCGGCGGTTCGCGTGCGATACGTCTATATGCTGGAAAGCAGCCGATGCAGCGTAACCCGCGAGCTGGCGAGGAGTCGAATAGGCGGAACAACCGGATGATCCGACCGAAGATCAAGAGTGCCGCGATCGCGGTCCTGTGCGCTTCTGTCCTGCTTCCGGCGAACAGCCATGCTGCCGGCGACAGGAGAGCCGTCGTCGAGAGGGTTGTCGCGCAAGCGATCCGGCCTGTCATGGCCCGCTATGGCGTCCCCGGGATGGCAGTGGGGATCGTCACGAACGGACAGAACTACGTCTACGACTATGGTGTGGCGTCGAAAGCGACCAGGAGGCCTGTCTCGAGCAATACGCTCTTCGAGGTCGGTTCGATCAGCAAGACGTTCACCGCGACTCTCGCTTCCTATGCGCAAGTCAGCGGCAAACTATCGCTGTCTGATTTTGCCACCAGGTACCTCCCGTCTCTCCGCGGCAGCAGCTTCGAGAGGGTGAGCCTTGTGAACCTTGGTACGCATACATCGGGAGGCCTTCCCTTGCAGGTTCCAGGCGGCATCGCGAACAATAACCAGCTCATGGCGTATTTTCAGCACTGGAACCCGGCTTACACTCCCGGAACATACCGAACCTACTCCAATCCAGGTATCGGGATGCTCGGCATGATCGCCGCGCGGAGCATGAACGAGGACTTCGTCACGCTGATGCAGAGGAAGCTGCTCCCGAAACTGGGCATGCAACACACCTTTCTCGATATTCCAAATGCGCAGATGGAAAACTACGCGCAAGGCTACACGACGAACGACACACCCGTCAGGATGACGCCGGGCGTCCTTGCATCAGAAGCGTACGGCATCAGGACGACCGCCGGCGACCTGCTGCGCTTCGTCGAGGCCAACATGGCCATACTCGATCTCGACGAGACGTTAAAGCGGGCAATTTCCGGCACGCACACGGGATACTACCGGGTCGGCGCGATGACGCAGGATCTGGTCTGGGAGCAATACCATTACCCGGTCGGGCTGGCGGAACTGCTGGCAGGAAACTCGGCCAAGGTCATTCTCGAAACCAATCCGGTGACCAAACTCGATCCTCCGTTGCGGCCGCGGGATGACGTCCTGATCAACAAGACGGGAACGACAAACGGCTTCGCGGCATACGTGGCTTTCGTTCCCGAGAAAAGGACCGGCATCGTCCTGTTGGCCAACAAGAGTTATCCGATCGACGCACGCGTGACGGCCGCCTATGAAATACTGACGCGACTCGACGACGCATCCAAAAATTGACTGGCGAACCGACGCGCGTAGTTTTTCGTTAGCATGCATTGAGTGGCCTGTGTCCGCGCATCATAGGGCTATGGCGTAGCATCAACCTCGCCACGCTCCTCGACGCCTGGGCATGAACTATTGAGTACAATGTTTCGCGCTGGCAGTTTTGAAGGTTCACCGCTTGCGCGAGGCGCGCCATAATCCCTCGTCATGGCCGGGCTGTTGTCCCGGCCACCCATGAAAACCGCGTCAGGTAGCAAGCGCAATGAACAGATGGTTCTAACAGGATTGTTACGTTGCTATTGTATACTTCGAATGAGTTTGCCGTCCACACTGGTGTGCCATTGTGGACGGCGATGAATGTTTCGCTAGGCAATGGCGGGGAATGGTGTTCATGGGTGGCCGGGGCAACAGCGCGGCCATGACGAAGTTTGGAGTATAATAATTTGCGCCGACAGTTTTCACGGATGATCGGTTGCGCGAAGCGCGCCGTAATCCCAAATAAGTGATCAAATGACCGTACTCGCCAAAGACGCTGATCTCTTCGCGTTCGACAACAGCTACGCGCGCTTGCCGGATCGATTTTTCGTGCGGCAACAGCCGGTTCCCGTTGCAACGCCGCGTCTCGCCCGGCTTAACGAGAATCTCGCGCGGCATCTCGGCCTCGATGCGGCCCAACTCGCAACAACCGAAGGCGTCGCGTTCCTTGCGGGCAATCGCGTGCCCGAGGGCGGTGAGCCGCTCGCCATGGCTTATGCCGGCCATCAGTTCGGGAGCTTCGTGCCTCAACTCGGCGATGGTCGAGCCATCCTGCTGGGCGAGATCATCGATCGTGACGGCGTGCGCCGCGACATCCAGCTCAAGGGCGCGGGACGAACGCCGTTTTCCCGGCAGGGTGACGGACGCGCCGCCCTCGGGCCGGTCCTGCGAGAATACATCCTGAGCGAGTCGATGGCGGCACTTGGAATCCCCACCACTCGGGCGCTCGCAGCAGTGACAACCGGTGAAACGGTTTGGCGCGAGGGTCCGTTGCCCGGTGCGGTGCTGACCCGCGTCGCATTGAGCCACATCCGTGTCGGAACTTTCCAGTTTTTCGCAGCACGCGGGGACCACGATGCGATCAAGCGCCTTGCCGATTACGTCATCGCCCGCCACTACCCCGAAGCACTCGAAGCCACGAACCGATACCGCGCCTTTCTCGATGCCGTCATCTCTCGCCAGGCCGAGCTGGTGGCGAAATGGCTTCTCGTGGGCTTCATCCACGGCGTGATGAACACCGACAACACGTCAATAGCAGGTGAGACGATCGACTACGGTCCCTGCGCCTTCATGGACACCTATCATCCGCAGACGGTCTACAGTTCGATCGACCCGATGGGCCGCTACGCTTACGGCAACCAGCCAAACATCGCCCAGTGGAACCTGGTCCGTTTCGCGGAGACGATCCTGCCGCTGCTTGCGGAGGACGAAGACGGCGCCGTCAAAGCTGCACAAAACGCCATCGACGCATTCGGGGCCCGATTCGAAACCGCCTGGGCGCGGGGGCTAAGCTGCAAGCTCGGTCTGTTGGGGTCCCGACCGGACGATCCTTCTTTGGCGCGGGATCTCCTTCAACGCATGGCGGAGAACCGAGCCGATTTCACCTTGACCTTCCGCCGATTGTGCGACGCAGGTGACGGCTCTGAAGGAAGCGCGGCAGTACGCGGCCTGTTCGCCGATCCCAGTGCTTTCGATGACTGGGAATCGAAATGGCGTCACCGGATTGCGGAAGAAGGGGGAGAGCCGAACCTGCGCCGGGCGGCGATGCGCGCAGCCAACCCCGCCTTCATTCCGCGCAACCATCTCGTTGAAGAAACGATCGCGGCCGCCGTGAACGATGGCGATTTCGCCCCGTTCGAAACCCTGCTTGAAGTGCTGTCCACGCCGTTCGACGACCAGCCAGACTTTGCCCGTTACGCCGATCCGCCGCGGCCCGAGCAGGTGGTGCACCAGACGTTTTGCGGGACTTGATTGCCGCATGTACGCGTCACGGGCTAGAATTAAGGCGTCCGGAGGCACAAGTGACAAGCGTTTACGATTTCCGCGCGAACACACTGCAGGGAACGGAGATTTCTCTGTCGGACTTCAAAGGCCGGGTGATGCTGGTGGTGAATACCGCCAGCAAATGCGGATTTACGTCGCAATATAAGGGCCTTGAACTGCTTCATGAAAAATATGAGGCCGAGGGCCTGTCCGTGCTCGGCTTTCCCTGCAACCAGTTCGGCCAGCAGGAACCCGGTGGCGCCCAGGAGATCGGCCAGTTCTGCCAATCAAACTACGGCGTGTCCTTTCCGATGTTCGCGAAGATCGATGTGAACGGCGCCAATGCGCATCCGCTCTACCGGTTTCTTACCCGCGAAAAACGTGGGCTGCTCGGCACCGCGAACATAAAATGGAATTTCACCAAATTCCTGATCGACCGGGCCGGCAGAGTTTTCGCGCGGTATTCGCCACTGAAAAAACCAGAGGCGCTCAACGCGACGATCACGAGTTTACTTTGATTATTCTCACGATAGACATGGTTCGTCATGGCCGGGCCCCCCGGTCCGCGCGAGAGCGCGGCCGGAGTGCAGGCTGCCCGGCCACCCATGGAAACCGTGCTGGCCATGGTTCCCCGCGATGCCAACATCGCCGTTTACAAAATGAGTAACAGGAGGAGCCACGACAGCGAACGCTTCGCTCTTCTCTTGACACTGGGTTCATGGATGGCCGGGACAACGGCCCGGCCATGACGAAGCCGGGAGACGCGGAGAAAAAGAGATCATGGCCGCCTTGGGAGGTGGCCATGATTCGAGTTGAATGCAATCAGGGCGTGATGAAAACCGCGGACGAAGTCCCCGTAACATCGAAAAGCAGGTTTCCGTTGAGGTCGTAACCCTTCTGCTCGTTGGTGCCGCTATAGGTGCCGTTTCGCGTCACCTTGTCGGTCTCGGTTTCGTTGAAATATCCCGAGACCACGCCGTTCGTGTAGAGCCAGCCGTAGTGATTGCGGGCCACGTGTTTCGTATCCATCGGCTTCCATGAACCCATGCAGATGTTGCCGCCGGAGACCGGCAAATTGATGTTTTCCCATTCCGTTCCATCGCTGTGCCACTGAATGTAAGCCTGGCCGAACGCATTCCCCTCTACAACATAGGTCACCAGCCACGTGCCCACGACAAGGCTGGCTGCATCTCCGTGGCGAATGATGTTCGCGTTGAACCCAGCCGGCAGAGAAATTTGGGGTTGCGAGTTGATATTTCTCGGATCCGTGCATCCGGCATGTGCAGAAAATCCGCCTAGAGCCGTCGCCGCTGCGACCGCGGCCAGGGTGAGTGTACGTTTCATGACATTATTCCCTTCGATTGGCGCGGCTCCGACCATCGGGGCCGCCAAGCCGGCACCTGATCGTCGAAACTGTGGCTGGAGCACCGTTCCCCAGACCCGTCAGTCAAGGTAGGATGCAACCTTGTGGCCGCGGGGCCGTCGGGGGTATCCGCCATGACTGCGGGGCTGTTGTTGCCCATTCACAGGTCGCGCCGATGGTGCCGGCTCGCACGGCAATTGGAGCGCTACGGGCTCTTTTCCGAAATACAGGGGGCGTTACCGGTCCGTGATGGTTCGATGATGGATCGCTGATGAATCAGCTTTCCAGGTCGCCCGCCCGCCCCGAGCCGATCCGGCTGTCGGAAGAACCTGATTTTGTGATCGGCGGCATCGAGGTGCGACCCTCCCTGCGCGAGGTGCGCAGAGGTGCGACCAAGGAACAGCTCGAGCCTCGAGTGATGCAAGTCCTCGTCGCGCTTGCGCGCGCAGACGGAGCGGTCGTGTCGCGGGACGATCTTATTCAGCGCTGCTGGGAAGGCCGCATCGTCGGCGAAGCTGCGATCAACCGCTGCATCTGGAAACTGCGCGAGCTGTCGGAGGCCGGCGGCGAGCCGACGTTTCGCATTGAGACAATACCGCGCGTGGGCTACCGGATCGCGGCTCCGGACGATGCGGCCGACCACGGGACCGCTCCTGCGACGTCAGCGGAAATACCCCCCGATCAAGGAAAGAGCCATCACGCGAGACGTGTTGTGTTTCCAGCCCTGCTGGGAGCGGTCATTCTTATTGCCTCGACGTTCGTTGCGTACGAGATTTGGGGCGATTTCAGCCCGCCGCCGCGCGTCGTATTCCTCCGGGCGGCAGAACAGCCGTCGATCGCCGTTCTGCCATTCAAGAATTTGAGCGCGGACAGGGATGCAGGTTATCTTGCAGAGGGCGTGCAGGACGAAATCCTGACGAGACTCGCGAAGATCGGCTCGCTCAAGGTGATCTCGCGCACCTCGGCCGATCAATTCACGGGCAGATCCGGGAATATTCCGGAAATCGCAAAACGCCTCGGCGTGGCGAATGTCCTCGAAGGCAGCGTGCAGCGGGCCGGCAACGCGGTACGCATCAACGTCCAGCTGATCCGGGCGGCGAGCGACAATCATCTGTGGGCGGAGGATTTCGACCGCAAGATGGACGACGTCTTCTCCGTTGAGAGCGAGGTGGCGGGAACGATTGCCACAATACTGGCCGCGAAAGTAACTCCTGGAGAAAAATCGGAGATCGTGGCGCCGCCGACAACAAACCCGCGAGCCTACGATCTCTTTCTGCACAGCCTGGTCTTCGCCCGCAAAAACGACAACGCAAGTCTGCAAACCGCGGTTCAGCTTCTCGAGGATGCAGTAAACGAAGACCCGAAATTTGCGGCCGCCTGGGCATGGCTGGCGCGTGTGCAGGCTTACATGCACTTCGGCGACGATCTGGCCACCGTCCGGCGCAGCGCCGCCCACGCAGCCCTCGCAAAAGCACTCCAACTGCAGCCGGATCTTGCGGAAGTTCAGGCCGCGAAAGGCTTCTACCTCTACTACGGCGAAATGAACTATCCGGCGGCGGAGCGCGAACTGGCGCTAGTTCATGAAAGATGGCCGAACAACGCTGACGCTCTGGAAGCTCTTGCGCTGATTCTGCGCCGCCAGGGCAAATGGAAGGAGGGCACGGCCGCCTTCGGCAGGCTCGTCGCGCTCGATCCTCTAGTCCCCCTCCATCGGACCAATCTGGCGGCAAACCTCATAGAGACGCACGACTTCGCAGGCGCCCTGCGCGTGCTCGACGACGGGCTCAAAATCTGGCCCGACAATGGCTGGATTCTCGCCATCAAGGCCAACGTCTATCAGGACATGGGGCAGCTCGATCTGGCCGACGCCGTACTGAGAAACGTGCATCCGGCGCCGGACGATGGGAACCTGTATTGGGCAGTCTGGCAGCAATTCTGGCTGCGGCGGCAATACGAAAAGGGCGCAGCCTATTTCCGTGGACTGCTCGACCAGGACCAGGACGCGTCGGGACCGTCGGCCGTGCCCCTGCGAACTGCGATCGGCGAGTTTCTGCGTATGTCGGGCGATACTGACGGCGCCCGGGAAAACTATTCCAGGGCGCTCGAACTCATTCTCCCCAATCTGAAAAAACGTCCAAACGACATCGATTTCCAGTTGCCGCTGCCGATAATCTACGCGGGCCTCGGCGATTTCAGGACGGCGATGAATTCTTCGGACCACACCATCGCGTTGCTGCGATCGTCGAACGACGCGCTCGAAGGCTCCGGCGCCGCGGCGGACCGTGTGCACATCATGGCGCGTTTCGGCGATCGGGGGACTGCAATCGCCGAGCTCGCCCGGCTGATGAGATTGCCCGGAGATTTGACGCCGGCCATCGTGCGCCTCGATCCTCAGTTCGATCGTTTGCGCGGCGATCCGCGATTTGAAAGCCTGCTCAAAACGGACAACGGGCAATAGAAACACCGACCCCGACTAGACCTCGCCGGGGCCGGGCTGCGCGCGTGATGGCGCAAGTGCCAGGGTATTGCTGGTGCGCGGACTTTGCAGTCGGTCCAGTATCGGGCACCGTGATCTCCCCAGCAGCGCTTGGTCGGGAGAGCGATATCGAACTTCTGTACCTCGCGTGGAATTGAAGCGATTCACGCGGCCTTGCGTTCCCACAGACTGCGTTCGACAGGAAAATGTAGCGTTACTGTTGTGCCAACGCCCGCTTCGCTCGCAATTTCGAGTTTGCCGCCGTGCAATTCGACGAGATGCTTCGAAAGCGGCAGACCAAGGCCGGTGCCCGTATGCCTGCGGCTGAGCTTGCTGTCGATCTGACCGAAGCGCGCGAGCGCGATCGGTATTTGTTCGGCCGTCATGCCGATGCCTGTGTCGGAGACCGAGACGGTCAACCCATCGCGGCTCGGCAATACCCGCAGTTTTACCGTACCGCCCTCGGCCGTGAACTTGAGCGCGTTTGAAAGCAGATTTAGCAGGACCTGGCGAAACCGTCGCTCATCCGCCAGGAGGTTGGGAACTTCGTGCGGAATCTCCATGTCCAGCCGGACTTTTGCCTTCTTCGCGTGAGGTCCCATGGAGTGGATGCAGGAAGCGACAACTTCGCCCACGTCGACTGTTTCTTCATTCAATTCGAGATGGCCGGCGTCGAATTTGGAAACGTCGAGAACGTCATTGATGAGAGCGAGAAGGTGCGTGCCACTGTCGAAAATGTTCATGGCGTAACTGCGCACGCGGGCGGCATCGGGCAGGGCCGAATTCGGGTCCTTCAAAATCTCCGAAAAACCGAGGATCGCATTGAGCGGCGTTCGCAGTTCGTGGGACATGCTGGCCAGAAATTGCGATTTCGTCTCGTCAGCCGCTGCCGCATTCCTAAGCGCAAGTCCAAGCATTTCCGCCGTCTGCTCAAGTTTGCCCTTGGTCGCCTCGAGTTCGGAAATATGCTGATCCACGAGGGAGCCAATCACGCCAAGACCCACGACCAGGATGCAGATTGCGGTAATCGCGACCGAGAACCAGATCGGCGGAATCATCTCCGAGGGAACGGAGAGGGACGGATCGGGCGTCAGGCTGAGGGCAGCCATACCCAAGAAATGCGTGCCCAACGTGCCGAACGTCATGATCAGTGCCGCGGCGATCTGCCCGCTCAAACCCGGACGGCGACGCGACAGCGTCAGTGCCGCCGCGCCGAATCCGATCCCGACGACGAACGATATACCAACATAGAGGCTGTTCCAGTGTTCATGAGCCGGCAGGCGCAAGGCAGCCATGACCGCGTAGTTCATCACGGCAACGGCCGCGCCGACCATCGCGCCGCCGAGTGCAGTGTGGCGGCGGACGACCATGGCGAATCCCAGCCCGGAGCAGACAATTCCGAGTGCTGCGGCCAGTAATGCGTTACCGGCGTTGTAACCGATGCGCATATCGGGCTCGAATGCCAGCAAGGCAACGAAATGGACAGCCCAGACGCCGCATCCGATTACCACGGAAGCGGCTGTCAGCCATGGATCGCTCGACGTGGCGCCCGGCTTTCCCGACCGCGATATGAGGGTGAGCGCGGTGTAGCAGGAGAGAAAGCAGATCAGGCCTGCAACCACGACGAGCCGCGCGTCGTGCTGACCGGCGACGGAACTCAATGCCGCGAACAAGTGCCCCATGACGATCCCTTCGATCCTCGCCCTCGCCTGCATCGGTTGAAGGCGATCCTTGGCATTTGAAACAAATAGCACAGCGGTGCCTGGGCCGGCGGAGTTGTTCGGGAGTAGATTTATAATTCATGGATATTCATCTTTGGCCATTTACCAAGTTTCCGCAGCATGCTCCGCGGGATAGCCGTTCTAGCCGGGCAGGGAGGCAAAGAGCAGCGCGATATAAGCCGCATAAACAAGCAGAGAAAGCGGCGCGACCGTTTTGTGGACAAGGTCGCTGCGGGACATGAATCCTGCAATGCACAGGCAGATGAACGCCGCGTGTCCCACAAGGTCGGTGCGATTCTGAAGCCGTCCCGTCAGCACGACGCTCTTTGCAAGACTATCCAGGATGCCCAGAAATAGTGCCGCGAAATACCAGCGTGCCTCGCGGAAGTAAGCCTGCCTGAGATCGAGCGACTCACCGTCCGGGATGTCGGGCGTCAGGATAGCTGTCGCAAGATAAAGCAGCACCGGCTGCATCAGCACCACAAGAAAGCCCGGGAAACTCCAATGCGCGATTTCGCGCAGCGAAAAGAGCGCCCACCACACCTGGACGTGCACGAGGAAAAGCAGACCCATCTGTGCCGCCAGCGGCCAATACATGACAAGTCGACCGCGTGCCCGGACCATCGACGCGAACCCGGTCAGAAGACTGGTCAGTCCAAATCCCAGGACGATCGAGATCAGGACGGAGAGATAGGAGAAAGCGTCCATTCTGCAATTCCACGCAACGCGGCCGTCTCTGGAACGGTCGCCTGCCCACACTTCGCAGTATTCCCCATTGCAAGTGAAGCGCTTTCGACCAAGGATTCGTACAGTATCGAACCAGCCGCGCGCGGGTCGCGCTGCAGAAGGCCGATTCGTGAACGCCACAACGATCATCCGTTGTGCCGAGGCAGCAGACGCCGATGCCATTGCCCGCGTCCAGGCTGCTTCGTGGCAGGAGACGTATGTTGATCTCTTGCCTGCCTCGATACTGTCCGCCGAGACGATCGAGGACAAAGCGGCCAGATGGAAACGCATTCTCGCTGACCAGGCAGATTTCGGCACAATTGCAGTTTGCATCGCGGAAAACGACGGGCGCGTCTGCGGATTTGCATCGGCCTGTCAGCAGCGAACGGAGGCATTAAAGAAGGAGGGATTTATGGGAGAGATCAGCGCGATCTACGTCCTGCAAAGGTTTCAGCGCGGGGGCACGGGGACAGCCCTCTTGCGGGCCGTCGCTTCGTCACTTCTGAAGCAGGGAATTGCTGCGGCAAGCCTGTGGTGCCTGAAGAGCAATTGCGTCGCCAGGCGATTCTACGAGCGCCTCGGTGGAGAGATCATTGCAGAGAACGCCAATGCACATGGACAGGCAACACTGGTCGAGATTGCTTACGGTTGGCGCGATCTGGCGACATTGGCGCCACGCGACTGAAAGTCCGCTACGTCAGTGATGCAACAGCCGGTGGGTTTTGACTGCAGCACTCTGCTTGCCCGCCTCGGCAACGAGAGCGGAACAGTTTGCGTTTTTTGCCAGGTCAGCATCGACGAAGGGAAGAATGGCCGCGGGAGGCATGAGAAGGCCGAGCGCCACCGCGACGATGCTCTGTGTAATCGCGGCTCCGGGTTTGACGCCGACCACTGGATGCGCGAGCGGGCCTTGCACTGTAATCGGCACATTCAGCCGCACGAGCTGAAAATGTTTCGGTTTGCCCGACGCAATCAAGTCCATGGTTTCGTTTCGCAGATTGATGTTTCCACTGGCGGTGACCAGTACGGGCTCCGTATCGAATACCATCTGCTGCGCTGTCAATTCGCCGTTCTGCGCACGAAAATGCACGAGCGCGCAGCGCACACTTGCGTCGCTGGTGTCACCCCCCAGTGAAAGCCCCAGCGCATCGAGAACGTTGACCCCGAGCCATTCTGCAAGGCTGCGGCGAATCCGGCCCTCCGGGACGACAACGGTCAGAGCGCCGTCCGCGCTGTCGGCTGCGCGCCGAACGGAGTCGCCGGTGCCGGTGAGCACGGCGCGCGCTTCGAGCAAGCCGGAGATTTTCTTGTCTCTGCTCTGGATGAATTGCTCGATGCGGACCCCTGTCACACGCGCATCGAGGCTGGTGACGGTCGACCGCCGCCTTGCATCGATGCGAATAAATCCGGCGAGCTTGCCGCGCGGAAAATCGAATGCGAGCGGCTTCAGGAGGAGCACGCCATTCTCGAGGCTGATATGAGTCGCAAGCTTTCGTAGCGGAAAATCGCGCGACCTGATTGAGTCCGCCGAATAATCGACTTCGGCATTGCTTCTTCGAAGTTTCTCCACATGCAGCGGCGTATCCGGCAACAGGCCGCTCGATTGGGCCGCGCCGGGCCTGCTTCCGACGACCTGTCCCAGATCGGCGAAATCGAGCGCTCGGGAAGAAATGGTCCCCCTGAGAAACGGCCTGTCGCCGGACATGTCGACGGACGCCTGGCCCCACAGATCACTCCCGCCCACCACTCCGGAGAAATCGGCAAAGCGGTAAAGCGCGCCGTCCCGCGTGAGCGCGCCAGAGAGCCGGTAAGGCGGCGTGCCCGGCAGCGCGACGCCGGTCAGGTCATACAGATCGGCGAGATTGTGCCCGGTAACCGTCGCAGTTGCGGCGTATCGGCCCAGATGGAAAGGTCTCGTTATCGAACCATCGATGACGGCATGGGTCGCGCCCGCGCGGACGTCGGCTGTAAACTTGTAAGGCCGCGATTCGTCGACATGTATCAGCGCGCCGCCGCGGACATCGGCCGTGAATTTCCTTTCGTTCAGCGTTCCGTCTCCGGTCAGCTCGAACGCACGACTCGGTGCGGCATCGTTTGTCTCCCGCGACGACACGGTGCCGACGAAGGTGAGATTGCGCTCGCGGTCGTCGACGCGGATGTGGCCGTCATCCAGCAGGAAGCGCCGGATGGGAGGAATGTCCCACCCTCTCGCACCATTCGAAGGTTCCCAGTTCGCGCGGCCGTCTGCTTCGCGGATCACATTCATTATCGGATGTTCGATCTGCACCAGGGGCAGAATGAGATGTCCGCCGAGAAGCGGCAGCAGCCGCAGTTCGATCGTTAGATGATCAATATTGGCCGCGGGTGGACCGATAAGCCATTTCGGATTGCCGATCCAAAGGCCGCCTACGTCGATTCGCGGCTGCCAGGTGAACAATTTCACATGCAGATGGCCGGCGATTCGCACTTCGCGTCCGAGCCGATACGACGCATAGCGTGCGACAGGCCCACGCAGCGCGTCCCAATCGAGAAAATAAAGCGCAAGAACGGCAGCGACGAGAACCGCGCCGATGGCGATTCCGGTCCAGCGAAAGACGTTCATCCAGGATCCCGGAAACCGGGGAACCGGCGGGCGCCAACGGCGGAACAACCGGACGGTGTGCGCCGGCCGTGCACCTGCGTCCTGCTGCTCCACTCCTCTTGGCACCTCTGGAATGCCTTTTCTGTGCTCCTCTACCTGAAACGCCGAACCGCCTCAAAAAGTCGGGGTTCGCTAGACTTCCTGCGGCTACGGTGCCTTTGCCTGCACGATATAGCGGTCGATGACTCCATCGAGCACGTCGAGCGGCACGCGCCCGCAATCCAGACCGGCTTCGTGGAAGTTCTTGATGTCGAAGCGCGAACCCAGCGCGGCTTTGGTGCGCTCGCGCGCCTTTATCCACACCGTGTGGCCGATCTTGTAACTGCAGGCTTGCGCCGGTGTCGCGCAGTACCGCTCGACTTCGCGTGTAACGAAGCCCGGCGCGTCGCCTTCCTGATCGATAAAATACCGGATCGCCTGCTCCCGCGTCCATTTCATGTGATGGATGCCCGTGTCAACGACGCAGCGATTGGCGCGGAAGAGCTGGAATTTCAGATAGCCGATGCGGCCGAGTGGATCGTCGTCATACATGCCGATTTCGTCGGCGAGCTGTTCGGCATAGAGCGCCCAGCCTTCGACATAACCGGAAAATCCGATCGTCTTTCGAATCAGCGGCATGCTCTTGTTGGAGAGAAGCAAGCCGCCCTCAAGCTGATGGCCGGGCAGGCCTTCGTGGAACACGGTTGTCGACAATGCCCATTTCGGCCATTCGGCGCTGTCGTGAAGATTGAAATAGACGATGCCCGGACGTGAACCATCAAGCGAGGGCGCCTGCGAAAACGCGGACGCAGCGCCGGGTTCCGTCTGCGGCGGAACGCGGCGGACTTCGAATGTGTATTGCGGTAGCCGCTTGAACGCGCCGGGCAGACGCGGCCGGATCGCCGCGAGCCGCGCATTGCAATAGGCGATCGCATCGGCTTTGCCGGCGTCGGTGTTCGGATAGAGATATTTCGAATCTTTGTAGAGAGCGGCAATGCGCTCACCAACGCTGCCCTGCGTCGTCCCCTGCGCCCTCAAGAGCGCATCGAGCCGCGCGCCGATCTCGGCGGCCTGATCCAGGCCCAACTGATGAATCTCATCGGCATTCTTGGACGTCGTGGTCGAGAAACGCAGCGCGGCTGCATAGAAGGCCTCGCCGTCCTTCAGCTTCCAGAGGCCCGCATCGTGCGTCGCATGCGCACGGAGGCTCTTCGTCTCCGCGATCTGGCGGTCCAGCGCGGGGCCGATTTTCGCGTTGTAGATGGCAGCCGCATTTGTGGCGTAACTGTCGGCGAGTCCCTTCTCTCTCGCGCGGCGCGCGATTGAAGTGACGAGCAACGATTTGTCCGCGGTGGTGCGCGTCGCGGTCATCTGCGCGAGTGCGGTGTCGAGCAGAAAGTCGGGCGGCACGACGCCGAGTGCCGAGTCGTGCTGCATGCGGGAGGTGTTGTCGTCGATCTGGACGGCAAATGCTTCAAGACGGGAAAGATAGGCGTCCGCGTCCGCCGCATTTTCGATCCGGTGCTTGGTATCGAGAAAATCGGGCACCGACTGGTAGGCGCCGGTCAGCTGGCTCACCACATAGGGCGACGGTCCGAAGGACGTCCCGCCGAAATCGAACGCCGCCACCGCGGCGCGGGATTCGCCCGTATAGAGGAGCGTGTCGTAGTTCACCCGCTCCATGCCGCTCAGCTGGTTTGCATCGATGGCTTTGAGGCGATTCAACTGGCCGAGGTTGAGTGCGCGTGCGGTGGCAATTCCGGCGGACGACTCGTCCCGCAGTTTGTGGTGCAGATCGGCATTCGCGCCGGTGTCGAGGCCAAGCAACGTGGCGCCTTCGGGATTCTGCCGCAGATTCTCCTGGAAAAACGCGGTCATCAGCGCGTCGAGCGTGGCCGCGGCACTCGTTGATTCCGCTGCAAGCGAGAATCGCGGCAGAGCTGCGAGAGCAGCGGTGGTGGCAAGAAGTTCGCGGCGGCTCAGCATGATGTTCCCCTCGGATGCGGTGCAGCACGTTCGAAAGCTCATGCTTCGACCCGACGCGCCGCGCGCGCAGCGCGGCGAGCAAGCTCAGCATGAGGAAAACAAACTACTCTCGTCACCCTGAGCTTGTCGAAGGGCGAGTTGCAGAGACGCTAAACCGCCGCGAATTTGATCGTTGCCGGTTTCTCCGCGCTACGACCGAGGAGGGCCGACAGGATTGCGGTCGCGGCGTTCATTTCGTCCTCGAAACCAAATGGCGGATTGACGACCAAGAGTCCGGCGGCGGAGAGGCGCTCCTTCTCCGATTCCGCGGGCCGCCCGAGATCGATGTCGAGCCTCGACATCGATGCAGGCACCCGCGTCCGCACTTCGCCGCAGAACGCGTCGGCGGCACCCTTGAATTTGATGGGAAACCAAAGGAGATAAATTCCCGTGGCGAAGCGCCTGTGCGCACCGGCAAGCAATTCCACGGCACGCTCGAATTCGTCATCCGCTTCATAGGGCGGATCGATCAGGATCACGCCGCGCCGCTCCGCCGGCGGAAGCAGCCCGGGCAGGTGCTGATATCCGTCGCCCTGGACCACGCGGACGTTGCGGAATTCGGAGAGTGCCGAGCGCAGGGATGCCGCGTCCTCGGGATGCTTCTCGATCGCGACGAGGCGGTCTGGCGGGCGCAGGAGCCGCGCCGCGATCCTCGGCGATCCGGGATAGCGGCCCTCGCCTTCTTGCCCGACGCAATCAAGATAGGCCGCGAGCGCCTCGGGGAGGCGAGTGCCGCTCAATCCGCGAAACCGACCGATGCCGGTTTCGGCTTCGCCGGTGCGCAGGGCCTGGGCTCCATCGAGGGCATAGAGGCCAGCCCCGGCATGGGTATCGATCGCGCAGAATGCCTTTTCTTTACGTCTGAGGTGCAGAATGATCGCCGAAAGCGCAAGATGCTTCACGACGTCTGCGAAATTGCCGGCGTGGAAGGCGTGGCGGTAGTTCATGCACAACCTTGAACGTCAGACCCCGGGAACATGCAACGGTAGGGATCGCTTGCCCGATCGCATGGTTCTGCGCCATGATCGGGTTGCGCGGGGGTTCAGCCTTGGATTGAGGAACGGCGAATAATGTCCGCTCTGCCCAACCGTGCGCTTATCAGGACGCAGCCCCGCCGCAGTGATGCCGGATTGTCCACTTCGCATTTGGGGCGCGGGCTCACCGTGACAGGCAATCTGGAGACCGAAGGCGAGCTCCGTGTCCATGGGAAGGTGCTCGGCCAGATCCGGGCCAACCGCCTGGTCATCGAAAAAGGCGGCGCAGTGGAAGGCGACATGGTGGCGCGCGACGCCCATATTGGCGGGCGCCTGAACGGCCGCGTGTTCGCCGTGAACGTGACGATCGACGCTTCGGCGGATGTCAGGGGACGAATTTTCCACACCACCGTCTCGGTCGCGAGTGGTGCGCGGATCGATGGGCGCATGCCCTGGCGGCCGGTCAATTACTTTGAAACTCTCGAAACCCTCCCGGAGACACAGCCATGACGATGTTCACACGCAGCGACAAAGAACCTGTACCGAAGCCGGTTGCCACGTCGCCGTCACCGGCGCCAGTTCCAGCGCAAGCTCCCGTCGAAGCCAGGCGGGCTCCCGCACCCGCAATGCCCGGACAGGCATCGTCCGTGTCGGTCATCAGCAAGGCGCTGAAGATCACGGGCCAGCTCGAGAGCACCGAGGACATTCAGATCGAAGGCGAAGTCGAGGGCGACGTGCGCGCGGCGTCGGTCAAGGTCGGCACCAACGCACGGATCAAAGGAACGGTCTACGGTGACGAGGTCGAGCTGTCGGGGAAGGTGGACGGCAAGATCGAGGCGCGCAAGGTGGTGCTCACCAGCACCGCGCATATGAGCGGCGACGTCATTCATCAGGATCTGCGGATCGATTCCGGCGCGCATGTCGATGGCCATTGTCGCCCCGAATTCGGGAAGCCCGATGGCCGCGCCCACGCGATCCAGAAACCCGCCACCGGCGCAACCGCGACGCCCTTGAAGCCGAACTAACCGCAATAAGGGCGCACGCCGAGCCGCGAAGAGAAAGATTCACAATGAGGCAATGAGGCGGTGAGGAGAATGCGCGCCTTTGGCGCGCTATAGTCTCACCGTCTCACTGCCTCATTGTGAATCCTACCTTTTCCACCCGGCTCGGCGTGCGCCTATATTGCTGATTAATTCCCGCCCGGGGCGAGGCCGCGGTGCTGGAGCATCGGGCCGATCTCGGGATCCTTGCCGTAGAAGGCACGGAACATGGGGCCATAATCCTCGCTGTGCCCGCGCGAGAGGATCATTTCGCGGAAGCGTTCGCCGTTTTCGCGCGTCAAGCCGCCGTGCTGCTTGAACCAGGCGAATGCGTCGTCGTCGAGCATCTCCGTCCACAGATAGGCGTAGTAGCCGGCCGCATAACCGTTCGCCCAGATATGCAGGAAGTAACTCGAGCGATAGCGCGGCGGCACGTCGGGAAAATCCACTTTCGCCGCGCGTAGCGCCTGCGGCTCGAAGGCATCGCAATCTTCCTTCGGCGAATCGGCCGAAAGCATGTGCCATTGCATGTCGAGTTCGGCTGCGGCCACCACTTCGCCCAGCTTGTAACCCTGGTCGAACTTCGCCGCCTTCTTGATCTTGTCGATCAGCGCCTGCGGCATCGGCTTGCCGGTCCTGTAATCGACCGCGTAGTGCTTCAGCACCTCGGGATAGAGCGCCCAGTGTTCGTTGAACTGCGACGGGAACTCGACGAAGTCGCGCGCGACGTTCGTGCCCGAAATCGACGGATAGGTCTGGTTTGCGAACAGGCCGTGCAACCCATGGCCGAATTCGTGGAACATGGTCGTCACATCATCGAAGGTCAAAAGCGCAGGCTGGCCGGGCGCGGGCTTGGTGAAGTTCGCGACGTTGTAGATGACCGGCTTGGTGCCGATAAGCTTTGATTGCTCCATGAAATTCGACATCCAGGCGCCGCCCGATTTGTTGTCCCGCTTGAAATAGTCGAAATAGAACAGACCCAGCTGCGAGCCATCCTTGTCGAACACGTCGAACACGCGCACGTCCGGCTGATAAACCGGAATGTCCTTGCGCTCCTTGAACGTCAATCCGTAGAGCTTGTTCGCGGCGTAGAATACGCCGTTCTGCAGCACGTTATTGAGCTCGAGATAGGGCTTGATCTGCTTCTCGTCGATGTCGAACTTCGCTTTGCGCACCTGCTCGGAATAGAACTCCCAGTCCCAAGGCTTGAGATCGAAATGCGGGCCCTGCTTGTCGATCAGGGCCTGAATGTCTTTCGCCTCCCGGGCCGCCTGCGCCCGGGTCGGAGGAGCGAGCTGCTCCATGAACTTCAGCACGGCATCCGGCGTCTTCGCCATCTGATCGTAGAGCACGTAGGCGGCATAATTCGGATAGCCGAGCAGCTTTGCCTTGTCGGCGCGGATTTTTGCCAGCTCCTCGATCGTGGCGCGCGTGTCGTTCTTGTCGCCCTTCTCGGCGCGCGTCCAGGAACTGTCGAACAGCTTCTCGCGTACGCTCCGGTCGCTCAACGAAGCCAGCGCAGGCTGCTGCGTCGTGTTCTGCAGCGGGATCACAAACTTGCCGTCGAGCTTGCGCGCTTTTGCGCCCTGCGCGGCAGCAGCGATTTCCTGATCGCTCAGCCCTGCAAGGGCCGCCTTGTTGTCCACCACCAGCGCACCCGCCTTGGCGGCGGCCACGAGTTTTTGCTGGTACGCGGCCTCCAGAGAAGCATCGCGTTTGTTCAGGTCGCGCAATTTTGCCTTGTCGGCATCGGACAGATTGGCGCCGGCATGCACGAACTGCATGTAATAGATGTTGAGGAGCTGAAGCGATTCGGGATCAAGCTTGAGCGAGTCGCGCGCATCGTAAACCGCCTTCACGCGCGCGAAGAGCTTGGGGTTCAGATAGATGGCATCCTGATGGGCGGCGAGCTTCGGTGCCTCTTCCGTCTGCACCTTGTCGAGCGTGTCGTTGGTGTTGGCCTGGACGACGCCTGCGAAGGTGAGGTTCACGCGGTCGAGCATGCGGCCCGACTTCTCCATTGCCACGATGGTGTTGTCGAACGTGGCCGGCGCGGGATTGTTGGCGATCGCCTCGATCTCGGCGATCTGCTGCCTCATCGCCTCCTCGAAGGCCGGCTGGTAGTCGCTGTCCTTGATGCGGTCGAACGGCGGCGCCTGCAGCGGCAACGGGCTCGGCTCGGCGAACGGGTTCGCGGACGGAGCAGCTGACGCGGCATTTGGCGACATAGACACAGCAGCGACCATAAGCGTGGCGGCAGCACCGAGGCAAAGCAAAGGAAAGCGAAGCATTGAAATTCCTCTTGGAATGAACCGCGGCCAGAGTCGGCCGAAGCGCGCACGGGCGGGACTGTAGCCGGGCGATATCACACGAACCAGCCATCTGGACAGACCGGAGTGTTCAGATTCTGGTGAACGAACGTCCTGCCATGGTCCTGGACCGCGGACGTCCCGCCCGCGCAGGTGCGTGGACGCAGTGCGTTGCGATCGCGCCAACTGCCGCGGCAAAGCAATCCATTTAACCTGAAAACGGGGTCCGTCTTTCTAAAATTATTGTACCAGGTGCGCGACCAGCGCCGTGTCGATGAACTGCACGGCGGAAACGATCTTGCCGTTCCTGATCGTCCATAGATCGCAGAATTCGCTGGTCGCCGATTTTCCGGTTGGCTTGAAAGTCACCTTCGTGCGCCAGTGAACGGCGACGCGGTTTCCGTCTGGCATGATCGACAGCATTTTGTGGTTGGCGAAGTCGAAGGCCAGCAATTCCGCAAAGCGCTTGCGCAACGCAGCGCGTCCCGTGGTCGTGCCGGCGGCAGGGCAGAACTCGGGAGCGCCGGCCACGTGAAGTCTGCATCCGGGCGTGCACAGCTCCGCCATCGCACCGAAGTCGCCGCGCTTGCGCGCCGCGTAGAGCGCGCGCACGACTTTTTCCATCGCTTTCTTGCTGGCCATATCGACATCCCCTGGATCGCCATTGAGCATAGCAGATCCCGGCAGAATCGCGCCGGCCAATCGATGCCTTTCCTCCGTATAATTCCGCGGGGGGCACCGCGCCTGGCAATGCCGGTGAACGCGAGCGCGGAAGAATTGACCAGCGGATCAGTGCATGACGCACTGGATTAAGAGGTATGGAGCCGGGCTGTTATTCCCAAACGCGCACTGCGGAGCATTACCGCTCCGCAGTGCGTGCCCACTATTGATTCTGTGATCGACGATCGCTGGATAGCGCCAGCTATCCAATCGTCATCCGGGTTCCTTCGGCGTGGAAGGTTACTGAGGGCTTCCCGAACCGCCAGACGTTGCCCCTCCCGACATCGATCCGCTGGGCGCCGGAGGCGGAGTCGGTTGCTGGGACTGCTGGGTTTCGGTCGATTGGTAGCTGGTGGACGGCGGGGGTGCCGGTTCTGCCGCCGGAGCTGGCGGCGGCGCCGGCTTTTCGGTCGCACAGCCTGCCAGTGCGGCCGAAACCATAAAAGCGCCGATCGCGGCGCCGAGCGTCGGGAACTTTCGCGGGAAAAAGGTCATGGTTCTCTCCTCTGCCCGCTCGACGAAAATAGAACGCGAATGCCTATACCCCGTTCCGCTCCGGCGTGGGTTCCCGGCCGGCCGTTGCCTCCGGTTCGCCACAATCGAAGCGCGGTGGGAGCGGCTTCTCCAACGGTACCGGAGTATGATCGCGCTGCGCATTCGAGCGGGGGGACGGGCATGTACCATGCAGGAAATCGCGAAATGCAGGATCGCTTCGGCAGCCGCGCGCTCGCCGACCGCCTGTTCGAGCACACGCACCGCACCAGGTTCACCGACGACGATCGCGCCTTCATCGAAAGCGTGCCGTTCTTCTTTCTGGCGACGGCCGATCTCGAAGGTCGACCAGATTGCTCGTTCAAGGGTGGATCGCTGGGATTTGTAAAAGTCGTTGCGCCGGACCAGCTCGCGTTTCCGGATTACGACGGCAACGGTATGTTCAAGAGCCTCGGCAATCTGCACGTGAACCCGAATGTGGGGCTGCTCTTCATCCGCGTCGGCGAAAAGCGGGGGCGTCTGCGCGTCAACGGCTGCGCCAAGCTTTCGTTCGATGATCCCGAGATGGCGAGCATGCCGGGCGCGCAAGCGCTCGTGTGCGTAACCGCCGAGCACATCTTCCCCAATTGCCCCCGCTACATTCCGCACCTCGAGCTGAAGGAGGAATCCATCTATCTGCCGAAAGCGGAATGCGAGCCCGTCGAGCCGGCATGGAAAGGCTTCGAGAAATTCCGGGACGTTGTACCGCCGCGGGCGCGATGATCTTCCGAGTTTCCGGGCGAATGCCCTGCATGATCCGGTCACGCCATCGTGTATGCCTGCTCCGGTGCCCCAAGTTAGAATGCCGAACTTTCGCAAGGGGGAATCTCATGACGACGCGCATATTGATCGCGGCATTCTCAATCGCACTGGCCGTTCTCGCGGCACCTGCGGCCCCGGCCGCCGTGCCGGGCTACATCGCCAAGGCGGTCGCCGATCCCTCGCGGCCGGCCGACGACCGCAAGCTCGACGAGAGAAGAAAGCCGGCCGAGATCCTCTCCTATGCCGACGTGAAGCCCGGCGAAACGATCGGCGAGTTTCTGCCGGGTGGCGGCTACTATACCCGCATGCTCAGCGACGTTGTCGGTCCGAACGGAAAAATCTATGCCCTCGAAACGACGACCTGGGGGAAGGACAACATCGCTTCCACGAAGGCGGTGCTGAGCGAGCCCGGACGGGGCAACGTCAAACTCGATCTCGCGCCGCTCGGCACTTTCCATTTGCCCGACAAGGTCGATCTGTTCTGGACCACCAACAACTATCACGACCTGCATATCCCGAAATACGCCAGTGTCGACATGGCGCGCTTCAACAAGCTCGTCTTCGACTCGTTGAAGCCGGGTGGCGTCTATCTCATCGTCGATCATGCCGCGGCACCGGGGTCCGGAGCGGGCGATTCACCCAGGCTTCATCGCATCGAAAAGGCGACAGTGATCAAGGAAGTGACCGCGGCGGGATTCAAGCTCTTGGGCGAGAGCGACCTGCTCCGCAATCCGGCCGACGATCACACGAAAACGGTCTTCACGCCTGCGCTCCGCTTCAGGACGGATCAGTTCATCCTCAAATTCGCCCGGCCGTGACCATCATTGTGGCTGCTCCGCCTGACCTCGTGCGCTGAACCCAGCATCGCACGCACGCTTCCTCGCGAACTCTGACTCGACGCATGGTTGACGTGCGCTCGTTGACGTGATTTGACGGCGCAGATAGGTGTATCTACACTCTTTCCGTGATCCCCGAGCCGGAGCTATTCGAAAGTCACCGGGCTTTTGCTTTGATCTGCAACACGCAAAGAAAAGGAATTCCTCATGACGACGCCCAATACATTTCTCGCCGTTTTCCTTGGCAGCAAAACGAGCCCACGCATGGCGGCATGGACTGCTCTTCCCGAAGGGGAACGTCGGTCAAAGGAACAGGAGGGAATGGCTGCCTGGAAAGCCTGGATCGAAAAACATCAGGCCGCGATCGTCGGCATGGGCGGACCGCTGGGCAAAACGAAAAAAGTCACGCAACGCGGCACCGAAGATACCAGCAATGACGTGGGTGCCTACATGGTCGTCCGCGCAGACTCGCACGAGGCGGCCGCCAGATTGTTCGAAGAGCATCCGCACTTCACGATCTTTCCGGGCGAATCCGTGGAGATCATGCCGGTTCTGCCGATTCCGGGCACTTAGGGCTCGGAATCAGACCGGCACGCGTTCCATGACAGGCGAGCCGAACCTGTTCGAGACCGCGCAATGTCTTTGCCTGGCGTCACGTCGGGCCGCGCGCGCTATCACCCGCCGGTTCGAGGCGGCGCTCCGCCCTCACGGCATCAAGGCGACTCAGTTCACGCTTCTGGCCGCACTTGCGCTCAAGGGCCCTCAGCCCATCGGCGCGCTCGCAGAATTCATCGGCCTCGATCGCACCACTCTTACGCGCAATCTCGCCGTGGCCGCGGAGCAGTCGCTTGTGCGGATTGTCTCGGGAGAGGATGGCCGCGCGCGGGTCGCCTCCATCACCGCGAGGGGACGTAAGACGTTGCGGCGCGCCTTTTCGGCCTGGCGAGAGACGCAGCACGAATTGACGAACGCCGTCGGCGTGGCTGCGGCCGACAGCTTGAGGCGGCTTTCGCGCAAGCCTCCGGTTCGCAACGGCTCAAGGGCGTACATGACGGGATCGACGGGACAGCCTGCGCGAATTCAACGCATGATCGCCCCGTGATAAAGAACCAACCGCGGCGGGATTCACGCTCGTTGGCGAGATTACACCGCCCTGCCCGATGCTGTCCGCTGTAGCCAGCGCTGCACGCGCGGCTCCTCGCAGACGGTGACATTGAAGCGCATCCAGGGTGAGCGCTCGAGATGCGGACGGAAGACGGCACCGGGTGCCAGCATGATGCCGTCGCGCTGGGAGATTTCCGCGAGCGCCAGCGAATCGTCGAGATGCGGAAATCGCGCCCAGACGAACATGCCGTCTGCTGGTTCCACGAACAGCTCCATGCCGATGCGCTCAAAGGCGCGCACGACGTTGATCCGTGCCTGTCCCAGCCGCTCGTGCAGGCGCGAGAGGTACTTCCGGTAATGCCCGTCGGCCAGCATCAGATAGACGAGACGCTCGATGAATTGCGACGTGGTGATGCTGGTCAGCATCTTGATGTCGGCGAGTTCGTTCGCGATGGATTGCGCGCAGGCCACGAAACCGACGCGCAGGCTCCCCGACAGCGTCTTGGAAAAGCTGCGCGCATAGATCACGCGGTTGAGCTGGTCCAATGTCGCGAGCCGGGGCGTCGGTTTCACCTGCAGATCGCTGAAGATGTCATCCTCGACCACCACGAAGCCGTGACGCTCCGCGGCCTGCAAAACCTTGAACGCCACATGGGGACTCATGTCGGTGCCCGTCGGGTTCTGCATAACCGACTGGGTGAAATAGATTTTCGGCCGATGTTCGCCGGCGAGCGTTTCGAGAATGGCTGTGTCCGGCCCGTCGGGATTGCGCGGCACAGCCAGCATCTGCACGCCGTGCAGGCGTAGATTGCCGAACATGTTGTAATAGCCGGGATCGTCCACCAGCGCCGCGTCACCGGGTTTCAGCAGATAGCGGATGACAAGTTCGAGCGCGTGGCTGGTTCCCTGCGTCAGCAGGATCTGGCCCGCATGGGCGCCGATGCCGAGGCCCGCGAGCATCTGCGCGAGATGTTCGCGCAACGGCAGATAGCCGAACGGGTGTCCGTATTCGAGCAGGTGCGCACCGTTCTTGCGCGCAAGCACATTGAGGCTCTGGCGGATGCCGGCTTCGTCAAGCCACGAATTCGGCAGCCACGGTCCGCCGGCAAGCATCGTGTTTTCACCGGCGTCCAGCAGCCTGCGGATAAGCCAGACGAGTTCCTCGTTCCCCGTGTGGCTGTCGGACGCAATCGGCTGCGCCGCCTTGGCCGCCGCCGTGTAGAAACCTGCGCCACGACGTGATTGCAGATAACCCATCGCCACCAGCCGGTCGTAGGCCTCAACTACTGTGAAGCGGCTGACATTGCAGTTTTCAGCAAAGCTGCGGATCGACGGCAGCCTGGTCCCCGGCCGCAGATGACGATCGTCGATCTGCCGCTTGATGCCGGTCACGATCTGCTCGGTGAGCGGCTGGTCGTTTGCCTGGCTGACGGTCAGGGAGAACATATCGGCTTCCTGCTTTGCCCCGGATTGGCCCGGCCCCAGTACCGGTACAGTTATGCCAACTGACGTGAGAACTGTCTATTACCGTATTGGCGAGTGTTCGGCAGTGTGCACAGCGTGTCAAGCAGAAACCGGCACAGGCGTGAAACAAAGCGAGGAGGGATTCAATGCCGCTAATTCAGGTTCGCGTCATCAAGGACGTGTTCAACAAGGAACAGAAACGCCAGATCATCAGCAAGCTGACCGACGCGATGGTCTCGATCGAAGGCGAAAGCATGCGCGGAGTCACATGGTGCGTGGTCGAGGAAGTCGAAAGCGGAGATTGGGGAATCGGTGGCAAGGCACTGACCACCGCCGACGTACACGCCCTGGCGCGTGGAAAAGCCGCTTGACGGACGCGCCCTCGTCCGGAATTCGGCCGCGCTTAACGCAAATTCGGCCGGGGGCGCCCCCCTCGAATAGTTTCGATCAGGCTCGCGCCGTCGTGGGATCGATCATTTTGGGCACTTCGGTGATCTTCGTCGCCGGAAAACCGCTCATCTCGGCATGCTTGCGGATTACGCCCTCGTCCTTCGCCAGATAGACGCAAAACGTCTTATCCGCCGCGACATAGCTCTCGACCCATTGAATGTCGGGCGCGAGTTCGGCGAGCACAGAATTCGATTTCTGTGCCGCTCCTCTCAGCGCGTCGCGCTCGGCGCTGCCAATCTTTGGAATATCGCGTTCGATGATGAATCGTCGCATGATGCGCTCCTCCAGCTCGAACCGACATTAGGACACAAGCATTCCCCTCTCAAGTGAGGGCGGGCGGACCGCTCAGCCATGGGGAAGCAGGAAGCCTGCGCCGTCGGCGATCCAGTGTGCGAGCATGTTCACCCATAGATTGCGCCGCCAAAGATAGAGCGCGGTCAGGATGACGCCACCATAGCCTGCCACAATCAGCTGGGCCACGCCCCAGTTCGCCAGATGCGCGTACGTGAAAACAGCGCAGGACACGACCGCAGCGAGCATGCGGCTGCCGATGAGTTCGCCCATCCTCTCGATTGGATAGCCGCGGAACAGCAATTCCTCGGCGAAGGCCGCGCGAGTTACGAGCATGAGCCGGTACCAGAACGGGGTCTCGAGAAGGTAGCGCATCGTGCCGGCGTTCATCGTCAGATGCAGGGCCGGAAACACGATGTTGTAGATAAAAACAATCCCGGCGACCATCAGAATGCCGGCGATCACCGCGAGAAAGAGATCGAAGATTGTCGGCTTGCGAAAACCGATGGAAGCGAAGGGCCGCCGCTCCGCAAACGCGACGTAGAGCAGAATGATGACGACAGCGACCCACCACAGGACTTCGTTTCCGACCAGTCGGCCGAGCCCGCTATAGGTGCGGCCCCAGGCGCCAAGTGGCAGAAGCCCGGCGCCGAGCGAGAGCAGGAGACCGACAATGACGCGAATGGATCTCTGTCTGGTCACGAATTCAATTCAACGCGTTGAAGTCACTTGGCGATCCGCCGCGGGCGAGGCAGAAGTTCGCCACCGCAATTGGGGCAGCGATCGTTCATCGTTTCCGAACACGAGCCGCAAAAGGTACACTCGTAGGAGCAGATGCGCGCGTCGCCGCTGTCCTTCGGCAGCGGCGCGTTGCAGCGCTCACAAACCTCGCGCATCTCGAGCGCCATCAACGGTCTCCTAGGTGCGAGACGCAGATATCAGATCAATCGCGCCGCATCAGCGCGTTGATGTTGGCCGGACCCTCCGCTAAAAGCGCAGAGCGACCCTCGCGCAGAAACGCCTCGGCCAATTCCCGGATCCGGCCAAGCGCAACCTTACCGAGGCCGGTTCCCGCGCTCAGCCGCCGCACACCCAGCGCCCTCAGCTTCGCCGCGTCGGGAAGACCAGGCCATGCCAAAACATTGAGAGGAAGTCTCACATCGCGCACCAGATTGCCGATCAGAACCTCGTCGGCTGCACCGGGAACGAAGATTGAGCTGGCGCCCGCCTGGGCGTAACGGTGCGCTCGTGTAACAACCTCGTTGTAGGCTGTTTCGCCCTCCGCGAGCTGGCGCAAATAGACATCCACCCGCGCGTTGATCCACAGCTCCGCGCCGCTGCGTTCGGCGACGCTTCGGAGCCGCTCGATCTTGGCGCACAACATATCCGGTGGGTCGCGCCCGTCCTCGATGTTCACGCCCACCGCGCCCGTGTCGAGAATTTGCTCTACGAATTTGCCGGCGGCATCGGCGTCGCGTGCATAACCCGCCTCGATGTCCGCCGACACCGGCACGCCGACCACGCGCACGATTTCGCGCAGCGTCGCGAGCAATGCCTCCTTGGGCAAAGCCTCGCCGTCAGGATATCCGTGCGACCACGCGACGGCGGCGCTCGAGGTGGCGATTGCTTTCGCGCCTGCGGATTCGATGATCCGCGCGCTGCCCGCATCCCAGGCATTGGGCAGGATGAGCAGCCCGTCGCGATGCAGATCTCCGAACTGCCGCGCCCTTTCAGATGCACTCACGCGGAGACCTCCAGACGGAATTGCGACGCGCAATGTCGCGCCTCATGGTCGAGCAGCCACTTCTTGCGCGGCAACCCACCGCCGTACCCGGTGAGCGAGCCGTCGCTGCCGATCACGCGATGGCACGGCACGACGACGCCGATGGGATTGGAGCCATTCGCGAGACCGACAGCCCGCACGGCTTTGGGCTCGCCGATCTTTTTCGCGAGCGCGCCATAGCTTGTCGTTGTGCCGATGGGAATTTTTCGCAACGCCTTCCAGACCTTGTTCTGGAACGGCGTGCCCGAGAAGACGACAGGAATCCTGTCGAGCGCTTCCATATCACCCCTGAAATACGCCTTGAGCGTGGACGAATGGCCGAAGGGATCGCGCCGCGCCGTCAAGGCCGCACCCGGAAGGCGGCGCTCGCAGTCCGCGCGCCAACCCTCGTCGCCATCGTCGAACCAGAGCATCCGCATCGCGCCTTTCGCATCAGCAACGATGACGAGCTTGCCGATCGGCGTTTCGATGCGATCGAAGTAAAGGTTTTCATGTTCAGGCATGAGCAGTGCTCCTCAAGTCTCCATCAGCCGTCCACAGATGTTGCGCGGCATAGGCGCGCCAGGGCCGCCACGCTTCCGCGCGTTCCGTCAGCGCTTTGGGCGAAAGACGTTTGCCATTTGTCGCGAGCGCGCGCAGAAGACCCACATCCGCAGCGGGAAAGGCGTCGCTGTCGCGAAGCGCGCGCAGTGCCCAGTATTGCGCGGTCCATTCGCCGAAGCCCGGCAACGCGAGAAGGCGCGCCAGCACATCGTCATAGGTCCCGTTCGATTCCAGCAGTTTCGGATTCGCGACCGCGGCGCGCGCCAGCGACTGTAGCGCCGAGATGCGCGCGCGAGGCATGCCCAAGTCCGACAGGTTGGCTGAAGACAGCCGTTTCGGTGAGGGAAACACATGCGTCAACGCTTCGTGGCCGGTTATTGAAGGCGTCACTGGTTCACCCGCGATATTCACGAGTTTGCCCGCGAGCGCGCGCGCCGCAGCGACCGTTATCTGCTGGCCAAGAACGGCGCGAACGGCGAGCTCGAATCCATCCCACGTGCCCGGCGTGCGCAGACCCGGACGTCGGGCGACCAAAGGCGCCAGGCCCGCATCGCCCGAAAGATGCGCACCGATCGTCTCAACATCTGCATCGAGATCGAACATTCGCCGCAGCCGGCCGACGACCGAGAGAAGAGCACGCAGTTGCGGCAACCGGATCGTCGCCACCAGGCAATTTTTGCCACTCGCGATCTCGACACTGCCGATTGCTCCGTCCAGAGCGATCGCGCGGCGGTAACGGCCGCTCTCGACCACTTCCACACCGGGGATCGCACGCGTGGCGAAAAAAGACAGGATCGCGTCCCAGTCGTACGGCGGACGATAGCCGAGGCGCAAAGTTACAAGAGAAGGTTCCGAATGTGCACTTCGATGGAGCCGGAGATCGCGCGGCGTGCGGCGATAGAGTTTCTGGAAGGCATCGTTGAAGCGGCGCACGCTTCCGAAACCCGAAACTTCCGCGACCTGCGCCATCGAAAGCGGCGTTTCCTGAATCAATTGCTTCGCAAAGAGAATTCGCCTGGTCTGCGCCACGGCAATCGGCGGCACGCCCAGATGCTTGTCGAACAGGCGGCGCAACTGGCGCTCGCCGACGCCGAGCTTGTCGGCGAGCGTCGACACCCCGGACTCGCCGCCGTCGAGCGCGCCTTCGGCGATGAGCGCCAATGCACGTGAAACCGTGTTGGAAGTCCCGCGCCAGGCCGCAGCGTCGGGGGAAATTTCGGGACGACAACGCAGACATGGCCGGAAGCCCGATGTCTGCGCGGCCGCGGCGCTCGGAAAAAATCGGCAATTCTCCCGCTTCGGCGTGCGCGCGGGACAAATGGGCCGGCAATAGATGCCGGTTGTCTTCACACCGACGAACAATCGTCCGTCGAACCGCGCATCGCGCGCCGAGAGTGCGCGGTAGCAGACGTCATCTGTGGGAAAGCCGTTGATCATGGATCGGATTATGCACGGGAGGCGCAGCCGAGTCTGGCCATTTTCGGACGTGACCGTCAGGGCCGCCAACGTCCGCCGAATGAGCGAAATAGGTGTCTAAGCGTCGTAACTGAGCGCGACCTCGCTGCTGGTGGGAACGGCCTGGCAAGTCAGCACGTAGCCCTGTGAGAGTTCCGAATCGCTCAGGCCAAAGTTCTTTTTCATCGTCACCGTGCCTGACAGAATCTTCGCCCGGCACGTCGTGCACACACCGCTCTTGCATGCGTAAGGCGCGGGAAGGCCCGATGCCTGCACGCTCTCGAGAATATTGCCCTTGTCCGCGTCGAAACGGATGCGCGAGCGGCGGCCGTCGAGCGTGACAAGAAGAGCAGTGCCTGCCGCCTTCTGCTGCAGCGCCTCGTTGCGTGCAACCTGTTCGGCCGGGAGAGCGCTGGCGGTGAAGCGCTCGATGAAGATTTTCTCGGCCGGGAACCCACGCGCCAGAAGAGCGGCTTCGGCCGCATCCATCATCGGACCAGGGCCGCAGATGAAGAACGCATCCGTCGCACTCACATCGACCAGCGAGGACAGAACCTCCTCGCATTTGGCGCGATCCAGCCGGCCGTTGAACAGTTCGATGTCCTCTGCCTCGTTTTCGAGGAAGTGATAAACTTCGAGGCGCTCGACATAACGGTTCTTCAACGCGGCCAGCTCTTCCAGGAACATGATCGAAGCCGTATCGCGGTTGCCGTAAAGCAGCGTGAAGCGACTCTGCGGCCTGGTTTGCAGCACCGTCTTCAAAATCGAGATGACGGGTGTAATGCCGGAGCCCCCGGAGAGCGCGACGTAGTGCGGCGCCGCCGCTCCGTCGCTTTCCGGCACGACGAAGCGGCCCATCGGCGGTAGCACGTCGATGCACTGACCCACTCGCAGCTTCGCGTTCGCCCATGCCGAGAACATTCCGGCCGGCATCTGCTTGATTGCGATGCGGATTTCGTTTTCAGCCGGAGAGGCGCAGACGGAATAGGTGCGCCGCACGTCTTCGCCGCCGATTTCCGCTTTCAGCGTCAGATGCTGACCCGCGTGGAACGCAAAGGCTTCGAGCAACTCGGCGGGGACGTCGAAGCGAATGGAAACCGCATCGGCCGTCTCGCGGCGCACCTCGGCGATCCTCAGCGAATGGAAGCCCTTGTTGAGCGACATGCGTGGCTCAATGGCACTTGAAGCGGTCGAAAGGTTCGCCGCAGGCAAGACAACGATTGAGCGATTTGCAGGGCGTCGAGCCGAAGCGGCTGATTTCCTCCGTATGCGGAGAACCGCAGCGCGGGCACGCCGCCTGTTCCTCGTGCAGGCTCTGGCTCGCCGCGCCGTGGGCCGGCGGCGCGATGCCATAGGCGCGCAGCTTTTCGCGACCCTCATCGCTGATCCAATCCGTTGTCCAGGCAGGCGAAAGAACTGTTTCAATTCGCATACGGCTCAGTCCGGCGCAGTCAAGAGCAGAGCGAATTGCCGACGCGATGGCAATGGTGGCCGGGCAGCCTGAGTAGGTTGGGGTTATGACGAGCGCATCCTCGCGCACGTCGCGCACGATGCCGAGATCGACGACCGATACGCAGGGAATTTCCGGATCTGGCACATGGCTCAAAATCTCGAGCACGCGATCCTTGAGCGCCTCGTCTGATTCAGCGCGGGCCGCGGCCTTCACCACACGGCCCGCGGATAGGCGCGAGGCAGGAATTGCATCTCCGTAAGAAGATGGCCCAAATGCTCGGAATGATGGCCCGATCGGCCGCCCGAAGCCGCCCGGCGCGGTTTCGGCACTTCGAGTGTTGCTCCTGCAAGCGTTTGCGCGATGCGGGCGTCCCATTCCGCGCGCAGCGGGCGCGGGTCCACGGCGACACCGCGCACGATCAGTTCTTCCACAGTCGCGTCGACGGCGAAGAGCTCATCCGCAAACCGCCACATCCATTCGAGCCCTGCAATGATGCGTTTGCGACTTTCCTCACTTCCGTCTCCCAAGCGTACCATCCACTCGTTTGCAAAGCGCGCGTGATAGACGACTTCCTTCACCGCTTTGCCGGCGATGGCGGAGAGCGTTTCGTCCTGCGATCTCACCAGCTCGCGCATCAGCAGTTCCTGCCAGTTCGAAAACAGGAATTGCCGCACGATGGTCTGCGCAAAATCCCCGTTGGGCTGCTCGACGAGAAGCGCGTTGCGGAAATCGAGCACGTCGCGATGGAAGGCGAGCACATCGGCATCGCGCCCCTCGCCTTCCGCCTCGCCTGCGAGTTTCAGGAAATGCGAGGATTGGCCGATCAGATCGAGGCCGATATTGGCGAGCGCGAGATCGATTTCCAGCATCGGCGAATGGCCACACCATTCGGACAGCTGTTGGCCAAGCACGAGACCGTCGTCCCCCAGACGCAAGGCATATTCGACGAGTGGCTTCATCAGATGTTCTTGATGTTCTCGGGGATCGAATAGAATGTCGGGTGACGGTAAACTTTGTCCGCCGCAGGCTCGAACAAAGAGTCCGCCTCACCCGGATCCGACGCCACGATTGATGCCGAAGGCACGACCCACAGGCTGACACCCTCCATGCGCCTGGTATAGGTGTCGCGCGCCGCCTCGATCGCCATGCGGGCGTCTGCTGCGTGCACGCTGCCGGCGTGCTTGTGTGCGAGCCCGTTCCTGGCCCGCACAAAGACTTCCCATAGCGGCCATTCCCTGTTCATTCGTCCTCATTCTGCCGCAAGACGGCCATTTCGCTTTTTCGCATGCGCAAGCGCCGCTTCGCGCACCCAGGCGCCATCCTCCCACGCCTTGACCCGCGCGTTCATGCGCTCCTTTGCGACCGGACCTTCGCCACGCACCACCGCGTAGAATTCTTCCCAGTCGATCTCGCCAAAATCGTACGACTCGCGCGCTTCGTTCCATTTGAGTGCGGGATCGGGGACGCGCAGACCAATCGCTTCGGCCTGCGGCACCGTCACGTCGACGAATCTCTGACGCAGCTGATCGTTGGTCTCCCGCTTGATGCGCCAACGGATCGATTGCGCGGAATTGGGTGAATTGTCGTCGGGGGGACCGAACATCATCAGCGAGGGCCACCACCAGCGGTCGAGCGCGTCCTGCGCCATCCGCTTCTGTTCCGGCGACCCGGCGGCGAGCGTCATCGTGATTTCGTAGCCCTGACGCTGATGAAAGCTTTCCTCTTTGCAGATGCGCACCATCGCGCGTGCGTAAGGCCCGTAGGACGTGCGCTGCAGCGGCACCTGGTTCATGATTGCCGCGCCATCGACCAGCCAGCCGATCGCCCCGATATCGGCCCAGGTGAGAGTCGGATAATTGAAAATCGTCGAATATTTGGCGCGGCCGGAATGCAGCGCTTCGATCATCTCGTCGCGGCTCGTGCCCAAGGTTTCGGCCGCCGCATAGAGATAGAGACCGTGGCCACCCTCGTCCTGCACCTTGGCGAGCAGTACCGCTTTGCGACGAAGACTCGGCGCTCGCGTGATCCAGTTCCCCTCGGGCAACATGCCCACGATCTCGGAATGCGCGTGCTGGGAAATCTGGCGTATCAGCGTCTTGCGGTAGGCCTCGGGCATCCAGTCCTTTGGCTCGATGAAATCGTCGGCAGCAACGCGTGCCTCGAACGCCGCGAGTCGCACCGGATCCTCACTCGCCATTGCTGCCGCTGAAGGCTTTTTGTTCTTGTCGCTCAGCTCGGTCGTATACATCGCCCGAGAATTCCTTCCTGAATGCAGCGTCTGCAGACTACAATTAATCGAACGAGCGGTCAATTAATTCGTTTCGGGCACGATGCGCTGTGTCCTTTCATCTTCGCGCAGGCACAAAATTGACCGTTCGGGCCTTCTATCCTAAGCCTGCGCCAAAGAATGCGGGCCAATCCGCGCAATCCAGGGAGGTGCGGCGATGGCGTATGACACGATTTTGCTCGATGTCGCGAAGGGCGCCGCGCGGTTGACGCTCAACCGGCCTGACCGTCTGAACAGCTTCAATGTCGAAATGCACCGTGAGGTTACGGAAGCGTTGTCGCGTGTCGAGAGGGATCCCGAAATTCGCGCTCTTTTGATCACGGGTGCCGGGCGTGGCTTTTGCGCCGGGCAGGATCTTTCGGATCGCGCGGTCGCACCGGGCGCAGATGGCGTCGATCTGGGGGAGTCGCTCGAAAATCGTTACAATCCGCTCATCCGGCGGCTCATCGGGCTGCCGAAACCTGTGGTCTGCGCGGTGAACGGCGTGGCGGCGGGAGCCGGCGCCAATATCGCCTTTGCCGCCGACATCGTGCTCGCGGCGAAGAGTGCAAAATTCATCCAGTCTTTCTCGAATATCGGGCTCATTCCCGACTCCGGCGGCACGTGGATTCTTCCGCGGCTGGCCGGACAGGCGCGCGCGCTCGGCCTGGCGCTCACCGGCGAGCCCCTCGGCGCCGAAAAGGCTGAAAGCTGGGGTCTGATCTGGCGCGTCTTCGACGACGATCAACTCGCGGGCGAAGCGGAGAAACTCGTCGAGCGCCTGGCGGTCGGACCAACGCGAGGCTTTGCCGCGATCAAGATGGCGATGCGCAAGGGCTGGCTCGCAGGCCTCGAAGAACAACTCGACCTCGAGCGCGATCTGCAGCGCGACCTTGGACGGTCGGGTGACTATCGCGAAGGCGTCGCGGCCTTCATGGAGAAGCGCAGGCCGAATTTCAGCGGCCGATAAACCAGGGAAAGCTCCCGATGAAATCCCTTCAGAGCTACGCGCTCGATCGCTGGGTCGCGCCGCAGGGACAGATGGCGGACATCCTCTCCGCCTCAACTGGCGAGACGGTCGCGCAAATTGGAACCACTGTCCGCGATTTCGCGGCGGTGCTTTCCCATGCGCGCAACACGGGCGGACCGGCACTCCGCAAAATGACGTTCCACGAACGCGCGAGGATCCTGAAAGCTCTCGCCGAAGCCGTCATCACGCGGAAGGAGGAACTCTACGAGCTCTCCTTTGACACGGGTGCAACCAGGCCCGACGGCTGGATCGACATTGAAGGCGGCGCGGGAACGCTTTTTGCCTATGCCTCGAAGGGCCGTCGCGAACTTCCCGACGACACGATCGTGACCGAAGGCGCAGTCGAAGGGCTTTCAAAACGCGGCACGTTCATCGGCCAGCACGTGATGACGCCGCTGCAGGGCGCGGCGCTGCACATCAATGCCTTCAATTTTCCGGTATGGGGCATGCTGGAAAAACTGGCGCCCACGCTGCTTGCGGGCGTGCCCGCCATCGTCAAACCCGCAAGTGCCAGCGCTTACGTCGCGGAGGCGGCGTTCCGCATTCTGATCGAAACAAATATTCTGCC
The DNA here is from genome assembly GCA_035567755.1 of Rhizomicrobium sp. Taxonomy (GTDB): domain Bacteria; phylum Pseudomonadota; class Alphaproteobacteria; order Micropepsales; family Micropepsaceae; genus Rhizomicrobium. The sequence continues at coordinate 175,861 of DATMPH010000061.1, forward strand.
AAGCGGCGCGTTGCAGCTGATTGTGGGACCGATCGGCGATCTGTTCGACCATCTCGGCGGACAGGATGTTGTGTCGTTCACCGGTTCCGCCACGACGGCGGAGAAGCTTCAGCGCCATCCGGTCATCGCGCGCGAAAGTGTACGCTTCGTCGCCGAGCGGGACTCATTGAACGCCGCGCTGCTCGCACCCGACGCGGAACCGGGCTCCCCGGAATTCGATCTCTTCATTCGCGAAATCGTGCGGGAGATGACATCGAAGGCGGGCCAGAAATGCACGGCCATCCGCCGCGCACTCGTGCCTTCGGGCGTGATCGATGCGGTGGAGAACGCGCTCAGGAAAGCGCTGGCGGACATCGTGGTCGGCGATCCGCGCGTGGAGGGCGTGAAGATGGGGCCGCTGGTCAGCCTGCCGCAGCGCGACGACGTGCGCGGGAAGATCGGGGAGCTGACCCACGAAGCGCGCATCGTGTTCGGCGATCCGATGCGCGTCGAGGTTCGCGGCGGAGACGACGTGAAAGGCGCCTTCCTGTCGCCCGTCCTTCTGCGCTGCGACGCGCCGGCGAAAGCGGCCCGGGTACACGACACCGAGCCCTTCGGCCCCGTTGCGACGCTGATGCCTTACCATGATCTTGCCGGGGCGATCGCGCTTGCCGACCGCGGCAAGGGTTCGCTGGTTATGTCCTTGTTCACCTACGACCCGTCGGTCGCGCGCGAGGTCATCACAGGTGCGGGAGCGTTCCACGGGAGGCTACTCATCGTCGATCGAGACTGCGCGAAAGAGTCCACCGGCCACGGATCGCCTCTGCCAGCCCTCGTCCATGGCGGCCCGGGCCGTGCCGGAGGCGGCGAAGAATTGGGTGGCTTGCGCGGCGTGTTTCATTACATGCAGCGGACGGCGTTGCAGGGCTCTCCGCGCATGCTCGCCGGCATCACGAAGAGCTGGATTTCTGGCGCACCTGAAGAACGCACGGGCCCGCATCCATTCAGGCTGAAATTCGGCGAGGTCGAACCCGGCAAGACGCTGGTGACGGATCCGCGCACGGTGACGCTCGAAGACATCGAGCATTTCGCCCATTTTACCGGCGATACGTTCTATGCGCACATGGACGAAGCGGCAGCGGCGGCAAATCCGTTCTTCGGCGGGCGCGTGGCACATGGATATTTGTTGTTGGCCTTCGCCGCGGGCCTGTTCGTCGATCCCGCTCCGGGGCCCGTCCTCGCAAATTATGGCCTGGACAATCTGCGCTTCCTGAAGCCGGTGAAGCCCCGCGATTCTATCCGCGTACAGCTCACGGTGAAATCGAAGACCCCGCGCAACGCGCAATACGGCGAGGTCCGCTGGGCCGTCACGCTAACGAACCAGTCGGGCGAGACGGTTGCGACCTATGAATTGCTGACGATGAACGCAATGTGACGCGTGGCGGCTATCGCCGCCAGTTCTCGATCGTCTCGACAAATCGCGTCAGCCACGCATTGGTCTGGTGCGCATCCAGGACACGGTGATCGATGGTGAGCGTGACATACGCCATCGGGCGGATTTCCATGCTGTCGTGACCGGAATGCTCGCGCACAACCGCGCGCTTCTGCAATTTGCCGACGCCCAGGATCGCCGATTGCGGCTGGTTGATGACGATCGGCGCCGCGAGAAGCGAACCGGAAATGCCGTGATTCGAAATCGAGAACGTCCCATGCCGCACGTCTGCGGGTGAAAGACTGCCCGTGCGCGCTTTCTCCGTCATCTCCGTCAGCCGTTGCGCGATCTCGATGAGCGACAGCGTCTGGGCGCGGTGAATGACGGGCACGATAAGGCCCTTGTCACCGAGTGCCGTGCCAATGCCGACATTGACGTCATCGAAGATTTCGATGTGGTCGTCGTACCAGCGGGCGTTGACCGCGGGAACGGCCTTCATCGCCGCAACGGATGCGGCAACGAAATAGCCGGTGAAGGTGAGGTTGGCGCCCTGCTCCGCGAAGGAAGCCTTGTGGGCGGTGCGGTGGGCGATAATGGCGCTGAAATCGACTTCGAACAGCGCGGTCACGTGCGGCGCCGCCCGCAGCGATTGCGCCATATGATCGGCGATGCGCCGGCGCATGGAATCGTGCGGCACAACAGTCACGCCGACACCGGCCGGCTCTGTGACCATTGCGCGTCGCGCGATTTCGGCTTCGATGTCCTCGCGCGAGAGCCTGTCGCCGCCGACCGGTATCGTGTCCGGATCAAGATTGTGCTCCGCCAGGAGACGGCGGATTCCCGGGGCGAAACGTGGCGCGTCTGGCCGATCGCGCTGCGGGCGGGGCATTGCGATCCCGGCGCCCGCCCGCATTGCTTTCTCGATCGGCGCCCCACTTTCCGCAATCCGGCCGATGACTGTGCCCGGCTCGATATCGTCCCCGGCGTCCACGAGAATTTCTGCGAGCACACCGTCGGCGGTGGACGCGATCTCGACCGCGACCTTGTCGGTTTCGATTTCAACGAGCGGCTCATCGACACGAACAGAATCGCCCAGCGCCTTGAGCCAATTCTTGAGGACGGCTTTTGTGCCCTCCTGTTCGGTTGGAACGACGATATCGGTCGTCATCAAAATCCGATCAATTGTTGGATTTTCGCGCGGATATCCGCGACTGACGGCAGCGCCCATTCGAGAAGCGCAGGATTGTGCGGGCTCGGGATGTCGGGCATCGCGAGCCGCGATACCGGCGCATCCAGATCCAGAAAACAGGTCTCCGCCACTACCGCCGCAATCTCTGCTCCGAACCCGCCGGTCAGAAGGTCTTCGTGGACAATCAGGCATCTTCGCGTCCGTTTCACCGAAGCGATGATCCGGTCGCGGTCCCACGGCATCAGGGTGCGCAGGTCGATGATATCCGCGTCATGATCCGCGTCGGCCTCCTCGCAGCGCTCCAGCATCGCGCCCCAGGTCACGATGGTCAGATTGTTCCCTTCTCGCACCGTGCGCGCAATTCCGAACGGCAGCACGAAATCGTCTCCCGGCCAGGGCCGCCGTGCCGATGGCGCGTCGAGCATTGCGCGATGCTCGAAGAAGATGACGGGATCGTTGCCGCGCAAGGCTGCGCGCAGGAGGCCCACCGCGTCTTCCGCGTTCGAAGGCGCGGCTACCTTCCAGCCCGGTGCGTGGACGAACTGCACCTCATTCGTCTGGCTGTGCCACGGATCACCGCACTTAAAGTAGCCGATGGGCATGCGGACAACGATGGGCGCAGCAAAACGGTTGTTCGTTCGCCAGCGCATGGTTCCGCAATCGTTCAGCTGTTCCATCGCCGGATCGGCATATTTGCGGAACTGGATCTCGGGCACGGGCATGAGGCCTGCCAGCGCCATGCCGACGGCGCGGCCGATAATGCCCTCCTCGGACAGGCTCGTGTCGAAGACTCGGGCCTCTCCAAATTTCTCCTGCAGGCCGAGCGTGACCGCATGCACGCCTCCCTTCGGCCCGACATCTTCTCCAAAGACCACCACCCGCGGATTGATCGAAAGCTCGTGCTCGAGCGTGCGGCGGATGGCCGTCACCATGTTGATGCGCTGGCCCTGCGGATCGGGAAGATCGGACGCGGGCGGAGGAACGTAACCCTGGGTCCATTGTCCGCCCTCAGACTGAAGGGTACCGTCGAATACGACATGGCGCGCCGTACGCTCCAGAGCGGCGACAGGGCGCGCCTCGGCTTCGCAACATGCCTGCTCGACTTCACGCGCTGCCCCTACAGCGATTCGATTCCATTCCCAGTCGTCAAATTCTGCTGGAACCAGATGATTGCGCAATCTTGGCAAGGGATCGCGTGCCCGTTCGGCGGCGATGGTCTGGTCCGGCTTGTAGGTCTGCGTATCCTGGAATGAATGGCCTTCCAGCCTCGGCACCACGAGTCTGAGCAGCGCAGGCCCTCGCCTTTCGCGCACATGGCTCACCATGTCCCTGATTAATCCGGTCGATTCGGCGGGGTCGGTTCCGTCGCCGCTCGCAACACGAAGGTTTGCGAAACTCGCCAGATTCGCCGCAATGTCGCCGCCGGGCGTCTGCAATGTGGAAGGGACGGAAATGCCGTAAGCATTGTCTTCGATGAAAAAAAGTATTGGCAGACTGAGCGTTGTCGCCATCGTCAAGGCGGACCAGAATCCGTTCGTGGCGACAGAAGCATCGCCGCCCAACGCTACTGCGATCGCGTCGCGGCATGCGGATTCGCGCAGAACGGATTCACGATAAAGTAGTCCCTGCGCCCAGCCGGCTGTGGGCGTAAACTGCGCTCCGACGCCCCCGCACATGGGCAGCGCCGAAGGGCCATGGGGGTTCGGAAAATTGAACACGGCGCCAATGTCGCGTCCGTCGGAATATCCGCCAGCCCGCGCCATGGACGAACCGAGCGTGTCCGCAATGGGGACGCCAAGCGCGAGCAGGATGGGACGGGAGCGATAGTAGCCGCAGATTGCGTCGTCGGGGTGCGTGAGCTGCGAGCCAAGGAGAATTTGTGCCAGGTCGTGACCGCGCGCGGAGAACTGGTAGAAGATCTTGCGCTCAGGCACGAGCCTTGTCTCTTCGAGGTGGTCGAGCCCGCGCGAGACATGCATGAGAAAGGCGACGCGCCGCCAGTCGATCGCGGGATCCGGGCCGGTCGCCCAGGCCGTCCTTTCGATCGCCGCCACAATGCCTCGCCCGCTTGAGTTGCAGAACGGGGTCAATTAACCGGACGTGCGGTCGATTTTCAACCGGGTGACAAATCCATGGCGCGGACGCAGGCTGCCGATTTCGAGGAACGCCGCATGGCCATTGTCGAACAGGCGGCCACCCTCTTTGCGGAGCGCGGCTTCCTTGGCGCCTCGATTGCCGATCTCGCGCAGGCGTGCGGCATCTCGAAATCGCTCGTCTATCACTATTATGCGGCGAAGGAGGACATTCTCTTCGACGTGATGCATTCGCACGTCAAAGCTCTGCTTGACGCGGCGGAAGAGATCGCGGAGCAACCGATTGCAGCCGCCGAAAGGTTGCGGGCAATTACGGCTGCTTTCATGCGGCTCTACATCGGTGCCGCTTCGCGCCAGCGGGTCTTGCTGAACGAGCTTCAGAGCTTGCCGAAGAGCCGACGCATGATCGTGGTCGGAGTGCAGAGGCGCCTGATAAATATCGTGCAGGCCATTCTGCTCGAAATCCGCCCCCAACTGTCGCGCCATTCGCCGCTGAAACGTCCTGCCGCCATGCTCTATTTCGGCATGGTGAACTGGACGCATACCTGGCTCGATCCCGAAGGCCGCGCCAATCCCTCAAAAATCGCCGAACTCGCAGCGAACATATTCCTGAAAGGAATAGAGAAATCAGAGATTCCGGAATAGGCGGTTGCAGCATGGGGAACTACACCACCCATAAAGACGCGACCGCTGAACGGGCCAAAACCTCGCCCAACTCGAGCCGTGGCACTTGCCAACCGGGCGACCGTGTCACATTGTCCGGGCTGGAGGCAGGATGGACTGCCTGCCAATCCAGAAAACGGGGAGAATTCGAATGTTCACGCGCAAATTGGCCGTCGCCGGTGCGTCGGCCGCGGCATTGGCCCTGGCCGTTCCGGCCCAGGCTTTCCAGGTCGGCAACTACCACATTTTTCCGACTCGACAGTATGAGGAACAGACGGGTCGCGTGCCTTCACTGAGTACGGGAGAGATGCTGTATTACGGTGGCACCGTGTTCTCGAACGTCAAGGTCGTTTCGGTCATCTGGGGCTCGAATGTCAATTCGCAAACGGTTGCAACAATGCCGGGATTCCTGAAGGCCCTTCCCAACAGCACCTTTATGGATCTGATGAAGGAATACCACACCACGCACGTTCACGCGGTGGACGGCCACAAGAGTTCGCGCCAAACCATCTCGCGCGGCACTTTCATCAGTCAAGTGCAGATTACGCCGCAGAACACATCGCTGAATCTGACCGACAAACAAATTCAAGAAGAGCTGCGAGATCAAATCGCTATCGGCGCGTTGCCGCCAAACGATCTGAACACGCTATACATGATCTACTTCCCGGACGACATCACGATCACGCTGGACGGATTGACGTCGTGCTCGTCGTTTGGGGCGTACCACTTTGCGATACACGACCTCAAGGAGTCGAAGAACAACGTGTTCTACGGCGTGATGCCAGGGTGCAGCTACAGCCTCCAAAGCCACGAAATAGTTTCGGCGCATGAATTCGCCGAAGCGACGACCGACAATATTCCGACGCCGGGATCGAGCCCGGCCTACCCTCAGGCATGGAACAACTCCGCCGGCTACGAGATCGGCGACCTTTGCGAAGGCACCCAGGGCACATTGACCACGAAGAAGAACACCTACTACGTGCAGCAGATATATCTCAACAGCCTGAGCGGCTGCAGCACGGGCAATTACACCAGCCCCTGAGCAGAAGGACACGAACAACGGGCCAGGGTTCACCCCTGGCCCGAATGTTCTATTCGGGCCGCAGCGGTCGAACTGGATCTGTTCAAAAACACACACGCGCTTACGCCACCGTTCATTTAAGGCGCCCTGGGTGTGGACGGCCAGGCGGCAAGGACCGAACTGACATACCCGGCGTCGGACGCCGCCGCCAAAGAGGAAAATCATGTTTCATTTGCTTCTGCTTTCGTACGTTCTCGCGCACGATCGCGCCAGTGCGTCCGTGCCCGTTGTGGGCGCATACGCCAGTCTCGATGAGTGCAGGAACGCCGCCAGTCACATGGCGTGGATCAATGCGCACGGTGCCGACAATTCACAGTTCGGTGTCGTCTGCGTTCGGGATCCGGGCACAAAACCGCGATTCCCGAGAGGAATGCCACCCAAACGTTGAGCCGTTGAACGTAGCGATGCTGCTCCGCAGGTTCACAGGATCGCCACGCCCGGCTGCTGAAACCTGCACCAAGGCTTCGGCGGACCGGCGACCCGAGACCGAGACTTTATTCTCCTGCCCCTGCAAAACTCGTCGGCAGATGCAGAACCGGAAGGGAAGACAACCGCAACACTTCGGACTTCCTTATTTGACTTCGGCCGCCTTTGTGTTACGCCCCGGTCCTTCCCGATGCGGACGCCGCCACCAAAGAGGAAAATCATGTTTGTTATGGTTCTGCTTTCGTACGTTCTGGCGCACGACAACGCCAGTTCCTTCTCGCCCCTGCTTGTCGGCAGATACCACAGCATGGATGAGTGCAAGAACGCCGCCAGTCACACTGCGTGGATAAATGCGCATGGTGCCGACACTTCACGGTTCGGTTTCGTCTGCGTTCAGGCTACGGCCGCGCCGGAATTGCCGCCTGGAAGAATGCCACTCCAACATTGAACCGTTGAACGCAAGCGCCGCCGCTCGGCAGCTTCCGGGGACGACACGCCCGGCCCGTGGAGCCTCGGCCTGCGCCAGGGCTTCGGCGGACCAGCGACTCGAGGCCTGCCGAACCCCGTATCGCGTAGTCCGGGGGAGGCGGGGTGGCGAAACCAGGGTGGGGTATAGGTGAGCCTGCAAGGGTCTGCTTCTCCGCTCGTGCGGAAGTTGCGTAATTCCATCATGGCCAAATCCGTCCCAAATGATTACGTCGCTGACGCCGAACCAGGTGTAGTAACGCAAACGTACCGGTCGTCAGCGCCCGCCGGCAGAAAACCGCCCAAAGAGCCAAGAGTGGCCACGCAAAGACGCGTCGGTGCTGCCGCGTTGACATGCGCAAAACGGGCAGTCTAACTCAGGAGATGGAACAGGAGCCCGTGCGCCAATCCGCCGATTCCATCTCCGGCGAGCTATCGAAGATCGCGGCGCTGCTGCGCACGGATTCAGCGCCTGCGGCGCTTTCGGCAGCCGCCGAGCAGCTGGGCGCGCTTCGCAAGCTTCATCCCACCGAGATTTCCGTGCTCAGCATGCTCGCCGACGTCTATTTCAAGCTTCACCGCTACGAAGACGCGGAGAAACAGCTGTCGCAAATTCTCGATCTGTCCCCGGACTCGTCGGAGGCGCGCTGGATGCTCGCCTGGACCTTCGTTCAGCGCGGCAGCTGGGATCAGACGCTCCCGCAACTCGATATGTTGTTGAAAACAAACCCGGACAATTCCGACTACCTCAATCTGAAAGCCAGGTCGCTCCTGGAAATAGGTGAATACAATCAGGCGATCGCCTGTCACGAGGTACTGATCGCGAAGCATCCCACACATGACAACTGGATGTACTACGGCCGTGCGCTCAAAGCGGTCAACCGAATTCCAGACTGTATTGCAGCGTATCGCGAGGCAATTGCCCTGAAGCCGGAGTCGGGAGAGGCCTATTGGAGCTTGGCCAACCTGAAGACTTTTCGATTCCTGTTCGAAGATATCAACGCGATGAGCGAAATGCTTGAGCGAACGGACCTGGACGCGCGGGCCCGCGCGGCGATGCACTTCGCTTTGGGCAAGGCGCTTGAAGACACCAGGCAATACGCATCGTCCTTCGAACAATACCAAAAGGGAAATGCAGCCTGGCGGAAGTCGATCAACCACGATGCGGACAGCGTGACGGCACTCGTGCGGCGGTGCAAGATCGTGTTTACGCCTGAATTCTTCCGCGAGCGGTCAAGCGCGGGGTCCTCGGCTCCTGATCCCATATTCATTGTCAGCCTGCCGCGTTCCGGCTCCACTCTGGTCGAGCAGATCCTGGCAAGCCATTCCACAGTCGAAGGCACACGCGAACTGGGGGTTCTGCATTCGCTGGCAGAGCAGGTCGTGAGAGGAGCGCCCTTCGATCGATATCCCGGGAACCTGCGCGACATAAAGGGGGAGGAACTACGCGGGGCCGGCGAGGAATATATCGCCCGCACGCGCGTTCACCGGAAGCTCAACCGGCCGTTCTTCATCGACAAAATGACGGGAAATTTCCTCCATCTGGGCCTCCTTCATCTGATCCTGCCGAACGCGAAGATCATCGATGTCCGCCGTCATCCGCTCGGTTGCGGCTTTGCGAACTTCAAGCAATTTTACCATGAGGGCTCAGCGTTCGCCTTCGATCTCACGGAAATCGGGCACTTCTATCGCGACTATGTGGAGCTGATGGCCCACTTCGATGCCGTGCTTCCGGGGCGCGTTCACCGCGTATTTTATGAACAATTGGTGGCCAACCCGGAGCAGGAGATCCGGAGTTTGCTCGCATATTGCGGTCTTCCGTTTGAAGAGGCGTGCATGCGCTTCTACGAAACCGAACGCGGCGTATTCACGATAAGCGCTGCGCAGGTGCGTCAACCCATTTACACAGACGCCCTGGAGCAATGGCGAAGTTACGAGCGCTGGCTGGAGCCGCTGAAAGCTGCGCTCGGCGATGTGCTGACTGCCTATCCGGCAGTACCCGAATTCGGCGAGCTTTTTCCGGCTTCCGCGACGCAATGGCGCGTGTCGAGCCAGGTCGGGGCTGTTTCGTCTTCATGGACCGGCTCTCCCCGGGCGCAGACCGCGAGGACGGCACACAATCCATTGATCAAAGGGGAGACCGGAAGCGCCGCCATTGGCTCCCCCGTCATGCGTCCGAGTGATGCCAGGAGCGCGAGCCGCCCTCTCGCCGAGGCGAAGCGGAAACTGTTTCCCCCGCTGCAAAATCCGATATTGGCACAAGCAGCCGGAGCTCTCGCCAACAATCGTGCCGACCTCGCCGAGCCGCTGGTTGCAAGCATTTTGAAAGAGCATCCCGTTGACCCCAACGCGCTCAACCTGATGGCCGATATTGCCCGGCGTTCAGGACGGCTTGAACAGGCCGAGCGGCTCCTTTCCCTTTGTCTCGAGCATGCTCCCGACTCCTCCGGTTACAGATTCAACTACGTTGTTATTCTTCGCGGACTCGACAAGGTGAAAAAGGCGCTTGCGCAATTGGACGCGTTGCTGAATCGGGAGCCGAAGAACGCGCTGTTCCTGGAGCAGAAAGCCAAATTATTGCATGAACTCGGCAGACATGCCGATGCGCTCACCTGTCGCCGGGAATTGGCGGACGCGTATCCTGCCTCGCCCGAAATCTGGCTCAATTACGCCGATTCGCTGAGAATGGCGGGGCGTCCGGACCAATGTGTTACGGCGTGTCGTAAAGCGCTTGAACTCGCTCCCAGGCTCGGCGGCATATACCCAAGGCTTGCCAACCTGAAGGGTTACCGTTTCACGGCGCACGACATCGAATGGCTGGAAAAGCAGCTGGCGTTTTCCAGCGTGTCGGCAGACGACCGCGCCAGTCTGCACTTTGTGCTCGGCAACGCGTATGGCGACCAGAAGCTTTATGCAAAATCGTTCGAGAATTATGCAAAAGCCAACGGCCTGCGGCGCCTCGGCGCCGGCTCCGATCCAGAGCGACTCACAGCATACAGGCTAATGTGCGACACACTATATACGGAAGCCTTTTTCCGCGAACGGATGGAATTCGGATGTAGCGCGGATGCCCCGATATTTATCGTCGGGCTGCCACGCTCCGGGTCCACCCTGCTCGAACAGATTCTGTCCGCCCACACAGCCATCGAGGGGCTCGGAGAAATCCCTGATCTCCTGGCGACCGTGGATCGGTTGTTTCAAGGCGTCGACGCGGAAGATCCCTTGTCTGCCTATGCCCGGGCGGTGACGAATCTGACCGACGCCGATTCCCGGTCACTGGGCGAGACATATATGGAACTGACCCGCCCGCGACGCAAATTGGGACGTCCGTTCTTCACCGACAAAGCCCTCACAAATTTTGTCAATACCGGTCTGATACAACTGATCTTGCCTAAGGCGAAGATCATCGATGTTCGCAGACACCCGCTCGACTGCGGCTGGTCTTGCTTCAAGAGCCATTTTCCGGGCGGCCAACCCTTCTCGCACGATTTGAGCGACATCGGCCGCCAGTACACCGACTATTTGCGCCTGATGGCGCATTTCGACCGCGTGCTCCCGGGACGGATTCACCGTGTGATATACGAGGATCTTGTCGCCAATCCAGAAACCGAAGTCCGGCGGCTTTTCGATTATCTCGGGCTGCCGTTCGAGGAACAATGCCTGCGCTTCCATGAAAACAAGCGCCTTGTCAGGACTCTCAGTGGGGATCAGGTTCGCGTGCCACTGTACAAGAGCGGCGTCGGCCAATGGCGGCCCTATGAACAATGGCTTGGCCCGTTGAAGACCGCGCTCGGCGATGTGCTGACGTACTATCCGGCCGCGCCCAGGAGCGACGGGCGCCCCCCGATTGGCGGAGCGCAATGGCGGATGTCCACCGAGATCAAGCTCTCCCCATTGGCGTGGGCCGGTGCAGAGTCTCAGGCGCCGGCGAATGAGTCGTGGGACGGGATCTAGGCTTCTCATCAGGGCGCAGAACGGCGGCGCTGTCTGATGGGCGTTGGCGCTCCTGCAGCGCGTCAGGCGGCGGATGGCGTGGTGACTGATCCTCTTGACGAAGAAAAACAGAAACTGTTCCCGCCGCTGCGAAATCGAATACTGGCCCAGGCCGCTGGTGCTCTTGGCGAAAATCGCGCCCATCTCGCCGAGCCGCTGGTGTCGAAATTCCTGAAGAAGCACCCGAATGATCCGAGCGCGCTCAATCTGATGGCCGATATCGCAAGGCGCGCGGAGCGCTTTGCGGAAGCTGAGCAACTTCTGTCTCGATGCGTCGAACAGTCTGCCTGTGCCGGATACAGATTTAATTACGCCGTCGTTCTTCGCCGCCTCGATAAATTTGACGAGGCGCTCGCGCAACTGGACGAGTTGTTGATCAAAGAGCCGCGCAACCCGCTATACCGGGAGCAGAAAGCCGAGGTGTTGAATCTGATGCGCAGGCAGGACGAGGCGTTTGTCATTCATCGCGAACTGTCGGAAGAATTTCCGAATTCGCCGGATGTCTGGCTCAATTATGGGGATACCTGGAGAAGCACCGGGCATTTTGACCAATGTATCGCGGCGTATCACAAAGCGCTCGAGCTGGCCCCCACGCTGAGCGCTGGATACCCGAGACTCGTTGAACTCAAATTCTATCGTTTCACCATGGCGGACATCGAATGGATGGAGAAGCAGCTGGATGTACCTGGCTTATCCGCCGATGACCGGGCCAATCTGTATTTTGCGCTTGGCAACGCTTATGGCGACCAGGAATTTTACGCGAAGTCGTTCGAATTTTACGCGAAAGCAAACGCGCTGCGGCGGCTCGGCGTCGGCTTCGATCCGGAGCGACTGAGCGCATACCGATTGAACTGCCAATCTGTTTTCACCGAGGCGTTTTTCCGCGACAGGATCGGGTGGGGTTGCGCTTCGAGTGCCCCAATATTCATCGTTGGAATTCCCCGGTCCGGGTCCACGCTCCTTGAGCAAATTCTCTGCGGTCATACAGCCATAGAGGGGTTGGGAGAACTCGCCGATTTGGGCAACACGATCGCCAGTGGGGTGCCTTCGGGAGGCAAGGAAGGGCAGGCCTCGGTAGACTATGTAAAAAGATTGCGCAGTCTCGCCGCTGATGATTTTCGATCGATTTGCGGTCGATATCTCGACTTGACCGCGCGCCGCCGGAGATTGGGGCGTCCTTACTTCACCGACAAGGCTCTCACGAATTTTTGGCATGCCGGCCTGATTCATCTGATCTTGCCCAACGCGAAAATCATCGACGTCCGCCGGCACCCGCTCGACTGCGGATGGTCATGCTTCAAAACCCGTTTCCCGACCGGACAACCTTTCGCGGACAAACTGAGCGACATCGGCCAGCATTACGCCGATTACGTACGCCTGATGGCACACTTCGACCATGTGCTCCCGGGACGGATTCACCGCGTCATATATGAGGATCTTGTCGCCAATCCCGAAACCGAAATCCGGCGGCTTTTCGATTATCTCGGGCTGCCCTTCGAGGAGCAATGCCTGCGCTTCCACGAAAATCCGCGGACTGTCAGGACTCTCAGTGTCGAGCAGGTGCGTATGCCTCTTTACCGGAGCGGGATGGGGCAATGGCGTCCCTATGAGCCATGGCTCGGGCCTCTCAGGGCGGCGCTTGGCCCGGTGCTCGACGCGTACCCGGATGTTCCGAAATGATTTCCTGCTGGTGGTGGCCAGCTTCGATATGCGTTACCGCAGATCTTCGGGCACATCCGGGTAGCTGGTGAAGACAGAACCAAGGCTTTCGAACAGTGGCTCCAGCCAGGATTCGTAATTCCGCCAATGATCAACGGCTTCCCTGGAGATGGGCCTGCGCACCTGTTCTGAGCTCGGCGTGCGGACCGACCGTTCCGTTTCGTAAAAACGAAGACAGCCATCTTCGAACGGCAAGCCGAGATAATCGAGAATTTTCCGGATTTCAGCCTCTGGATCGCGAACCATGTCTTCGTAGATCACCCTGTGAATCCGCCCCGGCAGGACGCGATCGAAATGCGCCACCAGCTCGACATACTCGCGATAGACCCGGCCAAGCTCGACGAGGCGGCGATTGGTGCCCCTGAAATTCTGCTTGAATATCGACAGGCAGGATGCTGCCGGATGCCGGCGCGCGTCGATGATTTTCGCACTTGGAAGAATTAGAAGAATCATCCCCAGCTGAAAATAGTTGACCGGATTCTTGTCGATGAAGTACGGCCGGCCAAGTTTGCGATGCACGCGCGTGTTTTCCAGATACTCTTCGCCCAAAGCGGTCAGGGCTGAAGGCTCCAGTTCCCCCAGAATGCGGGGGTAATCGGTTCCGCGGGCGGGCGCGTCCACTTCCTCCAATCGCTTTACGAGAGCCCGGATGTGTGTGACCTCCCCTATCGCCTCGATCGCCGAGTGGCTCGACAGGATCTGCTCGACCAGCGTCGATCCGGAACGCAGCCGCCCCAAAACGAAGATCGGATTCCTGGCTTTGCAGCCCGCGTCCCTTCGACTTTGAAAGAAATCCCGCGTAAACAGCGCCTTGTCGGCAGCGACCCGCTCCGTCGTCGTATCCGGATCGCGCGGGATATGAATCCGCAAGGCGGCGTTGCCTCTTGCATAATGTTCCCATGAGCGCTGGTAGATGCCGAGGAGCTCATGGGCCCTGCCCAAAGCAAAAAGCAGATTGATACGATCGTCCGATGAAGTGTTCGGGTTCTTCGACAGACCTTCCATCGTGGCGATATCGCCATCCGTGAAGCGAAAAGTCTTTAGATTGGCGAGGCTCCAGTAGGCCTCTCCAGAGGAAGGCCGGCATTCGATCGCCTTGCGATAGGCGGCAACGCTCTTGTCTTGAAACCCGCTCGCGCGGAGCGCGTGACCGTATCCAATCCAAGACTCGGGATGATCGGGATGTTCGCTCGCCAACCGTTGGCGGATCGCAAGCAACTCTTCCGCGTTGCCCATGGCGTCAAGGAGATCGGCCTTAAGCTCCAGGAATATCGGATTGTGGTGGTCAGAGCCAAGCAGCTGTTCCAGCTCGCTCAGGGCGGCCGGGAATTGGCAGAAATGAAAGAGCAGCTTCGCATAGTTGAAGCGGGCGAGCGCAAAATCCGGCGCCAGTTCCGCGCAGCGCTCCAGCAGCGGGACTGCCTCTCTGAGGCGTCCGAGGCGCATCATGACGTGCGCCAAAAGCCACAGCGCATCAGCGTCTTCCGGATGTTCGGCGAGGTACTCCCGGAGGTCCTGTTCGGCGCGTTCGGGCACATTGGCGCGAAGATCTGAAGCAATCTGACGCAGGCGCGCGCTGCCGAGCCGGCGTGTCCCGCGAAGCCGCGCGGCCGCCAGCGCAAAGGCGTCTGCGACTCCGGCTTCGCCAGAAATGTCCGCCCGATATGTGGGCGGTTGAATGCGCTCGTTCATCTTGACAATGATCTCGCCCTCCCCGGGGGAGAGGGCCGGCGAGAGAGGGCCGCCTGAATGCAGGTATCGCGCATCCGTATCAGATCGATGTTGTTCCGCAATGAGAACGCGATGCGATCAGATCGAATTAATCATGGTCTGTCATTTGTGGGCGCATCGATTTGATCGAAACCTGCTCTAGGCCAGAATCGCTGGCACTGCAAACCTCACTCCCATCAAAATCGGAAGGAGCCGCCGGTCGGACATACCGAAAAAAAGGGCGGCCAGCGGCCGCCCCTTCTCAAGTTCCTGGACGTCCTCTCGCAGGCCGCCCAATGTAGCTTTTGGCTTATCGAACCTTATCTCTTCAGCCTTTGCCCTTCAGAGTGAACGCAAAGTCAGCGGTGTAGCCGACCACACCAGCGGTGTTGCACCAGGTCAGGCAAATGCCAAAGCCGCCGCCCGGGTTCTGCCACTGGGCGTCATTTCCATGGATCACGCCGTTCATCGACCAGAACCACTGGCTGTCCGTACTGAAGTCCTGATTGGCGATGACAGAAACCCAGTACGTCTTGCCACCCGCGCCGCCTTTAAGCTTCGGCCCCACGCCGCCGGTGCAAGTCGCGCCATTGATCTTGATCGCATAACCACCGCTACCATTGTAACCGGAGCTGCTTTGATTGTCGCATTCCGACGCCACTTTTCCCGGCAGGCCAGCTTTATCCTTATAGAAGATGACGTTCAGGGACGAGGCCGGATTTGAACCGTAGTTTACGCCCGGTATGTCGACTTCTTTGATCTTCCACTTAGCGCCTGCTGGAACCGTGAAGTCGTCCGCGCCCTGGTCGTTGTAGAGCGAATCGGGGCTCCCAAAGTTCTGCGAGCCGAGCGCGCCGCCAAGCACATCGCTGGTCTGGTCATACAACGTGGCGGACGGCGTTACCGAGATGACCCGCTGGGGCGTTCCGTGACCCATAGCGAGAGGAGCGGCAGCAAATGCATTGCCCGCGGACAACGCAACGGCGGCCGCGGAGGCCAAAAGTGCAGTCTTCGTCATGAAAAACCCCCTAGGGTAGTTTCTAAACGGGAATGATTGCCCGTCTATTGCCCCCAAAGCTACGCTGAGACGGATGCTCCCGCAAGCAGGATGTTTGCCTCCGCGGAAAGCAGAAATCAGGCTCGGCGATTCGAGGTCCCCTGCGTGGGCTTTTGTGAATGCGGGCGAGTCCGATATCGATGCCTTCGGAACGCCTTCCGCAGACGCGGAGGTAGCCGCAGGCCGCGATGCTGCTTCCGTATAGTTACCGGCCCCCGGGTTCACAGCTTGGGGCGGCGCTGGTGCCCCTGGCCGGACTTGAACCAGCACGCTGTCGCCAGCAACAGATTTTGAGTCTGCCGCGTCTACCATTCCGCCACAGGGGCACGAGGCGAGGGGGAAGCGAATGGAGCGGCGGATCATAGCCGGGCCTTTCCGCGGGTCAATAAAGCGCACTTGCACGCCGTTCGATCCGGGTGTGAATGCCCCCTTGATGGACCCGCGCAGGACCCTGATCGTCATCAGAGCAGTATTTGTTGCGGCGGGTGGCTGTGGCCCTGGCCCCGGCGTCTGGGCCTCGGGCGCCTGCCGGGCGACATCGGGATCAAGGGGCGGGCGTCCACACATACGGTCCGATTGTCACCTGCCTTATGATCAGTGTCGCTCTGACACTTCATTTTTGGGTTCTCCGAAAGTAAGACGATTGCATGACCCTGCGTCCGATCCGCCGCGCGTTGCTGGCCCCATTTGACAAGACAGGCCTTGCGGGATTCGCAGGCGCCCTGGCACTGCGCAATGTGACGTTGATTTCGACGGGCGGCACCGCGAAAGTCTTGAGAGATTCGGGCCTGGCCGTGACCGACGTCTCCGAAATCACTGAATTTCCGGAGATTATGGACGGGCGCGTGAAGACTCTGCATCCCAAAATCCACGGCGGTCTCCTAGCCAGACGCGACATGCCGAATCACGCCGAAGCGATGCGCGCGCACGGGATCGAAGGGATCGATCTTCTTGTCGCGGGCCTCTATCCATTCGAAGCCGCCGCGGCGAACGGCGCGGATTTCGACCAGGTAATCGAGAACATCGATATTGGCGGACCGGCGATGATCCGCGCCGCCGCGAAAAACCATGATTGGGTCACGGTGATCGTCGATCCGGAAGACTACGCGATCGTCCTTTCCGAAATGTCAGCGCACGATGGCGCCACCAGCCGACGCTTGCGCAGTCGTCTCGCGCAAACGGCATTTGCGCGAACAGCGGCCTACGATGCATCGGTATCCAACTGGTTCGCGAACGAAGAGACCAAAGGCGGCGACTCATCGCCGCCGCGCCGCCGTGCCTTCGCGGGCCGGCTCAGGCAATCGCTGCGCTATGGGGAGAATCCGCACCAGCGGGCCGCATTCTACACGGATGAAGAGAAGCGCTCCGGTGTTGCAACCGCCGAACAGCTGCAGGGCAAGGAGCTGTCCTACAACAATATCAACGACACCGATGCGGCGTACGAGCTCGCGGCCGAATTCGATCCGCGCGCCCATGCCGCCTGCGTTATCGTCAAACATGCCAATCCGTGCGGCGTGGCCCTGGCAACTACGCAGCGCGAGGCATATGCGAACGCGCTGGCCGGCGATCCGGTCAGCGCCTTTGGCGGCATCGTCGCGTTCAACCGCAAGCTCGAAGCGGCGACGGCAGAAGAGGTCGCGAAACTGTTTACGGAAGTGATCATCGCGCCGGATGCCGATGAAGGCGCCCGCGCAATCCTGTCGACGAAAAAGAACCTTCGGCTGCTCCTCGCGGGAGGGCTCCCCGATCCGCGTGCCGACGGGCTGGCATTCAAGAGCGTCGCGGGAGGGTTTCTGGTGCAATCCCGCGACACGGCACATGTCACCGAGGCGGATCTGGAATTCGTAACCCGTCGCCAGCCGACGGCGCGCGAAATTGCCGACATGCTGTTCGCCTTCACCGTCTGCAAGCATGTGAAGTCCAATGCGATTGTCTACGTGAAGGATTTGCAGACGGTGGGCATCGGCGCTGGCCAGATGAGCCGTGTCGACTCGGCCCGCATGGCTGCGATGAAGGCGCGCGAGGCCGCCGAAGCGGCGCACCTCCCGGAAACGCGAACGAAGGGCTCCGCTGCGGCATCGGACGCCTATTTTCCCTTCCCCGACGGTCTCCTGGCGGTCGCCGAAGCGGGAGCGACGGCGGTCATTCAGCCGGGCGGATCGATCCGGGACGAGGCCGTGATCGAAGCCGCGGATCGGGCGGGCCTGGCGATGGCTTTCACCCGAATCCGGCACTTCCGCCACTGACGGCCAGCCCACGGGCGGAGCACGTCATACCGGCCGCGTCTTGGTCACAGATCCTGCACGGTCACATACTTGGGACCCATTAAAGTATTCGCCCGAATCGTGAGCGACGGGAAGAGTGGCACGCGAATGCCCTCGCTCAGCGCCATCACCATGAACAGGCCTACGCTGCCGTTGTTCTTGCAGGTTCCTATGAGGAATGTGGACACCAAACAGCAGACATCATCACCGATTCTTGCGGCGCCAAAGAAGGCTTGCTTCCGCCGATCAAATGCCGGACGATCTGGTAGACGGGCTCCCGGAATTCTGAGATTGCGGGCACGCTGCGAAATGCAAAGGGGCAACTTAATCCGGGAGGATTGGCTGCCCCGATTGTTACCGCGGTGTTGGCTGCAACCGTATTTGGTGCGATATTGCCATGGGTGGTGTGGGGGTGTCCGGAGGAGCCAATTTGATAGAAAGAATTAGTGATCGCAATCATCGCGATGGGGTTGCGCCATGAACGCGATTGTCGATGAAGCGGGTCGCAAATCCGCCCCGGACAAGACAATCCGCAAAATCGTGATCGTCGGAGGCGGAAGCGCAGGCTGGATGACGGCCGCCGCACTGTCCGTCGCCACGCGGCACGAGCCGTGCCGGATCGTTCTTGTCGAATCCGAGGAAATCGGGATCGTCGGCGTCGGCGAGTCGACCGTCCCGCCCATCAAGGAATTCAATCGCTTTCTTGGGATCGACGAGAACGATTTTATCCGGAACACGCAAAGTTCGTTCAAGCTCGCCATCGAGTTCGTCGATTGGAAGCGCCCCGGCCACGTGTACTTCAATCCGCTCGCGGGGTCGGGTTTCAGTTCGCACACCGCAACCAGCAGCACCGTGCTTCCTCCTGTATATGAATACTTGCTGAAGCTCGCCGTCGACGGCAGGGACCCGGATTTTGACGACTACTCCATGTGCAGCGTGGCCTCGCGGCGGAACCGGTTCGAGCGTCCGCCAAAGAACAGCTCGGAGATGACCTATGCCTATGCGTTTCAGTTCGACGCGGTGCTCTACGCAAAATACCTGCGCGGTTACGCAGAGAAGCGCGGCGTCCAGCGCATGGAAGGCAAGGTCGTCGATGTGCAACTGCGCGGAGAAAACGGATTCATCGATGCTGTTGTCCTTCAATCGGGGGAACGCGTCGAAGGCGACCTGTTTATCGATTGCTCCGGATTCCGTGCGCTGCTCATCGGGCAGGCGCTGAAGGTCCCATTTGAAGACTGGACGCACTGGCTGCCCTGCGACCGGGCATTCGCGGTGCCGTGCGAACGCGCGGAACCGCTCACCCCCTACACGCGCGCAACCGCGCGGGAAGCGGGCTGGCAGTGGCGCATTCCCCTCCAGCACCGGGTTGGCAATGGCTATGTGTTCTCGAGCAACTGCATCAGCGAGGACAAAGCTGCCGACGCGCTGCTTTCCAGCCTTGAGGGACGGCCTCTCGCCGAGCCGCGTCTGCTCAAATTCGCGGCAGGCCTCCGGAAGGAGGCGTGGAAGAAGAATTGCGTGGCCATCGGGCTTTCTTCCGGCTTTGTGGAGCCGCTGGAATCGACAAGCATTCACCTTACCCAGACCTCGATCATGAGCCTGATCAAGCTCTTTCCCGACAGGGATTGCGGCCCTTTGGTCAGTGAAGACTACAGTCGCCGCATGCGCTTCGGCTTCGAGTGGATCCGCGATTTCATCATTCTGCATTTTCACGCGACGGAACGCGAGGACACCGAGTTCTGGCGCTACTGCAAGCACATGTCCATTCCCGATACGCTGCGTGTCAGAATGGAGATGTTTCAAAGGCACGGCCGTATTTTGATCAACCCCGGCGAGATATTGGGGCCGAGGCCCTGGCTGACCGTGATGTACAATCAGGGCTTGACTCCGGAATCCTATCCTCCGCTCACCAACGCCTATGGCATTGGCGAGATGCGCGCGGAGCTGGCGAAGGTGCGTGCCGGTATAAAGCGCACGGTGGAGAACATGCCGACCCACGAGGATTTCATCGCCAGGAACTGCAGCGCCGCGCCGCTTGCATTGTAGGGCGAAAACCTGATTGCCGGAGATGCGCCGCTGGCAGTACGCTGTTGACTGCGGCCTCAGGCCGGGTCGATTCGAATCCTCGCCGACGTTCGGAAATGGGTGAGGGGTCTCTCGGCCTGTCTTAGCACCCATGAGCGCAAACCGACTACCCAGATGGGAGCGACGCGCGGCCGCGATGAGGCCTTACTGCGTCCGTGGAGGCGTGCCCTGCGGCTCGTTCATGCCGCGACTCTCATAGGCTTGCCGCTGCTCGCGCCTTTGGGCGCGCAGCTCGTGAATTTTCCGCACCAGGAAGCTGCCTTCGCGCTCGCTGATTCGGCCCGCCTTCATCTCCTGCCGGATCAGGGCTACTGCGCCGAAATGACGATGTGGAACATTGCCATATTGGGCGCCTTCCGTGCCGGCATATGGAGCACCCTGCCCGCCGGTCTGCGCCAAGGCCGCACCCGCCCCAATGGCCGTGACAAGTCCCAGCCCCGCAACGAGCGCCATTGTCCTGAGATTCATGATTGTGTCCTTCCATACTCTCGCGGCCACCGTGATTGGCCGGCCGTGACGCGCGAATGTGCAGTTTCGGCATTGAACGCGCTCTGAAGCCGCCATTCATGCGGCGTTCACGGCCTGCGACGCATCGCAATCCAAATTGCGGTCTCACTCTTCCTGTTTCCACAGAATGTATCCGCGCCGTGCCGCGACAAGTTCATCGAGTGCTTCTTGCATACGGAAGAGAACTCCGCTGGGATGACAGAGCGTTGCCGCCCGCACGGCCTCGGCCATCGGCCAACCTTCACCACAAAATTTCTCGAGAATGATCCAGTCGCGGGTCTTGAGCCGCGAACGCAACCGTTCGAGCTTGCGGATCGCATCGACCTGCGTCTGGGTGAAGGCGAGGCCCGCGCCGTTTCCACTCCCTCCGGGCGGCGACATGTCGGTGCTGTCCCGTCCACCGGCCGCGCGCAGTTCGCACAGCGCGCGCAATTCTTCGCCGGCGGCGAACTGTTCGTCGCCAATCTTTCCGCGTGCGTGGGCAAGCGTCAGCGGATGCTCGCCGATATTGCGGAAGCGCTCCTCGCGGCCCGTGCGTGCCGATACGAACTCTCGCACGTAGACCTTCCCGGGCCCCGGCTTCGGAATTGGCTGACCCGGCGCAGGGCCAGTCCTGGCGCGCTCCTTTCGCGAGCGTTTGCTCATCGCGAACGCGCTCCTGCCGCGGCGTCCTTTTCCTCGGCCCAACGCACGCCATCGCGGAAAGCTCGTCCGAGTTCCTGCATGCGGCTGAACGCGTCCTCGATCGCTTGAACATCACCCCTGGCGAAGGCTCGCGTGTAGCGGGCCTGCGCGTCGCGGTAGACGCGGCAAGCGTCGAGCAGCGGTCGCGTCGAAGCGCTCATGCCGCCTCCCTCTCAAGGAGCGTCCTGCATTGCGGACAGCAGTCGCCGTTCAGAAGGCGGATGGCGCGGGCCCGGTTCGGCAAGCGTTCGATCCGGCCACGCTCCTCGAGTTGTCTCAGCAGGCGAAGGATGCCGGCCTTGGAGCCCGATTGCAGGGCGACGCGCAGTTCCTCGATGCTGGGCATCGTCCGGGTTTGAGTCAGATGGGCCTCAATCGCGTCGAGACACTCACGCTGCCTGGGCGTCAGGCCCGTGCTGGCGGGACAGGATTTCTCTAAGGGGCGCATGTCTGGTCTCCCGAGGACGATTTCGTACCCGGATTATGACCAATACAGTCCTATAGTCAACCTATTCGGTTCTATGAATAAGCGTTGCGGTATTGTTCACTATGAAGATGAACAATATCAGCAAGATTCGTCACGCGAGAGGCATGTCCCAGCAGCAGCTCGCGAATAAGCTCAATACCACCGCGGTCTCCGTCGGCCGTTACGAAAGGGAAGATCAGCGTCTGTCGCTTCCCCTCCTGCGCCGCTTTGCCAAGATTTTC
This sequence comes from Rhizomicrobium sp., assembly GCA_035567755.1. Taxonomy (GTDB): domain Bacteria; phylum Pseudomonadota; class Alphaproteobacteria; order Micropepsales; family Micropepsaceae; genus Rhizomicrobium. The sequence goes on from DATMPH010000061.1 coordinate 197,916, forward strand.
GATGTCACGATCGGGGAGATCGCTGGCGAAACGCGGCTGACGCCGGACTATTTGTCGGTGCCCGTCTTCGACCTGCGCGCCGCTGCTGGCGCGGGGGCACTGGCACAGGACAACGAGCCCGCCGGCCATCTGATGTTTCGCGAACAATGGCTTCGGCGGATGTCGAGCGACATTCATCGGCTCTTCGTACTGGAGATTTCCGGCGACTCGATGTGGGAAACCCTCCACGATGGAGATCATGCGCTGGTCGATCCGGCCCAAACCAACGCGCGCCGGGAGGGCCTTTACGTCATACGGATCGACGACATGTTGCAGGTAAAGCGCATATCCATGCATCCGGTGACAAAGCTTCTCACGGTCAAGTCCGACAATCCCGCCTACCGCACTTATGACAACATCCAGCCCGACGACATCGCCATCATGGGCCGCGTGGTCTGGATCGGCCGCAGCCTGGGTTGAGTCTGCCCGATTCGTTGCTCGTTTCTTAACGGCCGGGCACGACGTTCATGCAAACTAAATCAGTGACAGAGATTTGGCTGCCGTGTCGCGGAACCGTTTGTTCGCGTCAGGACTCTCGCATCACGGGACTCAAGCGCGGAGACGTGACGATGGGACGCCTTGCCAGACATCTGAAAGACGAAGCGAGATTTGTAACTGGACCGGACGGCGCCATGCTGACATTGCCCGACCTGCCGGCGCCCGAAACACGGCGCTGGATCTCACGCCGAAAGGCGGAAGTCGTGGCTGCGGTGGAAGGCGGCCTCCTCACGCTCGGCGACGCCTGCGCCCGCTACGCACTCAGCGTCGAGGAGTTCGTGTCGTGGCAGCACGCGATCAAGGAATTCGGGATGGAGGGATTGCGCGCGACGCGCCAGCAGGAATACCGCCATCTTGAAGGAACCCACACGACCCACTGAGTATCTGGGACGGTTGGGAACCGCTTATCCCCGGGACCGCGGACGTCCCGCCCACATTCGGGGCGCGGGCGAGAGCCCGACTTGTCCGGGGTCGCTGTCCCCGTACACGCAGCCCCCTCGTACCCCTTCGTGGCGAAGTCGTTTTCTCCGCTTCTGCCAGCCTCGCGTGCTAATTTGAAGCAAGCGGGGTCGCATCATGCGTGGACAAACAATCGCAGCGCTCGGCTTCCGGGCGCACACGGGCTGGGCTGCGGCTGTAGCGGTGACGAAGGACTGCGATGTGCTGGAGCGTCGGCGCATCGGCTACGAGCCGTCATCGACGCGCTTTGTCTATCACCAGGCGGCCGAGATTGACCTCAGACAAGCCGAATATCTGATCGCTGCGGCGCGGGACCAGGCAGTCGCGGCCGCCCAACGCGAAATTCAGTCTTTGCTCGCCGCATTGGCGGAGAAAGGCATGACCGTTCGCGCGGCCTGCGTGCCCGCGGGCAACAGCAAATTGCCGAGCGCGCTCGCAGACATTCTCGCCGCGCACTCGCGAATTCACGCGGCGGAAGGCGTGTTTTACCGCGATGCTCTGGTCGAGGCCTGCGCGCGTCTCGGTTTGAAAGTCGGACGCGTGCCGGAACGCGATCTTCGATCGCTCGCGGCCGGCGGGCTGAAAGTCACACCGGAAAAACTGACAACGCGTCTTCAGGAGATGGGTAGGCGCCTCGGTCCACCGTGGGGCGAAGATCAGAAGCTGGCGACTCTTGCCGCGCTGACTGCTCTTGCGACCCTGGCGATTGAAAATCGTGGCAATCGCCGACTGCGCGGAGCATGATGTCTCGCGAGGTTTCCCGCGAGGAGGACAAGATGAAGAAGCCTGCCCAGAAACGTAAGGGAAGAAAAACGGCGAAACCTGCACGCACTGCGCGCGCCAAAACAAAAAGGATCAGGGCGCGGGCGCCGACGAAATCACGTGCGAAAGCTGCGCGAAAGCGGGTGGCCCCGGGGCGAAAAAAAGCTTTGGTGAAAAGAACCAAGAGGGTTGCCGTAAAGAAAACGCGGTCACCCGCCGTGACAGCGCGACGCGCCCCCAAGGAAGTTCTGGGAGAAGGCAACTACACAGCAGCGCGGAGATTTCGCCAGGGTGAGACAAGGTTCGTTCAGCGCCATCGGGACAAGATCGCCGAACTCGGCCAGGAGGCAGAAGCAGCGCTCGAGGGCGGCGAGCGAAACGTGCTCGAGGATGCCGCTGCGCGCGCCGCCTCGCACAGCCATTCGCCTGGCGAGGATGTCTAGAATACCCTTGGGCTATTCGATCCTTGGTGCGGCGGATACAACTTCCACCCGGTTTTCAATTGCACCGAGACCATCGATCTCGACGCGCACAACATCGCCCACCTTCAGATAGAGCGGCGGATTGCGACCCATGCCCACGCCCGACGGTGTACCGGTGAAGATGAGATCGCCCGGCTCCAGCGTCATTGCCTGGCTCAAATGTTCGATTTGCGCCTCGCAGTCGAACAACATCTGCTTCGTGTTGGAGTTCTGCCGCAGTTCGCCATTGACGAAACCGCGAATTCCAAGCGCGTGCGGATCGAGCTCGTCCGCGGTCGTGATCCAGGGTCCGAAGGGGGCGTGGGTGTCGAATGATTTGCCGAGTGTCCACTGACCTGTGCGCTTCTGCCAATCGCGCACACTGACATCGTTGCCGACGCAGTATCCAAACACGACCTCTCCCGCGCGGGCGCGCGGCACGTTGCGGCAGCGCCGGCCGATGACCACGACAAGTTCGGCTTCGTAGTCGAGCTCATCGGACACCGCTGGAAGATCGATCGCGTCGAACGGACCATTGGCAGCCGTGGGCATTTTTGCAAAAAACGTTGGATACCGTGGCCGCTGTGCACCTGTCTCTTCTATGTGATCTAGATAGTTGAGCCCGATGGCGAGAATCTTGCCTGGTCGAGCGACCGGCGAACGGAGTCTGACGTCGGAAAGCCGCCGGTCGGGACGGCCGGCAAGAGCCTGTTCGAGGCGCGGCCTGGCGGAACTCCAGTGCCGAATGAGCGCAATCATGTCGGCTGGCATACCCGAGATGTGTCTGGCGACATCGACGACGCCGTCGCCGACGACCGCGCCGAGACGCGGTCCGGCTCCGGCCAAATAGGTGACGAGCTTCATGATCGATGCCTTCAATAGCGGGGGGCCGCGCTGCCGAGCTTGCCCAGGTAGCCGGCTATGTCACACGTTACAGAACGCGCCAATGGCTCTTATGATGCTCCAAGCGCAACCGCGCAATTCGACTTTGTCGGAAGCAAGAGTCAGGCGGCGCAATCGGCGGCGCGGCGGCCGACGAACTGCACGGCAATGCCTTCGTCCGTGTGGCGCACGACGCGTCCCGCCGTTTCGCCAAAGGCAAGCACTTCACCGACGCGGGGCCGTTCCGTGGTCTTCAGGGAAGCGCCGCCAAGCGCAATGTCGACAATCTCGCAATCGATTTTTCTTCCGTCGGCGGCAATGAAATGATGCAGCGGCGGCATTTCCCTTGCGCGTGTCCCCGTTCTGGTGGGGGCGCGAACTGTCATGCCGTTGGCGACGAAATCGGAAAGCTGCTCCCGCGTGCGTTCACGCTTCACGTTGCTCGACTGGAATTCCACGCCGAGCCGGATCCGGTCGCGCCGGACAACCGTGCCTTCGAAACGTCCAAAACATTCGATGTAGAGCACGACTTTGGTGCCAATCGGCGCGGAGCCGACACATTTGACGCCAGCGCCGTCAGTCGAAAAATCCATGATGGTGCAATCGTCCTCGCAGCCGCGCTGCGGAACGAACAGCTTACCTTTCAATCTCATTTCGGCGCGCTTTTGTTTGCGTTTCTCCAGGCCGCTGCCCGGTCGTGCCGATGCTGTCATGCGTTTTTCCAACTAACCCAGGATATACGCTACAGAATGGCGCAACGAAATTAACGGCTGGTTAGTCCCTTTGCGAAGGGCCGGATCGGGGGAACGGACAGTTGCCCGTCTTGCATCCGGCTCGCACTAGACTAGCGGCTTTCTGCACCCCTGTGGTCCGCAGAGCGCGGCGTGAAGAAGGCGACGATAAGACCAAACAGGAGCATTGCGAGCATATTCTCGCCGAACTTGGCGGGCGAAAAATGCGGAAGATGGGGTTTGGCCATGGCCATGGAAAGTGGCACCACGACAAAATTCATGACGAAGAAGATCACCACTCCATAGGCCAGACCTCCCACAACCCACCGGCGCGCAAGCACGGGCAGCGATCTGCACGCCATGACATAAAACGCGGCAATGACGAGCGACATCGCCCATTGCAGCACGATTCCAAGAATTGCGGACGGGGTTCCCTCGAAGAAGGACGCCCGACCGAGCACTCCGCTCGCGATCGCGTGCAGGATCACGATCGGGTTTACCCAATTGATCAGCGTCGCTGCTCCAATGTCGATGGTACCTGCGATCAAGCCGCCAAACAGGATCGCCGCCCCCGTCGAGCGATTGTGCGCATTCATGCGCGCGCCCTCCCGTTCCAGCACTCGCGCCAGTGTAAAACCCGATTCCTCGCAACCTCATCAAAGGCACGTGATCGCAGGATCGCCTGTGACGAATTGCGGCATTGCCTGACGTTCGGTCCGGAGCCTCAGAAAAGGCAGACGGAGAGGAGTGCGATCAACACCACTGCGAGGCCGAGCTTGACGAGAACCAGGCCCAGCCGGAAGACGAGAGCCAAGAGAAGGAACGGGATCACCAGCCCAACGAACAGGCTCACGCCCACCACGGCGAAAATGGCCGACCAGAAAACCGCAAAAATCCCGAACAGAAATGTGAACATTTCACACCTCCCACGCCTCGCACGACTTCACATATGATCAGCCTGGCATCCTGCCAAGGGCCAAAGTGAAGAACCGGCGGCCCTTAGTGAAGGGCCGGTTCGGGCTCAAAATGCTGCGGACGCTCATAGACGAGCCTGCGCTCCTGCCATACTTCGAACTTCCTGCAGGCGCTGAGCTTCATGGCGTGGGCGAGCACTTTGGCGTGCGTTTCATTGGCGCATTCGGCCGAGAACGTACAGCTCAGCGAACCGTCATTGTCGAGATAGCAGATTTCGTAGCTTGGCATGGTTCCTCCCTGGATGGACTCCATGCCCCCGCGCTTATTCTTCTTTCTCGCGTCCCGGCGCACATGTCGAGCGAATTTTGATTGAGCGACGATTAAAAATTCGTCGGGCAACCAATTGTGTCGTCGAAAGCGATCTTTTCTTCTCCGCGATTCACCGCTGACGTGCAGGCTCCTGCCGGATTCCCGTGTGGTTGTTCAACGCCGCCGCCGGGCGGCGACTGGCGCAGCGGGCGCGCTTTGCGCCTGCTCAAAATAGTGGAAGAACTCGCTGTCTGGCGAAAGAACGACGCTCGTCGTATCTGCCGGCAGCGCGTCGCGGTAAGCCTGCATCGAACGGTAGAAGGCGAAGAAATCCGGATCCTGGCCGTACGCGTCGCCAAGAATCTTCGTCTGCTCCGCTTCGCCCTCCCCGCGCAGGATCTGCGATTCACGGCCAGCCTCTGCGATCAGCACCGTCGCCTCGCGCTCGGCGCGCGCCTGAATTCGTTGCAAAATTTCCGAGCCCTCGGCGCGGAACTCGTTCGCTTCGCGTTTGCGCTCCTGCTGCATGCGCTTGTAGATTGCGTCGCTGTTCTGCGCCGGCAGGTCGGCGTGGCGTATGCGTACGTCGACAATCTCAACGCCAAGACGACGCGATTCCTGGTTCAGATCGTCGCGAATGTCGTGCATCAGATCGGCGCGCGAACTCGACAGCATGGTGGCGAATGTCTGTGAGCCCAGCACGCGGCGAAGATCCGAGCTGAGATAGGGATTGAGCCGAAGCTGCGCGCCGGTCTGGTCGAGCAGCGTCTGATAGAAGCGCAGCGGATCAATGATACGCCAGCGCGCGAATGCATCCACGACGATGCGTTTCTTGTCCTGGGTAATGACTTCTTCCGCCGGCGCCTCGAGATTGAGAAGCCGCTTGTCGATCACCTGGATCGTCTGCATCCAGGGAACCTTCACGTGCAAGCCCTCGTCCGTCACGACCTTCAACGGAGCATCGAATTGCAGCAGGAGAACCTGCTCGGTCGGGTCGACGGTGTAGAAGCTCGACGTCCCGAGCCAGAAAACCAGCACAAGCGCAAGAGCGGCCGCGACGAGGACAACGCGCCTCATTGCTGGCCTCCCGCAGCTGGAGCACTCGATGCCTGGGGCGCGTTGGCGGACGGCGCAGATTCGGTAACGCTGACGCTTGGCGTGCGCTTTTCGAGACCCGGCAACGGCAGGTAGGGCACGACCCCGTGGCCAGCATTGGCGTCCAGGATAATTTTGTTCATCGGTGCGAGGATCGTGCTCATGGTCTCAAGGTACATGCGCCGGCGGGTCACGTCGGGCGATTTGCGGTATTCGGCATAAACCGAGAGGAAACGCTTGGCTTCGCCTTCCGCCTGGGCGATCACCTGCTGGCGATAGGCCTCGGCGTCCTGCACAACTTTGGCCGCCTGGCCGCGCGCCTCGGGAATGATCCGGTTGGCATATGCTTCGGCCTTGTTGCGCATCGTCTCCTGGTCTGCGCGAGCCGCCTGAACATCGCGATAGGCATCGATGACATCCGCAGGGGTGTCTGCCTTCTGCATCTTCACCTGGGTAATGGCGACCCCAGCCCGGTAGGTGTCGAGAGTCTGCTGCATCAGATCTCGCACCTGATTCTCAATCGGCGCACGATCCTTTGTGAGGATCGGCTCGATCTGCGTCTGGCCGACCACTTCGCGCATGGCGCTTTCGGCGACCGCCTTGATGGTCTGCGGCGGATTGTCGACGTCGAAGAGATATTCTGCTGCGTCCTTGATGACCCAGCCGACCGTAAAATTTACGTCCACAATATTTTCGTCACCGGTGAGCATCAGGCTTTCTTCGCGCGTGTCCTCGCCCTGGCTCTCGTCGGCGGCTTCGTTGCCTGTGCGATAACCGATCGTGATCTGATTGACCGTGGTCACTTCCGGCGTCTCGACGGTTTCGATCGGCCAGGGCAGGTGATAGTTTATGCCCGGCGGCGTGCGCGCGACATACTGGCCGAAACGCAGCACCACTCCCTGTTCGCGCGCGGTAACAAAATAGACCCCGCTGAGAAGCCAGATGACGGCAAGTCCCAACACGACCACGGCTATGCCGCCCGCAGTGAGCGCACCGCCTGGCAGCGCACGCGCCAGCCGCTGCTGAAGCCTGCGGAGAAAATCCTCAAGTTCGGGAGGCTGCATACGACCTCCGCTGCCGCCACTCGGTCCGCGTCCCCACGGACCGCGGGGTCCCTGGCCGTTGCCGCCGCCGGATTGCGTATTCCAAGGCATGTTGTGATCCAAAAGGTGAGTCCCGGATTTCCCAGCCCGTTCGTTGGTTTTCCGAGACGAAGCGGTTATATGTTCATCTCTCCTCGGGCGCAACGAAACAGCCAGCTGTGATTTCAGCGGCGCTGTGCCGCGCCGCGTTGGCAAAGGGCCAGGTGACGGATATGGCGGTGAGTCGCGAAGATGTGCTGAACGCGCTCAACCGCGTCGTCGATCCGGCGAACGGCAAGCGACTCGTGGAAGGCGGAATGGTGGAGGGTCTGGTCCTGAAGGGCGGGCATGTCAGTTTCGCGATCGAGGTACCGGCGGAACGGGGTGCCGCAGCGGACCCCCTGCGCAGGGAAGCCGAAGCAGCCGTCGCAGCATTGTCCGGCGTGCTTTCAGTGACCGCTGTGCTGACCGCGCATCATCAAGCCGCACCGGCCGCCGCCGCGGCGGCGCGTGAAGGAGCGAAGCCGACACCAGGCGGAATTCCCGGAGTCGCTGCGGTCATTGCTGTCGCGAGTGGCAAAGGCGGCGTTGGAAAATCGACGGTCGCTGTCAATCTTGCTTTGGCTCTCTCGCGGCTTGGGCTGAAGACGGGGCTGCTCGATGCGGATATCTACGGGCCATCGGTCCCTCGCCTGCTCAATATTCACGACAAACCTAAATCGCGTGACGGCAAGGTCCTCGAGCCGATCGAGAAGTTTGGCATCAAGACCATGTCTATCGGGTTCCTCGTTGGCGAAGACCAGCCAATGGTGTGGCGGGGGCCGATGGTAGCCAGCGCAATTTCGCAGATGCTCGCGGATGTGGCCTGGGCGCCGCTGGACGTTCTTGTCGTCGACATGCCGCCCGGCACAGGCGATGCACAGCTCACGATGGCCCAACGGGTGCCACTCAAGGGCGCCGTCATCGTCTCCACGCCCCAAGACCTTGCGCTGATCGACGCCCGCAAGGGTCTTGCGATGTTCAGGAAAACGCAGGTCCCGATTCTCGGAATTGTGGAGAACATGAGCGTTTTTGTTTGCCCCCATTGCGGGAGCGAGAGTCACATCTTCGGAGATGGCGGCGCGCGAAGGGTCGCCGAGGAACTTGGAGCGACTTTTCTCGGCGCGATCCCTCTCGTGCCCGCGATTCGCGAGACATCCGACGCGGGCGTGCCGATCGTGGCACAGGCGCCGCATAGCGCTGAAGCGAAGGCGTTCCTTTCGCTTGCCGAGAACGTGGCCGCAACGCTCAAGGCACCGACGCGCCCCGCTCCGCGCATAGTGATGGAATAGCGACCGAAACGATCACGCATTGTATGCGAGCCGAAGGCCGGGCTGCGGCCAATCGATCGCGAGAAGCTTGCCTGTCCCCGATGCCGTCACATAAGCGGTCTTCATTGCTTTGCCGCCCCAGCAAATATTCGTGACCAGCGGATCGGCGATTGCGGTGTGTCGCATTTTTTTCGTGCCGGGCCAGAAAGTCGTAATGCCGCCCGCCAGAAGCGTCGCCACGCATACGCCGCCATCCGCCTGCACGCCCAGCGAATCGAAATAGGCGAGACCGGGATAGGCATTGACGAATGTCCCGGGCGCAAATCCTTCAACCTTTCCGGCCCTTCCGGGAGCGGTTAAAGGCAGACTCCACAAACGGCCAGGAAACGTCTCGGCGTAATAGACCGTCCTGCCGTCGGGCGAGAGACCGACACCGTTGGGCGTAATGAGCTCCCTGAGAACGCGCGTGATCTTTGAGCCGTCTGCCCTGGCGTAGAAAAGTGCGCCGTGGCTGCGTCCCTCGCCTGTCGTGGCTCCATGATCGGTAAACCAGAAGCTGCCGATCGAATCGAACACGAGATCATTGGGCGCAATAAGCCGCTTGCCCTCGCATTCCGAATAGAGCGTCTCCGCTTTTCCAGTCGCAATGTCGACGCGCTCGATGCGTCCGCCCGCATGCGCCGGCGGCGCATGCCCGGGAATGAGCAGGCCTCCCCGCTTGTGGAATTCGAAACTTCCGCCATTGTTGCAAACGAAGAGCGCGCCGCCGGGACCGATCGCGAGTCCATTTGGCCCGCCTCCCGGCGCAGAAATCCTCTGATGCCTCCCATCCGTCCTGACCCGTGTGATGCGGCCCGCAGCGATCTCGACCACGAGCACCGAGCCATCCTCCATGGCGATGGGCCCTTCGGGAAACCTCAGACCCGATGCGATCTCCCGATTTGCCATGGTGCCCCCTTTTGAGATTGGCTGCGCGTCACGCTGGAGCCGATTCGCACTAAGAAGATTCGAAATCTGTGCCGGTGTCACGAGGACCGCCCGATGCGTTCGAGGACGACAAAATCGTAACGAAGGCCATCGGGGGCGATCCGCGCGTCACGTCCGCTTTCGCGCCATTCCCTTCTTTCAAACGGCGCCAAATGCGTGTCGCCCTCGAAATCCGCATGGACCTCCGTCAGATAAATTCGATCCGCAACCGGAACAGCGGCACGATAGATTTCCGCACCCCCGATGACCGCAATTTCTTCGGCGTTCAGGGCCATCGCGAGCTTCAGCGCTTCGTCCACATTGGGGGCAATTTGTGCGCCGCTAGCCAAAAATTCCGCGTCTCGCGTCACGACAATGTTGGCCCTGCCAGACAGCGGCTTGGCGGGAAGGCTGTCCCATGTCTTACGCCCCATGATGCAAGGCTTCCCCATTGTCACGGCCTTGAAGTGGCGCATGTCTTCCGCAAGCCGCCAGGGCAATCTGCCGTGCCGGCCGATAACACCGTTGTCGGCTCGGGCGATCACCATCGCGATACGACTCATCGAACCGGCAATTCTTCCAGCCTCTGGCCGGAAAGACGAAAGATATGCCAGCCCTCGCCGCGTTTGGCGCCCAATTTTTCGTAAAATGCAATGGCGGATTTGTTCCAGTCCAGAACCGACCAGTCGATGTACGTTGCGCCCTCCTCCCGCGCGCACTCGGCAAGAAAGGCAAGCATCGACATGCCGATTCCGCGCCCGCGGCGGGCGGGACGCACAAACAAATCCTCAAGATAAAGACCGTGCGAGGCGCCGAAAGTGGAATAGATCGGGTACCACGTCGCAACGCCGACTGCGTCGCCGCCGAATTCTGCAACGGCACAACAACAGGGCGATGCCGTCCCGATGATATCGTGCGCGATGATCGCGGGCGTAAGCCGAAAATTCGCCGTCAGCCGCTCATAGACGGCAAGTTCGTACAGCAGCGAATGGATCGCTTCCTCGTCCCCCGAAACCGCCGCCCGAATTGAGATTTTTGTCATTTCCATCCGGGGAATCAGGAGCCGGGGCCCAAGAATAGGGATATCTTTTGACAACTTTCTGGAACAAAAGACCAAGATTACGGTTGCCTCATTTAGCAGAGGAAGGCTCACCAATGAAGCTTCTATTGATTTCCGCGGTAGCGCTGGGCTTGGCCGCGGTCGCGCCGGCAGCATGGGCCCAGGGCGAGAACCACCAGCAAGGCGGCGCACCGCATGCCGCGCCGAGCCATCCGGCTTCGCCGCGAATGACCGCGCCCAGTCCGATGCACGGGGCGCCAACCACTCACACGTCTGTCCGGCCAAGTTCCAGCACACGGACGCGCGCGACCACGCACCACGTCGTCAGCCACACGGTCCACCACGTCACCACGACCCATCGTCGTGTCGTGACAACGACCCGTCACGTATCGGCGGCGCACCGCGCGGCGGCGCTTCGGAGTTCGCATGCGAATATCGCAAGGTTCCGGCGCACCATGGTCGCGACGCGACATTTCCACGCCGGTCCGTACCGCGCGCCACCGGGCTTCCGCTATCGCCGCTGGGCGCTCGGCGAGCGCCTGCCAGGACTGTACTTCGCCCGCTCTTTCTGGATCGGGGATTTCGGTATCTACGGGCTGTTCGCCCCGCCATACGGCTATACCTGGGTGCGCTACGGACCCGATGCCGTCCTCATCGACGAATATACCGGCGAAGTCATATCCGTGGACTACGGCGTGTTCATCGATTGAACCCGCTGCACGCAGGAAGAGAATTTCTGGGACTCGATTCGCGCGCGCGTCACACGGCGATGTCCGCCTTGATGTGTGGGTGTGCGCGATAGTTTTGGAGCGTGAAGTCCTCAAAGCCGAAGCCGAATATATCTCCGATCGCGGAATTGAGATGCATCTGCGGCAACGGATAGGGGGCGCGTGACAGCTGTTCATACGCCTGTTCGCGATGATTCAGGTAAAGGTGGGCATCGCCGAGCGTATGCACGAACTCTCCCGGTTCAAGTTGCGTCACCTGCGCTGCCATCATGGTGAGAAGCGCATAGGAGGCTATGTTGAACGGCACGCCGAGAAAGACGTCGGCGGAGCGCTGGTAAAGCTGGCAGGAGAGCCGGCCCTGGGCGACATAGAACTGAAACAGGCAGTGGCAAGGTGGCAGCGCCATCTTCGGGATGTCGGCCGGATTCCAGGCCGTCACGATTAGCCGGCGCGAATCCGGATTTTGCCGAATCCCGTCAATCACTGCGGCGATCTGATCGATCGTCACGCCGTGCGGGTCGGGCCAGGAACGCCATTGCGACCCATAGACCGGTCCAAGCTCGCCCGCCGCATCCGCCCACTCGTCCCAGATGGTGACGCCGTGCTCCCGCAGCCAGCGTACGTTGGTTTCGCCGCGCAGAAACCACAGAAGCTCGTAGATGATGGATTTGAGATGGAGCTTCTTGGTGGTGACGAGCGGAAAGCCAGCCGCGAGATCGAAGCGCATCTGGTGACCGAAAATGGATAGCGTTCCGGTGCCCGTCCGGTCGCGCTTTTCGATGCCCCGCGCGAGCACCAGTTGTATCAAGTCCAGATATTGGCGCACTGGATTGCCGATTGTCCGCAACCGCGACTCGTCGCGATCATTGAAACGAATTCGCGACCGGGACGCCACAGCCTTGGCGCCGCAGAACCATCGAAAAGCTCAGGGGTTCCTGGCGCGACCGGGCCGGCTTCAATTTTTTACCCGAAGCGCCTATATAGGTCCCGTTCGGGCTTGCCCGGACTATGGCGATAAACGGCTGCGTAATAAGCGGACCGGACCCGGGGGCGGTACCCGGCGCCTCCACCAGAGCGCTCGAAGGGAGCGCTGCGGCGGGGGCGAAATAGGATCGACGGACGTGTAAAGGCTGTCCTTTTGCTCGGTATGGTATCCGCCGTTATCGGGCCGATCGTACAGGTGCCAACGATAACGAAATGGCCCTCGCTGCCTAAATAGGCAAGCGCGGTTCCGGGGAGCACCGGGCAACAGAAGCTCCCCACTTTTCACAATCGCTGCAATCGATCGTTCAAGCGCCATTGTTCGTCAAGCGCGGGGGCACACTTTCAAGCGCCGAGCGGCGAAACGAAAAATACAGGAACCCGCCCGCAGAATGAGGCGAGTCCCGGGAGCAGAGGCGAAAGGATGAGCGAGCGGCCGCATCGACGTGCCATGAGCGAGACGGCCCGCGAAAAACAGTCGATAGTTCCGGTGCTGAACACGCGGAACAGTTCGGTCGCGCCGGGCGCACGCGCCAGTTCGAAATCTTCGGAATCGGGCTCCGTTGCCATGTCGGGCGATGACGTGTGACTACCACGCGATATTGAGATTGCGCACAGAAAAATGCGCCGCTCAGCCGATTGACTCGCGGTTAGGTGCGCTTAGTCTCAAAGGGATACGACAGCGGCTTCCATGACCAAAGACTTCATCGGTTACAAGGCCCTGACCGACGCGGCATTGCGCAACGTCGTTCGCGGAGCGCTGAAACATGTCGAAAGACAGGGGCTCGTCGGCGCACATCATTTCCGTCTCTCGTTCCGCACGCGATACCCCGGAGTCGAAATCCCGGAGTTCCTCCTCGAACAATATCCGGAAGAAATGACCATCATCCTTCAGCATCAGTTCTGGGGACTGAAGGTGAAAGAAAATCATTTCGAGGTGACGCTTTCGTTCAGGAAAATTCCCGCTACGCTTGCGATTCCCTTTGGCGCCTTGACGGCTTTTGTAGATCCCGGCGTGCAGTTCGGACTGAACTTCCAGCCCGAACCGGAGGGCGACGCCACCCAGGCGTCCAGGCCCGCCATTGGCGCCTGTAATGGGCAGCCGCAACCGGCGGACAAGCCCGCCGCCCCTGGCGAAGTTGTAAGCCTCGACTCCTTCCGCAAGAAATGAGCCTTGCCGCCGAAACTCGCGGGCAACAGATGACGGGAATGCGCGTGGAAAGCGACTCGTTCGGCCGGATCGAAGTGCCGGCGGACCGCTATTGGGGCGCACAGACCGAGCGCTCGCGCAGAAATTTTCTGATCGGCGGCGAACGCATGCCGCTGCCAGTCGTCCATGCTTTCGGCATCGTCAAATGTGCCGCCGCGCGCGTGAACACGGCGCTGGGCGAACTGGACAAAAGGCGCGGCGACGCAATCGTGCGCGCGGCCCAGGAGGTCGCCGAGGGAAAACTCGACGAGCATTTCCCGCTCGTCGTGTGGCAGACCGGATCCGGCACGCAGTCCAACATGAACGCGAACGAGGTGATCTCCAACCGTGCCATCGAGATGCTCGGCGGCGAAATGGGCTCCAAGTCACCCGTTCATCCGAACGATCACGTCAACAAGAGCCAGTCGTCCAACGATTGCTTCCCGACCGCGATGCACATCGCGGCGGTGACGGAAATCCATCGGGTGCTTCTGCCGGGACTGGCAGACCTGCGTGCGGCGCTTGACGAAAAGACTTGTGCGTTCGCAGACATCGTCAAGATCGGCCGCACCCACCTCCAGGACGCCACGCCGGTGACGCTGGGCCAGGAATTCTCCGGCTACGCGATGCAGCTCGCCTACGGGATTGCGCGCGTCGAAGGGGCATTGCCGAGACTCTGCCAGCTCGCGCAGGGCGGGACGGCCGTCGGCACGGGCCTGAATTGCCCCCCGAAATTCGCGCAGCTGTTCGCCGAAGACGTGGCGACGATCACGGGATTTCCCTTCGTCACGGCTCCCAACAAATTCGAAGCGATGGCCGCGCACGATGCCGTTGTCGAAATATCCGGAGCGCTCAACACGCTGGCGGCTTCGCTGTTCAAGATCGCACAGGACATCCGGTTGCTGGGTTCCGGTCCGCGATCAGGCCTCGGCGAACTGCATTTGCCGGAGAACGAGCCCGGCTCGTCCATCATGCCCGGCAAGGTCAACCCGACCCAGTGCGAAGCGCTCACCATGGTTTGCACGCAGGTGATGGGCAACCATGTCACCATCACAATTTCAGACAGCCAGGGTAATTTCGAGCTGAACGTGTTCAAGCCGGTGCTGATCTACAATCTTCTGCAGTCGATCCGCCTGCTGGGCGACGCGACCTCGAGCTTTACCGAACATTGCGTCAAGGGCATCGAGGCCAACCGGGTGCGCATCGCAGAGCTTCTTGAGCGCTCGCTCATGCTCGTGACCGCGCTCGCGCCGACGATCGGCTACGACAAGGCCGCGACGGTCGCCAAGACGGCACACAAGAACGGCACAACCCTGCGCGAGGAAGCGATAAAGCTGGGATTCGTCACTGCGGAGGAATTCGACCGTCTGGTCCGCGCGGAAGAGATGACCCGCCCCAAAACGGAGTAGGCCGGTGGTGGTTGAGCTTGCCGTGGCGCAGCTCCTGAAGAAGCGCTCCTTCAGCATTGCAGGGCACCGCACCAGTGTCGCCATCGAGCCCGAGTTCTGGACCGTACTCGAACACGAGGCGCATCGGACCGGACTGAGCCTTTCGGCCTTCGTTGCGCAGATCGACGCCGCGCGCGGGACGCGACCGCTAGCCAGCGCGCTCAGGCTCGCCGCACTCGCCGCCGAATCGCGGATCGCTGCTTCTTTGTCGAGGTAGTTGCAGGTAATCTCGCGGCGGCTCCACGGAAAGGCACCCGGAATGGGCGAACTCATCAATCTGCGTCGCATCAAAAAATCGAAGCGGCGCGACGAGACCGAAAAAAGCGCTGCGGCCAATCGCGTGGTTCACGGCACGCCGAAAGAGCTGCGTGAGGCGGCAGAGGCCGAAAAGCAGCGTGCCGAGCGAACGCTCGGCGCACACAAAATTGAGAACGATGATTAACGGGCCGCGCTATGCCGCGATGCCCGCAATTCGCGCCGATGCCTCCCACAAACGCCGCGCGTCGTCGTCGTTTTGTGCTTCGCGCGTCGGCGTTGTCTGGCGGCATTTGTAGAAATATCCACCTGTGATCTCCGCCACCTCAGGTGAGGAGGCAAGATAGACTATGGTCTGCGCGCCCTGCTCCGGAGTGATTGCGAAGTTCTTGGCCGCGCGCACGGCGAGAGACATCACGCCGCCGGACTGATCGCCAAAGCGTGTGGCGACAAATCCCGGATGCAGGCAATTGGCCGTCACGCCGGCGTCCTTCAAATGGCGCGCAAGCTCGCGCGTGAAGAGGATGTTGCAGAGCTTGCTGCGTCCATACGCGCCGAAACCACTATAATTCCTCTCCGACTGCAAATCCGAAAAATCGAGCTGCGCGCCTTTGTGCGCATCCGACGCCGTCGACACGATGCGCGCGCCGGCTGCGAGACGCAGACGCAGGAGGCTCGTCAGAACAAAATAGGCCATGTGATTGAGCGCAAAGGTCATCTCCAGACCGTCTTCGGTGACTTTGCGTGCATTGAACAGCGCACCGGCATTGTTAAGGAGAATGTCGATCTCGGGTTCGGATTCCGCGATTTCCGTGGCGACGCGCTTCATCTCGGCGAGGCGCGTCAGGTCGGCGTAGTGCGCCTTGTGTTCCGCGTCGGGCGCGATCGCCTGAAGGTGCTTCAGCGTCTCCTGGCCACGGGATCTGTCGCGAGCGACAAAGACGATGCGTGCACCTTTGGCTGCAAGGCGGTCGGCGGCGACCTCGCCGATCCCCGAGCTTGCGCCGGTCATGACGACGACTTTCTGTGTCATTGCGGCGACAAACCTTCAGTCGACGATATCGAGTTCGCTGAAGAAGAAGCGTATCTCGTGCATGGCGGTTTCAGCCGAGTCTGAGCCGTGAACGCAATTTGCTTCGATTGATTCGGCGAAATCCTTGCGGATTGTCCCTGGCGCAGCCTTGGCGGGATCGGTCGCGCCCATAATTTCGCGATTGCGGGTGATGGCATTCTCGCCCTCGAGCACCTGCACGACGACCGGCCCGGAACTCATGAACTCGACGAGGCTGCGGAAGAACGGGCGCTCCTTGTGCACATTGTAAAAGGCTTCGGCCATGCCAACCGACAATTGCATACGCTTCTGTGCGACAATTCGGAGTCCGCCCTCCTCCAGACGTGCCGCGATCTTTCCGGTAAGATTGCGCCTGGTGGCATCCGGCTTGATAATCGACAGCGTACGCTCGGTCGCCATTCTCGCACTCCATTCCGTATTTCGACGCGCGCGCCTTATAGAAGCCGTCCTGTTGCGCCGCAAGACATGCTAGGAGCCCCTCGCTTCTGCTAGCGAAACGACCATGTTGTCGATTGAAAACCTCACCTATCGCATCGCCGGCCGCGAGATCCTGAGCGGCGCGAATGCGCATCTGCCGGCCGGTCGGCGCATCGGGCTTGTGGGGCGTAATGGCGCGGGAAAATCGACCCTGCTCAGGCTGGTGCTCGGTGACGCCGTGCCGGACGGCGGCGACATTTCGCGGCCGGCGGCATGGCGGATTGGCAGCGTCGCACAGGAGGCGCCAGGGGGTGATGCAAGTCTCATCGATACGGTGCTGGCGGCGGACGACGAACGCCTCCGCCTGCTTGCGGAAAGCGAAACGGAACGCGACGGCCACCGGCTGGGGGAAATTCATGCGCGCCTCGATGCGATCGACGCCTATGCCGCGCCATCGCGCGCCGCTTCGATTCTGGCGGGGCTCGGATTCTCCGCGCCGGAACAGCTTCGTCCGTGCAGGGAATTCTCGGGCGGCTGGCGGATGCGCGTAGCGCTTGCCAGCATTCTGTTTGCGGCGCCCGATCTGCTGCTTCTCGACGAACCCACCAACTATCTCGATCTTGAAGGCGTGCTGTGGCTCGAGGATTACCTTCGCCGATATCGGGGGACGGTAATCATTGTCAGCCACGACCGCGATCTGCTCGACGCGCTCGCGGAGTTCATCCTGCACCTCGAGCACGGCCGCCTCACGCTCTATAGCGGCAACTATGAAACATTCGCCGAAACCCGCGAGGCGCGGCGCGCACTGGACGCGGCGTTCGCGAGAAAGCAGGAAACCGCCCGCCGGCACATGCAGGAGTTTGTCGACCGCTTCCGCTACAAGCAGAGCAAGGCGCGCCAGGCGCAAAGCCGGCTCAAGATGATTGCGCGGCTGAAGCCGATCGATATCCCGCTCGACGAGCACGTCGCGCCGATCCGCCTGCCTGAGCCGTCGCCTTCGAGTCCGCCACTGCTGTCGCTTGACAGGATTGCCGTCGGTTATGAGCCAGGCCGGCCGGTGCTCGAAGAGGTCTCACTCAGACTCGATCCCGATGACCGGATTGCGCTGCTTGGCCAGAACGGCAACGGCAAATCGACTCTCGCCAAGCTTCTTGCGGGCAAGCTTGAGCATTTTTCCGGAGAATTGGTGCGTGCGCGAAAACTGCTGCCTGGTTATTTCGCGCAGCACCAGCTCGAAGAGCTGGATGGCGCTCTGACGCCTCTCCAGACCCTCGCGCATCTGCGTCCGCGCCGATCCGAGCGTGAATTGCGTACGCAACTCGCCGGTTTTGGACTTTCCGGCGACAAGGCGCTGACCAGAGTGGGCCAACTCTCGGGCGGCGAGCGCGCGAGGCTCATGCTCGCGCTGTCAACGCTCGACTCGCCCAATCTTCTTATCCTGGACGAACCGACCAATCATCTCGACATCGACGCGCGCGAACAGTTGCTTGTAGCGCTCAACGATTTCGAGGGGGCCGTAGTGCTCGTCAGCCATGACCGCAGGCTCATCGAAGCGACGGTCGACCGCCTCCTCTTGGTCGCGGACGGGACGGTGCGGATGTTCGATGGCGATCTGGAAGATTATCGCCGCCAAATACTCTCGCCCGCAAAGGTGCCGCGCGAAAAGCGGAACAATGCGCGCAGGAGCGACACGCGGCGCGGCGTGGCCGAACGCCGCGCGCAGCTCAAACCGCTGAGGGAGAAGGCGGCGGCCGCCGAACAGGAAATCGCCCGCCTGACGCGCGACATCGCCGAATTCGACACCGCTTTGTCCGCGCCGGAGTTGCATGCGCGCGAACCGTCAAAGGCGTCGGAGCTCTCCCGTCAGAGGGCTCTCGCAATGCGTGCCCTCGCCGATGCCGAAACACTCTGGCTTTCGGCCTCGCAGGCCTATGAGGATGCGCAGACGAGTATGTAACACTTGTATTCCCGCCCTTTGCGGTTGTTGCGAGGACTAACTCATCAGCTATTCGCAGTGGGCCGCTCGAATAAGGGCTGGATCTGGGGCGACATCGTCTTCAGGAGCTGGACTGCAAGCGCGCTGGTAAAGTGGAATTGCGCGGCCTTGCGGCCCGGCACATAGGCAGTGATGGTGCCGAAGAAGCGGTCGCCCAGATAGAACACGAAGGTGGAGGTGCGGTCGACGACGCGCGATTCGATGAGGGCGTGGCCGGCGCTGTAACTGTCGAAACGGTTGTCGCCAGTGCCGGTCTTGCCGCCGAGAACGAGCGGGCGTCCATCCGCCGCATGATAGGCGCTCTGGATGCGCTTGCCCGTTCCTTCGAGAACGACATCGCCCAGAGCGCGGCGCACGGTCGCCGCAACTTCCACCGGCAGCACGCGGACAGGTTTATCATGTCCTGCAGACATATCCGTCTCGTACGGCGTGCCGGCGGCAAATTGCAGATCGCGGATGTCGATGGTCGGTTGGCGGACGCCGTTGTTGAGGATGATGCCCATCAACTCTGCAAGCGCGTCGGGCCGGTCGCCCGAGCTGCCGATCGCCGTCGCGAGCGAGGGAACCAGATGGCCGAACGGATAGCCGAGGCTGCGCCAGTCCGCAGTAATGCGCTTGAATGCATCCTGCTCGACCAGCACGCGAATGCGCCAGTTCTGCTTGTGCATATTGCGCGTCTTGAATAGCCAGCCATAGACCTCCTGACGCACGGGCGTGCCGGCCTCCATGATCTCGTGGCGCGTGGCCTGCGGGTGCTGCTCGAGCCACGACGCAAGCCACAGCTCAAGAGGATGCACGTGACTCAGATAACCTCTGTCGGCGAGCGAGAAACGATCGATGCCGTATGCCGCGTACAGATTTTCGAGCGGCTCCTTGAGATCCAGCCTGCCCTTCGTCTCGCGTTTGAGGAAGGCGTCGAGCTCCGCCAAGCTCGCCCTCGGATGCACGGAGCGGAAGACGACCGTCAGCCGCTTCACGTAGGGGCCGGTCTTCCGGGCCAACAATGAGAGTCGCTGCTCCGAGTCGAGGCCGCGGAATTCGCGGATGAATTTGTCGAGGAAGGTGCGGCCTTCCTGATCGGCGAAGCGCTGGAGAAACGCGGTCCGTGCCGCATCGCTCGGATCATCACTGAGGGCGTCGCCCTGCAGATGGTCCTCTGCGACATAGAAGCGTTCGATATCACGAAGTATGCGAATGAAAGCCAGATTGATGGAATTCGCAAACGCGGTTTCCACCGTCGGATTGCCGGAATCTTCCCACTTCGCGAAATTGTGGAACGCATGGAAGCCGCCGCCGGTGAAAAAGCCGTCCAGGCCGGCGGAATAGTGACGCTGCATCGCGGCGTCGAGCATGGGCTGCAGGCGCCGGTCCTGCGTACCGGCGAGATAACCGAGCGCCCATTGCGAAAGGGGATCGCGCGCCTGCGGCATCAGCGCACGCAGTTTGCGCGGCGGAAGGGCGGCAAAGCGGTCATGAAGGCGGGAGACAATTTGAAGATAGTTGATCAGCGTGCGCAGCTTGGCGGTCGATCCAAGCTGCAGCTTGGTGCCCGAGTTCAGATCGAAGGGCTGGTCCATGCTGTCGGCGTGCACGCGCACCAGATTGTGGCCGGCGGTATGTTCGTAGAGCACGACACTGTAGTTCACGAGCGCGGGATCACCGCCGCCTAGAAGTTCCTTGCCTTCCAGTCCCAATGTCCTGACTTGATTGGTGTCGCGCAATTGCGCGAGGAAATCGGTCACGCGCCGTTGCGCGGCTGCGTCGATGGTGCTCGTCGCGCTGAGGTCGACATGGTCGAGATCGTAAAGACTATTGGCGCCGACGAGCCTCAACAATTCGGTGCGAATGGCATCCGCGCCCTTGCGCCCGACATAGGATACCGGCGCGGGTGCCGGTGCCTGCGCGCGGAAGGGGAGAGGCATTTGAAGCGCGGCGTCGTAAAGCGTGCGGCCGATCACCTTCTGCGCGGCCAACCGCCGCAGATAATTGTTCGTCAGGGCAAGAAGCGCGCTGCGGTCGGCGGCGAGATACCAGGCCGGCCGGCGCTCGGCGAGCATGAGGCTCAGCACCTGCTTGTAGATTTCCGCTTTGCGCCTGATATCTCCAAAATTCGGATCGGCAAGAATTCGGTTTGCCTCCGCGAAATCGGTTCCGTACCAGACTCTCAGGCCGTCGCCCACGCCGATAATCTCGCCATAGCCCGGCCGCGAACCCAGAGGCGTCGAATCCACATAGGTGGTCACAATGTGCTGGCGTGCGGCATAGGTGTCGGGGCCGCCGAGATAGGCGCGCAAGGTGGCCGCATCCATCTGGCGAAGTTTTTCAATCACCCCTTGCGTCCGCCCACCAGGAGAATGCCGGAACTTCTCAGTCTGTGTCGCCAGCGTGCTACCGCCGCCGTGCTTGAGACGCGGATTGAGCCATCCCGCCATCCATCCCGCGGAGGCCTGGAGGAATCGCTTCCATTCGACGGCAGGATTGTAATGGGGATGGTCTTTTTCGAGCAGGTCCTTGTCCTCGATGAAGAGCAGCGTGTTCACCACAAGAGGCGGAACCGATTCGAATCTATCGTAAGAGCGTTCGGGATAGCTGGCCTGGTACAGGGGCGAGCCCGCGCGGTCTTTCAGCGCGAGGCCGGCATGCTGCTTCTCGGAGTAGATTGCATAGCCGTCGGAGTCCGCGATTGCGCGGAGACCGGAAGACTGGACCGCCTGACGCGTGACGGCGAAATGTTGCGCCTTCAATCGCGCGATGAATTGCGGAAGACGCGAGTAACCGAGCCGTGCGTCATAGGGACCGCCATTCGGGAAACGCAACCAGGCACTCGCGCCCGGGGCGATCGTGTAGGTCAGTTCGCGCGCCTGCTTCGTGAAAATGTCGGACTGGAGTCGAGAGGTTCGCATTTCCTGCAGCGCCGCCGACGCAACCATCAGAAAGACTGCAACCAGAAGTAGGAGGCCGGAGAGCCAGAGCATCGTACCGAGCGACGGCCTGATCAGACGTAGCAACTTCTGCGCATTTTGGCGCGGCCTGAACGCTGTCGTCAGAATATGTGCAGCCAAGCCAGCGTCCTCTCGTCCCCTTATGTCTAAGTGTTGCCGGCAAGACAGGTTCCATCGTCGCGCTGTCCGGGATGGCGCGCGACAAATTCACGGAATGGCCATAATGGGTCACAATCACCGGGGGGACGAATCCTTCAGGTTCGGCACTCGCTCGAACAGGATGACGGGCGAGTCCTTGTAGCTCGTGCGCGCAAATTCCGTGAAGCTGCATTTTTGTGCGACGCTCAAAGACGCCGAATTTTCTGGGTGGATGATGCAGACCGTTCGCAGCGGCCCAAAGCGTGCAGCTATCCATCCGAGCGCCGCGCTCGCGGCCTCCGTAGCAAAACCATTGCCATGCGCCCAGGGTGACAGCGCCCAGCCAATCTCCGGCGCGCCGTCGAGCGACGGCTGGAGCTCGCGGCAGAAATCGGCAAGACCAACTTCGCCGATGAAACGTCCGCTTGTCTTTTCATGCACCGCCCAAAAGCCGAATCCCAGCAACTGCCAGTGTCCGACGTAACGAAGAAGTCGGGCCCACGATTCTTCCCGCGTGAACGGCGTGCCTCTCAAATAGTGTGTCACCTGCGGATCGCCCCACATTGCGGCGCAGTCCTCGAAATCGGACATGGTGGGGACACGCAAGCTCAGACGGCGGGTTTCGAGCGCCGGCGCAGAATGCAGATCGTCCGGCATTGTCACACTGTCCTCACGAAAGTCCCACTACGTTGCCATGCCGGTCGACCATAATCGACTCCGCAGAAGGCTGACGGGGCAGACCAGGCATCGTCATGATGTCCCCGCAGATTGCGACGATGAACTCCGCGCCTGCGCACAGCCGTACTTCGCGCAACGGCAGCACGTGCCCTGTGGGTGCACCATAGGCTTCCGGATCAGCCGAATTGGAATACTGCGTTTTGGCAATGCAGACCGGCAGGTTGCCGAAGCCGAGACGTTCGAGCTCGGCGAGCCGGTCCGAAGCTTGCCTGGAGGGCACCACCTCGCCCGCGTGGTAGATCTGGAACGCGATCGTTTCGATTTTCTGCAATGGTTTCATGGAGTCGGGATATAGCGTGTGGAAGTTTGCCGCGCCCTCGTCGATCGCCGTGATCACCACGTCGGCGAGAGCCTCGGCGCCCGCACCGCCCTCTGCCCAATGTCGGCAGACTACGGCCCGCGAACCAAGTTTGCGGCAGCCTTCCACGATCGCGTCGAGTTCCGGCTTCGTGTCAGATGCAAAATGATTCACCGCTACCACCGCCGGCACACCGAACTTGCGGATGTTCTCCAGATGGCGCGCAAGATTGGCGAGGCCTTTGACGACCGCGGCAACGTTTTCCCCACCCAAATCCTTTCTGGGAATACCGCCGTGGAATTTCAGCGCACGGACGGTTACGACGACCACGGCAAGTGAAGGGGACAGTCCCGCCTTGCGGCATTTGATGTCGAAGAATTTCTCGGCCCCCAGATCCGCGCCGAATCCGGCCTCGGTCACCACGTAGTCTGCAAGCTTCAGGCCGAGCCTGGTCGCAAGAACGGAATTGCAGCCATGAGCGATGTTAGCGAATGGCCCCCCGTGCACGAAGACCGGGTTGTTCTCGAGCGTCTGCACGAGATTGGGCTTGATCGCGTCCTTCAGCGTTGCGGTCATCGCGCCCTGCGCCTTCAAGTCGCTTGCCCGGACGGGGGTGCGTCCCCGGGTCGAAGCCACGATGATATTCGACAGCCGCCGCTCAAGATCGTGGAGCGAGGTGGAAAGACAGAGGATCGCCATCACCTCCGAGGCGACAGTGATGTCGAATCCATCCTCGCGGGGGAAACCGTTGGAAACACCACCTAGCGAGGAGACGATCGAGCGCAGGGCGCGGTCGTTCATATCGAGACAGCGTCGCCAGGTGATCCTTCGCTCGTCGATGTCGAGCGGATTGCCCCAATAGATGTGATTGTCGATCAGGGCGGCAAGCAGATTGTTAGCGACTCCGATGGCGTGGAAATCTCCTGTGAAGTGCAGATTGAGCTCGTCCATCGGGACAACCTGGGCATAACCGCCGCCCGCCGCGCCACCTTTCATGCCGAAACAGGGGCCGAGACTTGGTTCGCGCAGGCAAATCGCCGTCCGCTTGCCTCTGCGATTGAGGGCATCGCCGAGGCCGACAGTGGTTGTCGTTTTTCCCTCGCCAGCCGGCGTCGGGTTGATCGACGTAACCAGAATGAGCTTGCCGTCAGGCCCGTCGGCGAAGCGCCGCTCGACGAAATCCATGGCGATCTTCGCTTTGTGATGCCCGAAGGGTTCGACGCTTTCGGGCGGAATGCCGAGTTTGCCGGCAATGTCCTGGATCGGGAGCAGCGTCGCTTCCTGCGCAATTTCCCAGTCCGTTTTTGAGCGGCCGGCCGCAGTGACGTCATTCATGGTGGATGCTTCTTTCCGTTTCTGAGCCGGCGATTGTCGCCGCGATGCCCGTTGGTACGCGCCCGCCGCTTTTTTTGAAAGGCGGCGAATTATGCTGCGCCAGATCGGCGGTCTCCATGCGATGGTTCCCGCTCGCTCGGGCGGAAGCCGTCATTGCCATAAAGGCGGCGCCGATAAAGATGGCCATTGCGGCGTCTGTGATTTCTGCGGATCGGCCGGGCAGATGGACTTCCGCAAGGCTGGTTGCAAAGAGCAGCGCGGCCACCACGCCTGTCGATACGCTAAGTCGCAATCCCGCTTCGCTGCCGATCCAGATCAGGCTGCCATAAAGAAAAAACTTCTCCAGAAACGACACGATGGCGACGTCGAGCGATCCGCTCAAATAACTGCGAAACGGCAGCCATCCGAATGCGCGCGCCCCAGCGCGGAAGTCGAAAGGTTCGAGACGGACCAAAACCACCATGATGCACAAGACGGTTCCGACAAACGCAGTCGATGCCGGGATTCGAGCAGGAACGAGGGACCATATTGCGAAGGCGGCCGCGGCGCCGATCAGGTCTGGCGCCGTCAGGGAAAGACCGACGATCAGCATTCTCGCTACAAACACAAGAATGATGAAGCTCGCAATGAGCAGGATCGACCGTCGGGTTTCCACCACTGCGCCGATCAGCCAGCAGATCGTCAGCCAAAGCGCAAAATAGTGGAAGACCGGCCAGGGCGCGAGATTCGGGTGCAGCAGGGGTTTCAAGCTGTGCCAATATTTGTGCAGATCGATCACCGGCACATAGGGAAACAATCGATAGGCCAGCATCGCGAGGAGCAACAATGCCGGAATTGTCTCCATCGACAATGTCTGCCGAAGCTTGTCCGAACGAGACCCCATCAAGATGCCGACAATCCCGCCGAACCAGGTTCCAAACGTGTTCAGGTACACGTCGGACATGTTGGTTACTCGCCCCTGATCGTAGAACTGCGCAATTTCGATCGCGGTGCAGAGTGCCAAGCCAACCAATGTCGCGAGCAGCAATCGGTGGCGCGACCTCAGTGCGAGCACAGCGCAAAAGCCAAGCGGCATGTAGAGCAGGACGTTTGCGACAAAATCACCGAAGCTCGTTGGGGGACTGGCCCAGCTGCCAAGCAACGTTTCGAGCGGGCCCGCGTCGACGGAGCCTGTAAAAAACGCGTAGGGGTAGAGCGACCCATGCACGATGATCGCCACGACGCCGACTGCGACAAGCAAGTAGTTGCGGTCGAAACGCGATCTTGGCATGCGCGTCTACCGTGGGGCCGGACGACTGTCGCCGTCTCCGGGTTGCGTATTCCGCTCCGGGGGCACTGGCGCGATCAAGTCGCGACTTGGAGACCACGCGCGCACGCGGACCTCCGTGATGATCACATCCATGGGGCGGTCATGCGATTGTGGAAAAATCGTCGGGAGGCAGGAGAATTCGAACCCGACTCCCACCGCGTATGGCTTCTCGGCAAAAGCCGCAATCGTCCTGTCGTAGTAGCCGGCGCCGTAGCCAAGTCGAAATCCCGCCTTATCGAAACCCAGGAGTGGAATCACGAGAGCCGACGGCGAAACGGGCGGCCCCGAAGCAGGATGGGGGATATTCCAGACTCCGGCCTCCATTTTCGTACCTTCTGTCCAGCACCTGAATTCCAGTGGTCGGCCGCGCCCGATCACCACGGGAAGCGCGACTTGGCCGCCACTGTGGACGACCTCCCGCATGTATGGCAGGCAATTGAATTCTCTCCGGAACGGCCAATAGCAACCGATCAGGGTATGACTCGCGGGCGGCAAGTGAGTCAGGAGCGCGTTGCGGATTGCTTCGCCGGCGATGTTGTGCGAGCCGAGCAGTATGGCGCGACGCGCATCCAGCAGGCGCGCTCGCTCTCCCTTGCGCCAGGCGCGGACATCCGGCGGCTCTTCGAAGTCCAAATCGCAACCCAATGGAAGTCGGAGCAACCCATAGCACGGCCCCACTCGAGACCAAGAGGCCGATTTTGATCCTACGAAGCCAGTGCGGTTTCGAACGCGCATCGGCGGTGCGCCGAACCCTGCACTTTCGCACGTCAGCCATCGAGGTTGCCCCAGGATCGCACGCTCGCGATTTCGATTGAGATCACGGTACCGAGCGTCATTGATCCATACTGCGCATAACGATCCTTGAGCAGCGCCTTCGCTGCTTCATGCTCACGCCCTCCCTCCAGCAGCATGGCGCAGCCGTTGATTGTCACCCAACCAAGCCGTGACCAGTCCTCATCGTAGCGGTCGGCCAAGAACGCGACCCGTGGATTCTCCGCAATGTTGCGAAGCCGTTTGAGCAATCCTCCGCGCTTGGGCTTCTCATCGACGGCCGAGTAAAGCCTGTGGGAAGAAACGGCAAAGCAAACCGGGATCAGGTGCGGCGACGCCGAGCGATCGGCGGTCGCCAGATGACCGACGCGACGCCGCATCAAAAACGTGCGTTCGAGTTCGGACAGCGTTAGCATCTCATCGACGCAGGTTTCGTTTCGCTATGTTGAGCCATTCGCGCTGGCGGCCGCGATAATAGCCGGGCGCGCCACGCATGGAATCGACAATCTCGCGAAACAGCCGCTGGGCTCCCTCCTCGTCCCCCATTTGGAGGAGCAGAAGTGCGTACCGGCAGCGCGCTTCTTCGCCGGGCTATGTCGGCACGAGCAATTCGTATTGAGCCTTCGCCTCATCGTCCTTTCCCTGCAGCGCCAGCGCGCGGGCAAGATCAAGCCGCGCATCGGCGGTAAAATCGGCAGGAGCGATTGATTTCAAGGACTCAAACGCAGCTTGAGCCCCAGCGCCGTCACCCGCAAGCAGTCGCGCCCGGGCAAGTCCATGGAGCAAAGCCGGATCTTCGGAATGTGCGCCCTCCAATGCAGTCGTATAGAGATCGACCGCTTCCTGAAACTGGCCCCGTTTGATGCATTCCTCGGCAAAGACACGCTTGGTCTGCGCTGATCCGATCGTCTCCATGTCGCGCTTCTTGCGCCGGTAACTGGTGCCCGGATCCGCAATGCTCGCGGCATCGTGCGACATTCTGCGGATTGGCCGGCTGGCGCGCACGGCATCCGGCAAGACTGCAACCAGCAGATAGGCGGCGCAGCCGATCCATGGCAGCAAAACGATGGGAATAATCCAGAGCCAGGAGCGGTCCGTGCGGACGACGTGCGCCGCACAGGCGAGCTGGACGAGAAACGTCAGAATTCCGAGGCCGTAAAGCGGCATTGCGTCAGTCCGGTCCGATTGACCGGCTCATGCCTGCTTTTCCCATTTGCCGGACGCCGATTGCCTCCAGTACGTGGTCGGGTGGCCGGCCGCTTTCGTTTCGGACCAGGCACGGCGAACGACGGAGAGAGCGGAATCGTCTCGTCCGTCGAACAGCACAACTATTCGCTCGAACACTGCCAGATCTCGTTCAAGCGTGGCTGGCAATGTATTTCCGACAAGAAATAACACTCGGGCGCGATTCGCATTGTCCTCTTCGACCGTGATCAGAACGGGTTGGGTCGCAGCGTTGCCGTCGCCCGATTGAGCGTGAGGCAGAAAACTTTCTTCACTCCAGGTCCACAGCAGATTGTCGATGGCCTGGGCGCGATCGCTCGATTCGGTGCGAATGAGACCGCGCCACCCACGCGCCAGCGTCCGTTCAACGAGGCCGGGAAGAACGTCCTCCAGCGAGCGTTTCTCCAGATGATAGAAGAGCACTTCAGTCACGCAAAAGTTCGGCCCTTCTGCCGCTCACCAGTTATTTCTCGTAGTGATCTGCGATTAGCCTGTTGAGAACCCGCACGCCCCAACCCGTGGCCCAGGATGGCGCGAGATCCTTGTGTTCACCGTCCTGCGAAGCTACCCCAGCAATGTCAAGATGCGCCCATGCCGTCTTGTCGACGAAGCGCTGAAGAAACTGCGCCGCGGTGATCGATCCAGCGTGCGGCCCTCCAATATTCTTCATATCTGCGATCTTGGATTTCAGCACCTTGTCGTAGGCGTCCCCGAGCGGAAGTCTCCACACGGGCTCACCCTCCGCGCGTCCCGCCTGTATCAGGCGCTCGGCAAGCGTGTCATCGTTGGAGAAGAGGCCTGCATGCTCATGGCCGAGCGCGATCAGGATCGCGCCCGTCAGCGTCGCAAGATCGATGACGCATTTCGGCTTGAACTGTGACCGGGCGTACCAAAGCGCGTCCGCAAGTACGAGACGTCCCTCCGCGTCCGTGTTCAGGACTTCGATGGTCTGGCCCGACATGGACTTGACGACATCATCGGGCCGCTGCGCCTTGCCGTCCGGCATATTTTCGACCAGACCGACAATGCCGACGACATGCGTGCGCGCCTTACGCGCGGCGAGGGCATGTAGTGTGCCTGCAACCGCCGCCGCTCCGCCCATGTCGCCCTTCATGCCCATCATGCCAGTGCCGCTCTTGAGGGATAAACCACCGGAATCGAAGCACACGCCTTTGCCGACAAGCGCAACGGGACCGGTCCCCGCGCGCCTTGCACCGTTCCATTCCATCACGACAAGCTGACTCTCGCGCTCGCTGCCCTGGCCTACGCCCAATAGAGCGCCCATCCCAAGCCGCTTCATCTCGCTTTCGCCGAGCACACGAACACGGACTCCGAGTTTTTCCAGCGGCCGAACGCGCCGCGCGAACTCTGCGGGCGACAGAATGTTGGGAGGCTCGTTTACGAGATCGCGCGCAAGGAAGATGCCATCCGCCACTGCCGCCAGAGGGGCATAGGCCCGCTTGGCCACCGCGCTGCCTCTGGTTGAAACGGAAATCTCTTTGACGCTCGGTTCGTGTTCGTCGCGATTTTTGGTGCGATATTTGTTGAACGTATAGCTTCGCAGTTTGGCGCCCAGCGCCAAATGCGCGGCGAGCGCGGCATCCGCGATCCGCTCTCCCTTTAGTGCGTCCACGGCGAATGTGATCGATCTCTCGCCGCTCGTGAACAACTTGCCGAGCGCCTTTGCGGCGAGCCTTTCGACCGCCTGCGAATCGAACTTTTCCGGTTTGCCAAGACCGGCAAGAACCACGCGCGAGGCTTTCAATCCCGAAGGCGCGACGACCTCCAGGATCTCGCCCGCCTTTCCCGAGAATTTGCTCACTCCCACCGCGCGTTTGAGCAAACCACCCGAGAGAGCGTCGGCCTCCGCTGCGTGGCCAGCGAACGCGCCCGTTTCGCCAACGCCAAGCACAAGAGCGCCCGGCTCGGAAAGGGAAAATGGCACAAAGGAAATTTGCATGAGTGGCCTCGCTGGCTTATCCGGATTGGGGGATTGTGAGAGAGTGGCGGGACGGTGCTAGTTTAGGTCGAATCGCAAGGCGGGCGAAAGAGCAGCCATCAGGCGGCGTGGCCCACGGGTCTCATGATATCGCGTTTATCAAACTACGTGCTTCGCCAATTGATCGGACCGGTGGCGCTGTTCATCTTTCTCCTTACGAGCGTGGTCTGGCTTTCCCAATCCCTGCGCCTGCTTGATCTGGTCATCAACCGGGGTCAGTCGGCGCCGACGTTTCTCTATTTGACGCTCCTGATCCTGCCGAGCCTGCTCGTGATCATTCTGCCGATCGCCTATTTTGCCGGCGCGCTCTACGGCCTTCACAAGCTCAATGCGGACAGCGAACTGGTCGTCATGTCGGCCGCCGGATTCAGTCGAAGCCAGATTCTCGCCCCCGTTTTGGCGGCTGCCGGTATCGTGATGATCGCAACATATACCTGCAGTCTCTATCTGATGCCTTTTTGTCAGCGATTGGTGAAGGGCAAGGAGATCGATATTCGCGCCGATATTGGCGCTGCAATCCTGAATGAAGGCCAATTTAACACGCCCGCCAAAGGCCTGACCGTGTTCATGCGCGAATTGTCGCCGGAGGGGCAACTTCGCGGCATTCTGGTGCACGACGAACGAGACCGCCTTCGACCCACAACCTATCTTGCCGAAAGCGGCGTTCTGGCCCAAACGCCAGCGGGCGCAAGGTTGATCATGCTCGATGGCACCATCGAGCAAGGCACGGTCGCGGGTCCGTGCCGCGCGCCACTTGTTCCTCACGCGGTCGTTGCCGGCCATTCGACGCTTCCAAAATGCGCCCCGGGCTCGTCGTTCGCGACGCCATCGTTGTCGGTTCTCAAATTCAAGCGCTATGTCTTTAATCTGGACCAGTTCGGCGGACGGCAGCAGGAGGCTGAGCTTCGTACGAACGAGCGTTATATTGGCGAATTGCTTTGGCCGGTCTCCTCCAAACCGTTGCGGCCGGAAACACTGAAGGTCTATTTCGCCGAGGCCAACAACCGTTTGGCTGCGCCGCTCTACTGTCCGGCTTTCGCGCTGATCGCGTTCGCGGCCGTGGCACTCGGTCGCCGCGCGCGGGGCGCCTACGCACTGCGTCTTGGTGTCGCTTCTGTGATTGCCGCGGGGCTCCGCATCGCCGGCTACGGTGTGCAAGGCATAGCCGCGCGCCAGCCCGTCTTTTGCGTGCTCTTCTACATGATACCCCTCGCCACTGCCGCGGCCGTGCTGGCGGAAATTGCAGGTTTTGATCTCTTGCGCCCCTTCGCACGCGCGAGGCCACACGTGACGGTGCCCGCAACGTGAGCTGGTCCTGGACGCTTCATCAATATCTGGCGCGCCAATTCCTCGTCGCGGTTGGCATCATGTTCGCGGTCTTTGCGTTTCTCTCTTTTTCGATTGACCTCGTCGATCTTCTCGACCGCACCAGTGACCGGCATGTTCCGGCGCTCGCCGTCGTGGCAATGGCTCTCCTCCAGCTACCCGATCTCGCGCTCAAACTTCTCCCCTTTGCCGTTCTCCTTGGCGGAGTGTTTGCGTTTGTGCGCATTTCGCGCAGCCACGAGCTTCTCGCTATTCGGGCCGCCGGTGTTTCCGTATGGAATCTGCTGGCGGCGCCATTGACCGTCGCCCTCGCGCTCGGGATTTTCGCCGTCCTGCTGTTCACCCCGGTCTCGTCGCGCCTGCTGGTCCAGTTTGCATCGATGGAAGCCAAGCTGATCAGAGGTCAAGCCTCTCAGCTCGCAATCTCGGATAACGGCCTTTGGCTGCGCCAGGGAGATGCGAACGGACAATCGGTCATCCATGCGCAACGCGTCGCCGATCAGGGCGTCATGCTCGAGGACGTGACAATCTTTCTCTACGGCGCAATTGACCACTTCGAAGGGCGCATCGATGCGCAATCTGCGGCACTCGGCAGAGGCGCCTGGACTTTGAAGAATGCGTGGGTCAGCGGTCCCGCCGGACGCGTCCAGCATTATGACACCTACGCCTTGCCCACCAAACTTACGCCGACGCGCATCCAGGAGAGCTTCGCAGCACCTGACACGCTCTCATTCTGGGCGCTTCCGGGCTTCATCGAAACGGCCCGGCAAGCCGGGTTCTCCGCAACCCGCTACCTGCTCTATTTTGATTCGCTTTTGATGTTGCCGGCCATGTTTGCCGCAATGGTTTTGATGGCGGCGAGCTTCTCGTTGAGGCTCGCGCGACTGGGGGGGCTCGGACGCGTCGTCGTCTGGGGAGCCCTGGCGGGCTTCGGGCTTTATTTCTTGAGCGCGCTCACGCACGCACTCGGCGAAACAGGAATTCTGCCGGTGCCTCTCGCGGCGGCCGCGCCCGCCGCGGCGGCTATCCTTCTTGGAATGACCCTCGTCTTCCACCAGGAGGACGGTTAGACGATGCGTCTGGGGGGAGCACTGATCCTCGGCTGCCTCGTTGCGGCATCGGCAATGCCGTGCGCGGCATTTGCCGCCAGCGAAGACCGCTCTCAATCGATGTTTTCCAGCACCGCAATCCTGGGTCGGGGCAACGGACAGATGCTGCTGAAGGCGGATCGGATCGACTACGATCTCAACACGGCAGTGTCGACCGCGGTGGGCGACGTCGAAATCGACTACAATGGGCGCATCCTGCTCGCGGACCGCGTCGTCAACGATCCGAACCGCGATATCGTCACGGCAAGTGGTCACGTTGTGATGATGGCGCCCGACGGCTCGGTGGTATTCGCCGAGCAGGTCAGGCTCACCGACCGCATGAAGGACGGTGCGATGGAAAGTTTCGCGGCGCTCTTCGGGCAGAATGGCCGTTTTGTGGCTGCGCGCGCGACGCGCATTGGCGGCGTACGCACCGTTGCGACGAAGGCGGTCTACACGCCGTGCAAAATTTGCAACAAGCCTGGCGAGCGTACCCCGGACTGGGACGTAAAAGCCTCGCGCGCCGTCTATGACGAAATTCATCATCGCATCTTCTACCGCGACGCAGTCGTCGAACTGGAAGGCATTCCCGTATTTTACACGCCGATTTTCGAAAATCCGGATCCGACAGTGAAGCACGCGTCGGGCGTGCTCGTGCCGGATGTGGGCTCGAAGAGCACTCTGGGATATTTCGTCAAGGTTCCATTCTATGCGGCATTCAGCGATTCACAGGATGCGACCTTTGAGCCCGTCATAACAACCTTCGGCGGCGAGCAACTGCTCGGAGAGTATCGCCAGCGGTGGGATCATGGCGGCATGTGGCTGCAAGCCAGCGTCGCAGACGATCCGCACGCCGGCGCGACCGAAAATCTCAATCAGTTCTACGGGTCGCTGCTCGGCGCCGGCACGATCCCGATCGATGACGTATGGCATTTCGGCTACACGGCCCAGCTCACCTCCTATGCGAGCTATCTGCAACGCTACAGCATCAGCGACGCTGATCGCCTGACCAACAATTTGCTGCTGGAAGGTATGGATGGCCGCAGCCGCTTCGCGATCACGGGCTATTTCTTTCAGGGCCTGCGCACGACGGACGACAACAATCTCTTCCCCGTGGTCCTCCCGCTTATCGAATACAACTACGTGCCGCGGCAGAATCTGCTCGGCGGCGATTTCCGATTCGATCTCACCACGATCGCAATTTCGCGCGACATCGGAGAGGACGACCAACGCCTGACGGGAGAAGCAAGGTGGCGCTATCCCGTCATTCTGGATGACGGCGAGCTCCTCACCCTGCAGGGCGACGTGCGGGGCGATCTCTACCACACAAGCAACGTCAACGTGCTTGGCCAGACCGGACTTCCGGACAGCCAGTACATCACACGCGGCGCGCCCTATGTTGCACTCGATTGGCGGTGGCCTTTCGTGTCCCCCGGCGCCTGGGGCATGACGGGGTTCGTCGTCGAGCCGATAGCCCAGTTGATTGCTGCCCCTTATGGCGACAATCCGCCGGGCATTCCCAACGAGACGGGCTACGGGGTGCTGCCGACGGGCTCGCCTGCAGCCGATTTTCAACTCGACAGCACCGACATCTTCAATCTCGACCGGCTCTCGTCTCATGACCTGGTGGAAAGCGGCCCGAGTGCGAATGTCGGCGTACGCAGCGAAGCACTGTTCCCCACAGGTTCCGTCGAGTTTCTGCTTGGCCAGGCATATCGACTGAAGCCTGATCCAATCTTCGCGCCGGATTCCGGCTACGACGGCAAGACATCGGATCTTGTCGGCAGCGTCGGCGTCAACTTCCGGCCGCATCTGAGCGTCAGCGATCGCATCGATGTCGACTCCTCAACGGGAACGCTGGAACGCAATGAAGCGGATCTCGATGCGGTTTACGGCCGATCGTCACTCGAGATTGGCTATTTGAAGTTGCCTTCCGAAGAAGTAGTGACGCTGGGATCGAGCTCCCGGGAAGAGGCAAAGGTCCAGGCTCTTATAGGGCTTTGGGGAAATTGGCTCGCCTATGTCGGAGCGCAGCGCGACCTCGTCGCGAGCCACATGATCTCCGATCAATTCGGCTTCGGCTATGACGACGAGTGTCTCGGCTTTTCCCTCTCGTATGAACGGAATTTCACCGAGTTTCGGGAACTGCCGCCGTCGACGTCGGTCATTTTTCGTTTCACTCTCAAGACGAGCGAAGTCCCGGTACAGCACTCCGGCATCTTCCCTCAAAATCTCTATTCGTCGACACCGCTTTGACGGACGGGCCGAAATGTTTATTCTGCAAACCTGAGCCGGGCGCCCGCGGATCCGCCGAAGAGGGACTCACGTCGGCGGCCTGAGACTCAACACTCGAAGACCGACTTGAACCCTCGATTTTACAGATTTGCCGTGTGGGTGGTACTCGCGTTCGCGGCGGGAGCAGCGCCCATTGCTCTCGTCGCTGCGCCAGCGCACCAATCAGGCGCCGCGCCGGCTTCGAACGCTCCTGCTCAACCCAGCGCGGCCGATCTTGCCGGCTCTGTTGTTCATCACGGCGACGGCGTCGCCGCGATCGTCAACGACTCGGTCATCTCTGACTACGATCTGCGCCAGCGCATGGCGCTCTTCATTGCGACCTCGGGGGTTCGGCCCTCGGCAGACGCCCTGGACGAGATTCGTGGACAGGTGCTCAAGGAGCTCGAGACTGAAAGGATGGAACTTCTGGAGGCGCAGAAGGCCAACGTTACGGTCTCCGCGGCGGATGTCGACAAGGCGATCGACGACATCATCAAAAGTAACCATCTTTCCCTGGACCAACTCAAATCTGTTTTGTCGCAGGGTGGCGTCGACATGGCCACGCTACGCGCGCAAATAAGCGTGCAAATCGCATGGTCCAAGCTCGTGCAGGACCAATTGGGCGACCGTGTCCATGTTTCTCCGGAGGAGGTGAACGCCGAGTTCGAGCGGATCAAGCAAGGCGCCAACAAGCCGCGCTATCGGGTCAGCGAAATCTTCCAGGCCGTCGATTCGCCTGAGCAGGACGCAAAGGTCCTGAAGGACATGACCGATCTCGACAACCAGATCCAGCTCGGGGCGCCGTTTTCCACCGTCGCCCGGCAGTTCAGCCAGAACCCCACGGCCGCACAGGGCGGCGATCTGGGATGGACCCAGGAAGGCCAGCTTCCCGCCGAATTGGAGGCGCGGCTGAAGGGAATGAGTATTGGTGACGTGAGCCAGCCCATACGGGCATCCGGTGGATATTACATCATACAGTTGCGCGACAGGCAGGAGCCGGCCGGCACCAGAATTCCCACGGTTGCCCAGCAGAGCGCGATACCTGCGGGCACTTTGCCGCTCGTGCGTATCCTCCTGCCGATCGGTCCCAAGCCTGCAAAGGATTTGGCGGAACGCGCCGCGGAGGCGGCTGGGGCTCTCCGTGCCCACATCCGGGACTGTCAGCACGCGCACGACATTGTGAGCCGTGTGCCCGCCGCGGTGTATCAGAATCTCGGAACCATGCGTCTCTCAGATCTCAGCGCCAGCATGCAGGCCGAGATCGCAAAAACGCCGGCCGGCCAAACGACCGAGCCTTTCACGTCGCCTGCGGGCGTGGAGTTGATCGTGCGCTGCGACAAGCCCGTGCCAATAGAAACGGCGATTGTCATTCCCACCCGCGATCAGGTCGAGCAGCAGCTTTACGAAGAACAGATGACGGTGCTCGCCCGGCGCTATCTGCGCGATCTGCGGCGCGAGGCCGATGTCGAATCCCGCTGACAAACGCGCGGGCTCTCCCGTTCTGATCACGATGGGCGATCCCGCGGGAATAGGCCCGGAGGTCGCAGCAAAAGCCTGGCGGGCCCTCGGCGGCCGCGCCGGCTCTCATCCCTTGCGGCTCGTCGGGGAGCCGGATGTGTTTCGCGTCCACGGCCCGCTCGCTGACAGCGCATTCTGGGCTCGAGGGGCGGCAGGCCACTCTACGACCGCCGAAGCGGTCATCGGCGCGATCGATGATTCCGTGCGTGCGGCGTTGGCGGGCGAAGCGGCCGCGGTTGTGACGGCGCCGATCAACAAGGCCCTGCTGATGGAAGCGGGCTTTGTCTTCGCTGGTCACACAGAATATCTCGCGTCGCTGACAGGCGCGCGGCGCGCCGTCATGATGCTCCTGGGTGGAGACCTGCGCGTGGTGCCGCTGACAATTCACATTCCGATAGCGGACGTTCCGAACTCAATTTCCCGGGAGGCGATCATCGAGACCTCCGAGATCATTGTCGCTGCGCTCGCGCGGGATTTTGGCGTCGAGCGGCCGCGCCTCGCCGTTGCGGGGCTGAATCCGCATTCAGGCGAAAGCGGAAGGCTGGGGCGCGAGGAGGTCGAAATTATCGCACCTGCCGTTGAGAGCCTCCAGATGCGCGGCCATCTTGTGGAAGGGCCCCTTTCTGCCGACACGATGTTCCACCCCGAAGCGCGCGCGCGCTTTGACGCGGCGCTGTGCATGTATCACGATCAGGCACTAATTCCGCTGAAGACGATTGCGTTCTGGGAAGGCGTGAACGTGACGCTCGGACTTCCCATCGTGCGCACATCGCCCGATCACGGCACCGCACCCGACATTGCCGGCAAACGAATGGCCGACGCGCGCAGCATGATTGAGGCCGTCAGAATGGCCGCAGCGATGGCGGATGCGCGAGGTTTCTGACGGGTTACCGCCGCTGCGGAGCGTGATCGCCGCTCACAGACTCGGCGCGAAGAAATCGTTCGGCCAGAATTTCTTGCTCGACTTTAATCTCACAAAAAAAATCGCACGGGCGGCGGGTCCGCTCGAGAACACGACGGTTTACGAAGTCGGACCTGGACCGGGCGGCTTGACGCGGGCCCTGTTCACCGAGGGCGCAAGCCGTGTGATCGCGATCGAACGCGATGAACGCTGTCTTCCGGCTCTCGACGAAATTTCGCGCTGCTATCCTGGCCGCCTGGAGATCATTCGGGCCGACGCGGCCTCGCTCGACGAGGCGGAGGTGCTTCGTGAGCGCAACGTCGTGCCTCCCGTTCGAGTCGCCGCCAATCTTCCCTACAACGTTGCGACTGCCCTGCTCGTCAAATGGCTCACCGTGTCTGATTGGCCACCGTTCTGGAAAAGTATGACACTCATGTTCCAGCGCGAAGTTGCGCTAAGGATTGTCGGCAGGCCGGGTTCGAGTGAATTCGGACGGCTCTCCGTGCTCGCCCAATGGCGGTCGCGGCCGCGCATTCTGTTCGACATCGACCGCCGCGCGTTCACGCCCTCGCCAAACGTTACATCCTCGCTGGTGCGGATTGAGCCCATGCAAACGGCGCTCGCTCCTGCGCGACTCGACGATTTGCAATCCGTCACCGCTGCAGCTTTCGGGCACCGGCGCAAAATGCTGCGCCAGAGCCTGAAACTCATCGCATCGGATGCGGAGGCGCTCGTCCGCGCGGCAGGCCTCGATCCGCGGATGCGCCCGCAGGATCTCGGGATCGAAGCATTCGCCGCGCTTGCACGGGAACGACGAGCCCTGCTTGAGGCCCACGACGCGCCATGCGACAGTCGCGACGGTCCCCATACCTAGGAGAGTTGCGATGCGGTCTCAGGCGATCGTCGAATTTGGAGCGCCGCTCAAGGAGATCGAAGCGCCGACGCCAGTGCCGCAAGGGACGGAAGTGCTTCTGAAAGTTCTGCACGTCGGCGTGTGCCACAGCGATGTCCACATTCATGACGGCTATTTCGATCTCGGCAACGGGGGCAAACTGCCGCTCAGTCTCAGATTACCCCACACGATGGGGCACGAGATCGAGGGCGAGATTGTCGCGTTGGGGCCGGATGCAAAAGGGATCGGACTTGGGGAGCGCCGTGCTGCATTTCCGTGGATTGGCTGCCAGAATTGCCCCGCTTGCCTTCGCGGCGAGGAAAATCTCTGCGCGAGGCCCCGGCAACTTGGATGTTCCCCGGGCATCGCCGGCGGCTACGCGACACACGTCCTGATCCCACATCCAAAATACCTGTTGGGATACGGGCAGACGCCACCGGCTTTAGCCGCCGCCTATATGTGTTCGGGTCTGACCGCCATTGGAGCCATCAAGAAGATCGGCAATCTCCAGCGCGACGACCAGATCGTCGTGATCGGGTGCGGTGGAGTCGGCCTGATGGGAATTCAGTTCGCGAAGGCTCTAACCGGTAAGGGACCGCTTGCTGCCGACATCGACGAGAGCCGTCTGGCGGCAGCTCAAAAATCCGGCGCCGCGGCAATCTACAACACCAGGGATGCCGGCGCCGCGAACAAACTCCTCGCGGACACCGGGGGTGGGGCCTATGCGGCGGTCGATTTCGTGGGCTCCGAAGCCAGCTTTGCGTTCGCGAATGCGGTCATCCGCAGGGGCGGCAAGATCATCCTGGTTGGCCTGTTCGGGGGCGCGATGGCAATGCCACTGCCGATGTTTCCCTTGCGGGCTTTGAGCGTCACCGGTTCCTTCGTCGGCTCTCTTGCCGATGCCGAAGAAATGATGGGACTTGTCCGGGCGGGCAAGATCGACCCCATACCGGTCGAAACGCGCCCGCTGTCCGAAGCCGGCCACACGCTCGACGATCTGCGCCAGGGCCGCGTGACGGGACGTGTCGTGTTGACGCCGTAGCGGCGAGGCCTCGTTGCGTTCAATCCCCGCGCGAAAGTCCGCGCACGAATTCGGAGAGGCCGATCTGGCGGACGCGCTTTAGACGTTCGGCCGCGAGGATCGACTCGATTTGCTGCAGCGAACGGCCGAGATCGTCGTTGATGATGACGTAATCGTATTCGGCCCAATGGCTGATTTCGCCATCGGCTTTGGCCATGCGCGCCGTGACGATAGAATCGGCGTCCTGTGCGCGCGCCTTCAGACGGCGCTCCAGTTCCGCGTGAGACGGCGGCAAGACGAAGACGCTTACGAGATCCCCCCGCACCCGTTCGCGCAGCTGCTGGGTCCCTTGCCAATCGATGTCGAAAAGAACATCGCGTCCCCCGCCGAGCGCCTCCATGACGGGCGCTTTAGGTGTGCCGTAGCGGTGGTCGAAGACGGTTGCATATTCCAGGAATTGACTGTTTCGCACGGCCATATCGAAGTCTTCGCCACTGACGAAGAAGTAGTCCAGCCCTTCCCGCTCGCCCGCGCGTGGGCTGCGCGTCGTCATTGAGACCGAAAGCGTGACGTTCGGATCCCGTTCGAGCAGCTTGCGCGAAAGCGTCGTCTTGCCCGCCCCTGATGGTGAGGAGAGAACCAGCATCAATCCGCGACGCGCGATCGACGTCATTCCACGTTCTGCGCCTGCTCTCGAAACTGATCGATTGCGGCCTTCATCGCGAGACCAACGCGTGTCAGCGCGATGTCCGAGGATTTGGAGCACAGCGTGTTGGCTTCGCGGTTGAGTTCCTGGGAGAGAAAGTCGAGTTTTCGGCCGACCGGCTCGCCGGCAATGATGAGCCGATGGGCCTCCTGCACGTGCGCGCTCAATCGGTCGAGTTCCTCGCGGACATCCGCTCGGGCCGCCAGAAGTGCGATCTCCTGCGCAATGCGTTCGTCGCCGGGCGCAGACGCGTCGAGGAGATCCTTGAGCTGCGTTCGCAGTCTGTCGCGAAGGGCGTCCGGCTGTGCGGCCGACAGGCGTCGCGCATCCTGCGTCAGCCGGGATATTTCATCTGCCGTTCGAGCAAGGATCGCTGCGAGCTTGGCGCCTTCCATGGCGCGCGCGCGAGCGAGCGCGTCGAATGCGAAGGAGAGCGTTTCCAGGATGGCCGCATCCCGCGCAGCCCGCTCCGGAGCATCAATCGCGAGAATTTCCTCTTGCACGAGCACGCCCTTGAGCGCCAGAAGACCGTCAACGCGCGCAGGCGCTAGCCCGCTTTCGGCGGCAATCCGACTCGCAAGCTTGACCGCCTGGGCAAGTGCAGCCGTGTCGACGCGCAGGCCTCGCGAGCCCTCTGGCGAATCGAGCGTGAGCCCGGCCTGGATATTCCCGCGGCGAAACCGTTCTGCGGCCAGTGTCCGCGCTGCAGGCTCCATTCCCTCCATTCCCGGAGGCATGCGCAATCTCAAATCGAGGCTGCGGCCGTTGACGCTTCGCACCTCCCAGCGCCAGCGAAGATTATCGAAAGCGCCCTGCGCATCGGCGAAACCGGTCATACTGACAAGCGACATCGTCGTCTCCTGAACGCCCGGACAATAATCCGCGCCCCTGCGCGTGCAAGCGCGGTTGCGCCGAGAAATCAGAGTCTACGGCCGGATGCGGAGAGAAGCACTTTCGATCCGCCTCCAGCGCGCGACATTGCGGTCATGATCGCTCTTGGTTGCGGCGAAAGCGTGCCCGCCAGTCCCGTCCGCTACGAAATAGAGATCGGCGGATTGCTCGGGATTCAATACGGCGGCGATCGAATCCTTTCCGGGATTGCAGATAGGCGTCGGCGGGAGGCCCGCGACGGTGTACGTGTTGTACGGTGAAGGCGCCTGCAGTTCGCTCGCGCGAATTCCGCGGCCTAGGGGATAACCCCCGCTAATCCCATAGATGACGGTGGGGTCGGACTCGAGCTTCATGCCGAGCCGCAGACGGTTGATGAATACCGCCGCGATATGCCGCCGCTCTTCCGGAATTGCAGTCTCCTTCTCGACGACCGAGGCGAGCGTGACCGCCCTGAGCGGAGAATCGAACGGCAAACCGGAAGCGCGAGATTGCCACGACCGGGCAAGAAATGCTTGCTGGGCTTCGCGCATCTTGTCGATGATCGCGCTTCGCGTCGCGCCTCTGGTGAACAGATACGTTTCGGGGAGAAGCGTTCCCTCCTCCGGGGTCGGCTGCTTCGTACCCGAGAGTTCGTGATCGTTGTTGACGATATCGGCGATCATCTGGCTGGTGAGACCCTCCGCCGCCGTGAGCTTATGCTCGATCGATCGTCCAGTAATGAGAATGGCGGCCAGATCGTCCATGCTCACGCGCGAGGGCATGGCGTATTCACCGGCCTTCAATAGCGGAGTTTCGCGCCGCTCCCTCACGCCGAGCGCGAAGAGCGAAGCGCTGCGCAGGACGCCCGCGTCCTGAAGCCGGTTCGCGATGGTCCAGAGACCCTCTCCGGGCTTGATCAACACGACAGTCTCGCTGGCGCCATTCGCGGCCGCGGGACCCGGCGCGGCGAAATTCCATCGCTCCCAGAGCCA
This sequence comes from Rhizomicrobium sp., assembly GCA_035567755.1. Classification (GTDB taxonomy): domain Bacteria; phylum Pseudomonadota; class Alphaproteobacteria; order Micropepsales; family Micropepsaceae; genus Rhizomicrobium. The sequence continues at coordinate 238,913 of DATMPH010000061.1, forward strand.
CGCTCCGCCGGTGAGCATGGCCAACACGACGAAGATCGCGACAAGACGAGACATGCGAGCAATCGTTCTCCGCATTCTCCACTACGACGAATCACAGGCGCAGTCTCTAGGAGGCCGCCGCAAAAACGAGCGATGCGTTCGTTCCGCCAAAGCCGAACGAATTGGACAACACCGCCGAAACGTTCCGCTTCCTTGCTTTGTGCGGCACGAGATCGATTTGGGTCGCGACCGATGGATTGTCGAGATTGATCGTAGGCGGAACGATCTGGTCGCGGATGGCGAGGATGGAAAAAATAGCTTCCACCGCACCGGCCGCCCCAAGAAGATGCCCGATCGACGACTTCGTGGAAGACATCGAAATCTTGCCGGCGGCGTTGCCGAACAGCCTTTCCACAGCCTGCAGCTCGATCTCGTCGCCAAGGGGAGTGGAAGTTCCGTGTGCGTTCACATAGTCGATATCGGCTGCCGTAAGAGATGCGCGGGCAAGAGCGATCTTCATTGCGCGATATCCGCCGTCTCCGCTGTCCTCGGGCGCGGTGATGTGATGGGCATCGCCTGACATTCCATAGCCCTTCACTTCTGCATAAATATGCGCGCCACGTCGTCTCGCGTGCTCCAGCTCTTCGAGCATCACCATCCCGGCGCCCTCGCCCATGACGAAGCCGTCGCGGTCGCGATCGTATGGCCGGGAGGCCTTTGCCGGCGTGTCGTTGTATGCCGTCGAAAGCGCACGGCAGGCGGCGAACCCCGCCATGCCAAGACGGGAGATCGCCCCTTCCGCGCCGCCTGCGAGCATCCGGTCTGCGTCGTCAAGCGCGATCATCCGCGCCGCGTCGCCAATCGCATGGGCGCCCGTCGCGCAGGCCGTGACGACCGCGTGATTGGGACCCTTGAATCCGAAACGAATCGACGCGTAGCCTGAGGCGAGATTGATCAGGCGACCCGGTATGAAGAACGGGCTGAGCCGCCGTGGGCCTTTCTCGTGCACGAGAATCGCCGCCGCCTCGATTCCGGGCAATCCGCCGATGCCCGAGCCGATGAGGACGCCAGTGCGGCAGCGCTCCTCTTCGTCTTTTGGAATGAAGCCGGAATCGGCGACGGCCTGTTGAGCGGCAGCAAGCGCAAAGACGATGAAATCGTCGACACGGCGCTGCTCTTTGGAATCGAGCCAGGCGTCCACGTTGAAGCTGCCGTTCGACCCGTCGCCGCGCGGAACGTCGCAAGCAATGCGCGCCGGAAGATCGTCGACCTTGAATTTGGTAATGCGACGCGCGCCCGAGCGCCCATCAAGCAGCCGCGCCCACGTCTCCGCGACACCGCACGCCAGCGGCGTGACCAGCCCCAGACCCGTAACAACAACTCTGCGCATTTCTGAGGCGGCGGCCCCGGACACTTAGCCCTGCGATTTCTCGATATATTTCACGGCATCACCGACCGTGACGATGGATTCGGCCGCGTCGTCGGGAATTTCGATGCCGAATTCTTCTTCGAAGGCCATCACAAGCTCGACCGTGTCGAGGCTGTCCGCCCCCAGGTCCTCGATGAATGACGCGCTCTCCGTGACCTTTTCGGCATCCACGTTCAGATGCTCGACCACGATCTTCTTCACGCGCTCGGCAGTGTCGCTCATTGTATCTCCACAACCTCTCGTTCGTGTTTTTCACCGCGCTTTTCCGGGAGCGGCGCGCGGCGGCGGTCCTGAGGCACTTCTTCCCCTGCCTCGAACCGAGGATTTGCGTTTGGTAACACAAAGCCTTCGGTCCCGCTACAGCGCCCTGTCCTCTTGGTACCGGGGTTCAAATCATGGCCATTCCGCCGTTCACATGCAGGGTTTGGCCCGTAACATAGGCCGCTTCCTCGCTTGCAAGGTATGCGACAGCGGCCGCCACTTCTCCAGCGTGCCCCATCCGGTTGGCGGGAATGCGCGCGAGGATCGCAGCTTTCTGGGCTTCGGTGAGCACTTCGGTCATGGCGGTCGCAATGAATCCCGGCGCCACGCAGTTGACGGTGATATTGCGGCTCGCGACCTCCTGGGCCAGCGACTTGGTCATGCCAACGAGCCCGGCTTTCGCAGCCGCATAGTTGCCCTGACCGGGATTTCCCGTCGTGCCGACGACCGAGGTGATGGTTACGATCCGCCCCCAGCGCCTTTTCATCATGCCACGCAGAAAAGCGCGCGAGAGGCGGAACGCCGCCGTCAGATCAACGGCGATCACGTCGTCCCACTCCGCATCCTTCATGCGCAGGAACAGATTGTCGCGCGTGATTCCCGCATTGTTGACGAGGATGTCCATGCTCCCCAGTGCCTCTTCGGCGGCCTTGGACAGCTTTTCAATCGACGCCGAATCATGCAGATCGCAGACGGCGGCATGGACGCGCGTGCCCAGATCATCCTTCAGCATTTCGAGCGCCGCCGCGCGGGTTCCCGAAAGCATGACAGCGGCGCCCCGCGCGTGTAGCGCGCGCGCGATTGCTCCCCCGATGCCGCCGCTTGCGCCCGTCACGAGCGCGGTCTTGCCCGCGAGATCAAACATTTCCGGCCGTCTTCCTCAAAGCGACTTTGCGAAGGATTCGATGTCGGCCGGCGTATCAAGCGTGACCGGAACCAGTTCGCGGTCAATCCGCTTGATCATGCCGGTCAGCACCTTGTTGCCGCCCGCTTCCACCGTCGTATTCACCCCGTACCGTCGAAAGGAAAGCACGCTCTCGCGCCAGCGCACGCGCGACGTCACCTGCTCCACCAGAAGCCGGCGGATCGTTTCGGGCTCACAGGTCTCTTCGGCGGTAACATTGGCAACAACAGGCACCGCAAGCGGGCGGATGATCACGCTTGCCAGTGCCTCGCGCATCTCCTCCGCAGCCGACAGCATCAGCGGGGAGTGAAAGGGAGCACTGACCGCCAGCGCAATCGCGCGTTTCGCGCCCTTGCCCTTGGCAAATTCGCTGGCGCGCTCGACGGCTTCTTTCGTGCCCGAGACAACGACCTGTCCCGGAGCGTTGTCATTCGCGACTACGCATACACCGCCTTGCGCCGACGCTTCAACGGCCGCCGCCTCCGCGTCGGCAACCTCTATTCCAAGCAGCGCGCTCATTGCACCCACACCCGGCGCCACAGCGCGCTGCATCGCAAGCCCGCGCAGCTTGAGCAGACGCGCCGCATCGGAACACGCGAATGAGCCCGCTGCAGCGAGCGCGCTGTATTCGCCGAGAGAGTGTCCGGCAACAAGTCGCGCATGACGGGCGAGATCCAATTGGCCTTCCCGCTCGAGCACGCGCACGATTGCCAGGCTCACCGCCATGATTGCAGGTTGCGCATTTTCGGTGAGCACCAGTTCGCTTTCCGGCCCCTCCCACATGAGGCGGGAAAGTTTTTGCTTCAATGCGTCATCAATCTCTTCGAACACCTCGCGTGCGCACGAAAAACCTTCCGCGAGCGCACGGCCCATTCCAATCGTCTGGCTGCCCTGTCCAGGAAAAACAAAAGCGCGCGTCATGGCAATCACACTAACTTTGGTCATTGACAAATCAAGGTCAAAGCGACCGATAGCATGAAAAGAAAATCTCAAACAGCATATACAAAAATTGACTTTGTCGTTTTTACAGGGAGCGGCGGAACGTCGCCATGAACAATCCGTTTTCTTTACGACGGGGCAAGCACCGGGATGCGCGAGAGAAATCCTGGTGAAAATTAGCAAGGAGATCGAACATGCGCGTTAAAAAAGCATGGAAAGATTCGGCTTGCCTGGCTTGCTGCACTACCGCTCTCGTTCTGGCCGTAAGCGCTACGTCGGCTCTTTCCGCTGGCGCAGGGACAGCCGGACGCGGCGGTGCGGGGATCGGCAGCGCCGGGCGGGTGGGTGCAATGCGCGAGATGAACGCTTCCGGCGGTCTTTTTCGCGCCGGCTTCACGCCGCGGGTTGTTGTATTTCACGGAGGCTTCACGCCGCACATGACCCCGCCTGCGACAGCCGTGCGCGAGCCTGCGACGGCGACGCAAGCGCCTTCAGCGGCCGAGCAGCAGCGTGTCATCCTCGACCCGGTGGTGCCTTCCGCAGCCGTGCGCCAGCCTGCGATGGCGACGCAAGCGCCTTCAGCGGCCGAGCAGCAGCGTGTCATCCTCGACCCGGTGGTGCCTTCGGCAGCCGTGCGCCAGCCTGCGACAGCGACGCAAGCGCCTTCACCGGCCGAGCAGCAGCGTGTCATCCTCGACCCGGTGGTGCCTTCGGCAGCCGTGCGCCAGCCTGCGACGGCGACGCAAGCGCCTTCAGCGGCCGTGCGTGAACCTCCGGCGGCGACGCAAAGGCCTTCAACGGCCGTGCGTGTTATCCTGTAGACCCATCTGATGGGTCGCCGCCGTAGATCGCCCGAGTTCGACACTGTCTCTTGATCTCGGTCGGTCAAAAGCGGATACTTTGTAACCCCCGCCTTGAGGGCGTTGGGTATCAAGACGGGCCCGCCCGTCGGGCCGGTCGGTCCGGAAACTGAAGCCCCGGGCCGTAACATCGAGGGCGCTGCCAAGGCAGCGCCCTTCGTCTTTTGCATGGCACTGTCGTCTTTCCGCAAGACTGCGGATTGCCCTGAACTGCTCTTTCCTGTATAGGCCGCCGCCTTGAAGCGGCTGCGGTCGCGGGGTCTTGATGCCGGATCGTCCGGCACTCCTCGCGATCCGATGCGCGCGTCGGCCCCCTGCCGCGTACGTACCGCAGCCCGGGAAAGGGAAATCATGGCTCTTTACGAGCATCTCCTGATCGCGCGCCAGGACATCAGCGCGCAGCAAGTCGATGCACTGGCGACGCATCTGAAGACCATCGTTGAAAGCGAAGGAGGCAAGGTCGAAAAGCAGGAATATTGGGGCCTGCGCTCGCTCGCCTATCGCATCAAGAAGAACCGAAAGGGGCACTATGTGCTCCTCAACATCAATGCGCCGGCAAAAGCAGTGCAGGAGCTCGAGCGCCAGCTCAAGATCAACGAAGACGTGCTGCGGTGTCTGACCGTGAAGGTCGAACAGTTCGAACAGTCGAACTCGAACAAGGCGCGCCGCGAACGTGAAGGCGGCGAACGAAAACCCGAGGCGGAAATCCAGGAGGCGGCGCAATGAGCCAGGCTGGAGGTCAGCGCCGGCCCTTTTTCCGCCGCAAGAAAACCTGTCCCTTTTCGGGCGCGAATGCGCCGCGGATCGACTACAAGGACGTGAAGCTGCTGCAGCGATTCATTTCGGAACGCGGAAAGATCGTCCCGTCTCGCATCACGGCCGTCTCGACCAGAAAACAGCGGGTACTCGCACTCGCAATCAAACGCGCACGCTTCATGGCGCTGCTGCCGTACGTCGTGAGATAGGAGCGGCAGATGCAGGTGATACTTCTTGAACGGGTCGAAAAGCTCGGCCAGATGGGTGACGTGGTACGAGTGAAGGACGGCTTCGCGCGCAACTATCTTTTGCCCAAGAAAAAGGCGCTGCGCGCCACCAATCAGAACCGCTCCTATTTCGAGACGCAACGCGCCCAGTTGGAAGCGCGCAATCTCGAGCGCAAATCCGAGGCAGCAGGGGTGGCGGGCAAGCTCGAAGGCAAGCGCTTCGTTCTGCTTCGGCAGGCGGGCGACAGGGGTCAGTTGTACGGTTCGGTATCGCCGCGCGATATCGCCGATGTGGTTGGCGCCGGCGGTTTTACGGTGAGCCGTTCGCAGGTCCCGCTCGACAAGGCGATCAAGACAATCGGTCTGTTCCCGGTGGCGATCGTGCTCCATCCCGAAGTACGGGTCCACGTGACGATCAACGTCGCGCGGACGGAGGACGAGGCCGAACGCCAGGCCCGCGGCGAGGATGTGCTCGCGGAGCAGGCGCCGGAGGAGGAGCCGCAACAGGCCGTGGCTGAGCTTTTCGAGGAGGGCGCCGGACCGGCCGCCGAAGAAGAAGCGGCGACCTGAAGTTTCCTGTAGAGTGAAGCCGGACGATCCCTATCGATTTTCGGAGCGAGCAGCATGTCGGCGGTAAGCGAAATCAGACGTATCACCGTCCCCGAAATTCGTGCCCACAAGAATGCGAAGCCGGTGGTGTGTCTCACCTGCTACCACGCGCACACCGCCCGCCTGCTCGACGAACACGTCGATGTGATGCTGGTGGGCGACTCGCTTGGCATGGTCATGCACGGCATGGAAAACACGCTCGGCGTAACGCTCGACATGATGATCCTTCATGGCAAGGCCGTTATGCGTGGCTCGCGGCGCGCTATGATCGTCATAGACATGCCGTTCGGATCCTACGAGGAAAATCCCCAGATCGCGTTCCGCAACGCCGCGCGCGTCATCCAGGAGACCGGATGCAGCGCAGTCAAGCTGGAAGGCGGCGCGCGTATGGCGGAAACGATTCGCTATCTGTCGCTTCGCGGCATTCCCGTCATGGGGCATATCGGCCTGACGCCCCAGATGATTCAGGTGCTTGGCGGATTCAAGACGCAAGGCCGAACGGCCGAGGAATGGCCTGCGATCGAGGCGGATGCGCAGGCCGTCGCCGAGGCAGGCGCGTTTGCGGTCGTCCTCGAAGGAATGGCGGAACCGCTGGCCGCAAAGATTACGCGGCAGATCGCCATCCCGACGATCGGCATCGGCGCGTCAGCCGAATGCGACGGACAAATTCTGGTCATGGAAGACATGCTGGGCCTCAACCCACGGCCGGCGAAGTTCGTGCGCCAATACGCGAACATGGGCGCCGACATTGAAGCGGCGGTGAAGTCCTATGCTTCCGACGTGCGAACGCGCCGCTTTCCCGGGGAGGAAAATATCTACAAGATGAAGCGCGCGGGCTGACAAGTTCACAGGCAGCCCGAGCCCACCCGACACACGCCGGTTCAAAGCAGGAAATGGCGGCTCACTTCCGCCAGAAGGATCAATTCCGTGTCAGACATTTTTCGCGAAGTCGAGGAAGAGGTACGCCGCGAGCGCGTCGAGAAGCTCTGGAAGAAATATGGGGATCACGTCATCGCGCTGGCTGCGCTGGTCGTGATCGGCGCGGCAGGTGTGCAGCTCTATCGCGTCTACGAGCAGCGCGAGGCGCTCAAAGCCTCGGCCACGTTTGTGGCCGCTTCGCAACTGCTGGAGCGCGGCCAGCCTGCTGCCGCAGCAGCCAGTTTTGTGAGTCTCGCCAAAAGCGCGCCGGGCGGATATGCGCAGGTCTCGAGGCTCGCCGAAGCCGACGCGCTGTTTGCCTCGGGCAGGCGCGGCGATGCGATACGGATTTACAGGCAGATCGCCGAAGGGAGCGATGTCTATCTTGGCGCCGTCTCACGCCTTCACGCTGCCTGGGCAATCGCGGACGGAGCGCCAAGATCGGACGTGGAAACGCTGCTCGCGCCCCTCACGGATCCCGCGAATCCCTGGCACAATATGGCGCGTGAAGTGCTTGCTTACGAAGATCTGCGATCGGGCAGAACCGCCGAAGCACAAAAAGCGTATGAACGCATCGCCGCCGAATCCGATGCGCAATCGGCGCTGCACACCAGGGCTGCCGCCATGGCCGGATTCCTGAAGGCCGGCGGCGACGCCGACTACGGCAGCGTGCCGCCGCCGAAGCCTGAAAAATCGACCAACGCGTCCCCCAATCCCTCCGGAGGTCCGCCAGCCAAATGAAGGTCAATTCGTGGCGCGCAACCATTTGCGTTGCGTGTGCGCTTGCTCTGGCCGGTTGCGATACGTTTGGCGGTGTTGGCGACACCGTATCGGGCTGGTTCAGCGCGACCAAAAAGGTAAAGTTGAAAGGCGAACGCATCTCCGTCATGGCGACGGACATCTCGCTCAAGCCGGATCCGGACCTCGCGAAAACGGAGGTTTTGCTGCCTCCTCCTTACACGAACAAGGAATGGCCCGAGCCCGGCGGCTACGCGGCGAACGCGATGTATCATCTCCAGGCCGCAGGTCCGCTTCGGACAGCCTGGCAAGCCGATGCAGGAAAAGGTTCGGACGACGATTCGCGATTGACCGCGCCGCCCGTTGTCGCAGAAGGGCGCGTCTTCGTGCTCGATTCCCAGGCCCATATTTTTGCGTTCGACGCTCGCAACGGCAAACCGCTGTGGGACAAGAGCCTCGCCCCGCAAGGTCCGGACGACTTCACCCTCTTCGGTCTGCTGGGACCCGACATGTCCATCGATCCGTCGAAGGGATTCGGCGGTGGCACGGCGTTCGACACAGGCAAGGTGTTCGTGAGCACCGGCTTCGGTAGCATATTTGCTCTCGACGCCGCGACCGGCAAACAGCTGTGGAAGTCCGACCTCGAAGTGCCGATCGTCAATGCCCCTGTGGCGAACGGCGGCCGCGTGTTCGTTTCCTCGCAGGACAATCATTTCGTTGCGCTATCGGAAAGTGACGGCCGCACGCTTTGGGACCATCAAGGCATCTCCGAATCGGCCGGCATCCTCACCAGCACCAGCGCCGCGGTCGCGGGCGAATACGTGATCGTCCCGTATTCCTCGGGCGAGCTCTATGCGATTCGCGTCAACAATGGCCGCGCCGCATGGAACGACATGCTGACAAAATCCGGCAACGTCACGGCTCTTTCCGAACTCGATGACATCGCCGGCCGCCCGGTCGTCGACCGCGACATGGTGTTTGCCATCAGCCATTCGGGCATGATGGCGGCGATTAATCTCAATACCGGCGATCGCGTGTGGTCGCGCGACGTGGGGGGAATTCAGACGCCATGGGCTGCTGGCGATTTCGTCTATGTGCTGACGACGGACGGACAGGTGCTCTGCCTCCAGCGCAAGGACGGCCGCGTCAAATGGGTTCATCAATTGTCGCGCTGGGGCGATCCGGTCAACCACGACGACCCGATCGACTGGTCGGGACCGGTTCTCGTTTCCGATCGTCTTATCCTCGTCTCGTCGGCAGGGAAGGCGGTTTCGCTTTCTCCCTATTCTGGAGACCTGATGGGCCGCATCGATATTCCTGACGGCACCTATATTCCCCCTGTGGTGGCGAACGGCACGCTTTATCTCTTGACGAACGCCGCCCAGCTGGTCGCGATGCGCTGATCCCGCCTGGGGCACAGCACAATCCTCATGCCCCCCTCGGTTGCAATTCTTGGCCGTCCCAACGTGGGCAAATCGACCCTGTTCAATCGCATCGCCGGCAGGAAAGCGGCGATCGTCCACGACACACCCGGAGTCACGCGCGATCGCCAGGAAACCGCCGTGGAATGGGGCGACCTCAATTTCCGCCTCGTCGACACGGCGGGATTCGACATGGGCGCGCAGGGCAGTCTTTCGCAACGCATGACCGAGCAGACGCTCGCTGCAATCCGTCAGGCAGACGTCTGCCTGTTTGTCATAGATGCGCGCGGGGGCGTCACCGCCGGAGACGACATCATTGCACAGGCGCTTCGGCGCTCCGGCAAACCGGTTGTCCTCGTTGCGAACAAGTGTGAGGGGCGTACTGCCGATCTCGCGGACGCGCGCAAATGGGGATTCGGCGAGACAGTAGACGTCTCGGCCGAACATGGAACCGGCATGGGCGAGCTGTTCGACGCGCTTGCTCCTCTTGTCGGCGCCGCGGCGCCGGAAGAAGCCGGCAGTGAAGATGAGAGACCTCTCAAGCTCGCCATTGTTGGACGGCCCAACACCGGCAAGTCGACCCTGTTCAACCGATTGCTTGGCGAAGAACGCACACTGACCGGCCCCGAAGCGGGCATCACTCGCGACTCCGTGGCCGCGGCATTCGAAATAGACGGCCGAACCGTTCTGCTCCACGACACGGCAGGCCTGCGCAAACGGGCCCGTGCCGCCGGCCACGCGCTCGAGCAACTGGCCATCGCGAGCGCGCTGACCGCAATCCGCTTCGCGGAGTGCGTTGTCGTCATCATCGATGCCACGCAACCCTTTGAAAAACAGGATTTGACGATAGCGGACCTCGTGGCGCGCGAAGGCCGCGCGATCATATTCGCCGCAAACAAATGGGATCTCATCGAGAGAAAAGCCGGCGCCATCGGCGTTCTGAGGCGAAAGCTTGACCGCCTGCTGCCACAGATCGCGGGCGCACCCCTCATCGCCATTTCCGCCATGACGGGCGAAGGGCTACCCCGCCTGATGCCGGGCGTACTCGCAGCGGATGGGGCCTGGAACAGACATGTTGCGACCGCCGAGCTCAACCGGCTCCTGGCGCGCGCAGTCGAACGCCATCCACCTCCGGCCATCAAAGGCCGCCGGGTGCGCATCCGCTATATGACGCAGCCGAAATCCCGTCCTCCCACCTTTGCGCTATTCGGCAATCAGCTCGATTCACTGCCCCAATCGTGGCTGCGCTATCTGCAGAACGAGCTGCGCGCGGCGTTCGATTTCGAAGGCACACCGCTGCGCTTTTCGCTTCGCACGTCGAAAAATCCTTATGCGTAGCACGCGAAGCGGAATGCGCAGTGCGCCTTTGTCGGGGACCGCTCTATTCAGAAAGGAGTGCCGCAGGTGATCGCGCAGCAGCGTGCGGCGCGACGAGGACCGTCTTGATGTTTACGAATTCCTGGATTCCGAAGCTCGACAATTCGCGCCCATAGCCGCTTTCCTTGATGCCGCCGAATGGAAGCTTCGGGTTCGACTCGACCGGCGCATTGACGAAGACGAGGCCCACTTCGATTTCATCGCGTGCGATCCTTTCGCCGCGCACCAGATCGCGCGTGAAGACGGCTCCGCCCAGTCCGAATGCCGAATCATTGGCGAGACGGAACGCCTCGTTCTCGTCCCGCGCTCCTATCACCGCCGCAACAGGTCCGAACATCTCCTCGTCGTAGGCAGGCATGCCCTTGTGGACTCCACTGAGCACGGTCGGTGGATAAAAGGCGCCCTCACCTGCCGGAATGGCGCCCCCGGTCAGGCAGCGTGCACCCATGTCGATGCTTTTCCTCACCTGGAGATGAAGCGCATCGCGCAGATCATGCCGTGCCATGGGCCCCATCGTGGTGTTTTCATCCAGCGGATCGCCCATCCGTGCCTTGTTCATCTCCACGACGAGCTGCTTTTCGAATTCGGCCAGCACGGACTCGATGACGATGAACCGCTTTGCGGCAATGCAGCTCTGACCCGCATTGACAAGCCGCGCGCGCGCGCATTGCCCGGCCGTAAACGCAATGTCCGCATCGGCGAGCACGACGTAGGCATCGCTTCCGCCGAGTTCGAGCACCGTCTTCTTGAGGCAGAGGCCGGCCTTCGCGGCGACGGCGCGGCCGGCGGCGGCGCTGCCCGTAAGCGAAACGGCGCGGATGTGGGGGTGTTCGATCACGTCGCCCACCATGTCGCTGCCTATGAGAAGCGTCCTGAAGAGATGTTCCGGGAATCCCGCATCCCGGAACAGGCGCTCAAGCGCAAGCGCGCAACCCGGCACATTTGCAGCATGTTTCAACACCGCGGCGTTCCCGGCCATGAGTGCCGGCGCCGCAAATCGGATGACCTGCCAGAAAGGAAAATTCCATGGCATGACCGCGAGCACGACGCCCAAGGACGCAAATACCACGCGCGCCTTGCGGTCTTCGAGGTCTACAGGCTGGGCGGCGAGGAATCGCTCGGCATTTTCGGCGTAGAAGTCGCATCCGACAGCGCATTTCCGCGCTTCCGCGATGCCGTCCCCGATGGGTTTGCCCATCTCGACGGCCATCAGCTCTGCGTATTCCCGGGCGCGCTCGCGCAGCAGAACTGCGGCTTTGCGCATGAGTTCGGCGCGCTCGGCAAACGCGCGTCGGCGCCAATCGCAATGGGCACGGTGAGAAAAGTCAATCGCCGATTCCACTTGATCGCGCGTCATTTCTTCGAAGCGCGTCCCCACTTTGCCGGTGAACGGATTTATGGATTCCATCCTGATGCGGCCTCCTGTTCAGTCACCGCCCCGGCGCCAATCAGGCGCGCCGGCAGCAACGTACCCCATCGTAGAGCATGTTCGGTCCATATTGAACCAAACATCTCAACTGCCGTGCCGAAGCCCGCGCATCGGAACTGAAATCATGCAATCCCCACCCCGCCGCGCTGAAGCGAAATCGACTCGAAATTCGAATTGCGAAGGAATGAATTCTCGGGCGAACAATGCGGGGACGGCATATATTTTCCATTGCCGCCGCAATGAGGAACGGCGAAAGACTCCTGTCGCCGGAACCTATCGAGGGCAAAAAGTTCCCCGATCACTTCGGCGGCGGGTTGGCGAGGAGGTAGGGGAAACCGTCGTCAATGTTGGACTTCTCGGCTCATACGGTCGGCTCGAAACCGGCCGGCAGACCGGACTGGAACTGTGCGGTGGTTAGTCCCGTGATACCGGGATCGTTGGCGATGTTGCCGGCGCCCTGGCTCGGATCGGTGATGCCGCTTGTGTCCAAATCCCAATACGTAGCGTCGAGGCTACCTGATAGAGAGCCATCATATCCGATCACGCCGCCGACGAGGCTTCCAGTTGTGCCGTTTATGTGTCCGGTCGAATAGGAGGAGCTGATCGTCCCCTCGTTGTAGCCTATCAGTCCGCCGACGTAATCGGCTCCGTCCGTGACAGACCCCGTTGCGTAGGAATTCGTGACAGTTGATCCAGCCAAATTGCTACCGATAAGCCCGCCGCCTTCATCTCTGGCACGAACACGACCAGTTGCGTAGCTGCCCGTGACGATGGCCGGGTTATCCCCGACCAAACCGCCGGCAAATGGTCCGGAAACGTCGCCCGTCGCAGAGGACTGGCTAATGCTGCCTCCATTATACCCAACAAGGCCTCCGACGAGGCTCTGGATCCCATTCACTTTCACCGCAGCGCGGGAATAGGAAATGGTGCCCCCATTGGAGCTAGCAAGTCCCCCCAACTCGGGGCCATATTTGTTGGATTTCCCGTTAACTACGGAGCCTGTCGCAACACACGACTGGAGCGTGCCAAGATTTAGGCCCACCAACACCGCTCCTCCATCGACCTTGGTGACGCCGATGTTTGCAGGAACGGAAATGTTGGCATTCGAAACGTCAATATTCCTTGCAGTTCCAGTCGTGTCGATTTCCGCAAATAAACCTTCAAGAACTCCGCCTTTCACTTGGGCGGGGCCATCGATGCTCAGATTGGAGATGGTGTTCCCAAGTCCCTCGAACGTGCCGCTGAGGATTCCGATCGGCGAGGCGTGGTAGGTCCCGTCGCCGCTTGCGTCATAGCTGTTCGCAAGCGCGAAATCTCCGCCCGGATCGGAAGCGATATCGCTGGCGAGAGTCTTGATGTCGCCGGCGAGCGTGTAGGCCGCGCCGTCGATCGAAAAGCTGCTCGCCAGGTTGGCGAAGGTCACGTTGCCCTTGTTGCCGAAGGAGAACATGCGGCCCGTCTGCACCGCGAGCCCGCTCAGGCCCGTAATGGAAACCGGCTGATCGACGATAAGGGAACGGCGTGCATCGAGCGTCAGCACGCTGCTGCTCGACCAGGTGACCGGAGACCTGATGTCAATATCGTGCGCCTGAACGCCTTGTCCGGTGGTGGTGACAGTCGCGTTGCCGGACGCCAGCAGCGTCTCCAGATCGCCCGCATTGAGGACAGCTTTTGCCGCGGTTGGCGCGCACACGCCGTTCGAGCAAGACATGTTCTGTGTCGCGCCCGATGTAATGATTACGGCAGCTTGTGCAGCCGGAGCGATCAATGCAGCAGCGGCAATCAGCGCCACAAACCGGCGGTCGCGCCGAACCGAACTGAGCAGTCCAACGCAACCCACCTGATCCTCCCGCAATGATGACTTAGACTATCACGCCGGGACGGAACCACAAACGATGGATTTCATTTGGTTTTACAGTGGCTGAATTCGCCACAGCGACAAGTACCAACTACTTCAATCCCACACTTCAGCTACAATTGCCGTGGCAACATTGAGAGCTCCCGATGTGCGCTCATTGCGTCGTGTTGCCGCAAGCCAGCAACAGGATCGATGCGGCTCCGATCAATCCGGCATGGGGCTGCAGAATGAGCGAGGTCGGGATCGCTCTCATGTAATCCCTGAACCGTGCCTTATCCTCGAAGCGCTCGCGGAAACGGCTCGCGGCAAGCAGTCCGGCCGCATCCGGCAGAATCCCGCCCCCGATGAGGACGCCCTGGCGGGCGCCCATCGTGAGCGCGATGTCTCCGGCAACCGAGCCCAATATCGCGCAGAAGCGCGCAAACACGTTCGCTTCGAACGACGAAGGGTCGCCTCGCGCAATCTGCGTGATGCTTTCCGGCGTGCGGTCATCCGCGGTAAAATCATCGATTTCCGCCATGGCTCCGTAGAGATTGAGCAAGCCGGGACCCGAGAGGATGCGCTCGGCCGAGACGCGCCCGAATTTCCGCATCAGGATTTCAACGAGTCGCATCTCCAATTCGTCGGTCGGCGCGAACGCCGCGTGGCCGCCCTCCGTCACGAGCGCAATATGGGCATCGTCGGCATTGACCAATCCGGCAACGCCCAATCCGGTGCCCGGACCGACGATTGCAATTGTTCCATCGCCATGCGGATCGAATCTGGACGATGGACCGATCGCCGCGAGATCGTGCTCCTGCAAATGAGGAACGGCCTGGGCGACCGCCTCGAAATCGTTCACGAGCCGGGCGTAAGGGGCGCCCAACCCCTCTCGCAATTCCTCGGTGGAAATCCGCCAGCCCGCATTTGTCAGATGGATTTCGTTGTTTTCGACCGGGCCTGCCACAGCGAAGACGAGCGCGCTCGGCGGCGCGTGAAGTCCCGCGTCGCGAAGATAGGCCTTTGCAGCGGCAACAATGTCGGGATGTCCACGCGTGGACAAGAAGCGCAGCGAATCGATTTCCGGTTGCGGCGCTTCGAGATCGACCTGGGCGAAGCGGACATTGGTTCCGCCGATATCCGCGACCAGACCGAATCTCTTCACCGTCGGGGTTTTGGTGTCCGCAGTCATGCGGACCAGCTATAGCCGCGCCGCGCGATCAGTGCATCGGACGCTTCGGGTCCGCGCGAACCAGCCCCGTAGAATTCCGGCGCGATCCCGGCTTCCTTCCAGCCCGCGGCGATGCCATCGATCCAGGCCCACGCAGCTTCCACCTCGTCGCCGCGCACGAACAACGTCGGATTGCCGGTCAGCGCGTCGAGAAGCAGACTCTCATAGGCAATACGGCGGCGCTGAGTGCGGAACGCATCGGTTAGACTCAGATCAAGCGGGAGCGGACTGAGGCGCATGCCCTCGGCCGTCAATCCCGGTGCTTTATTCATCAGCAGCAGAGATATCCGTTCCTGCGGCTGGAGCGTAATCGTGAGCCGGTTTGGAATCAGATCCCTGTTGCCTGCGTGGCCGAATGCGGAGTGCGGCACGCCAAGAAACTGGATCACGATTTCGGTGTGCCGCTGCGCGAGCCGCTTTCCGGTTCGCAAATAGAACGGGACGCCTGCCCAGCGCCAATTCTCGATTTCGGCCTCGAGCGCCACGAAGGTTTCCGTGTTGCTCTCGCTGCCCTCCGACTCGTAGCCAGGCACGGGGACGCCCTCGATTTGTCCCTGCACATATTGTCCGCGCACGGTTCTTGCGGCGGCTTCGCGTCCGCGGATCGGTCTGAGCGAGCGCAGAACCTTCGCCTTCTCGTCGCGGACAGCGTCGGGATCAAGCCTGGCGGGTGACTCCATGGCGACGAGGCAGAGGAGCTGCAGGATATGATTCTGCACCATGTCGCGAAGCGCGCCATAAGCGTCGTAATATGCCCAGCGCCCTTCCACGCCGACGGATTCGGCGACGGTAATCTGGACATGATCGATGCAGGCTCTGTTCCACAAGGGCTCGAAAAGCACATTGGCGAAGCGCAGCGCGAGAAGATTCTGGACTGTCTCCTTGCCGAGATAATGATCGATGCGGAAGATGCGCTGTTCATCGAAGGCGTACGCCAGACAGGCATTGATCGCACGGCAGCTCTCGAGATCATGGCCGATCGGCTTTTCCACGACGACGCGGCTCTGTGCCGTGGCGAGACCGGCCGCGCGCAGATTGGCGCAGGCGGCAGAATAGTGCTGCGGCGACAGAGCAAGGTAGAAGACGGACCTTTCGCCGAGGAATTCGCCCAGCGCCGGATAATCGGACGGCTTCGAAGCATCCAGCCTGCAGTAGTCGAGCCGGTTCGCCAATGCGAGCCACGGCGCTTCGTCAAGTTTTTCGACGCGTTCCGCGACTGCGTCCCGTACCAGTGCGCGAAATCGATCCCTATCGAGATCGGAACGCGCGGCGCCGATGATCCGCAATGGACTGTGGAGAAGCCCGTCGCGCTCGAGAAAATAGAGCGACGGCAAAAGCATGCGCCTGGCGAGATCGCCAGTGGCACCGAAAATCACGAGGGTGTCAGCTTGAACGGACATGTCCGGGTATTACCCCTCCCCGATCAATTTCAGCCACGCGTCCTCGTCGATCACTTTCACGCCGAGCTTTTCCGCTTCGCCGAGCTTCGAGCCGGCGCCGGGGCCTGCGACGACGAGATCGGTTTTCTTCGATACGGAGCCCGCGACTTTCGCGCCCAGCGCTTCGGCGCGCGCCTTGGCTTCGGGACGCGTCATCTTTTCGAGCGAGCCGGTGAACACGACCGTCATGCCCGCAACGGCGGAATGTGCGGTCCTGGGCGACGCGGCCGGTTCGACTTCGACTTCCTTCAGCAGATGGTCGATCGCCTTGCGATTGTGCGGCTCATCGAAAAAATCCCGGATGGCTTCGGCGACGACTTCTCCCACGCCACCGATGGAATCGAGTTCGGTCACAGCCTCCTCGCCTTCCATTGCCTCGCGGAACGCTTCGATGGTGACGAAATGGCGCGCAAGCAGCTTCGCCGTCGTCTCGCCCACGTGGCGCATGCCGAGCGCATTGACGAAGCGGTCGAGCGCGATTGTCCGCCTTGCATCGATGGAGCGCATGAGATTATCCACGACCTTGTCTTCCCTGTCGTCGTCGCGCCTGGCCCTGGAGGTGACCTCGCTCTTGCCTTCCCTGACGCGGCGCTCGGCGCTGAGGCTCGCGCGGTGCCCGGCGAGCACCTTGCTCACGCGCTCGGGTTTCTCGGTAAGCTTGAAAATGTCGGCCGGCTCCTTGATCAGCCCCTTTCCGTGGAAGAGCTCGATATAGGTGCCACCAAGGCCTTCGATGTCGAACGCATTGCGGGAGACAAAGTGGCGCAATCGTTCGACGGCCTGCGCGGGGCAAATGAGCCCGCCCGTGCAACGGCGATCAACGTCTTCCTTCCCCGTCTTTTCGTCGATCTCGCGTTCGGCATGACTGCCGCAGGCGGGACATTTGTGGGGAAATGCGTAGGGCTTGGCGCCCTTCGGCCGCTTCTCGGGGATGACACGCACGATCTGAGGGATCACGTCGCCAGCGCGCTGCACGACCACGGTATCGCCGATACGCACGTCCTTCCGCGCGATCTCGTCTTCATTGTGGAGCGTTGCGTTCTGCACCACCACGCCCCCGACCGTCACGGGCTTCAGTTTCGCCACCGGCGCAAGCTTGCCCGTGCGGCCCACCTGAATGTCGATGTCAAGCAGTACCGTGTCGGCCTTTTCGGCGGCGAATTTGTGCGCGACCGCCCAGCGCGGCGACCGGGAAACAAAACCAAGCCGCTCCTGGAGGTCGAGCCGGTCCACCTTGTAGACGACGCCATCGATGTCGTAGCCGAGCGTGGCGCGGCGCGTTTCGATGTCGTGATAGAATTCGAGCAGTTCATCCGTCGTGCGGCAGCGCCGGACGAGCGGGTTGACGCGAAATCCCCAGCTTTTGAACCGCTCAAGCATTTCGAACTGGGAGGATGCTGGTAGCCGGCTCATCTCGCCCCAGGCATAGGCAAAAAAATGTAGCGGACGCCGCGCGGTGACCGCGGGATCGAGCTGGCGCAGCGAGCCTGCCGCCGAGTTGCGGGGATTCGCAAACGGCGGCTTGCCGGCCTCTGCCTGGCGCGCGTTCAGCGCAGCGAAATCACTGTGCAGCATATAGACCTCGCCGCGCACTTCGACGATGTCGGGCGCCTTGCCAATCAGCTTGAGCGGCACGTCCCTCAGTGTGCGCAAATTCGGGGTGACATCTTCGCCTTCTATGCCGTCGCCCCGGGTCGCGCCCTGCACGAAAGCGCCGTTCTCGAAGCGCAAGCTCGCCGACAACCCGTCGATCTTGGGCTCGGCGACGAAGACAAGATCATCCTCGTCCTTTGTTCCGAGAAACCGGCGCACGCGTGCCGCAAAGTCGATGACGTCCTCTTCGTCGAACGCATTGTCCAGTGAGAGCATCGGCACCCGGTGCACAACCTTTGCGAATTTCTCGGATGGTTTCGCGCCGACGCGCAAGGACGGCGAGTCCGCGCGGATCAGTTCGGGAAATCGCGCTTCGATAGCGGCGTTGCGCTTGCGGAGCGCGTCATATTCCGCATCCGAAACAGCCGGCGCGTCATCCTGATAATAACGCCGGTCGTGCGCTGCGATCTCGTCCGCAAGCCGCGTCAGCTCCCGCTTCGCTTCGGCCGACGTAAGCTTATCGACCGTTTTCATCGCGTGTCCGTGTTCGAGTCGACAAGAAAAGTCCCACGCGGAGCCGCGGAGCCGCGGAGGAAGAAAAAAGATGAACTGCCAATACGCCAAGACGTCAAGAATTCGTTCGCGCGCCTTCGGCGCGCAATGGACTTCGACGCTGCCATGACCTCGGTGAGGTTTGAATTTCGTCGCATGCGCCTTGGCGCCTTGCCCCGGATTAAATCCGGGGCTTGGCGGTTAGTCGTACCTCCGCGTCTCCGCGGCTCCGCGGTTCCGCATGGAATTTTTCTTGCCAACATCAGGCTCGCTTTCGGGATTTTTTCGGTTCGCGGGCTTCGGCGAGGAGGCGACGGGCGGCGGCGCGGGCTTCGTCCGATACGGATGCCCCTGCCAGCATGCGGGCGATCTCCTCCACGCGGGCATCATCGGACAGCAGTTCGACCTGCGTGCGATCGCGCACGCGCGTGATGCGAAAATGGCGCTCCGCGCGCGCCGCGACCTGCGGCGAATGCGTGACAAGCAGAACCTGCGTGGCGCGCGCGAGGCGTTGAAGCCTTTCTCCCACGGCGTCCGCAACGGCCCCGCCGACACCACGATCCACTTCATCGAACACGAGCGCGGCGTGTGGGCTCGCTTCGGCAAGGGCCACTTTCAGGGCGAGCGAGAAACGCGCGAGCTCGCCGCCGGAAGCAATTTTTACCAGAGGCCCGAACGCCGCGCCTTCCACGGTCGATACTTCGAAGCTCACCTTTTCAAGTCCCGCCGCGTTGCCTGAATCTCCCAAAGGGTCCAGCGCCACGCGAAATCGCGCGTGGCCCAGCTTCAAGGGGTTAAGTTCCTGCGCAACTGCGCACTCCAGCTGGACCGCAGCTTTCTCGCGCGCCAAAGTCAATTGACGGGCATGGCTCATGAAACCCGCATGGGCCCGCGTAACTTCGGCAGCGGCACGCGTAAGCGCCAAATCGCCGCCCGAAATTGTTTCGAGCTTCGCCTCATATTCCGCCAGAAGGCGCTGCAATCCGTCTGGTTGCACCGCGTATTTGCGCGCGGCAGCGCGCAAGGCGAACAGACGCTCTTCCTTGCTTTCGAGCAGCCCCGCATCTACTTCGAGCTGCGCAAGAAGCGCCTCGAGTTCGCGCCCTGCCTCTTCAGTGAGTGCAAAAGCCTGGTCGAGCGCCTCTTCCGCCGACTTGCAGCGCAGGCGCGCATCGGGATGCAGGCGCGACAAACGCTTCAGCGCGCCCGCCAGTGCGGCTTCGGCGCCTCGATCGCCGGAAAGGAGTTCGACGGCGGATGATGTATCTTCCGCGATCCGCCCCGCGTTCATCAGCAGCGCGCGTTCGCCGGCGAGCCGCGCCTCTTCGCCTTCCTGCGGCGCCAGCGCCGAAAGTTCATCAACGGCGTGGCGCAGAAACTCCGCCTCCCGCGATGCGGTTTCGGATGTCCGGCGAAGCTGATCCGCTTCTGCGCGCAGACGCTCATACGCGCGGAATCGCGCCGCGACATCGTCCGCCAGTTCCGTATGGGCGCCGAAGGCGTCGAGCAGTCTGCGATGCGTTGAACTGTCGAAAAGTCCACGATCGTCCGCCTGCCCGTGAATCTCGACAAGCTCGCTTCCCAAATCACGCAGCAGCGCCACACCGATTGGTTCGTCATTCAGGAAGGCGCGGGTGCGCGCGTCCGCCGCGATTGTCCGGCGCAGGATGATCTCTCCGTCCGTGACCAGGCCGTTATGGACAAGCATGTTGCGCGCGTCGTGATCGGCAGGAAGCTCGAAGATGGCCGTGGCCGATCCTTGCACTGCGCCGCCACGCACGCTGGAACGCGCACCCCCGCGCGCACCTGTTGCAAGCCCCAGCGCATCGAGAAGGATAGACTTGCCAGCGCCCGTCTCGCCCGTCAGCACATTCAACCCGCCCGAGAAATCCAGCGCCACGTCCTCGATCAGGACGAGGTCGTGGATTTTCAGGGTCGCGAGCATGGGCGGGGCACGTCAGATCACAAGGAAGTCAGAACAGCATTTGCCTGGTGCGTTTCACAGCGGGCTCTCGAAGGCGCGCTCGATCCACGAGCCCTTGTGCATCTCCGGCTTCATGTTGTGCGAAACCAGAAGATCGTAGGCGTCCTGGTACCAAGGGCTGCCGGGATAATTTGCGCCGAGCACCGCGGCAGCCGTTTTCGCCTCGTCGTATATTCCGACAGAGTAATAGGCTTCCGTGAGACGTTCCAGCGCTTCGGCGATCTGCGACGTTCGCGGGTAGCGCTCGACAACGGCGCGGAATCGGTTGATGGCTCCGATGAAGTCGTGTCGCACGAGATAGTAGCGACCCACCTCCATCTCCTTGCCCGCCAGGTGATCGAGCGTCAGGTCAACCTTGAGACTGGCGTCGCGCGCATATTCCGTGTCGGGAAAGCGCTGCACGACGTCCTGCAGCGCGGTCAATGCCTGTTCAGTGTCGGTCTGGTCGCGCCCGGTATCGGTGATCTGCTCGTAGAGAGACATCGCCTTCAGATAGAAGGCATAGGCGACCTCGTGACTGCCCGGATGCAGCTCGATGTATTGATCGGCTGCGCTTATCGCATCGGTATATTTGTTGGCCTGATAATAGCAGAAGGCGCTCATCAGCATCGCGCGCCGCGCCCACACCGAATAGGGATGCTGACGCTCCACCTCGTCGAATTGTTTGGCGGCCTTCTCCCAGTCCTTACCCTTTATCTGGGTCCACGCATCATTGTAGATTTGCTCGACGGGACGTTCGACATAGTCGGCATCCTTGTCATCCGAACTGTCGAGGCCGAGCCAGGAACAGCCGGCGAGCAGAAAGGCTCCCGTCGCGGCGGCGAGCATGCCGCGCGCAAAACGGCTCCTGACCGGCGTGCAGCTCGCGAGCGGCGGCGGCGTCTCGTTCAATTCCATGTGCTCGTTTGTCTCCGGGATGAAGCTCAGGCGCCCGGCGTTCTTATGCCATTGCGGAACCCGCACGGTCCAGTGCAACGGGCGCTCGGGAGCGGCTCGTTCCCGCCCGCCAGAAAATGGTGCTTCGCCGGGGCCGGCGATTGCCGCTCAACTGCCGGTCTTCGCCGGTACGACCGCGGCGGATTGCGCACGAAGGGGCTGGGCGAAGCGGATGCCCTCCTTGTTCATGGCCTGCTGCACCTGCCTGAGCAGGTCGTCCTTCGTGCTGCTGAAATTGGCGGGGAGAGTCCAGGCCTGGACGGCGACGTTCATCGCGTTCTCGCTGAAAGAATCGAGCGGCGCCGCCGGCGCGGGCATCTTCAGCACGTTAGGATGCGCTTCGAGCACCGCAAGGACGATGGCTTGCACCCGATCGAGGTCTTCGGTGGGGTCCAGGGGCACCATGAAATTCGTCCTGCGCATCGTCTCACGGTGATAATTGATGATGGTGCCGGAAAATATCGCGGCGTTGGGAATCGAAATGAAAACTCCGTCGTCGGTGGCGATGATGGTACGAAACAGCCCGAGTTCGCGAACCACTCCGATGCATTTATCGCATTCGATCTTTTCGCCACGGCGGAACGGCCTGAGGAAGATGAGCATGACTCCGGCCGCCACGTTGGACAGCGTGCCTTGCAGGGCCAGTCCGACCGCAAGACCGGCGGCGCCCAGAATTGCGATGAGGCTCGTCGTCTCGACACCAAACCGCTGCAACACCGCGATGACGGTGAAGATGACGATGGCGTAACGCACCACCGATCCGGCCAGCGGCCGCAGCGTGGCGTCGAAACGCGGGATGCGGCGAAGGCCGCTGCGCACCCCCCGCGCCGCCCAGCCGGCAACCGTCCAGCCTGCAATGAGAATGACGACCGCGGCAACGAAATTGATCGCATTGTCTACGAGCAGAAGCTGCACTTGCGGCGAGAGCGACAGGCTTGGCACGAAATGAGGCACCCGGAATCCTATGTTTCGATCAATTCGTAGTTCACGGGATCGGAGAAGAGCGCACGCAACAACGCATTGTTGAGCGCATGGCCGGATCTTTGACCCACGAAGCGGCCGATAATTTGCACACCGGCGAGCGCGAGGTCGCCGATCGCGTCGAGAATCTTGTGGCGGACGAACTCATCGGGGAAGCGCTGAAGACCCGGATTGACCATGGTGTCGCCATCGATGGCGAGCGTATTCTCGAGGGAGGCGCCGCGCGCGAGACCCGCTCCCCGCAGCGCATCCAGCTCGTTCACGAAGCCAAATGTGCGGGCAGGCGCAATGTCGCGACGGAACGCTTCGCCGGAAAAAGCCCAGAGCAGGCGCTGCGTGCCGATCGCAGCCGAAGGGAAGGAAATATCGAAATCGAAGTCGAGCGCCTCAGCGGGCACAAGCGCCGCGCTTGCGCCGCCCTGCGCAACGTCGACCTGTCTCGCAATTCTGATCGTGCCGCGCGTTCCGGGTTGATCACGGAACCCTGCCCGCTCAAGCAACAACAGCCAGGAGAGCGCATCGCCGTCCAGAATTGGAGGCTCCGGGCCGTCAAGCGCAACGATGAGATCGTTGACGCCTGCGCCTGCGATGGCTGCCATCAGATGTTCGATGACAGCGACGCTTGCGCCGTTTTCCTCGATGACGGTACCAAGACGCGTTTCGCCGACCCGGTCATAAAGTGCCGGGATTTCCCTGCCGCCAAGATCATTGCGGCGAAAGACGACTCCCGCGCCTGCCGGTGCAGGCAAAAGCCTTGCGTGCACGCTGGAACCCGCGTGCAGCGCGACCCCGTCGCACGAAACTTCCTGGAGGATGGAGCGTCTTGTCATTCACCACAAAGACACGAAGTACACGAGGACCAATTCTACGCTATCTTGTCCTTCGTGTCCTGGTGGTGAAATTCTGCAGACTCCCGATTGCCGTCAATTCGTCTGTCTGCGGAGGAACGCCGGGATCTCGAACTGGTCGTCCTTCTTGAAGTCGGGAAACAGATCTTCGGCATTTGCCGGCGACGGCGCCGCCGGACGCGGCCCGAGCGCTTCACGCATGATGACCTGAGCGGCTGCGCGCTGGCCGTGTGACGATCCGGACGCCATCTGGGGCTCGGCGCGCACCGGCTCAGCCTTTCGCCGACCCAGGAATCCGAAGCGGCGTTTCTTTTCCTCCTGCGGTTCCGGCGCCGGGCGCGCTTCCGCAGCCCGCGGCAGAGGCTGGATACGGACGGGCTCCGGCGCAGGAATCTCCTCCTCCTCGATCGCCCGCACTTCGGGCGTTCCCAGGATGATCGGCTCGACCGGAGATATGGACTGTCTCGGAGCGATGCTCGCGCTCATCTCCTGCGCGAGAACGTCCATCTGGCTGCGCACGGGGTTGGCCGCGGCCCATGGTTCGGACTTGACGCCGATTTGCGCCGCCCGCGCGCGGGGACGCAGTTGTTCGACATTGTCCGGCATATGCGCGATCTGTTCGGCTTCGATGCCGGTCGCCACCACCGATACACGCAGCCGGCCTTCCATGTTCTCCAGGATCGTGCCGCCAAAAATGATGTTGGCGTCAGGATCGACCTCCGCACGAATGCGGTTCGCCGCCTGGTCGACCTCGAACAGCATCATGTCGGGGCCGCCGGTGATGTTGATGAGCACGCCGCGGGCGCCCTTCATCGACACGTCATCGAGGAGCGGATTGGAGATAGCGGCCTCTGCGGCCTTGAGCGCGCGCTCCTCGCCATCGGCTTCGCCCGTTCCCATCATGGCCTTCCCCATCTCCGACATCACCGTCTTGATATCGGCGAAATCGAGATTGATCAGGCCTGGCATGACGATCAGATCGGTCACGCCGCGCACGCCGGAATGGAGCACGTCGTCGGCCATGGCGAAGGCCTGGCTGAAGGTTGTGCGGTCATTGGCGATGCGGAACAGATTCTGGTTCGGGATGATGATCAGCGTATCGACATAGGCCTGCAGTTCGTCGATGCCGCGCTCGGCGACGCGCATGCGCTTGTCGCCTTCAAAGGCGAACGGCTTGGTGACGACGCCGACCGTGAGCACGCCCTGCTCGCGGATCGCGCGCGCAATGACGGGAGCGGCGCCTGTGCCAGTTCCTCCACCCATGCCCGCCGTGATGAACACCATGTGCGAGCCGGAAAGATGCTCGAGAATCTCTTCAAGTGACTCCTCTGCCCCCGCACGGCCGATATCGGGCCGGGCGCCGGCGCCCAGTCCTTCAGTGACGCGCGCGCCGATCTGGATACGCCGTTCCGCTCTCGACTGGGCAAGAGACTGCGCATCGGTGTTCGCAACGATGAATTCCACGCCTTCGAGTTTCGAGGCGATCATGTTGTTGACAGCATTTCCCCCGGCGCCGCCCACGCCAAGAACGGTGATGCGCGGCCGCAGCTCGGTGACTTCCGGAACTCTCAAATTAATCGACATTTTCCGCTCTCCTTGTCAGTGCGACCCAAATCCTCACGAACGCCCAACGAATCACCTTGTTATTGTTGAATCACGTTGTCTTAGTCTGTGCAAAGCCATATCCCGGCACCTGCCGTCGAGACTCTTTTCATCGAAGCATCCTCGCGCATTGCCCTCATCGGATCAGTCCTCCGGTGATGCGGCTGAGAAAGCTTGGCCGCGCCGGTAGCGTTGGCGCGAGGCCAGGATTGAGGGCCTCCGGCCGCATCGTCGCGCCGGCCATGAGAAGACCAACCGCCGTCGCATAGTCGGGACCCGCGGATGCTGCTGGCAAACCGGCAAGCCCCTGGGGGCGCCCGATTCGCACCTGCTTGTTGAGTATGCGCTGAACAAGCTCGCGCGCGCCGGCGAGCTGGCAGGCGCCTCCCGTCAGTACAGCGCGCCGGCCAGCGGCTACGTCGAAGCCGCTGGCGCGCAAGCGATTCTGCACTTCGCCGAATATCTCTTCGAGCCGCGGCTGGATGATCCTCGTCAGCATCGAGCGCGGAACGCGCAGGTCGCTGTCCTGGCCGTTCTCGCCCATCTGCGGCACGGCAACAACGTCGGTGCCCGTCTCGATATCGCCCAAAGCTGCGCCATAGAGCGTTTTGATCCGTTCGGCTGCGGAAAGCGGCGAGGCGAGCATGCGGGCGATGTCCGCTGTCACATAGGCGCCGCCCATTGGCACCACATCGGCATGCACGAGAGCGCCTTCCAGAAACACCGCGATGGAGGTAACACCGCCGCCCATGTCGATGACAGTCGCGCCAAGCTGCATTTCGTCGGGCGTGAGCGTCGCAAGGCCGCTGGCGTAAGGCGCGAAGAGGGCGCCGCCGATCGAAAGGTGACAACGCTCAACAGCGAGTTTCAGATTCTGGAAAGGCGATGGCCAGACCGCGACGGCATGCATCTGCACGCCGATGCGCTGGCAGAACATACCGCTCGGATCGCGCACGCCACGCGCTTCATCGACCACATAGGAAACGGGCGCGCACTGGATGATCTCGTGGCCGTCGAGCCGGCAGTTCGCGCGGCCCTCGGCAAGGAGGTCGAGCAGATACTCATCGGAAACGAGCGCACCTTCGAGCGACATGGCCGCGCGCGCCGTCACGCTTTGCGGCGCGCCGCAATTGACCGAGAGAAGAACACTCTGCACCCGTAGATCCGCAAGATTCTCTGCCGCCGCCACGGCCTCGCGGATCGATTCTTCCACATACTCGAGGCTCGTCACCGTCCCGGATTTGATACCGCGCGTTTCGCGCAGCGCCGCGCCGATCACCCGCAGGTTCGCCGGTTCCGCCCGGCCGATGAGGCAGACAGTTTTCGACGAACCCACGTCGAGGGCCGCCACAAGGCCGGTGCGGTATGCTGGAGACTGTGCGTCGCTGGTGCGCATGCGAATCGTTTCGCCCATTATGCCGCGTTTCCCCGCATCTGCTGCTTTTGTCCGTTGCGCAGAACGAAAAAGAAATTGTCCGGCATGCGCAGGTCGATTTCGGAAATGTCGCGCTCGAGAATTCCCCGATCGACGATGAGATGTTCGAGCACGTCGAGCTCTTTGGCCCAGCCTTCTTCGGGAAGATCAACGATGACGTTGTCGTTGAGCAGCAGGTTCCAGCGCCGATCGGAAATGCGCGCGTAACCCGCGACGCGCGCACTGAGTGCGCGATGTGCCGCAACCGCATCGACGAGTTCGGCAGCGTTACCCGGTGCGCCCTCCCCCGCCAGTACGGGCAGATGCGGAAAGGCACTCGCGTCGAACAGGCCTATAATCCGGCCCGAGCGTTCCACAACATACGTGCCGTTCGGAGTTTCCCAAAGCGCGAAGGGCAATCTCTCCACAATGGAGATGGAGATGGAATCAGGGTATTGCCTACGCACCTCGGCGTCCGCGACCCATTCGAGCGAAAGCAGATGCGCACGGGCGGCCCGCATGTCGGCGGCAAAAATCGATTCACCGGGCCCGAAACCCAGCGCGGCGAGAACGTCCCGGGGATCGGTGCGGCGATTCCCCGAAATCCGAATGGAAGCAATCCCGAAACCTGCATCGGCCGAGACCGCATTGACGGCGCTGCGTGCCGCATTTCCGGCCCGGGTGATGTATCCACCCGCGAGCAGTGCCGCGGCGAGAATGACAAAAAGAACGCAGGCAGAGAGCCACATTGCAGGATGGCGCATCGAGAAGCAGGGGCGAAGACCGCGCCAGGCGCGCGCGAAAGCATTCGGCGGACGGCGCCGCCTCCCGGTTCCCGTCGCCGCCCGCGCACCAGCGGTCGATCGCGCGCCACGTCGCGGTGGTTTTGCTGCGCTTGCACGGCCGCGCCTCGACTGCGCGGTCAGCGATCGCATGAAGCGTCCTCCACGATCCATCGCACGAGTTCGCGAAAACTCTTGCCCACATGCCGGGCCTGTTCAGGCACGAGCGAGGTGGGCGTCATGCCCGGCTGCGTGTTGACTTCGAGAAGAACGACGCGCCGCCGCTTGTGATCGAACCGAAAATCGGCGCGAGTGACTCCGCGGCAGCCAAGTACCCGATGCGCACGTACCGCGATGCTCATTGCATCACGGCTCACATCCTCGGAGATCGGCGCGGGCAGAATATGCTTCGATCCGCCTTCCGCATATTTAGCCTCGTAATCGTAAAAGCTCGTCTTCGAGACGATCTCGGTCACGGCCAGAGGTCTGTCGCCCATCACGGCAACCGTCAGCTCACGCCCAGGTACAAACTCTTCGACCATCACTTCATCGCCCAGCGCCCATGTGTCGCTGCCAAGCTCTCCGGGCGGTCGATTGTCGCCCTTGCGGATGATGAAGACACCGACACTCGATCCCTCGTTTACCGGCTTGACGACATAGGGCGGCTCCATGACGTGGCGGGTGCCTGCCTCGCGCCGATCGACCACGACGCTTCCGACGACGGGCAAACCCTCGGCCCGAAAAACCTCTTTCGCGCGCTGCTTGTGCATCGCGAGCGCGGACGCGAGCACGCCGGAGTGCGTGTAGGGGATCCGCATGAGTTCAAGCAGGCCCTGCACGCATCCATCTTCACCCCAGCGCCCATGCAGGGCATTGAAGGCGACGTCAGGGCTGGCACGAGAGAGTTCCGCCGCAACATCGCCCTGGGCGTCGATCTCTGTGCAATCGAATCCTTCAGCGCGTAGCGCCTCGGCGCAGGCGCGGCCGGAAACAAGGCTCACTTCGCGTTCGGCAGAACGTCCGCCAAGAAGAACGGCGATTTTCCGCGGCGCGGTCATGACACGCCCACGCGTTTGATTTCCCACTCGAGATCGATGCCGGAACGAGAGGCGACGCGTAAGCGCACTTCCTCGCCCAGACCTTCGAGATCGGAGGCCCGGGCATCGCCGGTATTGATGAGAAAATTACAATGCTTCTTCGAGACTTGTGCCCCGCCGCGAATCAGGCCGCGGCAACCGGCCTCCTCGATCAGCTGCCACGCCTTCTTTCCGCCCGGCACAGATGGATTTTTGAACGTCGAACCGCCCGTCTTCGCGCGGACCGGCTGCGTCGCCTCGCGCTGCGCAACAAGCTCGTTCATGCGCGCGCGCACGACCTCTGCGGATTCGGGCACGCCCTGAAGAACTGCCTCGGTGAAGATGAGGCCCTCCGGCGCGCTGCAGCTTCTGTAGGTAAAGGAAACGTCACCCGCCTTCAGCACGATCCGCCGGCCGCCTGGATCGACGGCCACTGCTTCGACGAACACATCCTTGATCTCGCGGCCGTAGCATCCCGCGTTCATGCGCAACGCGCCGCCGATCGTTCCGGGAATCCCGCGCAGAAATTCGAGGCCGCCGAGGCCGGCATCGGCGGCCATGCGGGCGACGGCGGCGTCGAGAGCCGCAGCACCCGCGCGCACGCGATCCTTCTCGACTGCGCAACGGCCAAAGCTCGAGGGTAGCCGGATGACGGCGCCCCTGATGCCGCCATCGCGCACCAGGAGATTGGAACCCACGCCGATTACCGAGACAGATAGTGACCGGCCCTTCGCCGCGAGAAAGGCGCAAAGATCCTCTTCGTCCGCCGGCCGGAACAGGAATTCCGCGGGGCCGCCGACGCGAAACCAGAGAAAGTCCTTGAGTGGCGCGCGTTCCTGCCATTTGCCGCGCATCGCAGGCCACGCTTCACGGAGTCGCGTATTCATCATGTTCGCGTCTCCATCCGGCTCAGCGCCGATTGAAGCCCTGCCGCCCAGTGCGTGATCGATCCCGCACCGAGAAAAACGATCGCGCCGTCCGGTTTGGCAAGATCGGCCAGGAGTGGCGGCAGATCATCAGGCCCGTCGATGATAAGAACGTGGCGATGTCCATGGGCGCGCAACGAGTCTGCAAAAGAGTCGCGGTCGAATCCCGGAAGCGGTTGTTCACCGGCGGCGTAGACTGGCGCCACGATCGCCGTGTCCGAATCGTGCAGGCAGGTGGAGAATTGCTCGAACGTGTCGCGCAGGCGCGAATAGCGGTGCGGCTGCACGATCGCCACGATGGGGCCGGAATAGGCTTGCCGAGCAGCCTTCAACGCCGCGGCGATCTTGAACGGATTGTGCGCGTAGTCGTCAATTATCGCCGCGCCATGCCATTCGCCGACGCGCGAAAAGCGGCGCGTGACGCCCGCAAACCGCGCGAGCGCTTCGCGGATGCGGTCCGGGTCTATGCCGAGCGCAGCAGCGACTGCGATGGCCGCGAGCGCGTTCTGCACATTGTGTTCGCCCGGCATGGGTAGGCTCAGTTGCGGCAGAAGCGTCTCCCGTCCCGTTCGCCGGTCGAGAATGCTCGCATCGAAATGCGCGGCGCCTTGCGAGCAGGTCACGTTGGTCGCGCGTACATCGGCCTGGGGGTTGAATCCATAAGTGATAAGCCGCCGATCCTCGATCCGGCCGACCATCGCCTGTACTTCGGGGTGATCGAGGCAGAGCACCGCAAATCCGTAGAACGGTACATTCTCGACGAAGCGCTGGAACGCCGCGCGCATGCGCTCGAACGTGCCGTAGAAATCGAGATGATCGGGATCGATGTTGGTGACGACCGCAATCGTCGCAGGCAGCCTCAGAAACGTGCCGTCGCTTTCGTCGGCTTCCACCACCACCCATTCACCAGCGCCCAGGCGCGCATTGGTTCCGTAGGCGTTGATGACGCCGCCATTGACGACGGTAGGATCAAGACCGCCCGCGTCGAACAAGGCGGCGACAAGTGTTGTGGTTGTGGTTTTTCCATTGGTACCCGCGACCGCGACGCAGCTCTTGAGCCGCATGATCTCGGCCAGCATTTCGGCGCGGCGAACCAGCGGAAGCTTGCGTTTGCGCGCTGCCTCGAACTCGGCATTGCCGGGTTTGACCGCCGAGGAATAGACCACGACCACGGCGTCGCCGAGATTTCCGGCATCATGTCCGAGCGCAACCGGAATGCCGAGGGCGCGCAATCGCATCACATTTGCGTTTTCGACCGCGTCGGAGCCCTGAACGCGATAGCCGAGATTGCGCATGATTTCGGCAATGCCGCTCATGCCGATACCGCCGATGCCGATGAAATGGATCGTGCCGATGTCGAAAGGCACGCGGGTTGGAGCGTCACGCATCATGCCGCCTCCCGACGTGCGATCCGGTCGACAAGGTCGGCAAGGCGCGAGGCCGCGTCCGGATGCGCCAGGGCACGTGCAGCACGGGCCCGCCTGGCCAGCTCCACCGGCGCGCCGAGAACCATTTCGAGCCGCTGCGCGAAACGCTCGGGCGTGACATCGCGCTGCTGAACAAGCCAGGCGGCTTCAGCGTCGGCGAAAACCCTCGCATTCGCCGTCTGATGATCGTCAGTTGCAAAGGGATATGGGATCAGGATCGCGGGGCGCCCAATCACGGCAAGTTCGCTGATCGTGGACGCGCCGCTGCGCGAGATCACGAGGTGTGCCGCCGCTATCCG
This sequence comes from Rhizomicrobium sp., assembly GCA_035567755.1. Classification (GTDB taxonomy): domain Bacteria; phylum Pseudomonadota; class Alphaproteobacteria; order Micropepsales; family Micropepsaceae; genus Rhizomicrobium. The sequence goes on from DATMPH010000061.1 coordinate 269,687, forward strand.
CGCAGGAAGATCGCTGAAGAACGGCGCAAGCTCCGCCCCGACGTTCATCGCCTCATAGACTGTGCGGACCTGTTCCATGTCCTCCGGGCGGCATTGCTGCACAATTTCCAGACGCCGGCGCAGCAATTCCGGCAGGAGCGCAATCGCCGCGGGGACCAGTTCGCTAAGCGCACGCGCACCCTGGCTGCCTCCAAAAACCAGCAGCCGAATCGCGTCATCTTCGCCAGGTTCCGAGTAGGGCGCAGACGTAAGCTCGGCAGCCTCGGGCCGGACGGGATTACCGGTATACACGATGAACGATGTGCCCTTCGGTGCGAATCGCATGAGTGTAAACGATGCGGCAATCGCGCTCACGCGCGTGGACAACATTCGGTTGACGCGCCCAAGCACTGCGTTCTGCTCGTGGATGGCCGTCGGAAAGCCGCCGAGCCAAGCCGCAATCATCACTGGAAAGCTGGGATAGCCGCCAAAACCGACAACGGCGCTGGGCTCGATCTGTTTGAGCTTCCGCCAGCTGACAAAGATACCGCAGAGGATTTGCAGGGGCGCGGCAAACCGTGTGGCAAGCGATCCTGCGAACGTCGCCGACGGCACCGATTCGATGATCGCACTCCGGAAAACGGTATCGGACTCGCGCCCGCGCCTGTCGGTCATCACCACAATGCTTCGCCCGCGACGCAGAAGCTCTTCGGCGAGGGCCTGGGCAGGAAAAAGATGACCGCCCGTGCCGCCGGCGGAGAGCACGATCGTCGTCATGCGGCGCGCGCCTCCCGTAGAAACGCGAACAGCTCGACGTCCCTCTCGCCGATCTTCGATCGCTGGCGCGTGACGGCGAGGGCAAAACCCATCGTCAGGGCGACGGCGAACAGCGATGAGCCGCCATAGGAGATGAAAGGCAACGTCATGCCCTTGGTGGGCAAAAGGCTGACGGCGACTCCCATGTTGATGAACGCCTGCAGCGCAACGGCGATCGCGAGCGCGGCTCCGGCAAGACCCGAGAACGCGTCTGCCATCCGTGCAGATCGCAAAAGCAGCCTGATGCAGAGCACACAAAACAGCAGCACGATGATTCCGCACAGCGCGATGCCGAATTCCTCGCCCGCCACCGCGAAGATGAAATCTGAGTGCGCGTCTGGCAGGTGATATTTGACTGTTCCGGCTCCGGGTCCGACACCCGCAAGTCCGCCATGGGCGAACGCCTTGAGTGCCAGTTCCGTTTGATAGCCGGCGGATTGCGGATCGAAGAACTGGTTGATCCGGTGATGCACGTGCGGAAACAGCAGATAGGCGAGAAAGCCCAGACCGGCGCTCGATCCGGCCAGAATTCCTACGGCAGCCAGCGAAACGCCGTTGAAGAACAGCAGCGCGCCCCACAGCGCCAACAACAGCCCCGTTTGCCCAACGTCGGGCTGGAGCACCAGGATCAACAGTGCCGGCGCGGCAAGAATGAATGCGACCACTTCCTTCGGCAGAATCATTTTCTCGTTATCGGCAAGCACAGCCGCAGCAAGAATCGCAAAACTCGGCTTGAGAAATTCCGACGGCTGCAGGGTGACCCAACCGAAATCGATCCAGCGCCGCGCGCCAAGGACTTCGTTGCCGGCGAAAAGCGCGACCACGCAGCCGGCTATGGCGGCAGCGTAAATCAATGCGGCGGATAGTTTGATCGTGCGCAACGGCAACACCGACGTCGCACCCAGAATCACGACGGCGAGTCCCGCGAACGCGATCTGTTTTGCGGCATAGCGGAAATCGCCTTCCGTCATCGGGCCGCCAGTGGCCGCGGGACTTGCCGCGAATGCCAGCATCAGGCCGATCGCAAACAGCGCAAGCATGGCGACGAGCGCCGTGCGGTCCACTGTCCACCACCAGTCGGCGGCGCTGCGTCGGTCGGCCCGGCTCATCGGGTGTGCCCCATTGCGGCGACCCTCACGACGCTTCTCTCTGTGCAGTCCCGGCAAGCTCACCGGCCAGGGCACGAAAGCGGTCGCCACGCTCCTCGAAGTCGCGGAACTGATCGAAGGAGGCGCATGCCGGCGAGAGCAAAACGAACGGCGCGGCAACTCCCGATCGCGACGCGTCGGCGAACGCTGCTGCAATCGCGTCTTCGAGCGTTCCCCGGATTTCGCATGGCGCATGACCGCTCAGTGTGCGCGCGAACATTTCCGCGGCCTCGCCGATCAGGTAGGCTTTGCGCACGCGCGGCGCATATTGCAGAAGCGAGTCAATTCCGCCTTCCTTTGGCCGGCCGCCGGCGATCCAGAATATGTCTGAAAAACAAGCCAAAGCCCGCGCGGCGGCGTCGGCGTTCGTTGCCTTGGAATCGTTGATAAAGCGAACCTTTCCCACGCGGCCGACATCTTCGATGCGATGGGCAAGGCCGGGAAAACTGGCAATCGCCGACGCGATAGCGCGCGAATCCTTTACGAATGGCCGCGCAGCGGCGTAGGCAAGCGCGGCATTCTGCCAATTATGCGCACCGGGAAGATGCGCCGCGACGCCAAGCTCCATGACTTTCGATGCGCGGTTGCCCCAGGCGTCGTAAAGAGCGCCGTCCACGGCAAATATCCCGCGCCCAAGCACCTTGCCGACTGACACAGGCACGCCGCTGGTGCCGCGCCTGGCCGACAAACGCGTGTGAATGGCGGCGCTGTTGGCATCGTCGACACCGATCACGACGCAACCATCTGGCGACGCCTGCTCCAGAAGCCGCGCCTTGACGGCTGCATAATTGGCAAGCGACCCGTGTCGTTCGATGTGATCGGGTGTGATGTTGGTCAGCACCGCCACGTCCGGAACGAGACCCGGCGCGAGATCGATCTGGTATGACGAGATTTCCAGAACATAGATCACGCGTGCGTTCGGAGGTGCGAGATCGAGCACGGGCTTGCCGGTATTTCCGCCTATCTCCGCCTGGAAGCCGCAGCTGGAGAGAATGTGCCCGACAAGCGCCACTGTTGTCGATTTGCCGTTCGTTCCGGTGACCGCGATCACCGGTGCACGGCCGGCGCGCGCAGCATCCGGGCGAATTTCGCGAGCAAAAAGCTCGATGTCGCCGATGATTTCCGCGCCCGCGCCTCGCGCCGCAATCGCCACCTCGTGCGGGCTTGGGTGCGTCAGTGCGACACCCGGGCTGAGCACGAGCGCCTTGATGCGACTCCACGGCCAGGAAGCAAATGGTGCGACATGGACGCCTTGCGCCGCCGCGTCACTGCGCGGCTGTTCGCTTTCATCCCACGCGAAAACGCGCGCCCCGCCGGCTTTCAAAGCCTGGACGGCGGAAAGGCCTGATCGTGCAAGCCCAAACACGCCGATGTCGCGATTGTTGAAAGATCGGACGGGAATCATGGCCCGTTCCTCACCGCAGTTTCAACGTCGAAAGGCCGATCAGCGCCAGAACCACCGAGACGATCCAGAAGCGGATCACGATCGTGGATTCCTGCCAGCCGAGCTGTTCGAAATGATGATGGATCGGCGCCATGCGGAATATTCGTTTGCCCGTCAACTTGAACGACGCAACCTGGACGATCACGGAAACCGCCTCGATGACGAACAATCCGCCGATGATTGCCAGGACGATTTCGTGCTTGGTGGCGACCGCGACGGCGCCCAGCGCCCCGCCCAGCGAAAGCGATCCTGTGTCACCCATGAAGACCATTGCCGGCGGCGCGTTGTACCAGAGGAATCCGAGCCCGCCGCCGACAAGCGCCGCGAGAAACACGGCAAGCTCGCCGGTGCCCGCGATGTAATGCAGCTGCAGATAGTCGGCGAACTTTACGTTGCCGACGAGATAGGCAATGAGCGCGAATGCGAGCGCAGCAATGATCACCGGCACAATGGCGAGCCCGTCGAGGCCATCGGTGAGATTGACCGCATTCGACGCGCCCACGATCACAAGAGCGCCGAAGGCGAGAAAGCCCCAGCCGAGATGCAGAAGAACGGTTTTGAGGAACGGAATGGCCACCGTCCCTGCCAGCGACTGCTCCTCGAGCGACATCGCCGCAAACGATGCCAGAACAGCGACTGCGACCTGGATCAACAATTTGGTATTGGCGCTTACACCCTCGGGTGAACGTTTCGTGACCTTCAGATAGTCGTCCACGAAACCGAGCAGGCCGAAACTGATTGTGACGAACAGGACGACCCACACGTAGGCCTGGGTGAGGTCTGCCCAAAGAAGTGTTGCAGCGATCGACGAAATCAGGATCAGCAGGCCACCCATGGTGGGCGTGCCCTGCTTCTCGATGATGTGGCGTGCCGGCCCGTCGGTGCGGATCGGCTGACCGCTGCCCTGACTGGCGCGCAAGCGGCGGATCATCGCCGGGCCGATCACGAAGGCGACAAAGAGCGCTGTCATGAGCGCGCCGCCGGTGCGGAAGGTGATGTAGCGGAAGACGTTGAGGACGCCGAGGTGATCAGAAAAACGCACGAGAAGGAGCGGAAGCATGGCTATTTCGCTCCCGCGCCGTTCTTGAGTGCGTCGAGGATCGTGGACATGCGACTCCCCAGGGATCCCTTGATCAGCGCCACGTCTCCCGGGCGAAGCGTGCGGATGATTTGGGGCGCGATGGCGGAGGATGTCTCGCCCCACACACCGCGGCGAGACGCTGGCAGAACATCGAACAGCGCGCGCATGTCGCGGCCGCAGGCAAAAACGAGGTCGGCGTGCGCATCTTCGACGGCGCCCGAAAGCGCCGCGTGTAGCGAAGGGCTTTCGTCACCCAGCTCCAACATATCTCCCAACACGGCAATTCGCCTGCCGCCGCCGCCAGGTCTTGCCGAACCCAGAAGCGCGAGCGCGGCGCGCATCGACGCAGGATTGGCGTTGTAGCTCTCGTCGATGATTTCGGCCGATCCGCCCGCGAGCGGCAGAGCGAACCGCGCTCCGCGGCCCTTGAGGGCGGAAAAGGATGCAAGCGATGCCGCCGCATCCACGACATCGCCCTCGAGTGCGGCGACTGAGAGAAGGGCGCCGATTGCATTGTGCGCAATATGGGCGCCCAACGCTCCGATCCGGAACATGCATCGCCGGCCCATGATCTCCGCTTCGATCTTCATGCCATCGGAGTCTTCCGACCGGGTGAGGAGCCGGGCGTCTGCATCGTCCGAAGCGCCAAAGCTCAGTATGCGGCCCACGCCAGCCTGGCGCGCGCGGGCGATCAGGCGCGCGGAGCAGGCATTGTCCACCGGCACGACGGCGACGCCGCCTGGCGACAGGCCCTCGAAAATCTCCGACTTGGCGTCGGCGATCGCCTCAACGCTGCCGAAATATTCGAGATGTGCCGGAGCAATCGTGGTGACTAGCGCGACGTGTGGCCGCGTGAAGCTCGCGAGCGTCCGTATCTCGCCGAAGTGATTCATGCCGATCTCGAATACGCCAAAGGCGTCGCTGCGAGGCCATTGCGCCAGGCTTAGCGGCACGCCCCAATGGTTGTTGTAGGAGGAGGCTGACGCGTGGGTGGAACCCAGCGCGCCGAGCGCAAGGCGCAACATCTCCTTCGTCGTGGTCTTGCCTGCGCTGCCGGTAACCGCAACTACGCGGCCACGGGCGCGGATCCGCGCCGCGCGGCCGAGATCCTCGAGCGCCCGCTGGGTATTGGCGACCACAAGCAACGGCGCTTCGCGCGCGATATCGTCTGGCATACGCGACACCAGCGCCGCGGCGGCACCGTTCGCGATCGCCCGGGACACGAATTCGTGCCCATCGCGCGCCTCGCCTTTGAGGGCCACAAACAGATCGCCGGATTTCAGCGTGCGCGTGTCGATCGACACGCCCCGCGCCTCGAAGGCGCGCGTCGCGTGGCCGAGTGTCGCCCCCTCCGCTTCCTGCGATGTCCAGAGCGCGGTCACGACGCAACCTCGCGCACCGCTTTTTGCGCCTCATCGGAATCGACAAAGGGACGGGTCTCTCCACCGACGATCTGTCCCCTCTCATGGCCTTTTCCAGCGATGACGAGAACATCGCCGGTCATAAGAGAGGCGACAGCTGCCCGAATCGCGCCGGCCCTGTCGCCGATTTCCGTCGCGCCCGGACAACGCACGAGAATCTGGTGTCGTATCTCTGCCGCATCCTCGCTGCGCGGATTGTCATCGGTCACGATCACATGGTCCGCGAGCCGCGCGGCAATCGCGCCCATCAGTACTCTCTTGCCTTTGTCGCGGTCGCCACCGCAGCCGAATGCGAGATGCAGTCTTCCCGCGACATGCGGCCGAAGCGCAGTGAGAACGGTTTCGAGCGCGTCGGGCGTGTGCGCGTAATCGACATAGATCGGCGCGCCGTTCGTCGCCGCCGCCACTTTCTCAAGTCGGCCAGGGGCGCCTTTCAGATTTGACAGCGCCGCGAAAATTTCTTCCGGCGGATCGCCCAATCCGATCGCGATGCCCGCGGCGACGAGCGCATTGGACGCCTGAAAGGCGCCCACGAGAGGCAATTCGATCTCGTAACTGATTCCCGCAAAAATGATCCGCAGGACCTGTCCTTCCGCGCGTGGCGTGAGAGATGCAATTCGAATCTTTGTCCCCCTTGCGCCGACGGTGAGGAGCCTGAGATTTCTCGCGCGCGCCGCCGACAGAAACTGGCCGGCATCCTCCGCATCCGTATTGACGACCGCCAATCCGCCGGACCGGACAAGCTCGGTAAACAGGCGCAACTTCGCCGCGAGGTAATGCGCATAATCGGGATGATAGTCCAAATGGTCGCGCGTGAGATTGGTGAAGGCCGCTGCTGCGATTTCCACGCCGTCAAGGCGATACTGATCGAGCCCGTGGCTCGACGCCTCGAGCGCGAGATGGGTGACGCCCTCGCAGGCAAGGCGCGCGAGCAGCCTGTGCGTCTCGATGGCATCGGGAGTGGTGTGCGCGAGCGATGTCGTGCCCGACGGCGCAACAACCCCGATCGTGCCGATGCTCGCGGCGCTGCGACCGCGGCTCGCCCACAGCTGGCGCAGGAAAACGCAAACTGAAGTCTTTCCATTTGTGCCGGTGACCGCCGCCACGACGCGCGGCTGCGCGCCGAAATGTTCGGCGGCGATTTTTGCCAGCCTGAGACGCGGATTGTCGTCGGCAATGAGCGGTACGCCATGCTTTTCGGCTTCGGCGCGAACGGAAGGCTGGCCGAGAACCGCGATCGCGCCACGCCTGACCGCATCGGCGATGAACAACGCGCCGTCGGCCTGCGTGCCGGGCAGCGCCGCAAAAAGATAGCCGGGTCCGACCGAGCGGCTGTCGCTCGCCAGACCTGAAAATTCGCTGAACTCCTGCATGGGCGCGATGCTCGCCATTCCCCCCGCTACGATCGTCCCCGATTGTGTTTCCATTATGAGTTGTCTTTGGCCTGCACCGCGACCGAGGTGTCCGTCGGCATGCCCAGCATCGGCGCGATGTGCGCGACGACGCGTCCGGCGAGCGGTGCGGCAGTGAATCCAGCCAGAGCGAGGCCGAAAGTTGCCTTCGTGCCATGCGGCTCATCGAGCATGACGAACACGAGATAACGCGGATTTTCAATGGGAAAAACGGCGCAGAAGGAGGTGAGCAGGCGATGGGCGACGTAGCCGCGTCCGGAAACCTTTTCAGCCGAGCCCGTCTTGCCACCGATATCGTAGCCGGGCACGTCCGCCTTTTTACCTGTGCCGTTCGTCACGACGTAGCGCAGCAGCTCCCGCATCGTGGCGCTGGTTTCGGGCTTGATGAGCTGCTCGCCGCGCGCGTCGGAAGCCTGCTTGAGAAAGGTAGGCACGATTCGCCGACCGCCATTCACCAGGGCAGCTGCAGCAGTAACAAAGGACAAGGGCGAGACGGAGATACCATGGCCAAATCCGATCGTGGCGGTCTCGACTTCGCTCCAATGGCGGGGAATCAGAGGGGCCGCATGTTCCGGCAACTCGGTCCGCACGGGTGCGAGAAGGCCAAGATGCGCAAGAAAGGCGCGTTGCCGTTCCGGGCCGGAACGCAAGGCGATCTGTGCGGTGCCGACATTGGACGATTGCGCGAGGATATCGCGGGCGGCAAGCGTCGACGGCATGTGCTCGGCGTCATGGATCGTGTAGCGACCTATGTGAAAGCCCGCCGCGATCGGAAACACCTCATCCAGACGGATGGTGTGATCCTCCACTGCGAGCGCAAAAGAAAAGATCTTGAAGACGGAGCCGAGCTCGTAGACATCCTGCGCCATGCGGTTGCGGCGCGGATCGGAGTTCGCGGCCGCACCCGTCTCGCCCGGAGCATCCGGCAGCGAGGCCATGGCGAGAATTTCGCCCGTGTTCACATTGAGGACGATGCCGCCCGCCGCGCGCGCCCCAAAGGTTTCCCGCGCCTGCTCGACTTCGTGAGCCAGCGCGTACTGCACGCGCATGTCGAGAGAAAGCGCAACACCCGCGCCAGGCTCCGCATGGCCAAGCGTCGAATCGAGACCAAGCTCGAGACCGTCAACGCCATTGCCGTCCGGGTCGGTCGTGCCCAGCACCTGCACCGCGGCCAGGCCTTCGGGATAGTAGCGTTTTTCTGCCGGCTCGAATTCGAGCCCTGGCAGGCCGAGTTGCCGGATCTTCGCCTGCACGTCGGGAACGAGCTGACGCGCGACGAGGACATAGTTGTGCCGACTGTCGAAAGCACGTGCGAGACGGTCGGAGGCGACGCCGGCCACGGCGGCAAGCTGCCGCGCCGCTTCGCGCCTGTCGGCAAACGCGTGCGGTCGTGCATAGAGATCGCCAACAGGCAGATCGCGCGCGAGCACGACGCCGTTACGGTCGAGAATGTCGGCGCGTGCGGATTGCGACTGCTCGCTGATCGGCGCGGATGCGCCAGTGACGCTGCCTTTCATGAGGCCGACATCGACTAGCCTGACGGCGATCAATGCAAAAGCCATTACGCAGATGCCGGCTGCGACGACAATGCGCCGCTGGATCACAGAGACGGCTTCGCGTCCATCCTGCCTGCGCTCGACTGGAGCGTAGATCTGTCCGTCAGTTCCCCGCATGGGCGGCCGCAAGGCGAAGATGCGGATCGGCCGAAATTGGCGCAATGGTGATGCTCGCTGTCTGGACGGGCGATCCGGCCGTCGGGGTCTCGCCCCGGCGCGGCAGAAGTTCCAGCGATGCCAGCGCCACTGCCGGCACGTCCGAGAGGCCGAGTTTTGTCTGCGCCAGCATCTGGATGTGCGACGGCTCGGAGACGCGCTCCCAATCGGCCTGGAGAACTTTCATCGTGCCGTGCTCATCGGCGATTTGTCTTTCGAGCTGCAGCAGGTGGATGCGCGAAACGCGCGTCTGTTCCGAGACATGGTAGAGCGCGAGGCAGCACAAGGCGGCGGCCGCGAAACAGACGAAGTTTAGAATGCGTATCATCATTGCCTCCTAGGCCGCGAGCGGGACGGATGTGCGTTCGGCCGCCCTCAGGCGCGCCGAGCGAGAACGAGGATTGCGCGAGATTTCCGCGGCGCTGGGCGTGCACGGTCGTGGCGGAAGTAGCCGGAATGTCGGCGCACGCGCAGGAAGTGACGCGGGAGAGTGTCGGGAACCGGCAGGCACGCGTCCGCTGCGTTCCGCAAGGAACTGCTTGACGACGCGGTCCTCGAGCGAATGGAACGATACGACGGCGAGACGCCCACTTGGTCTCAGCACGCGTTCGGCGGCGGCGAGACCCGAGGCGAGTTCGCCCAACTCGTCGTTGACGTGCAGACGCAACGCCTGAAAGGTCCGCGTCGCCGGATGAATCTTGTGCCGAGCCGCACCTGGGCCCAGCACCTTGACTACGATTTCCGCGAGTTCGCCCGTGCGCGAAAGGGGGCGCGCAGCGACGATCGCGCGGGCGATTCGCCGTGCCTGCCGTTCCTCGCCCAGTCGGGCGATCACATCCGCAAGCTCTGCTTCGCTGGCGGTGTTGACGAAATCGCTCGCGGACGAACCTTGCTGTTCCATGCGCATGTCGAGCGGACCGTCGCCACGAAACGAGAACCCGCGCCCGAGCTCGTCGAGCTGGAAAGACGACACGCCCAGATCGAGCACGACCCCGTCACTTCCCGTTTCGTGCTGCTCCACCAGAAGCTGCTCCATTGCAGAAAAGCGTCCCTGCGCAAGAGCCAGACGTCCTGTGTAATGCTCCTTGAGCGCGGCGCCGCGTCTGATCGCGTCCGGATCGCGGTCGATGCCGAAAACCTTGCATTTTGCCCGATCGAGAATCGCCTGCGCATAGCCACCACCGCCGAACGTGCCGTCGACGTAGTTGGCGCCGTCACGCGGCGCGAGCGCGTCAAGCACTTCCGCGAGAAGGACTGGCGCGTGGCCCTGGCTCATGACGCCACCGGCTGCGATTTGCGCAGAGCGCGCGCACTGGCGAGCCTCTCGTTGAGCACCGGCGCGAAACGTTGCGTGTCCCAGATCTCGAACTTGCGCCCCATGCCGACGAAGGTGACGTTTTCGACGAGGCCCGCATGGGCGATCAGCGCGTCGGGAAGGCGCACGCGACCCGTTTCGTCGAGCGCAAGCAGCTGTGTCATCGCGAGCACCGAGAACGCCTTTACGTCATGCGTTTCGGCGAAGAACGGATCATCGCCGGCCTGCGCCTGGTGGAACTCCTGCAGCACGTCCTCGCCGAAGCATTCGAGTGCGGGCTCGTAGAAAGACGGACAGACGTAGACCCCGTTCGTGCTCTGCGCGGTCAGAATCTGGCGGTAGGTCGCGGGGATGCAGACGCGGCCCTTCCTGTCGAGCGCGCCCGCGGGCATCGAGATGAATGGCGGATGTGCTGCCATGCCCATGTGGATTGACTGCCCCCTCGCGGTTCCCTTGCCGGGTCGGGCAGCCAGTCAAATCACGGGGCTGTTCGGCCTATCTGCATGGGACAGCATGGGATAGCATGGGACAAAAGGCAGAGTCAAGCAAAAACCCAAGAAAATCGGGCAGTTGGCGAGGACTACGGCTGGACCGATTGCCCCCAGTGCTTGCGTTTCACAAGAACAAATCGAAAACGACAGGGATTGTGATCCGTCATGGTAAATAAAACCATAATAAATATGTTCATGTAATGTTCGCAACGCCCCGCGGTGCTCCAACGCGGTTTCCAGACAGCTCCCGGGCGCGCTGAGCATCAGTCGGCCAGCGCTCGCCATCGTTGATTCAAGGGACTAGTATCACGTCCCCGTATCGGCGAGCGCCACTACTCCGATGCGTTCCGCTGGCAATGTTCGCGCTGCGACTACAAGTGCTATGAGGAATACGAGCGCCGCGCCGTCGAAAGCGGCGCCGGGAACAACAACTGGCGTCGAGGGACCAACAAAATAAGCAAAGATCGAAGTCCATACGGGCGGACCGACAACGGCAGCCAGACTGTTGACGCTCGCAATGCCGCCCTGCAGCAGTCCCTGCTCGTCTGCCGGCAGGGTGCGCGACATCACGCCCATGCTGGCAGGTTGCGCGATGGTCCAGCCGAACAGGGCAAGAACCATCACCGGATAAACCATCCAGCCCCTGGGCACGCTTCCGTACAGCACGACCACGACAGCGCTGACGAACAGGCCCAGCAGAATTGAGCGGCGCTCACCAAGCCTTGGCACCACGATACGCACCAGCCCGCCCTGCCCGATCACGAACATGACGCCCACCATGGCAAGCGAAAGACCGACGGAAGCAGCGGTCCAGTGGAATTTGTAGGTTGCGAACAGCACCCAGGTCGTTTCCGCAACTTTATTGGCGAACGTCGCGAGGACGAAGACAATCAGAAGGCCGGCGATGGCAGGGTAGCGGCCGATCGTACCAAGTGCGCCCACCGGATTGGCGCGCGCCAGGCTAAAGTCCTTGCGATTTTCCGGCGCAAGTGATTCCGGCAGGATGAAATAGCCGAAAGCCAGATTGGCGAAACTCAGTACTGACGCGACGACAAACGGCAGTCGCAGATCGATGTCGCCCAGCAAGCCGCCGAGCGCGGGCCCGGTGATAAATCCGAAGCCGAATGCCGCGCCGATGAGCCCGAAGCTCTGCGCGCGTTTTTCCGGCGGCGTGATGTCGGCGAGATAGGCGCTCGCCGTGGAATAGCTGGCGCCCATTGCACCAGCCACGATGCGCCCTGCAACGAGCCAGGCGAGCGAAGGCGCGGCCGCAAGCACGGCATAGTTGAGGCCCATTCCCAGGAGCGAGAGCAGGAGGACAGGCCTGCGCCCGAAGCGATCCGACAATGCGCCAAGCATTGGTGCGAGAATAAACTGCATCAGCGCGTAGGCGGCCGCGAGCAGGCCGTAGATCCAGGCCGCGCGCGAAACGTCGCCATGTTCGAATTGTTGAACGAGGCGCGGCAGAATCGGAAACGCCAATCCGATGCCCAGCATGTCGACGTAGACGACGGCGAGTACGAGCGCGATGCTGGCTTTGCGCGATCGCATGGTGGTCATTCAATTCTCTGGTGCTACGCGACCTTAAACGAATCCGTGTAGCGCTTCTGCATTTCTTCCGGGCTTATCGCCTCCTTGCGCGTGCCGAGGAACCACTGGTGTCCAAACGGGTCTGCCAGCATTCCCGACCGTTCGCCATAGAACTGATCCTGCGCCGGGCGCAGGATTGTCGCGCCGGCTTCGCGCGCCCGTTCCATCACCGCATCGACGTCCTCGACGGGGAGATGAAGCTTGACGGGCGTGCCGCCGATGGCGGGGGGGCTGAGCGCACCGAAGGCGGGCATTTCATCAGCGAGCATCAGACGCCCATCGCCGATGACGAGCTCGGCATGACCGATGCGGCCGTCAGGGTCGGAAAGGCGCGATTCTTCCCTGGCGCCGAAAACCGTCGTGTAAAAGGCGATCGCTGCCTCTGCGCCCTTGACGATGATGTAAGGCGTGATCGAGCCACGGACAGGCGAGCCGCGGAGGGGGGAGGTTGTGCTCATGATCCATGCTCCTCTTGCTTCTGACCGCGAATTGCGATCTATTACGTTACGTATCGTAACGATAATATGGGACGCGGTCAAGCATGGCGCAAGAGAAAAAACCCTCGCGAGGCCGGCCTCGCGATCCGGCAACCCGCAGGCGCATCCTGGCGGCGGCATCGAAACTGCTCGACGAAGGGGGGCTCGGCGCGGTGACAATGGAAGCGATCGCGGCGCGTGCCGGCGTCGGCAGGCCCACCGTCTACCGTGAATGGCCCAATGCGCATGCGGTGGCGATGAGCGCCTTTCTCGAGCGAGACCGGACCGCTCCGCCGTCGCGCAAATCACGCCGCGCATTGGCCGCGCTCCGTTCCAGATTGCGCGAGCTGGCTGAAACCCTCACCACACGCGCCGGTCGCAGTACCGCGATGATGATTGCCGCCGCCCAGAGCGACAGCGAACTCGCCAAGGTGTTTCGTACCCATTTCGTGATGAAGAGCCGCGAGGAGGGGCGCGCATTGCTGGCGCGCGCCACCGCCGAGGGCGACATCCGCCGCAATATCGATATCGAGGCGGCCCTCGATCTCATCTACGCGCCATTCTATTTCCGGCTCCTGATCGGACACGCCCCGCTCACCAGCCGCGACACGGACGCCATTCTCGACCTTGCGCTAAAGGGTCTCGCAGCCCGCCGCCCCCGGCTGGCGCATCCCGCAGAATGATTCGCCGGCGCTACCGCGTCGGCGTTCAGGCCGGGCTGCGAACGGAGGGGCGCGCGGGCACGAGTGCGCGATAGGCGAAGGCTGAGGCGCCCAAGGTCAATCCGAGATTGAAGGGCGCGAGCACCAGCGCAAATCCGATCACCGTCGGCATGTGGCGGTCGAACAGCGCAAGGCGGTGCGTGAGCGTGATGGCCGCGGCGGCGGTGTTCGTGGGTAGAGGCGCGACGAATCCGGGACCGAGGATGATCAGGAAGACGACGCCCTGGATCAGCAGGAAGGGGACGGTTGCCGCCAGTACAATCGCGAGAATACGCCAGAAGTTCTGCCTCGACAGCATCCAGGCGCGCGGAAGATCGATCCGCTCCTCCGCCACGACGACTGACGGCACGAAAAAAACCAGGCGCAGCGTGACCCAGACGGCGGCGCAAAGGCCGGCAAGCGCGGCGACCACCCCAAGCAAGTCCGGCGCTCCGGCAAGGCGGGTGGGAATTGTCGCGACCAGAAGGCAAAACATGAGCACCGAAACCGTGATCAATAGACAAATGACGATCGCCGCGAACATGCGCCATTCCGGCCGGCCGAGGGAAAAATGAACCGTCGCGGCGCCCTGGCGCAGACCCAACGCCTGCCGCGTAACCGACACGCAGTTCATCGCATAAAGGACGAGCGTCGCGGCCACGAAAGCGAAGTTTAGCAGCGCCGCGCCCGTTGCTCCCGCAGCATCGGAAGAGTCAGGCGGATAGGCGGTGCCGATCGCATAGGGAAGAAACTGCAGCAGTGCGGCAATGAGCAACGGCAGCCACACCAGTCCTATGATGGCGCCGATCTGTCCGAAGGCGAAAGTGTAAGCAAAGCGGATCGTCTCCGCGACGGAAATCCTGGTCATGTGCGCCTTGGAGACGGGCCTCGGGAGATTCGCTGCCCTGCTCTTATCAGGCTCCGGTGCCGGAACCAAAGCCGGGCTCGGACCCCCATCGCGCCGCGGCAGACCCGACCGGCGGCGCGCCGGCTACCGCGAGGTAGGCATTGGCGACCGCTCCATTGGCGACGCCCAGGATTACGACGCGCTCCACAAATTCGACCGCCAGGACCAGCGGCGCAAAGGCAGTGGATTGCGTTGCGAACATGCGCAGTATCTCGCGCGTGCCCATATGGGCGTGGGGCCAATGCACGAGTGGTCCAAGAACGGCGCGCGACACGATCCAGAATGCAATTGCGACCGGAAGAATCACCGCAAGCCACACCAGGACGATTCGCCAGAAATTGCCGCGGCTGAGAATCCAGGCGCGTTCAATTCCGATAGTCTCTTCCGCAGTCACGACCGCCGGCAGGAAGAACAACAGCCGTGTCGCGATGTAGATGAGGAAACAGACCCCTGCCGCAATCGCGACGACGCGGACGGTCCACACCGCGCCCGGGATGCTTCCTGCGGTGACCCAGATCGCGGCGCAGGCCCCGGAAATCACGATGGCGATGAAGACGACGACAAGCCCGGCAAGGAAGAAAGCGGCAGCCATGCGCCACACCGGGGCGCCCAGCGAGAAATAGTACCAGACGGTCGCGGATTGCTTTCCGAGCGCCTGGCGCTGCAGGCCGACCGTGATCATGGACGACATGATGAAGCCGATAACGGCGATGAGGAGGACGACGCGGCTCAGGCCCATCATTGCCTCGATGTCGATATCGTGCGTCATCAACATGCGGGGGAGATCCGGCACGGCAAGCAGGGCAAGGCCCACCGCAATCACCGCGAAGACGGCGTAGGGCAGCCATACGATCGCCAGGATGGAAAGAAAGCGCGTGAACGCAAAATTATACGCGCCGGAAATCGTCTGTCCGACAGGAATCTTGTCCGTCATTTCATCCCCCTCGCGTGCCGGCAGACTAAGGCGCGCCACAGACATAAGAAACCAAAATGTGCAACCCGCCAATGTCCCGCTTCAACCCAGCCCGTCACGGCTTCCACTCGCCGAACACTGTAAAATTCTTCGTGGCGTCGTGGCGCCTTGTTTTCCTGACCCGGGCTCCGTGACAAGCTGTCAGGTGCTGGCTAATCTTCGGTGGCGAACACCGGGCACGAACATGCAGTTTTCCGAATATGTGAAGTATGACGGGCTTGGGCTGGCCGAATTGGTGCGGCAGAAGGATGTGACGGCGGCCGAGCTCACCGACATCGCCATCGCACGCGCCGAGGCTGTGAACCCCGCGCTCAATTTCCTCGTCTACAGCGATTTTGATCGGGCCCGCGCGGCAGCACGGCGCGACCCGCCGCCAAACGGATTGTTTGCCGGCGTTCCATTTCTCCTGAAGGACATCCTCGCCTTCGCAAAGGGCATGCCGACGCGCCAGGGCGCGAGGTTCATCCCGGCCATTCCGTTCCCGCACGATTCGGTTCTCACCACGCGTTTCAGGGAGGCCGGACTGATTTTTCTCGGCAAAACGAACGTGCCCGAATTCGGTTTGCTGCCGCTGACGGAATCGAAACTGTATGGACCGGCGCGTAATCCCTTTGCTCTCGACCGCTCGACCGGCGGCTCGTCGGGCGGCTCGGCGGCAGCGGTTGCGGCGGGCGTCGTGCCGCTGGCGCATGCCAATGACGGCGGTGGATCGATCCGCATCCCGGCCTCGTGTTGCGGACTCGTGGGACTGAAGCCGACGCGCGGACGGGGCACGCTGGCGCCCGACATGGGCGAGGCCGTCGACGGTCTCGCCGTCGATCACGTGCTGACGCGCAGCGTGCGCGACACTGCGGCTGCGCTCGACGTGGTGGGCGCCAACATTCAGGGCGATCCCTATTGGGCGCCGCCCGGACCTTCGTCCTGGCTCGCCGCCCATGACGCGAAACCGCGCCGGCTGCGGATCGCCTTTTCGCTCCGCAAGCTCGATGGCGGCGGGTTGCATGCCGACAGCGTCGCCGCCGTTCAATCTGCGGCAAAGCTCTGCTCGGAGCTCGGGCACATCGTCGAGGAAGCAACGCCGGAATTCGATCTCGCCGCTCTGGTGCCCGCCTTTATGGCGGTATGGACGGCGAATCTGGCCGCCGCCATCGATTTCGTCGCCATGGTCACCTTTCAGACGCCGAGCGCGGACCTCTTCGAGGGACTGACCTGGGGCATGTACGAAGCCGGCAAGCGCGTGAGCGGCAGTGAATATCTTATCGCCAAGCAAGCGCTGCACCGGGCAGCCCGGGGTGCGGCGAAATTTCACGAATCGCATGATCTCTGGCTTGCCGCGACGCTTGGCGCGCCGCCGATGAAAATTGGTACTTTCGATATCGACGAGCGCGACATTGGCAAAGGATTCGTGCCGCTGTTCGACTATGTGCCCTTCACCGCGCTTCAGAACGTCACCGGACAGCCCGCGATAAGTCTTCCGCTGTTCTGGAACGCGGAAGGCTTGCCGATCGGCGTGCAATTTGCCGCGCCGTTCGGCGACGAGCTGACGCTGCTTCAGGTCGCGGCCGAACTGGAACGCGCGGCGCCGTGGTCGCGCCACTACGCGCAGATCAAGGTCTGAACGTGGGGTTCGCGGACTATGGCCGTCACGACGCGACCGACCTCGCCCAACTTGTGCGGCGGCGCGAAGTAACGCCGCGCGAACTCCTCGAAGAAGCCATCGCGCGTATCGAGCGCCACAATCCGAAACTCAATGCGGTTGTCTACGACGCTTACGACGAGGCGCGCGCCGCTGCGGACGGAAAACTTCCGGACGGACCATTCAAGGGCGTGCCCTTTCTCATCAAGGACATGGACCTTCCCGTCGCCGGCTGGCCGCTCGCGAACGGCTCGGCCTTTCTGCGCAACAACCGCTCGACAGGAGACGCGGAACTGGTGCGCCGCTATCGCGCCGCCGGTCTCGTGCTCGCGGGCAAGACCAATGTGCCGGAATTTGGAATTCCCGGCACGACGGAGGGGCGCTACTACGGGGTCTGCCGCAACCCGTGGAATCCGGATCACAGCGCCGGCGGATCTTCCGGCGGCTCCGCCGCAGCCGTCGCGTCGGGCATGGTGCCGATGGCACATGGCAGCGACGGGCTCGGCAGCATCCGCATTCCTGCCGCGCAATGCGGCCTCGTCGGATTGAAGCCCACTCAATATCGCAATCCCGGCGGCCCCGACGACCGCAGCCGCGCCAACGGACTCGTGGTCGATCACGTGCTGACGCGCAGCCTGCGCGATTGCGCGGCGATGCTCGACTGGACCGGCTATCCCGAAGACGACGCGCCCTACGCATCAGTGCCGAAGGCACGTCCGTACACGGACGAAATCCGCACGCCGCCCGGCCGCCTCAGGATCGCTTTCACCGGCGCAACCACGCATGGCGGCGCGCTGCACAAGGATGTGCAGATCGTTCTCGATACGACATCCGTGCTGCTCGGCGAACTCGGTCACACCATGATCGACAAGTCTTCACTCGGCATCGACTGGCGTACGCTTTACCGCGCGCAGGGTGCGGTCTCGGGCGCCATGTTCGCGGCGAATATCGATTCCTGGGCAGAGGTCGTCGGTCACGCGCCGTCCGAAGACGAACTGGAACCTCTCGCCTGGGCGGCCTATCGCGCTGGCAAGCAACGCACGGCGACAGATGTGGGCGAAGGCTTGAGGACGCTGCGCCTGCTGAAGCGCCAAATCCTCGCTCTGTGGCGCGATTTCGATGTTCTGCTGACACCCGTCACCATCACCCCTGCGCCACCCATCGGCCATCTCGACCCAGTGAATGTGGAACCCCGCGAATTCAACAAGCGCCAGGGCCGCGCATTCAATTTCACCCCGCCCTACAACATGACGGGACAGCCTTCTCTCTCGCTGCCGCTCGGAATATCGCCCGACGGATTACCCATCGGAATGATGTTCACCGCGCGTTACGCCGACGAGGCAACTCTTTTCCGTCTCGCCGCACAGCTGGAAGAAGCGCGCCCATGGTCCGATCGTCATCCACCGACCTGGAATTGAGCAACTCGTTCGGCAAAACGAGCCCGCCAGCACTCACGGCCAACATGAGTGCGAGTCTGAGCTCGTTGTGCAGCTCGAAATATCGAAACATTCTATGACCGTTCACACCCGGATACGAAGTCTGACGGCGAGATTGCGCCGCGCGATTGTGCCGGAATCGGCGAACGATGGCGTGGAATTCAATGTGCCGCAGCACTTCAGGAGAGGTGCAGGTCGGGAAAATCAGCGAGCCTCCGTCGATTCTGCTGTCGATATGATTGGCACAATCGCGAAGGAGATGGGTGTTCCCGATCTGGCCGACACGCGCGTTCTGGATATTGGCTGCGGAGTTAAGTTCACGCAGGTCCTTTATGGCCGCAACATACCCGTGAAGCTTTACCACGGCGTCGATCTGGACCGCAGAATGATCAAGTTTCTCGCGTCCAACGTGAAGGACAAGCGGTTCAGCTACAGACACATCAGCGTCTACAATGAAATGTATTGCAGGAAGGGAGCGCCGCTCACTCCCGATGTCGACATTGGTGCGGCTGGGCAGGAGTTCGACCTCCTAAGCCTTTTCTCCGTATTTACGCATCTCGCGCCCAGTGATTTTCAGGCGATGCTGGCGCTGACCAGGAAATATGTTGCCCGCGACGGCTACCTGATATTCACGAGCTTCATCGACGAGACGGTTGAAGGCGAGTTCATGGATTTCGTTCCCGGGCGGCCGCTGCTTCGGGCTCACTACCGAGAAGACGTGATACGAAAGTATGCCACCGCAGCGAACTGGTCTGTAAATCGAATATTCAGACCTCCAAGACAACAGCACTGGGTCGTTTGCAGACCCGCTTGAACGGAAGCATCGATTCGCGATGCTGAAGCGAGAGTCCCCTGGCGAGCGCCGCCACCACCGCTGCCTCTGGCGCACCCGGCAGGATTCGAACTGCTGGAGAGGTTGCCGCTACGCCGGACTCGTACGCTATCGATTAGTCAATATTGAGACTAATTCCCATTGTCAAAGGCAACAGTGCCGATACGGCCTCGTGGTGACGCCCGACGGCAAGGGATTCTATTATGTCGAGGACGATGTAAACACGCTCATGGAAGCCTCTCTATGACGCGACGAGACAAGACTGGAGCTTCGCGGCGCGGGTTTCTGAAACGCGCGGGGCTGCTCGCTGCCATTGCCGGCACAGGATTGGCGCAAGCAGAGATCCGCCCGATCGCAGCGGAAGCGGGATCCGCAGATTCTGTCGAGCCATTCTACGGCGTGCATCAGGGCGGCATCCTCACACCCGCACAGCGCCACACCCATTTTGCCGCGTTCGAACTCGATGCCCAGAAACGCGCCGATGTGATTGCGCTTCTGCTCGTATGGACAGAAGCCGCGGCCCTGATGTCGAGAGGCGAGATGGCGCCTTCGCAGGGAAGCGATCCTGATGCGCCCGCCGACATCGCGGAGACGATGGGCCTCTCTCCGTCGCGCCTGACGATCACCTTCGGGTTCGGGCCGGGGCTTTTCGTCAAGGATGGCAAGAATCGTTACGGCGTTGCGGCGTCACGTCCCCCGGCACTCATCGACATGCCCCGCTTCACCGGCGACCAACTCATAGCGGACCGCACGGGCGGAGATATTTCCGTGCAGGCCTGCGCCGACGATCCCCAGGTCGCCTTTCACGCCATCCGGCGGCTCTCGCAGCTCGGCACCGGAATGGCGCACGTCCGCTGGGGTCAGACGGGATTCCTGCCGCATTCGCCCGAAAGCGAAACGCCGCGCAACCTGATGGGATTCAAGGACGGAACCGGCAATCCATCGCTGCAGGACACGACGGCGATGGAACAATTCGTCTTCGTCGGCGATGACGGCCCGGCCTGGATGCGCGGCGGCTCGTATGTCGTGGCGCGGCGCATTCTCATCGCACTCGAGCACTGGGACCGGATGAGGACCAACTTTCAGGAACGGACTTTCGGACGCCACAAGCTGACCGGTGCACCGCTCGGAAAAAAGAACGAGTCGGATGCGCTCGATTTGGAGGCCGCCGACAAGGACGGCAATCCCCTCACGCCGATCAACGCACATGTGAGGCTCGCCGCCGCGCAGAGCAATGGCGGGGCCCGCGTACTGCGCCGGCCTTATTCCTACAATGACGGGGTGAGCTACACGGCGGAACGCTGGCCACCCTGGCGTCAGGGCATTGCATATGACGCGGGCCTGTTCTTCATCTGCTATCAGGGCGACCCGCGCGAGGGCTTCGTCAGGATCTACGAACGTATGTCCAAACTCGACTTGCTGAACCAGTTCGCGACCCACACCGGCGGCGGATTGTTCGCTTGCCCGCCCGGCGCCGCCCCCGGCGAATACATCGGTCAGAAGCTGTTCGAGGCTTAGCGCGCAAGAAAAAAGGTTCACGTGGAGGCGGGTAGGCCGCGGAGAACTCACACCCTTTCAGTGTCATGGCCCGCGGAAGCGGGCCACCCAGACGAAAGCGAGGGGAGGTCAAAGGGACAATGAAAACGCGCGTATCAATTCAGCGCTTTGGAGGTTTCCACTGGGTGGCCCGCTTGCGCGGGCCACGACAATCATAGGGATCGGCTCCGCGTGGAATTTTCTCTGCCATGCTACATTGAGGCATGTTGGATAAAGACGAATTGGTGACCCCTCTTCACATCATCGGTGGAGGGCTCGCAGGATGCGAGGCGGCGTGGCAGGCGGCGTACACCGGCGTTGCCGTCGTGCTCCACGAGATGCGGCCGGGGCGCGGAACAGAGGCGCATGCGACCGACGGGCTCGCCGAGCTCGTCTGCTCGAATTCCTTCCGTTCCGACGATTGGGAAAACAATGCCGTCGGGCTGCTGCATGAAGAAATGCGGCGCGCCGGTTCACTCATTCTGCGCGCGGCCGATCTCAACCGGCTGCCCGCAGGCGGCGCGCTTGCGGTCGACCGCGCAGGATTTTCGCGCGCGGTGACGCGTGCGATCGAGGAGCATCCGCGCATCGAGATCCGCCGGGAGGAGATCGAAACGCTACCCGACGAGCCCGTCATTGCCGCGACCGGGCCGCTCACGTCACCCGTGCTCGCCCGATCGATACGCGCAATGACCGGCGAGGATTCACTCGCCTTCTTCGACGCGATTGCGCCGGTCGTCCACAAGGACAGCGTTGATTTCTCCGTCGCCTGGCTGCAGTCGCGCTACGACAAGGTGGGGCCTGGCGGCGGCGGCGCCGACTACATCAACTGTCCTCTCGACGAGGAGCAATACCGCGCGTTTATTGCGGCGTTGATCGCAGGCGAGAAAACAACCTTCAAGGAATGGGAAGAATCGACGCCTTATTTCGAAGGATGTCTGCCCATCGAAGTCATGGCGGCGCGTGGAGTGGAAACGCTTCGCTTCGGCCCGATGAAGCCCGTGGGCCTCAGGGACCCGCGCAAGGAACATCGGCCGCACGCGGTCGTGCAACTGCGCCAGGACAATGCGCTCGGCACGTTGTGGAACATGGTGGGCTTCCAGACCAAGCTCAAGCATGGCGAACAGACGCGAATTTTCCGCATGATCCCGGCCCTCGAACAGGCACGCTTCGCGCGGCTTGGCGGCCTGCATCGCAATACGTTCATCAACTCGCCGCGCCTGCTCGACCGGCAACTGCGCCTCAGATCGCGTCCGCACATCCGATTTGCGGGACAGATCACCGGCGTCGAAGGCTATGTCGAGAGCGCGGCGATCGGGCTGCTCGCGGGCCGCTTCGCCGCCGCGGAGATTCTTGGCGATGGATCAGCTCCGCCTCCCGCGACAACCGCGCTGGGGGCGCTGCTCGGCCACATCACCGGCGGTGCCGCGGCCGAAACGTTTCAGCCCATGAACGTGAATTTCGGACTGTTCCCCCAGATCGTGGACGGAAGCCGCGGCCGCGATCGGAAAAAAGCCCTCGCCCACCGCGCATTGCGCGATCTCGACGCATGGTTAGGCAAAAGCTCTCCGTTGCGCGAGGTCAGCTGAACCAAAAGTTGAATCGCCAAGCCGCCAGGACGCCGAGAGAAAACTGAAACACAGAGGCACTGGGGACACTGAGAAAGAGAATCGCGCGCGAATGTGCGCAAAATCTTCCTCAGTGTCCTCAGTGTCCTCAGTGTCTCTGTGGTTAATCTTTTTCCTGGCGCCTTGGTGTCTTGGCGGTTCCCTTTTCCCCGGCTCACAAATGTCCGAGCAGCGCGGAGCGCAACAGTATGAGCTGACGGTGGAGTTGTGAGATGTCGTGCCGATCGCGTAGTGGATTGCTGCTGCGCGTGATCTGCGACAGATAGGCCGGGACCAGCGAGGCGGGCAGGAACGCTGCACGGATCTCGCGCGGAAACTGCATTTTTCGAGCCCGGGCGAGATGCGTCCGCGCCACATCGGCTACGCGCGCGATCGCACGCTTCAACGCTGCGAAATCGCGCGCCGAGAACACGTCGGCGACAGACAAGCCTTCCGCGACAATGAGATCAGTGGGAATCGGCATTCTTCCCCGCGCGACGCATTGTGGAAGCGCACGCAGAACCCGCACGAGGCCGTAAGCCGTCCCCGCTTCCCGCGCAGGAATGTCCGCTTCGGCCCACAGATCGAGTATGTACGCCGCAATTCGCATCAGCGAGGCAGAGGACGCGTCGGCATAAACGTCAAGCGCTTCCATATCGGCGAACGGCGCCGAGGCGGGCTTCGGCGCGCGCGCGTCGATGAGGCGCTCGAACAATTCGCGCGGCGGCGAGGCGCAGGCGAAGATTTCCGCAAGCCCGATGGAAGCAGGATGCGCGCGCGGATGGCCTTCGCACGCGCCCTCCAGGGCCTCGCGCCACCATTGCAGGCGAATCTCCGCCACCATCGGCTCGCGGGCCACATCCGCGATGCGCGCCACTTCGCAATTGAAGGCGTAGAGCGCGTAGAGAAGCGGCCGCTTGTCGGATGGCGCAAACAAGGTTGCAAAATAACGGTCCGGATCGGAGCTGCGGACAGTTGCTTCGCAGAGCGCCAGCGCCTCTTCCAGTGTCATCGCGCGAAACGAGCGCCGGGAGCCGCCCGGAAGCGGCTCCCCCGCCCTGTCGGCTCACGCCAGATGCGAGGCGCCGACCATGCAGAACAGCATCGGGATCGAGAGGAGCGTATTGACGCGGGAAAACATGCCCGCAGTCTTTCCCGCCGAGGCGCGCACGTCCTTGGTAAGATCGGGATAGGCATTGTCGATGTTCAAGGCTTTCTGCTGGTTGGGCCAGATCACGAACCAGACGTTGAACCACATGATGGTGCCGAGCCACATGCCGATGCCGATCAGCAGATTTCGCGGATCGGAGAAGGCGCCCGCGGGATCGACGAGATCGAGCGTGTAGGCCTGCACGAAATATCCGTTCAGCACTGCGAGGACGATACCGAACCCGATCGTGCTCATCGCCGCCCAACGGAACCAGAACAGGGCGGCCGGGGTGATGTACTTGCCGAGCGCGGGGCGCAGATCTTCGGGAATCTTCGGCGTGGTCGGCGTGGAGACGAAGTTGAAATACCAAAGCAACCCGATCCACATCACACCGCTGATCACGTGCAGCCAACGGACGAGGAACTGCCAGAAGGTCGTATCCACGATGACGCCCGTCTGCGCCCAATGGATGAGCAGGACGATGAGCGCCAGTATGACGCCCGCAACCACCACATTGCGGAGATTGGAAAAGAATGCGGCCATGTCGAAAAACCTCCCCCGTTGGGTCAGCAAGTCCGGGGCAAGTCTAGCTCATTTTCGGAAAGGTCGAGCCGCCACATCGCCGCGGCTGGCTCCCTCACCGGCGCCTGAGCTGTTGCGCGCGCGTCGTCCCGGAGCCCTCTCCCACAAGGGGAGAGGGCAGCTCCTGCGTCGGCTCCACCGCCGCGAACAGACAGAGCTGATGCAGTACGCGGATTCCCCTCTCCCCTTGTGGGAGAGGCATGCGAGAGGGAACGATCCATTCTGCCGCAGCGTGGGTGAGGGGTAAGCGAACCTAAATCACCAGCTGTTTCGGGCGCGTGGTGCGGAGCCAGGTCACCACGAAGAGGCGCGTCACCATGACCGCGGTGAAGAAGGAGGTGACGATGCCGAGGCCAAGTGTGACGGCGAACCCGCGCACCGGTCCCGAGCCGAGCTGGAACAGGATCAGCGACGCGATCAGATGGGTCATGTTCGCGTCGACGATGGTTGCCATGGCGCGGCGGAACCCGGCATCGATCGAGGCGATGATGCTGCGGCCATTGCGGTGTTCTTCACGAATGCGCTCGTAGATGAGCACGTTCGCATCAACCGCCATGCCCATGGTGAGCACGATACCGGCGATGCCGGGGAGCGTAAGCGTGGCGCCGAAAGCGGTGAGCGCTGCCATCAGCAGCACCACGTTGAACGCAAGCGCCACGTCGGCGAAGACGCCGAACAATCCGTAGCGTGCCAGCATGAACAGCACCACCAGGATGAGGCCCGCGAGAGTGGAATATTTACCCGCCAGAACCTGGTCCGCGCCAAGTTCGGCGCCGACGGTCCGCTGCTCGATCACACGCAGCGGCGCGGGCAGAGCGCCGGCGCGCAGCAGGATCGAGAGATCGTTCGCGCTCTGCACGGTGAAATTGCCGGTGATGTCACCATTGCCGCCGAGGATGGGTTCTCTGATGACGGGTGCTTCGATGATCTGGTTGTCGAGTACGATTGCAAAGCGCTTGCCGACGTTCTCCTTGGTCGCGTCGCCGAACTCGCGGGCACCGACCGTGTCGAAGCGGAAGATCACATCGGCTTCGTTGGTCTGCGGATCGAAGCCCTGATTCGCGTCGGTCAGTCGGTCTCCGGCCACCAGAATGCGGCGTTCCACGACCATTGGCGGCTGCTTGAGACCGTTCTTGGCCGGCGCCATCTGCAGCAGCACGTCGCCGATGGGAACAATTCCGCGCTGCGCCTGGGCGACGTCCGCTGTGTCGTCCACCAGCTGGAACGTCATCTTCGCCGTCTTGCCGATCAGGTTGATCAGCCGCTGCGGGTCGCTCAAGCCCGGAACCTGCACCAGAATGCGATCCTCGCCCTGGCGCTCGATCGTCGGCTCGCGCGTGCCCAGCTGGTCGATTCGCTTGCGGACGACCTCGATCGATTCCTCGAGGATCTGTCCCTGCGTGCGCGTCTTGAAATTGTCCGTCATCTTCATGACGAAGGAATTGCGGCCCGGTTCACCGAGCTCGTAATCGCGCGCGCCGACCGAAAGCACCGAACCGCCCATGGCGGGATTCAATCCGTTGAGGATCGTCTTTGCATCCTGGTATCGGGACGGATCAAGGACGCGAAAGGAAACCTGGTCGGCGCCGGCTTCGAGACCGGTGTAGCCGATCCGCGCCTTGCGGAACGAGGTGCGGATATCGCCCATCAGCGATTCGAGGCGATCTTTCTGCACCTGGTCGAACTCGACCTCCAGCAGCAGGTAGGAGCCGCCCTGCAGATCGAGGCCGAGAGCCACCTGACCCGTCGGAAGAAAGCGCGGCATTTTCGCGACCACCCATCCTGGCAGCGCGTTGGGCAGGGCGATCAGGATGCCGAACGCCAGGATCAGTACGGTCAGGACCTTCGACCAGGTCGGAATTTGCAGCATTGGCCTTTCAGCCCTTGTCCGGCTTCGCGTCCGGCGTCTTCGACCGGACGTCGCTCAGCGTGGTCTTCACCACCCGCACCTGCACATTGTCGGCGATGTCCACCATCACCTCGCCGTCATCCTTGACCCTTGCAACGCGGCCTACAATTCCACCGGCGGTCACGACGGTGTCGCCGCGGCGCACATTGTTGATCAATTCCTTGTGCTGCTTTGCCTGCTGCTGCTGGGGCCGGATAACCAGAAAGTAGAATACGGCAAATATCGCGGCGAACGGCGCAATATTGATCAGGAACGACGTATCCATAAAGCATTCCGAGAGGGGGGCGGGAGGACTTGTCCCGTCAGGGCGCGGACTATAGCCGCGCGCCTCTCCATTGCAACCTCAGGCGACACCGGGGCTGACGTCGCAGGACCCGGCAGGTTCACTTGGGATTCTCGTCAGGCTTTCGTGTCTCCTGCGGCACTCCCGGCAGCATTGGGACGAAAGCGACCGCAATGAGCTTCTCCTGCGTTGCACCCCCATCGGTCCGAACCACCTTCACGAGGTGCTGGGAATTCCGGTCAAATTCGTGCGGGCCACTCGACGGTGCGATCAATATGCCGCCGGGCTTGAGCTGGGAGATCAGCGCCTGCGGAATGGTTGATACGGCCGCGGCGAGAAGGATGCGGTCGAAGGGCGCCTGTTCCGGCCATCCCTGCTGCCCGTCTCCATGACGCACCACAATATTGTGCAACTTGAGCGCCTTGAAGCGCGCTTCGGCGGATTTGAGCAGCGGACGATGCCGCTCGACGGTGTAGACCATGCGGCAAAGCGGCGCGAGCACCGCCGCCTGGTAGCCCGAGCCAGTGCCGATCTCCAGCACGCGATGCTGGCGTTCGACGGCCAGCATCTCCGTCATGTAAGCGACGATATAGGGCTGGCTTATCGTCTGCCCGCAGGCGATGGGCAGCGCGATGTTCTCGTAGGCGGTGCTGAGAAACGGCGCCTCGACGAACATCTCGCGCGGCGTCCGTTCGATCGCCGACAGGACGCGCTGATCGGTGATGCCCTGCCCGCGCAGCGCCATGACAAGCGCAATCGGACGATGGTCGTCACTCATCGTGTGAGGTTTGCGTCCTCGATCATCGGCTTCAACCGCTCGCGCTCGCGCAGTTCCGTGAGATTGAGGTGAAGCGGCGTCACCGAAATCCGCCTGCGCGCGATTGCGCTCAGATCGGAGCCTTCGGGCGGATCGCTGCGGACGCGTTTGAATCCGATCCAGTAGTATGGAAATCCGCGCGCATCGATGCGGCGGTCGAGCTGTGCGGTCTGCAGGTCGCGCTTGCCCTGCACCGTCACTTCCACGCCGTCCGGTTCGCCGGGCGGAAAGTTGACATTCATCAGCACTTCGGCGGGCCAGCCGATCTCCACCAGCTTCGCGATCAATCGCGGTCCGTGCGTTTCCGCGCAGGTCCAGTCGACGTCATGTCCGCCGCCCACACCGTAAGCCTGCGACAGCGCGATCGACGGCACGCCGAGCGCCGTGCCCTCCATCGCACCCGCGATGGTGCCTGAATATGTTACGTCGTCGGCAAGATTGGAGCCCCGATTGACGCCCGACAGTACCAGCGTCGGGCGCGCCTCCGCCATCAGCTCGGCGACACCCATCATCACGCAATCCGTCGGCGTGCCGGTGACCGCAAAGCGGCGCGAATCGATCTGGCGCAGCCGCAGCGGCAGGGTCAGCGTCAGCGAATGCGAAGCGCCGGACTGTTCGGTCTCGGGCGCCACCACCCATACATCGTCACAAAGCGCGCGCGCGATTTTCTCGGCGACCGCGAGGCCGGGCGCGTGGATACCATCGTCATTGGTGACCAGAATGCGCATTACTTCGAAATCTTTTCGGCGCCGGCCATATAGGGGCGCAATGCGTCCGGAATTGCGATAGATCCGTCCGGCTCCTGGCAATTCTCGAGAAGCGCGACCAGCGTGCGACCGGTCGCAAGGCCCGAGCCGTTGAGCGTGTGCACGAGGCGCAGCGCTTTCTCCTGCCGGGGCCGGTAGCGCGAATTCATGCGCCGCGCCTGGAAGTCGCCGCAGTTCGAACAGGAGGAAATCTCCCGGAATCGATTCTGGCCGGGCAGCCACACTTCGATGTCGTAGGTCTTGCGCGCGGCGAATCCCATGTCGCCGGTGCAGAGCGTCACCACGCGATGATGCAGGCCGAGGCGCTTCAAAACTTCCTGTGCGCAATCGGTCATGCGCTCGTGCTCGGCCTCCGACTGTTCCGACGCCACGATGGAAACGAGCTCCACCTTCGCGAACTGGTGCATGCGGATCATGCCGCGCGTGTCTTTTCCGGCAGCACCCGCCTCCGCCCGGAAGCACGGCGTCCAGGCAGTCAACCGCATCGGCAATTGGGCCTCGTCCAGAATCTCTTCGCGCACATAATTCGTCAGCGATACTTCCGCCGTTGGAATGAGCCAGTAATCTTCCTTGAGTGGCGCCCGTTCGAGAGTCTTATCGATCAAGTACTCCAATGTTATCGTTCCACTCGCGAACGCGGCCTTATCTGCCACATCGGCATATTTGAGGGCAGCATGGAGGAGTTCGCTCCGCGTGATCGTGCGAGTCGCGGAAAACAAATCCTCCTCGAATTTGGGCAATTGCCCAACTCCGAACACCGCCTCGCTGCGCACCAGAAGCGGAGGCGAAATCTCGGTGTATCCAAACTCGCTTGAATGCAGATCGATCATGAAATTGCCGAGCGCCCGCTCGAGACGGGCAAGCATCCCCGTAAGGAAGACGAAGCGCGCGCCGGAGACTCTCGCGGCTCGGGCAAAGTCCATCTGCCCCAGTGCCTCCCCGAGTTCGAAATGCTCGCGCGCATCGTTCAGCGCCGGCGCGGCACCAAAGCGGCGCGAGATCACTTCGACATTCTGCGTCTCATCAACGCCGTCGGGCACGTCAGATGCGGGGAGATTGGGAATGGCTGAAATGATTTCGTCGAGCGCGCCCTTCTGCAACCGCTCGGAATCCTCATCCTGTTGAATCTGGTCGCGCAGCCCCGCCACTTCCGCCATCAGGGCCGCTGCGCGCGTCTCATCCTTCTGCGCCTTCGCGGCGCCGATCTGCCGCGAGACTTCATTGCGTTTCGCCTGCGCCTCCTGAAGCCGCACTTGTACGGCGCGCAAATCGCGATCGCGCGTCAGCAGGTCGTCGGTGATCGCCTGCGCGTGCGCCATGCCACGGCGCGCGAGACCCGCGGCGAATTGGGCCGGATTCTCCCTGATGGCCCGGATGTCGTGCATGTGCCTCCGCGGGCCGCCCCCGGCCCCAAGACCGGTAATGACATGGCCGATTCGACGGGTAAAGCAGAGACTTTACGGCGCCGAGCCGGCGGCACGCGCGGCGTCTTCCTTGGCACGCCTGTGCTCGATCAGGCGGACGCACCAGATTGAAACCTCGTAGAGAAAGACGAGGGGCAGAGCGAGGCTGATCATGCTGAAGACGTCGGGCGGCGTCACCACGGCGGAGAGCGCGACAATGCCCAGAATCGCGTAGCGGCGGACGCTGCGCAATTGCGCGCTCGAGACAATGCCGACCCGGCCGAGCAGCGACAGGAGAACCGGCAGCTGGAAGCAGAGGCCGAACGCAAAGACGAGCGTCATCACGAAATCGAGATACTCGCTGACCTTCGCCTGCAGCTCGATGCCAAGCGTGCCATGCCCGCCCGGCGTTTCGTAGCTGACGAAGAAACGGATCGCGAAGGGCAGCATCACGTAATAGACGAAGGCTGCGCCGATCACGAACAGCACAGGCGTGGCGGCAAGAAAGGGCAGGAACGCATTGCGTTCCTGGCGGTAAAGCCCCGGCGCGATGAACAGCCACAATTGCGAGGCGATAATCGGGAACGAGAGACACAGCCCCGCGAACATGCCGAGTTTCACATAGGTGAAGAAGGTCTCGTAGAGCGCGGTGTAGATCAGGTGGTGATTGGGCTGTCCAGCCAGCGCATGCGCGAGCGGCGCGGTCAGGAATGCGTAGATGTACTTCGCGAAGGTGAAGCACAGAACGAAACAGATGATGAAGGCGATGATCGAGATGACGAGCCGCTTGCGCAGCTCGATCAGATGATCGAGCAACGGCGCCTTGGTCGCTTCGATGGCCGCCTCATCGGCCTCGCTGCGCGCGCTCATTGGCACGGCCCGTTCGCAGCAACGTGCTCTGCAGGATCGCTGACGTCCTCATGGGCCCCGGGCACAGCAGGCTCCGCGGAAACTTCCGAAGATGCCGGTGCCGGAGCGGGCGGCGGCAGAACGGGCGCATTGAGCGCATGATCGAGATCGGCGAGCGGGCGCTCGTGGCGCAACGCTTCGAGCTCAGCGCGCAATTCGTCCAGTTCGGATTGCCGCGCCATCTCGTCGAAACTCTTGCGGAACTGATCGGCCATCGATCGCGCCTTGGCGAGCCACTGACCCGCGATGCGCATCAGCCGCGGCAGATCTTTCGGCCCCACCACGACCAGCGCGACGATGAGCACAAGAAGAATATGGCTCCAGCTCAGGTCGATCATGGCAATGCCTGTGGACCCCTATAGCCGCCAGGATCAATTCGCTTCGCAAAAAAGCGTGTCATTCCCGCGAAAGCGGGAACCCAGTGCGTACAGCGTTGAAGAGTTTGCGCCACGATGAAGTCGTCCTGTCACCGCCGCGGACTCTGGGTCCCCGCTTTCGCGGGGATGACATGCATTTGTTGATATGAGCGCAACGTGCTCTCGTTTACGGCCCCGAGGGAGTCGAATCCTTCTTCACCGGCTCATCGCGGCGATCCGGGATCGCGCGATCTTCGTCGGGCTCATTGAGCCCCCTGCGGAAGCTGCGAATGCCCTTGGCCACGTCGCCCATCAGATCGGAAATCTTGCCCCGGCCGCCGAACAGCAGCAGTGCCACGATGGCGAGAATGAG
This sequence comes from Rhizomicrobium sp., assembly GCA_035567755.1. GTDB lineage: Bacteria > Pseudomonadota > Alphaproteobacteria > Micropepsales > Micropepsaceae > Rhizomicrobium. Next base: position 300,749 of record DATMPH010000061.1, read on the forward strand.
TATATGCCAGATGCTCAGCGCACCCATGAGACTCTCCTTCAGCCCGGGGGCTGATCAATGTTTCCCCGCTATGATGCGCGCGGGAGTGTTTAAGCTCCATTCACGCGGGCGAAGCAACTTCAGACCACAAGGATATCGCCCTTGCGGCTCAGAAGCGAGGCGATGGCGGACAGCCTTTTCTGCGCCGGTTCGCCCGCAATCATGGCCCGGCGCCGGGGCACTTCGAGCACCACCCGGCTGGGCGAGAGCCTGAGCCCGTAATTGGCCAGTTCCCCCGTGGCCGAGGCGGAAAGAGCGAAGGCGAGCCGCGCGGCCACGCCGATGCGGCGCGCGAGCGCGCTGTCCTCCGCATCCAGGAGGCCGCCCAGCCCGAACTCGCGCGGGAAATCCTCGTCACCCGAATAACGGTGAAAGATGGCCGTAGCGATCAGCGCGCGCGTCCGGTGATCGGCCCCGGCGAAGGGCGCAGTGAGCACCTGGCTGAATGTGCCGAGCGCGCGGTCGTCCGGATGGCGCCTCCAGCCCATGTCGGAGAACAGGCACACCGCGAGTCGAAGGCGTTTTTGTTCCTCCGATTCGTCGGGGAAGAGCGGCGCCTGCCAATCGAACATTTCGTGGGCATGCTGGGGCGTGCGGCTGATGCGCGCGTTGGTCGCCGCGGCATAGGCGGTCAGCGGATCCTTCGCACGTTCCTCCGTCGACAATTGAGCGTGCAGAAGCCCTTCGCGCAATCCATAGGCCGAGATCACAACTGTGGAGAGTCCCGTTGCGGCGAGGAGCTCTTCCAGAACAATGGCGCCGAAGGGAAGCGCTTCGGCGCGCCGCCGCGACACGATGCGCATTCTCTCGAAGGACTTGCGCGACAGGCGCGCGACGACTCTGGAAAGCTTGATTGCGCGCTCGCCCGGGATCGAATAATTGTGCAGCACATGGAGCGGGTAGTTCTGCTCCTCGATATCGACCAGCGCAAAGCTTCGCCACACTCCGCCCACCGCATAGAGCGAGCGGCCCTTCAGATTACCAAGCTGCTTCGCCGCGCCGAGGCCTTCTTCGACGATATCCCGCGCGCGTTCGCGCTCGCCTTTCGCCGCGTCGATCAGGCGCAGAGGGCCGAAGGGCAGCGTGAGCGCCTGTCCCGTCTGGCCCGCCTTCAACGTCACCATGTCGAGACTGCCGCCGCCCAGATCCGCGACGAGTCCGTCGGCGGAAGGAATGCCAGCCAGCACGCCCTGTGCTGCGAGCCTCGCTTCCTCTTCGCCCGAGAGAATGCGAATCGGGCCACCCCACGCGACTTCCGCGCGCCGCACGAATTCCTGTCCGTTCGAGGCGTCGCGCGCCGCCGCCGTCGCCACCGCATCGCGCAGTTCCACATGATGCGCTTCGGCGAGAATGCGGAACCGCGAGAGCGAATCGAGCGCGAGCCGCATGCCCTCATCGTGCAGCCTTCGGCGTGTGACCATGTCGCGGCCGATCGCGCAGATCGCTTTTTCGTTGTGGACCACGGCGGGCGTTCGCGAGAAGGATTCGTAAATGACGAGGCGGACGGAGTTCGATCCGATATCGACGACGGCGAAGGGCTTGCCGCGAACCCGGCTCGTGCGCGTGGGCGGGGGCCAGCGGAGATCGGCCGGCGCCTCGGAGCCGCTGCCCGTCACAATCAATCCCTTCGTGCGGCGATCGATGCGAGCGTGCGCTGCGACGCCATCTTGAGAGCGCGGCCGCGGCCGGAGAGCGAAGGATTGGTCATGAAATAGGTGTGCGCCGAGAATGCATCTTCGCGGCCGGAATGCACGTCGCGCGCATAGGTCCCGTCCGCGGCCATGTGCCAGCTCTGCGCCTGGTCCTTGAGCAGCGCGACCATGATCTGATTGAGTACCTGCTCGTGCACGGTCGGATTATCAACCGGGACCAAAGCTTCGACGCGGCGGTCGAGATTGCGCGGCATCCAGTCCGCTGAAGAAATGAACACCTTGGCCTTCGGCGAGGGCAGACCATGCCCGCCGCCGAAGCAGACGACGCGGCCATGTTCCAGGAATCGCCCGATGATGCTCTTGACTCGGATGTTGTCGGAGAGCCCCGGCACGCCAGGCCTCAGACAGCAGATGCCGCGCACCACGAGATCGATGCGCACGCCTGCCTGGCTGGCGCGGTACAGCCCGTCGATCAGTTGTGCATCGACAAGCGAATTGAGCTTTACCCAGATCGCAGCAGGCCGGCCTGCGCGCGCATGGCCGATTTCTTCCTGGATGGCGTCCGCGAGCTTGCCGCGCAGCGACAGCGGCGAGACCGCAATCTTCTCGAGCGCGACGGGTTCCGCATAGCCGGTGACGTAATTGAACAGCTGGCCTGCATCGCGACCAAGTGCGGGATCGGTCGAGAAGAGAGACAGGTCGGTATAAACCTTTGCCGTGACCGGATGGTAGTTGCCGGTGCCGAAATGCACATAGGTGCGCAGCTGTCCGGCTTCGCGGCGCACGACAAGGCTCACTTTCGCGTGGGTCTTGAGCTCGATGAAGCCGTAAACCACCTGCACGCCGGCGCGCTCCATGTCGCGCGCCCAGCGAATATTCGCTTCCTCATCGAAACGCGCCTTCAGCTCGATCAGCGCGGTTACGGACTTGCCGGCCTCCGCTGCCTCGATCAGCGCCTTGACGATCGGTGAATCCTGCGAAGTCCGATAGAGCGTCTGCTTGATCGCCACGACGCATGGATCGGCCGCAGCCTGCCGAAGGAACTGCACCACCACATCGAAGCTCTCGAAGGGATGATGGACGATGATGTCCTTGGCGCTGATGGCGGCGAAACAGTCGCCGCCATGATCGCGGATACGTTCGGGAAACCGCGCGATGAAGGGCGTAAACTGGAGATCCGGCCGCTCTTTCAGGATCAATTTATTCGTGTCGGACAGGCCCAGCATCTGATCGACGATGACAATCTCGGAACTGTCGAGGTCGAGCTTTTCGGCGATGTAGCTTCTGAGATCGGCGGGCATCGCAGCGCTGCATACCATGTTGATCACGGAACCGCGGCGGCGTCGCTTGAGCAGCATCTCGAAAAGCCGCGCCAGATCTTCCGCCTCTTCCTCGATTTCCACGTCGCTGTCACGCAGGACTCGGAAGAGTCCCGAACCAAGGACCGCATAGCCCGGAAACAGCCGGTGCAGATGAAGCCCGATCGCATTCTCGAGCGAAAGAAAGCGCGCTTGATTCCCGGGAAGGCGGATGAATCGCCTGAGCTGCGACGGCACAGGAATCAGCGCCGTCACATTCTTGATGTCGCGCTTGCGCACGAGCTGAAGGGCCAGCGTGAAACCGAGATTGGGAATAAAGGGAAACGGATGCGCCGGATCGAGTGCGAGCGGCGTCAGCACCGGAAAAATCTCTTCGCGGAATTCCGTGTCGAGCCAGGCGCGATCGGCTTCGGTCAATTCGGCGGCATCGAGCACCGCGATGCTCGCTTCCTGCATCTCCCTTCGCAGCTGTGCCCACATTTTCTGCTGATCGGCGATCAGCTGGCCCGCCATCTCGTCAACGCGCGCGATCTGCTCGGCGGCCGTCAACCCGTCATCGCTCTTCGAGTGGACGCCTTCCGCCACCATCCCCTTCAGGCCGGCGACGCGGACCATGTAGAACTCGTCGAGGTTCGCGGCCGAGATCGACAGGAAGCGCAGGCGCTCGAGCAGCGGATGGCGGAGATTCCGTGCTTCCTCCAGCACGCGGCGGTTGAAGGCCAGCCAGGACAGCTCCCGGTTGATGAAGCGATCGGGCGATTTCGCATCGATCGTCGGCGCGGACGCGCCCGCCACCGCGGCAGGCACTTCCTCGAGCGGCAGCAGGCGATTTTCCACGCGGGCAACGGTTTCGGCGTTCATCGGTGGGCCGCCACGGCATTTACTTCTGGATTCATGGGCAAGAGCCTACAGCAAATATATGAATCTGTCATGGCGGGGGTAACCCCTCACCCACGCCTGAACGCTTGCGAAGGTCACCTGCTTAAGCCCTCTCCCATCCGCCTGCGCTAAAGCTTCGGCGGACAAGGAGAGTCACCAGACCCGCCGTAGCCTTGGCGAAGGCGGGCAAAGGACAGGGGCTCCACGCGCTGATTTCCAGGCGTTGATGCAGGACTCGGAATTTCCCTCTTCCCTCGTGGGAGAGGGATGAGGGTACGGGCGGTGCGGCCGCTCAGGCGCGGGTGAGGGGTCACCCGACCTCTCCTTCCTCCTCCGCGATCAGGTCGCGGAGGAGGGAGAGATTGACGGGGCGCGATTGCGCAAGGGCTGCCGCGTCGGCGCGGGCGACGAAATCGCGGATTGCGCCCGGCGAGCGCTCGAGCAGATGCAGCATGCGGGTGATCACCGCGTTGGGCACGGCAAGCTGGCGGTCAGCAAATAATTTGTGCGTAAGTGCGGCGAGCATGTCCTCGCCGGGCTCACGCAGCGGAAACGCTGCAAGCGCCGCAAAGCGCGAAGCAAGATCGGGAAGCCCACGTGCCCATGATGCGGGCGGTTCCCGTCCGGTCAGGATCAATGGCGCTGTGGAGTCGGCCCCTTCGAACGCCGCGAACAAAACCGAGTCGCGCGCGAGCGTCACCGGCGCGGAATCGACATCCTCGATCGCGAGCGGTCCGCGCGGAAGGTTATCGGAAATCCCACGCGCGGAAACCACTGTTGCACCCGACATCCTGCTCCAGATCGTGACGAGATGCGTTTTGCCACAACCTTGCGGGCCGTATAGCGCTGCCGTTGCAACAGACCATCCCGGCCAGGAATCGATGAAGGCGACGGCTTCCGCGTTTTCCGGCGAGACGATCAGGTCGGCGCGCGAAAGCTGAGGCGTCGGCGAAAGCGGCAGGGGGAGCTGCGATGGTCTCACGCGGCGGTGGGACGGCGCGCCAACGCTCGCGCGCCCACGACGGCATAGGCGAGCCACGACGCGGCGGTGACGATCGCCGTCATGTCCGCGACGATGTTTTCCAGCAGCGTCCAGTGCAGGCCGAAGGTGAGGAGCACGAGCGCGAGCGCGACATAGACGATCTGCACTGCGGTGCTCGCCTTGCCGATCAACAGGGGCTCGACGCGGATCGGCAGCGCAAGCACACGTGCGACGAGGATCCCGAAAACAATTGCGAGATCGCGCGCGATGACCAGCGCGGTCAGCCATAGTGGCGCGATATTCATCAGCGAGAGCGTGACGAAGGACGCAAACATCAGAAACTTGTCGGCGGCCGGATCGAGAAATCGCCCGAAACGCGTTGCGAAACCGAAACGTTTGGCGAGGAAACCATCCGCGGCGTCGCTCAACCCCGCGAAGGCAAACACGCCGAGCGCCGCGCGATCCGCGCCGGCAAACAGAAGCAGCGCCAAGGCGGGCGCGGCGGCGAGCCTCAATCCGGTCAGCAGGTTCGGCAGATGCTTCAGCATGCGGCTCACGGAGTGGCCGCGCTGGAACCCGCGCGGCTCAGCCACATCTGGCCGCCCGCGCTCGCCAGGCTCAGCCCGGCATGGGCGAGCTGGTCGTTCAGCTGGTCCTGTGAGCCCACAAAGGAGATCGCCACTCTCGCCTCGCCGATATCCAGTGCGACGACATCGACATTGGTGACGTTCGAGGCCGAGCCGAGCCTTTTCAGCATTTCGCTCCAGTCCTCAAGCGAATCCACATGCAGCGAGGCGAAGAGTTTTGCCTTCTTGCCGAAATCGACGACCGAATGTGCTTTCCACGCATCGATGATCGCGGCCGCGGCCGCACTGGCCGCGCTCGCATAAGCCTGCGCAGGCGGAGTCTTGGGTGGCACTGTGACGTTGACGTCGGGAATGGAGGGCGAGGCACCCGCGCCGAGCCGCTTGAGCTTGATGGTGATGTGTCCCGTCCCCGGCTCCGCCAGGGCGAGCCAGGCCTCCGTCGCGTGCACGCGCGAGGCGGCGGGCTCGATGTCCTGCCAGCTCGCTTTGCCAAACTGTAGCGCGCCGAGCGCGGAGGAATCGACTGCGTCGCCGAGCGGCATCACCAGCGGCACGCCTCCCTTTGCGATGTGCGGATCGGCGAAAGCCTGCGTCCAGGGCGTGTGCGGCGCGTAGCCGGGCGACATCGGGATGACCAGGAGCGGTTTCACAGCCACATCCGCGAAAGCGACATTCGCCTGGCGGAGCACCCGGCGCACCGCCTCCGGGTTGAACACATAGGTCATGCTCGCAACAAAACGCGTGGTGGAGCGACGCTCCTTGCTCACTGCATAAGAACGGATCATCCGCTGGAGGGTGACGGGATCGAGCACCGGCTGGTGCCCCCAATCCTGCTGCTTGGTGAGCTTGCGGTAGAGGGCCTGCCACGCCTTGTCGCGGCCGCTGTTGATGGCCAGCGTCTGAGCCTCGACCGCGGAGGGCGCGGAAGCGTCGACCGGGATATTGCTGACCGTGTAGGGGTCCTCGGTCGCCCAGGCCCCGGCCAGCCCGACTGCCAATACACATATAATAAGGAGAAGGCGCATCGCGGGACCCTGTTGGCGGGCGGGACTATAGGGGCGGGCGGGTAGTAGCGAAAGGCGGAGAAGCATTGGCCCGGCTTGCCGTCGAGGCGCTCGCCGCCTACGAACTACGATCACAATTGAGCCGAAGATCCCGATGTATTGGCCCTCTCCACCCGTTGTTTTTCCTCCCCAACGTGGGGAGGTACCGAGCCCCCGGTCTGTGCGAAGCGCAGCCGGAGGACAGGCTACGCAAGGCGGAGGGGGACATCGCATACACCCACACCCCCCTCCGGCCCTTCACCTCCCCCACGTTGGGGGAGGAAAAGTGCGACCGTAGTCCATGACCTCTGACAATCGATCGCGCCGCAACGGACTGACCTACCGGCAGGCGGGAGTCGATATCGACGCCGCCGATGCCCTGATCGCGCGCATCGCGCCCGCGGCAAAAGCGACGCGGCGCGCCGGGGCGGAGGCGGAGCTCGGCGGCTTCGGTGGTTTGTTCGATCTCAAGGCCGCGGGATTCAAAGACCCGATCCTCGTCGCCTCGACAGACGGCGTCGGGACCAAGCTCCGCGTTGCCATCGGGGCGCGCGATTTCTCCACCATCGGCCAGGACCTCGTGGCGATGTGCGTAAACGACATCGTCGTGCAGGGCGCGGAGCCGTTGTTCTTTCTCGATTACTACGCGACGGGAAAACTCGCGGTCGACGATGCCGCGGTGCTGATCGAAGGCATCGCGCGCGCCTGCAAGGAAAGTGGCTGCGCACTGATCGGCGGCGAGACGGCAGAGATGCCGGGCCTCTACGCGTCGGGCGATTTCGATCTCGCGGGGTTCTCCGTTGGCGCGGTCGAGCGCGAGCAGGTCCTGCCGAAAATTGCAGAGATGCGCGCGGACGACGTGCTGATCGGCGTCACTTCGTCGGGATTGCATTCGAACGGGTTCTCATTAGTGCGGCGGATTCTTGCGGACGCCTCCCTTGTCTGCGCCGCGCCCGCGCCGTTCGCGCGCGAGCTGAATCTCGGCAAAATCCTGCTCGCACCGACGCGGCTTTATGTAAAGAGCGCGCTCGCAGCCATTCGCGAAGGCGGCGTGAAAGGCTTCGCCCATATTACCGGCGGCGGCATCAGCGAAAACCTGCCGCGTGTGTTGCCCGATGGTCTCGACGCGGAAATCGATCTTGCGTCGTGGGAACGCGCGCCGCTCTTCGCCTGGCTCGCGCGCGCGGGCGGCGTCGAGGATGCGGAGATGCTCCGTACCTTCAACTGCGGCATCGGCCTGATTGCGGTGGTTGCGCCCCCGCACGCGCAATCCTGCATCGATGCGTTCAACGCCGCCGGCGAATCGGGCCGCGCCATCGGCAAACTCGTCCCCGGCTCCGCCGCCCCCCGCGTCCGTTACGCAGGCGCGCTGTGACCGCGCGCGTGCGCACGGGCGTGTTGATCTCCGGGCGGGGGAGCAATCTTCAGGCGCTGATCGATGCCTGTGCGAAGGCGGATTTTCCGGCGGAGATCGCGTGTGTGATTTCCAATGTGGCAAACGTCGAAGGGTTGGCGCTCGCCGAGCGCGCGGGCATTGCGACCCATGTGATCTCCCATGGCGGATTCAGATTGCGCGAAGAATTCGACATGGAACTGGACGCGACACTTGCGCGCGCCGCCGTAAGCCTTGTCTGCCTCGCCGGGTTCATGCGCGTGCTGTCAGATGTGTTTGTCGAAAAATGGCGCGGGCGGCTGATCAACATCCACCCTTCCCTCCTGCCCGGCTTCAAAGGCCTTGACGTGCACGGCCGTGTGCTTGCCTCGGGCGCGCGCATTTCCGGCTGCACGGTGCATTTCGTGGTACCCGAGCTCGATTCCGGCCCCATCATCGCGCAGGCGGCCGTGCCGGTGCTGGCGGACGACACGGAGGAATCACTCTCCACGCGCACGCTTGCGGCGGAGCACCGCCTCTATCCGCACGCACTGAAACTTCTTGCCGAGACCCGCGTGAAACTTGACGGCGAGCGCGCGGTGTTCACCAACATCTCGGACGCCGAAGGCACGCTCATCAACCCGCCATTCGACTGAGCCTACCCCTCACCCAACACTGAGCAGAATTCGCCGCACGTACCTGCATGCCTCTCCCACAAGGGGAGAGGGGAATTGGATTCTTGCATCAACGCCGGCAAATCAGCGCGCGGAATCCCCTCTCCCCTTGTGGGAGAGGGGTTAGAGAGGAAACATTTCAACTTCACCAGCTTGGGTGAGGGGTCGAAAAAATCGGCTGCGAAGCGCTTATGCTTCGCAGCCGTTAGCATCTTTCGATGAACAAAGTTACTGAGCCGACCCGTGCGTCACATGCGCGGCCCCTTTTACACCCGTGTGTCCATTGTTGTCGTAGCGCAGCGAGGCTCCCGGTTGGGCTTTCCAGGAACGCCCGTCGGCGACCGTGTGACCACCCTTCGGGCACTGAACGTCGCGCGGGCAGTAGATGTATGAGGCGCCGATGCCGGTAGAGACCGCAACCAGCCCCTTGTCGTTGATGCCCCACGCCTGCTGCTCGGAAGAGCCGTCATTCACGGTGATAGTCGTGAACACGCCGGTTTTATTGTCGTAGACGAATGCATGCGGATTGCCGGAGGCGTCGGAGACCTGGCCCGTGGCGATCTCCTTCTTGTTGATGTCTTCAAGAACCGTCGTGCCGCTGTCGTCGGCGTCAACGACCTGCAAAACGCCTTTCTTCAGAATCATACCGTGCGTGGTGACCTTGTCACTCTCGACATAGAATCCGGCCAGCGTTCCGAAATGATTGAGCCCGCGCGGATTTGTTGAATATATATCGAGGTTCAGGCTGACATCAGATTGATACAGGCCATCCGTGGCAAGATATCCGGTTCTGTTGCCGGTATTGGGATCCAGATAATCGCCAGTCGACGTTTCGCCCTTCTTGATGATCCCCTGGGCGACGCCGTTGAGTGGCGTACCGTCTTTCTGGATTGGCAGTAGCGTGCCGTTTGCCTGCCGCAGGAATTCCTCGCCTATTGAAAAGCTCGGATCTTCGGCAAAGCCAACGATATTGCCATCATCGTCCAGGGCGCGCGGCAATGTTCCCGTGCTGGTGCCGCCGAAATCGAAGCTCGTGTAGGTTCCATTGAGCGGACCGATGAAGCCATGGGCGACATCGTTCGCGTCGATCCAGGCGCCGGCAATCACATTGTGTTTGTTGATTCCGAACACAATGGTTTGCACAGCCCCGGCAGGCGGAGTCACCGGAACCAGCGTAGCTGCCTGTGCTTGAGTTATGACGGGCAGAGCCAAACCCGCGAAGCCCAGAATCATTTTATGAAGCGCGTGCATGAGAAGCATCCTCTCTCTATGCCCGCAGCCCCGCGGTGCCAGACCCTAGTCGAAAAAACTCGCGAGCTCAATCGAACGCGGCGCGAAATTAATTTGCGGGCAATTGCGCAGCTTATCAAAAATTTGATTCAGTTTTACCGAACAGCGCGCTGAGGCAGGCGGCACGCGGAGACGCGGAGAACGCGGCAGAAAGAATCCACAGGGAGACAGTGAGGCGACGAGCAGCGAATCGCGCGCCTTTGGCGCGCCATAATTCTCCCACCCGGTTAAACCGGGTGGCTCACTGTCTCCTTGTGATGCTTTATTTTCCGAGTTCTCCGCGCCTCCGCGTGAACTGTTCGCGGGCAGACTCGCGCGCCTGACTCGGGAGCGTCCAGAAACCTACAAATGTTCCATTGCGTTCGAAGGCCTTGGGGTAACCCGCATACTTTTCCCAGACAGCCGTGCCCATTATGGGAGAGGCCACAAAAACGAGGGTTATCAACCGCCTCAGCGCGCGTGAGGGATGTTCCCAAGCGCGGGGCGTGGCATACATTCATGAAAGATGACATCCGATAACCGCTACATCGATCCGCTCGAGGCTGCGTTCGGGGAGGAGGCGCAGAGGCGCGTGCTTTCCTCGGAGCCGCCCTACCTCGCCGGGCTCAACGACGCGCAGCGCGAGGCGGTGGTGACGCTCGACGGCGCGGTGCTGGTGCTGGCGGGCGCGGGCACCGGCAAGACGCGCGTGCTGACCACGCGCCTTGCCCACATCCTCGCCACGCGCCGCGCCTGGCCCGGGCAGATCCTCGCCGTCACCTTCACCAACAAGGCCGCGCGCGAGATGAAGGAGCGCATCGGCGCGCTGATCGGGGGCGTGGTCGAGGGCATGCAATGGCTCGGCACCTTCCATTCCATCGGCGCGCGAATGCTGCGTCGGAATGCGGAGCTGGCCGGTCTCAAATCCAACTTCACCATCCTCGACGCCGATGACCAGCTCCGTCTCGTCAAGCAGGTGATCGATGCCGCGAACATCGACGAAAAACGCTGGCCCGCGCGCACGATGTATTCCTTCATCGACGGCTGGAAGAACCGCGGCCTCGGGCCCGCCGAGATTCCCGAAGCGGAATCGCAGGGCTTCGCCTTCGGCAAGGGCCGCGCGCTCTACCGCGCCTATCAGGAGCGGCTGAAATCGCTCAACGCCGCGGATTTCGGCGATCTGCTGCTCGACACGCTCAACATCCTCAAATCGCAGCCCGACATTCTTGCCGAATACCGTTCGCGCTTCCGCTACATGCTGGTCGACGAATACCAGGACACCAACATTGTCCAGTATCTGTGGCTGAAGCTGCTCGCGGGGAAGGAAGGCAATCTCTGCGTGGTGGGCGATGACGACCAGTCCATCTATGGCTGGCGCGGCGCCGAGATCGAAAACATCCTGCGCTTCGAGCGCGACTTTCCCGGCGCCAAGGTGATCCGCCTCGAACGCAACTACCGCTCGACGCCCGCCATTCTCGGCGCGGCCTCGGGCCTCATCGCTGCCAACAAAGGCCGTCTCGGCAAGACTCTGTGGACCGAAGGCGACGCCGGCGACCGAATCCGCGTGCAGGGCGTGTGGGACGCCGAGGAGGAAGCGCGCGCCGTCGCCACCGATGCCGAACAGCTCAATCGCGACGGCCACCTCTTCGCGCAGATGGCCGTCCTGGTGCGCGCGAGCTTCCAGATGCGCGAATTCGAAGACCGCTTTCTCACGCTCGGCATTCCCTATCGCGTGATCGGCGGCCCGCGCTTCTACGAGCGCGCGGAAATCCGCGACGCGATGGCCTATCTGCGCCTGATCGCGCAGGGCGACGACGACCTCGCCTTCGAACGCATCGTCAACCGCCCCAAGCGCGGCATCGGCGAGGCGAGCATCGCGGCACTTCATACGTTTGCGCGCGCGCGTTCGCTGCCGCTGCTCACCGCGGCGCGCGAGATCGCCGACACCGACGAAGTGCCGCCCAAAGCGCGGCGCGCGCTGGCCGAACTCGGCGCAAATTTCGCGCGCTGGAGCGATACCTCGCGCCATATGGGTCACATGGAGCTGGCCGAGATCGTGCTCGAGGAATCCGGCTACACCGACATGCTCAAGAACGACAAATCGGCCGAGGCGCCGGGCCGGCTGGAGAATCTGAAAGAGCTGGTGCGCTCGATGGAGCAGTTCGAATCGCTCGCCGGATTTCTCGAACATGTGTCGCTCGTCATGGAGCTCGAGCAGAACGAGACGGAAGACCGGCTCAATCTGATGACGCTGCACGCCGCGAAGGGACTCGAATTCGACACCGTGTTCCTGCCCGGCTGGGAGGAAGGGCTGTTCCCGTCGCAGCGCACGATGGACGAGAACGGCCTCGCCGGCCTCGAGGAGGAGCGCCGGCTCGCCTATGTGGGCCTGACGCGGGCGAAGAAGCGCGTGCGTGTGAGCTTCGCCGCGAACCGGCGCGTGCACGGCACTTGGCAAAGCGCCCTGCCCTCGCGCTTCATCACCGAACTGCCGGAAGAGCATGTCGACGCGGTGGTCGACGAGGGATTTTACGGCGCTTATGTGGGCTTCCGCGACAACGCCCAGAACGCTGGCTTTGCCAGCGCCTATGAGAGCCCAGGCTGGCGGCGCGCCCAGGCCAACCGCGCCGCGAACGCGCAACGCCCGCGCCCGCCCCTCATCGAGGCGCAGGCCCATGTGGTGCAGACGACCGATCCGCACTCGGCCGCTTACACACGCGGCGACCGCGTCTTCCACCAGAAATTCGGCTATGGCCGCGTGAGCGCGGTGGAAGGCAACAAGCTGACGGTGGATTTCGACAAGGCGGGGGCGAAGAAGGTGATCGACGCGTTTGTGGCGCGCGCGTGAGGACCGGCAAGCGACGGGTGCCGTGCGCCATGTGCACAGGGCTGAACTAGCGCGGATTTGTTATTGTTTTTTTGAGCTCGCCTCCACTCGTAGTCGTGCGGCCAATCACGGCGATATGGCGTTTCCATTGCAACGCATACAATGGGCGGCGCTGCTTGCGCTTTCGAGGTATGCATAAAATGCCGGCGGCGACAGAAACGCCATCAACCTTGCGCGATATCATTGCCAGGAGGCTCAGCGGCTTCGGGCCCCTCGGGACACTTGTCTTTGTGGCCATATGCGCAGTAAGCGCCCTGTTTGCCCCGGGCGCGGCGCTACTTGTGCTTCTCTGGACGTGGGCGTCGCGCACGCCGTGGCGCGAAATCGGGCTTGTGCGGCCCGGTAGCTGGCTGAACGGATTGCTGATCGGCATCGCGCTCGGTCTCGCGGAAAAACTCCTGCTGAAGGCGGTCATCCTGCCGCTTCTGGGTGCTCCACCGGTGAATGCGATGATCGGCGATCTCTCCGCCAATCCAAAGCGCGCGCTCTTCCTGATCTTCTACGTGATGATCGGCGCAGCCTTCTGCGAAGAACTCGTCTTTCGCGGTTTCCTGTTTCAGCGGCTGGGCCGCCTGCTCGGCGACGGCGCCCCGGCACGGATTGCCATCGTTCTTCTCAGCACCGCATTCTTTGCCAGCCTGCACTTTCAGCAGGGACCTTCCGGGATCGAGAACGCCGCCATCGGCGGTGCAATCACCGGTGCAGTGTATGTAATGAACCACAGGCGCCTGTGGACCGTGATCGTCGCGCACGCGACGTTTGACTTGAGCGCGATTGCGCTCAACTACTACCATCTGGAGGCAGCGCTTGCGCACAGCGTATTCAAATAGGGCCACGACTCGGATTTCGACACGATATCTCTCACTCCCTTGGTATGATACCCGACCCAGTGTAGAAACAGGGGAAATACGGCGACAGCTTATGTATTATCCGTCAGCAACTTTCGAAGATCGGTCGGAAGGCATTTCACGGACTTAAAATCCGTGGCAGTGCTTTTCCGCGCTCAGCTGGATCAGGTGCGCGAGACGCGGGTTGTTCTGCACCTGGGGCATCATGTCGCCCATGACCGTAACCGTGCTTGCGAGCATCTTCCGTTCCGCCGGCGTCACTGTCGCTTTGGCTTCGGCATTGAGGCTCTTTTCCGTCGCCTCGCGCGCCGTTTCCACGGCCATGTCGGCAGCTTTGCCGGCGATCGGATTTGCCATGCCCGCTGCCGTCGCGGCGGTGGCCGCGGCATTGAGAGTGGCCATGGCTGCTGCCGTCTTTGCCTGCAACGCGGCTTGCTTCGTTCGGAAGTCGGTGGCCGCTGCCTGCGCGTCCGCAGCATGTTCGGCCGGCGGGGCGGAAACGGGCTGGCTCATCAACTCGGCCTTGATCCGATCGCAGGTCATTTCGTCGTCGCCGGGCCTCGCGCCCGCCGGATCGTGCTGCGCAGCGTAATACGAGGCCTCGGCCTGGTTCAGCGATTCGCAAGTCGCCTTGTCCATGCCGGAAGCGGCGGCGACCACATCGCAATCTGCATGGTCCGGCCCTGCGGCAGTGCCGGACGGCTTTGTGATGGGGCCGAACATTCCTGCGCGCGACGGCGCCGCCTGAACGAGAGCCAGAGCGGCGACAAAGCCGATGACTGCAAATCCCGAGACGCTGCTTCTCATCTCAAGTCTCCTGTCCACAACCCAATACCTCGTGCGCAGATAACCGCCCCGCAAGCCGGCCACAAGCGGCTGACTTTAAGTCCTTGTCGAAGGCGTTTCATGCGCCCCCTCCGGCTTGCGATTGGTTCCAGCACCGCCAGGCGGGCACTCCTCGTTCGGCTTGGGCGGCGGCGACCCGGAGTAGGATAAAAACGACATCTGCATTAGAAGCGTGCTAACGATACACATTCCAGCTGCCTCGAATTCCGGGCTGATCGAACGTAGTCTCCGCCATGTCCCCAGATTTCGCCGTCAGCATCGTCTGGCTTGTCTGGTACGTGCCGTGGATCGCGGCGGTCGTATGGTCGGCGAAGACCAAGACGCAGATGGGAACGGACATCCAGGGCGCGCACCGGCTTCTCTCCGGGCTGGGCGTCATGTTGCTGTTCTTCGTACCCGCCACCTCGGGCGGGGCGCTGTTTGGCTCCACGCTGCTCGGCCTGTTCGCCACGAAGCTCTGGCATGAGCCAACCTGGGTGGCATGGAGCCTGGTCGCGCTGACGGTGGCCGCGTTCGGTTTCTGCTGGTGGGCGCGGCTGCATCTCGGGCGCCTGTGGTCCGGCTTCGTCACCCTGAAAGAGGGGCATCGGGTGATCGATACGGGCCCCTATGCGCTGGTCAGGCATCCCATCTATTCCGGCGTCATCTTCGCGGCGCTGACGACGGCGCTCGTGCGCGCGAGCCCCGCGGGATTGCTCGGCTTCGCCCTCCTCGCCATGGGCTTTTCGATGACGGCGAAGATCGAGGAGCGCTTCCTGCGCGAACAACTGGGCGCAGAGGCCTATGACGCCTACAGCCGAAGAGTCGGGATGCTGGTGCCGATGCTGCGGTGATCGTGCAATGGATCGTCGCGAAGGGAGGCGTGTGTCCCAATCCCAACAAAACCGAGCCGAACCCGCCTCGTGGGTGCGGTTTGCCCCCAGACCGCACCTCGACCGGAAAGAATATGGGTTCTCGGGCTTCTGCATGCGCCGGAAAGGCGATATTCTTCCCTCGGAACCACAAGACGCGGGCACGTCCGATTGGCGGACGGCTCTTCAAGGGGAAGTATCCATGAAAATCAGATCCTGTCTCGCCACCGGCGCTTCGCTTGTGGCAATCGCCGCGATCGTTTCGCTTGCTACCGGCGCGTCCGCGCATCAGGTCTTACGGCCTTACAAATTCGGGACGATGCCCCCGGATCCGAACAAGCCCACTGTTCATATTGGACCTTATGAAGCTCCCTATGTCGCTCCCAGGAATGCCAAATCCGGCACATGGACGGACGTAGGAAACCTTCCCAACTTCACGCAGTACGGCCCTTGGGCGCCGCAGCTGCTGACCGACGGCACGGTTCTCGTGTTAGCTGCCGGGACACAGCAATGGTTCAAGCTCACGCCGGACATCAAGGGCAACTACACCGACGGAACCTGGACTGCGATCGCCCCGATGCCGTCCGGCGACTGCCCGCTTTACTTCGCAACGCAGATCCTGCCTGACGGCCGCATGATCGAAAACGGCGGCGAATACAACGTGTGCGGAAGTGGAGAGAGCACCGCGGGCGCGCTCTATGACCCGGTGGCCAACAAATGGACCTCCGTCTCGCCGCCAAGTGGCTGGGGCGAGATCGGCGACGCCGACAGCATCATCTTGCCGAACGGCAGCTATATGCTCGCCGAGTGCTGTAACAGCAATCAGGCAATTGCTTCGATCACCGGAACGACGGTGACCTGGACGGAGCATAGCGGCTATGGAAGCAACAGCGAAGAAGGCTGGACGGCTCTGCCCGGTGGGAATCTCCTGACCGTGGACGTGTGGAATATCGGCAGCAACTACGACGACTACGAGACCTACGACACTGCGGCGGGGACCTGGAGTCTCACGGGGAAAACTCCGGATCTGCTGACCAATGGCTCCAAAGAGCTCGGCCCGGCACCGGTGACGCCAAGCTATGGCTCGAAAGGGACAATCATCCAGTTCAGCGGCAATCCGTCGCTCGGTGTCAACGACATCTACGACATTGCAAGCAATACATGGAAGTCTGGCCCGGTGATGAAGGTCGGCACCACGATATATGATTGCGCGGACTCTCCGGCGGCGACACTGCCTGACGGAAATGTGCTCGTCCAGGCAAGCCCCGGTGTCTACAACGCCCCCTCACATTTCTGGGAATTCAAGATCTCAGGAACCGGCAAGGTGACGGCGACGCAGGTAAACGATCCGACGGAGGCGCCGAACGACCCCTCCTATTTCGGCAATCTGCTCGTGCTTCCGACAGGCCAGGTTCTATGGGACGACAGCCAGGATTCGACACGTGAAGTCTCGGTCTACACACCGGTAGGATCGCCGAAAGCTGCGTGGCGGCCGAAGGTCACGAGCGTTGCGACAACCCTGGCAGTCGGCAGCACGGGCAACGCCATCGCCGGCAAGAAGTTCAATGGCTTCGACCTGGGCGGCGCTTACGGCGACGATGCGCAGGCTGCCACGAACTTCCCGCTCGTGCGCTTCACCAACAACAACACCGGCGATGTCTGCTTCGCACGCAGCTATAATTTCTCGACGATGGGCGTGTGGACCGTGGGCAAGACGCATGCCAAGTTCGACATTCCTTCCACTTGCGAGACGGGTGCGAGCACGCTTCAGGTCATCGTGAACGGTATCGCCTCGGTCGGTACTGCCGTTACTCTGAGCTGACGCGCGCCAGAAAACTTCACGCGAGTTGGCGTTATGACTGGATCATGGGCGGGGAAACCCGCCCATGATTTTTTGACGGACATGACGTTCTCAACGGGCACTGCACAGGCTCCTCCTCCGCGCGAAGCGCGCAAAAAGGAACCTACGATCACGCGGACTTGAACTGTACTGGCGAGGGAATCCACTAATCTGACTCGAGCGCGCCGTTCCGAATGCGGGCGGGGGAAATTGATGCGTTCGACAATTGCGCTGGCCGTCTTTGCCTTGTTCGCGTCGCCTGCGATCGGCGATGACCGGACGCTCATCAGCCGGCAGATGCAGGAGATGGCCGATGCCGTCGCGCTGGGCAACGCCGCCGTGTGGGACAAATATCTCGATGCAGGTGTGATCTATGCCGAAGAAGACGATTCCTGGAAGGGCAAAGCTGGGATGCTGAAGGAGATCAAGCCTCTGCCGAAGGGGCTTGGCGGCACGATCTGGATTGAACTCTTGTCCTGGCACGAAGACGGCGGTGTGGCTGTCGCGCTGTTCCGCCAGAACGAGACCGAGCATTATTTCGGCCAGACCATCACCGCCAAATACCTCACCAACACGACGTGGAAGAAACGTGCCGCCGGCTGGAAGCTGATCGCGGCTCAGGTGCTGGCCGAGAAGACCGATCTCCCTTCGGTTGCGCTGAGTACGGGCCAGCTTACGCAATATGCGGGCACCTATCGACTCAAGGATTCGGAACCGACCACCACACTCACCTTCCTGGACGGAAAGCTGATCGGCACGCGCAACGGCCGCGAACCTGCGATCTGGAATGCGGAAGCGCCCGACGTGTTTTTCGTTAAGGGCGATCCGCGCATCCGCAAGATCTTCCAGCGTGACGCCTCGGGCAGGATTACCGGCTTCGTCGAGCGCCGCGAAAGCTGGGATATCGTGTGGATCAGACTCAAATAACGCAGCGCCTCGCGAATCTGCCGGCAAATAGTTCACGCGGAGGCGCGGAGACGCGGTCTCTACCGTAGAACCGTTCCCTTGTTCCTCAACAAAACCTCGTCATGGCCGGGCTGTTGTCCCGGCCACCCATGAAAACGGTGTCTGCCATGGATGCATTGACGTCACCAGCGACTGAACGTTCAATTTCGTCAAACGAAACAATCACCATTGCGACGACGGGCGCTCATTTATTGACGCGTTGTTCTTGGGTGGCCGGGACAACAGCCCGGCCATGACGATATTTTTTTAGCAAGAGTAGTTCTGCGCGAACAGATTTTGCGCCAATGCGCGCGTTGCCGCTCTAGTGGAGAAGAACCTCACGCCCAACATCGTCATGCCGGGCTTTTGTCCGGGCCACCCGTGAATACCGTTTCAGCCATGGTTCGGCACTGCAATAAATTCCGCACGGTCCGTGTCGGTTCGAGGGCGTGATGTTCGTCTTGATAGGAGAGCCGTCCGATTGCAGGATAGCTCGCAAACATTCGGAGAGTTACCATGCAGATCAAGCTCGCCAGCGTGACGGTCGAAAACCAGGACGACGCGCTTCGATTCTATACGGGGAAACTCGGGTTCACAAAAAAAGCCGATATTTCCATGGGCCCGTATCGCTGGCTGACGGTGAGTTCTCCGGACGGCCTGGAGGGCGTGGAGCTTCTGCTGGAGGCTGCGGCGTTTCCGCCTTCGAGCGTCTACCAGAAAGCCCGGTACGAAGCCGGTATTCCGTCCACCGCCTTCTTTACCACCGACATCGCGAGCGAGTTCAAGCGCCTCAAGGAAGCAGGCGTCGGCTTCCGCGGCGAGCCGAAGAACATGGGTCCGATCATTTCGGCGGTCTTCGACGACACGTGCGGCAACCTCATCAACCTGGTGCAGCTCGCCGCCTGATCGGCGTCCGCCGCGCAGCATTTTATCTGTCTCGTACATAGCCCGTTCAGCCTGCCAGCCTAGGATGACGGCGGAACGGGCTCCAGGGGCCTCGATGCGTTTTGGATTTCTTGTCATTGCCGCGGCGGCAGCCGGCGCGGCGTCGGTGACCGTGGCGTCTTTGCTCATCCCGCAGGGACTCACGTTCCCGTCGGCCGTGCGCGCGCTGGGCGTCGATCCGGCGAAGCTGAGTATCGGTCTCAGTCTCGACGATCTCAACCCGCAGAAGATCTATGCGGACATGATGCAGAAGGTCTTGTCGGCGCCAATCACTGCGCCGATCAATATTGGCTCGTCGTCCTGTGATCCTGATTATCCGCTGTCGTTTGCGCATGGGTGTCGGCACGATCTCCCCACATTTGTGCCGATCCAACCGCACGTGGCCCCGATTGACGACGCGGAGATGAAGCGTGCCATGGCCGCGAGCATCAACACTCAAATCCAGCAGAGCTATCAGCGCTCGCAGGACCTGCAGGCCTATGCCCGCAATCCGATGGGATGGCACGGCCCCCCACCCCAGTAGAGCGACATTTTTGCCAAACCCCAGCTGGTCATTGTAATGGGGTTTGGGGTACCCGCATGAAGAACGTCACCTGTATCGAGGATCTGCGGCGGATTGCGCGCCGGAAGGTGCCGCGCGCCTTCTTCGATTACGTCGAGGCGGGCTCGTATTCCGAGGACACGTTGCGCGCCAACCGCGCCGACCTGGAAGACATCAGGCTTCGCCAGCACGTGATGGTGGGCGTCGCAGAGCGCAACACCTCGACAACAATTCTGGGGCAGAAGGTGGCGATTCCGCTCGCGCTTGCGCCGGTCGGGATGAGCGGGCTGCAATGGGGTAACGGCGAAATTCTCGCCTGCCGCGCCGCCCAGGCCGCCGGCATTCCCTATACACTTAGCACGCTCTCAATCTGCTCGCTCGAGCACGTGGCAGAAGCCGCAGGCGCACCATTCTGGTTCCAGCTTTACGTGACGAAGGATCGCGGCTTCGCGCATGCGCTCCTCGAGCGCGCCGTGGCCGCCCGCTGCAGCGCGCTGATGCTCACCGTCGACCTGCCCGTGGTCGGCCAGCGGCATTGCGACATTCGGAATGGACTTTCGGTGCCGCCCTCGCTCAAGCTCGGCAATCTGCTCGACATGGCCCGCAGGCCGCGCTGGGTGACAGGTATTCTCGGCGGCAAGAGCCGGTCGTTCGGAAATCTCCACGGACATCTTAAGGGAATGACGAACGTGAAATCGCTCTCGCACTGGGTCAGCGGACAGCTCGACGCGGGGCTTAGCTGGAAAGATTTGGAATGGATCCGCAAGCTGTGGCGGGGGCCGCTGATCATCAAGGGCATTCTCGACGTGGAAGACGCCAGATGTGCCGTCGGCACGGGCGCCAATGCGATCGTGGTTTCCAATCATGGCGGACGCCAGCTCGATGGCGCGCCATCTTCGATCGCGATGCTGCCGAAAATCGCAGAGGCGGTCGGGGGCGAGACCGAAGTTCTTTTCGACGGCGGCGTACGCTCGGGACAGGATGTCCTACGTGCCGTGGCACTCGGCGCGAAAGCATGCCTGATCGGCCGCGCCTATGTTTACGGTCTCGGCGCAGGCGGCGAAGCGGGCGTGGCGAAGGCCATCGACGTCATCCGCCGCGAGCTCGACGCCACCATGGCGCTCACCGGCTGCAAAACCATCGCCGACATCGGCCCGCACGTGCTGGTGCGGTAACAAGACAAAGAAGGTTCACAGGGAGACAATGAGACGGTGAGGAAGTATAGCGCGCCAAAGGCGCGCAATAATTCTCACTTCCTCGGTGTCTCACTGCCTCTCTGTGAATTTTCTACCTTGCTGGCGGTTCGGCGGATTATCGTCAGAATCAAAGCACAAATAAAATCGGAGGCAGGAGATGAGCACGGTTCTGGTTACGGGCGGGTCGGGGTTCATCGGCAGCCATTGCATCCTGCAGCTGCTGGCCGCGGGGCATACCGTGCGCACGACCTTGCGCAATCTGAAGCGCGAGGGCGATGTTCGTAACATGCTCAGGCAGGGCGGCGCCGAACCCGGCGAGCGTGTGTCGTTTGTCGCCGCGGATCTCGAAAGCGATGCCGGCTGGCCGCAAGCCGTCGCCGGCTGCGAATTTGTTCTGCACATCGCATCGCCCTTTCCGCAAGGCGTTCCCAAAGACGCAAACGAGCTGATTGTGCCGGCGCGCGAAGGCGCGCTCCGTCTGCTGCGCGCCGCGCGCAACGCCGGCGTGAAGCGCGTGGTGCTCACGTCCTCTTTTGCGGCGATCGGCTATGGGCAGACGCCGCGAAGCGTACCTTTCGACGAGACAAACTGGACGGACCCGAACGCCCCCGACGTTCAGCCCTACGCGAAATCGAAAACCCTCGCCGAACGCGCCGCCTGGGATTTCATCGCGCGCGAAGGCGGCAGCCTCGAGCTTTCGGTGGTCAATCCGGTGGGCGTGTTCGGCCCCGTGCTGGGTCCCGATTATTCGACGTCGATCCTGCTCGTGCAGCGCCTGATGGACGGCGCCATGCCCGGCGTCCCGCGGCTCACCTTCGGCGTCGTCGATGTGCGGGACGTCGCGGATCTGCACATCCGCGCCATGACCAACCCCACCGCGAAAGGCGAGCGGTTCCTCGCCGTCTCCGGCGATTTCATGTCGATCCGCGAAATTGCGATGGCGTTGAAAGAACGGCTGGGAGCGGCAGCGAAACGCGTGCCGACGCGGCAGCTTCCCGACTTTGTGGTGCGCCTCGCGGCATTGGGCGATCCGGCGATCAAACAGATTCTGCCCGAACTCGGCAAGGTGAAGAACGCCAGCGGGGAGAAGGCGAAGCGCCTGCTCGGCTGGGCGCCACGCCCGCGCGAGGAAGCCATCATCGCCACCGCTGAAAGCCTGCTCCGGCTAGGATTGCTCAAGGAGAGCGCGAAGAGAGCGGCGTGATCTTCGAAGTGTAAACCCCGCTAGTCGGGGTTTTTGCCTTCGGGGCCGTTCTCGAGCACCTTGCCGTCCGCGGCATCGACGCCGACTTCATAGGTCCGGCCGCCCGACTTGATGTCGAATGAGAAGCGCAGTCCGCTGCCGCCCTTCTCGCGCTCCAGTTCCTTGGCGGTGATCGCGCCGGGCCGCGCCTTGAGTGCAATCTGGATTGCGCGATCCATGGTGATGACGGAGACCCGTGCGAGGGCTTCTCCGGAACAGGCAACGCCTGCACAAACAGCCAAGGCGGCAGCAGGCAAAATCCAGGCTCTCGATATCGTCACAGAAACAACTCCACCGTTGCCCGCTCGTCCGCGCAATATGCACGACTTGAAGGCAGCAATGGGGCAAGCGCGCGGACCCCTGCGCCCGTGGAGTTGATCCTCAAGCCGCGCCTCGCGCGGACCAGGGGCATTTAGCCCTCACGGAGAGGGTTGTATTCCTGTCGCGAGCCAGCGGGCGCATTCCTCGCCGAGGTTTTCTCGCGCCATCTCTTCGTAGCGGCGGCAATCTTCGGCGCTGAGCAAGTCACGCCAGCGGCCATTCGTGCCCTTGTGCAGAAACGTTTCTGCACCGCCTTCCCACAGCGCGCCTCCGAGCGGAACCGTGCTTGCAGCGTGCGCCTTCATGTATTCGAAGCCACAATGTTCAAGGATCACAGGCCAACACGGCCCCCCGACCGGGATATCGAGAAATTCGGCGATGCGGCGGATCTGCGCCGGCATGTCATTCTTGAGCTGCGCGAAATGCAGCAGCATGACGTTGGGAAGGCGGCGTATCGCCCACCAGGACGCGACGTTTTCCCAGAAGGGCCAGAACGGATAACCGTCGCGGTCCAGCCACTCGAGGAAATATTGCCGGACCGATTCCGGCGGTTTGCCGATCGGCGGCCCGACGCGGCCCGGCGAGTCGTTCATCACCTGATACCAGAGATCGTTTGCCGCGGCATGGTGGTTGTAGAGGCTCCACACCACGTCGCGTCCGTCGCGCGCGATGTAGATGTATTTCGCCCTGGGCGAAAACACGAGCGCATCGACCGGAAGATGGGTCTTGAGAAACCGGCGATGGCTTTGCGCCTCGACGGCCGCAATCTTGATCTCCTTTGGCGGCACGCGCAGATCGAGACAGGGCGACATCTCCGCAACGGGAAGGTCATCGGCGCCTTCGAAAATGAGTTGCGCGATGATCTGCTGAACCCATGTCGTGCCGGACTTGGCGTAGGTGGCAATGACGATATCGTCGTCGCGGAACCTGAAGCCGTTCCAGATCGTCGAATCGAAATGATGGCTGTGCAGTTCGCGGATCTTTACCGGCAAAGCCGGCACGGCCTCAGTCATGACACGCCCCCAGCAGACACCGGACTTCTACACCCGCCGGGCCCAGCCGCCAACGCGGCGGCGTCGCACCGCGCCGGACGTGACAGCCTGCGTACAGGCTCGTAAGCTCCTGGCCGAAGCTGCCTGCGTCCACCCGATGCATGCAGAGAGGGGCCGGGGCATTGTCAGAAGATCATTCGAACGGCGAGGAAACGCGCGCCGATTCCGGCGCATTCAACTTCGCATCCAGCCTCGATCTTTCCGCAGCCGACACAGGCGAACTCGCTCGCGTGAAGGCATCGCATGGCTGACGATGCCGAATGGTCAGGGAGCAGCGCGGCCTCTTCGAGCGCCAGTTCCGAAGCGGCGACCTGGGCCGTGCTCGGTGCCGCCGGCCGGGAAAAGGCGGACGCTTTCCTCGACCAGCAGATGTTTCTCGCCGCGCGTCAGGCGAGGCTTGCCGACCTGCAGATCGAACAATTGCGCCATGAGATGCCATTGCAGCTTTCCCATCTGCGCTGGCGGCGCTTCGGCGATTTCACGAAGTCGATCTTCGAGGTCGCGCTCGGCGCATTGATCGTGCTGGTCGTTCTTGTTTTCTGCATCATGGCCTGGCGCGCCGCGAACGATCGCAGCCTCGTCGTCGATGCCTTCAGCGTCCCGCCAGATTGGCAGCAGCGCGGGTATAGCGGCGAAGCGCTGGCGAGCCGATTCCTCGACCGGCTGAAACGGATTCAACGCCATTCGCAGTCGGCGCGCGCGAGCCGATCCTATCGCAGCAGCAATGATGCGAAAATCGCGCTCGACATCCCGCAAACCGGTATTTCGCTTTCAGAGGTGCAGCACCTTATGAGCGCCTGGCTCGGCCATGAAACCCATATTGCCGGCCAGGTCGTGCGCACGACAAAGGGCGTTGCTCTCGTGGTCACGCTGGGTGACGAACCCGCCGTCACCACGATGGGGAATGAAGGCGAGGTCGAGGATCTGATCGAACGGGCAGCAGAAGGCGCCTACGCCGTTGCCGAACCATACCGTTTTGCCAATTTCCTGAGGCGTGCCGGCCGAACGCAGGAAGCGCTTGTTGCCCTTCAAAACCTCGCCGTCACCGGAAACGGCGAAGATCGCAAGTGGGCGCTGCAAAGCTGGGCCGCAATTCTCGGCTTCCAGGGTCAATCCCGGCAGGCGCTGGACCTGCTGCATGAAGTGGTTTCCGAACATCCCTACTTTCACACGGCATGGAACGATCTTGCGTATTTCAACTTCTGGCTCGGCCGCTACGAAGCCGCGCTCGACGCTTTCAACACGGACCAGCAGATCCTCACGCACTATCCGCAGACGGACACGGATCACGACCGGCTGGAGTTCGACAGGTTTTTCGGCCGCGCGGCATCCGACGAGATATCGGGAGCGTTTGCAGATTCCGTTCGCGAGCGAAGCCTCGCATTCGAAACCGACCGCAAATTGTATGCAGCCGACAGCCTCATTCCCGATCGGCTGTTGTTCGCCTCGGCGCTTATTGAATCACACGATCCGAAGGCTGGCCGCCAGATCCTGGCACAGGTTGATGGCAGCGGGGCATTTATCGCCACCTTCGACTCCGTCACGAAGAAGCGAATCGCGGAAGCACTCGCAATTGCGCAGCTGAAGCTGGAAGCGGAGGACGGCGACTGGGCGTCCGCCTCCGGAACCGGCGAACGGCTGCTCGCGATCGCGAGAGGCGAGCCTGCGTTCCGGCTTTGGTACTACGCTTCGCTCGCAGCGGTGGCGAATGCTCGCAGCGGAAAGGTCGCACTCGCTCGCAGGCTGATCGCGCAAACACCTGGAGATTGTTACCCCTGCCTCCTCGCACGTGCGAAGATCGACGAAGCGGCACAAAATTCGAGCGGCGCGGAATTCTGGTTCGCGCAAGCGGCAGGCCAGGGCCCGTCCGTTCCCCTGGCCTACGCGGACTGGGGCGAGATGCTTCTGGCGAAAGGCAATCTCAACGGCGCGATCGCGAAGTACACGCTCGCAAACCAGAAAGGCCCGCACTTCGCCGATCCGCTCGAGATGTGGGGCGAGGCGCTGATGGCGAAGAACCGCTCCGACCTCGCGCTGGCGAAATTCGAGGAAGCAAACAAATACGCGCCCAACTGGGGCCGACTGCATCTCAAATGGGGCGAGGCACTGGCTTACGCGGGCAAGAAGGATGAAGCGAGGAAACAATTCGCGATTGCAGCGCAACTCGATCTGTCAGCTGCCGACAGAAATCGACTGCGCCAAATGGAGAAAGGGCTGTGAGGGGCGCCGCGCTCATTTTCCTCCCCCGCTTGCGGGGGAGGTTCGTCCGAAGGCTGGGGAGGGGGGAAGTCGATACGTCACGGTTGCCCTCCGCCTCGCCATGCTCGGCACCTCCTCCGCAAGCGGGGAAGGGAAGCGCAGCGCCATGCGAAATGGCCGAAACCCATGACTGACGACTTTGAAGACGAACTCGGAGTTCGCTCCGAAGACACCAATGCGCTGGCAGCGCAGACCGCGTTGAGCGGAGAAGGCCGTGAAAGCAACGAAGCACGCGAATATCTGCGCAAGCAGAGCCGCATTGCCGATCTGCAAATCGACGCGCTGCAGAAGAAGGACGAATTCGAGCTGTCACATCTGCGCTGGCGCCGCTTCAACGATCAGATGAAGGGCGCGATGCAGATCATGGTGGTCGCCGTCGGGCTTCTGGTCGTCATGGGCGTCGGTGCGACGGTGTGGAACGCGAGCCTCGCCAACGGTCTGATCGTGGACGCGTTCACTGTGCCGCCCGACTTCGAAGCCCGCGGCACCACTGGCGATGTCATCGCCGGCGACATCACCAGCAAAGTAACATCCATCCGCAAGACCGCGATGGACATCTCATACTCGATTTCCAGCGACGTGAGCGCCGACAGGCACAACGATATCAAGGTGGAGATACCGGAAACCGGTGTGTCGATCTCGGAAGTCTGGCGCACTTTACGCCGCTGGCTCGGTCACGAACGCCATCTCACCGGCAACGTGCGCGAACTTGGCGGCGGACGCATCGCGCTGACGACGTCGCCGGATGGCGCGGCCGCGATGACGGAAACAGGTGCTGCATCCGATCTTTCCGCACTTGAGCCGCGCGCGGCGGAAGACGTGTTCGGTGCCTTCGATCCCGTCAACCACATCAACTATCTGAGCTTTGAAGGCCGCACCCGCGACGCGCTGGCGGCAGCGGAGCGCTTCGTGCCCGAGAGCCAGGGTCAATTGCACGCCGATTCCTACGCCCTGTTCAGCCTCATGACCGCCGATTCGACGGGTGACATTCCACTCGCGCTCGACCGCGCGCGCATCGGCATCAGTCTCGATCCGAAGCTCGCGGTGCTGCATGTGATGACGGCGCGTTACGACTATTATCTCGGTCACGAGGAAGCGCGTCTCGCCCAGGATCGCCTCATCTTCACCCTGCGCAACGAGGACCAGCTCCCGGCGCACCAGCATGGCGGCTTCGACGAGATGCGCAAGCAGGCGGCGTCGCAGGTCGCGCTGCTCACCGGCGACTTCGCCAACGCGACCTATTGGGTCTGTTCTCACACCTGCAACTTTACAGGTCTGTTGGTGACGAAGAGCGCGCTGTTTGCGCGGCTGCACGATGTGGCGGCGGCACGAGGTCTGCTGGCCGAAGGGCAGGCGGCACCCGGTACTTATCCGGACGATGTGCGGGAATCCCGCTATGAGATCGACGTTGCAGCCGGAGATTGGCAAGCGGCCCTGACAGAGGCTCGCGCCATGCGCTCATTCTACGTGCGCCGTGGACTCAACGTCAGCCCCCGCCTGGCCGCGCTTGCCTATGCGACCGAGGTTGCGCCGTTGCTGGCGGTCGCGCAGGCACGGACGGGCCAATTCACCCAGGCCCATGCCACGCTCGACAGGACGCCCGGCGATTGCGTCCCGTGTGAAACCGCGCGCGGCGATATCGACGCTCTGGAGAAGAACCCGAACGGCGCGGAATTTTGGTTCGCACGCGCGATCCACGACGCACCGTCGCTGCCTTTCGCCGACGCCGACTGGGGCGCGATGCTGCTGAGCGATGGCGACTACGACGGCGCGATCGCGAAGTTCACGCTCGCAAACCAGAAAGGCCCGCGCTTCGCCGATCCCCTGGAGATGTGGGGCGAAGCGCTGATGGCCAAGCACCGCTCCGACCTCGCGCTGGCAAAGTTCGAGGAAGCAAACAAATACGCACCCAATTGGGGCCGCCTGCACCTCAAATGGGGCGAGGCGCTGTTTTACGCGGGACACAGGGACGAAGCGCCGAAGCAATTCGCAATCGCATCGGCTCTCGATATTTCCGCGAGCGACAGAAGCGATCTGTCAAGAATTGGCACACATGGCTGAGCACGAAAGTTCACGTCCACAGCACGGCGGCATTGAACAGCCAGACGTCGCCGCCCTCAGCGCGACCCTGTCGGACGCGGGCGCCAGCGCGGAGGCGCGCGAATACCTCCGCCAGCAGCGGATCGTCGCGGAAAAGCAGGCACGGCTGCTCGATCTGGAAATCGGCGATCTGGAACGCGAGAACAGGTTGCGGCACTGGTCGCTGCGCTTCGGCAATCTGAGCGCAGTGATGAAAGCCGGATTCGAAATCGCGCTCGCTTTCATCTTTCTGGTTATGGCGGCAGGCATCGCTGCAGCCATCTGGACTGCGTCGCGCGACAACAGCTTGGTCATCGAGGCTTTCTCGGTACCGCCGGATATGGCTGCGCGGGGTCTCACGGGCCAAGCTGTCGCCTCGCAACTCGAAGACAGGCTCGCCACCATGCAGGAGTTAACCGACAGCGCACGGCCGGCGAACTCCTACGTCAACAATTGGGGCGACGACATCAAGGTGCAGATTCCCGACACGGGCATTTCGATCGGCGAATTCTATCGGTTTCTGGAAGGGTGGCTTGGACACCAGACGCGGATTACCGGCGAAGTCTTCCGAACGGCTGATGGCATCGCGATCACGGCACGGGCAAGCGGCACAAGCGCCAACACGGCTTCCGGCCCGGAAGCGAAGTTCGATGCGCTTCTGCAGCAGACGGCCGAAGCGATCTACGATCACACACAAACCTATCGCTATGCCATCTACATGATCGGCCGGGAGCCACCGGGCCGTCGACGGAATATTCTGCTGCGGCTTGCCAGGGAAGGCACGACCGTCTCGGAGCGGACCTGGGCATTAAATGGCGTTGGAAGCCTGGACGCGGCAGCCTTTGCCGACCTTTATTCCGCCGTGGCGGAATACCGGAAGATCACCGTTCTCAAGCCGGACTTCGCACTCGCGTGGAGCAATATCGGCGAATACGAATCAACGCTGGGACACGACGAGGAGGCCCTGAAGGCGAACCGCCGGTCTCTGCCGCTGTTTGCATCGAACCGCGGCGTCGAGTTGACGGAGCGGTCCGCCGACATTCTGTTTCCGGGCGTTCAGGCTTCCATCGCGGCGGAGCTCGGCGATTTCGGAGCGGCGACCGCGCATTGGCAGAGCGCCGCCGAGCTCCCCGACTACAGCGAGTCGGTCGAGCAGTCGCTCGAGGCTGTCGTCATAGCGCGCGCCGACCTTCATGACAGTCGCGGTGCGCTTTCCGAGTTGGATACGCTCGCGCCAACCACGGACCCCGCCATAACCGGAAGCCGAAGCGTTGGCCGGTTCTGGGCCGCCTTCATGGCAGAAGACTGGGCTTCCGCTTTGAAACACGAGAGCGAAGTCGAACGGGCATTCTCCACGGCAGGGCTGACGAATGGAATCGACGGAAATGCCTTCGTCGTCATTCGCGCCCGGCGGATCTGGCCGGCGTCTGCTTATGCGTCCGCCGCAATGAGCGATTTTGCCGCCGCGCATGCGCTGGCCGACAGGACGCCGAGTGACTGCTATTTCTGTGTGCGCATGCGCGGCCGCATCGATGCGGCGGAGAAGAACTGGAACGGTGCCGCATTCTGGTTAGCGGAAGCCGTGCGGCAGGCGCCGTCGTTGCCCTTCGCATATGCTGAGCAGGGCGCGGTGTTACTCGGGCAAGGTAACTATGACGGGGCGATCGAAAAATTCCGCGAAGCCAGTCTCAAAGGCCCGCACTTCGCCGATCCGCTGGAGATGTGGGGCGAGGCGCTGATGCTGAAGAACCGCTCCGACCTCGCACTGGAAAAATTCGAGGAAGCAAACAAATATGCGCCCAACTGGAGCCGGCTTCATCTCAAATGGGGCGAGGCATTGGTGTTTGCGGGCAAGCGCGATGAAGCGAAAAAGCAGTTCGCGCTGGCATCTGCGCTCGACCTCTCGGCGTCGGAAAAATCCGAACTATTGAAGAACGCGCGCCCGACATGACCGAGCAGCGCGAGAACATCACCGATAGCGGACCGGGTGGCTGGATGGCGCTCGGGGTCGCGAGCCGCGAAAAGGCCGATGCGTTCCTCGAAGAACAAACCGTGCTGGCGCGATTGCAGGCGGAAGATCTGCGCCGCGAGGACAGGGTGCGACACTGGTCGCTGCGCGTGCGCCATATCAGCGACGTGATGAAACTCATTTTCGAGCTGACACTTGCGGCCTTCGCCGTGGTCGTCATCGCCGCGCTCGCTTCGGCGATCTGGTCCGCGGCCCATGACGACAGCGTCGTGATCGACGCGTTCCGGGTGCCCGCGGATATGGCGCAACGCGGAATGAGCGGCGACGTCGTCGCAAGCCAACTCCTCGACCGGCTGGCACAGCTGCAGGCGCAAACCGATTCCAGCCGCGCGCCCGGCACTTACGCCAGCAACTGGGGCAGCGAGATCAAGGTCGAAATTCCCAATACCGGCGTCTCCATCGGTGAAGCCTACCGCTATCTCGCGGGCTGGCTCGGCCATCAGACGCATATTTCGGGCGAGATCTGGCGCGCGGAAAAGGGCATCGCGCTCACGGTTCGCACAAGCAGCAATTCCAGCCTGGAGTTCGCGGGGCGCGAGCGCGATCTGGGCGCGCTTCTCGAGCGTGCGGCCGAGAGCGTCTATGGCCAGACGCAGCCATACCGCTACGCGATTTATCTAACGAGCCATGGGCGCAACGCGGAGGAGGAGAAAATCCTGCGCGATCTCGCACTCAATGGGCCTACTTCCGAAAAGCCCTGGGCCTACTCTGTGTGGGCCTATTCCGCGCTGAATGCGGACAACACGCCGGAGGCACTTCGGCGTTCGGGCAAAGCCGTCGAACTCGAGCCCGATCTTCCGCTTGCCCAGAACGATCTCGCATTTTTCGAGGCCAGTGTCGGGCATGATGAACAGGAGCTCCAGGCATCTCGGGCTGCGCGACGGGCGCTGGATGGGAACGGCGCGCATCTCATCATTTCCCGCGCCGCCACCGTCACCGGAATCGAAAGCGATGCGAATATTGCCGAAGAGCTCGGAGACTTCCGGGGAGCCGTTGCGCAATACGAAAAGCTCGCCGGCACTGCGGATTTCGAGGGCTCTCAATGGCTCTCGCACCGCATGGGCGCGGCAGACGCGTCAATTGACCACGACGTCGCCGATTCGCGGCGGCTGCTGGGGAACGGTCGCGACGCAAATCTTGTCGCCACTTCCATCACCAGCTTCGGCTGGCAGCTGCCGAATTTCAGTTTCGCGCAGTTCGAGCAGTTCGTGGCCGTGGACGACTGGAAGGCGGCACGCGCGGACATCGAAGTGGCCCTTGCGACGCCGGCAGCCGCGACGCCCAGCGGACGCGCGTTCCTGCGGGCGCAGGCGTGGCCCTGGCTCGCGCTTGCGGACGCTGAATCCGGTGACATGAACGCGGCGTGGCGCGAAATCGGCACAACGCCGCTCGATTGCTATCTCTGCCTGCGCGTGCGCGGACAGATCGATTCACTGCATAAAAACTGGAACGGCGCCGCGTACTGGTTCGCACACGCTGTAACGCAGGCGCCGTCCCCTCCCTTCGCCTATACAGATTGGGGCCAGACGTTGCTGCACAAAGGCGATTACGACGGCGCCATCGCAAAGTTCAGAGACGCAAATGTCAAAGGCCCGCACTTCGCCGATCCTCTGGAGATGTGGGGCGAGGCGCTGATGCTGAAGAACCGCTCCGACCTCGCGCTGGCGAAGTTCGAGGAAGCGAACAAATACGCGCCCAACTGGGGCCGCCTGCATCTCAAATGGGGCGAGGCGCTCTACTACACAGGGCAAAGAGCCCAGGCGGAAAAACAGTTCTCCACTACTGCGCGTCTCGAGCTTTCGCATGACGACGCTATGGCGCTGCGCCGCTGGCAGGGAGCGCCGACATGAACGAAGAAAGTGCAGGCGGCGAGACGGGCCGAGGAGCCATTGATCCGGCATCGCTGCTGCTCGCGATCAGTGCAACCGAGGAAGCTCGCGGATACCTGCGCAAGCAAAGCCGATTCGTAGATTTGCAGATTGTGGACCTGGAACGCGAGGATCGATTGCGGCACTGGTCCCTGCGCGTGCGCCACATCAGCGACGTGATGAAACTCATTTTCGAGCTGACACTTGCGGCCTTTGCAATGGTCGTGATCGTCGCGCTCGCTTCGGCGATCTGGTCTGCGGCCCATGACGACAGCGTCGTGATCGATGCGTTCCGGGTGCCCACGGATATGGCGCAACGCGGAATGAGCGGCGACGTCGTCGCAAGCCAGCTCCTCGACCGGCTGGCGCAACTGCAGGCGCAGACCGATTCCAGCCGTGCACCGGGCACCTACGCCAGCGACTGGGGTAGCCAGATCAAGGTCGAGATTCCCAATACCGGCGTTTCCATCGGCGAAGCCTATCGCTATCTCGCGGGCTGGCTCGGCCATCAGACACATATTTCGGGTGAAGTCTGGCGCACGGAAAAGGGTATCGCGCTCACGGTTCGCACGAGCAGCAATTCCAGCCTGGAGTTCGCGGGACGCGAGCGCGATCTGGGCGGGCTTCTCGAGCGTGCGGCCGAGAGCATATATGGCCAAACGCAGCCATACCGCTACGCAGTCTATCTTACTGTTCATGGGCGCGGCGCGGAGGAAGAGAGAATCCTGCGCAAACTCGCACTCGATGGTCCCAAAAGCGAAAGACCATGGGCTTATACCTTATGGGCCTTTTCCGCGACGAATGTTGGCGATGGCGCGGAAGCCTTGAGCCGGGCGCGCGAAGCTGTCGCGCTTGCGCCCGATCTTCCGCTCGCCCTGACCGATCTTGCAGGTCTGGAGGCGTGGGCGGGACACGACGAACGGGAGCTTCTTGTATCGCGCGCAACGCGCAGCGCATTGGTCGGTAGCGGCGCGCATCTCATCATCCCGCGCGCCGCCGCCGTGATCGGAATCCAGTGCGATGCGAATATTGCCGAAGAGCTCGGAGACTTCCGGGAAGCTGTTGCGCAATACGAAAAGCTTGCCGGCGTTGCAGATTTCGAGGGTTCGCGGTCGGTTGCTCTCAGCATGGGGGCAGCGGATTCGGCAATCGGCCACGACGTCGCTCACTCGCGGCGGCTCTTTGGGGTTGGCCGCGACGCGAATCTCGTTGCCGAAGCCATCACCGGTTACGGCTGGCAGCTCCCGAATTTCCGTTTCGCGCAGTTCGAGCAGTTCGTGGCTGTGGACGATTGGAAGTCGGCGCGCGCAGACATCGAAGCGGCCCTGGCAACGCCGGCGGCCCGGACACCTGCCGGACGAGCATTCCTGCGCAGCGAGGCGTGGCCGTGGCTGGCGCTTGCGGAAGCGAAAACCGGCGAGGCGAACGCCGCGTGGCGCGAAATCGGCACGACGCCGCTCGATTGCTATCTCTGCCTGCGCGTGCGCGGACAGATCGATTCGCTTCAGAAAAACTGGAACGGCGCGGCGTACTGGTTCGCACGCGCAGTCGCGGTGGCGCCCTCTCCTCCCTTCGCCTATGCGGATTGGGCGGCGATGTTCCTGCGCAAAGGCGATCCCGATGCGGCGATCGTCATGCTGAAGGTCGCATACGAGCGCGGTCCCCAATTCGCCGATCCGCTGGAAGTGTGGGGCGAAGCGCTGATTGCGAAGAACCGCTCCGACCTCGCACTGACGAAGTTTGAAGAAGCAAACAAATACGCGCCCAGCTGGGGGCGCCTGCATCTGAAATGGGGCGAGGCATTGTTGTGGTCTGGCAGAAAGGACGAGGCGCGAAATCAATTCGCCGCGGCCGCCGGTCTCGATCTCTCAAGCGGCGAGAAGGCTGACCTGGCGCGGGACTCGCATGGCTGAAGAAGAAGAAAACATCTGGGAGCGTCCGTCAGGTGATGCGGCCGCGGTGGGCATCGCGATGAACGCCGATGCCTCCATGGCGGGGCCTGCACGCGCCTACCTCCATGAGCAGACAGAGCTTGCGAAACTGCAAAAGCAGAATCTTCTGGAGCAGAATGCATTCGAACTCTCGCATCTGCGCTGGCGCCGCTTCAACGACCAAATGAAAGGCGCGATGCAGATCATGCTCGTGCTGGTAGGTCTCCTGGTCCTGGCCGCCCTGGCAGCAACCCTGTGGAATGCGAGCCAGGCGGACGGAATCGTGGTCGAAGCGTTTTCGGTGCCGCCCGGGTTTGCCGCCGATGGTTTGTCCGGCGACGTCGTCGCAGACGACCTGACAAACAAGATCGCGGCAATCCGCGATACCGCCAGCGGCAATTCCTTTGCCCGCTCAAAAGACGTCCACAACGCGCGCGATGAAGACATCAAGGTCGAGATTCCGGAAACCGGCATCTCGTTCGCGCAGGCCTGGCGGTATCTGAAAGCCTGGCTTGGACACGAGCGCCCCTTGCGCGGCAATATCCGCAAGACCACGGATGGCGGGATCGCGCTCACAGTCGCGCTGACGGGCGATAGTGCAGTCGTGCTCAGCGGATCGGCTTCCGACCTCGACAGGCTTGAGCAACAGGCGGCGGAGCACGTCTTCGCCGGCGTCGATCCCAGCAATTATGTCCTTTATCTCGATGCCATGGGGCGCGAACAGGAGGCGTACAATACGATATCGCAGCTGGCGCAATCGGCGACCGATCCGATCGCGCGTTCCGGCTTTACGTCGCTCTGGGCGGCAATGACCCGCGGTGTGCTGGGCGACATACCCCTGTCGCTTGTTCGCGCACGCTATTCGCTCCAGCTCTTTCCAAGAATGATGGTTTCCCACCGCGAAATCATGGCCGACGCGCAGCTCCTTGGGCACGATGAAGAGGCCCTCGCAGAGGCTCAAACGCTTCTGACGACCAGCGAAGAGGATTATCCTGCTTCCTTCCGGGGGCACGGGTTTTCCGAACTGATGGGCGCGGCCACCCTCGAGAGCGATACGGCTGCCGGTGATTTCCAACGGGCCAGGAACGATCGCTGCTTCTTCTATTGCTCGTCCGCAGACGCGCTTCTGCAGCGGGCGGAATTTGACGCCCGAGTTCACGACACGGCGGAGAGCCAAGCGGATATTGCGCGTGCACTTGCGTTGGGAAACGCTTCAACTGCAATGCTTTCCAGAGCGCGGATGTTCGCGGATGAAGGCGCCGGGAATTGGAGTGCAGCCACCGCCGATGCAAGAGCCTATGGCGACGCAATCCTGGCAACCGCGGTTGGACAGCATCACACGCTCTATCCCGTCCGCTATGCCGCACTGAAAGCCCGCACCTTCGCCGCGCCTTTGCGCGCCTATGCTCTGGCACGAACGGGCGACTTCACGACCGCAGAGGCTGCGATCAACGTCACGCCACGGGATTGCTATCTCTGCATGCGCACGCGCGGCATGATCGCCGGGCTGGAGAAGACGTGGAGTGCCGCCGCCGTTTGTTTCGAAGCGGCCGCGAAGCAGGGGCCTTCGCTTCCGTTTGCTTATGCCGACTGGGGCGAGATGCTTTTCCACAAAGGCGATCTCGACGGCGCGATCGCGAAATTCGCGCAAGCCAACGCGAAAGGCCCGCACTTCGCCGATCCACTGGAGCTGTGGGGCGAAGCGCTGATGGCGAAGAACCGCTCCGACCTCGCGCTCGCGAAATTCGAAGAGGCCAACAAATATGCGCCCAACTGGGGCCGGCTGCATCTCAAATGGGCCGAGGCGTCGTGGTACGCGGGCCGAAAGGACGATGCGACGAAACAGATTGTAATAGCCTCGCATCTCGATCTGTCAGCAACCGATCAAGCGAAACTGCGTATAGTGGAGAAAAACTTCCGATGACCCGCACGTTACTTTTCCTCCCCCATCGTGGGGGAGGTGTCGAGTGTAGCGAAGCGGAACGAGACGGGGGGGGGAGTCGAGGCGCACCGCTCCAATTCCCCCTCCGCCTCGCTTCGCTCGGCACCTCCCCCACGATGGGGGAGGAAAACATTGCGCTGATGTCGCGGCGTGCAGGTAATTCGCATGTCTGAATCTGGCGCGCCGCAGAAGCTGCGGTTTCTCGATACCGCCCTTTACACGCTGGCCATCGGCACGGGGCTGCGCTGGATCGCGGTCGCCGCGGCGGTGGGGCCGGCGTCGCTGCCTTTGTGGATTCTGGCGCTGTTCACCTTCTTCATTCCGCTCGCGGCGGCGACGATGGAACTCACCACGCGCTTCGAGGGCGAGGGCGGAATCTATGCGTGGGCGCGCGATGCGCTGGGTCCGCTTCCGGGATTTCTCTGCGGCTGGTTCTACTGGATCAGTCTCATGCCCTATTTCGCCACCATTCTCGTCTTCACGAGCGGACTGATCCTTTCGGCCTTCGGAGGCGATCCGAAAGATGCGGGATCGAGCTTCGCTATTTCCATCGCGATGTCCTGCCTTGTCACCGGCGTTCAGCTCGCCGGACTCAAATACGGAAAATGGCTTCCCAATTTCGGCACCGCGGGCGGCTGGGCCGTGCTGTTCATCATCATCGCGATCGCTGTTGTCCTCGGTGTGCGCGGACACGTTGCCACGAACTTCTTCCATTCCTCCTATGTCGCGCCGCTCAATTTCGATACCGCCATTCTCTGGGGAACGATCCTGTTCGCCTATTCCGGCGTCGAGGCGGTGGCGTTCCTGCGCAACGAGCTGGAAGGCGGCATGCGCACGGTTCTGCGCGCGCTGGTGATCGTGGGTCTCGGTTCGCTCATCATCTATATCGGCGGGACCGCGGCGTTTCTTGTGGTGTTGCCGCGAAACGAGCTGACGCGGCTCGCGGGATTTCCCGATGCGCTGCGCCTCGGGTTGCAGCATGTGGGTCTTGCCGGGATGGCTCCGCTGGCCCTCGGCCTGTTCGCGCTTGCCATGCTGGGCAGCTTCACCGCCTGGTTCGGCGTCGGTGCGCGCCTCCCCTTCGCCGCCGGTCTCGATCATTTCCTCCCGCCCCTCTTCGCGCGCCGCCATCCGAAAACCGGCGCGCCCGTCGCAGCGATTCTTCTGCAGGGCGGATTGATGCTCGCGCTGGTGATCTTGAGCCAGGCCGGCACGTCCGTGGCCGCGGCCTATGATCTTCTGGTGGCGATGAGCATCCTCACCGTCGCGATTCCCTACGTCTTCATGTTCGCGGTGTATCTGAAATGCGCGCGCATGCCGTCCGTACCCGGCGCATGGGCGCCCCCGGGTGGACGGCGCACGAGCGTCGCCCTCGCGTGGCTGGGCCAGATCTCCACCCTGATCGCCATCGCCTGCTCGCTCGCGCCCAATACCGGCGATGCGCATCCGATCGCCGGATTGCTGAAGATCGTACTTTCGACGGCGGCGATGCTTGTGGTGGGTCTGGTGCACTACTGGCTCGCCACGCGCAGACGCGAACTTGCACTCGCCGCGTCTGCGCAATCCTGAAGAAATTTATTTGCCTACATAAGCGACGCCGCGATAGACGGTGCCATAGGTGGGGCCCGCGAGCATGTTGAAGGATTCGTTGGACACCTGACCGATCGTGGTGGCCGATAGCTGGTCGGTGATTTCCACCACCTTGTTCGGATCGGCGCCGTTGTCACCCGAAGCGCTCGACGTCGAGGTGGTGGCCCACAACGTCACCATGCCGTTCGCGTTGACTTGGCCCGCGAGATTGCGCAGGCCGACCGTGGTCACGTCGGGCCATTGCCCGTCATAGCCGTTCAGGTTGGTGTCGACCACGCCGATCAACCCGTTGGTGAGCACGTAGTCGAGTTGCCACGTTCCGTTCACGAGGCTCCATTTCTCCAGCCCCGCATGACTCGTCAGGTCGGTCGTGTTTCCGGTGCCCTCGTCCGTCACATACATGGTCGTGGCATTGGCGAAGAACACCGCGAAGGGGGTGAAGTTGCCGCCGGTCTGTTTGGCCGAATCGGTCGGAAAGCCCGGCACGATGCCGATCGTCGTCGAGCCGGCGTTCGCAAGCGAGGGAAGAGTCGGGACCGTGTACACCGTGTCGATGCCGTTGCTGCCGCTGCCCTTGGTGAAATAGAGCGCGCCGCCATATTCGGTCACGCCGCGGAAATTGTCGTCCTTGCCGGCCTTGTCGAGCTTGCCGTTGAATGTGAAATCGAGAAGAGGATCCACTTCGGCCGAATTGCCCGGTGGTATCGTGACGTTCGACGACGAGGCGTTGATCGGCGTGATCGCTTCGAGGCCGGTCGTCTCAGTCACGTCCGGATTTGTAAGACCCTGGTTGAACTGGCTGGAATTGCCGTTGTTGGCATTGCCGACCGTGTAATAGAGCCCGTTCGAACCCAACAATCCGGAACGGCCATTGTTGCCGCCATAGTCAATCGTCGGCGTGTATGACAACACGCCGCTGCGATCCATGGATACGACCGTGCGCGGGAAGGCGTAGTTCGGGCCGAAGGCGAAGGTGACGGGGTTGGTCGGGTCCTGCCCCGCGACGGCATCGGAGTTGGACGCGTCGATCGCACCCACGCCCGCGCCGGCATAGCCGACGAACACGAGATGCGGCCCGTAGGCGTCGTTCGCAATGTGAAGGCTCAGCTCCGATTTGGAGGAAAAGCTTGTGGCTACCTGACTGGCGGGAACCGTTTGCGTGCTGAAAACATGGCCGCTGTGCGGCTCGATATTGGAGAGCTGGATCGCGGAGGTCACGCCGAAACTCGCATCGACCGACGCATTGTTCCAGACATTGACATAGTCGTTGCCGGCGACCGCCATGGTGGTCGCGGTGTTGGTATTGGGCAGCGTCGTTCCGACAATCAGCGAGGCGATTGCGCCCTGCGTCGAATCATAGGTGCTGCTGCTGATGACGAGCGAGTTCGGAAGCAGGGCCGGCTGCGCCGCGATGGCGCCGGAGGCAGAGAGTGCGAGAACGCTGCAGGCAGCAAGAAGCGGTCCCCGACGTGTCGGGATTCGGGCAGTGCGCATGGTGGCCTCGGTTTGGTTGGAAGAAGAATTTGGCGTCTCAGTCGCCGCCCCCGCGCGACAAACCCAGACTAGGCCGTGGATGTTTCAGACCTGTGTCGTCTGTGCGGCGGTTCGATGACAAGGAGCGAGCCCGGCGAAGGGCGACCCGCGCCTCCGCGGCGGCGCTCCGGCCTTGCGCCATCACGTGTGGGCGGCGCGGCGCGCGACGCCGGACGAGAGCGTGCTCAATTGCGCCAGAACATTCTCCACTGCTTCCGTTGCGCGCGCCGGCGATCTGGACGGAAGCGGCTTTTCCCCATCGACAAGTTTCAAAAGGCTCGCACGCCCACGCGAAACGCGGCTTTTCAGGGTTTGCGACCTGATTCCGCAAATCTTCGAAGCATCGTCATAGGAAAAGCCGCCGGCGGCGACCAGGACCACCGCTTCTCTCTGATGTCCAGGCAGTGCGCCGAGCGCCCGGACGAGGTCGGAAAGCGCCATGGCGTGCTCCTGGGCGTGTGACGGCGCACGGATATTTGTGCCCAGTTCTTCGTCCCATTCCAGTTCACGGCCTGCACGTCGCCCGTAGGAATAAAATTCGTTGCGGAGAATCGTGAAGAGCCACGCCTTCAGATTCGATCCGGGTTCGAAATGGCCACGCGAACGCCACGCCTTTGCCAGCGCCTCCTGCGCCATGTCCTGGGCGATTTCCCGATTCCTGCACATGAGGCGGGAGAACGCACGCAAATGCGGGATCAGGGCGATGAAATCCTTCTGAAATCGAAGCTCGTCATCTGACCGCGACGATTCCGGATTTTCCCCTTCATCCTGGTCCACGGAATGCATCCTGGGTCCTTTGCTGCGGTGGCGCGCCTCGACTTCAAAAAAACGGCCGGCCCGGTTGGGGAGCGGGGTGGGGCCGGCCGCAAGCGCGGCCATCAAGAGGGCATGGGCCGCAAAGCGTGATCGGGTTGCTGCGTCACTCTCGTGATCGCGTGAGCGGAATCATTCCGCGTAACCACGAAGCTGAGGGCTGAGTGGTGATTTGATAAGCGCAATTATCCGGAAGAGCCTATTTGCAATTCGCGAAGAAAGGCCGCGGCCACACGCGTTGCGTCGCTGGGATTCACACCGTTTCCCCGATCGTTACGCCGAAACCCCGACCGTATCGAGTGTCTTGCGCCTGATCGTTTTGCCGTCTGCCAACGCGATACGATCGGCCTGCTGACTGCGCTTTCGCCATTTTTCGACGAATCTCAGAAAGACCTGGAGCGGCATCGGCGTCTGGCGGCGGCTGGGATGATAGAGAAAAACCCCAGGGTGCGTGGGGCTCCAATCCGCCAGCAGGGGCACCAGCCGGCCCTGCGCGACATGCGCGGCAACGATCGGCTCCGGCAGATAGGCGACCCCCATTCCTTCCAGCGTCGCGTTCAGCATCGAATCAATATCGTTGGTAATGAACGAGCCGTCGACGGCGACCTCGGTTTGATGGCCGTTCTGGGCAAAAACCCAATGCAATAGCGTACCGTCCCAGGGACATCGGCATCGGATGCAGTTGTGAGCGTGCAGATCCTTCGGAAGGAGCGGCGGCGTCCGGGACGCCAAATATTGCGGAGCCGCGACCGCAATCATGCTGTACCCGTCCATCAGGCGCAGAATCGTCATGTCGCGTTCGATTCTGTGACCGAGACGAATTCCGGCGTCGAAACGACCGCTGACAATATCGTTGTGCGTGTCGGCGATGGAGACTTCGAGGCGAACGTCCGGATATTCCGCAAGAAACGGCTGGACAAGCGGCGCGTGCGGGCGCGCGAGGACTATCCTGGAGGCGGAACGCTCGACTGCGAGTCGCAGCGTGCCGATCGGCTTGTCGCGAAACGGATTGATGCTCTCAAGCGCATGATCGATGCCCGCTACGATCGGCTGAACTTCGGCCAGAAGCCGGTCGCCGGCCTCCGTCAGCGCGACACTGCGCGTGGTGCGATTGAACAACCGCACACCGACCCGCTCTTCGAGCGAGCGGATCGTCTGGCTCATGGTCGGAAGGGCGATCCCGGCCTGCGCCGCGGCTTTGGTGAAGCTGCGATGTTCGGCGACCGCGACGAAGGCGGTGAGTTCGGTGAGATGGGGACGGGCCATTGTTCGTCATGTCCATATAGCCCCTTCCGAATATTGGGGGTTATCAAAGAGCTTGCAAGCTCTCAAATCTCCTGTCAGGCGGCAGAAATCCGCCCCTCCGATTGAAAGGAGATCGAAGATGCGAAAATTCTCTGACACATTGAAGACGCTGGCGAGAAGCGTTGCTGTCGCCGGCCTGATCGGAACCGCGGGCGTTGCGGTGTCGACGGCACCGGCCGTCGCCCAGATGCATGGCGGCGGCGGTGGTGGATTCCACGGCGGCGGGTTCGGCGGCGGCGGCTTCCACGGCGGTGGCTTCCACGGCAGCTCCGGTGGTTTTCGCGGCGGTGATGGCGGTTTCCGCGGCGACGTGCGCGCGGACCGTGGCGCGTTTCGCGGCGACTTTCACAGGGGCGGTTGGGTACGCGGCCGCTGGGTCGGGCCTGGATGGGCCGGATGGTATGGCGTAGACGTCGATCCCTACGACAATCCCTATGGCTGTAGCTACTACGACTACTATTACGGCAATTGCGACTACTGAGCTTCGGCCACCGCCCTCGCATCGCTCAAGCGAGGGCGGAGCGGTGAACGACATGCAGTAGTCCTGGAGGAGGCGCCTGTCATGACTCGGATCTCCAATACAAGCAGCAAAACTCGCCTTGCAGTCCTTATTGTCGCCACGTCTTTGATTGTTGCACCGGCAACTCTGCTTCCGGTTGTGCAGGCCGCCCATGCGCAGTCCGTTTCCAGCCAAACGGGGGCCGAGAAGTTTGTGCGCACGGATCTGCAGCGAGGAATGGACATCCTCAACAATCACAGCCTGTCCGATACAGACCGGCGCGCGCAGATCCGCGAATTCCTTACATCGCTCACGGACATCCGGCGTATCGCGCTGTTCACGCTCGGACCGTGGCGCCAATACGCAACGCCGGCGCAGATCGACCAGTTCGTCGATGCGTTCCGGAATTACGCTATTGCGGCCTACGAGTCGCAGCTCTCCGGCTATTCAGGCCAAAGCCTGAGTGTCACCGGCACCATTCAGACCGCTCCGGACAATTACATCGTGAAGACGGTGCTTGTGGAACCGGCCGAACGCGCCGGAAGCCGCGGCGATCCGATCGAAGTGGACCTCCGCGTCGCCAACGACAACGGCCGATATGCCGTGACGGATTTGGCCATTGCAGGCGTATGGCTCGGCTTCGAAGAGCGCGACCAGTTCACCGCCTACCTCGGGGACGACAATGGCGATTTCGGCGCCCTCATTGTGCATCTGAAGGTTCTGACGGAACGGCTGCATCGCGAAACGCCATCAGTGCGCACGGCAACAGCAACGCAAGCGCAATGAGACGTGTCATCGCCTTCAGAGCGCGATCCGCTCATACAGAACCAAAGCTTGTCATCCCCGAGCAAGCGCTACGGCATCTACACATCCTCCAAACTTCGTCATGGCCGGGCCGTTGTCCCGGCGACCCATGAACATCAGCGTTGGCTGGTATGGTTCGGCGAAAAAGCCTTCTGGGCACAAGACGTGTTCATGGGTGGCCGGGACAACGGCCCGGCCATGACGAATCTTGATGAAATTCGCACAGAAGGCACAAGAGCACCTGTTATCAGTTTCCTGGTTTCCTGGATTCCTGGTCACCAGATTCCTGGTCACCAGATTCTTGCCAAGATTCCTGTCCGGCTAAAATCAGACAGCTGTTCTGCCGCCATCCACGGCGAGCTTCGCGCCATAGATGAAACTCGCGCGGTCTGTCGCGAGGAACACGATCGCTTCAGCGATCTCGTCGGCCGTCGCTGAACGTCGCGCCGGCGCCTGGGCCGCCAATCGCTCGAGACCCTCGCCCATTGCCTCCGTCCCTTCGGTGCGGGTGGGTCCGGGGCTCACTACGTTCACCCGGACGCCACTGGGACCGTATTCCGCCGCCCACACTTTCGTCAGCAGATTGATCGCCGCTTTGCTCGAGCCATACAGACTCATGCCGGCCGCTCCGTAATCGGCGACCATGGTCGAGAGATTGACGATTGCTCCTTTGCCTCGTTTCGCCATCAACGGGGCAAGTTCGGCAACCAGGAAATACGGAACCTTCACGTTCAGCGAATAGACTTCGTCGAACGCCGACTCGGCCATTTCATGTGTTGGTCCGAACGGATATACGCCCGCATTGTTGACCAGGATATCCACCTGACCTTTGGTAATTTCGAGCGCTTTTCTGGCGAGCGCACGCGCACTCGAAGCATCCCGAAGGTCTGTCTCAATGAAGTCTGCTTCCCTGCCCGCTTTGTGTATTT
Organism: Rhizomicrobium sp.; assembly: GCA_035567755.1. Classification (GTDB taxonomy): domain Bacteria; phylum Pseudomonadota; class Alphaproteobacteria; order Micropepsales; family Micropepsaceae; genus Rhizomicrobium. The sequence goes on from DATMPH010000061.1 coordinate 343,661, forward strand.
CGGCAACCGTCTTTTCACCGCGTTCCAGATTGCGGCCCACGACCACGACGTGGACGCCCAGCTGGGCCAATTTGTTCGCCGTGGCCCGGCCGATGCCACTCGTTCCTCCTGTGATGAGAGCGGTTGTAGTCATGAAACGTCTCCTTTTGGCGTTGGCGCAGCGATCTCAACTCGTGGACGAACGTGTGGGTCGTGCATAATCCAACCCTCTTGAACCTATCATGTCATCCCCGAGACGCGCGACAGCGCGTCATCCCCGCATTCGTGAGGACTCAGGACTGCGAATATAACGAGAAGAGATTCACGCGGAGACGCGGAGCCGCGGATGTCCCCCCTTTCATTGTCATGGCCCGCGTGTAAAGCATGTCCTCCGGCCGCGCTTCGCGCGGACCGGGGGGCGGGCCACCCAGATGGAAGCGACGGGCGATTCCATGAGGATATCGAATACATTCGTGAATAAACTCAGCGCCTTTCAGGTTTCAACTGCAAGAAAAGTTGAGTCAGACAACCGTGTTCCTGGCAAACCGGTCGAACAGCCATCGGGCTGCCGGTCCGGTGGGATTGTCTGCCGCGCGCGCGATGACGAACGGGACCCTCAACACCTGGTCCGCATTGGCCCAGCCCTGCGGACGAAGCACGACAAGCCGTCCTGCCGCCACGTCTTCTTCTATCCTTGAGCGCGGCAATGGGCCCCAGCCGACGCCGGCGAGAAGCAACGCCCGCTGGAGTTCGAAATCCACCACGCGCCAGAGGTTGACGGCATCCATGCCGTAACCGCGCATGGCGTTCAAATCTTCCTCGGCAACAGTGGTGTACATCGCCAACTGCCGGTGATCGCGCAACAGCGATGCGGAAAACCTGCCGCCGTCCAGTTGCGCGAGCGGGTGATTTGGCGCGGCGGCGAGCACAATTTCGACGTCGCCGCATACGCTGCGCTCGAGGCCGGCTCCGGGAGCAACGAGCTCCGGCATCAATGCGAGGTCGACTGCGCGATCGCGGAGCGCATGCACGGCCGTGTCCTTGGGTTCCACCAACGCATAAAGGTGCACCGAAGAAAAATTTGCCTCGAACTCGGAGAGCACTTTCGCGAGCAGCTGCGGCGACACGTAGGGATGCACCGCGAGCTTGAGCTCGTGCTCGAGCCCCATCGTCATTTGCCGTGCGTGCACCCGGTACAGTTCGAGCTCTGCCAGAATGCGCTGGGCGCGTGGCAGCAGGGCTGCGCCCGCCGGGGTGAGCACCGGCCGGTAGGCGGAACGATCGAAAAGTTCGACGCCGCTCTGATCCTCCAGTTTCTGAATGGCGTAGGTGATGGCGGACTGGGCGCGGTTCGTGCGGCGCGCGGCGGCGGCAAAGCTTCCTTCCTCGACAACGGCCGCGAACACGGCGAACTGGTCGATCGTCAATGCGTCCACATTATTCAGATTATCCGAATGACATCTTCGATTCTATCCCTCTTTTTTCGAAGTCCCAGCGGATCATCTTAGGGGAGCAATGCCGACGAGGAGAATCGCCCATGACCGTCTCGTACGCGCATGTGCGCACGAACAACGCAAGCGAATACGCCACCCAGCTTACCCGGGACTGGATGAAGAGCGGATTGCCGGTGGTCCGCGACCAGGCGCATGCAGCTATCACGCTCCCATTCGGCTACTGCGAATTCGACGCGGACAAGGAGTTTCTGGACATCACGGTGACCGCCGACACGATCGCCCACACGACCCTGTTCGAAGACATCGTGTCTGACCGCCTGGACCGTTTATCGCAGGGCGAGCCGCTTCGCTATGCATGGATTCTGCTCCCCGAGGCGCCGCGCGCCCGCTCGCAATAGCATGAAGGAGACACTGCGTTGAACGAACGTGAAATCCGCGAACGCGCTTTCTCGATGCCGTTGACGGCGCCCGCCTATCCGCCGGGCCGCTATCGCTTCGTCGACCGCGAATATTTGATCGTTACCTACAGGACCGACGCGCGGACGCTGCGTGCGCTTGTTCCGGAGCCGCTCCAGCTCGAAGAACCGCTCGTACGGTACGAATTCATGCGCATGCCGGACTCAACGGGGTTCGGCGATTATACGGAGTGCGGGCAGGTGATTCCGGTGACGTTGAACGGTCGCAAGGGCAACTACACCCATTGCATGTTCCTCAACGATCATCCCCCGATCGCGGGCGGTCGCGAATTGTGGGGTTTTCCCAAAAAGCTGGGCAACCCGACATTGCGCCCCGATATCGACACGCTCGTCGGCACGCTCGACTACGGCGATGTCCGCGTGGCGACCTGCACCATGGGCTACAAGCATCGGGCGCTTGATACCGATGTCGTGCGGTCCGCGCTTGCCGGTCCCAACTTTCTGCTCAAGATCATTCCGCACGTCGACGGCACGCCGCGAATCTGCGAACTGGTTGAATATCATCTCACGGAGATCACGGTGAAAGGTGCCTGGACCGGACCGGGCGCGCTCTCCTTGATGCCGCACGCCCTGGCGCCTGTGGCGGAACTGCCGGTGCAGGAGATCATATCTGCCCAGCACATTCTTGCAGACTTGACTCTCGGCCTGGGCAAGGTGGTTCACGACTATCTGACGCGCTGAATGGAGCCCGGTATGCATCGCGGAAGAGCAGCCGCGGGCGACGACAGACCTGGTCGTCAACTACCTGCGTCGGCCGCGATAAAAGGAAGCGGCGCTTAAACAGCCGGCCACGCGCAACCATCCAGGAGATCTATGCCGGAACTTATCGAAGCGTGCGGGTTTCCTTCGAGAGATGTGTAAACACGGTTCGCAACCGCGGCGTCGCGAAGTCGATAAACGCTCGGACTTTGGGAACGGAAGCCCGTCCCTTCGGCGTCAGCAGATGAACGGGAACAGGGGATGCTCGGCATTCGCGAGGACGACCTGAAGTTCGCCGCGTCGAACGGCTTTCGCAACGTGATAGGAGTAAAGACGCATACCCCACGCGACCTCCGCCGTCCCAACGCTTGACAGGTTCGCATATCCCAGCCATGATAGTTAGTCAACTGACTTGTCGCTCGCTGACGCCGACTATCCGGCTTTCCGTCGGGCGGCGGCTGAGTGAGGTAAAATTATGAAGCTCACGAGCAATACGATTCTGATCACCGGCGGTGCCAGCGGCATCGGTCACGAACTCACCAAACAGCTCACGGCACTTGGTAACACGATTCTTATCACGGGCCGCGATCAAGCTAAGATGGACTGTGCGAAAGCGGCCTTCCCAAAAATTCACACCTTTCGAAGCGACGTTTCTGATCCGAAAGCGATCGCCACTCTTTACGAAGAGGTCACCAAACAATTTCCTGAGCTCAACATTTTGATCAACAACGCCGGTATCATGCGTAAGATCAATGTTCACGACAAAGCTGGAAGCCTCGAAGACATCACTCGAGAGATTGAAATCAATTTGAGCGGGCCGATTCGCATGGTGAAACAATTCTTGCCGCATTTGAAAGCAAAATCAGAGGCGGCAATCATGAACGTTTCATCGAGTTTGGCATTTGTTCCATTGCCCATTTCACCGGTTTATTGCGCCACCAAGGCCGGTCTGCATTCGTTCACCGAGTCTCTTCGTGTGCAGCTGAAAAACACCAAAGTGAAGGTATTTGAGCTGGCGCCGCCTGCGACACAAACCGAACTCTTGGGTGACTTTGATGTTGAAGACATGAAAGGCGCTTCTATCATGAAGGTGGAAGAAATGGTTCAAGGCGCTGTCAAAGGAATGCAAACCAATCGATTTGAAATTCGTCCAGGTCAGGCAAATCAGCTCAAAATGATGAGTCGCTTGGCGCCTGGATTTATTTTGAAACAAATGAGCCGATCAGTCGATCGTATGCTCAGAACACAGGACTAATTCGAAGGGTTGCGATCAAACGTGCTTCGCAGAGCGGAGACAGCCCTATCAGGTACGTCAGGATCAAGGACAGTGGCTGGCCAAAAGCAAGCCGAAGAGCTTGACAGGTTTGCCTGCCCCCGTCATATCCAAGTTAGTTGACGGACTTATGCCCATGACTAGGACACATATCGATAAACGATCGCGGCTGCTTAGTGCGGCAGTGGACTTGGCGTACCAGAACGGGTTCGGCGCCACCACGCTTGCCGACATCGCGCATGAAGCCGATGTTCCTCTGGGCAACGTCTATTATTACTTCAAGACCAAGAACGAGATTGGCGAGGCGATCGTCGACCTGAGGCTGGCGCAGCTGTCCGCGCAGCGGGAGCGATGGAATGAAGCTGGGTCGCCCAAGGATCGGCTTTGCGCCTGCGTCCAAGGCGTCTTTGAGAACAAGGATTGCTTGGCACAACTCGGCTGCGCTGTCGGGACGTTTTGCTCGGAGCTCCACAAGGCGGGCGGCTCGGTCGCCACCAGAGCGACCGAGATCTTCGCTCAACACCTGGCCTGGATCGAGAGCCAGTTTCGGGCACTCGGGAAGGGGAAAGACTCCAAGGGCCTTGCCGTGCACCTGCTTTCCGCCATGCAAGGCGTTTCGATCCTGGCTCACGCCTTTCATGACTCCGGCCTTGTGGCGACGGAGACGAAGCGCATCACGAGTTGGATTCAAAGCTTGTGAGACACTAGGCGGCCTGAACCCGCAGGCCGACACGGCGAAGCCTGAAGCGAACCGAGCAAAATAGGCATTGCACTTAGTTAGGCAACTGACATACACTCGGGATAACGAGGCGATGGGATGACACAGCAAGCCTTAAGCAGGCAGAATGGAGCTTTTATGAAAATTGTTTTGATTGGCGCAAAGGGAAAGATCGGGGAACTGGTTCAAAAGGCATTGGCGGGTGCTGGCCATGAGATAGTCAAGGTCGGACGCAAATCGGGCGATTTCCGAGTCGAGATCGAGAACCGTGAAAGTGTCAGAAAGCTTTATCGAGCTGTCGGCTCGTTTGATGCCGTGGCCATTGCAGCAGGTGAAGTCGCATTTGCTCCGCTTTCGGAACTCACCGCTGAAAAGTGGCAATTCTCGTTGGGAAGCAAGCTCATGGGTCAGATTAATCTGGTTCAGGAGGCAATCCCGTTCATCAACGAAAAGGGATCATTCACTTTGGTTTCGGGCATTCTCAATGACGACCCAATCTTTGCCGGTGTGGCGGCTTCAACCGTCTCGGGCGCGTTGGAAGCTTTTGTTCGGGCTGCCGCAATTGAGCTTCCTAAGGGACTGCGCGTCAATGTTGTGAGTCCCACGATGCTAAAAGAATCCGAATCGCAATTCGCCCAGTTCTTCATCGGCATGATTCCGGTCGAAGGATGGAAAGTTGGACAAGCATACAAACGCGCGATCTTGGGCGCGCAAACCGGCCGCATTTACAGAGTTGATTGAGATTTCCCAGGCTTATTCGACGACCGCCCGGCAACATCGCAAGAATCCGGGTTGACAAAAGAATCGACGTAGAGCCCGGTCCCGGAGCGACGCGCCCACTCCGCCAATGCACAAGAGCGCTCGCCGAGCGTCAGGCGAAATATAAAGGCCAAAACAGTTTATAGCTTATGAGCGTTATTGCGAGGGTGATGGTGACTCCGATCCAGGACGCAAAGATATCTTTGGGCCTGATCCACCAGAGGACTCCGATGCAACCCATGAAAGCGGGCTAACCCGCGGGATTTGACGACGCGTTGCCCCCGGTCTTGAATGGCCGTGCGGGGTTTTTGGGTAATGGAACGTGGTGGCGACGGTCCTGCGCGAGCTGCAGCGGCGCAATGTCATCCGCGCAGCCATCCTCTATGTGACAGGCGTATGGGCGCTGGCGCAAGGTATCGTCTCGCTCGGACCTTCGCTTGGCATACCAGAAGGCGCGACCCGCTGGTTTCTGGTCGCCGCGGCAATCGGCTTTCCGTTCTGGATCGCGTTCGCCTGGTTCTATGAACTGACGCCTGTGGGCATCCGGCGTGAGAGCGAGGTCGACTCCGACAAAGCGATCCTGAAAGCCACGGGGCGGAGACTCGACTTCCTCATTATCGGCGTGCTTGCCGTCGCTGTGGTGCTGCTGCTGACGGACCGTTTCGTTCGACGCGACCAGCCTGCATCGTCAGCGGCTGCGCCTGTCATAACGGAAAAATCCGTTGCCGTTCTGCCGCTGGTGAACGAGAGCGGCGATGCCAATGCGCTCTATTTCTCCGATGGTCTCTCGGAAGCCTTCATCGATGCGCTGTCGCAATTCCCCGGACTCAAGATCATCGCGCGAGCCTCGTCCTTCCAGTTCCGCAACAGCAAAGACCCTGTAAGTGTCATCGGCGGGAAGCTCGGCGTCGCCCATCTGCTCGAAGGCAGCGTACAGCGAGCCGGCGATGCGGTGCGCATCAGCGCCGAACTGATCATCGCGAAGGACGGCACGGCGATATGGTCGCAGCATTACGACCGGCCCTACAAAGATCTGTTCAAGCTGCAGGACGACATCACCAACGCCGTCGCCACATCGCTAAAAGCGAAACTGCTTGGCGGCAGCAATGCCCCGCCGCCGCAAAGCGAACGTCCGCCCAGCGGCAATCTCGACGCCTACAATGTTTATCTCGAAGGCATTTTCTATTCGCATCGCGCAGCGCTCGAAGATCAGCGCAAGGCCGTTGCAGCTTTCAACACGGCCGTCAGGCTCGATCCCGGTTATGCCGCAGCCTGGGCAAGACTCAGTACCGCGGAAGACAATGTGACTTCGATTTCGGGCTCTTCCGCCGCGCTGACGCAGGTCATGATGCAAGCGCGCGCGCACGCCGAAAAGGCAGTCGCCCTGGCGCCAGACCTCGCGCTGGCGCACAACGCCCTCGGGAATGTGTTCGACGACGAACTCAATTGGATCAGCGCAGAGGCGCAATTTCGCCAGGCCGCGCAACTGGCGCCCGCCTACGCCGGCACGAGAGCGAATTTGGCCAACCTGGTTGCAACCCTCGGCCGGCCCGAAGAGGCTGTCGCGCTCCTGCAGCAGGCTTTGAAGCTCGATCCGCTGCGATCCCTTTCCTACTCGTACCTTGCCGAGAATCTGATGCCGCTGGGCCGGCTCGACGAGGCCGAAACGGCAATCCGCAATGCCATCGCCCTACGGCCCGACGGCAATTACTTTTACGGGAGGCTGTCGCAGATCGACATCTTGCGCGGCAATGCCAAGGCAGCGCTGGCGGATGCCCAACGCGAGCCGACTGGCCCGTTCCACGATATTGCCATTACGCTGGCGCTGCAGATCGGGACGAACCGCGCCGCTGCCGATGCGGCGCTGAAAAACCTCATCGCAAAATCCAGCGACGACTCGCCGTATCAGATCGCAGAATCCTACGCCCTGCGCAAAGATGCGGACAACATGTTCAAATGGCTGGAGCACGCGCGCACCGCGAAAGACGGGGGGCTCCAGAACCTGCTCTCCGATTCGTTCATCCTGCCCTTCCGGCACGATCCGCGCTTCGCGAAACTGTGCGAAGAACTGAAACTACCGGCGCCGAAGGGTTAGGGCTGCGAGGCTCATTCACGTCCTAAGTCTCGGCGTCCCATTCCACTCAATCGCCCCGCGATCGGACCGTCAGAGATCGCAAGCTCCGGTGAACTCCACGCACGTCGCGCAAGATTGCGCTCCTCGTCACCTATTGCACTCGCATAAATAAATTCGGGCTCGGAGTAAGAATTCCGCCGCCGAGTAATTGCGGGTTGGTAGTTAGACAACCGGCAAGCGTCGACCAAAATCCGCGACAATTCGAGTTTCGACTCCAACCCCGAATGCCCGACTCCTCGAAACCCCGAGCACTTCAGCCGAACTTGGGGGGTAGCTCATCGAGAAACATATAGACGGCAGCAATTTTGCCGTCGCGCGCGACGAGGAAATCGGTTCCGGCGTACTCGGGCGCCTTTCCTGGTGTGCCCGACACCCAACGGACCCGCCCCGCATCGCCGATCTCCTCGGGCGCAGAGATCGGCTGATATCGGAAGTCGGGATGAGTAGCCTTGACCTTGCCCGCGATGCGGTCGATTTCGTCGCGGCCGCGATGAGTGCCGCTGTTCGGGTCGTAGAAAACACCGTCTTCGTGCCATATCTCGTCGATCGCCTTCCGCCGGCGCACCGGATCAATCTCGGCAAACACGTCACTAAGGTTGCGAAGCAACAAGGTCGATATGCTGTAAGACATGACACTTCCTTTCGGTTGGCTACGGACAGTGAGATTCGTCATCCGTGATCTGTTGACATCGTTTCCTTGGCTGCGAGTGCAAACGCCGCGATCAAGCGCGGGTTGACCCGCCGCCGACGCTTGATCACTGAAGCTTGAACACCATGATCGTGCCTCCTTGAGGAACGACGGTCTTCGTCCCATAGATTTTGTCGAGGCCGTTTTGAACGCCGCGCGCGTCCAGGTCCCAGCCAGTGGTGACTGCAACATACTGTTGCCCATCGACCGCAAATGAGGTTGGAACACCCTCTGTCCCGGTCGGCATCGGGAAACTCCACAATTGATTCCCGTTGCGCGCATCAAACGCCCTGAACAATCGATCCGTCGTTCCGCCTGCAAAGAGAATGTCTCCTCCGGTGACCAATAGCGGGGCCCAGAGGTGTGACTTGAAATTGTGCTGCCACACTCTCTTGCCTGTGTTCAGGTCCCAGGCTTGCAGTTCTCCGATGTGATCCTTCGCGCCAGCACTCGCACGGACTGATCCGAAAACGCTTTCAATCTGATACCCCACGTAAATCCCATGAGCGTGAGCTTCCGGGACCTCGCCTTTTGGGAGGTAGGCGCAAAGGTTGTTGTTCGCGGGGATATAAAGGAGCTTTGTCTGCGGACTCCATGCCTCGGGTGGCCAGTCTTTGCCACCACCAATGCTTGGGCAGAACTCGCCGCCATGTTGCGCGCCCGGTCGCCTGGACTCGTCCACTGTGGGACGACCGGTTTTCGGATCAATCGACGTAAAGACATTGTTATTGGAGAACGGGAAGGCGTGCAGGAACGTGAGGCGATCGCGATTAAGAATCCAGAGATAGCCGTTCCTACCTGCGTGCGTAGCTGTCCTTGTAAGCTTCCCGTCGATCTTCGTGTCGATCAGGAGTGGAGCAGATACCTCGTCCCAATCGAAGCTGTCATGCGGTGTGTACTGATGGTAGCTCTTCAGCTTCCCGGAATCGGCATCGAGCGCAATCGTCGAGTCGGTGTAGAGATTGTCGCCAGGCCGCTCGTCAGCAACCCAGGGTCCAGGGTTTCCGGTGCCCCAGTAGGTCGTGTTTGTTGCAGGATCATAGACCCCGGTAATCCAGGTCGATCCACCGCCGCGTTTATAGGCATCTCCTTTCCAGGTATTCCCGCCAGGTTCGTTCGGCCCCGGTATCGTGTAGGTTTTCCAGACTCGTTTTCCGGTGGCCGCATCGAACGCGCTTATCGAGCCCCGAACCCCCATCTCGCCGCCGGAGTATCCGACAATGATTTTGTCGCGCACCGCGAGCGGCGCCAGAGTCGAGTAGCAACCCGTCTTGTAATCATCGATTGGAATGTCCCAAACCAATTTGCCTGTGGCGGCATTCAGAGCAACGAGCGCACAATCGGTCGTCGCCATGTAGACGTTGTCGTCGTAGAGAGCGACACCACGATTCGTGGGATGGAGCTGGAACAAGCCCTTCGGGTAGGTTCTCGCATATCGCCAGAGTTGGGTTCCAGTCTTGGCGTCCAGCGCGATGATGTTGTTTTGAGGCGTTGTGATGAACATCCGTCCGTGATTGACGATCGGCGTCGTTTCGTGTGCACCGAGCATGTCCGTGCTCAAAGACCAGGCCAGCGATAGGCGGCGAATGTTGCTCGGCGTGATCTGCTTCAGCGGGCTGAAACCAGAACCGTCATACGTTCGCCGATACATGAGCCAATCGCCGGCGTCGGGATGTTCAAGTCGCGAGGCGGTGACGGTCGGGTACGTCGCGGAATCGGCGCTTGATTGGTGAGTAAGAAACAACGCCGCGGACAGCGCGCCGAAGAATCGGAAGTTTGAGATGCGATCGAGTTTCATTGAGTCTGTCCTTTGCTTAGCGGGACGGCGTAGATGCGAAATGGCAGAGAGGGCGACTGGCGTCTGCCTGAGCGGTCGAAGAAGAACGACAATTGGCCTTCACTGACCCAGGCGATCGATCCCACGCGCGTGACCGACGTCGGCACCCGGAACCCGCCACGTATGGACGCCGTGTTGAATTTGTTGCCTTCGATATCCACCCGGTCCAAGGTTCCTGCACCTTCGACAAGGAGGAAGCTATTTTCACCCAATGCGCGAAGCGCGTCCGGCAGGGTGAGCGGTGCTCCGCAAAGCTTGATCACGCCACCGGCCCTCCCTCTTTCGACATCGATGCGATAGAGCGCGCCTGCTGCGTAGGTCGTCACGTACAAGTTGCCGTCGCTGCCAAAGGCGATCCCATCGAGTCCGGCACCTCCACTCGGAGGCGGCAGAAACTGCGGGCTTGAGGCGAACACTTCAAACGCAGAGGTACCCGCGCGTAGCCGAAGAACGTTTGGCCCGGCGCTATCGGTCACGTAGACCGCACCGCTCGCGTCGACAGCGATGTCATTGCAAAACGGACTAGCGCCCGGCAAAGGGATGCTGCGCTTGGCGACGCCCGATTTAAGATCGAAGCCCTTCAGAGCGCTAACGTGATCGCCGCCGCCCGAGGGACCGCCCAACGCACTCAAATCGTTTGAGCAGGCCCAGAGGGTCTTGGAGGCTTCATCTGCAAAGACGCCTGTGATCGACTGCGACCCAGATTCGCCCGGTGCAACAAATAGCACGGCCTCTCCGGTTCGAGGATTGGCACGGACGACACCGCCTTCACCGAGCCGGCCAATGAACAGTGTCCCGTCGCGCGTCGAAGTAATGCTCTCGGGAAACGCCCTTGCTCCTGGAAGTGCAATCGACAACGGCCCGGCATCCGCCGTGCTCATCCAAAGTACCGATGTAAGCAGCGCGGTTGCGATCACCGTTTGTTTGAGGCGCGATGCAGATGACAGGCAGGGACTCACGTTCCTAGCCTCGGCGTGACCTGAACGCCTTCCGCAGCTCCTCGGTGAAGAGCTTTGGCTGCTCGAACGCGGCGAAGTGGCCGCCCCTGCCGACCTCATTCCAGTAGAACAGGTTGGGCCACAGCGCCTCAGCCCAGGCCTTTGGCGGACAGAATATCTCGTGCGGAAAGACCGACGCCGCCATTGGCAGGTCGATCCGTCCGGCGGACAGGCCCGCCAAGCCGGCGCGGCTATTCTCCCAGTAAATGCGGGCCGACGATGCGGCGGTGTCGGTGAACCAGTGGAGGCTGATATCGTCGAGCATCGCGTCGACCGCGAGCGCATCTTCAGGATTGCCGTGGTTGTCGGTCCATGCCTGGAACTTCTCGTAGATCCACAGCGCTTGACCGGCGGCCGAATCGGCAAGCGGATAGCCTATGGTCTGCGGACGCGTCGCCTGTTCGCGAAAATACCCGCTCTGGTCGCCGGCGAACCACGACGCCCGGTCGATCGCTCTGCGCTCTGCGGGCGTGGGATTCTCCGGCAGCTTTTCGGGAAATACGAACTGCCAGTTCACATGGGCCGCGATCAGGCCTTGGGGCCGCTGGTGCGCCAGGGCGTGCGTCACGCCCGCCCCAAAGTCGCCTCCCTGCGCAACCCAGCGCTCGTAGCCAAGGCGTGGCATCAGCGTCGCCCAGGCGCGGGCGATCCTGTTCACGTCCCAGCCCGTCTCGACCGGCTTGTCGGAGAAGGCGAAGCCCGGGAGCGACGGCACGACCACATGGAACGCGTCCTCCGCCCTTCCCCCGTAGCGGGTGGGATCGCTGAGCGGACCGATGATCTCCATGAACTCCACGACTGATCCCGGCCATCCGTGCGTGAGAATGATCGGCAGCGCGTTCCCGTGCGGTGAGCGCACGTGGATGAAGTGAATGCCAAGCCCGTCGATCCGGGTGCGGTATTGCGGGAAGGCGTTGATGCGAGCCTCGAACCGGCGCCAGTCATACTTGTCGCGCCAGTGGGCGATCAGCGCCTCGGCCTTCTGGAGGGGTACGCCCTGCGACCAGTCGCCAACGGTTTCCTTGTTCGGCCAGCGCGTGGACGTCAGCCGTCGCTTGAGATCCTTGATCGCGCTTTGCGGCACTGACACCTTGAACGATTCGACATCTTCGGTCGACTTCGGAAGTTCGAACGCGGTCGCCTGAGCCAACGCTTCGGTCGCGCCGATCGCCGGGCCAAGCACCCCGACCGCCGCCAGGGCGAGCAGCCCGCGACGAGACGGCGCGACCGAATTGGCGAGTGTAGAATTCTCTTGCATGTCGATGTCCTCTAGTAGCTACGCCGGGCAAAGGTGGACAAATCCAAACGCAGCCTCCCCTTCAAATGTGTCGCTTTGCTTTTGAGTAGGGATAGATCAGCGTTCCGGACGCGAGGTTTGACGGCGATACGACAACCTGCGTACGAACACCTTTGAATTGGGCCAAATCGTTGCTGTCGATGTTCTGGTATTGCACTTGGAGGACTCGCGGTTCAGACCAGCCGCCGCCCTCGCCAAACTTCACATCACCCAGAATCGTCTTGAAGAGTTGGTCGCGCGTGAATTGCCCAAGCTTCTCATCGTCCAGCGATCCCGTTCCGGCGATCGCCTGCTCGAGGACCTGCATCTGGGCATAGGCTTGCGGAGCCACGTAATACCCGAGAGGATCGGCGCCGGCTGCTTCAGCTCGCAACTGATATTCCGAAATCACTTCGGCGATGCCCGGAAACATCATCTTCGGCACAGGCAACCAGTATTCGTAATTGACGATACCGTTCAGAAGAGGGCCCAGTTCAGCCTTGATAGAACCATTTTGAGGGCCGATCATTGACCCACCAACTATCTTCGGCTCCAGCCCAACTGCGCTTATGGCTTTCAGCAGACCTGCTGAATCATTGAGATACGAGGAAAGGAACAGGATGTCGGGGTTGATCGCCTGAAGCTCGCGGATAATTGGCGAAAAGTCGGTTGTGGCCAGGGGGTACCGGGCGTCGGAAACAATCTGGAACCCATGTCTGCTTGCGTGAACTTTCGCGCCGGCCACGGGACCCTTCAGGAACGGAGCATCCACAGCAAGAATCGCCATCGATTTCGGCTTTGGAGACTGGCTGGCGGCAAGATCAAAGAAGCCTTCTGTAAGCGCGTCAGTAGGGTGTGGGCCCGTGGGAATCATCACGAAATAATTCGGATAGTGGAGTGACGCATTCACCGCCAGTGCCATAAGCGCAACGAAAAATCGCCGCCGCTCAACAATCAAAGGCATCGCAGGTGCAACGGAATTGTCACTGTAACCCCCAATCACAAGATCGACTTTCTCATCGTCGAGAAGCCGCCTGTAGATTTCGGGGACGAGCGTCGGGTTGGTTTGGTCGTCGATGCAGAGCATCTGTACCGTCCGCCCGAGCAGCCCGCCCTTTCGATTCACATCTCTCTCCCAAATCTCATGGGCGAGCCGGGCCGTCTTCCCGTTCGACGCAAGAGGACCGGTTAGCGAGAGGCAGTATCCAATTCTCAAAGGGGACCCGCTCATTGGGTCCTCGCTCCTTGCAGATTCGGACGATAGCTGTTCTGGAGATTTGCAATTCGCCAGGTAGCAAGTTCGTAGGATTCGTATCCGCCTCGGACCATGGGGTCGTCCTCAGCGATAGCCCTCGCTTCTGCGGTGTTCGCCACGCGCAGCACAATCAGTCCACCACGGCGCTCAACGAGTGGGCCAGCCAGAACGAGCTGCCCCTTTCGATCCAGCTCTGCCAGATGCTCGCCGTGGAGCTCGACGACTGATGGGTTCATGGGTCTTTCAGGAATCCCGTTGAGAAATACGACGTAGTAGACGACGTCATGTGCTTGGTCGCGGGACTCAGCGTTGGGCGACATTGAAGAACGCTCCGCTTGTTAGTGTCTGAAGGACGCCTGGAGATTCAGGAAGACGCCTAGCTGTTCGAGAAGAATTGGCACCGCGACGTAGCAGTGAAACGACATGATCTTGCCGTCTTTCAAGTGAAAGACGTCGCAACATGGTGCGCGCATTTGCTTTCCGGTCGGAGGAATTACGCCCTTTGGCAAGTCAAGATCGCCCTTGTGAGTGCCGTTGAGCGTGAGTTCGACGACGGCAACGTCGTCGGCGGTGTAAAGACTGATGAGCTCCCTGTGCATGTCGGGAAACGCGGTCGCATAGTTGTCGACCGTGACGCCGATATCTTGCCCGTAGTATTTCTTTCCGGCACCCACGTCGTAGAAGTACCCACCATCACCGAACATGGATACAAATGCCGGCGTGTCCCTGGTGGCGGAGTTGGCAAACGAATACAACTTGCGGATCGTTTGCTCATTGGCGGCTTCCTGAGGAGTCTGGGCCTTCATCGTACGTCCTCCGATATGGGTTAGTGGCCTAAGCGCCCTTGACTTTGCTGGCGTGGAGCAGCTGCGTTTCCCACGCGATCGCCGAACCAGTGGCGCCCGCGCGTTCGACGAAGATCTTGCCGAGGTCTCCGAGATACTGGGTGCGCGCCCAATCGCGCTGAAGTTCTCCGGCCATCGCCAGCCAGGTGATGGGTTGAGCGCCCGCCGCAACGAGGCGGCGGATGCCCATTTCGTGTGCCTCCACCGACACTCCGCCGGACGCATCCGTAACGACATAGACATCGAAGCCGTCGCCCATCGCGTGGATCGCCGGCATCGCCAGGCACATCTCGGTCCACAGAGCGGCGAACACGATCTTCCGCCGGCCTGTCTTCTTCACCGCTTCGACAACGCGCTCGTCTTCCCAGGCGTTGATGAAGGTCCGATTGATCGTTTTATGATCTGGGAAGATATCCTGAACGCCCTTGAAAATCTGGCCGCCACTCTCTTCGTTCACTGTTGTCAGGATCGTGGGGATGCCGTACGCCTTCGCCGTCATTGCGAGGCCGATTGCGTTGTTGATCACCATCGTCGGCTCATGGCTGTTGACATTCGCGAGCTGGAACGGCTGATGGTCAATCATCACCACTACACAGTTGTCGGGCGTGAGAAGCGCTTCGAGTCCGACCTTTGAAAATGCTTGCATGCTTCGGTTCCTTCCTAAAACCAGTTGTTTGAACTGGTGTGCAGATCATTAGCTCATCCGGCCAGCGCAATTGCGCGAGGCTCTTGCGCAATTCGGCTACGAACAGCTCGGGCTGCCCAGGCATAAGCAACGTCGGTCTCGCCATGCAGCACATGCTTTTCTTCATGACTGGTCTCGAAGCATCCATTCACGGATGTAGGACGCGCAGTTCTCGAATCTGACGCCCAACGTCTCGCACGCTTTCAACCAGCGGACTCCATCAATGTCGACGATGTAGATTTCCGTGAGATCCAGAACGATCCTCGGCGCAACCTTCTCGATCTCGGCGCGCAATTCTTCGAGGTGCGTGGATCGGAGTTCACCCGACAGGCGAAGTCGAATTCCTCCATTCTCCGGGATGCGTTCGATCTTGAGCGTCACGCTGGCCTTCCCAATCTTGCGAGTCGGATTGCAAGGGTGGGGCCACTCGAAAGGACCCGAAAATCCTGGAGTTTGCGCGCGCGGCAATCTCGAAAATTCGGCAATTTCCGAGATGTCGGGGAATGGCTATGGACCGACCGGCGGGCGCCCGCTGGCGCTCCGCCAAAAATGTGCCGGGAGCTGCTATCTGGACATGAAGCGATACTTGTCTATTCCAAGGCGCTTTATCTTCGAATCCAGCGTGGAGACAGGAATCCGGAGCTTCTCCGCCGCGCCGGTTGGGCCCGATAATCGCCCGCGAGATTCGGCAAGTGCCGCCTCGATCGCTTCTTTTTCATGTGCCAATAACGCGCCGCTCAATGGCGCACCTGGCTGATGTCCATCCACAGGACGCCGCTGGAGCCATGCCTCATCGACGGCAAACGTGTCCGAGTCGCTCAAAGTAATGGCACGCTCGATTACGTTTTGGAGCTCACGGACGTTTCCTGGCCAGCTATAGGCCTGAAGAATCTCCATCGTCCCTTTCCGTATCGTTCGAAATTTTTTTCCGACCCGCTTGCCAATCCGTGCGATGAAATACTCGGCAAGCACCGGTATGTCCGTCGCGCGTTCGCGCAGCGGGGGCATCGTGATCGGCACGACGTTCAATCGGTAAAAGAGATCCTGGCGAAATTTGCCTTCGCTCACGAGCGTCTCGAGATCGTGATGGGTCGCCGCCAAAACGCGAACATCGACGGGTATGCGCTTGTCGCCGCCCACCCGTTCGATTTCGCGCTCCTGCAATACACGCAAAAGGGCGATTTGAACGTCTGGGGGAAGATCGCCAACTTCGTCCAGGAAGATCGTGCCGCCATTCGCCGCCTCGAAGCGTCCCAGACGGCGTTGCGTGGCGCCCGTGAACGAACCTTTTTCGTGGCCGAAGAGTTCCGACGCGACGAGCGAAGCCGGGATCGCGCCGCAATTGACGCCGATAAAGGGACGACCCATCCGCCTGGAACGTCGATGAATCGCGCGGGCGATGAGCTCTTTGCCCGTGCCGGTCTCGCCCAGGATGAGGATGGTCGAGTCCGTGGGCGCCACTTTATCGACCGCCGCGAGCACTGCGCGCAAGCGCGCCGAGGAGCCGACGATTTCATCAAACATCGATGACTGGCTTATCTCTGCGCGTAGGGCCGCGTTCTCCAGCTGTAACCTTTCTTCATGGCGTTTGCGGTCTTCGATATCGGTGCAACCGACATGCCAGCGCAGCACTTGTCCGTCACTGTCGCGAACCAAATTGTGCCGGGCCAGAAACCACCGATACGTTCCGTCGCTTTTGCGAAGTCGTACTTCGATCTCAAAGCCCGAACCTTCCGATAGGGCGCGATCCCACTCGTACTGAAACGGCCCTTGATCATCAGGATGAACCTCCGAACCACGCTTGCGGGCGCGCCACTCATCAGGTGTAATGCCGTGATATTCCAGCGCGGTGCGGTTTAAGTAGAGACGCTCGCTGCGGGGGCCGAGAACCGCGATGTTTTGTGGCGTGAGGTCCAGAATCTGGCGCAATTGTTCTTCGCCTGCGCGTAATTGTTTTGCGGCTTGCATGCGCTCTTCGATATCCACGTTGATCCCGACCCAGTACAGCAATCTTCCAGCGCTGCCACGAAGGGGCTCCACGCGGCCAATGAACCAGCGGTATTCGCCGCTTGCATTGCGTATGCGGTATGTCACCTCGCCCGCAGTTTCTGTTTTCAGGCGCTCAGACCAGTTTCTGCGTGCTTCTTCATGATCGTCCGGGTGCAGAAAAGGAATGTGCGAATCCCATGAGGCGCCGACATCGATTCCCGACCGAAGGGGATGATCTTTCGGCAGACCGCCATAGTCTGCCGCTCGCTCATTGACGAAGACGAGAGCGCCTGATGGCTGCGCATACCAGGTGTGCGCCGGAACCGCGTTGAGTGTTTCCTGCAGTTGTTTCGAAAGCGCGGCACCAGCGGTTTTATCCAATTGGGCAATGTTGGCGCGGCGGGGCATGACCTCGCTCCTATCCTTCTCGCGATCGACCTCTGCTGCCAAGCCTGCTTCAACCTTGCTGTGGAAGAGAGGCCCGTTGGCACAATCTGGCGTTCCGAGAGTAGCATGGACGCGTCTGCGCTCCCATCTCCAGGAGATTGCTGGCTGGTCGCAGCAACGCAATCGCTTGAGGCTGCTTTTCGTGGGGCGCGAGTGGGAATCGATGGAGGCCCGGCACCCAATCCGGAAGGACGCGGACGAGCCTTCCGGACCGGATTAATTCGACCAGTAATCACCAGCCATATCGCAGCTCCGTGCCGAGATAGTCCGCGTCGTGACCACCTGCCGAAACGATCGTTGGGCCGGCCACGAAATGCACGAATTCGAGCGCCAGGGCGACATGGGGTGTGAGCGCGCAGTCTGCGCGAAATTGACCATAAGCGCCGACGTAGCGGCCTCCCTGCCCCGCAGTGTTTGGGAGGGGTATGTCGGGCAGTGTGTAGATCGCATCGGCCACGGTCGCGCGCCATTCGCCGCCGGCCCCAACGCTGAGATGCAGGGTGTCCCTTGGGGCCAACGAGAGACCGGCTTTGACGTGAACCAGGTTTGCGTAGGTCGAGTAGCCGGCGGTCGTGAAGTAGTATCCACTCGGAAACAGCGGGTTGAACGTGTTGAGCTGATTGTCGGTTGGATTTTTGTCTCCCGAAGCCGCATCGAATTGCAGGCTGACTCTTGGCCGAAGCGGCATTGAATCCAAAGTTCGTCCGATGATTGCTCCCGTCGCCCAGGCGTGGATAGATTGCGTGCCTATTGTTCCGTTTTGGCCCATGCCCTCGGCATCCCAATCGAAACCGTCGCTTGATCCCGTGTATCGAACATCCACGAGATCGCGGCGTTCATTGCCGCTCGCGCTCGGAAATCGCGCATCGTCCTGCCTGAAGCGTCCTACATAGGCCGACAGGGACGATGAAGAGGTGATTTTCCGCTCGATGCGAAGCAGGCCAAAGGAGAGATGCGGAGTGCTGTAATCGTCAAACGCCCTGAGATTCTGATTTTGCACGGGATCGGTATAGAGCGCGATGAAGCGCCAGGGCCCTCTCGTATAGGCGACGGTTGCCCCATCATACGCTTGTCGAACATTCGGCCCATCACGCACCGAGAGAAAGCGTTGCAGGTCGAACCCGTCTTCCTGACGTCCGATCCGAATCATTACCGCTCCGTCCGCAATCGGTTCCGAGAGGGCGACAAACCCCTGTTCGATCCCGAGGCGGTCTTGATCAACAGGTGATGGATTGAGCTTCCCGGGCGCCTCGTCGCTCTGGAGTTGGAAGAAAAACTGAACCTGACCGGCGATCCGCAAGTCTGAATGAGCTTCCAGCCGACTTAAGAGATACGCATTCGGCCGGCTGCCCCCGATACCGAATTGCGCGTCATTGACTTCAAAGCGCTCACGAGCGTTGGCGCCGAGAGACAGATATGTACGAGCGTCGCTCTTGGAGAGCTGAATGTATTTGAGTTCATCGAACGGCTCGCGCGGGACGTCCGGATCCGCAAGCATAGACCAGTCCTCCGACCACCGATTGAACGCAATCGTGGGGCGACCGTCCGTATCGGCATCGGCGCGAACAGATGCGAGGCTCAACAAAACCGGGACGACAAATAATCGCCGCCTGACGTCACCCCCGAGGCGCGCGCAAGTTCCGCTGGTACGCATCGTTTCGTGTAATGGTTCGGGCAAAATCGTCCGCTTGGAGCTCAACCCGAGAGCGTGGTCGCGGTCTCGGCGATCTTGCGACCTTGGTATTGGGCGTGTTGAAACTCATTTTCGGACGGTTTGCGTGACCCATCGGCCGTCGATTCGATATAACCGTAGGCTGAATGACAAAGGGCACGGACCTTGCTCATCTCATTCTCCGCGGCTCCGAATCTGATGCCGGATAGAATGCAAGGGCGAGGCCATTCGAATTATCTTGCAACTATTTGACTCTGCAAACTCGGAATCCCTCGAAGCATCGAGAATTTACGAGGCATCGGAAGTACGCCGGCAGCGACTCCGTCGTCAGGGCGAGTAGGACAGATCGCCACGACCTAAAATCACAGATAACCCGTCCACTAAGGGATGGGCTGCATGGATCAGTGCGATATCGCCTTGCCGCGGCGGATTTTGAAAGCTCAGCGACATCGGCTTATTGTTGAGGCTTTCGCAAACCCTTTGCAGCGCGGTGCGATGAGCCATCGCGGGGGCCGATCATGTTGAAAGCTACCGAAGAGGAGATCGAGGAAGTCCGGGAATACTTCGAATGGCAGGCACCCGACCTCGAAGTGACCTTCATGCAGAAGGTCTACTCGGAGGCCGTCCTGAATACCCGCCACGACGTGTGGGACATCCACACCAACAAGGATCGCTGGTGGGTCATCACGGGCGGCACAAACCTCTACTCTCAGGAGCAGTTCCCAAATATGGACCTTGCTCTGACCTTCCATATTGGCTTGATGCTCCGCATCCCGCGTACGGAAGAACAACAGGAAGATGACCAACGCATCCTCCCGTTCGGTCCCGTCTTCGAGAAGATGGAAGAAGCTGGCACTGCCGTGACACAGGCGCATAACCTCGCGGACTATCAGGCCGTCGCCGTCCGCTGCCGCGAGGCGCTACTCGAACTGATCGGTGTCGTACAGGACGCGGCGGTGTGGACCGACACACCGCCGCAGCGTGCGAACTTCCGCGGGTGGACAGAGATTATCTGCAACGAACTTCTGCCAGGCGACACCAACAAGGAGCGTCGCGGAGCCCTCAAGAGTGGGCTTGAGTCCGCATGGACGTTTTCCAACTGGCTGACGCATTCAAAGTCGGCCACTTGGATTGATGCCGACATGGCGCACTCGCTGACCCAACACGCTACCGGCATGGCAACCTCGTTGATCGTTCGCGAGTTGCGCGGTGTACCTGAAGAATGCCCGAATTGCGGCTCGCCGCATCTCGAACCCGAACAGGGCGAAAATACCGCGTCACCCAGCATACTTTGGGAACGACCGCGCTGCGCCGACTGCGGATGGACCGGCAGGCCCGTCCCAATCCTCGACCTTGAGAATGGACGGCCGATCATCACTCGCGAAGGCGAAGAATCCGACGAGCACAGCATCATGACAGTACCGCTGCGCACGATCCTTAAGCCCGGCGATCCGCCGATCGAGCCGTTGAAGAAAACGGTGACCGGGCCACCAGAGCCAGTCGTCTATTTCGCCTACGGGTCCAACATGTCGACCGACCGGCTGCGCAAGCGCATGCCGAGTTGCAAGCCGCTCGGCATTGCTACCTTGCCAGGTCATGCGCTTCGCTTCCATAAGCGCAGCATGGACAAGTCCGGGAAGTGCAACGCATTTGCCAGTAGCAACGACAACAGCGTGATCGGAGTCCTGTTCGGCTTCGATCCTGCCGAGCGTGCCAAGCTAGATGAGGCAGAAGGCGTCGGCAGCGGCTACGAGGACGCGATGGTCACAGTCATCAACGACAAAGGTCGCAGGCGGAAGGTCCTTACCTATCTCGCCACCCCCGACTACATCGACGAGAGCCTCAAGCCCTATGACTGGTACAAGGACTTTGTCCTTGCAGGTGGCAGGGAACACGGCCTGCCGCCGGAGTATATCGCCGAATACATCCAGTCCGTTGAGGCGATAGAAGACCCCAACAAGACGCGGGACAAGGAGCAGCGGGCCACGCTCGAACGTCCCGGGCGGTGAGACTAAGGTGCCGGTGTGAGTTGCCGGCCCAGACTGCGGAGCCGATGCCTGCTCCTGGCGCAGAGCCGAGTTCGAAGGTCCGCTGCCGACCTATTGGCTCGCCGCATCACCAGCCACCGCATGCGCTAGGTATGCTTCACGCCGGGCGTATTGCCGTGGTGAGACACCCATGACGCGCTTGAAGGCCGTGCTGAAGGCGCTTTCGGACTCATAGCCGAACGAAACCGCGGTCTGGGCAAGCGCGTCGCGAGAGTTGACGAGCCGGTCGCCGGCAAGAAGCATGCGCCAGCGCGTCAGATATTCCATCGGCGTCTCGCCAACGGTCTCCCGAAATCGTTGAGCGAATGTTGAGCGGGACATGCCGGCACGCTCCGCAAGCTCCTGCAGGGTCCAACGGTGCGACGGATCGGCATGCATGGCACCCAGCGCCATACCGATCTGCCTGTCCGCGAGCGCTGAGAACCAGCCCACCCGTCCTTTCAGCCCTTCCGCGAGGTGCAGGCGCAGAGCCTGCACCAGCATCATGTGGGCGAGATGTTGAGCGACCAGGGAGGCACCGGGTTGCCCTTCGCGCAGCTCCTCCATCATTTTCCCGACCGACCAGCGCAGTGCCGCCTGATCCGTCTCGCGTTGAATGTGAATGATCGGCGGGAGTGTTCGGAGCAGCACCTCGGCATGGCGACCGCTGACGGCGAACCGGCTCCCGACAAGGAAGAAGTCACCACCCCCGTTGTGCTTGACCACTCCGCCCGCCCGGGCAGCCGGGAATACGGTTCCGGCCATGACAGGTTCAAGGCCGAGGTCGCTGGCCAGTCTGAAAGGACGGCCGGTGGGCAGGACGAAGCTCTCTCCGGCAGAAAGTCGAACCGGCTCTTCGACACCCTCGACCGCAAGCCAGCATTCGCCCGAGATCACGGCGTAGCATTTGATCCGGCCATGCTGGTCGTCGAACTGGATCGCCCAATCGCCGCCGGCATCAAACCCCGCCGACACATAGCTCTGCGGCTTCAAGAGCGCGAGCACGTCAGACAGCGGGTCCATCGGCAACCTCCGGACGATCGCAAAGAAAATGCGGATTCTGAAGCATAGTTAGTTCGGCCTTGCGGATTTATCTAGGTCCGAGCGGCAGGGAGCGGAGCTCCCGCCACCTACGAGATGGAGAGCCATCATGATCGTCATCACTGCTCCCACCGGGAACATCGGGCACCGGGTCCTGTCCGACCTGCTTGAGGCGCGCGCACCGGCACGCGTGATCGTACGCGATGCATCGAAGCTGCCCGAGTCCGTCCGCAGCCGCGTCGAAGTGGTCGAGGGCTCGCACGGCGCCGCCGACATCGCCGACCGCGCGTTCGCGGGCGCCGATACCCTCTTCTGGCTGGCGACCCCAAACCCCAGGGCCAGAACCGTCGACGAAGCCTATGTGGACTTTGCGCGACCAGCCGTCGACGCGCTGCGGCGGCATGGCGTGAAGCGCGTAGTTGGTATCAGCGCGCTCGGCCGCGGGACTCCATGGGCTGACAAAGCGGGGTTCGTCACGTCGTCGCTCCGGATGGACGATCTCATTGTCAGCACGGGCGTCGCCTTCCGCGCGATCACAAATCCGTCGTTCATGGACAATATCGCGCGTCAGGCGGTGCCGATCCGCGAGAAGGGCATGTTCGCCCTGCCGTTCGACGGCGACAAGAAAATGCCGGCGGCCGCTGCCCGCGACATCGCGGCAACCGCGGCACGCCTTCTGCTCGATACGAGATGGACCGGGATCGGCCACGCCGCTGTGCTCGGGCCGGAGGACCTCTCCTTCAATGACATGGCCGCCATCATGTCCGACGTGCTCGGCAAACCGATCCGCTACCAGCAGATCACGTTCGACACATACAAGGCGGGTTTTATCGGGCGCGGCGTGTCGGACGCGATGGCGCAGGGCATGACGGACATGGCCTGGGCCAAGAACGAGGGGCTCGATAATGCCGAACCGCGCACGCGTGAGAACACGACGCCGACCAGTTTTCGCCAATGGTGCGACGAAGAGCTGAAGCCGGCCTTATTCGGCTGATCGAGCGTATCCAGGAAAAGGAGATCCATCATGGAGATGACCGGCAACACAATCCTCATCACCGGCGGGACGAGCGGCATCGGCCGTGCCCTCGCCGAGCAATTTCACCGGCGAGGCAATCAGGTGATCATCGCCGGGCGGCGACAGCAATTGCTTGACGAAATCACGCAAGCGCACCCGACGATGCGCGGCATCCGCCTTGACGTCGAGGACGGGGAAGCTCTCCAGACATTCGCAGCGGACGTGGCGGCGGAGTTTCCCGACCTCAATGTCCTCGTCAACAATGCCGGAATCTCGCGGATGGAGGACCTGACGGGCGAGGCTGCCGACTTTTCGACGTCCCGCAACATCGTCCAGACCAACATTCTGGGCACGCTTCACCTGACTGGCGCATTGCTCCCGGTGCTTCACAACCAGCCGGGCGCGACCATCATCACCACCTCGTCGGGGCTGGCGTTCGTTCCGCGGTACAACTTTCCTACCTACTGCGCGACCAAGGCGTTCCTGCATTCGTGGACGCAGTCGCTCCGGGTTCAGCTCCGCGAGACGGAGATCGAAGTGCTGGAGCTTGTTCCGCCTTACGTTCAAACCGAGCTTGCCGGAACCGAACAGGCGTGTGACCCCAACGCCATGCCACTCGACGCCTACATTTCAGAAGTCATGGCACGACTCCAGGATCGCGACCATCCCGACGGCGAGATCCTGGTCGAGCGCGTCAAGCAGCTTCGCTGGGCCGAGCGCAAAGGAGTCTACGATCAAGTGTACGCGATGTTGAACGGCCGTCAGGATCGAACTCAATCGGCCTGACCATCGCCGATCAATGGGGGAAGTAAATTTGGGGTTCTCTTGGGCTCAGGGTTTTATGAGCGGTCTAAACGAGGCACACATATCGTGCTTCGCGGGGCACAGCAGGACCTTACCTCGCTCTCAACGGAGGAACAGGAACAGTTCATTCGAGAGCATTGCGACCAACATCCTTTGGTCAGCTACGAGGATGTGGCCACGTAACTTTATCTGACTCTCGGGTCGCTGAATGCCGGGAATGACCCGAAAGCAAAACAGCATTAGGATACCCGCTCCCGCGAATTAGGGGTTCAATGCGCAGGGCTGTGATTTACGGCATCGCCGTTCTTATCATCGCGCTCGTGGCGACCTTTATGGCCTATTGCGCGTGGTTCGCGCTTGTGTGGGGCTTCAACCCGCTATGGCTATTCCCGCTCTACTTAGTGGGGTTGGCAATCTGCGCGGCGGCGATCTTTTTTGCTCTAATGCTCGCGCGAAATTAGGACACTTACTAACGCGCATTAGGACACCAACGGTCAAATTCCGACAGTACCCAGCAGTCCGTCAAGCGATCCACAACCTCTAGGCTTCGGTTTTCCAACGGCATAATTCCGGAATCAACTTTCCTCGGGACAATAACAATTCGCCGCGCGACGCGCAGTTTGCGTCCGGTCAGCCGTGGCCAGCCCAGAAATCCGGCAATGTGTTCGCGTCGCTCATCATTCAAATAATCCGAACGACATCTTCAGAACTATCCCGGTTTTTATGCAGGATGCCCGAGATTATTTGGCGGGAAGGGAGAGACCTTATCCATGCCAACCAGGTCCCCGAAGAGCTGTCTCCGCCCACTGCCGGCCCCCAGGCGGTGGAGACGAGATGACCGCGGTAGTCCCGCGGCCTTGCAGCCGGCGCGCTTCTCAGACTCTCCCGCGTGCCGGCTGCTTACTTCTCTTCGGCGATCCGTGGAGAGCCAACCATGACTGTTCATCCCCGCAAATTTGAACCTTCCTCCGACTTGCGCGACCGCGATCCGGCATCCGTCAAATTGGAGCAACCCAAACCGGACGTCGATGCGCGCGCGAGCGCCGCTGCCGGCGCGGAAGCGTCCGATGAAAAGGAATCCGATGAAGCGCACAAGGCGTCAGGCCGGCGATGGCTTCGGCCCGCCCTGTTCGCCCTGGTGCCGGTGGCGCTCGCCGGAGGCGTGTACATCTATGTCACCGGCGGACGCTACATGTCGACGGATGACGCGTATGTGAACGCGCGCCAGGTCGGCATCTCGACCGACGTTGCGGGTATTGTCGCCGACGTCGACGTAACAAACAATCAGTACGTCCGGGCAGGACAGGTCCTCTACCGGTTCGATCCGAATCAATTCCAGATCGCGGTGGACAATGCCCAGGGCAATCTTGACCAGATCGCGCTGACGCTGCAGTCGATGAAAGCCGACTACAGCCAGTTCCTCGCCGAATCGGCGGCGGAACAGGCCCAGGTCGACCTCGACCAGGCCAACTATACCCGCTACGCGGCACTGCTCAGCGCCCAAGCCATTTCGAAAATGACTGTGGACCAGGCGCGATTCACGCTCGCGACGGATGCGAGCAAACTCAACGCGTTGCACCAGCAGGCGGCGTCCGAACTCGTCAAGCTCGGCGGCAATGCGGACAAACCGGTTGAGGACCTTCCGGAATATCAGCAGGCAAGGGCGCAGCTCAGAGAAGCCGAGCGCGAGCTTGGTCACAGCGTCGTGCGCGCCCCGTTCTCCGGCACAGTCACCAACGTGCCGAGCATTGCACCGGGCAAGTATCTCGCCGCTTCGACGGTCGCGTTTTATCTCGTCGACACCGACCACCTGTGGATCGATGCGACCCCGAAAGAGACGGAGCTCACCCATGTGCGGCGCGGCCAGAAAGCGTCGATCACCGTAGACACCTATCCAGGTCAGACATGGCATGGCGTGGTCGAGAGCATCAGCCCGGCGGCAGCGCAGCAGTTTGCGCTCCTGCCGCCGCAGAACACGAGTGGAAACTGGGTCAAGGTCGTGCAGCGGGTACCGCTGCGCGTCGCCGTGGATTCGGACGACAGCAACACGTCGCCGCTGCGCGCCGGGATGAGCGTCGAGGTCAACATCGACACCGGCCATGCCAGAGGCTTGCCATTCTTTTGAGAAGCGGGCGCCGGCATCGAGGTAGCAACAATGTCCGATGTCCATGCCAACCGCGGAGCGATCACAGCGTTCGTCGCGCTTGCCACGCTCATGCAGGCGCTCGACACCACGATCGCCAATGTGGCGCTGCCCTATATCCAGGGCACCGTGTCGGCGAGCCAGGACGAAATCGAATGGGTGCTGACGTCGTACATAACTGCGGCGGCGATCATGACGCCGCCGACGGGCTTTCTCGCCGCACGATTCGGTCTCAAACGGCTTTTCCTCATCTCGATTGTGGGATTCACCGCTGCCTCGATGCTCTGCGGCATCGCCAACTCGGTCGTGGAGATCGTGCTCTTCCGTCTGCTGCAGGGCGCATTCGGCGCCGCGCTCGTGCCGCTGTCGCAGTCGATTCTCATTGCCATCAATCCGCCGGAGAAGCAGGGGAGCGCCATTGCGCTGTGGGGCGTTGCCGTGATCGTCGGTCCGGTTCTCGGTCCCGTGATCGGTGGCTGGCTGACCGAGAATTATACATGGCGGTACATTTTTTATATCAACGTGCCCATCGGCATTCTGACCTTCATCGGCCTGCGTTTGTTCCTTGCGGAAACGCCGCCACAGCCGGGCCAGAAGCTCGACTGGCTCGGGTTCGGAATGCTGAGCCTCGCGATCGCCGCCGGCCAGATCATGCTCGACAGGGGCGAGGAGAAGGACTGGTTCGGCTCGGGCGAGATCATCATCGAAGCCATCGTCGCCTGCTGCGCCCTTTATCTCTTTCTCGCCCACACCTTTACCGCGAAGAAGCCATTCGTCCGGCCGCAGATTTTTCGCGACCGCAATTTCACCGCCGGTTCCGTTCTCGGATTCGTGCTGGGTCTCACATATTACGCCTCGCTCGCGTTGCAGCCGCCCTACCTGCAGACTCTCATGAACTATCCCGTCGTCACCGTCGGTCTCGTCACGGCGCCTCGCGGACTCGGCACCATGGCCTGCATGATCGTGGTCGGGAGAATGATGGGGCGCGTCGACACGCGCATGCTGGTCGCCCTCGGGCTCGGCATCACCGGCTGGTCGTTTTACCGGACAACCGGCTGGACGCCGGACGTCTCGTCCGCGGAGATCATCTGGGTCGGCATCATCCAGGGCGTTGGTCTTGGCTTGCTCTTTGTGCCGCTCAGCGCAGTGGCGCTGGCGACGCTTTCGCCGGCGGACCGGACGGAAGGTGCGGGCCTGTACAATCTCGCGCGCAATGTCGGCTCGAGCGTCGGCATCTCGGCCGTCAACGCGCTTCTCACCACAAACACGCAGGTCAATCATGCGGACATTGCCCTGAATGTGACCGCCGTCAACCGGATGTTCGAGAACCCGGCGGTTGCGCAATTCTGGAATCCGCTTACCGCCACAGGCCGTGCAGCGCTGGACTCCGTCGTCACCAACCAGGCGCTGATCATCGCCTATGTCGACGACTACAAACTCCTGATGATCGCAACGCTCGCGGTAATCCCGCTGGTCCTTCTGTTCAAGCGTCCAAAAAAATCCGGCCCACAGGAAGTGATGGCGTTCGAATGAGCGGTCATGCGTATCCCCACCGGGAAAACAGACGCGCTGACGCCACGGCAGCGCCGATGCGACGGAGCGTTCGCGGTCGTGCCCTGCCCGTCCGCCTTCACAAGGAACATCGCTCTTGAGCATCGCAGTACAGAAGCTGTACGCGCTCGCCGTGGGCATCTGGCCGCGCGGCATGGAGTTCTCAAATACACCTTCGCTGCTTGTGGTCGCGCTGGTCGCAAATCTTGTCGCGCTCATCCCCGCCGCCTTCCGGACTCAAAAGGAGAACCTCTCTTGACGATCTCGCACGCCCGCATACGTACCGACCACGCCAGCGACTATTTCGTCCGCGTCAGCAAGGACTGGATTCATGACATTCCCGGGCTCGCATTCAATGACAGGCACGCGGTGATCCCGTTCCCGGGCGCACGATGCGAACTCGTTGCGGGCGAAGGCTTTCTCGATATCACGCTGACGGCGAACTCGGAGACAAGGGCGGTGATGTTCGAGCACCTGCTTGCCGGCCACATCGACAGTGTCTCGCGCGGCGAGAACCTCAAATACGAATGGGAATTCCAGTGATTTTGCTGGTGGCAGCGGCAATGGCTGCAACAGGACAACCCATTTCGGTTCTGGAGCCGTTGATGGTTTCGGCGGCGATGTCGGTCGTCACCATTCTGGTCCACGTTATGGTGCTGATCGGCGCCGCTGCCCTGCTTCGGCGCAAATTCCGGCAGGGGCTCGCAGATATCCGGTTCCCGGAAGACGTCCGGGTGACAGCGAGCATCGCGCTGCTCGCGCTCGCAGCGCATTTCGCAGAAATCGCGATCTGGGCGGTTGCGTTGGTGTTTTGCGGAGAATTCACGCGCTTCTCCACGGCCTTCTACCACTCGGCCATGAACTACACTTCGCTCGGCTACGGCGACGTCGTGATGTCTCCTTCATGGAAATTGCTCGGGCCGATCGAGGCGGCGATCGGGCTGCTCATGTTCGGCATCTCGACCGCGACGATTTTTGCCGTCATGCAACAATTGCTCAGGCCAAATCCGCCAATGATGTCGGCACTCCCACGATCAAATCCATGACCGCCGCTGCCACGGCGCGCGGCCTCACCATCGCAAACCACTAAGAAGGAAATTCGCAAATGAGTCTGAAAGACAAGGTCGCTGTCGTCACGGGTGCGGCAAGCGGGATCGGCAAGGAGATAGCCCGCCAATTGCTGGCGGTGGGCGCGAAAGTCGCAATCGCCGACCTCAATCTGGCCGGCGCACGCGGCGTTGCCGCGGAACTCGATCCTGGTGGCGATCGCGCGATGGGCGTGGTGATGGATGTGACCCATGAAGCGCAGGTGGATGCCGCTTTCGGAATCATCGCGGAGCGGTTGGGCGGAATAGATGTGCTGGTTTCGAACGCCGGTATCCAGACTATCGCTCCCATCGAGCAACTCGAATTCGCGAGCTGGAAAAGCCTTCTCGCCGTGCATCTGGACGGCGCATTTCTGACCACCCGTGCCGCTCTTCGTCGCATGTACGCGCAAGGCCGGGGCGGCTCGATCATTTACATCGGTTCCGTGCATTCGAAGGAAGCCTCGGTCCTCAAGGCTGCCTACGTCACCGCGAAACACGGGCTCGCAGGCTTGGCCAAGGCGGTGGCGAAGGAAGGGGCCGAGCACGGCGTGCGCAGCAACATCATCTGCCCCGGCTACGTTCGCACCCCGCTGGTGGAGAAACAGATTCCCGAACAGGCGAAGAAACTCGGGATCAGCGAAACCGATGTGGTCAAGACCGTGATGCTCAGAGAGACGGTCGACGGGCAGTTCACCACGCTTGATGACGTTGCGCGCATAGCGGTTTTCCTCGCCGAATTTCCGACCAATGCGCTCACGGGCCAGTCGATCATCGTCAGCCACGGTTGGCACATGGAATAGCCGCACTACATGACGCAGCGCGACCCAGGCAAAGGATCCGGAACATGGAGATGCCACTCAGAGCGCGACGCAGCAATGCGCGCGCAAAGATTTATCCACTCGAAGAGCGTCCGCCCTTCGAGTGCATCGCACTTCTGCTTCAGGGCGGCGGCGCGCTTGGCGCGTACCAGGCCGGAGTCTATCAGGCGCTTGCCGAAGCAAATCTCCATCCCGACTGGGTTGCAGGCATTTCGATCGGCGGCATCAACTCCGCCATCATCGCCGGCAATTCTCCCGGGAAGCGCGCCGACGCGCTCAGGGGGTTCTGGGAACTCATCACCACGGATCCGCTCGGGCGTTGGCCCATGGTCGATGCTCTGTACACACATGGCGATATTGCCAGGAGTGTCGCAAACCAGTTCCGCGCCGGTTTTGCCGCGGCCTTCGGGGTGCGCGGTTTCTTTTCGCCGCGCAGCGTCAGCCCCTGGCTGCAACCTGCCGGGGCACAGGAAGCAACCAGCTACTACGACACATCGGCGATGAAGACGACACTGGAACGATTCGTCGATTTCGACCGCATCAATTCCTGCGAAACCCGCTTCAGCGTCGGCGCGGTGAATGTCGCAACGGGCAATTTTGTCTACTTCGACAACACCACGCACACGATCGGCCCTGAGCATGTGATGGCGAGCGCCGCGCTCCCGCCGGGATTTCCCGCCATTGAAATCGAGGGAAGCTACTACTGGGACGGCGGGGTCGTCTCCAACACGCCGCTGCAATGGGTGCTGGAAAGCGAACCGCGCATGGACACGCTCGCCTTTCAGGTCGACCTGTGGAGTGCGCGCGGCCCGTTCCCGCGCAGCATGGCCGAGGTGATGACGCGTCAAAAGGAGATTCAGTACTCGAGCCGCACCCGGGCGAACTCCGACCGGTTCCGGCAGTACCAGAAGACTCGCTACGCCTTGTCCGAATTTCTCGAAATGGTTCCGGACGAGCTGCGGAAGACCCCCGAATACAAGCTCCTGCGGCCTATCGCCGAGCGCAAGGTGTACAATCTTGTGCAGCTCATCTACCGCTCGCGCCAATATGAAAGCGGTTCGAAGGATTATGAGTTTTCGCGCTCCAGCATGGAGGAACACCTCCGCGCCGGGTACAACGATACCGCCCGTACCCTCCGCCATCCGGATGTTTTGCAACGGCCGACGAGTGCGGAGGGCATCTTCACCTTCGATCTCGCCGTAAACGGCCGCGAATAAGACGGCCCCGAACGGAATTTGCCGTCATGCTCTCGTATGGCAGCTCTTCCTATTCTTCGCGGCGGCCAAACAAGGCATTCCGGTTATTCGGAGTTATCGAGAGAGCAGCGGATTTCCAACTCCTCCCCAAAGCAATGGAGGACGAAGTCGTGACCCAGGAAACAGCCACGATAGCAGCAGCCGCAACACAGGCCGTGTTCAAAACGGACCTTCGCGACTCCTGGCGCAAAGCCTCGGGCGGGAACGACTTTCCTCTGCGCCTCGCCGATTTCGCGACTGACCGCAAATCGGCCGGCAGATCGAAAGAGGACTGGATTCACGCCCACGACAGGGCTGTCGGCGTTCTGATCGGCATCTTTCTTAGCGGTGCGGTGTGGGCGGCCTGGGCTATTGTCGCGACCCAATAGCCGACTCCCAATCGTCCCGGTTTCGCGGGAATGACATTTTGGGATGGCGATTGAATCCGGCGGGAACGCGCTTCGGCAAGGGGCTGGAGACGTCGACTCCACGTCATTGTTCGTGAAGCGCAAACAGCCCCTTCCGAATATTTGCAGTTATCTAAGTGCCGGCCAACGCCCAAGTTTCTCCCGTGAGGGCACGCATGAATGACACGGGAAATCAGGCCATCAGGACTCCGGCGAATGGCTCCGGCAATTCGGGCGCCTCGGCGCCGGCAGACGCTCACCCGAAATTCGTCAAGCCATTCCGAATGACCCGCTCCGCAGACTCGATCACATTCGACACGCGCGGCAGCCCGCGCGGCCAAAGCCAGCAGGCGCCTGTTGCCGAAACGAACCAGGACGCAGTCAGGGCCGAGGCGCCGGTCGCGAGAGGCGAGATATCGCAAAAACAGCCGGAGCGTCCGGCCGGGACGCTCTCTGCGCCCGGGAAGTCTCCGCGCCGTCGCGTGCTGCGCATGGCTCTCTTCGCGCTGCTGCCACTCGTTCTGATCGCGGCCGCCTACTGGTATGTGACCGGGGGCCAGGTGGTGTCGGCGGATGACGCCTATGTACAGGCCGAGACGGTCGGCATCTCGACCGATATCTCGGGCATCGTCAGGGAGGTCGACGTGCGGGAGAATCAGCATGTCGTACCTGGCCAGATTCTGTACCGCCTCGATCCCCGCCAATTCCAGATCGCCCTCGACAATGCCAGAGCCAACCTTGCCCAGACGGCCCTGACGATCGCTTCGATGAAGCAGGATTACACGCGCATGCTGAAAGACGCCGCCGCGCAGCAGGCGCAGGTCGCGCTCGATCGGGCAAACTATGACCGCTATGCGGCGCTGGTGCGTGCCAACGCCATTGCCCAGACGACCTGGGACCAGGCGCGATTCACGCTTGAAACCGACGATGCCAAACTCGAATCCCTGCGCCAGCAGGCCGAAGTGCAGCTCGCGAAGCTCGCCGGTAATCCCGACATTCCGGTAACGCTGCATCCGGAATATCTGCAGGCGAAGGCGGTGGTCGACGAAGCGCAGCGCGAGCTCGATCACACCATCATCAGGGCGCCGTTCGCCGGTCACGTCACGAACGTGCCTTCGATCGCGCCGGGAAAATATCTCGCCGCTTCGACGACTGCCTTCTATCTCGTCAATTCCAACGACGTCTGGGTCGACGCGACGCCGAAAGAGACAGAGCTCACCTATGTGCGGCCAGGGCAACCCGTCACGCTGACGGTCGACACCTATCCGGACCATGAATGGCGCGGCGTCATCGCGAGCGTCAGCCCGGCGGCAGCGCAGCAATTCTCGCTGCTGCCCGCGGAGAACACCAGTGGCAACTGGGTGAAGGTCGTGCAACGGATCACGATGCGCGTGCGCATCGATACGAGCGACAAGAGCCTGCCGCCGCTGCGCGCCGGGATGAGCGTCGAGGTCAATGTCGACACCGGTCACGCACGCGGCTTGCCGCACTTCCTGGGTGCTCTGTTCGGCGGCGCCAAGCGGGGCGCGTGATGGCGGCGGCCGGCGCCGCAACAGGCGTCAATCGCATCGCGGCCACGGCGTGCGTGATGCTCGCGACTCTCATGCAGTCGCTCGACACCACCATCGCCAACGTCGCACTGCCGCATATCCAGGGAAGCGTTTCGGCAACCCAGGACCAGATCGCCTGGGTGCTCACCTCCTACATCGTCGCCGCGGCGATCATGACGCCGCCAACCGGGTTTCTCGCCAGCCGGTTCGGGCTGAAGCGCCTCTTTCTCGTCTCCGTCGCCGGGTTCACCGTCGCCTCGATGCTCTGCGGCGCGGCGCAATCGCTCGTGGAGATCGTGCTGTTTCGAGTCATGCAGGGCATGTTCGGCGCGGCCCTCGTCCCGCTTTCGCAAACCGTGCTGCTCAACATCAATCCGAAGGAGCGGCAGGGATCCGCAATGGCGCTGTGGGGCGTCGCGGTGATGGTCGGCCCGATCCTCGGCCCGGTTCTCGGCGGCTGGCTGACTGACAACTACACCTGGCGCTATGTCTTCTACATCAATCTGCCGATCGGGATTCTCGCCTTCCTCGGCATGATCGCCTTCCTGCCCAACTCGCCACCGAATGCGGGCGAGAAGCTGGACTGGTTCGGCTTCGGCACGCTGAGCCTCGCCATCGGCGCGCTGCAGGTTCTTCTCGACCGCGGCGAGCAGCTCGACTGGTTCGGCTCCCGCGAGATCCTCATTGAAGCGGTCATCGCCGCGTCCGCCTTCTATCTGTTTCTCGCCCACACCTTTACCGCAGAGAAGCCGTTCCTGCGGCCGGCCCTTTTCCGCGACCGCAACTTCGCCGCCGGCGTGATCTTCATCGCCATTGTCGGTCTCACCTACTACGCGTCGCTGGCGTTGCAGCCGACCTACCTTCAGGACCTGTTGAACTATCCGGTCGTCACTGCCGGCCTGGTGGTGGGACCCCAGGGCGTCGGCACGATGGCGGCCATGCTGATTGTGGGCCGGCTGATCGGACGCGTCGATACGCGCCTCCTGCTTGCCATCGGCCTCGCGCTTACCGCCTGGGCTTTCCATGTGATCACAAGCTGGACGCCGGATGTTTCGCAGGCGACCATCATCGGCAACGGGCTGATCCAGGGCTTCGGTCTGGGATTTCTTTTCGTGCCGCTCAGCGCCGTGACGCTGTCAACGCTGTCGCCGGAGATGCGCGCGGAAGGCGCCGGTTTCTTCAATCTGTCGCGCAATATCGGCTCCAGCATCGGCATCTCGGTGGTGAACAGTCTGCTGACGCAGAATACGCAGATCAATCACGCCGACATCGCGCGGCACGTCACCGCCGTGAACCGGGATTTCGCCGACCCCATCATTACGCAGTTCTGGAATCCCGCGACCGCCGCCGGCCGCGCTGCGCTCGACGCCATGATCACGCAGCAGGCGCAGATCATCGCCTATATCGACGATTACAAGCTCCTGATGATCGCGACGCTCGTCGCAATCCCGCTGCTGATCGTCTTCACCAGGCCGCCACGCGGACCGGCCGCCGATCACGCCGGCGCCATGGAAATGTGAGCGGACGCCACTCTTTGCAAGGGCCAAACAAGGCATTCCGGATATTGGGGGTTATCGAAAGAGCGGCGGATTCCCACATCCGAAAGAGCAATGGAGGACGTCATGACCCTGCAAACACCTGCAATCCAGGCAAGTGCAACGCGGCCCCAGTTCCGAGCCGACCTCCGCGAATTCGGGCGCAACATCGCTGCGGGCGACGACGAATTCCCGCTGCCCCTCGCAGATTTCGCGCGCGACCAAAGTCTGAGCGGAAGGTCGGAACGGGACTGGATGCGGGCCAATGATCGGGCGGTCGGAGCCCTGATCGGCATCGCGTTTACGAGTGTGGTTTGGGCAACCTGGGCGATGGTTGTGACCTGACAATTCTCCGTAGGGCAACACACAATGACAATTCAGAACATCCTGGACCGCAAGGGCACCAAGGTTTTCACCATCCGCCCCACCGCGACGGTGAGGAACGCCGCCGATCAGATGCGCGAACGCGGTGTCGCCGCACTGGTGGTGGAGAGCGGCGGCGCGATCATGGGAATCGTGTCGGAACGCGACATCGTCAACGCCATGTCCCGTTTCGGAGAACACGCGCTCTCCATGAGCGTGAAGGAAATCCTGACTCTTGCCATCGTCACCGTCACGCCCGGCGACAGCATCAAACGCGC
Source organism: Rhizomicrobium sp. (assembly GCA_035567755.1). GTDB lineage: Bacteria > Pseudomonadota > Alphaproteobacteria > Micropepsales > Micropepsaceae > Rhizomicrobium. Next base: position 378,700 of record DATMPH010000061.1, read on the forward strand.
GATGAGCCTGATGACGCGTCACCGCGTGCGGCAATTGCCGGTGATCACGGAAGGAAGGCTCGCCGGGATCGTCAGCGTCGGCGACGTAGTCAAGCAGCGGCTGGACGACCTGGAAGCCGAATCAAACGTCCTGCGCGACGTCTACATCGCCGCGCACTGATTGGCCGCGGGCGGCCGCCAAGGAGACCACAATGTTCCCGACCTTCTTCAGCTCAGCATTCGCTCTCTGGCTGCCCGTGGTCTTTGGCCTGAGCGTGGCCGGTCGTCACGCCGGACCAGGCGTTCTGCAACATTTTGGCGAAGGATGGACGTTTGCGTCGGGCATCGATCGCGTGACCCGCCTTGTCGAACTGTCGATCGCCGTGCTTCTCCCGCTTCCCCAGGCACGCTTCTGGAACGCCCTCCTCGAGCACACGCGTTCCATATCCGTCAGAGATTTCCTGACCCTCACGGCAATCACCATCATGCCCCCAAAGACTGCATTGATTGCGCGAAGGGTTGGTGTTTCGACGAACTTCCCCCCTTGCGCGCGGGCGCAAAGACAAGCTGCGCAGCCACTTTCAGGCTTTGCAAAACTCTAGCAAATCCCGGCTGATCTGGTCCTTGAGCGTCGTGTAAAGGCCGTGCGGCACGGCCTTGTAGCCTTCAGCGTCGCGCCCTTGCTGAGCCTTGACTGGAGCACTCATACGGCTCTCTCGGCCATCCCCTGCCGCCAGCATTCGAGCGCAGCGCGACGGAGCCGTAACCATCATTCGGACGGTAACAGGTGAGAGGTTCTGGCTCGCCGCACCCAGGTTGGCTACGACTGTCGAATGACAAAACTGTGCTTCCCTCCTGTCGCCGATGAGAGAACTTGCGTGCTCATACTGGGCAGCCTTCCCGGCGAAATGTCGCTTGCCTGCGCGCAGTACTACGCCAATCCGAGAAATCAGTTCTGGCGACTGACCGAGGGCGTTATCGGCGCTGCGCTGCGCGGCCAACCGTATGAAGCGCGCCTTGGAACACTTCTTGATGCCCGCATCGGCCTTTGGGATGTAGTTCGCTCCGCGACTCGAAAAGGGAGTTTAGATGCCGCGATCCAGGACTACGAACCCAACGAGTTAAGCACTTTCGTTGCATCGCACGCGAATTTGCGGGCGATTGCGTTCAACGGCAATAAGGCTGCTCAGATCGGCCAAAGGCAACTGGCTGCCAGCTCTCGGCCAACGATTGTCATTCTGCCATCAAGCAGTCCGGCACACACAATGTCATTCGACCTAAAGCTGGAACGTTGGATGGCGCTGCAGCGATTTCTGGGCCAATGATAACGCAGGCAACAGCACCGCCGCCTTGCCAAGCGCAGCACTCACGTTAGTGATTTAGACATGGCAATACGCCAGCAGACCGGCGCACAGATGACACCCAGTCTCCGACGAACGACCCCGCCAGGATCTCCCTTCCGCCACAAGACATTCGCGGTGATCTGGACCGCGACTGTCGTCTCGAACGTCGGCTGGTGGATGTATACGGCCGCCTCCGGCTGGCTGATGATCAGCCTCAATTCGGCGCCGCTCGTGGTCTCTCTTGTGCAGGTCGCCAACAGCCTGCCGATGTTCCTGTTCGCAATCCCGGCGGGCGCGCTGACCGATATCGTGGACAAGCGCAAATTCCTCATTGCGGGAGAAATCTCGATCGCCGTGATCGCAACCGTGTTTGCCGCACTGGTCTGGCTTCACCTCGTCACGCCGATAAGCCTGCTGGTTTTCGCCTTCCTCGTCGCCGCGGGCGACGCGCTGACCTCCCCTGCCTACCAGGCGATCGTCCCGCTGCTCGTTCCCAAGTCCGATCTTCCAAAAGCGGTGGTGGCGAACAGCGCCGGGGTCAATGTCAGCCGCGCGGTCGGTCCCGCCCTCGGCGGCGCGCTCCTGGGCGCTTTCGGCATCGCAGCGCCATTCTGGATCAACGCCGTCAGCAATTTCGGCTCGATCGGCGCGCTCATCTGGTGGCGCGAACCGGAGCGCAGCGGTGCACGCCTTCCGCCGGAGCATCTGCTGAGCGCGATCCGGGCGGGCATTCGCTACGCGCGTTACAATGCCTCGCTGATCGCGACATTGATCAGAGCGGCCGGCTTCCTGCTGTTTGCGAGCGCCTATTGGGCGTTGCTGCCTCTCGTGGTGCGAAACCAGATCGGCGGCGGCCCGATGCTCTACGGCATTGTGCTCGGAGCGATTGGCGCCTCGGCCGTCGGCGGCGCCTTCCTGCTGCCGTGGCTCAACGATCGGCTCGGACCCGACAGGGTGGCTGCAGCGGGAACGCTGGGCACAGCTGCGGCAACCGCATTGTTCGGACTTGCGCATGACGATCTCACCGCGCTCGCCGCCGGCCTTCTCGCTGGCGTTTCGTGGATGACGATGCTTTCGGTTCTCACCATCTCGGCGCAATACGCATTGCCTGAATGGGTTCGGGGCCGGGGCCTTGCGATCTATGTAACAGTGATGTTCGGAGCCCTTAGCCTCGGCAGCGCCATTTGGGGGCAAGCGGCTGCTCTCGTCGGCCTTGGACCGGCGCTTTTCATCGCCGCAGCCGGATGCGCGATCGGCATTCCTCTGTTGTGGCGCTGGAAATTGCAGACGGCGAAGGGGCTGGACCTCTCGCCGTCGGTACACTGGCCGTTGCCGGTCATGACCGGGGATTTCGACGCCCATCGCGGACCGGTGATGGTGATGGTGACCTACGAGATCGACCCAGGGAACCGCGAACAGTTTCTGGAAGCACTCGAGCAGGTGGGCCGGGAGCGGCGACGCGACGGCGCCTACGAATGGCGCGTGTTCGAAGATCCGAACAAGCAGGGATGCTTTGTCGAAACCTTCCTGTCGGATTCCTGGCTCGACCATCTGCGTCAGCACGAGCGCGTTACAAAGTCCGACCGCGCGCAGGAGGACGCGGCGAGAAAGTTCCAGGTCGGCGAAGGGCCCGTGACGACGCACTTCATTGCCGCGCGCCCGCGCCGGCGAAGTTAGAGCAACTTATAAGCCCTTCTGCGGCAGGAGAACTTGCTTGACGGGCGTGCCGCCTTTTTCGACCACCGCGTAGGCGTCGATCGCCTTATCCAGTGGCCACGCCGCAATCTCGGACGGTTTGAGTTCTCCGCTCTCGAAGCCCGCGCGCAACGCGTCCATGATTTTCGCGATGCCGGGGCCAGTCAGTTTCATCGTGTCGACGCCGATGAGACGCAGAAGATCGTGATAAAAATCGATCAGATCGAATTCGACGCGGCGTTTGACCGCGCTGTTGATCGCCACCTGCCTTCCGCCGACGCTGAGCGATTTGAGCACAGGCTCGAACATCGGGCCACCCACCGTATCGAGCGCCACATCCGCGCCCTTTCCGTTGGTCAGCGCCTTTACCTCTGTGGCCAGATCTTTCTTGCTCGTGTTCACGAACGCGTCGACGTTCGAGGCGCCGTCCATCCTGTCGGCGCCGATCACCCGCGCTTTCTTCCAATGCGCGATCTGCGTCGCCGCGCGGCCGACCGCGCCCAGCGCGCCCGCGACAAGGACGGTCTCGCCCGCCTGTACCTCCGCCGCATCGACGAGCGCCGACCACGCGGCGAGATAAGGAACGCCGATGCTTGACGCTTCCTCCATGGAGAGCCGCGCAGGTTTTTCAGAGAGTGAGTCGATGGGCGCCACCAGATACTGCGCATGCGTTCCGTCCTGTGTGACGCCCAGCCCCGCACCGCTGCCCCATACCTCCCTGCCTTTCCAGCCCTCGCCTTCGACGACCACGCCCGCATAGTCGCGGCCGGGCGTGCGCGGCAGCGTGGCGTGAAAGACGCCCGCGACATTCTTCACGTCGCTCGGATTGATCGCTGCCGCGCGCAATTCGATCAGCGCTTCACCCGGCTTGAGTGTCGGAACCTCGACATCCCGGAGAGACAGAACCGACGGTGGACCAAACCTATCGAAGCGCAACGCTTTCATTGTGTTCCTCTCCGCGGCTCGCTGCATTATCATTCCGACGCCCCCGCTTTCGCGCCAAGATAACGCTGTAGCGGATGGTTCGGCTGACGTCTTATCTCACCTCCCCCTTGCGGCTACGACATTCATACATGGTGACTGTTTTAGGTTCCTCCCTCGCGCGAAGCGCGGGGGAGGGGGACCGCCGAAGGCGGTGGAGGGGGCGGCCGCCTGCTCGATGCTGACGAGCCGACCCTCGATCGCTTCGTCGTTCGGAATATTTCGCGCCGGAAAACCCGAATGCGGTTCGTCCCATCGATTTCTCCGGCCACGCGCGCCGATGCGCAGTTGAAATCCAGAATGTACGCGGCTATCGGATGCGGTCGCTAGAATTGCAACCCGTTCAATTGTCCGCCGCGAAACCGTTCCCAGAGCAACACTTCCGACAGCGTCATCTTGCGTCGCGATTTGCGCGTTCGCTTGAGCGTCAGGACAGGCGCGCATTTGGATTCCATATGACCTCTTTCGGTCCGCACGATTGCATCTCGCATAAGTTCAAACCGCTCGTGGGCAGCCGCCCCCTCCACCGCTTCGCGGTCCCCCTCCCCCGCGCTTCGCGCGAGGGAGGAACCTATGGCGAGCCCGGTGAGAAGTGTGAATGTCGTAGCCCTTGCGAGGAGGTTGGGTGCCGCGACGCGGTCACCGCGGCGGCATGAGGCCAAGCCAGGCGGCGATGGCGATGACGGTTGCGCCGAGCGCGATCTCCGCGCCGATGCTGCGCGCAAGATCGTGCGGCGCACCGGATTCGCCACTGCGCAGCGCGGGCACGAGGCGCCAGCGGTTCACCGCGGCGAGCGCGATCATCATCGACGCGATGGCGACTTTCGACAACAGCACGCGGGCATAGGCGCCGCGCAGCGATACCGCCGCAACCGGCAGGATCGATGCCGCATTGCTGACGCCCGTCACGACGAGCGCGGCAATTGCGTAGGTTCCCCAGGCGGAGAAGAGTTGCAAAGGCCCGAGCAGCGCAGCCGGCGCCTCGCGATGCCGCCACATCAGCATCGCGAGAACGAGGAGGCCGCCCAGCCAGAATCCTCCGGCCAGCAAATGCGCCGCGTCGTTGCCGGCGCGAACGATGCCGAATTCGCCGCTGCTCGCGGCGGCGTGGCTGGTCAGCCCCAGAGCGCCGAGCAGCGCGGCGGCAAGAAGTGCGGGCAAAACATTTTGCGACGGCGTCTTGAGAATGCATGCGATCCAGAGAACCGCGAGTCCGCCGATGCGCCAGAGAAAGACCTGCCCAAATCGCGTGCCCGTTGCGACCGCTGTGAGCGACGCAGGGTCGAGCGCACCGTGCCAGTCGCCGCTCATCTGTCCGGCGACGAGACCAAGCGACGCCACCGCGGTGATTAGCGCCAGCGTCGCGGCGCTCGCGAACAGAATCCGCGCCGCGATCGCGGGGACCTCGATGTGCAGCCGGCTCCGCAGCAAGGCGAGAAAGGCGCAGGCGCCGAAGATCGCCATCAGGCTCGCGAAATGGATCGCGCGCACCGTCGCGAAGAACGCGATCATGGCTTGACCGTGAAGCTGTAGGCTCCCTCCGTACGGTGTGTGTCGACCGAGACCGCATGCCACGTGACGCGATACGTGCCCGGCACAAGCGGCTTTAGGGTGACACTCATCGACTCGCCGGCGACGATTGCGTGGCCTGCTTCGACGTCCTGGCCGGCGGAATCGGCGACGGTCACGCCGCTGAACGTCGGCTCGAGTTGTTCGGAGAAGGTCAGCGCGACCTGCTTCGGCGCCGTCGCGAGCGTCTCGCCCGCAGCCGGGGCGGCGTGTCCCAGGAAGGCGTGTGCGAAGGCCGGTGCCGCGAGGCCGATGATGGCAACGCCTGCGAGAAAAGAGCGCGCGTTCATCACTTGCCTCCGAAGAGTGGCTTGCCCAGCGTATCGGGAAAGATATCGTCGATATAGAAGTGCAGCTGCGCGATTACGCCGACATTGTCGCCGCTGGCGCGATTGGCCGGCACGATCGCCTCGATCGCGAGCTGCGTATACTGCCCCGACCAGATGAGACCGGGATTGAACGTGCCGGTCGTTTCGCCGCCACCGCCCGCATCGACGGGCGAAGTAAAGCTGTACTCGACGATCGGCGTCAGATGGGCGACGAAATTGCTGAAGCCCTGGTCGCGGACATTGTTCTGCAGATAGAGCAGGCTGTACTCGACCGCGCCGGCCCATGCGATGGAGTTGGAGCCCGCGCCGGTGATCGCAAAGCCGACAGTTCCCGTAACCGCGAGGGGACGCAGCAACGCCATCTCGTCCGGCAGGTCGCCGAAGCCTTTGCCGTACTTGATCGTCGGCGTGAACGTGGAAGACCTGTCCGCAACCGATCTGCTGCCGCTGCCGCCAATCTCCCAATCCACGCCAGCGGAAAAGATGAACTCATGCTCCGGGCTGCGGAACAGCTCCATCGCGGGCGCGACGTCCAGATTGCTGAAACCGGATGCGTGCCCGCCGCCGGGAGGATTGGCATCGACGTAGCCCATCCCGAAATCGATCGCGAAACCCGGAAAGATCGACTTCGAATAATCGAAATCGGTGTCGGTCTCGTGGTTGAAGATGGTGATTGTCGGCAGCGCCAGCTCGTCCGCCGCGAAGGGATCGTCGGACGAGATGGTTGCCGGAAAGAAGCGCGCGCCGATGACGCCGTGGGCGTTGGCGGCGGCGGGGACGAGCAGCGCGGCGACAAGAATCGCGGCGCGGCGGTGCGAAGCAGGAATGGACATCGTGTGACTCGCCAAAGAGGTTGCGACGCGACGCGCGGCCCAGCCGCGCATCGAAAACGTGCTGTCTCAGGCGAGTGCAGGTGGAGCGCGTGGCGCGTGGGCGTAAAGATTTGGTCTGTCGAACCGGGGTTCGAAACGGACCGGAAGAGTGATGCCGGTCGCGCGCAATGCCGGGGCCGGTGCTGCGATGGGTGCGTCGAGGGCTGCAAAATGCGGCGCGGCGCCGAACGGACAGGTGTCGGTGCGGCTGTTGTCGTGTTTGGCCGGTTTGCCGTTTGCGTCCGCATGAACGTGCGCCGGGCCGGACAGGGTGCAGATAACGAGCGGCGTACCGGCCGAGGCGCCCGGCATCCAGCCGGCGGGCATCAACCCGCGAAGCAACATCGCCGCCAGCGCCAGCACCAGGGCGGCGGAGCGGCAGGCCGGCCTGCGCATCATCCCCATGCCGCGAACCTCCCGCACCCACGCGACCCCTGTCAATGCGCGACGGTGACCCGAACGCCGCCAAAGGGGCGGCGCATGGCGGAGTCCTAAAAGTATGGAATCTCAGCATATTATCCTTCGCAAATTATCTTGTATAACAAAATATATGGTGATACCATGAAGTACATGAGCGGTATCGAAAAAGAACCCAAAAACGAGCGAGCAGGCATCGAGCGCGAGTTTAAGCGCGGCGCGCTCGAATTGGCGGTGCTGCATTTGCTGCAATCTGGTGAGGCGTATGGGTACGACATCGTCACCCAGATTGCTGATCGAACCGACGGAGCGCTCGAAGTGACCAACGGCACGCTCTATCCCGTGCTGTACCGGCTGGAGCGTGCCGCACTCGTAAAGGTGCGATGGGAAATGCAGGAACAAGGTGTGCCTCGCAAGTACTACATGCTCACGCCAGCGGGCCACAGGGAGTTGACGCGGCTGACCGGTGAATGGACGACATTTGCGAAGGCGATGGCCCGGTTATTGCGCTGACGCACATCTGCGCACCAAGGAGAGAAGATCATGACCATTCAGGGTTACCTCGCTCAACTCGCGGATGCGATGGCGAGGATGATGCCGGAGCGCGAACAGATTGTCGCCGATGTGCGCGCGCACATTGAGGAAGACATGCAGCGTGGAGAGGCGCTCGATGCTGTGCTCGCGAGGTTTGGCGATCCAGCGAATCTCGCCGCGTCGTACTTGTCGGAAGTACCGCTCGTCAGCGCATCGTCCTGGCGGCGAGCGGTTGCGATGGCAATCGACGTCGCAATTCCGGCCGTCATTGCAGTACCTCTCGCCGTGATGTCAGGCCAGGTCTCTCCGGATACGATGCGACTTGATCCAGCCATCATTGGCCTGCTCGCTGTCACAGTAGGGTTTATAGCCTACATTCTGGTTGGCGAATCCCGCTTCGGCCAGACGCTGGGCAAGCACTGGCTCAACTTGCTCGTGGTTCGGGAATCCGGCGCACGGATCAGCGTCGGCCAGGCGATTGTTCGACTGTTACCGTGTGTGCTTCACATCTGGTGGATCGATGTAATCTTCGCGCTATTTACGGAAAGGCGTCAGCGCGCGTTCGAATTGCTCTCGAAGACGCGGGTCGTAACGATTGATCCTGCCCATCGTTGGTATTTGGAACATCGGCCGTCTGCATCGTTACCGGGAGATCAGGCTGCCCAAATGCAATAATCGTGGAGGATTGAATAGCCATGGACCCATTCAAGAATTTCATTATCAACCTGAACGCCCCTGGACGTGGACCGATCACCGTGCTGATCGCCTGGATGTTTGTCGTCGCGGCACTGGGTATTTTCGGTCACGGGGAAATTGCAGATTATGCGATGGGGCTAATGGGGATTGCAGGCGGAGCCATCCTCACGACACTGGCCGTCCGGACTTAAAAATTCTGCCTCGGTGCGGCGGCCAAACGCTTATATGTGGTTTCGGATGGAGCCGCCGCAGATGACCGACCCGAAAGCCTCCCGCGCGCGTTGGCGCGCGAACCTGCAGGGCGAGATTGACGGCGCGGCGCTCTATCACACGCTCGCGAAGGCGGAGACGAATCCGGATATCGCCAGGGTCTACGAGAAGCTCGCGGCGATCGAAGAGGCGCACGCCGAATTCTGGAGCTCGCGGCTTCGCGCCGGCGGCGGCATCGTTCCCGATCTGCGCCCCGACCTTCGCACCCAGGCTCTGCGATGGCTGGCGCGCCGCTTCGGCCCGCGCTTCGTATTGCCCACCGTCAACACGCTCGAACATCTCGACAGCAGCCAATATGACAAGCAGCCCGACGCGGCGGCCGCGGGGCTGCCGGCGATGGAGCGCAGCCATGCGCGGATCATCGAAGCCCTCGCCGGCAGCAATCCGCAAGTGCTCGCGGGCGGCGCACTTGCGCGCCTCGAGGGACGGCACCGCGGCATCGGCGGCAACGCGCTGCGCGCCGCCGTACTGGGCGCCAATGACGGCCTCTGTTCCAACCTCAGCCTGGTGATGGGCGTGGCGGGCGCGGCGCTCAGCGGACACGCCATTCTGGTGACAGGTCTTGCCGGATTGCTGGCGGGCGCGTGCTCCATGGCAATGGGCGAATGGCTTTCCGTCAACACGGCGCGCGAATCCAACCAGCGCCAGATCGACGTCGAAGCGGCGGAGCTCGAGGCCGTGCCCGACGAAGAGAAGGAAGAACTCGCGCTCATCTATCAGGCCAAGGGATTGCCGGAGGCGCAAGCGAAGGCGCTGGCCGAACGGCTGATTGCGAACAAGGAAACGGCGCTCGATACGCTGGCGCGCGAAGAGCTCGGCATCGACCCCGACGACCTTGGCGGCTCTCCCTGGACGGCAGCCATCGCGTCATTCTTTCTGTTCGCGCTGGGCGCGATCTTCCCCGTCGCGCCATTCTTCTTCGTCGGCGGATCATCAGCCGTGCTGGCAAGTCTGGCGCTGAGCGGCGCCGTCCTCTTCCTGATCGGCGCCGGCACCACGCTCTTCACCGGCCGCGGCATCCTCTTCTCCGGCATGCGCCAATTGCTGATCGGCTACGCAGCAGCCGGCGTCACCTTCGGCATCGGCCACCTGATCGGCGTCGCGATCGGTGGGTGAAAGCGCCTCTCGTTTTCTCCCTCACATGTGCGGCTCGGGCTTCTACAAATCCGGCCCACACAGCAGTGCGCCAGCGAGGATTTGGCCAACCTCCCCCTTGTGGCCACGAGATTCACCCATCGTGACTGTTTGAGGTTCCTCCCTCGCGCGAAGCGCGGGGGAGGGGGACCGCGAAGCGCTGGAGGGGGCGGCCGTCTGCTCGATGCTGACGAGCACGCACTCGATCGCTTCGTCGTTCAGAAATTTTCGCGCCGGAAAACCGGAACGCGGTTCGCACCACCGATTTCGCCGGCCAAGCGCGCCGACGCGCAGTATTTGCAACCCATTTAATCGCCCGCCGCGAAACCGTTCCCAGAGTAGCACTTCCTGCAGCATCAGCTTGCGTCGCAATTTGCGCGTGCGTTTGAGCGTGAGGGCCGGCGCGTCCATCTAGATTCTATAGGACTTCCACTGGTCCGCATGATCGCATCTCGCACAAGTTCAAACCGGTCGTGGGCAGCCGCCTCCCCCACCGCTTCGCGGTCCCCCTCCCCCGCGCTTCGCGCGGAGGAGGAACCTGTAGCGAGCCGCCACGCGACGGATGCAGCACTCATTCCCATCAATCCCTTGATAGCTCACACACCCAGTTGACCTCCCAGCTCTTGCCGCCGTCGGCGGAGAAGGACTGTTCCATGCGTGCGCTGCGAGGGGAGAGATTCAGCCACAAAAAGCGCACGATGATCGCCCGTCCCTTGAAATCCTCCTGGTCGAAGAACTCCCCGCGATTGCCGGTGAACTGGCCAACCTCCGGCGGCGTCGAGAGAACACCATTGTCGAGGTCCACAAGGTAGATGCTCCATTGGTGCGAGGCGGGATTGTAGAGGCGCAGCGTCTGCGCCTTGATGCGGAGTTTCCTGTCCACGCTCTCGACTTCGAACTGTTCGAAATTCGCGTAGCTGTCGAGCAGCTTCTTGTGGTTGGAAATCCCGGTGTATTCGATCCATTTGTTTGACCCCACCAGCCGGTCGGGCAGACGCCAGACATGCGCCTTCCAGTCGCCGATCAGGAAGTCGAAATCATGCGCGCCGTCATGCTGCATGAACGACGCGGGAGGCGCGACGTTCGGCGCCACGCCATCGGGTCCCGCCTGCGCGGCGCTGCTCGACAAATTACCCACCGCCAGCGCGGCGGCACAAATACAATAGAGTTTTTCTATCAGCACGACGCTCTCCCGAATTGCAAGCGCGGCGCCCATCGCCGCCCTGTCCGAACGACCCTAGTGCTTAAACATGACACCGAATGTCATGTTTAAACGGCGCGTTGGAAAAAAGCGGCATACGCGCAAAATGAGGGGCTGCGCGCGATTTGCCACGTCGCGCCGCCCAAACCTCGTCATGGCCGGGCTGTTGTCCCGGCCACCCATGAAAATCGCGTCACACCGTTAGCGCGTGGCGTGCTTCCTGATTTGCGGATTTGCGCACTCCGCGCACTCCGCGCCTCCGCGTTTGAGTCCACTTGCAATTATCGCATTGATGCTATATCATTCCACCGATGGATGCTTGGCGGGTCGAGGTCCTGAACGAGATCGTTGAGGCCGAAATCGCGGCCCTGCCATTGGATATCCGCACCAGGCTCTCTCATATTCTCGAGCTCATGGTCGCGGTCGGGCCGCAACGGATGCGCGAGCCCCACGTGAAGCCGCTGCGCGACAAGCTTTGGGAGATGCGCATGAGCGGAAGGGACGGGATTGCACGGGCGATTTATGTGCTCGCTCTCAGGAGGCGGATCGTCATCCTGCACGCATTCGTCAAGAAGACGCAGAAGACACCGCCGGAAGCGATCCGTCTGGCGCTGAAGCGCGCAAGGGAGTTGGACCGATGACGATTCCGTTCAAGAAGCTCAAAGACGAATGGATGAAGGACCCGGCGTTTCGCGCCGAATACGAGCGGCTGAAGCCCGAATATGCGCTGGCTCAGGCCCTGATCAAGGCACGCGAGAGGGCCGGTCTGACGCAAGCGCAGGTGGCGCGGCGCATGGGGACGACGCAATCGGTCGTCGCCCGCATCGAGAGCGCGCAAAACCCGCCCAACCTCAAAACGCTTGAGCGTTACGCCAGTGCCGTGGGACGCCGGATCGAGGTCAAGCTCGTCAAGGCGGCCTGACTGCGCGACAGGTCCCGATTACCAATTTCAAAGAGGTCACGAGCATGAGCGAACTGCGGTATCCGAACGAAAGCAGAGCGTATCGCGAGGCGCGCGACGCATTGCTGAAAGACGAAAAAGAACTTGTCGACAAGGTCAAATCGGTGGCGGAAAAGCGCCGCACTCTCCCTCCCGGCGGGCAGTTGAAGGAGGACTACGTCTTCCAATGGGCCAATGACGGGAAAGTGGGGAAGAACGTGAAATTCTCCGAGCTGTTCGGGGACAAGAACACCCTGCTGCTATATTCCTTCATGTACGGTCCGAACTGGGACAACCCCTGCCCTTCCTGTACGTCGCTGGTCGATGGCTTCGATCGCAGCTGGTATCAGGTCACCCAAAACGCCGCGTTTGTCGCCATTGCCAAAGCCCCGGCCGATAAAATAAATGCGTGGGCGAACAAACGCGGATGGTCGCAGATTGCGCTGGTCTCCGGATCCAGCTCTCCCTATCAGGCCGATTACAAATGCCAGGGCGATTCCGATGACAGGCAATTGCCGGTGATGCATGTATTCCGGAAGCAGGATGGAAAAATTTTCCATTTCTGGGGAACGGAACTGTCGGGGAATCATGTCGACACGGTGTGGCCTTACTGGAATCTCATGGACTTTACGCCCGAGGGCCGGCCGGACATTCCCACGCCGCCACAAAAATTCAGGTCCGAATACCTGGAGCAAAACTATCTGAACAAAAAGTAGATCCAAAACACCGGAAAGGTGAGATGAAACCGTGAGAAAGAGCCACACGACATTGCCCCGGCGGACATCCGTGCCGCGAAAGACGCGGACCGGCGGGCCATTCAAGCACGCGCGCGCGGACAACCATCACATCGTTCGAGTCGGGAGGAGCGTGGAGGCATCCCGCTGCTGGAAAGTCAATCTCAAGCGGCGCGGCAAGTACATGTTTGAATATTTCCGGGACGACGCCCATGGCGGGAAGGAGAAAGCCCTGAAGGCGGCGAAGGCCTGGCGGGATTCACTGATGGGGGCCGTTTCCGGCGCGGACTATACGATCTGGCGTCGCAACAGGAAGCACAAGGGCAACAAGAGCGGCGTGGTCGGCGTGGGCCGCTATATAGCGCGGGACGAGTGGGGAAAGCGGCCTTTTTGGCAGGCGTTCTGGCACACGGCAGACGGCGTGCGCCAGGGCTGCAAGTTCAGTGTCCTCAAACACGGTGAGAAGCAGGCGAAGCAGCTCGCCTGCGAGGCCCGCCGCAAAGCCATGCAGGAGGTAAGGAAAGAACTGATCCGCCGCAGAATCGTCTATGGCAGCTGATCGCGCCCGCTGCACGAGCAGGCGGACAAGAGCCCGGGGCAATTGGAATTAAGTATGCCGTCGCCGAATTTTGAGGCGACACAGATGACGCCTGTCGTGGCCCGTTCCTTGTACGTGCGTACTACCGGCAACCCTTGTTCAGAAAGAAGGTCGCGTCGTTGGCGAGGTCGTTGCTGACGACCACGTCTTCCTTCGTCCTGCGTTGTCCGTGAAAGCGGCCGGCGGCGACGCCGAGCGGGTATTTCGGCGTGGTGAAACTCTGGGGTGCGCCGAACGTGCCGTCGCCATTGCCCGGAAGGATGCTCATCGAGTTGCCGATCAGGTTGGTGACGGCGAGATCCACGAATTTGTCGCCGTTAAAACGCCCGATGGTCATGCCGGCCGGCCCCGTTCCCGTCGCGTAGTCCTTGTGCGTACCGAAAGTGCCGTCGCCATTGCCGAGGAGGATGCTCACGCTGCCCGTGTTGCCGTTGTTGTAATCGACGGTGGCGAGATCGATGTTGCCGTCGCCGTTGAAATCATGGGCGAGAACAACGGCGGGCGCGGTTCCGGTTGGAACGTCGGTGTAGGGTTTGAAGGTGCCGTCGCCATTGCCGATGAGAATGCTGATCACGCTGTCGTAGTAGCCGGTCACGGCGAGATCGGTCTTGCCGTCGCCATTGAAATCGGCGGCCGCCAGCGAATAGGGCTCGCTCGCCACGCCGAAGGTCTTCATGGCTGCGAAGGTGCCGTCGCCGTTGTTGAGGAAAACGCCAACGGTGTTGGCGCCTTCGTTGGTGACGGCGATGTCGGGGGCGTGATCGCCGTTGAAATCGGCGAGCACCACGCTGTGCGGGTAGGACCCGGCGCTGTAATCCTTCTTTGCCCGGAATGTGCCGTCGCCATTGCCCAGAAACACGCTGACGCTTGCGCCCAGGTCGTTGCCGACGACCAGATCGGCAATGCCGTCGCCGTTCACGTCGCCCACGGCGAGCGCGTCGGGGCCGGCGCCGGCAGGGTAATCGACCTTCGGCTGAAAGGTGCCGTCGCCTTTGCCGAGATAGACACTGACCGATCCGGCGCCTCCGCCGCTGTAATCGACGAGCGCGAAATCGAGCTTGCCGTCGCGGTTGAAATCGCCGGTGACGATCGTCTGCGGATTCGTGCCGGCGGACAGATTCGTCGCTCTGAATTTGATGGTGCAGCTGCTCGAAGCTTGCGCGGGCAACGCCGCGCTCACGAGCAGCGCACCGGCAAACGAAATCGGCAACAGACGCGACATGTCAATTCCTCCTTTGCCCTGCGCCACTTCCCGCGCGTTCAGCGTATAGCGTGAAGTGGGTCGATTGTCTCGATGCAAAGTTGGCGCGGGAGGATGATTCACGGTGAGCCGGCGAGCTGCCCTGAAGATTATGGCTCCGCCTTCTCTCTTCTATGGCTTCAGTTCGTGCCGTTTCGCGCTCGCCACGCGTGTTGAATTATAGCGGCCCGTTCGGGTTGCTGAATCCGCATACTTTTGTCATGAACATTGTCACGATCGCTTTTCGCAGCCGAATCGATCCGGAGCAAATGTTGAAAGAAGTTAGAGACGGTCGCCGAACTCCTTGATCGCCACTGCAAGAGCGGCGTCCTGCCATTGCGTAAAGGCTCCGGCAATTGCACCCGCTTCGGTCTTGTAGGTGAATACGAATGGCTCAACTGAACAGATGAAAAAGCTTTCCGCGGCGTACTGCCTGTCTTCCGAATCCTCGTATGATTCGAGCTGCGCAAAACAAGTGGCTTCCATAATGCCCGAAAGCTCCCGTCCCACATGGTGAAATGAAGTAACAAAAATGAGACGCTCGCGTCCAACGCGGACCGAGGCTTTCAAAAAATAGTGGTCTTCTGCGAAATTTGCAAACTTGTGATTCTCATTTGCAGATTGAACAACTTCAAACTTGTACCAGTAGGCATTCCCATAATCTGGGCCTCCGTAACCGACATTAATTTGAGGCTGCGCGACCTCGGCAAGCGGGCCGCTGAGACGATTTAATTCCTGTTCGACCTTGGTGCGAGCAAGTGTTCTCAGGGCGATTGCCACCGCATTTACACGACGGAGCTCCGCGTGCTTCTGCTCACGCCGCCTGCCGAACTTTTGCGCCAGATTTTCGATCACTGCTGAAGTGAGCGACTTTTGATAGGAAATCTCGCTATCCGTATCGACACTGAGCGCTTGCATAATCGCTCCACGTTCTTGCCGGGCAAACAGCGATGCGAGTGGCGAAAGATCGCCGGCATCCGCCGCTTCGAGCGTGCCTATATATTCGATACGTAAGTCTCGATCTATGATGAGTGGTAATAAGTTGGCTCGCAGAAGGATCGACGTTGTTAGCGCTCGTGCTACCCTGCCATTGCCATCTTGGTACGGATGAATTTGAGTAAAGCGGTGGTGAAGCCAGGCGCCAACCAAAACAGGGTCTTCCTGATCGTACTGGCTGAGCCAAGCGAGTAGATTCTCAATTTCTGACTCGACCTGCGCGGGTGGGTAATATTCATGCATTTCGCCATGGGGGCGTCTCGGATTGTTTGGAAGCTCTTTGAATTTACCCTTGAGCAACGCGATTTCGTGGCGATTGCCAAACTGATCGGCTGCCGTAGTTGTATCTTCGTGCTTGGTAAGAATTGCATGAAGTTCGTGAATTATTCCTTTGGTCAAAGGGCGACTATGCGCCACGCAATCCATCACCAATTGGATGGCGCTCTCTTGATCGCGTAGGATGTCGATTAGTCGAGACGGCTCTATATCTGTGCTTGAACGCGAAATGAGATCTTCCACAAAGCCGTGACTGACAAGAGCCTCTGTGGTCCCACGATCTAAATCGTAGAGCCGTTCCAGAATGCCAGTTTCAATGCTCAAACGGCGAACGAGACGCCGGTTGAACTCCTTTAGGTTCTCTGCGCTTGACTGCTCAAGCCGCTTTTTCGATGCGTGCCAGGTTTCATAGATCGAGCGAATTGCGCCAAGGTCAATTCGTTTGTCCTCGTCCGTAAGTGGCTCAATTGGGTGCCAGAGATAATTGACCATTTGGCCTCCGTGCGCCTTGATACGTCTACCGCTCTGCCGGGTTAGCGATTGCTGATCAGTACGCCACCCATTTGATCCTATTTGCCTTCCACGAGAAGCGACAATTGTTTCGCCAGCGGAGCGCGTTGCGGCCTCTCGAAAGGAACGCCAACAAGTTCAGCGACTCTCGACGTGGCCAGTGTCATGTGGTGAACCATGTTTGCCCAGCGCCAAGTTGAGCCGTTGCCCGTTGACGCTCTTTCCGCGCACGAGGCGACGAATGCGTCGCCTGTGGAGAACCCTTCACCCATGAATTGACCGGTGCCGATGATCCTTTGGGCCACGGTATGAATTGTACCATCGTGATCACAGGTCTGGTCACCCCCGCGCCCAACGATCCAATTCTCTGCTGTCGCGTAGCGCAGGTGCGGCACGGTTCGGCCACCGCCATCGAAGTCGATGTGACCGTGATCCGCACCAAAATCACCAAAGGATGCCCACTCCAGAATCTCGGGATTCCGTTCGGCAAGTCGGCACCAGGCCATCCACTCCTTACGCGGAGCCGTTACTTCGCTGTTCTCCATTGCCGGAATCTTCCTTGGGTAGCTCGACGCCTCGACTATCATGCGTTTCCACATGCCAAACTGGTGCAGAGCGTCGATCCATTCGGCGACAAATTTCGAGAACACCTCCGGATTAGAAATCGTGGCCTCGCCAAGATCGAGTATGAGCACGCAATCGGAAGCCGAAAGCTGCAAACTGGCCGGCAGGGCCTTTAGCACGCCCTCCAGATCGCTTTGCAGATCGCTCAGGCCCACCCGAATGGCGGCGCCGTTGCCCGAGGCACGAATATGGGTCGCAAAGGCGGCCAACCGATAAGGATCGGTGCGGTGGTCCATTACTGGAATGATCTTGCAGCCGAAACTTCGTGACAACGTGAGAAGCTCGTTGAGACGTGCGGCATCGCTGCCCTTGTCTTCGACATCGAAATGCAGGAAGCGAAAGTCAACAAGCGCAGGCCTACCACGCCAGAACGTTTGCAAACGACCGACTTGCAACTTCGAGAATTCGTCTCGGGAGATGGGGCGCCCTCTCTCGAGGTCGCGTGCCTCAACCGTAGGAAAAATCAAGTGCGGAAGGAGACGGTCCTTACTTGCGTCGTCCAGTGAACCGAGGGCCTCCATCTCGCCCTTCTTCCACCGCAGTGCGGCTGTGTAGAATTTGTTTTGTAGCCCGAGCATAACACCACCTCTTTAGGCGAACTGATCCGCAAACATCGCACGGACAACGCCGGTTCCAACTAGGTCATTGAAAATTTTGTAATCACCCCGCTCCTTCCTAATTCGACCGGCGACTATCGCGGGGTGAATCTTGAGGGATTCCGAAAATTTTCGGAGTAGATCCGGCGCGTTCGAGAATCGCGCCGGACTCTTATCCCAAACGTCATCTGGGATGAATGCGGAAAGCGCAAATGAGTCTGCGTCGGCTTCTTCCTTGCTATCACCCGTCACGTCCAAATCGTCCACAAACCCGGCGTCCAGCCCGTGATTGAAATGCAAGAGAATGTGCCCGATTTCGTGGAAGAGCGTGAACCAAAAGCTGTCCAAGCGATCATAGCGGAGAGTGAGTGCTATCACGGGCGTTCCGTCTGCCAAGAGCATCGCCGCGCCGTCCAAGCGGGTGTGCGATAAGTGCGGAACGATCACTAGAATAATGCCACGCTCGCGCAGAAATTCGACGGCGCGCGACGGGCTGTCTGGCCGAGCGCTCAAGTTAGCGAGCTTCGTGATCCAACTCATGTCGACAAGATTGAACCGCGTCTTGAAGTTGGATCGCTGCGAGGTAGCTTGCCGCAAAGCACGTGCTCGCCAAATCGCAAGTGCGCTATCATTGATGACTGCGTCACGCCCTTTTTGCCGGCGATGCAATGCGCGCCCCTGACCGAGTTCGGCACTCGCGGCAACATAAGTTGCGAGTATTTGCGTCGCGCTCTCGTTCGTGATCCCCTTCGGCAGCGAAACCCAATTGCTCTTTCGAATGTCTGATATGAGTGAGCCGTCGATTTCTAGATTTGGCTGCGTAATGGGTTCCGATCCGGTGATCGACCAAGCCGGATTCAGCCGGGAGCGCAGTTCCACCCCTAGAATATCTAAAACCCTCTTGTACCTGGAAAGACTGATGGTCGCGTACCGATCTGTCTCGTAACGTTGAATTTGCTGTTCGCTCACATCCAATAAATCCGCGAGTTCGCGCTGAGAGAGGCGCCGCGCGATTCGCCCAATGATCGGGAGTAGCCCGAGTTCATCCTTGGCAAGGTCTTTCGATATGTGGCCCGACGATTGGAGCTTCTCGTATGCCTCAACCGCATCCCGGAGTTTCTTGCCCTCGGCCTGCAAAGCCTTGCGCCGCGCTGATGAGATTTCGGCGGATAAGCTCGACGTCAGGCCATCCACCACGGCTTCGGGGCCTAGCACGGCGTCAATTTGTGCTTGGCGGGACTTCGCCGATCTGTAGTCGCGCTGGTTGAGAACGGGCATTCCGAATGCCAACACATCAAAATTGATGTGTCAACACAGAGATGCTTTTATCCACAGATGTCGCCTTGGCGATGGCTTACGCAGTGATCGTGCCATCTGAGACCGCTCGCGTTGGCACTGGGCAAAGGCGATCGATCCGTGCCAAATCAGACGACCGAACAGCCGATTACGCGAACCGCTCGCCCACCATCTCTTCGCTTTTCGCCCAGAGCGCCTTCGCGCGGTCGGATCGAGCGCGTGGGAGCGCACACCGCGGCGCAGTTCGGCGCCCTCGACGATCACCGCCACGGGGCAGTCCTCACAGAATTTCCCTCCCACCAGTTCGGCGGGCGCGACGAAGCCGGCCCACACTGTGGTGGCAGTGCCTTGCGGGATCGTCTTCCACTTGAAGGCCGGCTCGTCCGCCGGCGCGTTCGCGCTGATCGACTTGATCAGATTGTCGCGGACTTCGTCGGTCATAGCGGGCGAGCTTGGTCTGGATGTCGCCCGGATGCACGGCCGTGGCGCGAATGCCGCGCGCCCTGTGGCGGCGGTCGAACTCCACCGCAAACAGCGTCGGCCGTCTTGGAGCCGCCACTGCCCAAATGACCTGGCCTCCTCCACGCATTTCTGGAATTCGGTGGCGGGGCTTTCGGCCCGGGCTTGAATATTTAGAGATTCTAAACGGCAACAGTTGCAATTTGCGCATCCCATGGCTTACCCGCAACCGAGGCGCTCCGACACGGAGGCCGTTCAAATTACCGTCGACTGGGATCTCGCCTTTTCACAGCCCGCGACGAACAAGGCGCTTTCCTATTGGCGCTCGCTTTGCGGCGCCCGAGAAATGCCCGAGCGGAGCGAACTGCGCCCGCAGGCGATGCGAGCGTTTCTGACCTACGTCAATCTCGTCGACGTCGTTGCCGGTCCGGTGAGCGGTTCGTTCGAATACAGGGTCAGTCTGCAAGGCCAGCACGCACGCGACCTGCACGGCCATGTCGCACGCCGCAAACTCGTCGAAGCACTGCCGAGACAAGCCGAGCAGCGATGGCGCTATTGTTTCGAAACCGTTCGGCAGGCGGCGCGCCCCGCAAGATTTCGCTCGCTGATCAACGGCAAGCAGTGGCTGGAGGGCGAGCTGCTGGTTGCCCCGCTGGGCAACGAAAAAACCGGGGTCGAGTCTCTCTTCTGTGTGCTGGTATCGTGGCGAGCGGACGGCACAGTTGCCTGAATTTGCATGACCCGGCGACGCTTCGGACCGGACGGGCTACTTCGGCGGCGGGTTGGCGAGGAGATAGGGCAGGCCGCCGTTGATGTTGGCGCTCTCGCTCCAGACTTTCGCGTCGAAGCCCTCAGGCAGGCCGGATTGCAGTTTGCTGCCGGACAGGCCCGCGATGCCCGAATCGTTCGGGATGTTGCCCGCGCCCTGGGCGAGATTGGCAATCCCGCTGGTGCTCGTATCCCAATAGTTGTGTGCGATGCTGCCCGAGCGCGATTGGTCGTAGCCGATGGAGCCGCCGGGATATGATCCGCTTCCTCCCGTGACCGCTCCGGCGGAATAGGACCGGACGATCGCGGCGGTGTGCGCGTTGCGCCCGACGAGGCCGCCCTCCTCTCCGAGGGGGCCGCTCGTCGCCGAACCCAGGGCATAGGATTGCGAGATCGCGCCCGCATTTGATCCCACAAGGCCGCCATAGTCGCAGTCGTACTGGCCGTCCGTGCTCGCGATCGCGCCCGTGGCAAAGGACTGGACGATGCCTGCATTCGCCTCGTTCGTGCCCGCGAGACCGCCGCCCGTATTGGACACAGGGTGGTTGCCCACGACCGCGCCAGTCGCGTAGGAGAGCGAGATCGTGCCGAAATTGTCGGCAACAAGCCCACCGGCCATGGATCCGAGTGTGGGGCTTGTGGCGTAGGAATGCGAAAGTGTCCCCGAATTGACGCCGGCCAGCCCGCCGGCATACGCACCCGCAATCGATCCGCCGAGTGCGAACGAACCTGCGATCACGCCGGCGTTGGTGCCGGCGAGCGCACCGACGGTCGACACTCCTGCACCGGTCATGTTGGGGGACATGATCCCGATGTCGCGCACCGTGCCGCCGGCCGCAATGTCCGCGAACAGGCCGACGGATCCCGTATTGCCTTCGCTGACCGTCAAATTCGAAATGGCATTGCCGAGACCTTCGAACGCGCCCCTGAAAGTGGTGGAGACCGGCGCGGCCGAATAGGTGCCATCCCTGGACGCGTCGTAACTTCCGGCGAAGGCGTAGGCGCCACCCGGATTCGCGGCGATGGCGCTTGCGAGCCCTGCGACCGTGTTCACGAACGCGTAGGGCGTGCCGTCGATGTTGAGGCTGCTCGACAGATTCGCGAAGCCGACATTGCCGTTGCCGCCGAAGGACAGCGCGCCGTTCTTGCCTCCATCATCTGTCACGAGCGACAGCCCGGAAAGTCCTCCGACCAACACTGGCGCGTCGATCGCGAGCGCGCGAAAGGCATCGAGCGTGAGCGCGCCGCCGCTCGTCCAGGAAAAACCCGCCAGTACGGTGATGTCGCGGGCCTGCACGCCCGCGCCGGTGGTCGTCACGGTGACGTTGCCCGAGGCGAGCAGCGTCTCGAGATCGGAGACGTTGAGAACCGCATTTGCCGCCGTGGGCGCGCAGATGCCCGCCGAACACGTCATGTTCTGCGTTGCGTCCGCCCCGATGACCACCCGGGCGCTGACCTGCCCGGGCGACGCCGACGCCGCGAGAGCCACGACCATGCAACGAAGCACGGCGTGGTAAATGTATCCCTGTTTCATGCCCCGCTCCGAAGATTCGTAGCGCCTGACATGAAAGGGACGAAACGGCCGATCGGTTTATTCCGCCAGCGGGCCGGACGGCGGCGCTGGAGCGGTTGAATCCCTTGTGATTCAGACTCCGCTTACGGGAATCGCTCGCCCACCATCTCTTCACTCTTCGCCCACAGCGCTTTCGCGTGCTCGGGATCGAGCGCGTAGGAGCGCACGCCGCGGCGGATCTCGGCGCCTTCGACGATGTCCGCCACGTGGCAATCCTCGCAAAACTTCCCGCCCACCAAATCCGCCGGCGCGACGAAGCCGGCCCACGCAGTGGTGGCGGCGCCTTGCGGGATCGTCTTCCACTTGAAGGCTTGCTCGCCGGCCGGCGTGTTGGCATTGATCGACTTGATCAGAGTGTCCCGCACTTCGTCGGTCATATAGCGGCCGAGCTCGGTCTGGATGCCGCCGGGATGCACGGCCGTCGCGCGAATGCCGCGTGCCTTGTGACGGCGATCGAACTCCACTGCGAACAGGACATTGGCCGTCTTGGAACGGCCATAGGCGACAAACTCGGCATAGGGCGTGCGCTCGAAATTGGGGTCGTCGAGATCGACGTCGGCAAAGCGATGGCCCGACGACGACAGATCGACCAGACGCGATCCGGAATGCAGCAGCGAGGCGATCCGGTTGACGAGCACGAAATGGCCGAGATGGTTGGTGCCGAACTGGGTCTCGAAGCCGTCCGCCGTCTTGCCTTTCGGCGTCGCCATCACGCCCGCATTGGCGATCACCACATCGAACGGCTTGCCCGCGGCGACGAGCTGGTCCGCGCAGGCGCGCACGCTCTTGAGCGAAGCGAGGTCGAGTTCGACAAGCTCGATGCTGTCGCCGTTCGCAGCCTGGTCGCGCACCGTTTTCGTCGCGCCGCGCGCCTTGGCGAGATCGCGCGCAGCGCCCACCACATAGGCGCCGTGCGCCGCGAGGACGCGGGCGGTCTCCACGCCGAGGCCGGCCGACACGCCGGTCACGAGCACGCGCTTGCCTTTGAGGTTTATGCCTTCGAGCACGTCGTCGGTGGTCGATTCGGCGCCGAATGTCTTGCTCATGATCGGTGTCCTTTCTTTTGCGTCATCGCATTTTCATGCGCTGTGAAAAACCAAGGCGCACGTACTGCGCCGAAGATTCACAGGGAGACAGTGAGACGGTGAGAATTATTACGCGCTTCGCGCGCGATTCTTCCTCACTGTCTCACTGTCTCCCTGTGAAATCTTTCTAGGCAGCTTGGCGTCTTGGCGGTTCATCTTTCTTCGGCCGTCAGTGCGCGGCGAGGTGGCCTTGGGCTTCGAGTGAGAGATCGTTCCATTTCTCCCAGGTGGCGATGCGCTCGGCATATTCCTGCTTGATCATCGGAAGGCCCCGGTTGCCGAAGAATATCCGCAGCGGCGGTTCTTTCATGTCGACGAGCTTGAGCATCACGGCGCCGGTCGCCGCGGGATCGCCGGGCGTGGCCTGGGTGCGAATCTCGGCGAGCGAGGCGCGCGCGGCGTCATAGGCCGGCATTGTTTTCGCGCGATGCGCGGAGGTCGTGCCCCATTCGGTTGCGAATCCGCCGGGCTCGACGATCGTGACCTTGATGCCGAGCAGCTTCACCTCGGCGGCGAGCGCCTGGCTGAAACCTTCCAGGCCCCATTTTGAGGCGTGGTAGAGTCCGACGGTCGGCAATGTCCAGACGCCGCCGATGGAGGAGATCTGGATGATGTGGCCGGACTTCTGCGCCCGCATCACGGGCAGCACGGCCTGCGTCACCCACAACGCGCCGAACAGGTTGGTTTCGATCTGCGCGCGGGCTTCGGCTTCGCTGACCTCTTCGATGGCGCCAAACAATCCGTAGCCGGCATTGTTGACCGCGACATCGATGCGATCGAATGTCTTGCGCGCTTTCGCGACTGCCTGATCGACCGCCTTCTTGTCGCCGACATCGAGCGCGAGCGGTAGGAGCCGGTCGCCATATTTTGCTTTCAGCCCGTCGAGCGAAGCGATATTGCGCGCCGCCGCCGCGACGTTGTCGCCGCGCTCCAGCGCGGCCTCCGTCCAGATGTAGCCGAAGCCTTTCGATGCGCCGGTGATGAACCAGACCTTTTGAGAAGTGGATTGGGGCATGGGAATTGATCCTCCGGGACGCTATATACGGGAGTGGAAACGGAGGAGTCTCCGTTTCGAACGCTATTTACGGAGCATCCTCCGTTTTACAAGAGGCCGAGGTGCCGAAAAAACGCATAGGTCCGCTCCGCGCCGACGCCGAGCGCAACCGCGAGCAGCTGCTTGTTACTGCGCTGAGACTGTTCACCTCCTCAAAGAAGGAGGTGACGCTCTCCGCCGTGGCAGAAAAGGCCGGCGTCGGCATCGGCACGCTCTATCGCCATTTTCCCACGCGCGACGCGCTGGTCGAGGCGGTTTATCGTCATGAGGTCCAGCGCCTCGGCGAAGACGCGCCCCGGCTGCTTGCGCGCATGCCCGCCCAAGCCGCTCTGGAGGAATGGCTTGCGCGCTACGCGGCCCTGATCGTGGCCAAGCGCGGGCTGAAGGACGCGCTGCAATCCATCTTCGAGCCCGGCGCGGATGCCTACGCCTATTCGCGCGATATTCTGACCGCGGCGGCGACGTTGCTGCTCAACGAAGCGGCGAAGAGCGGCGCGATCCGGGGCGGCGTCGATCCGCAGGACGTTCTGCTCGCCATCGCCGCCAGCACCTGGTCCATCGCCGGCGACAAGAACTGGAAAGACCGCGCCGGCCGCGTGCTCCGCCTCGTCATGGACGGCCTGCGCTACAAGCCGCGGTGATGGGAGATAGGTTCCTCCCCCGCGCTTCGCGCGGGGGAGGAACCTATAACTTCGCGATTCACAACTTGCTTATTGCGTTGGTGGGGCGGCCTGGACGGGTTGCCAGTCGTCGTTGCAGGTCGTGACGTCGGGGTAGTAGCCCTGCGGATTGTCGCAGTAGTACAAGACTGGCGACACGGGCGCATCGGCGGACGCGTCGTCTGAACCGTAAGCGTTGGGATCCGGATCGGCTGGCGCGGCATAATCGCCGGAATCGTCGTATCCGCCATAGGAGTCAACACCGGGATCGCCGGCGTAGTACGGCACACCGACGACGCCCACCCCGTACCGAATTCCGCCGTTTCGGACATTGCCAACCCGGCGGCTCCCGCCGCCGCCGCGCACGGCGTGGCCGTTACCGGAATGTCCGCCGCCGGCATGCCGGCCATCGACGTGTACAGTGTCAATCGCCTGGGCGGACCCGGCGAAACTGGCAGCAAGCAGCCCGGCGGTGAAAATCAGCAGGATGGTCTTTCGCATTGGTTTATCTCGTTCGCAGAACGCAACGCTCCCGCTATCAAGCTATGACGCCGCTCCGCTTTTACAATGCGCATCACCAGGTTTTGCGGCGCATGGCGACAATTCGCGACATGATGTGAAGAGAGGGCGCGAGCGCAGGCGCCGCCTATCGTGGAATGACGTCCGCAAAGACGAAGCCGTCACGCTCGACAATGTCGCCAACGGAAACGGGAATGGGTGCGGAAAACATGGGACCGGCCGAAACGACCGTATGAAACTCGCCGTTCTCTCCGCACCAATCGACGCCTTCGGGAAGGTCACGCAACAGATCGCCGTCGAATTTCCGCCCCGCGAAGCGGCGGTCGAGATGCCGGGGATCGACGCATACGAGATGCGCCTTCATGCCCAGGGAAATCATCTGCTCCGCCAACTCACGCGTGTCGCGTTTCCAAAGCGGGAACAGCCCCTCTATTCCCACTGTTGCCAGCTGTTTCTCCCGGTACGCGCGGATGTCTTCGAGGAACAGATCGCCGAAAACCATGTGATGGACTCCCTCCGCCTTGATACGCAGGCAGGCCTCCGCCATCCGTGCCTCATAGATTTCGTTCGGGCACGGGCTCGGCAAGGGCACCTTGATGGCGGGCAGACCGAGTGCTGCGATCTGCCGGTCGAGCAGCGTGCTGCGCACGCCGTGCATCGCCACCCGGTCATAGACTTCGTTGATCGTCGTCAGGACACCGACGATTTCCGCGGTGCCAAGGCGCTGCATTTCGTACAGCGCGAAAGCGCTGTCCTTGCCCGAACTCCAGGAAACAAATGCCTTAGGTACGGGCAAACGATATGCCCTCTTTTAACCGCCAGGGACGAATAAACATGGAAACTGCCGCAATCGACAAGATGGCTGCGGGACGCGGCCTGAGGAACGAGCAACACCGCGTCCCACTCACCGATAGTTCCTCCTCGGCGCGAAGCGCGGGGGAGGGGGACCGCGAAGCGGTGGAGGGGGCGGCAGCCCACGAGCGGTTTGAACTTATGCCAGATGCAATCATGCCGGCCAGAAGAGGTCGTATAGAATCCAAATGCGCACCTGTCCTGACGCTCAATCGCACACGCCAATCGCGGCGCGAGATGACCCTGCCGGAAGTGCTGCTCTGGCTACGGATTGAACGGGTTGCGATTCCGACGGCAGCATCCGATAGGTCCGTACATTCTGGATTTCTACTGCGCATCGGCACGCCTGGTCGGGGAAATCGATGGAGCGAACCGCGTTCGGGTTTTTCGGCGAGAAATATTCTGAGCGACGAAGCGATCGAGGGTGTGCTCGTCAGCATCGAGCGGGCGGCCGCCCCCTATTGACACGACTCATTGTCATATGTAATATATCTCTTACATATGATTGATGGAGCTTCTATTTGCCGATCAGCGGAGACCAGTTGCTTGCCGTTCTGGCGGCGCTCGCCAGTCCTCAGCGGTTGCGGATCATCGCGGCGCTGAAATCGGATGGACGCAATTATGTCAGCCAGCTTGCGCGCGAGGTCGGCATCAGCCGCCCCTTGCTGCATCTCCACCTGCAGAAGCTGGAAGAAGCCGGTCTCGTCTCGAGCCAGCTCGAACTGTCCGGCGACGGCAAGGCTCTCAACTATTTCGAGGTCGCGGACTTCAACTTCGAACTCACGCCGTCGGCCATCGTCAAGGCCGCCAGATCCCTCACCGCTTCGTCCACCAGATCCAACCCATGAAAGGCGTTCATCATGTCTGAATTCGTATACCTGGCTTCCATAAGCCTGGTGCTCGGGACCATCCTGCTTGTCTTTGGCATGAAGTATTTGTCGGCTGCCCGCCAGGCGCAGTCGCGCGCCATCGGCGAGGATGCCTACCGCGAACTCGCGCAGAAGGCTGTCGCCGCGCAATCCGACAACGCGACGTCACTCTCCACCATTCAGTCCGGGCTTTTGGAGCTCAACACGCGTCTGGCGGCGGTCGAAAAGATTCTGAAGGCCGTCGAGTAGTGTCTGCGTGTTGCAACGCATTGCACCGGTCGCGATTGCGCGGCGCTGGACGAGCGTGGATCAGGCTACGTGTGCGCTCTCGTCGGCCGCCGCGACATCGATCACGACGATGCCGGTCTTTTGTCCTGTCTCAACATAACGGTAGGCGTCCGCTATTGCTGCGAGGGGGTATTTCCGATCGACGACCGCGCGAAATTGACCTGCCTCCATGCGGCTTTTCAGGAAATCGACAAATCCGCCGATGCGCCCCGGCACCGCAATGAAGACCCGGTGGCTCCGTGTGATCGACGACCATATCATGAGCACCACGTTCTGCCCCCAGGGTCCGAGATCCGTCGCAGCAAAGATCCCGTCGGGCTTCAGGAGTTTCCGGCAGCGGAAAAACGAAGTTTTTCCGACCGCATCCACGACGAAATCGAAATTTTCGCCGATGCGCGTGAAATCCTCCACGGTGTAGTCGACCACGCGGTCCGCGCCGAGCGATTTGGCCAGCTCGAGATGCCGGGTCGCGACGACAGCCGTCACCCCGGCGCCAGAGGATTTCGCGAGCTGCACCATCGCCGTTCCGATGGCGCCTGAGGCGCCGTAAATCAGAATTTTGCGGCCGGGTTTGAGTTCGAACTTTTTTAAGACCGCGTTCGCGTAGAAAGCGCCTTCGCAGACCACCGCCTCGTCAAATCGCGTGCCCGCCGGCATTGCCGCGACCGTCCTCCCGGGGACGCAGACATATTCCGCCTGGGCGCCATTGCTCCTCGATGGGCACATGCCGAAAACGCGGTCTCCGGGCTTGAACGCGGAGATTGCGGCGCCCACCGCTTCAACCTCTCCGGCGAAGTCCAGACCGAAGATCGTACGCCTCGGCCGGGTGAGCCCGAAGAACAGCCGCGCGAAGAAGGGGTGGGCCCGGAGCTCGCCACAATCCGTCCGGTTGACGGTCGCCGCATGGACCCTGACCAGGAGCTGATCTGCTGCCGGCGCCGGTTTCGGCACGTCGCGGATCTTCACGACGTCCGGCGATCCGTAGCGTGTGATGACAGCCGCTTTCATAGGGATCTGTCTACCGTACGGGTAAACGAAACGCCAACCCGGCCTTTGTCCCGTGGGTCTTCTGTCGCTTCCGGTCATGCTTTTGATTCGCGGGGTCATCCTCTCTTCGATTTGCCGCGACTATGTGTAGAGCCAGGAGGAAATCGAAATGACCGAACAGGTTCTGGGAACATCACAAGCTCATTTGCTTCGCACAAATGATCGAAGAGAAGGAATCGCACCGATGGCCGACCTGTCGCTGTTCCGCCTCTATCTGCTGCGAGCCATGTACCTTCTTATCGCCGTGGGGCTCGGCTCCGAAATCTGGCCGCTCATGTTCCATCACAGGCCGTGGGACCTGATGCACGGAGTCGCCTGTAGCCTGCTGGCGGCCTTGTCGGCCATCGTGGTTCTGGGCGTCCGCTATCCCGTGCAGATGCTGCCAATGCTGCTCTTCGAACTCCTGTGGAAATCGATCTGGCTGATCGCCATTGCGCTGCCGCTATGGTTGGCCAACCGGATGGACGCGGGCACATGGGACACAGTCACCGCCTGCGTGCTGGGAGTCGTCCTGGTCCCGATCGTCGTCCCCTGGCCGTATGTGTATGCAAATTACGTCAGGAAGCCGGGCGACCGATGGAAGTGACGCCGCGAAGGAGCGTCGAACGCCCATGACAAAATATGTGCGCGACGGAATCCGAAATTTCTAATCCCGTCCCTCCATCTCGACGATTGCCTGCCGGCGCCCCGTCACCTTCGCGCCGTCCTGGGGACGCAAGGCGGCAAAGCCCGGCACGGCCAGCAGGGGAATGGCCGCCAACAGCAGGAAGGCCTCGTGGAAGCGCGCGGGCGCAAGGACATGAGAATGAAGGCTCACAATGCTGAGCAGGACCGCGCTGGCCGACACACCGAAGCTGACGGAAAGCTGTTGCAGCGCGCCGCCGAGGCTCGTGGCGCGGCTGAGATGCGAATCCGGCATATCCGAATAAGCCAGCGTGTTCGACGTCATGAACTGCGTGGACCGCGTCAGGCCGAAGAGGAACACGTAGAGCAACAGCACCCAGTGGGGCGTATGCGGCCCGAGCAGCGAGAAACCCGCGAGCGCCACGGAGCCGGCGACAGCGCTGCCGATGAGGACGGTCCGGAATCCGTGCCGGCGCAGCACCGGCGCGATCAGGGTGCGGATCATGACGGCGCCCGCGGAGCCGATGAAGGTGATCGAGCCGGATGCGACAGGAGAGAGGCCGAAACCCACCTGAAGCATCAAGGGAAGCAGAAAAGGTACCCCGTTCATGCCAATGCGGCAGAGCCCGCCCGCCAGCGTACCGATGCGGAACGAGCGCATCCTGAACAGCCCGAGATCGACTGCGGGCGCGGGCCTGCGTTGCGCGTAATGCCAGAAGCCCGCGAGCAGTGCGATCGACGCAACTAGCGTTACCACGATCGTCGGCACAGAGATGACGGGCCGGCTCACATTCTCCATGCCGAACTGGAACAACCCCAATCCGCCTCCCAGCATCAGGAAGCCAGGGAAGTCGAACCCCGCCACCTCCGCGTCGCGGACGTTCTCGACGAAGCGCCAGGCCAGCAGCATGCCGATCAGGCCGAACGGGAGATTGACGTAGAAGATCCAGCGCCAGGACAGGTACGTGGTCAGCACGCCGCCGAGCAGAGGGCCGATGACCGGCCCCATGATCGCCGGCAGCGTGACCCAGGTCATCGCCGTCATCAGTTCCGAGCGCGGAAAGCTGCGCAACAGGATGAGACGGCCCACCGGCGTCATCATCGCTCCGCCCAGACCCTGAAGGATGCGCATCGCCACCAGCATGGCGAAATTCTGCGCAATGCCGCAGAGAGCCGAGGCCAGGGTGAAGACGGCGAGCGCGAGAACGAAAATCCGCCGGGCGCCGAAGCGGTCGGCGAACCAGCCGCTCACCGGGATGAAGACCGCAACCGCAAGCACATAGGCCGCAACGGCCAGACTCATCTGCACCGGCGTCACGCGGAGGCTGCGCGCAATGGCAGGGACCGCCGTCGTGATGATGGTGGAATCGAGCTGCTCCATAAAGAAGGCGGCGGCGACAATCATCGGAATCATGACCGGAAGCCGGGGCTTCCGGACGGCGGCATCGCCAGGATGCGGCGGAACGAGTTGCGGCGGTGGCGGCAAGGTTTCGATCTTTTCGGATTGCGGCTCCGATCCTGGAATATTATCAGGTAGACTTGCAAGTTAAACTTCTATTCTATAAAAGCAGGTCCATGGCAAAACCGGCCAACGAAGACGCGGTCGTCGCGCTGCTCGCTGCGATGGGCCAGCTCGTCCGGCGTTTGAGAGCCGAGGCGAATTCGGGCGAACTCGGCTGGTCGCAGCTTGCGATCATGGCGCGCCTGGAATCGGGGCCCATGACGACCGCCGATCTTGCGCGCGCCGAATCGATGAAGCCGCAATCGATGGGCGCGTTTCTCGCACAGATGGAAGAAGAAGGGCTGGTCGCGCGCGAGCCCCATCCCACGGATGGCCGCCAAATCCTCTACGCAGCGACGGATGCCGGCCGCAAAGGACGCTACAAGTCGCGCCTCGCCAAGCGCGAATGGCTGCTTGCGGCCGTCGGCAAACTCGAGCGGCGCGAACAGCAGGCCCTTTTTGCGGCCACAGACGTCATCAGGCGCCTGGCCGAGTTGTAACCATCCCCTCCTCCCAGCAAAGGACCGCACATGCCGCTCTCCCAGCTTGATCCCGCCGCCGCCCTGATCGTCATCGACATGCAGAAGGGCATCGTCGCTTTGCCGACGGTGCATCCCATTGGCGGCGTCATCGCCAACGTCGCGATGCTCGCGGGCGCGTTCCGCGGGCGCAGCCTGCCGGTGGTTCTGGTCAATGTGACGGGCCGAGCGCCGGGGCGCGCCGAGACCACGTTCAACTTCTCGCCGCCGCCCGACTGGGCCGAACTCATCCCCGAACTCGACGCGCAGACGAGCGATTACAGAGTCACCAAGGAGAGTGTCGGCGCCTTTTACGGGACGGCGCTGGAGCGAATTCTGCGCCGGTGCGGCGTGACGCAGATCTTCCTCACGGGCGTCGCGACCGGCAGCGGCGTCGAAGCGACAGCACGGGGCGGCTACGACCGGGGGTACAATGTCGTGCTGGTCACCGACGCGATGACGGACCTCGATCCCGACATGCACCGCCACGCGGTCGAGAAGGTGTTCCCGAAAATCGGCGAACGAACCACCACAGCCGACGCGCTCGCGATGTTGAAATCCGTGTGAGCATTGCAACGGGCACCGCATAGGTTCCTCCCTCGCGCGAAGCGCGGGGGAGGAACCGATATCAGTCACGATGTGTGAATCCCGAAGCCCACACATTTTCCTGGACTCAACTCCCGTAACAAAAGCTTCGCCTGACTGCCACGATTCGCCGGTTTAGTGCGGGGGCGAGCGGGGAACGGGCGGCGCTGGGGCGCCAGCCTTCGTGATCGCATGGCCGAATCGGTGGGGTTCGCATCATGCAATTCCGAAAAACAAAGCGTTTCGTCATGCCTGCCGCGATTTTCTGTGCCGGCGTGCTCGCCATGGGCGCCAGCGCGCAAACCACGCCGCCCAGCAAAATCGAAACCGTGACGGTGACGGCGACCCGCATGAAGGCGACCGAGATCAAGCGCGCCGCGCCGAACGTGATCGAGATCCAGCCGGTCACCGAGATCCAGAAGCTGCCCGACGTCAATCTCGCCGAAGCGCTGCAACGCGTGCCGGGCATCTCCCTCGAGAGCGATTCCGGCGAAGGCCGCTTCGTCAATATCCGCGGCATGGACGCCGACCTGAACGGCACCTCGTTCGACGGCGTGCGGCTCACGGCGTCCAATCCGTCTTCGCCGCAGGGCGGCGGCCGCGCGGTCGCCTTCGACGCATTCCCGTCCGGCATCATGGGCGGGGTGGAAGTGATCAAGTCGCTGACGCCCGAGATGGATGCCGAGGGCCTGGGCGGCGTGGTCAATCTCCTGCCTCGCACCATGCCGCTGGACCGCCAGACCCTCCTCGAGGCTTCGTTCGGTGGTGGCGTCGAAACCTTGCGCGGTTCGCCTGTGTGGGACGGAGAATTCACCGGCGGCATGCGCTTCGGCCCGGCCGACAAAATGACCGTGATCTTCTCCTACGATTATCATGCGGACTGGCGCGGCATCGACGACATCGAGGAGGATTATCTCAACGAGCCGCCCGACAAGACCTATGACGATCTGCAATTGCGCTGGTACAAATATCACCGCGTCCGCCAGGGCGTCGGCGGCGGCTTCACCTACGACGTGACCGACAACACCGCGCTGTTCGTCCGTGCCTTCCATTCCGGCTACACCGAATTTGGGATGAAGCACCGGCTGGAGCTGAACAATCTGGGCGACGACGGCACCGGAAACGAGCCCATCCCGTCCGCGAACGGAACCTACACAATACCGGACGCGCAGGCGCAGCAGATCTACACCTTCTCCAAGGAAGACGTCGGCAATGATCTCGTCGAAGGCGGCGGTCACACCGAGTTCGCGGGCGGCATCCTCCTCGACATGCGCCTGTCGTGGACGCGCGGCACCGACAGGTTTCCGTACAATTACGGGTTCACCTTCACCGATCCCAACCCCATCGCGCTCGTCTACAACAATCGCGACGCGGGCCATCCGTTCTTCGCCACCACCGACGGCACCAATCTCGCCAACGCCACCAACTATCCGTTCGATACCGGAGACAACGGCCCCTCGACCAATTCCGACGACGAGACGGCGGGCTCCGCAAACGTCACCGTGCCTTTTCCGATCGAAGGCTATGAGGGCGAGCTGAAATTCGGCGCCAGCGTGCGCGCCCGCATCCGCCGCGCGATCGCGTCGGACGCGGTTCTGCTGCCCAACAATACGGTGCTCCCGGATTTCGGCGGGACGGATCAGACCTATTACAATCAGACCTATTCCATCGGCCCGATGGGCAACCTCGAGGAGATGGCGGCCCTGCCCATCGGCCCGCAGGTCGTCGATCCATCGACCTACGAGCACGACCGCGAAAATGTCTACGCGGGCTATGCGCAATACGGCATCACCATGGGGAAGCTGGACGCCCTGGCCGGGCTGCGCATCGAAGCGACCAACGCGACCTACACGGCCAATGCGGTGAACGGAAACGACCAGCTCATCGGCCCGAGCGTGAACCCGCAGAGCTATCTGGATTTCTTTCCCGATTTGAATCTGAAATATCACGTCACCGACGACTTCCAGATCCGCGCGGCATTCTCGACCAGCATCGCGCGGCCGGGCTTCGACCAGATCACCGCGGCGCGCTCCGTAGATGTGTCCAACCTCGTGGTCTCGGAGGGAAATCCTTCGGTGAAGGCGACGACGGCGAAGAATTTCGATCTGACGGGCGAATATTATCTGCCGGATGGCGGCATCGCCTCCATGGGCCTGTTCTACAAGGCCTTCGACAATTACATCATCCCGACCGTCCAGTTCGTTCCGGGCAGCGAGTTTCCTCCCTATTTCAGCGCCAACCAGATCGTCCAGCTCGACAGTTTCGAGAATATCGGCGCGGCCCATGCCGAGGGCGTGGAGGCGCAATATGTGCAGCAGTTTACATTCCTGCCGGAACCATTCGACGGCCTGGGCCTCGACGGCAACATCACCTGGGTGGATTCGCGCGGCGAGATCCGCCTGGGCGAATTCCACACCCTGCCCCAGACCTCGCCCCTCACCTGGAACGCGGCGCTGTTCTACGAGAAGGCGCCGTTCGAGCTCCGGCTCGCGGCCTCCTATGTGTCGACCAATCTGTGGCAGGTCGGCACGGATGACGGCAACGACCTCTATTCCCAGGCGCGGTTGCGGGTGGATTTCGGCGGAACCTATGCGATCACCGAAAACATCGACTATTATGTCGACGTCAAGAACATCACCAACACCAAGCTCGAATTCACGCAGACCAGCGACACGCATTTTCCGGTGCAGCGCGAATTCTACGACACGGACTTCCTGACCGGGATCCGTGTCAAGTTCTAGCAACAGCCGGGGCGAATCATGCACCAACAGATTTTTAACGCAGAGGACGCAGGGGTAGCGCAGTGGACGCAGGAAGATGAGCGCGCGCGAAGCGCGCAAGTAATTCCTCTGCGTCCTCCGCGCATCCTTGGCGCCCTCTGCGTTAAATCTGTCTTTGCGTCATCTGTCGTTGATTCCGAGCACTAGGAGAACCCTCGATGCGATCTCACCGGCGAGCAACTACAGCAATGCTGTTCTTGGCCCTCGGCATGGGCGGCATGGCCGGTGCGGCGGAGATGCCGCGCTACGCGCATATCTTCGTCATCATCGCGGAGAACAAGGGTTTCGACCAGATGATGCGGGACCCCACGCTGACGCCGCAGCTGCACCGCCTCGCCGGCGAATACGGCCAGGCCACGCAGTTCTTCGCCGAGGATCATCCGAGCGAAGGCAATTACGTCGCCATGGTGGGCGGCGACACGTTCGGCATCAAGGACGACGACGCCTTCTTCTGCAGGCCGGAGTTGAAGAACGAATTCTGCGAGAAGAGCGGGCGCGCGGATTATGTGGACCACAGCATAACGGCGCGCAGCCTGCCCGATCAGCTGGCGGAGAAGGGGCTCAGCTGGAAAGCCTATCTCGAAGACATTCCCGCCGCAGGCGCGCTCGTGCCGCGCTGGCCGACGCGCGACTATGCGATCAAGGGCCAGCCGCTGGAGCTTTATGCGGCCAAGCACAATGGCTTCGTCAATTTCAAATCCGTGCGCGACGAGCCCTATCCGGAACTGATGACCCGCTTCGTGGGTTTCGCGCAGCTCGACAAGGATCTCGCCTCGGGCGACATGCCGAATTACGCCCACATCGTTCCCGACCAGTGCAACGACATGCACGGGCTCGGCAGGGACGAAGGCCCGAACATTCCCGAAGATTGCGGCAAGGACACCGGTCTCATCCGGCGCGGCGACGCGGAGATCGGCGAGCTGGTGGCGAAGATCATGCGCTCGAAAGTGTGGAGCGCGCCTGGCAACACGGCGATCGTCGTCACCTTCGACGAGAATGACGACGAGGAGCGGCAGACCGGGCCGCAGGGCTGCTGTGGTTATGATCCCAAAAGCGTGGCCAATTTTGGCGGCGGTCGCATTCCCACGCTCGTCATCACCAATCACGGGCCGCGGCATCTCGTCGACCCGACGCCGTACAATCACTATTCGCTCCTGCGCACGACCGAGGAGGCATTCGGGATCCACGAATACCTCGCCCATGCCGGCGACAGCGCGAAGGGCGTGGTGAGCATGACGCCGCTGTTTGCGGTGACGGCGAAATAGGTCTCACCAATACGGTTGACAAATATACCGTATTGGGCGTATCGTCAAGTGCGTAATTTGGCGGCCAGCCATGACACGAACCCCCGATGCTCCATTTCGCTGCAAATACGTCGCGAGCACTCGCAACCTCAGTGAGGGGAATCGAGCAGGGTATTATTTCAATCGGGAGAGATGCTCTGAGTCCGCGAACTCGTCCTGGAACGAAAAGGAAACAAATACCCAGCCCATGGGTATTTCGCACGGTAAATTTGAAAAAGCGAGGCCGCGGATCCGGTGTGAATGGCGGCGAAGTGCGCTCGGCATTTTCCTCCCCCGCACGAAGCGCGGGGGAGGCGGCGCGAAGCGCCGGAGGGGGCAAGGTTCAGCGCGGGGATCACTCCGCGCCGAGGAAGTCCCGCTTGCCAATGGGGACGCCTTTGTGGCGCAGGAGGTCGTAAGCCGTGGCGGTGTGGAAATAGAGGTTGGGCAGCGCGAAGAAGGTGACGAAGTCCTTGCCGGTGAAGCTCATCTCGCCTTGGGGAAATTTGATGGTGATCGTGCGGGTCTCGGCGCCCTGGATTTTCTCCGGTGCCACGCCCTTCACGAAGGCGATGGTCTTCGCAAGGCGTGCCTGAAGATCGGGAAAGGTGGTCTCCGTGTCTGGAAAGCTGGGCGGATCGATGCCGGCGAGGCGCGCCGCGAGGCCCTTGGCGGTATCGCTGACGACCTGGACCTGGCGGGTGAACGGAAACATGTCGGCCGCGAAGCGGGCTTCCAGCAGATCGGAAAGCGGGGTCTTGCTGTCCTCGGCGTGCTTGACCGCCTTGTCGAGAATCTTCGAAAGGCTGTCGAGCGTGCGCAATGTGGGCGGAATGGACGCGTCATAGATGGAGAAAGACATCGGTTTCACCGGTTGGGGGATTGCGAGGCCGCACAGGAAGGCCAAACGTCCGCCGGATCAAGAGCCGTTCGCGGAATCCCGGTGCGCGCGAAGTATCTTTCCTCCCCCAACGTGGGGGAGGTGCCGAACGAAGCGAGGCGGAGGGGGACGTCGCGCAGCTGCGACGCCCCCCTCCGGCCCGGAGTTTATCCTCCGGCCGCGCTTCGCGCGGACCGGTGGGGGCCACCTCCCCCACGTTGGGGGAGGAAAAGTGGGCGCGAACCAAATTTTCCTGGATCAGCATATTGTGGGGACATGATGTGAACCTTCTCAACGCGCCGATATGGAAGGCGAGTGTGACGGTGGCGAAGGAGCGGGCGGGCGATGTGGCCGCGCTGTTCGAGATTACGCCACCCACGCCGCAGGCGGTGCTGATCGACGAGGAACCGTTCGGAAGGAGCGCGACGGTCGAAGCGCTCTATGCGCAGATGCCCGACGGCGACCTGCTGTCGCGGGTCGCGGAATTGCCGATCCATGTCGGGCTTATTCCCGACCAGGACTGGATCCGGCTTTCGCAGGAAGGTCTTCCGCCCGTTCGCGCGGGACGCTTCTTCGTCCACGGCGCGCATGACAAGGGCGCGGTGCCCAGCGGAGTCATTCCGTTGCGCATCGAAGCGGGGCTCGCCTTCGGTACCGGGCATCATGAATCGACGGCGCTGTGTCTGGCGTTGCTGACCGACATTGCCAAACGGCGGTGCGTCTGGCGCGCTCTCGACCTCGGCTGCGGCACCGGCGTGCTCGCAATCGGCATGGCGCGATTGTGGAAGCGGCGTGTCGTAGCTGCGGACATCGATCCGATTGCGGTCGCGGTTGCGCGCGAGAACGCGACGCTCAACGACACGGGCCCGCTCGTGCGCACGCATGTTGCAGACGGCGTGCCGAATGCAACTCGCGGGCGCAGGTTCGATCTCATCGCCGCCAATATCCTGGCCGGTCCGCTGACGCGGCTGGCGCCGCAGATCGCCCGCGCGCTTGGCCCGCGCGGCATGCTGATTCTCTCGGGCATCCTGCGCTGGCAGGAGAATCTCGTGCTCGGTTTCTATCGGCCGCACGGGCTCGTCTTGCGCGAGCGTCGGCGCGACGGAAACTGGTCGGCGCTGCTGCTTGAGAGGCCGGAGCGGGCGGGCTAACGTCGCGGCATGGACAAAACTCCCTCCTTCCAAAGCTTCGATGACCAGTCCGACGCCGCAACCTGCGCGCCGAGGCTGGCTGCCCTCCGCACCGAACTTGCCAGACGCGGCGTCGATGGTTTTCTCGTGCCGCGTGCCGACGAGCACCAGGGCGAGTACGTGCCCAAACGCGCCGAGCGGCTCGCCTGGCTGACGGCCTTTACCGGTTCAGCCGGCGCAGCAGTGGTGCTGAAAGACAAGGCCGCGATCTTCGTCGACGGCCGCTACACGCTGCAGGTCCGCGCCCAGACCGATACGCGGCTGTTCGAACCGCGCGATTTGATCGCGGAGGGGCCGGCCGTCTGGCTCGGCTTCAATGCGCCCAAAGGCGCGCGCGTCGGGTACGACCCGTGGCTGCATACGGCAAGCGGCGTGGAAGGCCTGCGCGTGGCGGCCGCGCATGCGGGCGCTGAACTTGTCGCGTGTGACTCCAACCCGATCGACGCGGTGTGGAGCGACCAGCCCGATCCGCCACTCGTCAAGGCTGTGCCGCACGCGCTCGAACGCGCGGGCGAATCCGCCGAAGCCAAGCGCACGCGCATCGCCGAGGATCTGAAGAAACAGGGCGCCGATGCTGGCGTGATTACGCTCCCCGATTCCATCTGCTGGCTGCTCAACATGCGCGGCGGCGACATCCCGCACACGCCTTTCGTACTCTCCTTTGCCATCCTCAACGCCGACGGTTCGACCGACCTGTTCATGGATGCGCGCAAGAGCTCGCCGGAACTGGTCCAGCATTTCGGCAATGCGGTACGGCTCAACGATCCGAAGGAATTTCCGCGCGCACTCGACTCGCTCAAGGGCAAGACGGTGCTCGCCGATCCCAACAATTGCGCGGCGGCGGTGTTCGACCGGCTTGGGAAAGCGGGCGCGCAGATCCAGCGCGGGCCCGACCCGTGCCAGTTGCCGAAAGCATGCAAGAACGCGGTCGAGATCGAGGGCATGCGCAAGGCGCATGTGCGCGACGGGGCGGCGCTGACGCGCTTCCTCGCCTGGGTGGCGCGGGAAGCGCCCAACGGACATCTGACCGAGATCGAAGCGGCGGAAGTGCTGGAAGGCTATCGCCGCGCCACCGACCAGCTCGTCGATCTGAGCTTCGATTCGATTTCGGGCGCGGCGCCGCACGCCGCCATCCCGCACTACCGCGTCACACGTTCGAGCAATCGCACGATCAAACGCGACGAAATATTCCTCATCGATTCGGGCGGGCAATATCCCGACGGCACCACCGATGTGACGCGCACCATGATCGTGGGCCGGCCGAGCGCAGAGATGCGCGACCGCTTCACCCGCGTACTGAAAGGCCATATCGCACTCGCAACCGTGCGCTTTCCGGACGGCACGACCGGCGCAGCACTCGACGCGTTTGCGAGAAAGCCGCTCTGGGATGCGGGGCTCGATTACGACCATGGAACCGGGCACGGCGTCGGTTCCTATCTCTCCGTCCATGAAGGGCCGCAGAACATTTCCAAGAAGCCGATCACCCAGGTGCTGAAGCCCGGCATGATCTGCTCCAACGAGCCCGGCTATTACAAGGCCGGCGAATACGGCATCCGCATCGAGAATCTCATCGTCGTCACGGAGCCGGAAAAGATCGAGGGCGGCGAGCGCGGCATGATGCGTTTCGAGACGATCACGCTGGCACCGATCGATCTCGAACTTGTCGAACCCTTCCTGCTGACGAGCGACGAGCGCAATTGGCTCAACGCCTATCACGCGCGCGTGCGCGAGACGCTCTCCCCCGTCGTCGACAGCGAAACGCGGGCCTGGCTCGTGAACGCCACCCGCGCGATATGAGACGCGACGCTTCCGCCCCGGCGGGCACAGTCCATCGTTTGACGATCGACAGCCGCGTCCTGCGCGACAATCTGCTGCGCGATCCCGCGACACGCATCATCGATGTCTACGTTCCTGGTGGTGCAAAGGCCGACGGGCTGCCATTGCTCGTCGATCTCGTGGGATTCACCGCCGGTGGACCCGCGCATACGAACTGGAAGAACTTTGCCGAGAATGTCCCCGAGCGGCTCGACCGGCTGATCGGCTCGGGCGCCATGCCGCCGGTTGTCGTGGCCTTTCCGGACTGTTTCACCAAGCTCGGCGGCAACCAGTACATCAACAGCGCGGGCACGGGCCGCTGGGCGGATTTCCTGCTCGAGGAGGCAGTGCCGTTCGTCGAGGATCGCTTCCGCTGCGGCGGCGCCGGACGGCGCGGCGTCTTCGGCAAGAGCTCGGGCGGCTATGGTTCGATCACGCACGCCCTCCTCCATCCCGATTTCTGGAGCGCGGCTGCATGTCATTCCGGCGACATGGCCTTCGAGCTTTGTTACCTGCCGGAATTTCCACGCCTGCTGCGCGCGATCGCCAAGGCCGGCGGCTCGATCGAGAAATGGGTGAGCGATGTCCTGGCGGCGCCCAAGATGAAAGACGGCGAACTTCACGACCTCATGACGCTCGCCATGTGCGCGACCTACGATCCCGATCCCGAGGCACCCTTCGGCATCCGCCTGCCGGTGGACATGCAGACCTGCGAGCTCATTGCGGAGCGCTGGAAAAACTGGACGGTGTGGGATCCCGTGCTCCTCGCGGAGTCGCGCGGGCGCGGCCTCGCGAAACTGAAGGCGCTGTACATCGATTGCGGCGATGCCGACCAGTACGATCTTGTCTATGGCGCGCGTCGCCTGCACCGCGTGCTCGAGCGGCTTGGCGTCACGCATGTCTACGAGGAATTTCCCGACGACCACACCGCCGTCGACTACCGGATGGACAAGAGCCTGCCGATCCTTGCAAAGGCGCTGAGCTGATGCGCGCGATCATCGCCGTCATTTTCGCGGTTGCATTCACCGCGTCGTGTTCGGTCTATCCCGTGGCGCAAGATCCCGATGGGATGGCGCTTCGGCGCAACGCCAACGAGGTGCTGATGGCGCTGCAGGCCTACCATCGGGACAAGGGACGGTTTCCGCCGGCGCTCGCCGAACTCGTGCCGGCCTATATGCCGCGCCTGCCCGAGTCGCCGCCTCTTCATTACCGCGCCGGCGACGGCTCGCTCTCCTTCCGCTATATTCCGACCTGGCCGCAGCTCCGCCCGGTCTGGTGCAGTTCCGTTGGCGACTCGACCGATTGGCGATGCGAGGAACATCTCCTCCTGACCCGCCTCAATTAGGCCCGAAACGCGGCCCATGCGTTTTCAAGGTGGTGAGCCGGCATGCCCGGCTGGAGATTCGAGGAGACACCCCACCATGCATGTCTGGAAGGCCTGCGTTGTTGCCCTTGCGCTCGTGCTGGGGATTTCGGCTCCGACCAGGGCGGCAGACCCGGCGGCGGACCGGATCCAAAGCTTCTACAACGTACTCCTCGACACGATGAAAAAGGGACCGCAGCTCGGCATGCAGGGGCGCTTCCGCGCAATGGAGCCGGCGGTGGATGCGACTTACGACCTGCCCGCGATGATACAGTTCATCGTCGGTTCGGGCTGGTCCTCACTCACCGAGCGCGACAGGACGAACCTCGTTGCTGCGTTCCGGCGCATGACGGTCGCCAATTATGCGGGCAATTTCCAGAAGTTCGGGGGCGAACAGTTCACCGTCAATCCCGCGGTGCAGCAGAGAGGACCGGACAAGATCGTGCAGACGACTCTGGTGCCCGTCGGCGACAAACCCGTGGCACTCACCTATCGCATGCGCGAATCCGGCGGTAGCTGGAAGGTGATCGACGTTTTCCTCGAAGGCTATGTCAGCGAGCTGGCGACGCGCCGCTCAGATTTTGCTGCGACGCTTGCAGGCGGCGGCGCGCCCGCGCTGGTCGCGCGGATGGACCAGCTCTCGAACAATCTCCTGAACGGCGCCGCGAAGTAAGAGCGGTCACCCGCCTCTATACCCATTCGGGCATGCCGCCGCGGAACGTTGCCTGCGCGAGCAGTGCGGGCAGCAGAAAGAGCACGCTCGCGAGAATCCAGACGAGCGAAATCGCCAGGAGTTCGCCCATGCTCGCAAGGCCCGGGTGGCTTGAGAGCCAGAGCGTGCCGAAAGCCGAGGCCGTCGTGCCCGCGCTCAGGATCACCGCGCGCGTCAACGGCGATCTCAGAAGCCGGCGCATCCCCGAGCGCCAGGCCATCACGAAATAGATGTCGAAGGCGACGCCGATGCCGAACAGAAGCGGCAGCGCGATGATGTTGGCGAAGTTCAGCGGCAGACCGATGATGACGCAGGTGCCAAGCGTGAGAACGCCAGCCAGCACGAGCGGTCCGAGCGCGATCGCCACGTCGGCGATGCTCCTGAGCGCAAACAGCAGCAGAATCGTGATCGACAGGAAAGACAGAACGCCCGCCTGGATGAACGCGCGCACGATCGTGCGTCCCGATTCCTGAATCGAAATCGGGGTGCCGACCGATTCGGGCGCGAGGATGCGAACCTCGCGGGTGAACTCGGTCAGCACGGCATTGTTGTTGGCGTTGCCCCTGGGGAAAACCTGGAGGCGATATTTCCCGTCGGCAGTGACCCAGTCCCGCGCGAAGGACTTCGGCAATGACGCGCGCGAGACCGGCGCGGCAGTGAGCGCGGCGCGGAGCTGGTCGAGCATCGTCTGAAGACCGGGAACAAGAGCAGCCTGCGCGCGGCGCCGCAGATCCGGTGCACCGCGAGCGATCGCGTCGAGCACACCCGCGAGATGCTTTGCGTGCTGCGCTGCCTGCCCCTGCGCGCCCGCTGCGGCGGAATCGAGCGCCTGCGCAGCAGCGCGCAAACTCGCGACAACATCCGGATCGGACGGCTGCGGTTTCGTCAGGAAGGGGTTAAGCGTGGTGTCCAGCAGGCTGTTGGCGTCGCGGATAAGAGCGAGCTTCGCCTTCTGGTCGTCGGGAATAAAGGAGCGGATGCTCACCACGCTGGACACGGCCGGCAGCGCGGAAAGGGCCGCGGACACGTGCTGAGCTGCTTCGTCCGACGGAACGACAACATCGATCGTGTTGGGAGACGTTGCGGGATCTCGCATCAGATCGAGCGCCGTGCCGACGGCTTCGCCCTTGGGGCTGCGCAGATCGAGAGGATTGAAGTCGAAGGTCAATCTCGGCAGAGCAGCAATGCACACAATGCCGAGCAGGACGGCTACCGCCAGCACGATCACCCTGCCCTCGCCGAGCATGCGGTCAAGCGGCGCCAGCACACGATAGCCGATCGCATCCGGCTCGCCGCCAGGACGCATCAGCTTCAACAGCGCCGGCAGGAGCGTGATGCTGAGGCCGAAGGTCACGAGCATGCCTGTGCCCGCAATCAGTCCAAGCTCCGCGACGCCGGAATAGCTTGTCGGCAGAAACGAATAGAATCCCGCCGCGGTGGCGCCGGCGGCAAGAGTCAGCGCATTGCCCACGCCGCTGCCCGCATTGCGCAATGCCAGGTCGAGATCGTCTTCCTTATGCCGTTCCGCGCGATAGCGGACGCAAAACTGGATGCCGAAATCGACGCCCAGGCCGACAAAGAGAGCAATGAACGCGACCGAGATGATGTTGAAGGAGCCGACGACCAGAAGTCCGATGGCCGTAGTTGCGGCGAGACCCACAAGGATGGTGAGCAGGATGGCGACGATGATCCGGACGGAGCGCACAGCCAGCCAGAGCATGACGAGAACGCCCGACGTCATCAGCGCGACCATCAGTCGCGCGCGGTCCTTGATGGTGCTGAATTCCTCGTCGGCCATCGGTACCGGTCCGGTGAGCCGGACGCGCACGCCCGCATCGGGCATGAGGTTCAGCCTGCGCGCGATCGCGCGGATCGAATTGGTCGCGGGCCTTCCCGGCATGAGCGCGCGATAGTCGAGCTTCGGCTGCACTTGGACGAACCGGCGCATCTCAAGCGAATTTGGCGGCGCACCTGTGATCAGCGAGCCCCAGGCGAGGAAGGCGGGTTTGCGCGCGGCCACGGCATCGAGGGTAGACGAGAAGGCGCCGATCGGCCGTGCCAGCGAGTCCAGTGACGCCTGGCCCCGCTGCACGCCCAGAAGTGCGGTCGACAGGCTGTCCATAATGCCGCGCAAGCTCGGATCGACGGCCAGCGCTCCCAGAAAAGGCTGGGCGGCAATCAGTTGTTGCGTGGTGGATCTCACTTGCGCGAGCGGGAAGAAAAGCAATCCTTCATGCGCGAAGAACGGCCCGCCATCGGGCCGGCGCACATTGTGAAAAAGGTCACGGCGGCCTTCGAGCGCATCGGAGAGTTCCGCCGCGCCCCGCTCCGCCAGTTCCGGCGTGGCGCCGTCTATGACGATCGCGATGCTGTTGGCCAGCTGGGGGAATTCGGAATCGAACGCCGCGACACGCTTGCGCCACGTCGTCTGCGGCGAGATCAG
This sequence comes from Rhizomicrobium sp., assembly GCA_035567755.1. Lineage (GTDB taxonomy): Bacteria > Pseudomonadota > Alphaproteobacteria > Micropepsales > Micropepsaceae > Rhizomicrobium. The sequence goes on from DATMPH010000061.1 coordinate 422,397, forward strand.
CGATTCCGCATCGGTGTTCATAGCGAAATGCGCGGCGCTGTAGAAACAGGCAAGAATGGACGCGACGAGCGCAGCAATGACGAGCAGGCCCGCGTGCCTGGCGCTGAACCCGACGATCCGCTCTACGATCGGTGCTGGCATGCGACCGCCCCTCTACGGCTCCCATGGAGCAAGCCGGCTACTAGAAATTCGGCAGGTTTTCGATATTCGCTTTGCCGTGATTGATCTCGGCCTGCCGGTGCTGGCGATAAAGGCTGCGCAGCGTAGCGTAGAAATCGACCGAGCTGCGTTCCAGCTCGTCCAGCGTCTCGATGTTGCGGGAGCGTTCGTCGAGGATGTCGAGCGCGCCGCGGCCGAGCTTGAAAAACGTGCTGCTGCGCCAGCTGATCCAGGTCGATGGATCGAGCGCTGCGTCTACGACGTATCCGGCGGCGTCGCGCGGGTTGCTGGGACCGATCAGCGGCAAGACAAGGTAGGGTCCCTCGTCCACACCGTATACGGCCAGTGTTTCGCCAAAATCCGAGTGATGCTCCGGAATCCCGATCTTTGCCGCGACATCGATCAGTCCGCCGACGCCCACGGTCGAATTGACGGCAAAGCGACCGAGCGTATCGCCCGCCCGATTGACTTCACCCTGCAGCACATCGTTCGCGAAGATCACCGGCACATGGAGATTGGTCAGAAAATTATGAATGCCGTCGCGGGCAGGTTCCGGAACCACTGCCACATAGCCTTTGGCCACCGGAAGCATGAAATTCCTGTCGAGCGACTGGTTGAGCTCGAACATCTTGCGGTTCTGCGCTTCATAAGGGTCGTTCTGATCTGCGCCCGGGCCGTTGGGCGCGGTCGCGCATCCCGCCGCGGTGAGAGCCAAAAGCGCAGCGGCGAGGTTCCGAAGGAGCGGAGCCATGCAAATCCCTCTCTGATCCCATCTCACAACGATCTGGGAGAAAATCCGTACCGAATTAACATATGGTGCGAGGACACGCTCGGGCCAAGATGCAACGGCTTTGCGGCCCAGAGCAAGCCGATTGGTCGGGAAAGAAGCCTGGGGGCTCTGAGACGCCGTGCGCAGTTCCAGAAAGCTCGACGAAAGAGACGTCCGGCAGGGGCGAGGTTAGCGTTGCCCGAGGGACAATGCTACCAGCGGGGACGAACCCGTCGTCGCAACCCTTGGGAAACGAAACGGGATTAGATTCATTCCCGGGTTCCGTGCGCGAAGCCGGGTGGAGCCCGCGTATTTTCCCGTGATATACAGCCGCTCGCCAGAGGAGATAGATCATGTCTGCGACCGAATCGGATGTTCAGGCTCTTTCCGACGAACTGAAGCAGCTGCGCGCCGAATTCACGAAGCTGGGCCAGCTTCTGGAATCCGCCGCCCGTAACGCAGGCAGCGAAGCCGCGCAGGCGGCACGCGCGACCGGCGAGCGCGCTTGGAGCGAAGTCAAAAAGAGCGCGGATGACCTGACCCAGCGGATCGAAGCCCGCCCGGTGACCTCCGCAGCCACTGCCTTCGGCATCGGGGTGGTGCTGGGGCTTCTGTTCGGCGCCCGCCGCTAACCGATCCGGCGGCGGGTCAGATGAGCGGCCTTCTGTTCCGCGCAATCATCATCGTCGCAGTCATCCTGGCTTGCGCCATCGGGTTGACGGCGGCCTTCGCGCTCTGTGTCGCCGCGGATTATTTCGCCTTCGCGACGTTTCTCTCGCCGCCTCTGGCGGCCCTGGCTGCGGCGGGAACCGCTTTGCTGTTCTGCGCCCTTGCCGTCTTTTTCGGCCAGCTCGCGCTTTCCCGAATGCGGGCCAGGGCACGAAAGACCCTGTTCTTCCGTATCGGGCAGACCCTCGGCGAGACCTTCGGGACCGATATTCTGGATCTGGCGGACCGCTATCCCACGCGCTCGATTGCTGCGGCCCTGTTCGCCGGCTTCGCCCTCGGATTCAGCCCGAAATTGCGCAGCGCGCTGCGCGACTTCCTGCGCCGCTGAGAGCTGGTTTCTCGCCGGCTACGGGTTCGTCCGCTTGCGCTTGCGCATCTCTTCGTCGGTGTCGCCGTTGGCGTAACCGATCACGTCGACGGTGATGATCGATTCGTCGGTGCCGTTTCCGTTCGACGCGCCCGCAGCCGATTGGGCGGCCTGCGCTGCCGCTGCGGCGGAAGAGCTGGCGCCGGTTTGGGCAGCCACGTTGACGGTGGCGCTTCCGGGCACGCCCGCCGTCGTTCCGCCGACGCTGAAATTGCTCGCATTGGCCACCGAAAATGCCGCAACGAAGAGATTGCCCGCCACGCGCACGCCCGCCGCGCCGGCATCTACCGTGCCGCGCGGCGCGATGAGAAACACGTCGGGCGCCGGAATGCCCGGCGCAGGCTCGAATGCCGCGATGCCCGCGCCGGTCACGCCGCCCGCTGAATTGACCTGGGAGAACAGATCCTCGTCTACCTCGATGACGACAGGCGGAAAGTCCGACGAGGTCTTCGGGCCTTGTCCGGCATTCAGGTCGGCGTTCGACGACCACATGGCAATATCGCCGCCGTCCTCGGTGAAGAGCCGGCTCTGGTTGAGCAGGAAGTCTTCATCGGTGAACGTGTCGATCGAACCACCGCGCAAGGTAATGATGCCTTCGTAGCCGGCCGGTATGCTCGTGATCGTCGACGGATACGGTGTATTATATTGCTGCGAGACGACGGGAGTGCCGTTTGTATTAAACGTTATCGGCACACCCGCATAGAGCTGCCCGCCGAAATAAGTGTGACGAGCAGCCTGGTCCGCGGTAGCGACGGTCGAGCCGGCAAGGACGCGTCCACCGGGACCCAAAATGTAGATGTTGCCACCCCGAGTCGTCTGGATTGTTGAGAGCCGAAGATCGAGGTTGCCGGTTTCAACGAGGTTGTTGGCGCCGTTGCTGCCGCCGGAAAGATTGTTCTGCGTGTATCCGAGCGAGGCCGGGAACAGGAGATTCACTGCAATATAGCCGCGGCTATACACCTGGTACGAGGGACCGGTGGGAATCGAGGTCTGGATCAGCTCATTGAAATACACATTGTCGAGCAGAAAGACGCGCTGCTGGAGTTCCGGAAGTGTCGTGAACGCCTGATAGGCCTGCTCATAGGTGACTTTGGTCGTACCAAAATCTGACTTGAGAAGGGAAGCGGCGTTCTGCTGCATCCACTTGATGAGAATCGGCGCATAGATCGGATCGGAACGGTTGGGAACCTGGTTGCCCGACGCATTCGTGGCCTGCTCGAACAGATAGTTGGGCAAATTCGCCAGATTGGCCGGATTGAGATAATAGTCGCGAAGCGCATTGTAATCGGAGCCGGGTCCCACTCCGAACTCCACGTAGACGTTGGCACCGACCGGCGCCAGCCACGGATTCCAGTCATTGCCGACCGACAGGACCCCGCCGCCGAAGGAGAGTGGGCCTGTTGCAACAGGTTGAACGCTCCCATTTACCAATTCAGCCTCAAATCCATTCGTATCCGCTGAGTTCAAGAACGGACCCGCGTCGCGGCCTGCCTCTAAAAAGAATGACCCGGGTCCGCCTATCACGAAGCTGTTTCCTTCAAGCGCCGGCTCGGGTTGGCCAAATTTGTTGTTGCCGAGGTAGGGTTCAACAAGAGTCGTTGTTGCCGTGATGTCACGCCCCGCGACGATACGCGTGATGTCGCTCGGCAAGAGGTTCTGACCGAAGAACATCATGTTGACGATGTCCCGGCCCGCCCAGATTCGCGCCTGTTTGGGTACTGACACGATCATGTCGAGTATGTCGCCGCCGGCGTCGATACGCACCGGATAGGGATCGTCGAGATGCGTGGGCCTGCTGTTGTGAAAACTCTGGAGCACTGTTTGTATGGTGTTGGGAAGCACGCCAGGAAATGCGAACGTGCGCCCGGTCAACACCTGGCCGGAAGAAGGATCAGTCGAGAAGGTGGAAAAGATTCCGGGCAGCAGACCTGGGTCACCATCCTCCATGTCGATCGTCACCGGCATGATGTCGGCACCGGCATACAGGTCGAGCCGACCGACAGGGCTCGGATACAGAACGATCTGGCTTGCACCGTTGGGATTGTTGGGCGCGGAAACGAGATCGAGCGTGCCCAGCAAGGAAGCCGCCTCCAGCGAGCCCGGATAGACAGCTGAAGACGTATTGTTCGTTGCGGCGCTGCTGCCCGTCACGATGCTCCGGTCGAATGTGCCGTCAATTGAGCTCGCCGTCAGGTTGTCGATTGTCACGCTGCTGTCGGCCACAATCGAGACACCGGCGATATTGGTATAGAAACTGTGAGCATCCAGGTCGTTGGTGAATTGGCTTGTCGCACCCTGGACGCCGAGTGCGCCGATACCCTGAAGCTCAATCGACCCATTCGCAGAAAGTGAGACCGTCGCGTCGGTCAACCTGAGGCGGAGTGTGTCCGAGATCATCGTCGACGTACCGTCGACATAGGCGACCTGAAGATTGCCGGCACTCGCGATGTCGCCGCCGGCAGTAACGCTTGCCGTGCCTTCGCTGAAATCGAAACGGCCCCCCAGAATGTCGTTGCCAGCGTCGACCGTGACGTTGCCTCCGCCGAACTGCCACAGCGCCAGCGTCGGCAGAAGGTTCGAGCGGCTGGTCACGCTTGCCGTCGTCACCGACGTGTCGTCGGCTATGGTCAGGTCGACAATATCGTGTCCGGCATTCACGGTGACGTCGCCGCCGCCCAGGGCTCCCACGCCCTCGGAGAACAATTGCGGATTGATAAGAATATTGGTGATGTCGCCCACCTGACCGAGACGCCATGGCTGATCTGAGGTTCCGATCCAGTTGTATCCGTAGCCATTTGTCTGATCGTAGTAGGCTGCCAGACGCGCTTCGCCCCATACATCGCGACGCGAAAGAATATTATTTCCCGCCGTGAGCGAGATATTGCCGCCACCTTCAGCGTAGACGGGATTGGCGATCATAATTCCCGAATAACCGACGCCTGAACTTCCCGAATCTCCATTCTTGCCTCCATCACCGTATTGGTAACCTCCGTTGAGAGGCTGCGCGAAAATGTCTGTGGTGTCCTCATATTGCGAGGGGTCGATGGTGAACCTGTCGCCGGTGAGTTCGTCGACCACGGTTACCGTCGTCGGAATCACAAGATGCCCGGCCGTATAGACGGGTGAACCACCGAGTTGCATTCCATCAGATTGGTTCGCGCTACCGCCGTCGATTGTTTCATAGGTCGCGTAGGCACCATTCTCAAGGTTGATGTCCTGCGCCGCGGCAATATCGATGAAGCCGGTTCCGGTGCGAACCAGCGTCATGAAGGTGGCAGTCGTCTTGGTTGTGATCGGCTTGCCCGCGGGAGGTTGATAGTCGCCGGTCTTCAGAATCCGTTTGATGTTCGGTTCGATCACGTCGAGCATGAACAGGTCGGCGATATTGAGCGTTGTCGTGATGCCGTCCACTGTGCCGCCTTTTCCGTAGATCAACTGGTATTGACCTTGATAGTTGGAGAGAAATGTCTGATCCAGATTGTCAATCAGGGCCTGAACATCAGCCGACGCTTTTGAGAAATTGAAAAACGTGTACGAATTCGCATCGGCTTGCGGATTCTGGGACAGGAACGCCATGTACCAGGCATCGGCCGTCAGATATTGCGACCCAACCTGGAAATCGAGCTGATCGACCCAATTGGACGTCGTGTTCTTGTCGCCCGAGTAGGAATAGGTATTGATCCCCTGCACGACCACACTGCCATCACTTCCGGGAACGGTGCGCAGCGGATCGGCACTGGTCAGATCGGCGCCGGCTACCAGTTGATAGGACGTCGAGGCGACATATTCCGTGCCGTGGGGCGTCGTAACCAGCGGGAACATCTGCATGCTTCCCAGCGCATCGCCCGTTCCGTTTTCCAGCGAATCTCCCGGCGCCGACGGCGAATTGGCGGCCGGGTTGTACGGTATCGGATTGAAGAGAATAGACGTGTTCTTGAAGCTGTTTCCAAGAACAAGGTCGACATAGTTGCTCGGGAGCGAGCCGGCGACCCAGTCTTTCAGACCCGTGCAATTGCCCTGAAGACAAGCGGCCAGGAGGTACGGAATGTAATACCGGTTTCCGCTGCCGAGCGCGCCCTGGAGGTAGTTGGGATCATTCTGGTCGCCGAACTGGAAGAAGCCATCGGTGATGCTGCCGTTGATGTCGAGATTGCCACTGGCCCTCATCGTCAGGACGGCGGGCTCGCCGAGAACCGATCCGTCGACCCGATAGGTGAGCGTGGTGTATTTGGAGAAAATCTTCCCTTCGTCGCCAGGCACGACGTAGTACTGACAGTCCGAAGTGCAGCCCGGAATGACCGGCATCATCAGGCCGGCCCTGACGGCGGCCGCGATGTTGACTGTGCCTGCTCCCAGATTCCAGTTCGAATTGAGAACAATATCGCCCTTGTAGTCGAGCTCCACGCCAGGCCGCGCGTGGAAGTTCGATTGCGATGCAAGGCCGCCGAGATTTCCGTAATCGGCCGAAATGTTGAAGTCCTGGATGAACTGGACGACGGTGCCGGTCCCATTGTCGGCGAGGAAATTGAGCTGACCTTGGCCCGCGACGGCACCAACGTCGAGCACCGCCTGGCCGTTCTGGTTGATGGTGACGCCGACGAAGTTCGGATCGTCGGCGATCTGCGCCAGATCCCAGCGTTGGAATCCTTCGAGATCGATCGCGCTCGCGCCTTCGATATTGCCCGCGTAGGTCATGTTGACGGTCTCGCCGTCCTGTCCCTGAATCACGGGAAGTCGGAAATTGACCGTGCCGCCGACATCGCCGGGCACGTACGTGTAGTAGATGACGCCGTTCATCGTCATCGGCACCAGCCGCGCCATTGTCTGCAAAGCGGCCACGTCGATGACCGCGCCACTTCTCACCGCGATCACGCCGTTGCCGTCGGTCCCGATATTGACCGTGCCGCCGGAGGCCTGGCGCGGGTCCATGCGTCCGTAACCGTTCGCATGGGCATCGATAAGAGCGGTGCTCTCGAGCGTCACGCCCGTCAGGCCGTAGAGATCGACTTCGCCACCGTTGGTGCCGGACACGTCAATGGTGCCCGAGATGTCCACCAGACCGCCATCGGCGTCGAGCGAGATATTCTGGGCCTTGAGTTCGTCGCCCGCCGCGAGAAGGAGATTGCCTGCCCCGGAACGGATATCGATCGAGCCGGTGAAATCCTTCGCGAAGCCGGTGCTGAATGCCGAAAGGTTGAAAGCGCCGCCCGTATCGATCGCGAGCGAACCGCCTCCATTTGGTGTGCTCGCGTCGATGGTTCCGTCGAGATTGAAATTGCCGTGGTCGGACGAGAGAGACAGCGTGCCGGCCGTTCCCTCACTGCCGCCAATGGACAGCAGGGTGTCTGCGCCCGCATTGATGCTTCCGTCCTCGGCAATGAGGCTGAGCCTGCCGCCCGGCGCTGACACGCTGACGGGATCGGCGGAGTCGCCGAATGTTTTGGCGTAGCTCGGCGTTTCGAGGACCGCACTGCCCTCCAGGCCGATGCCGGTTTTGGAATCGATGGTGAGCGTTCCGGCAGTGGCGCGCAGTTCTGCGTCCGTCACCGTCACGGAATGGCCGTCGATCGTCAGCGACGAGCCCGGCGTTCCTGTCTCATCGGGCGCTTTCGCGTGCGTGGGATTGGTGATGTCGACCGCGCCCGTCGTGGTGAGCACGAGGCTTGGCGTCGGATAGCTCACGCCCGGCGGCGCCGTGTAGCCGCGGTCGCCGAGATATGGTGTCTCCAGATTGAGCGCGGCGGGACCGAAATCGACCGTGCCTCTGCCCCCCATGAACATTCCTTTCGAAGCGGCCAGCGTCACGTTGCCGCCAAATCCGTACATGTTGAGCGTGCCCCAACCGAAATCGATCTCCGTTGCATCGATTTTCAGACTGCCGTCTCCACAGGCCGGAACTCCCGCCTGGCCGCATTCCGCTCCCGCCGGACTCCCGTTGGAAAGCGTCAGCGTCGCCGCGTCGATCGTCACGGAGTCGCCGTTCAGAAGCGACAGCCCGGGCGTATCGAAATGTACGTTGCCGAAATCGTACGTGCCCGATGCGAAGGCAATTGCCTCGGGCGAGAAGATTGTCAGCTCTTGGGCTTTGCTGAACAATCTCTGGAGGGCCGGCGTGACCACAAGACCGGAGAGACCGTTGCCGTTCGAGGTGAATGTCACCTGGCCTGCACCGAGAGCGAGCGCTTCCGCCTCGATCGTTGCATCCGGAGAGACCGTGAGATTTCCGGTCGAATCGAGGAGTATGGAATTGCCGCTAAGATCCACATTTCCTACGGTGAGCTCGCCGGGTTGTGTGTTGGGGTCGGAGTTGACAAGCCGCTGCGGGCCGGCCGCGACGCGAACAAGTGCGCCCTGCCAGTTCGGATTCCCTTGGGAATCGTCGATAATGTAATTGCCAGTGAGCGAATTGCCGGGTGTTCCCTTGGCGATAATCGTCGCGCCATTGTCGAGCGTAATTCCCGCGCCGGAGCCGTTAACGGCCAGGAGCACCTCGGGGGCTGTCAACGGATGCGACGAATCATTGGCGATCGTGATCGATTGCGCCGTCACGTCGATCGACGTCGTGCCGTCGGAATTGTCGGTTCGCACGCCGCCGATCAGCAGGCTCGCGGCGTTGAGATTGGTCAGGCTGTCCGCAGTCAGCACGATTGTGCCGCTCGGCGCCTGTGCATCATCAAGGCTCGACACGATGTCGAAGGCGTTGCCGCTGATATCGGCCTCCGAGCCCCGTCCGCCCGCGCCCGGCGTGGTCAGGAATGTCGTGTTCACGACGAGGCTTTGCAGGGGAGCCAGGATCAGCCGGCCCGCATCGATAGGCAGGCGCGGCGTGGTTTCGCCCTTGTGTGCTCCGAGCTGGGGGAAATATGAGTCCGCCGAAGTGAGCGCGATTTGGGAATATTGCAGGAACACGTTTTGCGGCTGCACTTCGAAAGCGTTCGCAGTCGCCGATCGTGTGTTCGTTCCGGAAATTCCAAAATAACCTGCGACAACCAGCGTCCCGTCGTTCAGCCGCTCGCTTGTACCGGGCGCAATCTGAACGCCATTGTTTTCTTCGACAACCCGCATGCCGCCCGGCAGCATTGCGTATTGCGCCGGCAGGAGTGTGTACCAGCCTGCGGCAAGCCCGGGCGCGGCGCTCAGATAGACGCTCTGGCCGGCATTGGCCGATGAATAGAGGTCGCCGTAATTCGTCGAATAGATCGGGTCGTATGCCGCCACCGAACCTGAAGACAGTCCGGGAACGATCGCGTAGACCTGCGTTCCGCCGGGATATTGATAGCCGCCATTGCTGCTGAATTCGTCGGTATTGAAGCGATCGAGCACATCGCGCGACCCGCCCGTCCCCGGAATGAACTCATACGCGTAGACGTCGCCGCCGCCACTCAGATTGACGGTCGCGCCGGAATCCAGCGTCACCGATTCCCCGCCGAAGTTCAGGATCGCCGCCGGGGGCGCACCCAACTGCGCCGAACTCGTCGGCGCGAAGTACCATTCCGTCTGGTCGGTCGTCGTTCCGTAGGGAATTGCCAGGCCTTCCGCCGATACCGACGTGATGCTTCCATTCAGCGCCTCGACGGTCGCGGTCGCCGGTGCGAAGGTATTCGTAGTGCCCAGCGTGAGCGGGGTGTCGCCCCCGATATTCAGGGTGCCGATTGGCACCTGGATCACGCCGCCGAGCACGACATTTGCGGCCTGGATCGTGAGATCGGCGCCGGCCGAATAGGGAGTCGGCGGCGCGGACTTCGTCGTGCGGCCGAAGCGGATCGTGCCGTCGGAAGCGGCCGAGGTGACATAGAAGGTGGAACCCGTAGTCGGATACACCTGCGCCGCATCGATCGTGAGATTGCCGTTGACGGAAAGCTGGCCCTGCAACGTGTCGGCGGGGTTGTTCCCGTTGATCCCGAGCGTGATATCAGCGGGCTGGACTCCGATCAGGCGCACGGCGCCGCTCGCATCCAGCGTTACGTTGGCGACGGAATTGTCGAACAGCACCGCGCCCATGACGTCAATGTTGTCAGCGCGGAAGGTGACGCTGTTGTCGGCCGCCGTCCCGTAATTGGGAGTCGAAACGGACTGGACGATGCTGTCGAGACCGATATAGGGCGCGTCGATCTCCAGCCTGCCGCCCGAACTGATGATGGGAACATAGTGGTCATTGCCGTCGGGAGACGTCTGCCCGTCATAGGGAAGCGACGTCAGGAAGAAGCCCCGGCTCAATTGAATGGTCGCATCGCCGACCGATGAAATACTTCCCTGGGCGACGAAGGTCGCAAACCCGTCTGTTGAAATTGCCGCGGCAGAAATCGCATTCAGCGTGGGCGTCGATGGGTCATTTTGATAGAAAACGGGATCAAGCATCACCAGTGTGCCGCCGAGCGCGGAAGGCGCGCCGCCCTGCGCAAGAATGGTGGCGCCGGTCAGTGTGCCGCCACTGCCGAGATCCAGCGTGCCTCCATTGCTCCATACACGCATCGGCATAAAGGCGCCGTCGAATCCGAGCTCGTCATAAACGTCCGAAGCGCCGGAGAGATTGAGCATGGAGCCCGGATCGGCGACTACGGTCTCGGCGAGCCGAAGGCCTACCGGGTCGTTGGCACTCGTGTTGTTGAGACCATAGATGCCGTCGCCGATCGATTGCTGGAACAGAGAAGTTGATCCCAGGAAAGTCGGCTGGGACTCGAGCGTCCCGCCGGCCACGAGCCGGCCGGTGACGAAATTCTTCTGACCGATGGCCGTCGCGCGCGGATCGCGGATGCTGACACCGGAAAGATCGGTGACGCTGCCAGCGGCCAGATGGATTCCTTCCCCGGCGCTCAGCGTACCCAACAGATAGATGTTGTAGGTGCTGGCGACTTGCGCGTTCGTGCAGATCTGAGTGCCGCAGGTCAGGCCAGCTGCGTAATCAGTTGCGCTCTCGTCGATCGTGCCGTTGGCATTGAACGTGAACGCGTCGGAAAGACTATGAACGCCCAGGCTGGTCGCCGACGATCCAAAGATTGTCGGCAGCGTTTCGGTCTGGTTGATCGTGCCACCGGGAATGCGAATTGTGCCTTGATTGTCGAGCTGCGACACGGTCAGCACGCCGCCGGCGTCGTCCAGAATCGTGCCGCCTTTCGCAACCTGCAGCTCGATAAGGCCGCCCAAAGTGAGATTGACCGCTTTGCGGTCCCAGGCGTCGCCGGGAATCGTCGGTTTCAAGACGGAATAGACGTCGCCGCCACTCGCCAGACCTCGGAGCGCGGCCATCTGGGCTGCGGCGCGCATGGGGTCGTTCAGCGCCAGCGCCAAATAGGATTGAGTCAGGTCGAGCGTCTGGCCGGCACCGATGGTCAGCACGTCGGTTGCAAGCACGGCATTATAGCCGCCGAGCCCGTTGTCGAACTGGTTGGCAATCAGAGCGGTTTCGTAGGTCGTGATATCGTAGTTTGCGAAGCCTGCCTGCGAGAAGAAATCGAGGGGCAGTTCCGTTCCCGCCGATGCTGTTCCATTCCCAAAGCTGATTTCCGGCGTATCGAGCGTAAACGTCCCGCCACCCGCAAATCCGTCATCGCGGATCGTGCCCGGAGCGATGGATATCCTCGCGTTGATGGCATCCGGGTTCAGGGGAACGTAATTCTGACCGTTGACGAAGATGGTCGATACACGGAAGCCCGGGATTGCGCTCTGCTCGAATTGGGAGGTGTTGCTCGACGTCTGGAAAAAATTCGTCTCGTCGATGAGACTGACATTGCCCCCCGTCGACGAGAAATTGACCACGCCCGTCGGCGAAACGTACCCGCCACCCGATGCATCCAGCAGTGCTCCGCGATTGATGAGTATGCTGCCGCTGATGTCCTGGTTTACCGTGTGTTCTGTATCGCCCTCAACGTAGAGCAGCACGCTCGGTGCGGCATTGAGCGTGATGCTGCCGCCATCCGTATAGGCGCTTCCCAGAAGCTGGCCCGGGATGGCGCCATAGTCGTTGGTCCACAACCCTCGAACCGAGAGCGTGCCGTTGATTGTGATGTCGTACGATCCGAGTTGCGCCATTTCGGCCACGAACACCGAACCGCCGCGCGTGGTGTCTCCGCTGCCGTAGAGGCTGATGGTTTGCAGATTGATCTTGCCGGAGGGCGCAGTGATGCTGCCGTCAATAGTAATGGAGCGGCCGGATTCCGCGTCGAACTCCCCGCCGGGCGCGAGAACGACGTTCGCGCCTTTCTCGACATCGATCTTGCCGCTCGTGGCCAGCGCGAGGTCGCTGAGGCCCATGCCCGAAATGGCATCCGCCGACAGCGAGATCGTATCGATGCGATCCTGTGGCAGATACGATGCCGGATCGCGGACGGGAATGATCAGGTTGCCGTTGGCGTCGATCGAGACCGACTGTCCATAGCCGAGGTTCGACGATAACGCGTGATAATCCGCCTGATTGACGATATTGATATCGCCGCCGCCGTCGATGACGGTGTTGTCGGTCGAGTCGGTACCCAATGCCTGCACGAATAGAAAGCCGCCATTGGGAAGTTGGGACGGCGCACCCTGCAGCATGCGGCCATCGCCGAACACTTTGGATTGAGCCGTTCCAACCTGCGCGTCTGCGAGTTGTACGGGGCCGGGGAATGCGTGCGCGTAGACCGTGCCGTCGAGAATGATGGTTGACGCCTTGAGGGTCAGAGAGCCCGCGTCGCGGCCTTCCGTATACTGTCCCTCATATTGCCGGCCCGACAGAAGCGGATCGGCAAAGGTCTGCATAACTCCCCAGCGGGGCTGGATCGATGTGAACCCGTCATAAATACCGATATAGGTGTCATCCGGATTGGCATCGCCGATGTTCACAATGTTCCCGGATGAGTCGATCAGTTCCGTCGTCTGTACCCAGCCTGCCTGGTAGGTGACCCAGCCGCCGGTCAGATCGATCACCGCGCCGGCCTTCACCGTGACATCGCCGACGATGTTCTCGTTGCCGCCCTGGGCAAAGCTTTCCGCGCCCAGCGTGACATTCCCGCCCTTGGTCATCAGCTGATCGACGGAAACGCCGACCTGTTGCGCGTAACTCGCGGCGGGAATCAGTGGCGATCCGACCCACGCCACGCCATCGGACCGCACACCCGACAGCCGCGGGTCGACATAGACGGTCGCACCGTTGAGGAAGCCGGCCTTGTAGGCCTGGCCGTCGTTCTGGAGGTCGTTGCCGGTAACGGGATCGATCGCGATGCTGTTGATCGAAGCGGGAATGACGACGTTCGGAATGCCGGCGACATCGATGACTGCGCCCGTGTCGATGAACACACGCGAAAGACCCTGGTTGCCGTTGTCGTTATTGGTTGTCGACCCCGGCGCGACGCCTATTGTGACGTTTCCGCTCGGAGCATAGATCATCGCATTGTGCTGGATTTCGACGCGTGACTGGTTGCTCCCTATGTCGATTTTCGACGGTTTGAAATTCCTGATCGAGACGGGATCCTGCGGAATGGTTTCCGCTGTCGGATCTGGGCCGATGGCAATCGTGCTGCCGGCCCCGAGCTGGATGTCGCCTCCATAGAGCTGGATGAACCCGTTCCGCGAGACGCTGGTGGTGGCTTCCAGGATGCCGTCATTGATGGCGGCGCCCTGGTCGTTGGCTTCGAGCGAGACATAGCCTTGCGGGGCCGAAATAATTCCGGTGCTGGTGTTGTCGACGTAGACAGGATCCGATGCAGGAATGAAGGTCGAGTCCAATGACGATAGCGAGAAGCCGCGAATATCCGGGGTTGAGGTTCCGGCAGCCCCCGTTGAACGCTCCAGCGTCACGAACCAGCCGGCCTCCAGGCTGACTTGACCCTTGGGAGACGTGATCTCCCCCGAATTGACGATCTTCGAGCCGGTCAGAAGAACATAGCCGCCCGTATTGGTCTGGATGTTCGCGCCGGCCTGTACATCGATCTCTCCGAGTGGATCATTGTAATTGATGTCGTCGCCGTGCCCGTCGCAGGGGTTGTTGGTGCAGTAGGCAGTCGCCGAGAATGTGTAGGCCGACGGCTTGTCAGTCGAAGATGCCTGGTCGGCGTAGCCCAGAAGCCCATATTCGATGAAATAATCATTGCGGGCCCTGATCGAGAGCGGCGTTTCCGTTTCGAGATCGACGGCATGGCCGATTTCGAGATTTGTCGCGATCAGCGCGTTGACGTTCACCTGTGAGCCGCCGCCGAACAGAATGCCGTTCTGGTCGATGATGAGAACGGTACCCTGCGCCTTGATCGAGCCCAGGATTTCGCTCGGCGAGGTGGAATTGCCGACCACGCGATTCAGCACCACCCATGAATTCTGCGCGATTCCCTTGAAGGTCTGCTCGAAATCCACCGTCGTGTGCTGTCCAACGTTGAATGTCTCCCACGACAGGATCGCGCGCGCCTGGGTCTGCTTGATCGTGACTTCGACGGATTTGCCGGACTTTGTTTCCGTCGGCTGATCGGCGCCCTGCCAGGTGCTGAGCCCGGTGGGGTCCTTCGCCTCGGGCAACGGATTGGGGACTTCCTGCAAGCCGCCAATCACCAGACCATCAGGCACGTTTCCCGGCGAGCCGAGAACGGCCTCATGGGCGGCAATCTGCGCCTGCTGCGCAAGTGCAAGCGCCTGCGCGACCTGCGTCTGGTAGTGCAGCGCGCGTGCCGCTGCGGCGCTCATGCCTGCGGCTTCGGCGGCCGCCTGATTGATATTCGGATTCTTGAGCAACTGGCCGGTGGTCGTGTTGTTGAGCGTCACGGCCGCACGCAGAGCCGAAAGGCTTTGGGCGCTCGCCTGCGAGACGCCGATCGCAGTGACCAGAGCGACGAGGCTCGTCCCTCGCAGCAGCCCAGACCTGAAGGAACGTCCACACCGCTTGCTTTTGGCTGTCCCGTTCATCGTGCCCTCCCTATGCTCGTCCAGGTTCAATTGCCGCCACCTGCCGAAGGTGACGCATGTGTTGCTCGCGGATCGAACTTCCCGTTCTGCAGACGGTCGCCGAACCCTTGCGCGATGTTTTCGAGCTCGACGCGCTTGACGCCGATAAATGGTTCGTTGGCGCCAACGGCATCGCCAACGTCGAAATCCTCATAGGCGGCGAGAATCTCGTTGCCGAGTTTGACGAGCGCCGCGTTCTTGTCTTCGCAAAGACCAAGCTGCTTTTGAGCATCCGCAAGGCCGCTCTGCAGCTTTTCGTGGTCGGCCTGGGCCTGTTGGGCGTTTCCCGCCGCTTGCGTGTAGGCGTCCTTGTACTTGGCTATTTCCATTTCGAATGCACGCGAGCTTGCTGCACTTTGTCCGGCATGGGCGAGCTGCGCCTTCGCCGCGGCAAGCTGCGCCTTCAGCGCATCGCGCTCCTGCTCCGCAGCGGTCTTCGCCGCCTGCAGCGCAGTCTGCTGGTCCTGTTCCTGGTGCAGCTCGTTGAGCGTCGAGCGCAATTGGTCGCGCAGCCTGTCCTCAAGCGATTGCGCAGCGACAGGAACAGCGGGGATCAGGGCAAACAGCGCAAGAGAGAGGAGCAGCTTCCTCATGATCAGAATACCGCGTTGAGATCGAGTTGCATGACGTCGATGGCGAGCGGAGGCCCATAGACCTCATTGGCGCTGAACCAGCGGGCGCTGAGCCACGTGTTGTCGAAAACGCCCAGCGAGGCCTTGAGGAAATAACCCCTGGCATTGGTGCCGCCCATGTGGAAGTCGTGGTCGTTGAACGCATCGAGGACGGCGTCGGGCTGAATGTATTTGTAGCCGCCGGTGATGTTCCAGGCCCAGCGGGTACGCGGCTCCGGATCTCCGAACAGCACGCTGCCCATGAAGGCATTGGGTCCGCTTTCGATTGTTCTGGTCAGTGGATTGAAATTTGTGACGGGAAATGAGCCCTCGAGCGCGTAACGATACGCGACACTGGGGTCGTAAGCGAGATTGCGCACATAGTCGCCTTCGACGATCAGGTGATGATTGTGCGAAAGTTTGAGGTCGAAGGCCGACGTCGCGTTGAGCTCGTCGTAGTTGAAGACGAGTCCCGCGAATTGCGGCTGCGCGTAGTTGGTCGGGTTGGACGGATCGGGGATGATGCTGCGGATGAGGAACAGCGTGTTGCCCTTCTGCATGAAGGGCGGAACGGTGTCGTCGGTCGAACATTGTCTGGTGCCGAGATAGATCGGGCACGGCGCCGAAAGCTCCCCCTGCGCATTGAGATAGCGGTAGATGGACACGGCAAAGCGCCAGTCGTATCGCGGCTGCTTCCAGTCCGCTCCGACCTGCCCGCCCAGCAGAAGCTCCGTGCGATCGCCCGACTTGATCGGGCTGTAGGTCGGAAAATTCTGATCGATATAGCCGACCGGGAACAATCCCGCCGTCCCGAACAGTTCGACGTCGCGCTCCCAGGGCGATCTGGTTTGCGAAGCAATGGTGACGCCATCGAAGTTCAGGTTCTCGTCATAGACGAGATCGGTGTGAAAGAACGGATCGGCCATGCGGCCGAGTGTGATCGACGCCTCTGGAAACGGAGAGAGCGCAATATAGCCCTGGTCGAGCCAGATATCCTTTTTCCCGAACCCTCCGCCCAGAAGCTGCGTCGTCGAAACGGGGCTGTTGTCCCTGCCCGTCGCTAGACGCACTCCGACCTCTACGCCGTCCGTGACATTCGCGATGAAGCCGAAGCGTGCGCGAAGGCTGAGCTGATTGTAACGGTTGGCCGTCGTGTCGAGAAACGGGATCGTGTTGAGGATGTTGTTCGGGTTGACATCGGTCGGGCCGTTGGCATTGAACGCGGAGTAGTTGATGAATCCGTCAACCCCGTCGCTGCCGATGTTGTTCTTGCCGTAGAGATCGAACTCGTCGCGGAAGCGGAAATCGCCGCTCCATGTGAAGCGGTTGATCCAGGCCGGCAGCGCGTTTGGCTGGGCCCAGTTCTCCGCCTTTGCCTCTTTGAGAACCTCTGCCTTCACTTCATCACGGATCTGATTCTTGACAATCTGGGGCACGTAAGGAACCCGCACGACTCCCGGCGCAGGCGGCGGCGCCGGGCGCGCCTCCGGAATGGGCACGGGAGCCACAGCCACTTTGGCGGATCTTGCCCGCGCGGCTTCCTGTTCGGCTTCCTTGAGAAGTGCGTCAGCGCTCTGCTGTGTGATTACCTTCTGCTTCACGAGCAGCCGGATGAGGTTGACCATCGCGCTCTGCGAGGGACCGCCGTCGGATTGCGCCAGCACCGGCGTCGCACTCAAACACAACGCGGAAATCGCGGCACCTGCCGTCAATCCCCTCCGCGCCAACATCCCCTTCATCACCCTGCCCCGTGTATCGTTGTCTCTGAAGAAACGTCTGGTTTACGCGCGTCTGCGCCCTTCAATCCTCACACGCTGTGGAAACGGCAGCGTCGATGGTGGCGGTTCGTCCAGGGCCCGCATCGTCTGCAGCGCATCGACAAGAACCTGATCGATTTTCGGATCGCCGCTCGTCTTCAGGATCGCTGCGCGCGCGACGCGCCCGTTCGGATCGACCCAGACCTCCATGTCGGCGCTGAATACGAGATGATTGACGCGGTCGTCGTTCTGGATCGTCTGCTGCAGCGCGGAGCCAAGATAGCGCGTGTAGTTTGCTTCGCCGAACCCGCCTCCCGAGCCGACCTCGCCGCCCCCGCTTCCCGCCCCGACATTGAATGCATCGGAGCCTGCCTGCGCCGGCCCGTTGATGGTGACGGGCTTGGGCGCGTTGTCCACGGCCTTCGGCTGGTCGACCGGCCTCTGAACGTCCTCGACCTTCTTCTCCGGTTCCGGCGGCTTCTGCGGCGGAGGCGGTGGGGGCGGAGGAAGCGTCGCGATCAGCGTCGGAAGCGGCGGCGCTTCGCGCCGGATGCCCGCCGTGTCGTGCAGGAAATAAAGGATTGCGCCTACAATGACGAGCAGGATCGCGCCCGGCACCGCGATCGCGCGCAGGCGAGCGGGCCATCGTTCCTCGAATTCGTCGGTCATTTGTACCATGGCTTCAACTCTGCTGTTTGCCGGTCACCAGACCGACATGGGGAAGATCGATACGGCGCAAGAGATCGAGAACATCCATCACTTTCTGGTACTGCACGGCGGAATCGCCTTTCACGATCACGGGAAAGTCGGGCGTGAGCGCCCTCTGCGTGCGCAGACGGGCCTCGAGTTCGGGCAGCGTGACGGGATAGGCGTCGAGAAAGATCTGCCCGCTGTTGTTGATCGTGATCGCCTTGGTCTGCGGCTTGGCGAGACTGACGCTCGCGCTCGCCTTGGGCAGGTCGACCTTTATGCCCTGCACCGACGCCGTGGTCAGGATGATGAAGATGATGAGCAGCACATAGGCGAGATCGAGCATCGGCGTGATGTTGATGTCGTCATAGGGCTTGTCTTCGTCTTTGAGCTGCATCGCCGCCGCCTATTCCGCCGCGCGGGCGAATTCCCGCCCGCTATGGCTTTCAGAAAGGCGCGTCACGAACTCGTCGACGAACACCTGCATGTCCGCCGAAACATTCTTGTTGCGGATGATGAGATAGTTGTAGCCGAACAGGGCCGGAATCGCGACGGCAAGACCCGTAACGGTGGCGAGCAGGGCGGCCGAAATTCCGGGCGCGATCGCGTTGACATTGACGTCGCCGGTTGCGGCGATGGCGGCAAAGGTGATCATCACGCCGACTACCGTACCGAGCAGGCCGAGGAATGGGCCGCCGGAAATCGAGATGGTGAGCAGCACCATCGAGCGCGCCAGCCGCTGATTCTCGCGCACCTGCGAGGCGTCCATGACCGCGCGGATGACCTGGATTGCTTCCGCGTTGAGCACGAGCGCGCCGCCCCGCGCGATGCGACGGCGTATCTCCTCGGAAGCCGCGTGATAGACGCGCCAGATCGACGAGCGCGCCAGCCTCCGTCGCTCAGCCGGGTTCATTTTTGATTCGTCGATGGCGAACGGATCGCCGCCATGCCGACGGAACAATGCCACGAACGCGTCGTTTGCCTTGTCGACGCCGCTCACATAGCTGGCCTTCGTCCACATGACGAACCACGACATCACTGCCATGCAGCCCAGAATGCCTATGACCACCCAGGCATCGATGGTCACCGATTTCACGATGATGCCGAAATAGCCGAAACCGAATCCCGCCTGCTTCTCGTCAACGCCGAATTGCACGAGCCGCGACTCGGGTCCCTCCCCGATCGCGTCGGCGCGGATCAGCGCGGCGTTTCGTGCGACTTTGGAAAGCCTGAGTTCGTCCATCTCGCCGATGAACGCGGACACGGGCGCGGCAAGCGTCGCGCCCTGCGGCGCGCCGCCAATGGCCGTGACGCTGTTGAGAGCCGGAAGCGCTCCGGCAGCTGCCGCCGCGTTCGCGCCATTCACATAGAGGATGATCGACTTGCCGTCGGCTGTCACCGCGACCTGTGTCCATTGGCCCTTCGCAATCGGCCTGGGCGCCGCTACGCGCACGGGTGAACTTCCTTGTACCTCCGCGAAAGGTGTCCCCGAATCGAGACCCACCACTAAAGTCGAGCCGTTGTCGCTGCGCACATAGAGCGCCTGACGCGCCCGCGGGGCAGCCTGTTTGATCCAGGCGCTGAACGTGAACGCGCCCTTCGGCGTGATGGCGAGCGACGGACTAGCAGGCACCGTAATGGGTCCCGTCCCGGCAAACCGCGCGCCTTTGCCCACGATTGCACCGTCGTCGATGCCGGCCGGGGCGTTCTGCGCGTTGTTGCCGTAGGCCGTCTTGTCCTTGGGCGGGGCGCCTGCGCCGTCGTCGAAATGAAAGACAAGCGTGTAGTCGGCATCAAACGTGCCCGCGATGTCCGCTGCCGGTGGCGCCTTCTTGTTGCCGTAGTAGAGCCAGATCTGTTTGGCGGAGCCTGCCGGAAAATCGGGGATGTCGACCCACGCGGCCGCGACGCCCAGAAGCGGATCGAAGGACTCCACGTGGAAGGGTAACGGCGTCTTGTCGTCCGAGCCTACGAACCGGATATCGTTGCCGTTGTCCTGCGCGTCGCCGAAACTGAAATTGCCGGTGTGCAAACGGATCAGCACGGGCACGCGGCCGGCCGCCTCCGCGACGTTCGCGCCTTTCGGCGTGGTATCGATCGTGAGCTGCTTGCGGTAGGACCAATCGGTCTGCCACCACGCGAGCGCCTGGCTTGGTGCGAGCGCCAGAAGAATCAGCACGAGCCAGAAGCGGCGCCAGCCGAAGCGCTCGATCGATGTGGAAGAAAGGATCGATTTCACATCAAAGCTCCGATTTGACGCTGAAGGTGATGCGTGGGCGTTTCGCAGGCGTCGAAGGACCGCTGCGCAGCGGCAACGCGACGTCCACAATCCCGATAAGATGGTTCAGCGCCGCCACGCGCATGCCGGCGCCGATGCTTTCGAGCGAGAACATGTCCGTCTGTCCCGGCAGCGCGCCGATGATCCAGACGCGCGCAAGATCGGCAAATGCAAAGACGCGCCAATCGGCGACTTCAGGACCCACGAAGCGGGCGAAGGAAGGTCCGCGCAGTTCGGTGGATTCGAGAATTCCGTCATCGCCAATCGCTTCGGATTGCAGATAGCCGCGCACCGAGGTGAGACCGCCAGCCGCGAATTGTTCGCTCGAGAGGAGCGGCTGATCGGCGATCTGGCCGGCGAAATGCACGACCCCAAGCGTGCCCACGGGAAGATGCTGCGTATAGGTTACATCAGCTCCGAGATGAACGAAATTTCCCCGCGCGAAGGCGCGATTGTTTTCGAACGTTGGAGGCGGGCTTCCCAATCCGCGCGTGCCAATGACTGTTGTCACCGAGGAATCGACCTCGCTCTCCGGTGTCACCCATTGCAGATTGTAGACTGCCGCCACCGGCCAATAGTCGATCGTCGCGACCGTTCCGCTGGTGCCGAGCGTCACGCCTTCGAGAAAATGCTTGAAGTCGAGTCCGAAATTGAACGACTGGCCGAAATCGCCGAACGACGGCAGTTGCAGCACGCCATGCAGGCCGGCCGTATATCCGTTGCCGAGCACGTTGGTGCCGCCGAGCGTGTTGACGTCGCTGTTAGATTGATAGCCGTAGGCGAGAATGCTCCACGGCGAGCCCCAGATGGGCGCCAGATAGGAACCCGCAAAAACCTGTCCGCTGTGAACGTTCTGCGGGGCGCGCAGAAAAGTGAAGGCCGCGCTGTGCCCGAGCTGCCAAAGATTGTCGTAGTGAACGATGGCAAGTGCGCGCAGCGGCTCCGTATTGGGGCTGTGGTCGTTGTTGATTTCGGCCGAGCCGTGCAGCGGCAGAGTGTCGGTGACATGCAGATCGACATCCACGGTTCCGGGAACCGTCCCGGGCTTGAGCGTGGGCGTAACCCGCCGGTCGGGAAGCCGGTTGAGGTCGTTGATCTCGGTCTGCGCTTCCTGGAGGTTGGGGACATTGCCTTCCGCAAGCGCCGGCACCTGTTCCTTGATCGTGCTGGGCAGGTAATAATGAGAACCTACGACACGCAGCCGACCGATCGGCGCCTCGACCACGTGCAGTTTCACGATGCCGTTGGTGACGGTCTGCGGCGGAACCTCGACGACGACGGACTGGTAGCCGCGATCCTGGTAGGCGTGCTCCAGCGCTGCGCGCGCGCTCTCCACGTCGGTGCGGGTGCGTTGCGGACCGAGATAAGGATAGACGGCGCTTTCGATCGACTCCTGGTCCAGCTTGGTGTTGCCGTCGATGTCATAGGCATCGATGTCGACATGCCGCTCGGCCGGAGCAGGCGCGGATTGATCACCGGGTTGGGGAGGCGCCGCTGTGGCCGGTTTTGCCGGAGCTGATGGAGTCGGCGCGTCGCTCGCCCGGCTGGCTCCAGGCGTTACTCCTGTAACCACGACGGCCGCCGCAAGCGCCCGGACCGTCGCGCCCGCGGCGCGACCGATAAAGCCCGGCGAAGGCAGCACTATTCCCACCACGAAAGCCACCCCACGCGCTCCAAATCCCGCCGAGCGCTTCCGGACAACGCCTATCCGAGATGAAGAGATTCAGCAAGGCAAGGAGCACGCTAGATTGAGCTGTTTACGCAAACCGCAGGTGCAATACTTCAGTGAACCTGATTTCATGACAGATTCGTGACAGTATTACTACGAAACCATGAAACCTATTCTGGACCGGTTCCCTGTCCGACATCGCCGTATTTACACTATTAATCCCATAGAGTCAAATAGATATATTGGTGAGATGGCGCGAAGGCATGGCTTAAGCTCGTGATGTGGCCGTGCGCTCGTGATGTGGCCGTGCGCTCGCGATGTGGTTTTGAAGGACCTGACCCACCGTCTCAAAACCTTCATGCAGCTTTCACAAGAGGTTCGAACTTCGGGACTACTCACCTGTCGTGAACGCTGCGGAGGGGAAGAAAACCTGCGCGCGTGGGCGCTTGGGGGAGCGAGTTTGGATGGCTCGCAACAATCTGTTCGCAATGACGAGTATTCGCAGCCCGTCAGTGCCGTATCTGCTTCGACGAGGCAAATACTGGCGCTGATGATGCTTGTGCACAGCAGGAAATGATAGGTGAAATCTCTGGTGAATTTTTATTGAATACATCGAACGATGAATTGAGCCAGTAGTGATTTCGGCTAATGTCCCTGTGTCCTTCCAGAGGGTCTTTCTTCAGACGACAGCGCCCCGGGCGAATGCGGCTTTCGCCCGACATGGGCGGCGGCAAGCCGAAGGAATCGGAATGAACGTGTTTTCAGACGCGATCGCGATCAATGGCCTGACGTAGCTAGTCCGAGCTTTTACCAACCAAAGGAGACTGACTGAGATGCTGAAACTTCACCACACTTTACTGGCGACAGCCTGCCTCACGCTTGCGAGCGTGGCGGGCTTTGCGCCGGGCGCCCTCGCAGCCACCAATTGCTCTGGGCAAACGAACTGCAATGGCGGACCCTACACGTTCAATCTGACAAAGGACGCGTTCGGTGGCGGATCGTCGCTGGTCGCGCCCTATTGGCGCCAGACCGATGATTGCTACGCCAACCCCGCCGCACTCATCTTCAAAGGCACACCGCCGACTTTCGTCGACGAGACGTTCTTCGACTACACCGGCACCGTTCCCCAAGACTGTTCGACGACGCACATCAAGAAGGGCGAGACGGTGTGGTATATTTCCACGGGATCTGGCACCGGCATCGCCGGCGTGTTCAGCCATGATCCATCGAAGTACGGGTTCGTCGATGCCGGCCAGACCCAGCACTTCCCGCGAGTGAGCTACGGCCTGTCGGACGCGGGTCTAGCATCGAGCGATGTCACCATCTACAACAGCGGCGGCACCGAGCAGGGCGTCAGCATTGCCCAGTTCAACCAGGAAACCTGCACCAGCGGCGACACCAATCCCTATCCCAATCCGCTGCAGT
The DNA here is from genome assembly GCA_035567755.1 of Rhizomicrobium sp. Taxonomy (GTDB): domain Bacteria; phylum Pseudomonadota; class Alphaproteobacteria; order Micropepsales; family Micropepsaceae; genus Rhizomicrobium. Next base: position 445,754 of record DATMPH010000061.1, read on the forward strand.
GCTACGGACCGCTCATTCAGTACCCCTTCTCGGTCGACCCGGTCACCCAGTTCTACGCGAACCAGGGCACCTACGAGAAATGGATCGATTCGAACAACGTCGAAACCGATTATCACTTCAATGTACAGCATCAGCGCGGCGACGGCAGCGGCGGCCTTCGCCTGAGTCCCAAGACCTATTGCATGATCTGGAACGGCCAGATCACCAACTGGAACGATTCTCACATCACCGCGGACAATGGTGGCGTGTCGCTCGTGGATCCGAACGATCCGGCTAAGGGCAACTGGAGCATCCCGCTCATTCCGGTCGGCCGCAGCGACAGTTCGGGGACAACCTCCATCGTGACCCGGCACTGGGCCAATGTGTGTTCCAGCATCACCGGCAACCAGTACACGACCGGGGCGACCACGTTGCAGGCTGCGGGTTCGACGATCGTCAATAGTACCGTGTACAACCTCGGCAATCCGAATTTCCCCGGATTTGACATCAATGGAGAAATCTCCACAGCTCCGGGAAGCAACGGCGTCGCCCAGTACGCGGCGTTCACGGCCACCCCGCCCGGCCAGACCTCGAATTGTACCAATCCTCCCGCGGGCGCGGCGGTCTGTATCCAACAGGGGCGCCTCGGGTATGTCGGTCCCGATTACGTGCTTCCCTATGTCAACAACACCCAGACGAATTCGTTCAACCTGTTTTCGGCGACGCTGCAAAACAGCCACGGCAACTGGGAAGATCCCACGCCCGCCGGCGCTCTTGCGGCGTTCGGATCCATCCAGCCGCCGCAGAGCAACGCGAACGGCACCTATTGCGCGAGCTGCCTGAACTGGGGCATGCGCAACGATCCGTCTGCATGGGTGCAGGGCCTGTCGCCGACTTCCGTGCTGGCCAATCCGACCGCCAAAACCGCTTATCCCATGGTCGGCACGACGAATCTTCTCGGTTATACCTGCTACGCGAAATCAGGTGTCGAGAAGAACCTCGTCGGCTTGCAGTCGTATCTCAACAAAGCCTTGATCAACAACGACTCGAAGGCCGGCATTCTGGCCTCCGCCGGTCTCGCGCCCCTGCCCAAACAGTGGCGCGTGGCAGTCAGTTCGACCTTTGTCACCAATGGCGATGGCCTGGGTCTCAACTTTGCCACCGTCGGTGCTCCCGGCGCCTGCTCAGTCGCAGGCGTCATCGGCGGCTGATATCTCGTAACGGATTGACTACAGGAGCGGCCCTGACCAACAGGGCCGCTCTTTTTTTGACAAACTCGCATTATTCAGGCGGTGTTTCCGGATGGCCGGGACAGTTTTCAATCCGGCCGCGCTCTGTCGCGCGGACAGCGGTGACAGGCCATGACGAGCTTGGGGAAAGCAGGCGTGGCCGGCAACTCATTCGCCGCGCCTTGCGCAACTGGTGAACTACCAAACCTGCGTGGCCGGTCCCGCCCAATGTCGGATCGTGACATCGGGCGGGTAAGTGACGATCGGGGCAGTTCCCAGTGTTTCTATGCGGCGGCGATTGCTCTCACAGCGAGACCTGGGTCCGCAGGGAGAAGGCATTGTACCGGGTGCCGAACGCGCCCGACCACGGCCGGCTGATGTCGATGTTCTGCCAGTCGAGCATGAATTTCAAATTGTAGTTCGGATAGAAGTTGAACCCTGCCGACCAGATCTTCTGATCGCCGCCATGCACCTGATCGGCCGAAACAAGCGAATTGACGTCGTAGTTCAGATCGGTGTCGCTGTAGCGCGCCGCAAACTCCCAGGCGCCCCACACACCGTTGGCGGGGTCGAAATCGCTGGCAGGCACGGGCCGCAGGAAGGCCGCGTTCGCCATGCTGTAGGTGCGCGGTTCGCCAGTCAGCACCCAGCTGCCTTCGATATACCAACCCGAGAAGGCGGGATTGGTCTGTCCGGTGCTCGCGTCGCGGCGGCTGATGCCGTACCAGAAGTTTTCACCCTCGAGCAGGAGCGGACCGTAGCTGACGGCGGCTTCGACGCCGGCGCTGTAAGCAGATTTGGCGTTGATGCTGCCGCTGTTGATCCAGGAGACGTTCCATTCGCGCAGCTCGGGGCGATCCGAGAACGACACGAGATAGCAAGCCGGCGCAGTCGTCGTGCAGGACGCCGGATTCACGCCTTCGGGATGGAACACATCGCCGACATTGCCGCCGAGATGGATATTGAAATTGCTGTCGGGGTCCTGAATGGGGGCGATCGCGACGCGGCCGACAAAGGCCTCCTGCCCTTCGATCTGGCCTTTGCCGACAGTGTCGGAGGTCAGATAAGTCGAGGCGTACCAGATGCTTCCGTTGCCCTGGAATCCGAGACCCGTGCGTCCGTCGTCGGCATCCAGCCCTCGCGACAGTTGCGCAGGCGAGGGCCGCTCATTGAGCAGAAGGTCATCTGCCGCGGTCGCGTCGGCAAGGTTGGCAGGGGTCGGAAATGCGCCAATCTTGAATGTGAATGGATCGAGTATTCCCTTGTACGTAACAAAGGCCGATTGAATCCTCGCGCCGCTTGGATTGACAGCGACGGTCGGCGGCGTGGTGCCGGTGATGATGCTTTCCGCGCCGCTCTCCTGGCCGCCCGCACCGCCGAAATCGTAGTTGAACTTGTAGCCGAAATCGCTGCCCAGGACGCCCTGGACTCCGATCTGCGCACGGCGGAAGTTGAAGCCGCTGCGGCTGAGCACGGGGGTGCCTTTGGGGCCGGTGACCGAGGAATCGTCAAACGTCGCGGCGTCCGCCTGAACCAGGGACGTAATCGACAGGGAATATTTCCCGTCGGGCGTCGCGATCGTCGGCCTGCCCTTCTTGAGGGTGACCACGGCGTGGCTCTTGTTCTCCGCCGCCTGTTCATAAATCTGGTTCTGCAGCGCCTCGAATTGTGCGGCGCTCACCGCGGGCTGGGGCTGCGGAGGCGCGGCTGCCGCCGTAGCGGATGCGCCGCCGCTGGCCTGTCCGGTCTGCGCCTTCAGGTCGCGAATCTCGGCCTGCTGCTCCTGGATAACGCGCTCCATGCGGTCGAGCCGCTCTTCAAGCGTATTGGCATGGTGGTGGTGCTTTTTGGACGAATCGGCGGGAGCTGCAGCGCTCGCCGCGTCCTGTGCAAAGGCCGGCCCAGCCAGGCACGCCAACGCCGCTGCTCCCAGCAGAATGGTTTTCAGTTTCATGACTTTCCCCGCTCGCAGTACGCTTTGAAAGACCTAAAACACGACTAACACACTCAAGTCAACGGTGTTTATTCCGCACCCTGTCGCCCCGCTGCCGGTCGGATTCGCTCTCGCGCGTCCGGCAGTCCCATTTAGCCTATCGGCACCACAAGAGCGCAATACGAAAGTTCGGTGACACTTTTGTGAAGGCGGTGGGCTTGATGGCTCACTTTCTCCGCCCTCGGTCGCGATGGCGACCGTAGGCCGGGACGACAAGCGTCAGGCTCGTCAACCACAAGCACATATTGCCCATTGACTCTATCTATTTGATATAGATAAATCACGAAGAAGGGGTGCAGTCGTGCCGCTGGCGACGATCTCGTCGCATGCACGTGCCGAACGCGCTGCGCCTGCCAACCGAGGAGATCGACGCATGCCTAGATACAGGTACCGCGCGCTGGCTGGGGCCTGCGCACTTATCGGCGGCACGGCCGTCTTCACGCCCTACGCCATCGCCGGTTATGCCGCAGGAGACATCTTCGGCGGCGGCGCAGCCGTTCCCGCCGCCTATGCGCGCCAGACATTCGATTGCTACGCGAATCCGACGCAACTCATCATCTACGGCACTCCGCCAACCTTTCAGAACATCGCGCCGTTCAACTATACAGGCACTCCGTCACAGAATTGCGCAACGCAGCACATCGTGACCAACGAAACCACCTATTACGTTTCTGCGAGCGCGGGCATCGGAATCCTTGCGGCGTTCAGTCACGATCCCACCTTCTTCGGATTCATCGATCTGAACAACGATTATTTCCCCAGTGTGCAATTTGGAATGTCGACGACCTCGCTGGTATCGACAGATGTGAGCGTCTACAACAATGGCGGCACCGAAACGCAGGGAAAAACAGGCATCACAATCGGACAATTCAACCAGGTGAGCTGCACCAGCGGTTCGAAGAATCCCTATCCAAATCCGTTGCAATGTTACGGCCCGCTGGTCCAGTTTCCGTTCGGGATCACGCCGATCGCCTTCGCCTACAATTCCGTCTACGAGAAGGTGCTGAACTCCAACGGCACGGAGACCGATTATCACTTCAACATCAAATATCCCCGCAGCGACGGCAGCGGCGGCTTGCGGTTGAGTCCTGGAACTTACTGCAAGGTATTCAACGGGCAGATCACGAACTGGAACGACCCCGCGCTCAAGGCCGACAATGGCGGTCAACCGCTCTGGGACCCGAACGATCCGAACCAGGGCGCCGGGTGGGGCGTGACACTGCAGATTGTGGGCCGCGCCGACAGTTCCGGCGCCACCAGCATCTTTTCGCGTCACCTGGCCAACGTCTGCGCCAGCCTGAATGGCAACCAGTACACGACGGGCGCCTCCACCCTGCCCTCTTCGCTGCTCGGACCAACCTACAATGTGGGCAATCCAAACTATCCACCGGTCGTGGGCGAAACGCCGGGGCTGTTCACACTCGTTTCGGGCAACAGCGGCGTGGCGCAGTACACCGCGTTTACGGCCGTTCCGGGCGGATCGAATCCTTCGAACTGCAACCTTGGAACCGCCTGCATTCAGCTCGGCCGCATCACCTACAGCGGCACGGACTATGTGTTGCCGTATGTGCTTGAGACGCAGGAGAACACCTACAATCTGAACTCGGCGACGTTGCAGAATTCTCACGCACAATGGGAGGCGCCGTCGGCGCAGACCGCTCTGGTTGCTTACTCGACAATCCAGCCGCCGCAGAGCAATAAAAACGGTACCTATTGCCCCAGCTGCCTCAACTTTGGCTATCGCAGCGATCCGACCGCCTGGGTGCAAGGCACATCGCCGACGGCCGTAATCGCAAATCCGACGGCCAAGTACGCCTATCCGATCGTCGGAACGGCCAATTGGGTCACCTATACCTGCTACAAGGTTGTGAAACAGCAGAAGTCCCTCGTCGGCGTCATGCATTACATCAATAGTAAAGCCATCAACTTCGACCCAAACCTCGGAATTCTTGCCAGCGCCGGGCTCTCCCCGCTGTCGAAACAGTGGCGCACGGCCATCGGGTCGACATTCGTCAACAACGCATCTGGTCTTGGCCTGAATATTGAGCCCGTCGGCGCACCCGGCGCATGCAGTGGGGCCGGCATTATCGGAGGATAGCAACTTCAACAGCAAGAGCGGCCCTGCGCGCCAGGGCCGCTCCTGTTTTCTGCGCTCAGAATCAATCGTGGCAAGTTTCGCGTTCTTCATCTCCGCCGATAGAGATCGCGGTAGCTCTCGCGCAAAACGTTCTTCTGTACTTTTCCCATGGCATTGCGTGGGAGCTCACGGGCGAACAACACGCGCCTTGGCAATTTGTATCTGGCAACGCGCTCCCAAGCGCAGAGAGCAGATCTGCTTCTCCAAGCGCCGCGCCATCCCTCAAGACGACGATTGCGGTCACGCCTTCACCAATATCTGGATGCGGCAGACCGATTACCGCCGATTCGGCAACTCCTGTAAGGGCATCGATCTCCGTCTCGATCTCCCTGGGATAGACATTGAAGCCGCCGCTGATCACGAGGTCCGTTACGCGGCCTGCGATCCGCAGGTAGCCCGACGAATCGATCGTTCCGAGGTCACCAGTGACGAAGAACCCGTCTTCGCGGAACGCTGCTGCCGTTCCATCCGGCTTGCGCCAATAGCTCTTAAAGACGTTCGGGCCGCGCAATTCGATCATTCCGACTTGCCCGGACGGAAGTGGCGAACCCTCTTGCGGATCGGCAACGCGCAGTTCGACTCCGGGCAACGGAAGCCCGACCGTGCCCGCGATCCGCTCGCCGTCACAGGGGTTCGACGCGATCATGCCGGTCTCCGTCATCCCGTAACGCTCGAGAATGGCGTGACCGGTGCGATCGAGCCACGCCCGATGGGTTTCCGGCAAGAGTGGCGCAGAGCCTGAAATGAACAGTCGCATATGCGCCACGCGGGCGCGGTCAAGCCGGGAGTCGGCAAGAAGTCTGGTGTAGAATGTCGGAACGCCCATCATCGTTGTTGCCTCGGGCAAATGGGCGAGAATCCGATCGAGATCGAATCTCGGCAGCAGGATCATGGATGCGCCGGCCATCATGCTTGTGTTGGTGGCCGTGAAGAGACCGTGCGTGTGATAGAGCGGCAGAGCGTGCAGAAGGACATCGCTCCGGGAGAACTGCCAAAGGTCGCGGAGCACAAGCGCATTCGAAGCAAGGTTTCGTTGCGTCAGCATCGCGCCCTTCGGGCGCCCTGTTGTGCCGGACGTATAGAGAATGGCCGCCACGTCGTCGCCCGCACGCATCGCATCATCGAAGCCGCTCGCCACCGAACCTGCGCACTCCGTGAGGGAGCCGGCGCGCCCATCGTCGCCGAGGGTCAGAAGCGCCGTGGGGTCGCCGAGCAGAGTCTGAATTGTTTCCGCCTTCTCCGGCGCTGCGACGAAGCAGATCGGTTCGGAGTCCGCGAGGAACCAGGACGTTTCGGCGGGCGTGTAGGCGGGATTGAGCGGCACATAGATCGCGCCCGCTCTCAGGCAGGCCAGATAGAGCAGAAGCGCTTCGGCGCTTTTTTCGACCTGAACGGCAAGCCTGTCGCCGGGCCGAACGCCTGCCGCGTGGAGACTATTGGCGAACTGGGCCGAGCGCATGAGCATATCGTCGTAGGAGAAGTGCCGCCCATCCGCGGTGCGGAGAAACGGCCGGTTGCCTTCCGGCATGGCCGTTCGCATTTGCGCGAAGAGACTTTCATCCATTTGCGGCGTGATCGCTCAACGTTGCAGCCATCACGGCTTGCGCCCAATATGAATGTCTCGGCATGACTCTGCCGAAACTGCAACCCCGGAAGAAGACAGTGTTTGAAGCACGCGCGATCGGAAATGTTGCCAAACCGGAATTGTACCGGGAAATCGCCCAACAGCTCGAGGCGCTGCTCGAAGGAGAACGCGATCCCGTAGCCAATGCCGCCAACACCGCCGCCTTGCTGTTCCAGACGCTACCAGATGTGAACTGGACCGGATTCTATTTTCTGCGCGACGGCGACCAGCTGGTTCTCGGACCCTTTCAGGGCAAACCCGCCTGCGTTCGTATCCCTGTGGGCCAGGGCGTATGTGGCACGGCGGCCGCGCGCCGGGAGTCGATCATAGTCGCCGATGTCGAGGTCTTTCCCGGCCATATCGCCTGCGACACCGCATCCCGCTCAGAGCTCGTCGTACCGCTGACCGCAGGAGAACGGCTGATCGGCGTTCTCGATCTCGACAGCCCATTGCCGTCGCGTTTCGATGCAGAGGATCGGGCGGGCGTGGAAAGTCTGGCGGCAATCTATGTGGCGGCCAGTAACGCCGACCAGTTCTTCAACGCGATACACGCCACATGAGGTGGCTAGGGGCAAAGCGTGGGCCCGGAGGGATTCGAACCCCCGACCAGACCGTTATGAGCGGTCAGCTCTAACCAGCTGAGCTACAGGCCCCAAGGATGTTCTCCTATCAGAAATAGCTGCCGGTTCGGAAGGTGCTCGCCCCCCGATCCGCGAAGCGCGGCCGGAGGACATGTATTGGAGCCGCGCCGCCCATGGCCGCTGGCGAAGACACATTAAGTACAAGCGTCAGCGTGGCCTTCGCGATTCGCTAGGGACTCTGCCCACCGTCAATCGCCGACGCTCGATGCCGGATTGCCGATGACGCTCAGGAACTCCCGCCGTGTGAGGGGGTTCTTGCGGAATTCCCCGAGCATGGTCGACGTCACCATGCTCACGCCGGGCTTGTGCACGCCGCGCGTCGTCATGCATTGGTGCTCGGCCTGGATGACGACCGCGACGCCCTTGGGCTCGAGCACTTTCTGGATGCAGCGCGCGATTTGGGCGTTCATCTTCTCCTGCACCTGTAGCCGCTTTGCGTAGGCCTCGACTACGCGCGCCAGTTTCGAGATTCCAACGACCTTGTTGGTCGGCAAATAACCCACATGAACGCGGCCGATAATCGGCGCCAGATGATGTTCGCAGTGTGATTCGAAGCGGATATCGCGCAGCACGACCATATCGTCGTACCCCTCCACCTCTTCGAACGTGCGGGCGAGATATTCTTCGGGGTCCATGGCGTAGCCGGCAAACCAGTCCTCGAAAGCGCGCGCCACGCGCGCTGGCGTTTCCCGCAAGCCTTCGCGCGCGGGATCATCTCCAGCCCACAAAAGAAGCGTGCGGACGGCCTGCTCGGCTTCCCCGCGCGATGGCCGGGCGCCAAGCTCCGGCGGAGCGAGTGATCGCGCAGATAACTTTGGCAATTCGGACATGATTCTCTCAGTGACGAAGATGCGGATCCAGCGAGCCCGCGAAACACCCGATGACGGACCCTTAGTGGATTTGGCGGCGCTCGTAGGGACTTTCAAGGAGGAACATGGGGATGTCGGCTTCGAACGTCTCGCCCGAGGCGGCGCGCAATTCATAGCGGCCCACCATGGCGCCTGAAGGCGTCGGCAATGGGCAACCGCTCGCATATTCAAATACCTGCCCCGGTTCGAGCACCGGTTGCGCGCCCACCACGCCCGGCCCGCGGACTTCCTGGACGTGTCCCCGTGCGTCCGTGATGTGCCAATAACGCGAAAGAAGCTGAACCGTCTCCGAGCCCCGGTTCTCAATCGTGATTGCATAGGTCCAGACGTAGCGCCCCTCGGACGGATCGGACTGATCGTCGAGATAGGCAGGCTTCACCGCGACGCGAATGCTGCGCGTCGTGCGCTCATAAGTATGTTGCTGTCGCGGCGCAGAGTGCCGGCTTGAGGGATGCTGGTCCATCGAATCACTATCGTCCCATGCAGGCGTCCCGCGCAAGGACTTCCCGCTCGAGACGTTAATGTGCGGCTTCAGGCTCGCGGCAATACCAGGACTTCTGTTTTGACGGAGTTGGCGATGAAGCAATCCGCATGAGCTTGATGGTGAATCGCCGCCAGCAATTCGGCGTCTACAGCGATTCCCAGAGCGAAGCGCACAAGCGGCCGGAGCGTCACACGCGCCATCCAGAGCCGGCCAGCATCCGCCTGTTCCAGACGGCCGCTCGCATCGTCGTCGTAGGCATCGAGCGTGAGGCGCTTGCGGGCACAAATCGCAAGAAACGTCAGCATGTGGCACCCCGACAGCGAGGCGACAAACGCCTCTTCAGGATCGACGCGCTCCGGATCGCCACGAAATTCCAGCGCCGACGACGAGGGCAGCACGATGGCGCCAGCCTTGAACAGGATCTCGTGGGCGCGATTATAACTTTCATAGGTGAAGTCTTGGCTCGTGCGCTTCCAGCGGAGTTGTGCGCGATGTTCCGACATGGGCAAGCCTCCTTCAAACGGTTCGCAGGGCCCTGGCAATGTCGTCGCACAGGTCCGCCTCGTCTTCCAGACCGACCGACAGGCGCAACATTCCGTCGGTGATGCCGAGCTCGGCGCGGGCCTCCGCCGCCAGGCGCTGATGCGTCGTCGTCGCAGGATGGGTGATCAGGCTTTTCGTGTCTCCGAGATTGTTGGAAATGTCGATCAGTTGCAGCGAATTGGCGAAGCGAAACGCGGCCGGCTTGCCCCCTTCGATTTCGAAGGCAACGACGCCACCGCCCCCCTCCATCTGCGCGCGCGCGAGTTCGTGCTGGGGGTGGTCGTGGCGAAACGGGTAGAGCACCCGCGAGATCATTTTCTGCGCGGACAGGAAATCCGCGACCGCGGCTGCATTTGCGCAATGCGCGGCCATGCGCGGCCCGAGTGTCTCAAGGCTTTTCAGATGAACCCAGGCGTTGAAGGGACTTATCGAAGGTCCCGTGTTGCGCAGAAAAATCTGCAGATGTTCTTTCAGGAAATCCTCGCCGCAGAGGATCACGCCACCGAGGCAGCGCCCCTGGCCATCGATGTATTTCGTCGAGGAGTGGACGACAATGTCGGCGCCAAACTCCATCGGCCGCTGCAGAACGGGTGTCGCAAACGCGTTGTCGACAATCACTCTCGTCTTCGCGCGCGCGGCGATCGCACAGACGGCGCGGAGGTCGACAAGGGAAAGAGTGGGATTCGCAGGCGTCTCCAGGAAGAACATGCGGGTCTGAGGTCGCAGCGCGTCTGCCCATTGGGCTGGATCCTCGCCGTCCACCAGCGTGTGAGTGATGCCAAAGCGCGCCAGTACGTCTTCGATCACATAGCGGCAGGCGCCGAACATGGCCTTGGCGGCAATTACGTGGTCGCCATGGCGAAGGTAGCATAGAAAGGCCGCGGTCACAGCTGCCATTCCGCTTGCAGTCGCGCGCGCGACCGGTGCTCCTTCCAGTGCTGCGATTCGCGCCTCGAAATTGGCGGTCGTCGGATTGCTGTAGCGCGTGTACATGAAGCCGGGCGCACCCTTGAACCGCGCCTCGGCTTCTTCGGCCGACTCATAGGCGTAGCCGGAGGTCAGAAAAAGCGGTTCCGCAGTTTCCTGGAACGGCGTGCGAATCTGGCCGCCGCGCACCGCAAGTGTACGCGGCCCCCATCGTTCCGGTTTCTTGTGCGTCGTCATGATGCTGTGAACCTGTTATCGGGCCGTTTGGTGACGCGCCTTGCCCCGCACGGTCAAGGCGCATTAAGGTCGCGCCAAATTCGAGGGCCTTCATGAACGCCATAAGCCACCACGCGGCGCTAATCTATGTGATGGTTGTCGTCTCGGCCTCCGATGGCAATATGAGCGAGCGAGAATTGCGCACGATCGGAGACATCGTCCGCACCTTGCCGGTGTTCCGCGAATTCGACGAGCATCGCCTGCTTGCTGTCTCGCAGGAATGCGCCGCGATCCTGCAGGAGCAGGACGGGCTCGACGCTGTGTTGGGGCTGATCAAGGATGCCTTGCCGGAACCGTTGCGCGAGACGGCCTACTGGCTTGCGCTCGAAGTCGCTCTCACCGAACCGCGCGTGATGCTGGAGGAAGTCCGCATCATCGAACTCTTGCGCCGCAGTCTCGAAATCGACAGACTCTCGGCTGCCGCGCTCGACCACGCGGCCGAGGCGCGCTACCGGGCCCCTTAAGGCGAATCAAACGAAGCAACAGCGCACTGTCATGAAACGCCTGTTCGTATTGCGCCACGCCAAAGCCGAGCCTCACGATGAGAAACATGACAAGGATCGCGCGCTCATCGAGCGCGGTCGCAGCGATTCCGTGCTGATGGGCGGCGAGATGCGCAAGAAAGCCTATCTACCCGATCTTGTGCTCTGCTCGAGCGCGCGGCGCACGACGCAGACCTGGGAATACGCGGCGCCGGAGATCGGTGCCCACCCCAAGACGCGATTCCTCGATTCTCTCTACGACGCCACGGCTGCAGTAATTCTGAAATGCATCCGGACGGAGAGTGGAGACGCGCGTGCGGTGGTCGTCATCGGCCACAATCCGGGCCTGGAGGATTTCGCGCGCAAACTCGTGGGCAAGCCGGACAATGCGGAAGAGCGCAGCCGCGCCGCAGCCCTCGCTGCGAAATTCCCCACCTGCGCGCTCGCCGTGCTTGATTTCGACCTGGACGAATGGGCAAAGGTCGCGCCGGGCACGGGCGCGCTGACCGATTACATCACGCCGGCCGGTTTGAAAAGCCAAATAAAAGCTTGATCTCCCGGCGCTACCTCGCCGGACTGCGTTCCGCGAGTGCCAACTTTCGCCACGCGAACGCCGCTTCGGGAACCGGATCCCCCATCAGGCGCTGGACGCGTTCGGCGACGAGGCGTCCGCCCATTGCCTCATAAAAAAATCGCACCGGATTTCGGGCGTGCGCCCAGATCATGCAGGACGAAAAGCCGCGCGTGCGCAGCGTCGCGAATCCCGCCCGCAACAATGCACGGCCGGCTCCGCAGCCGAAGAAGGCCGGATCGACGTACAGCGTATAGACTTCTCCGTCGTAGCCCATACCACCATCGCGCGAGGGTCCGATGCTCGACATGCCGACGATGCCGTGCCTGTCGCTCTCGGCCACCAAAACCTGTTCGCGGCCGCGCGCGCGAATCGCCGCGCGCCATCGCGCCGCCTGCCCTTTCGGCGTCATCGCGCAGAGCATGCGCACCGGCAATATCGCGGCGTAAGTGTCGTGCCAGGACTCGATGTAGATTCGGGCGACCGCGGCGGCATCTTCAGGCCGCGCGATGCGTACCGCGGTAACAAGCTCGTCCATCCGCGCGAGATTGACCGAAGAACGGTGACGTCGGCAAGCGCCTCACGCTGAATTGTGCGGGCGCAACACGGCACAGTTCCAGCTGCCGCGGAGGGCCGAGTCTCCGCGGCAGGCAGACTCTTGCTGGGAATGAGGCGCCCACAGGAATTTCGCGGCGCCGCTATGGCATCCGAAGGAAAAGGAGTTACAATGGCTTATCGATCGTCGCTGATTTGCTTATGCCGGGCTTGAGTTCAGGACTGTCGAAACGGTGTCGGACAAAACCGTGTTTGTAGGAGCGCGCCGCACGAGATTCGTGCGAACGGGCAGCCGTGCGCCGGCGGCTAACAAATGTGGAACGAACGCAGATGCTTAAGGATTACTTCAGCAGCCAATGAGAGGGTAAGTGGAAGGCGCAATGTTCACCTGACTTGTCATGTCCGCGGAGGGCCACGATATCAATCGTGGAAGGCGTGCGTGACGTACAAGGAGTGACAGTGATGAGCACGCTGGATGTCTTCGATATGTTTTCCCGGGACTACGCCCGGGAACGCCTGGAGACGATGAGCCTTCGGGATTGGCTCTTGGCAGCCCGCGACGACAAGATGTTGTACGCCGCCCCCGCTGAACGGTTGGTCGCGGCGATCGGTGAGCCGGACCTCGTCGACACGGCACAAAATTCGCGCCTCGGCCGCATCTTCTTCAATCGGACGATCAAGATCTATCGCGCCTTTGACGGGTTCTTCGGGATGGAGGACACGATCGAGCGGATCGTCGGCTATTTCCGCCACGCCGCCCAGGGCCTCGAAGAAAAGCGCCAGATTCTGTACCTGCTGGGCCCTGTGGGGGGCGGCAAGTCCTCACTCGCCGAGCGGCTCAAGGATCTGATGGAGAAATATCCCATCTATGTCCTCAAGGCCGGCGAGGAGATCAGCCCCGTTTTCGAGTCGCCTCTTGGGCTGTTCCGTTCCGAGGAACTGGGTTCGCTTCTCGCAGACCGTTACGGGATCGACCGCCACCGCCTCACCGGGGTGATCAGCCCGTGGGCGGTGAAGCGCCTGGATCAGTTCGGCGGTGACATTTCGCGCTTCGAAGTCGCGCGCCTCTTTCCTTCGAAGCTGCGCCAGATCGCGATCTCCAAGACGGAGCCCGGCGACGAAAACAACCAGGACATTTCCTCACTTGTCGGCAAGGTGGACATCCGCAAGCTCGAGCATTTCAGCCAGAATGATTCGGATGCCTATTCCTTCTCCGGCGGATTGTGCCGTTCCAATCAGGGCCTGATGGAATTCGTGGAGATGTTCAAGGCGCCGATCAAGGTACTGCATCCCCTGCTGACCGCGACGCAGGAAGGAAACTACATCGGCACCGAGACATTGGGGCCGATCCCCTTCAACGGCATAATTCTTGCGCATTCGAACGAAGCGGAATGGCAGGTGTTCAAGGCCAACCGCAACAACGAGGCATTCCTCGATCGTATCTGCGTCGTAACGGTCCCCTACGTGTTGCGTGTGACCGAAGAAGCGGAGATCTATCGCAAGCTGCTCCGCAGCAGCGAGCTTCAGCCCGCGCCCTGCTCGCCTGAGACTTTGGAGTTGCTCGCCAAATTCTGCGTCATGACGAGGCTCAAGGAGCACGAAAACTCCAATCTCATCTCCAAGATGCGCGTCTATGACGGAGAGAAGCTCAAGGACACCGATCCCAAGGCGAAGACCCTGCAGGAGTATCGCGACGCCGCGGGCATCGATGAGGGCATGACGGGAATTTCGACGCGCTTCGCCTACAAGACCCTGTCCGAAACGTTCAACTACGACGTCACCGAAATCGCCGCCGATCCGGTGCATCTCATGTACGTGGTAGAGCAGTCCGTCCGGCGCGAGCAGTTCCCCGATGAATTGGAGAGAAAATACCTCGAATTCATCAAGGCAGACCTGGCGCCGCGATACGCGGAATTCATCGGCAAGGAAATCCAGAAGGCCTATCTCGAATCCTACGGTGAATACGGCCAAAACGTCTTCGACCGCTACATCGCCTATGCCGATGCGTGGATCGAGGATCAGGACTACAAGGATGCCGACACCGGCCAGTTGCTGGATCGCGCGGCGCTTGACGGCGAACTCTCCAAGATCGAGAAGCCGGCCGGGATCGCCAACCCCAAGGACTTCCGCAACGAGGTCGTAAAATTCGCCCTTCGTTATCGCGCCGCCAACGATGGCAGAAATCCGGCATGGACGGCGTACGAGAAAATCCGCAACGTCATCGAAAAGCGGATGTTCAGCCAGGTGGAAGACCTTCTGCCCGTCATCAGCTTCGAATCGAAGAAGGATACCGACACCGAAACCAAGCACAACGAGTTCGTCAAGCGCATGCTTGCCCGCGGCTACACATCGAGGCAGGTGCGCCGGCTTGTCGAATGGTACATGCGGGTCAACAAGGCGGGGTGATTGCGCGTCGCTGCGCCGGGAAAGCAGAATTCATGGCGCAGGACATCGAAATCCTGACGACATCCGTGGCCGGCATCTCCGAATCGCGCGGCTGCCCGTCATGAGCTATTTCATCGACCGGCGCCTCAATCCCAAGGGCAAGAGTCTCGCCAACCGCCAGCGCTTCCTGCGCCGCGCGCGGACGCAGATTCGCGAGTCGGTGCAGAAATCGCTGAAGGAGGCGGGCGTCGCCGACATCGGCAAGGACCGCAAGGTCAGGATTTCGACCAAGGGTACAAAAGAACCACGCTTCCGCCTCGATCCAAAGGCCGGCGGCGAACGCGATTTCGTACTGCCGGGCAACAAGGAGTTCGTTCCGGGGGACGAGATCAGGAAGCCTCGCCCGGGCGAGGATGGCGGGCGCGGAAAGGAAGCCGTCGACTCCGGCGACGGCGAAGATGATTTCGAGTTCACGATGACGCAGGACGAGATTCTCGAAATCTTCTTCGAGGATCTCGAGCTTCCGAATCTGGTGCGCACGAGCCTCAAGGAAACGCCCAGAAAGACCTGGAGGCGCGCGGGCCTCACAACCTCGGGGCCGCCGACCCAGATCAATCTCGTCCGCACGATGCGCAACGCCTTCGGGCGGAGACTCGCCCTCAAACGTCCGCGGGCCGCCGACATCGAAACCCTGCAGGCACGTCTCGATGCGCTAGAGCGCGTGACCCCGCAGACAGAGGAGACCTGTTCGGAAATTCTCGCGCTGAAGGAGGAGCTCGCGCGTGCCATCGCGCGCCGTAAGTGGATCGCCTTCATCGACCCCGTCGATGTCCGCTTCAATGCATTCGCCGAACTGCCAGTGCCGGCCAGCCGGGCGGTCATGTTTTGCCTGATGGACGTATCGGGTTCGATGGGGGAGCGGGAGAAGGATCTCGCCAAGCGCTTCTATATGCTTCTCCATCTGTTCCTGAAGCGGCGTTATGACCGCGTTGACATCGTGTTCATCCGCCACACCCATGACGCCCAGGAAGTCGACGAGCACGAATTCTTCTATTCGCGGCAATCCGGCGGGACGATCGTCTCGTCCGCCCTCGAGATGATGCTGGAGATCCAGAAAGAGCGCTATACGACCGCCGACTGGAACATCTACGCGGCGCAGGCATCCGACGGTTACACACAGTCCGGCGACGCGCGCCATTGCGCGGAGATGCTGAACGGCGAGATCATGCCGCTCTGCCAGTATTACGCCTATATCGAGATTCTGGACGAGCGCGAAATGGAGGTGTTCGCCAACGAGGATTCCGGCGCCGAGCTTTGGCGCGCCTACCGCACGGTGTCGGCGCTGTGGCCGAATTTCGCGACCAAGAGGATCGCGCGGCCGTCCGACATCTTCCCGGTCTTTCACGAGCTGTTCAAGAAGAGCGAGATCGCGTGATGGGTGGCTCGCCGCTCTTCACCGAACAGGAATGGGATTTTCCCTCGCTCGACCGCGTCTACCGCGAAATCGAGAAGATCGCGGTCAAAGACCTCAAGCTCGACGTCTATCCCAGCCAGATCGAGATCATCTCGTCCGAGCAGATGCTCGATGCCTATTCCTCGCTCGGCATGCCGCTGATGTACAGCCATTGGTCGTTCGGAAAACTCTTCGCGCGGGAGGAACAGCTCTACCGACACGGATATTCGGCCCTTGCCTATGAGATCGTGATCAACTCCAGCCCCAGTATCACCTATCTGCTCGAGGAGAACACGATGACCATGCAGGCGCTGGTCATCGCGCACGCCGCCTTCGGTCACAATCACTTTTTCAAGAACAACTACCTGTTCCGGCAGTGGACCAACGCCGAAGGCATTCTCGATTATCTCGCCTTTGCCAAGCGCTATATCTCGGCCTGCGAGGATCGCCACGGACGCGCTGAGGTAGAGGCAGTTCTCGATTCTGCGCATGCGCTCATGGAGCATGGCGTCTTCCGCTATCGGCGCCCGCCGAAACCATCGAAGGAACGGGTGCTGGAAAAGCGGCGGCGCCGCATGGAACACGAGGAGGAATCGCGCAACGAATTGTGGCGGACGTTGCCCGCCGGCATCGACCCTCCGGCCACGCCGCCGACCATCGATCCGGAGGAGGATTTTGGCAGCGAAATGAAACTGCCAGAGGAGAACATTCTTTACTTCCTCGAAAAATATTCGCCCGGGCTGCGCCCCTGGCAGCGCGAGCTCCTTCGAATCGTGCGCAGCCTCGCGCAATATTTCTATCCGCAGCGTCAAACCAAAGTGATGAATGAAGGCTGCGCGACCTTTGTGCACCATACGATCATGCACATGCTTTACGACCGCGGCCTGATTACCGAGGGATCGCTTCTCGAATTCCTCCACAACCACACGGGCGTCATCTACCAGCCCGACTTCAACGATCCGCGTTGCAATGGATTCAATCCCTACGCGCTCGGATTTGGAATGATGGCCGACATCAGGCGAATCTGCGAAACGCCGAGCGCGGAGGATCGCGAGTGGTTTCCGCAAATTGCCGGCTCGCAAGACTGGATGGGCGCGCTGACCGATGCGTGGGCGAACTATCGCGACGAGAGCTTCATCGAGCAGTTTCTGAGCCCGAGGCTCATGCGCGAGTTCCGGCTGTTCGAGCTCCATGACAAGGCAGGTGATGAGTCCTACAGGGTTTCAGCCATCCACGACGAAAGCGGCTATCGCCGCATCCGCAGTTCGCTGGCGCGGCAGTATGATGTGGGCCTCACGGATCCGAACATTCAGGTCGCCGAAGCAAATCTGAAGGGGGACCGCAAACTTCGTCTCGTCCATCTCATGCATCGGGGAATCCCGCTGCACGCCAAGACGCGGGATCTCGTCTGCACGCATCTGGAGCGCCTTTGGGGCCACGAAGTTGTCCTGGAGGAGGCGGACGGCGGCCAATGAGGCAGGATTTTTTGCCGGCGGAATGGATAGCGTGATAAATATTTGCTGATTCGAAGCCGCCTCGCTCGCGACGGTGCGTTCTGCGGGTGCAGGCGAAACAAAGATGAGGGAGTATCTGATGCAATTGAAACATGCGCTTCTGGCTGCCGCATTGGTCGTCGCGCCTCTCGCCGCCGCTATGCCGGCTTCGGCTGTCGTGGTTGGGGTAAGCGTCGGCGTTCCTGGGCCTGGCCATTACTGCGGCTGGCGTCACCGTTGCTGGGGCTATCGCTGGCACGGCGGTTACTACAACTACTATTGGCACGGCCGTTATTGGCGCGATCGTTGGATGTGCGGCCGGCGCTGGTGCTACCGGTAGGATTGCATGATGCGGGCGAGCGGGCTTCGGTCCCGTCGCCCGCTTTATCGCGCTCGCCGCGAAAACACCGCGGCGGGAGCGGTTTCTTCGAATGCGAACATGGTCACCAATCCCACCACGATCGCGCCCATCAGATACCAGGCCGGCGCGAGCGGATTACCCGTTCTAGCAATGAGCCAGGTGATTACGAACTGCGTCGTTCCGCCGAAGGTGGAAATAGCGACGGCATAGATCGTTGACAGCGCGCCGGAGCGGATGTGCGGCGGTAGCGCTTCCGTGATTGCCGTGACAACCGCAGGCGAGCCCAGCGACACAAGGATTTGCATCGCGGCCGTGGCTGCATAAAGCGCCCCCGCGGAGCGGAAATGCGCCATGAGCATGAAGACCGGCAGCACCGCAAAAAAAAGCAGCGCCCATGGCACCATCATCACCGGTTTTCGTCCGAAACGGTCGGACAGCCAGCCGCTGACGGGATCGAAACAGACTCCGCAGAACCCTCCGACCACTGTGGCGCCGAACGCGTAATTTGAGGCGATGTGCAGCGTCGTCGTGGCATAGGTGGTCATGTAGATGAGCACATAGCTTGCGATCGTACCGCTGCCGAGCAGCAGGAGCCCAAAGAGGGCGACACGCAAATGTGGCCGCAACGGCTCACGTGTCGTGCGGACCGGCGGCCGCTCATCGAGCGTTTCGGGAAGCTGGCGCCGGATCAGCAGGGCGAAGGGCACGATCGCGGTGCCGATCAGAAATGCGATGCGCCAGCCCCAGGCGTCGAGCGCCGATGCATCGAGAATGTTGGCCAGCGCGACGCCGACCAGTCCGGCGCACAGTATGGCAAGGTCCTGCGTCGCGTATTGAAGCGAGCCGAAGAGGCCGCGATTTCTCTCATGCGCGGCTTCGATCAGATAAGCCGTGGTCGGACCGACTTCCCCGCCGAGTGCGAAACCCTGCAGCAGCCGGAACGAGATCGCCAGAATGGGCGCGGCAATGCCAATGGCGCGGTAGGACGGCGTCAGCGCCATCCCGACGATCGCCGCGCCCATGAGCGAAAAGGAGACGAACATCGCGGGCTTGCGCCCCTTTCGATCGCCCAGAATGCCGATGACGATCCCGCCCAGGGGGCGCGTGAAAAAGCCCGCGCCGAACGTCGCAAGCGAGAGAAGAAGGCTGGACGCGGGATCGCGCGAGGGGAAGAAAGTATGCCCGATCGGGACCGCAAAGAATGCGTAGGTCAGAAAATCGTAGAATCCGAGCGCATTGCCTGCCGCCACGGCCGCGACGTGACGCAGCGGCAAGCCAGCCCGGGCAGGCGCCCGTACGTCGTCCAACGTCGCTGCAGCCACGCCAGCGCCCCGCGTTACCTCGCCTCGACGATCCAATGTAGCATGTCCCGATTGGGGCGTCTCGGGCGTCAATGCGCCCGTCCGGGTCGTGCGTATCCCGGTCCGGAAGTTGCCTGACGTTGCGATGTAGGGGCGTGAATGATTGCGCAGTGCTGGCTGCATATCGGGACTGAAAAAACCGGCAGCACCTCGATCCGGAACTATCTTGCGCTGAACAGGGCCGCGCTCCTGTCGCAGGGTTATCTGTATCCACGGACGCCAGGCGCAACCAGTCACTATGCGCTGACCGCCTTCGCTCTCGACGATGCGCGGATCGAAGGCACGCGGCGCACGCTCGGCATCGGCAATCAGGAAAGCGTGAGCCGTTTCCGAGCGGAATTCGTGGATTCTCTCGAGAAGGAAATTGCTACGAGCGGTGCGAAGACCGTCATATTCTCGAACGAGCTTTTGAGCTCAAGCGTTCGCTCGCCCAGCGAGGTCGCGCGCATCAAAGCGTTGTGTGATGCTATCGCGCGACAAACGAAAATCGTCGTCTACCTTAGAAACCAAACCGATTTTCTGGTCAGCCGGTACACGAACATCGTCTGGGGGGGCGGCACAAACGAATTTCAATTCCGTGGTCGGCCTGCGCTCGCCGACTATTCACGACTGCTGGACCGATGGGCGCAGGCGTTCGGACGCGAGAACATTGTCGCGCGGCGGTTCGAGCTGGCGGATTTCCCAGGTGGCGATCTTCTCGCCGATTTCGCCGGCGCGACTGGTCTCGATCACACAAGGCTTCGACCGGTTTCCCGCTTCAACGAATCGCTCGACGCCGAATCGCTCGCCTTCCTGCGCGCGATAAACCGCCGGCTGCCGCACGGACTTGCCAATCGCATCTCTCCCTTCCGTGGACGCATTGTGAGAGTGCTTCAGCAGCGCCGTGGCGGCACGAAGTTCATCGTCTCCAGCACACTCGCGGAACAGATCGAGGAGGCATTCCGAGGTTCGAACGAGCTGGTTTCCAACACGTATTTCGAGTCGCGCTTTCACCCCCTCTTTTCGCGGCCGCTTCTCGCCGGGCCGCCCGACGCGCTACCAAAGAACGACATTGGACCTCTTGCTGCGCTCGGAATCGCAGGATTTCTGACAGCCGGTCTCGCCTGGCACTTTGTGAAGGCGCGGTTCGTCCAAAACTGAAACTGCAACTTTTGATTTGATTGGAGCGGGCGAAGGGAATCGAACCCTCGACATACAGCTTGGGAAGCTCGCATTTCGGCTTAATCATCAATAACTTACGCACAAAAAAGCGCTGCAAGTGTCCCAAACATTTCAGTAGGTTGCGAATCGCGTGCAAAACTTGAGCGTGCGAAATCCGGATTGCACGATGTTCAAGAAGCCCCGTCTCCATCCCTGGTGCAGGTGCCTGAGCACACTACGACTA
This sequence comes from Rhizomicrobium sp., assembly GCA_035567755.1. Taxonomy (GTDB): domain Bacteria; phylum Pseudomonadota; class Alphaproteobacteria; order Micropepsales; family Micropepsaceae; genus Rhizomicrobium. Next base: position 466,501 of record DATMPH010000061.1, read on the forward strand.
GCCCATTACAATTTCGTGCGCCCGCATTCGAGTCTCCGCGTGACCTCCCCAATGTCCGCTGGCGTCGCGGATGGTGTGTGGGATGTTTCAGACACTGCCGCGTGAAGCTAACCTCATTTGCTTCGCAGGAAGCCGGGATAGCCGCCACCTGCTCCATAATATCCCGTGATCGCGCCCATCCTGTTGATACTTTCGGGATAGGTGCCATAAACGTCCCCCTTAACATCGAAAGTTTTGACCGATCCATCGGCATGCCGCACGAAGCCATGACCCACGTAATTGCTATCCTTGTAGTATCCCGTGATTACGCCTCTGCCATTGATGCTGCTTGGAAAGGTGCCCTGAACTTCTCCCGTAACCTCGAACGTCGTGATCGTTCCATCGGCAGTCCGCACAAAGCCATGAGCCACGTAACTGGGATCATAGTCGTATCCCGTGACCACGCCTAAGGCATTGATACTGGTAGCTGCGATGCCATTAACGTCTCTCGGAACATCGAACCTTGTAATCGTTCCATCGGCAGCCCGCACAAAGCCATGTCCAGTGCCGATGTTGTCTAAGTAATCTCCCGTGATCGCGCCCGAGGCATTGATGCTCGTGGCAATGGTGTCAACTGACCCCGCGGGGTCGAAGTTCGTGATCGTTCCATCGACAGCCCGCACAAAGCCGTGTTCGGCGCTGTTGTTTTGCCACCATCCCGTGATCGCACCCTTGTTGTTGATGCTTAAGGGTTCGGTGTCGATTGATCCCGAGGGGTCGAACGTCGTGATCGTTCCATCGGCAGCCCGCACAAAGCCGTGTACAGTGCCGATGTTGTCTAAATAATCTCCCGTGATCACGCCCTTCGTATTGATGCTTGCGGCAACGGTCAAAGTTGATCCCGTGGGGTCGAACGTCGTGAACGTTCCATCGGTAGCCCGCACAAAGCCGTGGAACACGCCGTTGCTATCTACGTACCGTCCCGTGATTACGCCTGCGGCATTGATGCTGCTGGCAAAAGTGCTGATCGCTCCAGGAGCGGAGAACGTCGTGATTTTTGCTTTGGCATCAGCCGAGACGCTCATTCCCAGGATGCAGAGCGCCGCGCAAAGGGTGAGTGCTCCATTGCGTGTGGTAAGGGTGGGCAATCGCGTAAGACCGATTGGTTCGTACATCACAGCTCTCCCCAGCGGCGCGTGAAGATGAGCCGCAACAAATCGTCGCCGCGAAGCGGCGGCGCGCTCACGCTAGTCTAAGCAATGGCTCGATTTTTCACTGAAGGGGCGCCGGACGGTCTGAGTCTCAACCGTTCGCGTCAACGCAAGTACTTAGCGTACGCTTCACTTCGGGGGGACACAAGTTGGTCTGACTAGACCTACGGAAAGACCCACAATGCCATTGGAATTCGAGAGTATTCAACCTTCAATCGTCGTGAATTTGCGTTGCCCCGCCTGTCATAAGAACGGTGCTTTCAGTGGCCGATGGTTGGGCCAATCTCTATGAGTCTCTGAAATCCACCCGAGCCCTTGAGCACGGAGCTTTCAGCCCGCCGATTGGGAAACCCTTAGTGGCCTCATCCGCGGAGCGGAGCGAGCCGTTTACCGGCGCTGAATTTCAAACTGACGCGCTACCGGGAGACAAGCTCTGTGGCACATGGTACAGTTCGACCGACCTGACAGGGGGAATACGCCAAATGCCAATTCGCGGAGTGCCCAGTGGTTTCGTCCCGTGGTGCGGGTTGGCGCTGGCCGGTTTGATTCCATCGCACGGCGCTTTCGCGGCCAGCTACCTCGAAATCTATTCCTTTCAAGGGGGCAGCGACGGGTCTGTCCCGCTGGGTGGCGTGATAGCCGACAAGGCCGGCAATCTCTATGGCACGACAAGCGGGGGTGGGACGCACAACGGTGGTGTTGTGTTTTCGATCGACACGCACGGCAAAGAAAATGTTCTCTACAACTTTTGCTCCAGCCTCAACTGTGCCGATGGCGAATCCCCCGCCGGAAGTCTCTTGTTGCGCAAGGGCGATCTTTACGGCACGACCGTTGACGGCGGTGGCGGCCGCGGCACCGTGTTCCGGCTTGCGCCCGGTGGAACCGAAACTGTGCTGCACTCTTTCGGTAGTGGAAACGATGGCACCTATCCGGGCGCTGCGTTGATCGCTGACGGGCTAGGCAATTTCTACGGCACAACAACGCAGGGCGGCACAATCGGCTACGGCACGGTCTTTAAGGTTGCTCCGGATTTATTTGAAATCGTGCTTTATTCATTTCAAGGCGGGAACGATGGCGCCTTTCCACAGGGGGACCTGATCGCGGACAAGGATGGAAATCTCTATGGCACGACAAGCCAGGGCGGATACTTCGGTTGCAACGGCGGCTCCGGCTGCGGCACCGTCTTCAAGATAGACTCGAACGGCGCCGAAACCATACTCCGTGCATTCCTTGGCGGACGATACGGTGCTTATCCAGATGGTGGCCTGATCATGGACAGCACAGGGAATCTCTATGGCACCACAAGCGCAGGCGGAAGCCTTCACGGCAACGGCAATGGCTGCGGCACAATCTTTGAGATAACGCCAAGCGGCGAAGAGGTTGTACTTTATTCGTTTGGCCGCGGAAGGCATGGTTGTGAAGCCCGGGGATCGCTTGTCGCAGATGGGGCGGGTGGTTTCTACGGCACTGCGTTTGAGGGAGGTTACTACAATGATGGCGTTGTTTTCTCAGCTCGTAAGTCCGGTGCAATAAGAGTGCCGCATGCTTTCTGGGGCGACCCGGACGGCAGTTTTCCGAACGGCAGCCTGACACTCAGCGATAACGGTATCCTGTTTGGTACGACGGGAGCGGGCGGCTCGGACAACAGTGGCACAGTTTTCAAACTCGTCGTACCGAAATGACGTAATAACAAATTCTCTTTTTGGAAACTGAGACTTCCGCAGCGCTTCGTTGACGCTGAAATCCTTGCCGCAAGCCTTGCAACGGAAACGGGGTGAGAAGAAGCTGAGGCGGCAATCGACCTGTGCAAGGAAATTCTGAAGGCGGTTTATCAGCTTGCAAATCTGGTTGATCGCCTTCAGAAACTCAAGGCGATCAAAGCTACGGCACGGCGCTAATTTTAGCCTTGCTGGCTGCAACGACCCGATACACGCTCGCGCGGCTGATCGAGAGAGCGGCGGCTACGGCACCTGGACTTATTCCAGCAGCCAACATCTCACGCACCTTCCCTGCCTGCGCCATAGCGGTTGGCTTTCTTCCCAAATACTTGCCATCACGCTTTGCCTTCGCGATTCCCTCTCGCTGGCGCTCCCCCATAATCTCGCGCTCGAACTGCGCCACCGATCCCAAGAGATTGAGCATCAAGCGTCCGGTTGGCGTCCCGCTGTCGAGATTCAGGTTTTGAATCCTCAATCCGACCTTCTTTTTCTCCAGTAAAGCGGTGATCTCCCACCAGATGGATCATGGAACGCGCAAGGCGATCCAATTTCGTCACGATGAAAACGTCGCCTTCTCGGCAGAACTCAAGCGCGGCTTCCAACTGCGTGCGCTTTCCCACCGAACTGATCTGTTCGCTGAAGATTTTCTCGCATCTCGCCTTTTTCAGCTCATCCAGTTGCGCTTCGAATCCTGCCACCTGATCGACAGTCGATGTCCTCGCGTATCCGACGTGCATTTCCGCGTGTCCCTTCTCAATAGCCTCAAAGAGGAGGTGAGAATGGTTGTCCCAAAATCAAGAACAAGTCTATTGAGACGGGAGACGGGGGTCTCGCGAGAGCCTGCCAATCTGCGACAGGGAGGACAGAGCCAGCCGATCCGCTTACCCCATGGGACGAATTTCCCCAGAGAAACTCAACTGCCGTTCTAGGCGTCGGGAAATCCGGAACCATGCCCTTGGGAAACCCAAGGCTAGGTGTGGTGGTCTGTTACTGGCCGGATAAGACTACGTCGAGGCGTCAGCCCACCGAAGTGGTCTCGTCAAGAAGTGGCACTCCTACTTTTTGATGGCGAAGACGGTGCCGCAACCATAAGGGACACGCTTATGGTTTGTGCCGCAATTGCTGCTGCCGCCGCCACTTTCTGTCGTGCCGTAGAGATAGCCGTTTATCTTGATGAGGCTGCCTGTCGGATAGACGCCGGTCCATATCTGGAAAGAATGAAGTACTGTTTCGGTGCCGCCGGGCGTCACCTTGAAAATGTCGCCGCAGCCGTACCCTTTGCACCCGCGGCCACCCCCGCTCCAGGTCACTCCGTAGAGATCGCCTTGCCCGTCCGCGACAAGGGTGCCCAAAGGAAAGGAGCCATCTGACCCATAGAACCCGAATGAATAAAGCGATGTCTCAGTCCCGTCTGCCGCGAGTTCGAATACTGTGCCCCCACCGTTTGCGCCGTAATAGCTTGTCGTCCCGTAAAGATTGCCCGCGTTATCGGAGATCAAACCGCCTTCCGGGCTGCTTCCATCCGGGCAATACCTCTGGGTGCAGAAGGTATAGAGAATGGCTTCGGTACCATCCGGCGCAAGCTTGAAAACCGTTCCGCAATCCTCGTAACAGTCCGCAGGATTGGGACCATAAGTTGTGCCATAAAGATTTCCGCTGTTGTCCAAAATCAGGGGCGCATTTGGTGTCTGGCCATCGCTTCCGCCGACAAACCTATGGAGCACGGATTCCTTGCCATCCGGCGAAAGCTTGAAAATAGTGCCGCAGCCCCAGCCGACATCGCAGCTGCTGTCTCCTCCCAGCGGCGTCGAGCCGTAGAGGTTGCCATGCCTGTCGGCGACGAGGCTTCCGGAAGGATCGCAGCCATCGCTACCGCCTTTGAAGGCGTAGAGCACAGTCTCGACACCACCGGGCGCCAGCTTGAATATGGTTCCACAGTTCGCCGCGCCGCCCCCCTGAATTGTGGCGCCATAGAGATTGCCGGCCTTGTCTTCCAGGAGAGCGCCGATAGGCCAATAGCCATCCACACCATTATTTCCAAACGTGAAGGAATAGAGCACACTTTCCGTGCCGTCAGACTCAAGCTCGAAGACCGCGCCATATCCGGAGGCGCCGCCACTCTCGGTTGTTCCGTAGAGATTGGCAGCCTTGTCCGCGATCAGGCCGCCATGAGGCTGAGCGCCGTCCGGGCCGCTGTAGGACCCCTGAAAACTATAAAGCAGCTTGAAGTTCTGGGCATGAGCGACACCGAAGGAAGCGAACATGGCCAAAGCCAAACCGCAGCCCAAGAGGCATTTCGCGGAGATATCGAGAATTCGAGACATTGGAACCTCTCACGTCAAAGTGCCGACCTTAGCGCCGCAAACTTTCGCCATTTCGATCCGAGCGCGATGACGTTTGTTCCGAGTTGCCCCCAAACGACACCAAGTCGAAGTGGATCGTAACCCTTTTGGGGGGTTCATTGAAGCCAAATGCATCGTCCTCGCCACCGGCGCGTCTAGCCTTGCAAATAATCGCGGACCGCAACCGCCGACGGCACGCAGAAATCCCCCATGCAATAGTAGGAGTTTTTGTGCAGAACGGGGAAAAACGAGAGTATTTGTGCAAAGTCCGGCAGTGGAGTCATTCATGGAATTGCAGCTCAACTCGCCCTGCCTTGGCGTACCCGGGTTAGGTGAGCACTTTCCCGCGAACCCTAGCTTGCCTTCCACGGTTCTCTGACGGATCGTTTTTCGATCACAATCGCATAAAGCCCTTTCCAGTTTCGCTGCCAGCGCCACCCCTTCGCTGTTCCCGGCGCATTCCGCTCAATATAGGCAGTGGCGGCTTCCGCAGACAGCGTTTCAAGGCAATGCGGGCACCGTGGTGACGCGTCAGCCTTGAATCGTCCGCCGCACTCACACGCGTCCAGATAGGGCTCAAGCTCCTTCTGGATGCTCCCATAGTTGAAGGGAACGTGTTTCGGCCAAGCCTTTGACCACCCATTCATTGACGCCGTCCGTCCGCATGTATCGCAATACGCATATGCGTAGTCCGAAAATCCGGAGTGGATCAGGGCATACGAGAATTCACGCTGGCAGTTTTTGCACGTGCCTGTGTCGCTCATCGATCCGTCCCACAAGCCGACATTTTCGCCCCACGATCAGGCAAGATGCGCAGCGGACTACGTGCTACAGGTCCTGTCGAGCGTCTTGCCGTTCGCCGCTGAAAAAGGATTGGTCAGCGAGAATCCGTGTCGTGGCATGAAGCGCTTGTATAAGGCCAATCGCGCAGAAAAACTCTGGACACCACAGGACCTGGAAAAACTGGAACCATGGGATGGAGCGAAAAGGGTGTGCATCACTCAATCAACACGTACGCGAAAGGAAGAGCGCAAGGCAGAGCTGATCCCGCTCGCCGATGAGTACGAGCAGAGAACAAATTCTGCAAAACTTAGTGCAAAACCGAAGTCCCGATACCAGCTAAGTCTTGGAGCGGGCGAAGGGAATCGAACCCTCGACATACAGCTTGGGAAGCTGTCGTTCTACCACTGAACTACGCCCGCGGTGCATGCTGTGTAGCATGCCGCGGTGACTATGCGAAGATACCGCCGCGCTGCAACGCGGCCAAGTCGAAATCCCGTGCGGTGGTGCTAGAGCGGGATGCGATCAAGTCCGATCGGAGTTCTCATGCTTCGACAAGCTCAGCATGAGGGTTAAACAAGTTCCTCGCCCCGAGCCCGTCGAAGGGCGACTCGAGTCGAAATCACCCCACTCTAAAGCCCTGCTGCCGGCGCATGCGCGCAAGCTTTCTCCACCGGACACGTCAGGCACAGAGGAGTGGCGCGCTTGCACAGATTTCGGCCGTGCTCGCGGAGGAGCATGTGCGCGGAGATCAGCCAGTCCGCTTTGCGAGGACCCGTACGATTGAGGCAGGCAATCGCGGCCCTGTAGGTCGCGGCGTAGGATGCCGCGGGAACGACAAATCCGAGGCGCACCAGGGTGCGCAACCCGTTGGAGTCGAGCGAGGGCCGCGCGTCGATGCTGCAGAACAAAAGAATCCGGTCGGCCCCGGGATCGCCGATGGAGGGAAATCGCTTGAGGAGGGTCCGCGCTTTTGACACCGGCATCGCGCGCAACGCCGCCGAAAGGTCTCCGCCACAAATGTCGAGAACGATTTCGGCGATGCGCCGCCAGCGTTCGACGCGCGTTTCCGGCCGCATTCCGCCACGACTTGCAATATCCAGAAGCAGCGCATGCGGGGCGCGCGCGATTTTCTCGGCGTGGATGCCGACACGCCCGCGGAATTCGTCGAACAGGGCCTGCCGTCGCGCGTCGTCGATCAGATAGCCGATGTTTTCCCACAGGATGAGGCTGAGCGGATCCGAAAGCGGAGCCTGGAAGGAATAGTGCCGCGACAGATCTGCGATCAGCGACAGCAGATCGTCCGCCGAACTTCCGGCCTTCCCCGTCGCGGCAGGTCTCCGCCGCATCGCCGCCCCATGCCGCTGCGTTTCGCGCGATCCAGCATGAGGCCGGAGTGCTCCCTGCTCAAGTGAAGGACGTGCAGATGACCCAGGCCGCCGCAACGACCGCCGCGCCGAGAAGAAATCCGGCCGCGCGCTCGCCGGCGCAGGCCCAGACTTCGAGAAACTCTCCACCCAGCTCGAAATCGTCTTCCGTGACAAGCGAGGCGCTGGCGGCAAAGTTGGAGGGGACGAGCATGGGGGAACGTATCGTCCGGCAATCTGCCGGCTCTTTCCGGGGGTTGGAGAATGAGCCAGCGGATGATTTCACCGTCAGCGCCTCGCTGGTCACGGCATGTCCCTTCGCATTTAACGATTATAATACTACTTAATTGATGGAGTCAATATAGTTTCGCAGCAGGTTTTGCCCGCAAAACATCCGGTTCTCGGGCCGCCCGGCCATGGATTACGATTGGACCATGGACGGGACGTTCGTCTGGTTCGGCGCGGCGCACATCGTCGCAATCGCGCTCAGCTTCTGCGTGCCTCTTGTGCTTGCGGCGTTCGCGCGCGCGAACCCGCGCTTGACGCGCGCAATCCGCCTCATCCTTGCGGGAGAGCTGATCGCGACCTGGGTTCTCTGGTACTGGTTGATCGTCGCGCGGAGCTGGATGTCCGCGCAGACATTGCTGCCGATGGATTTGTGCAGCTGGGCATCGATCGCTGCCATCGTCACGCTGATCCGGCCTAATCAGCGCAGCTTCGAGCTCGCGTATTTCTGGGCGTTGACCGGAACGTTGCAAGCGCTCGTCACGCCCGAATTGTTCTACGACTTTCCCGATCTCCGCTTCATCGTGTTTTTCGCCTTCCACGGCGGTGCGATCGCATCGGTTCTGTTTCTCGTGCTCGGCGCCGGAATGCGGCCCTACCCCGCGTCGATCCCGCGCGTGCTCGCAGCATCTCTCGTTTATCTCGTCGTGGCGCTTGCAACGAACCGGATTTTCCACACGAATTTCGGCTATCTCAGCGCCAAGCCCGCCAAACCCTCGCTTCTCGACCTGATGGGGCCCTGGCCCATCTACATCGTAGAGGTCACGGCGCTCGGCGTCGTGCTGGTGCTGATACTCTATTCGCCCTTTTACATTGCCGACACGATGACGAATCGCAAACGGCTCAGATCGTCGGCTGGAGTGGAAAACGGGAAAAAAGCCCTACACTTTCCAGTCCGCCGCTGATAGGTCTGGGCCCAAGCTGGCCGCGGAAAATCGGGGCTTCGCGGCCAGACGATATCTTCATGGACGAACGGCGGCAGATGCTGGATTACGAACGCCTGAACACAACCGAGGTCGCCACCGAACCCTTTCCCTACGCGATCGTCCCGGGTTTTGTCGCCGCCGATGCGCGCGATGCCATTGACGCCGACTACCCCAAAATCAGGCGCTCGGGGAGCTTCCCGCTGTCGACGTTGTCCTACGGTCCAGCATTTGCACAGCTGATCGACGAACTTACCGGCGAGCGGATGCGCGCGCTCGTTGCCGGAAAATTCCGCATCGATCTCGAAGGAAGACCGGTCATGGCGACGGTTCGCGGCCAGTGCACGGCACGGGACGGACACATCCACACCGACAGCGACACGAAGCTCGTCACCATGCTGCTTTACACAAACCGCAGCTGGGAATGCGCGAGCGCGCGGCTGAGGCTTTTGCGCTCCACGAAGCGGCTCGACGATTATGCGGCGGAAGTGCCTGCCGCGGAAAGTACGTTGGTGATCTTCCGCAACACGCGGAACGCCTGGCATGGATTTGCGCCTTTCCACGGCCAACGGCGCGTCATCCAGGTGAATTGGGTGTCCGATCCGGGCGTCGTGGCACGCGAGGAAGCACGTCACCGTTTCAGTGCATTTTTCAAACGTCTCGTGCCGGACCGCGCCAGTGCCGCTGCGCATTGAAACGTTTCGCAACGATGTTGGCGGCAGCGCGGTCTACAAGGCGCTCTCGCATCCTCTGGCCGCGCCGGCTGCGCACGCATTGATTGAAAGGCTGTCGGCGGGCAGCTCCGTTGCGATCTACGATCCGGACGGAATTGCCGCGGCGTTCGATACTTTCTATCCGCTTGCCGGCACCCGGATAGTACATTACTTCGTCCAGAACGTCGAGCACCTCACCAGAAACTTTCGCGGCGTGCCGGCCGAACCGGTGACGGCGATTGCGGCGCACCGGCCGCAGGCAATGCTCGTCGCGAGTTTCGATCCCGCGAAAACGCTCGCACCCATCCGCCACATTCTCCCTGAGCAGACAGAGATATTGAGCTTCGAACCGCTCAAGCTTCCGGTCGACATGCAGACCGATCGTGCGCGCTATCTCATGCCGCTCAATTTTGCGACCAATTTCGTTTTCTTTCGCGATGAAGCGGACAGCCACACGCGACTTGTGACGGCGAATTACTGGACGCGCTATGGCGCCACCGATGTCCGTCTGTGGTGCCGTCTCTTTGGCCGGGACGGCCGAGCGCTCGCGACATGGGCCGAGCCAGGCGGACGTCCCGAATCGTCTCTCGTCATCGACAGCCGTACGGTGCGCGCGCGCTTCAATCTGCCTGCGTTCACCGGCCAGCTCTTCGTGCATGTCGTAGGCGCCGCCGGCCACGACATCGTCAAATACGCCCTCGATCTTTATGGCGACGACGGGAAAACGCTGTCCGCGACGCATGATGCAAATTCCTGGCCGGCCGATCTCTACGCCGGGCTGCCGGCGCCTGCCGCGGATGAGGAGGTCGTTCTCTGGATCCAGAACAGCCATCCTCTTGCGATCCCGGTCGGCGATATCGGCCTTGCGCGCATGGGCGGCAACGAAGTCGCGCGACTGAACAAGCCGATCGCGCCCTTTGCCACGCATGCATTGAGCGTAAGAAATCTGCTGCCGGATCTGTCGTGGCCCGCACAGATCGAGATTCACGCCGGCAAGCACGTCGTGCGGCCGCGCTACGAAGTCACGGCCCGGAACGGCCGCTCGCGCATCGCCCATCCAAACGTCGAGCGCAGCGACCTGAAAGCGGACCCCGAACTTGCACGACTTGGTCCTCTCTTCGGCAAAGGCCACGTGCTTCCAGCCGCTCTGCTCCCGCCCGACGACTACACCACCATCGCGCTTCCGACGCCCATGTCTACCGTGCAACGCAGTCTCCCCGTCAAGGCGCTCGTCTATGATGCAGAAGGCGCGCGCGTGGCGGAGCATCGCTTCGGCGCGCTGGCGCGCGATCATGGCTCGGCGCTCGACGTGTCTACGCTTGCAGGAACTTTGCTCAAGACGAAGTTTGGCCATGTGGAACTGGTTTACGATTTCGACGCGGGAGACGATGCGGACGGCTGGTTGCACGCGCTCTTCCGCTACCGCAACCGGAGGAGCGGCCATGCCGCCGAAACCAGCTTCGGCTCGCACATGTTCAACTGCGCGCTCACCTATCGCGGCGAACCGCAATCCTATTCCGGTCCGCCGCCGGGACTCTCGACGCGCCTCTTCCTGCGCATTGCGCCGCAGCCCTGGAGCACGTTCTGTCATCTCATCTATCCCGTGTCGCAGGCCTGGCATGCATTCTCGCAGACTGCACTTATTCTGCGTTCAACCGGTGGCGAAGACATCGCGCGCGTCGAGATGACGATTCCCGCATCCGGGTCGCGCCTGTGGCACGTGCAGGATTTTTTCGATGGCGCCCTCATCGCGCGTGCGGGCGCGCACCCCTATATTCTCGTGCGCGACGAAACCTGCCGGCTCTTCGGCTATCATGGCGTCGAAGGTGGCGAAGGCAGCTTCAGCCTGGATCACATGTTCGGCTTCTGAAGTGGTCGCCCCCTTCACGTCCTGCTGGGTCATTACGGATGGCAAGGCCGGGATGGAAAGCCAGTGTTTGGGCCTTGCCGAAGCGCTCGGCCTTGATCCCGCAATCAAACGCATCGGATTGCGCGAACCCTGGCGGCGATTTGCGCCACACCTGCGGCTGGGATTGGGGCACGCCTTCACCGGAGATCCGCTCGCACCGCCCTGGCCCCATCTGGTGATCGCGACGGGCCGGATCAGCGTTCCGGGCTCACTTTACGTGCGTCGCATGAATCCGCGCACGCGCAACGTTCAGATTCAGAATCCAGGCATTTCACCGCGGCATTTCGATCTGGTCGTCACGCCGATACATGATCTTCTCGGCGGAGCGAACGTGATCCACACGATCGGCGCACTCCACCGTGTCACTGAGGAGCGGCTGATGCGCGAAGCCGCCCTTCTGGCTTCGCGCATCGGTGAACAGCCGCGACCTCGTATTGGCGTCCTGATCGGCGGGGGCAACGCTGCTTACAGATTCGCGGCCGATGATGCGCGCACGCTCGCCGCCGAACTCGCACGCAATGCCGCCGAATCGGGAGCGAGCCTCCTCGTCACGACGTCTCGCCGCACCGGAACGGAAAATCTCGAAATCCTGCGGGCTGCTCTCGCCGACACGCGCGCGTTCGTGTGGGACGGCACAGGCGACAATCCGTATTACGGCATTCTCGGTCTTGCCGATGTTCTTGTCGTCACCGCGGACTCGGTGAACATGATCACGGAAGCCTGCGCGACCGGCCGGCCCGTCTATATCTACGGGCTCCCCGGTGGTTCAGAGAAATTCGCGCGCTTCCACGAGGCGCTCACACTGCGCGGCTATGCGCAGTTCTATCAGGGATCGCTCGAAAGTTTTTTGAGCGACCGTCTCGACGAGATGCCCCGCATCGTACGCGCCGTCCGTCAAATCGCATAGGCCCGAACGCGCCCCTATTTCGCGTGGCAATCGAGATGCCGGTTGACAAAGGCACAGAGTGCCTCGCGTGCACCATCGGCCGTCATCACCTCGACGGACAATCGATCGGCGTCTCGCGTCAGAAGGAGAAACCCGTAACCCGGCAACGACAGACCTGATGAAATCTTCAGCGCCCCCACGGTGCGGCCCGAAAGATCGCGCGGCGCCTGATCCAGCAGGTCGCCGCCCTCGCCAGCGATAATCTGCGGCGGTGCATCCTTCTGGTAATTGATCGCCTCGAACGTGTGGATGTGCCCGGAGAGCAGAAGCGAAACATTATCGGGAATACCGCCTTCGCCTTGCGCCGCCATCATTGTGCGATTGCCGCCGACCACCATGCCGAAGCCAAGCTCGACGACGCCCCGGATCGGGCGGTGCATGGCCAGCCAGACCGGCGCCGGCGCCATCTTGCCGACGGCCGCAAGATCGGCCCTGTAAAGCGTGACGAGGTCGCCAGGCGCAACGGGATCCGGCGCATGTGCGTCGTCCATGACCGCGAGAGTCAGCCCGCCCATCGGAACGCCCCACGGCGCCACATGGTCGGTGCAGGGCGCTTTCGGATCGTCGGGAAGGGGGCCGAGCAACCGCAGCCATCCCTTGCCTGACCGCGCGCATTCCTCGTGGTTCCCGCGCACGAAAACAAAGGGTGCTGCGGCGAGAAGCGGAGCAGCCGGCGCGAAAAAATCCGCCTGCCAGCTTGCCCAGTTGTCGCCTGACGGACTTCCCGCGCAGGCGCGATTGCCCGATGGGCAGGCGGATTCGCGGTAGAGATAATCTCCGACATGGATGACGAGGTCGGGCTTCAATTTCGCGGCCACTTGCGCGATGTGCGGAAAGGGCCATTTCGCCGGGTCGTTGCAGGCCTGCACGGTCCAGCCCTTGATGCGGCAACCTGTGTCGCCAATCACCATGATCCGGTGCGGCGCGAAATCCGGCAGAGGCAAAGCGTGCCCCAAAATCGAGGCGTTCCGGGCGCCCTTTGGAATCGTCACGGCGCACAGAAGATTTGCAAATTGCGGAGTTGATGAAGCGCGAAGCTGCATCGCGGTGTTTGCGCGGTCGATCACTGCGTCCGGACATTTGGCGCCGTGCACGACAGCGCGTGCCTCAGACCATCCGCCGGGAGCCATCTGGATCCAGCTGGACAAAAGCAACGATCCATCGGCGCGTGCCGGAGAGGACGGCAGCGTGATCGAAAAAGAGGTGACGGCAAAAGCGCAAAGAAGCTGCCACATCAATGTTGCGCCATTTTGCCCATGCGCCTTCGCCACGCATGACGAAGCTTTTCGAGCGCGCCGTAGCGCCGCGCCGCCCAAATAAGGATCATGAAAAATACGACCCCGGCGATGCTCTCGGCCAACCCTTCCCCGTGCACAAGACCCAGACTTCTCGTCAACAACCGGAAACTCGTGCCCAGAAGCAGGAGCGCCGGAGCCCAGATAATCGCCGAGCCGATATTGGCGATCCAGAAATTCCGCCATGACATCACCATGATGCCCGCGACGACGGGGATGCAGGCCCGCACCGGCCCAAAGAAACGCCCGATGAACACGCTGGCTGTTCCGAAGCGCTCGAAGAAAGCATAGCCGCGCGAAAGAAGCTCGGGGTGCCTTACGAAAAACCAATGCTTCTCGAGGAGAGGGCCGAATCTTCGCCCGAGCCAGAACGAGATCGCGTCTCCCGCAATCCCGCCCAGCGTGCCGCCGACCAGGACCGGCCACAGGTCGAGAACGCCGTGGGGATTGAGCTGCCAGCGCACGAGCGTCCCGGTGATCACCATAATGGCGGTTCCCGGACAGAGCAGATTCAGCCCCACGAAAGATTCGCCGAACGTGACGACGAACACGACCGGCCCCGCCCACGCGCCGTGCAGTCTGATGAAGGCAATGCAGGTATGGACGAAGTCGTGCATGCGGTCGGGCTTAGCACGCGGCGTGGCGGCCATGCCAATTTCTGCTGTGCGAAGCGGCGTCCAGAAATGTCATGAGGCGGCCGGCGCTATTCGCGCCGTAGCCGCCTCATGCTGCCCCCTTCAATGCGGACCCTGGTCACTGCAGCCTCCTCATTCCCCCATGGCGAAAGCTGCAGCGCCGTGAAGTGTGCCGGGACGGTGGCGTTACGCAATGGGTGTCGGGTGATCTCCGACAAATTCCGACGAGGTGTGGATTCGCCGCAACAACCAATGCTGGTTTGCGCACCGGTCGCTAACCTTGTTTGAAGTGCTTGGACAGCCGCAGCCCCTGACGCTGATAATTGGAACCAATTCCCTGACCGTAGACCTCCGGCGGTGGCTCGGTCAGCCGCTCGAAAACCAGCCTGCCAATGATCTGGCCATGTTCGAGGATGAAAGGCACCTCGTGGCTTCTCACCTCGAGCACGGCGCGCGCGCCGCGCCCGAGGCCGGCTTCATGCCCGAAGCCGGGATCGAAGAAGCCGGCATAGTGCACCCGGAATTCGCCGACCAGCGGATTAAAGGGCAGCATCTCGGCGGCGAACTCCGGCGGGATCGACACCGCCTCGCGCGAGGCGAGAATGTAGAACTCGTCCGGATCGAGCACGATCGTGCCGGACCGGCTGGGCTGGATCGAGTCCCAGAAATCGGATGCCTCCAATGCGTCCCGCTGGTCGACATCTATGATCCCCGTGTGACGCTTCGCACGCCATCCCACTTGTTGCAGCGCGGGATCGCCCTTGAGATCGACGGAGAGCGCCAGCCCGTTTTCGATGTCAGCCGGCCCGTCGACCAGCGGCGTGTCGGCGTGCAGCCGCTTCAGTTGCGTATCGGTGAATTGCGGCGAACCTCGCCGGATGCGCAGCTGGTTCAGCCGCGATCCCTTGCGCACAAGGATCGGAAAGGTCCGCGGCGAAATCTCGGCATAGAGCGGCCCCCGATAGCCCGGGTCGACGCGATCGAATGACTGTGCCCGGTCGACAATGAGGCGCGTGAAGACGTCGAGACGCCCCGTCGAGCTCTTGGGATTGGCGATGCCGGAGACGCGGAAACTGAGCTCAAGGCTTTCGAGCAGAGGCACGACATAGACGCAGCCGGTTTCCAGCACCGCGCCCTCGGTCAGATCGATCTCGTGCAGTGCAACCGAGGCGAGCTTGTCGCGCACCGTCGCTTGCGGTCCAGGCAAGAAGCTTGCCCGCACGCGCCAGGCCATTGCCCCGAGCCTGAGATCCACGCTCGCAGGCTGAATTTGCGAGGGCTCGATCTCCTCCGCGGCCAGCACTTCGCGCCGCGCCCGGATAAGCTGTTTCAGGACATGGCTCGGCAAAATGCCGGTCGAGTGCCGACCGTAGGGTTCACCACCCTCGCCAGACTCGTCCCGGCCGAACAGGCTGTGCTCGATCTCCGCCATCTTGGGCACATTCTAGTCACGAGTCGCGGCCGCGGCCATGTGGGATGCGCACAACCCGACATTTTCGTCCGCGCCGCCATCACGGCGGAATGCCGCTTCCGTGTGTTCTGAATTTCACGGAAGCGGCATGTTGTCATTGCAGATTGCTCGTCTCGCCCGGTGCCGCTACGCGCCAGGTCGAAGTTAATTCGGCGCGGCTCTCATCACGCTGGGTACCGCTGAAATTGCCGAGCTTGACGCCGCCGACCCCTCTCGCGCCGGTCTATCCCGATTGGCTCAGCGACAATCTCGTCAAGGGCTGGCCGTCGACGCGTTACGAAACAAACGAGACACGCCGCAGCAGCGCTGTTCCCTCACGTCAGCGACGGCTTATCCATCGCCAGCAGAATGTTCTCGACACCATTCTCGCGGAAAGTTTGCAGCGGACGAAAGCCAACCGCCGCAGAACATTGCAGCGCCGCCTCGTTACCTGACTCATGGGAAATATAAACGCGGCTTTCCGCTCTGAAATGCGGAAACGCAATCAGCCGCAGAAAGCCGCGCAGTGCAGCCTGTCCAAAGCCTCGGCCAAGAAATGACGGTTCACCGATGTACAGATCTACACTGATACCGTCGGCTACGCCGATGATCTCAGCCCATTGCGGATAGTCGGCATTTCGGTAGCACTGGAGATAGGCAAACGGCGTCGCGCCACTGACCGCCAGATAGCAAATCGTCGGCTCCTCGCCCTGCACGCATGGGCCATACTCCGAAGCGACGTCCATCGGAGTAACGAGTGCCTTCTGGTAGAATTTGCGAACATGCGGCTCGGCCAGCCATGCGGTCAGCAGCGGAAAATCCGCGTCCGTCAGCAAACGGAAACCAACAGACTTTAGCGGAATTGCATTCGAGGAATGCGCCGCAGCGTCAAGGTGCTCCGCCATCACGGACGCCCGTCGGCCAGAAACGATTTGACCCCGGTGACCGCCTCGGCGAGACCGCAGCGGAGGACCGGGGCTTCGGCCGGCAACGCGCTCAGAAGGCGTGACGGGGTCGCGGCTTCGAGGATTACGAAGCAGCCCTTGTCGTTCTGGCTGCGGATCAACCGTCCAAATGCCTGCTTCAACCTGAGCCGAGTCAGGAGATCGTCGTAACTGCGGCCGAAGCGGGCGCGCCGCGCCTTGTGCAGGATGGTCGGCCGCGGCCATGGCAGTTTGTCGAAGACGACGAGACGGAGCGAGCGGCCGACAACATCAACGCCATCGCGCAGCGCATCCGTGCCAAGGACGCACGCATTTTCCTCGGCGCGAAACAGATCGACGAGCGTACCCGTATCGAGCCTGTCCACATGCTGCGCATAGAGCGCCAACCCTGCCTGCGCGAGCGGCGCTGCAATTCTTTCCTCGACGGTCCGCAACATGCGCACCGATGTAAACAATCCAAGTGCGCCGCCGCCGGCGGCAATGAACAATTCGCGATAGGCGCTGGCCAGCGCGGTCGGATCGCGCCGCTCGACGTCGCGAATCACGAAGATGCGCGCCTGCTCCGCATAGTGGAACGGCGAGCCGAAGCTCGCCCGCTTTGGGGGCTCGGCAAGATGATGCGCGCCCGTGCGCACCTCCGCCGATTGCCAGTCGTCGGCGCCGCTCTCTGAATCGCGCAGGGTTGCCGAAGTGATGAGCGCGCCATGCGCAGGCGCGAGCACGTCGCTCGCAAACGGAATTGTCGGATCGACCCAATGTCGCCGGAGACCAACATCGATATCACGGCCGTCTTCGCGTTCAATTTCCAGCCAGTCCACGAACTCCTCCCCGCGCGCATCCCCCGCCAGCGAATCGAGCATCGCAATCCATCCCGGAAGGACCTGCTTTGCGCGACGCTCCAGGCCGCGCGCCGCGGCCTCAAGGCGCGCGCGCTGCGAGGTCTCGAGGTCCTTTGCTTCCACGTCCATTTTGCGACGCAAGCTGCCCGCGAGCGCGAGCAGAGGCTTGGCAATCGCGAGGAGTGCCCTGGCAAGCTCGCGCGAAGCGTCGCGCAGCTCGTCACCGAGCGGCTGCGCCTCCGCTTCGAGAGAGTAAAGAGGATCGTTGTCGTTGCTGCGTGCCCGCACATGCTGATAACAGGCAGCCAGGAACGCCTCGCCGGGGTTGCGGGCGGCGACATTGACGATGCGGGTGACCGCGCCCTCCCCCGCCAGAGCCCCGGCCGTGGCCTTCGCCTCATCGAGCAGCCCGCGGGCGCCGCGGTCGTCGCCGACAACGTCCTTAAGCCGCTCTTCGAGTCCTCTCATGCGGCCGCGCGCGCGGCCTTCATATCCCCTGATCCAGCGCCGAAGATCGGCCATCTCGCGTCCGCAAAGATGCGTGGCGAATCCAGAATCGGCTGCGTCGAAGAGATGATGCCCTTCGTCGAACACGTAGCGCACGCGCCGCTCGGCTGGTAAGTCGGCCGTGGCATCCGGCGACGTCCAGTCACGCGCGGCTTGCGCAATGACGAGGGCATGGTTGGCGACGACGATCGGCGCACGGCGCGAGCGTCGCACCGCACGCTCGATAAAGCAGACACGATAATGCGGACACGCCGAGTAGATGCATTCGCCGCGCCGGTCCGTGATCTCGCGCACGGCGAACGATGCTCCCAGAAAGGAGGGGAAGCCTGCGCCCGATACGTCCCCGTCGGCACCGGCTGCGATCCACCGCGCGATCAGCCCGAGCGCCACGATGCGCTGACCTGATGCGAGCAAATTTCGGCGCGCAGCATCTTCGAAGTTCAGCAGGCAGAGATAGTTTTCGCGGCCTTTTCGCACCACCGCCTTCTCGTCGCGCTCAGCGGGGTCAGGATAAAGACGGGCAATCTCCTGAATGATCTGGCGCTGCAGATTGCGCGTGTAGGTGGAGAGCCACAGGCCCGGGCCGTTCTTTTCCGCCCACAAACTGGCCGGTGCGAGATAGCCAAGGGTCTTTCCCACGCCGGTGCCCGCTTCGAGCAGTACGACTCGGGGAGCTCCAGCACGCTCGCGCGAAGCGAAAGCATGCGTTGCCGCGTCGGCGTAGGCGCTCTGCTCGAGCCTTGTTTCTCCCGAGGCACCAATCAGACGCGCGAGGCGCGCACGCGTTTCGTCGCTCCCTACCGGAATCGAAGAGGGCTTGGGCGGCGGTGCGTCGTCTTCCCACTGGGAAAGACTCTGCCAGGCAGCCAGAGCCGAGAGCGGAGCGGCTGCACGTTTCAACTCGCCGACCGCGCCGACAACGAGCGGTCCCCATCTCCACCCCGCTCGCGCGAGCAAATCCGCAAGAGGTTGAAGACGCATTCGCTCAGGCTCTGGAAATTTTCGCAGTTGATCGACAAGAACGCCCGCCGCTTCACGCAGCGCCCGCACTGAAGCATCGCGAGATGAAGGCCCGGAGATACCAACCGCGCGGGCAACACCCAGTGCGCTCGGAACAAAGGGCGTTGCCGGCCGGACGAACGCGAACAATTCGACCAGATCGAACACCGGCTTGAGGGGGTGCGTCCCGAGTCTTCCTGCGACGAAGGCCGTGTTCGCAATCAGAACGGCGCCCGAACGAAAGAGCGTGCGTGCCTCATCCCAATTCGACTCACGGCAAGACCCCTCGGCAAGCGCAATATGCGCGCCGCCCGGCGCCGGAACGAGCGCGGGAATGTCGGCAAGTTCCTTTAATTCGAATTCATCCATTGCAATAGGCGCGCAAACCGTAACCGTATTTGGCAGTTTCAGTGCTTCGCGCAACGCACATTGACGGAATCCCATGGCAAAGCCTAGCTTTCGCGCTCGTCGAAATTCTCAAGGCACAGCTGTTTCGATGGCTTCTGAATTCGCGCCTGAGCTCGCCCGCACAGCTCATGCGTGGCCCTTTGAAGAAGCGCGGAAGGTTCTGGCGCGTCTCGAGCGCCTGCAGAACCGCGGGCTTGTGGAACCCGCGGCGATTACGTTCGAAACGGGATACGGACCATCGGGTCTTCCACATATCGGTACCTTCGGCGAGGTCGCGCGGACAAGCTGGGTGAGGCGGGCATTCGCGCTGATGAGCGGAATTCCGACAAGGCTTTGTTCGTTTTCGGATGACATGGACGGCCTGCGGAAAGTGCCAGGAAACGTTCCCAACCAGGACATGCTGCGTGAACATCTGGGACTCCCCCTCACCTCGATTCCCGATCCGTTCGGTACGCATTCGAGCTACGGTGCGCACAACAATGCGCGGCTCCGGGCTTTTCTCGACAGCTTTGGATTCGAGTATGAGTTCCTGAGCGCGACCGAATGCTACAAGAGCGGCCGGTTCGACAACGCCCTGATGACCGTGCTCGCGAATTATGAAAAGGTGCGCGACATCGTGCTGCCGACGCTCGGCCCGGAGCGACGTGCGACCTATTCGCCGTTCCTGCCGATCTGCCCACGCTCAGGCCGCGTGCTGCAAGTGCCGATCCTCGAATGGAATGCCGCGCGGGGTACAATCGTCTATGAGGATGAGGGCCGCCGCAGCGAGGTACCGGTCACCGGCGGTCACTGCAAGCTGCAATGGAAGGCGGACTGGGCGATGCGCTGGCTGGCGCTCGGCGTCGATTACGAGATGTCCGGCAAGGACCTGATTTCCTCCGTGGAGTTATCGTCGAAAATCCTCCGGGCGATCGGCGGCGAGCCGCCGGAGGGTTTCAACTACGAGCTGTTTCTCGACGAAAATGGCGAACGCATCTCCAAATCGCGCGGCAATGGCCTCTCGATCGAAGAATGGCTCGCCTATGGGCCACCGGAGAGCCTCTCGCTGTTCATGTACCAAAAGCCGCGCACTGCAAAGCGCCTCTATTTTGACGTGATCCCCAAGGCGGTCGACGAGTACATCGAGCTTCTAAGGCAATATTGGAGTCTGAGCGAGGATTCGCAGCGGATCGAGAGCGCGGTGTGGCACATTCATGCTGGCGATCCACCGCCGGATTCCTATCCGGTAAGTTTTGCGCTCTTGCTCAATCTCGTCAGTGCGTCGAACGCGCAAGACCGCGATGTGCTGTGGGGTTTCATCCGTGCATACGCGCCTGCTGCTGATCCCACTACCAATCCGGCGCTCGATCGCCTGGTCGGACATGCGCTTCGCTACTACGAGGATCGGGTGAAGCCGCTGAAGCGCTACCGCGCGGCGAATGAAAAGGAACGAGCTGCCCTGGAGGACCTTGCCCGCGTGCTTCAATCGATACCGGAGGAGCGCAACGGCGAAGCAGTGCAGAATCTGGTCTATGAGGTCGGCAAGCGGCACGGATTTGAGCCGTTGCGCGAATGGTTCAGGGCGCTTTACGAGATTCTTTTCGGCCAAAGCCAGGGTCCGCGCTTCGGCTCATTCGCGGCGCTGTTCGGATGTGGACCGACTGCCGCGCTCATCCACCGTGCTGTTGCGGGCGAGCTCACAGGCGTCGCATGAAGCTCTTTGCGATTTCGCTGTTCTCCATTTTCCTTGTCTCTGCTGCGTCGGCCGACACGCCGCGCCAGTTATACAATTCCGGCAGGTTCACCGAAGCGGAGAATGCCGCGCTTGCGCTGGAGTCTGCAGCGGGGTACGCGCTCGCTGCGCGTTCGGTGCTCGCGGCGGAAATGATGCGGCCGGAACCCTGCATGGCCTGCCTCGAGCACGCGGAGAGTCTGGCGCAGCGCGCGATTGATGCGGATCCGAAGGTTGTCGAGGGTCAGATCGAGTTCGTCGTCGCGCTCGGCTACCGGGCACGACTCATGAGCCTGGTGGAGGCCCATCTGAAGGGTCTCGCGAAGATTGCCAAGAATCACATCGACGCCGCGCTTGCCGACGATCCCGGAAATGCCTGGGCGTGGGCGGCGCTCGGCGGCTGGAATATCGAGATCGCCCGTGCGGCGGGCTCCACCCTTGCCCGCTGGCTTTACGGCGCAAGTCTGCAGGCGGGCCTGGACGACTTCGCAAAGGCGTTCGCAGCGGCTCCGAATAATCTCGTCGTGCGCTATCAATATGCGCTTTCGCTCGCCGCCTATGATCGCGACGCGTATCGCAGCCGGATCATCGACGCCCTGTCCCGCGCCGCTGCCGACGAACCGCAAAGCGCCTACGAAACCTTTGCGCAGAGGAACGTAAAGGAACTGCTCGCTGCACTGAGATCCGGGGACCTGCATGGCTTCGACCTCCTGGTCCGGCACGATCAGGGCTATCGGTGATCGCGAACGCATGCTGATCGAAATTGGCGCCGGCCTTCTGCGTAAATTGCCGCCGGAAGCGGCGCATCGCGCGACGCTTGCGATCGTTGGTCTGTCGGCCCCGTTCCTTGGTCGCGCCTGTCCCGACGATCCCCGGCTGGCCCTCAACGCATTGGGCTTGCACTTTCCAAATCCGGTCGGTCTTGCAGCGGGATTCGACAAGGATGCTCGCGTTCCCGATGCGATGCTGAACCAGGGTTTCGGTTTCGTCGAATGCGGAACCGTTACACCGCTTCCGCAGCCCGGCAATCCGCGGCCCCGCCTCTTCCGTCTCGAGTCGGATCTGGCGGTCATCAATCGCATGGGATTTAACAATGCCGGAGCACGCCGCGTTGCCCGGCGGCTCGCGGCCCGCACGCATCGGGGCATCCTGGGCATCAATATCGGAGCGAACAAGGACAGCTTCGACCGTATCGCAGACTACCGTGAGGCGTTCGACATGCTCGCGGCGTTCGTGGACTATGTAACCATCAATGTTTCATCACCCAATACTCCGGGCTTGCGCGCGCTTCAGGGCCGCGAAGGACTTGCGCGCCTTCTTGGACTCCTCGTGTCGGAACGCGTCTCGCGGAATCTCCGCACGCCCCTGCTCTTGAAGATTTCGCCGGATCTGGAATTGCAGGAACTGGACGTGATTACCGACGTGGCGTTGGCTTCCGGCATCGACGGCCTGATTATTTCAAACACGACGGTCGCACGTCCGGACTACCTCACAAGCGCTTACGCCCGAGAGGCCGGTGGCTTGTCGGGAGCGCCGCTGTTCGATCGGTCGACGCAACTCCTGCGCGAGACGCGGGCACGCGTCGCGAAACGGCTCACGCTGATCGGCGTGGGAGGCATTTCTTCGGGCGCTACGGCCTACGCGAAAGTTCGCGCGGGAGCTACGCTGCTGCAGCTTTACACGGCACTTGCGCTGCAAGGCCCGGGCCTCATTGGACGCATCAAGAAGGAATTGCTCTCGCTGCTTTCGGCTGACGGCTTCTCGAACATCATGGAAGCAATCGGCTCCGATATATCGGCCTGAATCACCCAGAGCCGCGCGACGATCCGTGGTTCCTGAAGACGACGCCGCCTTTGTTCATGGCTTTTTTCGCTCGGGAATGGAGCAGCGGCGCATCTGTCCACAGGCGAAGTTGACGAAGTGTCACTAAAACAGGAAGATCGAATTCTGCAGCTGCATCAAGGAGAGACACCTTGGACACGCAACTGGCAAGATTGCCGAGAACGCCGGGCAAACGCGAACGCACGAAGGCCCAGAACCGTCACACGATTCTGGCGGCCGCGCGGCTCGTGTTCGCAGAGCTGGGCTACGGGGCGACCACGGTTCGCGACATCATTCGCGCCACGCCTCTCGCTTCGGGCACATTTTACAATTACTTCAGGTCGAAGGAGGAAATCTTCCAGGCCATCCAGGACGAGAGCGCACTGCGCATCCGTCCGCGGCTGCGCGAGGAGCGCTCCAAGGCCGAATCGGTCGAGGCCTTTATTTCGGGAACCTTCCGCACCTTTTTCGAGTATGTGGCGAGCGACGAACACAGCTTTCGTGCGATCCGCCGCAACACCGATGCGATCAGGGTGCGCATGGATACGCCGGAAATCATCGCCGGCTTCGAGGAGCTGCGCGAAGATCTCGAAACGGCGATCGCGCGAGGGCTGTTCCCGCCGGTTGACGCCGACTATCTGATGGCAGCGATCGTCGGTGTCGCCTTCGAATTGGCGGAACGCATGCTCCGTCGTCAGTGTGCCGATCCCGCTGAAGCCGCCGCTTTTGCAACCGCGCTTTTTCTTGGCGGCGTGCGCGGCCTGCCTCATCTGCATGCTGCACTGGGCAACGGCGACGCCTTGCCGCAAGAAACCATTCAAGACTGCAATGGCTCGGTATCGTGAAACCGGTGAAGATCGACGATCCGGCGTCCTGATGGCGTCAGTGCCAGCACGTCGACGAAGCGCCGGTCCCAGAGTATTTCGTCCGGCATGTACGAATGCCGCGCATAGATGATGTCGGCCAGAGTATCGTCGGTGCCGCGCAAGAGGACAATGATCTCGATTTGCGAGTCGTAGAGCGATTCGGGGGTGACACCATGGAGCGGGCTCGCTTCGTCGATCACATGCATGACGGTCCATGACAGCGCAAAGAGGGGGGTGCGCGCGCGGACGAGTGACAATTCCTCGAATCGCCGCATCACGATGCCCTCCTTTGTGCCCATCTGTCGTGCCAGAGAGACGGTCACGGCGGCATCCAGAATCTGATTGGCGCGCTGGTTGGCGGCACGGAACATCAGCGTGGGGACGCCGTCGAATGGTGTAATCAGCGCAACCTTGCTGAAGACGACGCGCGCGAACGGGCGGGAGAATCGCGCGAATACAACCCCCGTGACGAGCGCAAGATTCAGAATGCCGAAGAACGCCTCCACAGATACGACGACGTTTGCGTAGATGCTCCTCGGCAGCATCACCGTGTAGTTGGCCGATCCGATTGTCTGCACGCTGAACAGAAAATAGTCCCAGAAGCCGCGGGCGTGATCGATGCCATTGGGGTCAGCCCTGTAAAGGAGCGCAAAGACCGTATTGACGAGGGCAAAGATAAACGCCGTGCCGGCAAAAAATGCCCACCACGGCGCTGTAAGGACACCGTGATAGACGTCGGTCCAGCGCGAACGGTCCTGACCTTTTATGAGCGCCCGCTGCGGCTTGCCATGCTCGACCGTGCGCGGCGCACGGTCCGCCCGAGGCGGCCGCCTCTTCCGGCTCATGGTGCTCGGGTAGGTTCAAGCCGGTTGCGCATCATTTCCGCCATTCCTCGATGGGCTCAGCCCCGCTCCCGCGACGCGCCCTTGCGGCGCAACTCGGAAAGATAGGCCGCCCATCTGGCGTTCTGCTCACACCCAAGCTCGTGCAGATAGTCCCAGCTGTAAAGGCCGGTGTCATGGCCATCGTCGAAGATGATGCGCGTTGCGTAGTTGCCAACCGGCTCAAGCGACTCGATCCGTACGCGGCGTTTGCCCGGCACCAGCTGCTTCTGCGCCGCCGAATGCCCCTGTACTTCGGCGCTCGGCGATTCGACGCGCAGATACTCCGCAGGGAGCGCAAAGTGCTCGCCGCTGTCGAATGTCACTGTCAGCGTTGTCCGCCCTGGATCGACGCGCAGCTCTGTCGGCCATGGCGCGGCTTTCCCGTTCAAGCGCGACTCCTCATCCGCCGCCGATCATTTCGCGTTCCTTTCGGCGTCGGACAATTCACGTGCTTCAGCCGGAAGCATGATCGGAATCCCGTTTCGTATCGGGTAGGCAAGCCCGGCCGCCCGGCTGACCAGTTCGCCGCGGTCCCGGTCATAGATCAAAGTCGTCTTGGTCAACGGACAGACGAGAATCTCGAGCAGCCGGGGATCTGGTTCGATCATTGCGCACTCAATGCAGCAACGCGTTGCCGGGTCCAGGCGACGCCGACATTTCGAGCAGCGTCACGAGCGTGTCGACCCGGTCGTTCCAGCTGCTGGCTTCGATCAGGGCCTGCTTTTCGGCCGGCCCGAATGGACAGAGCATCGCGAGAGCATTCACAAGCGTTTCCGGCGGCGCGCTCATGACCGAACGCCAATCGGCTTTCAGGTCGCGATGTGCGAGGTAATCCTTGAGCGCACCGATCAGTCTTTCGCGAGGAAAGTCAGACGTCGAATCCGCTACCAGATCTCCAGCATAGGCCGAATAATCGGGACGGATCTGCCGAAACTGCGTTTTGACGGCAAGTTCTTCGGCAACGCGGAAACGGCAAATTCCGGTCAAGGTTAAAAGGCAACGCCCGTCGTCGGTTTCCTTGTAGCTCGTGATCCTGCCAGCGCAGCCGACCTTGGAAAGCGGCGGGGTCAGCACTTTTTCCTCGTGTTCGGTCGGCTGGATCATCCCGACGAACCGGGCGCCCGACAGCGCCGCATCGGCCATTGCCAGATATCGCGGTTCAAAAATGTTGAGCGGCAATTGCCCGCGCGGCAACAGAACGGCTCCCGTCAAAGGGAACACGGGCATGGTCGCCGGCAGCTCATCGAGGCTTGAATAAATCCGCATGAGTCTCAGGAAAAAAGGATTGACGACAATTGGCGCCGTGCCGCGAGTGTCCGCGGATCGGTTGGCCCCATCGCCTCGAAGAACGTGACCAAATGCTTGCGTGCAGCTTCATCATTCCATTTGCGATCCCGCCGGACGAGCTCCAGAAGTTCTCCGATCGCCCCTTCGCGATCGCCCGCGGCATCAAGCGCCAGCGCCAGATCGAAGCGCACCTGGTGATTGTTCGGTTCCGCGTCGAGGCGCGCACGAAGCGGCGCGCTGTCGCCGGCCATGGCGGCCTGTTCGCGCAATTTGAGTTCCGCGTCGACGATTCGGATCGCTTCATCGGACGCACCGTCCGGCCGCACAAGCCCAAGCGTTTTGCGCGCGCGTTCAACATCTCCGCTCTTCAGATAACAGCGCGCGAGGCCGGCGACGGCGCGCGGATGCCCGGGCTCATCCTGCAACACGTGCCCATAGGCCTGCGCCGCCCCGGCGACGTCCCCCGCTGCATAGGCTTCATCCGCTGACGCGAGAATGTTTTCGGCCTGGTCGTGGCCGGCTGCGCCTCCGGTCAATTGCTGAACGAAGGTGCGTAACTGCGATTCCGGCACCGCGCCCATAAAGCCATCCACGGGCTGCCCGTCGCGGAACGCAAAGACTGTCGGAATCGACTGGATACGAAGCTGTCGTGCTATTTCCTGATTCTCGTCGATGTTGATCTTGACGAGGCGCACTGCACCCTTTGCCTCGTTCACAACCTTTTCGAGCGCGGGGCCAAGTTGCTTGCACGGTCCGCACCATGGCGCCCAGAAATCGACGATGACAGGCACCTGCTTGGACGCATCGAGCACGTCGGCAGCGAAGGTGTCGATCGAGCCGTCCTTGATGAACGCGCCCGGCGAGGCTGGGCTTGGCGCCGTCTTCGCCGAACTCCCCGTAAGCGGCCTGCCGCTGGGACCTATCAATGCCATTCAAAAACTCTCCCAAGCCCGAAAAGCAAAGATGGGCAAAATGGGTCGGAAAGGAAAGAGAGAAAGCGCACCGGGCTGCCTTTTCGACGGACTATGCGGTTTGAACGACGATCAGTCCGCATTAACGGACTCGCGCGTGAATTGAGGTTCGACATCGGGATCGCTTTCGACGGCCTTGAGCCGTTCACGCACCGCCGCGGCCTCCTTCTGCTTGTTCCACATCGCGGCGTACTGACCGCCTTTCGCCAGCAGTTCCGAGTGCCGGCCACGTTCGACAATCACGCCATGATCCAGAACCAGAATCTCGTCCGCATCGACGACCGTGGACAGTCGGTGCGCGATGACAAGCGTCGTGCGGTTGCGCGTGACAGCCGCCAGTGCGCTCTGTATCTCCCGTTCCGTGTGCGTGTCGAGCGCGGACGTCGCCTCGTCGAGAAGCAGAATGGGTGGATTCTTGAGCACGGTCCGGGCGATCGCCACCCGCTGCTTTTCGCCCCCCGAGAGCTTCAATCCACGCTCGCCCACCATGGAGGCATAGCCGAGCGGCAATTCGCGGATGAACGGATCGATCTGCGCCACGCGCGCCGCCTCCTTGATCTCGGCCTCGTTCGCGCCGATCCGGCCATAAGCGATGTTATAGCGGATCGTGTCGTTGAAGAGCACTGTGTCCTGCGGAACGATGCCGATCGCAGCGCGCAACGAAGCCTGGGTTACGTCGCGGATGTCCTGGCCATCGATCTTCACGCTTCCGCTGGCAATATCGTAGAACCGGTAAAGGATGCGTGAGATGGTCGACTTGCCGGCGCCCGAGGGACCGACCACCGCGACTGTCTTGCCGGCGGGCACGTGGAAAGAGATTCCCTTGAGCACCACCCGCTCGGGATCATAAGCGAACACAACGTTGTCGAAACGAATTTCGCCGCCGCCTGCCGCGAGATCCCTCGCGCCGGGCTTGTCCTTCACCTCCTGCGGCCGATAGAGCAGGCGGAACATGGACTCCATGTCGACAAGCGCCTGGGTGATCTCCCGATAGACGGTGCCAAGAAGATTGAGAGGGACATAGAGCTGCATCAGGATGGCGTTGGCCATCACGAAATCGCCTACCGTGAAGTGTCCCTGGCGGATGCCGATTGTGGTCAACACCATCACGATGCCTGTGCCGAGCGCCATGATCGCGGCCTGGCCGGTGTTGAGGACGGACAATGAAATCTGCGCCTGCACCGAGGCGCGCGCGAACCGCCCCATGGAGCGATCGAAGCGCCGTGTCTCGTGCGCCTCGTTGTTGAAGTATTTGACCGTCTCATAGTTCAGAAGGCTGTCCACGGCCTTGGTGTTGGCGTCGGTGTCGCTGTCGTTCATCTCGCGCCGGAAGCGCACGCGCCAGCGCGTAATCGCAAAGGTGAACCAGACATAGCCTGCGACCATGGCAAGCGCCGTCAGCGCAATCCAGACGTTCAGCTTCCAGATGATTTCGACCGTAAAGATGAGCACCTGCAGGAGCGTGGGAAAGATGCTGAAGGTCGCGAACGAAAGAAGTGTATCGATACCTTTCGTACCGCGCTCGATGACGCGGGACAGCCCGCCCGTCTTTCGCTCCAGATGAAAGCGCAGGCTGAGCGTGTGCACATGGGCGAAGGCGGCGACGCCCACTTCGCGCAGCGCGTGGTACAGCACTTTGGCGAACACTCCGTCGCGCAATTGCGCGAAGAACTGCATTACGACGCGCGAAAAGGCATAGGCGACGATCAAGCCAAGCGTTGCTGCCATCGCAATGGAAGACGGCGTGCTACGCGAAAGTTTGTCGGTCAGCCAGCCGAGCAGAAGCGGCGATATAGCCGTGGCTGCAATCGCGAGCAGGAGGCACGCCATCGATGCCGCAACGCGCAATTTGAGGTCGGGACGCCCCTTGGGCCAGAGATAGGGCAACAACATGTAGAGCGGCCGCAACGACGGCGTGCCGTCGCCGGATTCAAGCAGGGGATGCGGCTTTGCCATGGTCCCGTTTTATCCTATACCCGCCACTGTATCCGCATCTGACGCGTTTACGTAGCCGAGCCGCGCAGGCCGGTTTAATCACTTTGCGCTTCAGCTTGTTTAGGTATCCGAATGGCGCACCGCAATACCGGCGGACACGACCCTGTCGCAGAATCCGCATCCGGACGCACCGCGCCGGAACAGGCGCATTCACATCGTGGCTACAAGCCCGCAATCTGCGTATTCTGTGGTTCCTCACCCGGCAACGACCGCGTTTATGCGAAAACCGCTCGCGAACTCGGCCGCCATATCGGCGAGGGCGGCTACAGGCTCATTTTCGGCGGCGGGGCTGTTGGCCTGATGGGCGAAGTGGCGCGCGCCGCGCGAAGCGCGGGAGCGCCGATCATCGGCATTCTGCCTGCGTTCCTTCGTGGCGTTGAGCCGCCGCTCAAATCCGCAGAAGAACTTGTCATCACACCGGATCTCCAGCAGCGCAAGTCTCGTATGCTCACGCTCGCCGATGCATTCGTGATCCTGCCCGGCGGCCTGGGCACGCTTGATGAATTTTTTGAAGTTGTCACCGCCACGCAGCTCAAGGTCCATTCCAAGCCGGTCATTGTCGTTGACGTCGCGGGATATTTCGCGCCGCTCCGGGCGCTTCTCGATCAGGTCGTCGCGCATGGATTCGCGCGACCGGAAATCGCGACCCACCAGGATTTCGTCGCGACGCCCGCAGAGGCGATGGCGCGAATCACGCTCCGGTTGTCGGTGCGCGAGCGCTGAAGCGCGACAGGCGTCCGTCTAGCGACACCAGAACGAGCGCTCCCCATACGCAACCGAATGATACCACATCGAGCCGCGTGAATCTCTCGCCGAACCCGAAGACCGCAAGCAGAAGGGTCAGGGAGGGCGCCAGATATTGAAGGAAGCCAAGTGTCGAAAGTCGTATGCGTCGCGCCCCTGCCGCAAAAAGCGCCAGCGGTATTGCCGTGACGGGGCCGCTGGCCATCAGAAGCGAGTCGTGACCGATCGAGCCGGAAGGAAAAGACCCATCGCCGATCACGTACCAATATACGAGGAGCCCCGCCGCAGCGGGCAGGAGAATACCGGTCTCCACGAGCAGACCGTCGAGTGCGTCCACTGGCGCCTGCTTGCGGAAATAGCCATAGAAGCCAAACGACAACGCGAGCACCGATGCGATCAGGGGTATGTGGCCAAGCGAGGCTGCCTTGACCGCCACTGCGACGCCGGCGAGGCAAACCGCCAGAAGGCGAAGCCGGGACAGGTGTTCGCCAAAAAGCACCACGCCCAGCCCGATCGAGATCAGTGGAGTTATGTAATAGCCGAGACTTGCCTCGACCAGTTGCCGCGTTGCAACCGAGTATATGTACACCGACCAGTTGCATGTGATCAGCACGCTGGTCAGCGCAAGCGTAGCCAGCAGTCGCGGCGTTCGGAATATCGCCGCAACGTGGGAAATTCGCCCGCGCGAGACTGTAATCGCCATCACGAAGAGTGCACACCACACGATTCGATGGACTATCACTTCGAAGGGCGATACGCCGCCGAAGAGCCGCCAGTAGAGCGGCACCGCCCCCCACAGCACATAGGCGATCGCGGCGTAAGCGATTCCGCGCGTTTCGTCGGGCCGCGTGCGGTCGCTCATGGCAGCCACTTCAACGCTTTACTTCCCAACTCGTCGTGCCGTCCGGGTTGTCTTCGAGGAAAATGCCCTTCGCCGCCAGTTCCTCGCGAATACGGTCGGCTTCCTGGAAATTGCGTGCTTTGCGAGCAGAGTTGCGGGCCGCGACGGCGTGCGCGATTTCCTCAACGGGTATGGGAGGCCGCGCAGCAATGCGTCCAGGATCCGGAGAGAACCCCAATAGCACCAACCCGCCGGCAAGTTCCTCCGGCTCGGCCCGGTGCAATTCCGCGATCGCCTGGGGCGTGTTCAGATCATCGAACAGTGCGTCGAGGAAGGGTTCGCCCATCCTGCGTGATGCAACCGGCTCCGCGCCTTCGTACCAGCGTTCGAGGATGGTCCAGCTTTCATTCATCCCGCGCACCGTCCAGTCAATGGGCTGGCGGTAATGCGTGCGCAACATATTGAGCCGAAGGACGTCGCCGGGCCAATCTGCAAGAAGCTCACGGATGGTCACGAAATTCCCCAGTGACTTCGACATCTTCTCGCCTTCGGCATTCAGGAAGCCGTTATGCAGCCAGACCCGTGCCAGCGCGCGGCCGGCGTGAGCACTTTCGCTCTGTGCGATTTCGTTCTCATGGTGTGGAAAGACGAGATCGATGCCGCCGCCGTGAATGTCGAAAGTCTCGCCCAACAGCGCTTCGCTCATCGCCGAACATTCGATATGCCAGCCTGGCCGTCCGCGGCCCCAGGGGCTTGGCCAGCCCGGAAGCGTTTCGTCCGATGGCTTCCACAGAACGAAGTCCATGGGGCCGCGCTTGTAAGGCGCAATTTCGACCCGCGCGCCGGCGATCATCTCGTCGAGAGTGCGATGGGCGAGCTTGCCGTAGTCCGGTTTCGAGGACACATCGAACAGCACGTGGCCCTGAGCTTCGTAAGCATGCCCGCCGGCGACAAGGCGTTCGATAAGGGCAATCATTCCCGGCACAAATTCGGTCGCGCGCGGCTCGTGCGTGGGCGGAAGGCATCCCAGAGCCGCCACATCTTGATGATATATGCGGCCAGTTTCCGCCGTCAGTTCGCGCACCACATCGAGGATCGCGCGGCCGCCTCTTCGCTCCTGCGCGCGAGCGTTGATCTTGTCGTCGATGTCGGTGACGTTGCGCACATACTCGACATGCGCTTCTCCGTAAAGGTGGCGCAGCAACCGGAACAGCACATCAAATACGATTACCGGCCTCGCATTGCCGATATGGGCAAAGTCGTAAACTGTCGGGCCGCACACATACATCCGCACGCGCGAAGTATCGAGCGGGACGAATTCTTCCTTCGCTCGCGTCAGCGTGTTGTAGAGACGAAGAACCATGGGGAACTTGCTTTGCAAATCTGGATATCGATCGGAAGCGAAACGGCGTCAGCGTCGGACCGAAATGCAACACCAGAGCGCGAGCATCACGCGGTTTCCCCATTGAGCCGTGCAAGCGCTTTCGCGCGGCCGATCAGCGGTAGCAGCTTTTTCAGTTCCGGTCCATGCTCGCAGCCTGTGAGTGCGAGCCGCAATGGATGAAACAGCGCACGGCCTTTCGCGCCTGTCGCATCGCCGATCGCTTTCGTCCATCGAACCCACAATTCATCGTCCCAGGGTTCGGGCGGCAGGAGCGCCGCGGCCTGCTCTGCAAGCTGCACATCTTCGATGACGGGCGCGACCGGACCCTTGACGATGTGCCACAGATTTGCCGCATCCGGCATGCGCGACAGGTTCGGCTTCACCGCCTCCCAGAATGCGGCGCCCCCGCCGATGTTCATATCCGAGAGCCGCATGGCGACGGCCGCGTATGGCAGTGCATGCAGAAGCTTCGCGTTCAGATGGGTGAGCTCGGCCGGATCGAAATGCGCGGGTGCGCGCCCGATTTTCTCAAACGCAAACTCCTGTGCGAGCGCGGCGAGCGAATCCCTGAGTTCAATCGGATCCGACGTTCCGGTCCTGGCGAGGTAGCAGGCAAGTGCGAGCGGTTCGATGCCCTCCTCTTCGCGCAGCGATCTGACAGTCAGAGAGCCGAGGCGTTTGGAAAGCGCCTCGCCACCCGATCCGACGAGCAAGGGAAAATGTGCAAAATGCGGGACCGGCGCTCCGAGCCCCTCGAAGATCTCGATCTGTGTCGCGGTGTTGGTCACGTGGTCTTCGCCGCGGATGATGTGCGTGACGCCGAAATCGACATCGTCGGCCACAGAGGGCAACGTGTAGAGAAATCGTCCGTCTTCGCGGATCAGCACCGGATCGGAAAGCGTTGCGGTGTCGATCTCTACGTCCCCGCGCACGAGATCGCGCCAGGCAATTTTCGCGTGACTGAGCAGAAAGCGCCAATGCGGGCGGCGGCCCTGCGACTCCAGACTTGCGCGCTCTTCAGGAGAGAGTGCGAGTGCGGCGCGATCATAAATCGGCGGCAGGCGCTGTGCCGTCTGGCGCCGGCGCTTGCGATCGAGCTCGAGCGCCGTTTCGTAGCAGGGATAGAGGCGGCCTCGCGCCTTCAATATCTCGCAGGCGGCGCGATGGGCGTCGGCGCGCAGGACTTGCCGTGCAAAGAGGTCGTGCCCGATGCCGAGCCATTCGAGATCAGTGATGATTGCCGCCTCAAATTCCGGCTTCGAACGCTCCGTGTCCGTGTCGTCGATCCGCAGCAGAAAGCGGGCACCTTCTTTGCGCGCGAAGAGATGATTGAGCATGGCGGTGCGCGCGTTGCCGACATGCAGGAGCCCGGTTGGCGAGGGCGCAAAGCGGACGAGCCCGCTCATCGCGCGTCCCGGAAGGCGTTAGTGATCGGATAGCGCCGGTCGCGTCCGAAATTGCGCGAGGTGATCTTCACTCCGGGTGGCGCCTGCCGGCGCTTGTATTCGGCAATGTAGAGTAGATGCTCGATGCGCTTGACCGTCGCGGGATGATAGCCCTTCGCCACCACTTCTTCGAACGACATCTCCTTTTCGACCAGGCATTCGAGGATTCCATCGAGAATCTCGTAGGGCGGCAGTGAATCCTGGTCGGTCTGGTTGGCGCGGAGCTCGGCGGTCGGGGGACGCGCGAGAATCTCCTCCGGAATGACGGGCCCCTTCGGCCCGAGCGCAGCCTTCGGAAACGCCTTGTTGCGCCAACGAGCGAGCGCATAGACCTCCGTCTTGTATACGTCCTTCAGCACGTTGTAGCCGCCACACATGTCGCCGTAGAGCGTCGCATAGCCGACGCTCATCTCCGATTTGTTGCCGGTCGTCAGCACCATGGGGCCGAATTTGTTGGAGATCGCCATCAGGATCATGCCGCGAAGTCGCGACTGGAGATTCTCCTCCGTCGCATCCGGCGCGCGGCCCGCAAAGAGAGGTGCAAGCAGGCCGCCCATCGCCTCGACGGCGGTTTCAATC
The DNA here is from genome assembly GCA_035567755.1 of Rhizomicrobium sp. Classification (GTDB taxonomy): domain Bacteria; phylum Pseudomonadota; class Alphaproteobacteria; order Micropepsales; family Micropepsaceae; genus Rhizomicrobium. The sequence continues at coordinate 500,279 of DATMPH010000061.1, forward strand.
GGGATGGCTTCGTATTCCGTTCCAAGCAGGCGCGCGCAGGCTGCCGCATCGTCGAGGCTCTCCTGCACGGTGAAGCGCGACGGCATCATCACCGAGCGCACGCGATCCGCGCCCAACGCATCCACGGCGACCGCTGCCGACAATGCGGAGTCGATTCCCCCCGAGAGTCCGAGCACGACGCCGGGAAAACGATTCTTGTTGACGTAATCTCTGAGGCCCAGCGCCATCGCGTGATAGATGGATTGGCAGCGATCCTCGCCTAGAGAGCGCTCGCCTGGCTCGCAGATCCAACCCCCGCCTGTTCGGCGCCATTCGGTCACGACGATCCTTTCTTCCCAGGCGGGCAGCGAAACGGCGATCACGCCGTCGACGTTTGCGCCAAAGGACGCGCCGTCGAAGACGAGTTCGTCCTGGCCTCCCACCTGGTTCAGATAGATCATCGGCCGTCCGCTTTCGGCGACGCGCGCGCTCACAAGACCGAGGCGAACATCTTCCTTACCGGCTTCGAAGGGCGAACCATTGGGCACGAGAAGAATCTCGCCGCCGGTCCTGGCAAGGTAGGCAACGATCTCGGGCGTCCAGATGTCTTCGCAGACGGGAACGCCAATGCGAAGACCGCGTATGTCGAAGGGTTCGGGCAACGGACCGGGCGCGAATACACGTTTCTCGTCAAAGACTCCGTAGTTCGGAAGGTTGCGTTTGAAGCTGCGCGCCACAACGCGCCCGTCATCGAGGAGCAGGCACGCATTGTAGAGCTTGCCGTCCTCGACCCAGGGCGCACCAACCAGCACGGCAGGTCCGCCATCCGCCGTTTCGCGGGCCCATTTTTCGACAGCGTGGCGCACGTCCTCCTGGAGCGCCGGCTTGAGCACGAGATCCTCGGGCGGATAGCCGACCACGAAGAGTTCCGAATAGAGAACGAGATCGGCGCTGGCCTGCGCAGCTTCGGCGCGCGCCGCGCGCGCCTTGGCGATATTGCCCGCGATGTCGCCCATCACTGGATTGAGCTGCGCCATGCCGATGCGAAACGTGTCCGTCATGGCGGTGGTTTAAAGCAGATCAGAAGAAAGAAAAATTGCCGGGGACGCGTCCCCCTCACCCGAGGCTACGCGTGGGCGGCGTAGGTGCCGGTGGCGCGGGCGGGCAATGTTTCGGCGCAGGCGTTCTCGATCAGAAGCGCAGTCGCCAGCGCACGGCGGGCTTCTTCCGGCCGCACGAACGCTATGCGGCCCACGCGGGCGGCGCTAACGAATGCAGCCACTGCCTCGCCAAGAGGGTCGTCAAGCACAACAGGGTTGAGGTGGCGCCGCGTCGTGTTGCGCACAGTCCGGGCGATGAAGTCGAGCTCGATCACGCCGTCCGCGTATACCGCGCGCATGCCGCGACGCCGCACTCTTGCGACTCGGCTCGCAGTCAGCTGAACCTCGGCGCCGTTTTCGAACCCGACCTGCGCGGTGACTTCGTCCATGTACCGGCTCTTCACGCTGTAGCCTGTCGCCTCGACGTCCGAAAGGCCGCCGGGCACCAGACGGTGCACGAGATCGAGATCGTGAATCATCAGATCGAGCACGACGCTCACATCGACGCCCCGCCCCGTCCAACCGCCCATGCGCCAGCACTCCACCGAGAGCGGCGCGTCGTCATAATCGAGCAGGCCGGCATGGGCGAAGACGAAGCGTTCCTGGTGACCGACGGTCAGGACGCGGCCAGCGGCTTCGGCAAGCGCGATCAGCTGGTCCGCTTCGGCGAGGCGTGTTGCGATGGGCTTTTCGACCAGCACATGCGAACCGGCATTCAGAAATGCCCGCACGATGGAAGCATGGGTGATTGCGGGCGAGCACACGCTGACGACATCCACGGCACCAAGAAGCTCGCGCCAGTCGGAGAATACGGGGACGCCATGGGCAGCCATTGCGGTGCGGCGCGCCTGGACGCACGGATCGGCAACGCCGACCAGCTCGATGCCTTCCATCAATGCGTATTTGGCCGCGTGATGGCGGCCGAACGCTCCGATCCCGACGACTCCGGCCCGCAACGGGCGGAGACTCTGGTTCTGGGCAACGTGCAAAGGGAATCCTTGGGCAAATTCCGGGACTTATGAGCCACAGATGCCGCCCGCAGGCGACTCATAAAATGTTTCGCCTTGTTACGCTCCGGCGCGCTGCTAGGCTCAGTTCCCTAGGAACTGGGAGAAAACCATGCCAAAAAGCCGGGAAATCCGCCTGAAAAGCAGGCCTGCCGGGATGCCGAGCCCCAGAGACTTCGAGCTCGCCGAGACCTCCGTAGGAGAGCCCGGTCCCGGGCAGGTTCTTGTGCATAACATGTTCATGTCGGTCGACCCCTATATGCGGGGCCGGATGACCGAGCGGGCGAGCTATGTCCCGCCGTTCCAGATCGGGGAGGCGCTGAGCGGCGGCGCCGTTGGAAAAATCATCGCCTCGAACGGCAATTCCCGGTTCGGAGAGGGCGACTACGTCTCCAATTTTTCCGGCTGGCGCGAGTGGTTTCTGTCCAGCGGCGGCGATCTGCAGAAAATCGATCCGGCCATGGCTCCCATCCAGGCCTATCTGGGGACCTTCGGTATGCCCGGCCTCACCGCCTATGCCGGCCTTCTCAAAATCGCAGGCTTGAAGGACGGCGAGCGCGTATTCGTCTCGGCTGCGAGTGGTGCGGTCGGGTCCGTCGTTTGCCAGATCGCGAAGAACAAGGGATGCATGGTCGTGGGGTCCGCCGGTTCCGATGAGAAATGCGACTGGCTCGTGCGCGAGGCGCGCGTCGACCACGCGATCAACTATCGAAGCTGCGGTGCTCTCGACGCAGCGATCCGCAAGGCGATGCCGGACGGCATCGACGTGTATTTCGAGAATGTCGGAGGCGAACACCTGAATGCGGCGCTCGCCAATATGCGCCCCTCCGGCCGCATCGCTGCGTGCGGAATGATCGCGCAGTACAACGACACGGCGCTGCCGTCGGGTCCGCCGAACATCGTCATGGTGATTCCGCTGCGGCTGACGGTCAGGGGATTCATTGTCAGCGATCATTTCGACATGATGCCCGATTTCATCCGCGATATGGCGGCCTGGGCGAAGGCGGGAAAGATGAAATGGCACGAGACAATCCTGGACGGCATCGAAAAAGCTCCCGAAGCTTTCATCGGTCTCTTCAAGGGCGAGAATTTCGGCAAGATGCTGGTGCGTCTGGCAAAGGAGTGACGGAAGGCATCCAAAAAAGCCGCTAGTCCTCCGGCCCGAGCGCGAGCAGGTTTGTCAGCGCGGCCACTACGACATAGGCGAAGACCAGAGGACCGACACCGATCACGGTGTCACCCCAGATTCCCTCGAGCACAGGGCACGACAGAAGACGGTAACCGGTGCCAACATAGAGAAGCTGGACGCCGGCAACGGCAGCGAGTCCAAGTGCAAATGCCAGCGGTTGCGCGCCGAGCGCTTCGGGATTGTGCTTCCGTTCGATACGCACGATAGCGGCGGCGAGCCGGACGCGCGACAGCGCGGAGGCCAGAAATATGAACGCCAGCATCCAGGAAACCGCCGAAACAAACAGCCGGCCTCCATCCTTGCCGCACAGCAGGAGCGCGTCAGCGAATGCGCGCTGTCCGAAGACGGCGAAGCGGATCGCGCTCTCGATTGCATCGACAACGGGACCCGTGTGCTGTGCGGGCGCGTAGAAGTTCTGCATGCAGAACATGACAAGGGCGAACCCCAGAAACACCAGCTCATTGAAACCCGGGATGATCTGGGAGGGCTTCAGCCCGGTGGCGGCGAACAGGCGGACATGACCCGCCGACAGGCCGTATCCGGAGATGAACAAGAGTCCCATCGCTCCGAACAGAACCACGCAGACCGAAATCGTCCATGCCGTTTCTGCGGCTGGCGCACCGGCGGCCAACGCCCGGACGAGCGCCAAGCCGCCCCCGTAAACGCAAAACAGGACCCAGCCCTTCGCAAGCAGGCGCGCCGCGCCCATGTATCGCCCCCCTCTTCCCCCTGCCCGACAACCTCAGGCCGAGGCCGCGAAGCGCGCATCCTTCAGGCGCTCGGCGCGCAAACTCTCCGCCATCAGGAAAGCAAGCTCAAGCGCCTGATTGGCATTGAGCCGCGGATCGCAATGCGTGTTGTAGCGGCGCGACAAATCCTCTTCCGAAATCGCCTGCGCGCCCCCCAGGCATTCGGTGACGTTCTGGCCTGTCATCTCGACATGCACGCCGCCGGCGTGCGTGCCTTCTGCACGATGCACGTCAAAAAATGTCTTCACCTCCTTGAGGATCCGCTCGAAAGAGCGGGTCTTGAGACCCGTATGCGATGTGATCGTGTTCCCATGCATGGGATCGCAGGACCACACGACCGCGGCGCCGTCCCGCACCACGGCACGGATCAGGCGTGACAATTTCTCTGTCGCCTTGTCGACCCCGAAGCGGCAAATCAACGTCACCCGTCCAGGTTCGTTCTCGGGATTGAGGATGGAGAGAAGCCTGAGCAACTCGCTCTCCTCGAGCGATGGACCGCATTTCAGGCCGACGGGATTCTTGATGCCGCGGCAGAACTCGACATGGGCGCCCGACGCCTCGCGCGTGCGATCGCCGATCCACACGAAATGCGCCGAGGTGTCGTACCAGTCGCCGCTTGTCGAATCGATGCGTGTGAGCGCCTGTTC
>DATMPH010000062.1:0-172467 GCA_035567755.1 Rhizomicrobium sp.
TCGGGCTTTGCGCAGGCGCCTCACGTTGGTCCCGATCACTTGCTCCAGCCGCATCCCGGCATGGGGGCGGGAGTCGGCTTAAATCGTCTAGGAACTATCGTTCCTAACCAATTTGAAAGGGAAGATGGGAACTATAGGCCCCGTCATTGAGACGGGGAGCCGGTGCCATGTCACGCGTCTTTGCAATACTAGTGGCCTGCATTGTAACGGCTGGTGCTGGCATCGCGGGAGTGGTTTACGACCCAAACATCCGGGCGGCATTCTCCCCCACACCAATTGGCGCCGGTACTCGGACACCGCAACGCTCGAATCCAGCCGATATCAGGGAAACACAGATTGTCATCGATGCTGGTCATGCACTCGATGAGCGGCTGCCCGATTTTCGATCAGCGCACATAGACGGCGCGTTCGTAGGTTACGAACCGGGCGGGCACGGAAGTTACTGCACGTGTGGAAACATCAACTTTAAGAACGAATTCGGCGGATACACTGGTTGGCGAATATTTTGCTTCACCGAGATCGCTGGCGGAGGCACTCATCTCCTGATCGAAGGACTAGATAATGGCAATCTGTATTATCCGCTGCTTAATCACATGCTGACCAACACGCTCGACGTCAGAAGCACTGACCATAAATGGCTCGTACTCTTGCGCAAGCAGCAGGGATGAAGTTGCCGCCACGTTGTCCACTGCGGCGCGTCGGCCAACGATATCCCGCTTACGTTGCCGTGCTGGATCAGAGATTGGGGCAGGCGCGGAACCGACAGCAAATTAGGCGCCATCAAATCAGTCGTTGGAAGTGGCGTGCGGGACGATGCCCCAATAGTCTTGCGACGAAACCTGCCCGGTTTAGCCCGCCGAACGGACGCCTCGTCCCAGCTCATACGCAGAGACGGCTAAATTCGCCGCACCGCGGACGCCGCCATTTCAACTTGTCTTTCGCGCCCCGGACCATCAGGCACAAGCACGGTAACCAGCTCCGAACAGGTTAACGGATCGCGATAGCGGGATTTGAAGACGGTCCATGCGGCGTCGCCGAGCGCGGACAGTACCCTTTCTCCGGGTCGGAGATACTCATTGTGCTCGTAGCCAATGACTTTGCCTGATGCATCATGAATGGGGCGGCTTTGTGGAACAATGCGTGATTCAAATGAAGGCGCGGCGAGAGCTTGCATGAGTCACCTTTTGGCGTAGATAGTTGATCGCGGACCGTGTGGGGGTCCGGCGAGTTTGTGTTCTGGAGGGAACAACGGATAGTCTCAAAATTAGTAAGTAGTGTCAACGATTCCAGTGAAATCACCTGCCAAATCTGCGACTATTGCTACATGCGCCCAAATACTGCCTGTATTCTTGCCCCCGCTCTCATTGCCGCAATGCCCTCCGCCGCCCTCGCGTGGGGCAACGAGGGTCACCAAATCATTGCGCATATCGCAGCGAGCGAACTGACGCCGGCTACTCGCGCCCAGGTCAGCGGAGTCCGCGATGGTGGACGCGTCGACGTGGGCCGACGAGAAACGCCCGATGCGCCGCGACACGGCGCCATGGCATTACGTTGATATCCCGATTGGCTCGTTCGGCTACAGTGCTGCCCGGGATTGCCCGGGCGATGATTGCGTGGTCGGGCAGATCGAGCGCGACAAGCGGACCATCGGGGACAAGAGCCTTGCGGCGCCCGTCCGGGCTGCGGCGCTGCGATTCCTGATTTATTTCGTGGGCGACGTGCATCAGCCCCTTCACGCCTCGAACAACAACGACCGCGGCGGCAACGAAGTCCACGTGATTCTCGGAGGCCGGCAGACCAATCTACACGCGGTTTGGGATGCCGCTGTCGTGAGGGCAATCGGATCCGATCCGGCAGACGTTGCGCATGAGCTGGAGGCTCAGATCACGCCGAGCGAGCGGAGTGCCTGGGGGACGGGTACGGCGGCAGATTGGGCGAACGACTCATTTCGAGTGGCGGGACGCGAGATATATGGGAAACTGCGGGGGTCGGGTGGGACAGACGCACCCGTAATTTTGCCTGCGGATTACGCGCAGCAGGAGAGCGGGACGGCAAAGATTCAGATCGAGAAGGCGGGGGTGCGGTTGGCGTGGGTGCTGAATGCGGCGTTGCGGTGAAACAACCAATTCCGTTAGCTGTCAGATCGAGCTGCCGATAGGTTTCGTGAAATTCGGCATTTGTTTCGCCGAAATCGTCTCCGCCCCACCACGCCGCCCGCGGAATTCCTGCGCGCTAGTGGGCCAAAAAGCAGGTTTTTGGCTCTGGAACAGGCGATCTCAACTTCTGCTAGTCTCGAGACTCACTATCCAAGGCTGGAGTTCGGGCGATGTTTCACATTATCAGTCAATACCTCTCCCAGGTCATTAGCTTTCTAGTTGGACTAGCCGGCGGGTCCCTGCTGACCTTCCATTTCACGAAGAAGCAAGTGCGAGGCTCAGGCTCTATCGTGGACCAAAGCAAAGCGCATGCTGGTGGAGACATTGTGGGCGGTAGCAAGCGTTAGCGGTGGCGGATTCGATTGAATGTCAAATACCGTCGATCAGAGCGGCGCTCATGCCGGTGAGGATATCGTTGCCGGTAATAAGGAGGTTCACTACCACCTTTCCGGAGAGATAAAATCAGACGGCGTCGTCGCGCAGCTACTCCAGAAGCTGCGCGCGGAAATGGATGGCAACGACAAGATCAAGCACACGGTAGAAAATCTTCAATTCTTCTACAATCACATAGCAGGAGACGGCGTAGTCGGTCTTGAGGCGAAATTGATCGCGGCGCAGCGAAAGGCTGAGATCATCACGGCGTTTGCAAAAAAAGAACACTTTGCGAAGCTTTTAGAGACGTGGTCGCTGTACGCGTCGGCGCAAGAAATCTTCGCTTACTTTTTGGCACGCGCCGAACACGAGTTTTCGATGTTCGTCCTCCCGAAACTCGGCGAGTTGCAGCCCGCTGAAATCAATCAACTCATCAATGACAAAATCGTGTTGCCAACGATTACCGAGTGCGGCACCAGCGTATTCACTCTCAACCACACCGCTGTGATGGGCATGGTGTATTGGCTTGCGGAGCAATGCTTCGTCAGGTGGAACGAATGATTCAGCTCTCTTACGAATCGGCATTCGATCCATTCCACACGGTGTTTAGGTTTCTCCGCCTTTGGCCGGTTGTTTCAAGAGTTTCGCCGATCCATCGGGACAAGCTGAGGATTCTCGACTTCTTCCTATTATTTCCATTTCGCATTGGAGAGATTAATCTCGCACAGTCCCATCGCCAATATCGAAAAATCGCCCGTACATACGAATGGAAGAAGCCGTACGGCGAGCAGCCAGATTCTCGCGGCCTGTTCGACCGGATGCAGCCGATTCAAGCGGCCGCGACGGAAACGCTCGCCTCCCGCCTCTTTGTCGAGCCAAACCCACTCACTGTCTCGCAGATCGTTCCAACCGAGAAGATTATCCCCATACTCATCGCTGAGAGGATCGCGGAGGAGAATGGCAAGGAAAAGGACCTAATCGCGTTTTTGGCAGTTTTGGGATCAGAGTATGATTTGACCGGCGCAAAAGGATTGAAGGCAAGAACGCATTTGATGGAGCACCGCTATGACGCGGTTTGATCCAACACTAATCGTTACGCGTCTCGTGATCGAACGTAATCGGCAACGCGTATATGACGAACCATTTCACTCCGGAGTAAACATTATCCGGGGCGAGAACTCTTCGGGAAAATCCACGATCTTAAATTTCATTTTTTACGGGCTTGGGGGTGACCTCACTGATTGGAGTGAAGTCGCGGCGTTGTGTTCAAAGGTATTTGTCGAAGTCAGCCTAAACGGACACGCCGCGACTTTGAGCCGAGACATTTCAGTTACGCGCGGACAGCCGATGGATATTTATGGCGGCACTTTCGAAGCAGCAATGCGCGCGACAGTGGCTGACTGGATACGTTATCCATACGCCAAGAGCGTCAATCGAGAAAGTTTTTCACAAGCATTATTCCGACTACTAGGCGTCCCCGAAGTTGTCGGCGAATTGTCTGGTAGCGTCACGATGCATCAAATTCTCCGCCTGCTATATGCCGATCAACTAAGCCCCGTTGATTCGATCTTCCGATTTGAGCGTTTTGATCCGCCAGTTCTACGCGACATGATCGGACGGTTGCTGTGCGGGGCCTACGACAACGTTCTTTATACGAATGAAATCGAACTCCGCACGCTTCAACGTGACTTTGATAGCACCAGTGCGGAGTTGAGCAGTATGATCTCCGTGCTGGGGCAGGCCCAACAGCCTATGACCTCCGATTGGCTACAGGGTCGAAGGGCCGTCCTGGAGCAAGAACGCAAGAAGCTGCAAGCTGAAATTGAGGATGCCGAGAAAGATGTCTACATTGACACCCAAACGGGTGGCTTATCGTTAAAGGCGCAACAAGACGCGTATGCTGAGGTTCAACGCACTCAATCAGAGCTGGGTGCAGCGCGCCAACGTCGAGATGCTCTGAATTTTGAAATCACGGACTCTGCCGCTTTTATCGGAAATCTGGAAGCTAAAGTGGCTGCTCTCACCGACGCAGCGACGGTTGCAGAACATCTGGGCGATATCCGCTTTCAGGCCTGCCCAGCCTGCTTCGCCCCGATAACAAACGGTGCTGACACTACGACATCGTGTCCTCTTTGCAAGACACCTTTCGATGAGAGTCGGGCTAAGAACCGCATCGTTGCACTGATCAACGATATGTCCATCCAGTTGAAGCAATCCAGAGTATTGCAGAATAAGAGAGAAGAGTCGCTTGCAGAATTGGATCAGAAGAGTCAGGCTTTGGATAACGAATGGCAGCATGCGGCGCGCAAGCTCGGTGAACTCAGACGGCTCCCCTCCACCACGGCATCCGTGATAGTTCGCGAACTTAATCGCCGAGCGGGTTATCTGGACCGGGAGATCGAGAATCTGGAAGAGACTGCGCGTATTATTGGAATGGTAGAGGCGTTATCCACTAAGAAATCAGAGCTGAACCGGCACATGACGACGTTGCGCGACCAGAACGAGGCCTTGCGCACGTCGCAGCGGGACCGGCTCGCGCGCGCATACACAGCAATTGCGGATGAAATTAGAACACTATTGAAGAACGATCTACGTCGTCAGGATTCTTTCGAGAACCCAAATGAAATTCAGTTTGACTTTGCGAGCAACAAACTAAGTGTCGATGGTCAAACTTACTTTTCAGCAAGCTCGCGCGTGATTCTGAAGAGCAGCTTCTTCTTGGGTTTCTTGGCGGCTGCAACCAAACAGCCCTATTTCCGCCACCCACGCTTTTGCGTCATCGACACGATCGAAGATAAAGGAATGGAACCGCAGCGAAGTCACAATTTTCAACACCAAATCACGCGGATATCGGACGAGAGCGTGGTGGATCATCAGATAATCTATGCAACCGCCATGATCAGCCCGGACTTGGACGAAGAGCGATATACGGTCGGAAAATTCTCTACGCGCGATGAACCGACTCTCGCCATTAGGGGATAGATACGAAATGGTGAGAGACAATCGGACTTATTCGATGCGCCCGCGCGCAGCCGCTTGATGGTCGTCTCCTTGTTCCCGAATGCCTGAAGGAAAGCGAACGGAAACTCAGCCGCGTCAAATGCATGCTCGGCGAGGGCCGAAATGGCTTCTTCGATCTCAACGGCGTTCATACGGCCCAACCTCAAAATTCAAAGCGGGCGCTCATGCTTCCGTCTGCGGAAGCATCATGAGGCCGAACCGGCCCCTTGCATTCCGGGCAGCGCATTTTGACGCGGCCTTTCAGCGGTAGTGCATCAGAGACTGAGACTTCACGCCACGCTCCAGTCCCCTTGGGTATTTCGCACGTCGCGCTTCTTGGCATGTCCCTCTCACTCGACAAATGACCGTGGCGCTCTCGCCCTTTGCCCTTCAGTTCTTAACCGGCGGTGCGATCCAGCCCGCGGGCACACCCTTCCCCTCCACAGGGCGTCCGACGCCTCCGCTGCAATCTTCCTTGCTTCCACAAGTGTCCTTCTTAGTTTCGCAATCTCGTCGCGCGCCTCCACGACATCCTGGGCGCGACGACCGCCGTGGCGCGGCGCAGAATCGCCCGCAGGGCAGTCTCGTGATGCAGCGCCTCCATGGGATCATGGAACGTGAAAATGGCGAGAGCGCGATTTTCCGCGTCGAACACGGTGATTCCATGGTCGTCGCCGATCGCTTCGACTTTGCCAACGCGGCCGGTGGGCTTTCCTTCGGAATTGGTCACGATGAGTCCCCTGCGGTGGCCGACCGGGCTACTTGCTCTTGGAGCGACGGCTGGTCTTGCGCTTGGCTGTCGCTCTCCTCGCCTTCGCGAGCGAGGTGTCTATTAGGCGAACGCCTGCACCCCCGCCGTTTTCCGCGATGAACTGAACTCCCAGCTCCTGTAGGACCGAGACAAGGCGAGCCTCGTTCACCGGTGTGAGGCGGACAACACCGTTCTCCTTCTCCGCCCGTCTGACGGTTCTCTCCCCTAGTTTCGTTTCCTCAGCCAGCTCAGCAGGGGTAAGGCCCAAGAGGCCCCGCGCCGCGCGCAGCTGCGCCCCCGTCAGGCGTGATTCCGTCTGCTTGGCCAATCGACCCCCCACTTGACAACGTGGCCGCCCGCTGCCATATGGCAGCCGGAGGCCAACATGATGTGCGTCATATGCTTTCGACTGCCACTCGTTTTAAGCCGTTTCCTCCCGAAAAGCTCGTGCGAAATCGCGGGCGGCGCCGGATCAGCGCGCAAGACCGGACGATGACGACCGACCCAAATTACACCGAGGTGAAAATGAGCGCATCAATCTTCGCGAAGCCAGGTAAGTCCGATTATCGTGTCCTATGGGAAGAAGCGGACGGCTACACACGTGAACGCCGCTTCGATGCCTATCGAGCGGCACAACGCTTCGCAAGACAGGTCGACTGTCGCCTCCACATGGAAACTTTAGCTGAAAACACCGCCCGTTGTGGACGCGGCGCGACACCTCGTTAGCGGCTTGATTGCGCGATGCGTTGCCCCGATCTCACGAAATTTGAATTCATATCTGTGCGCGATCTCATAGATCACGCACACCCCGTCCCCGACAAGCCGGGCTGCTACGGTTTCTTCCTTCGCGGCGGCAGCCGTCTGCTTGAAGCGACAGATTGGTACAAGCTGGACGGACGCCGACCGCTGACAATCCGCCGCCATGCACTTCTTTACGTGGGAGCGGCGAATTGGTTGGGGGAGCGATTCAAGCAGCACATGAGGATCGGAAATCTCTCAAGTCTCCGGAAATCGCTCCTGGCGGTTGAATACATGCGAGAAGCGATATCGCGATCTGGAACGCCCGCCTGCAACGTACGCGGACAGTGCACGCTCACACGTTGGTTGTGTGGAAACGCGATCATCGGGTTTCGCTTCACGAAGAATGCGTTCGAAATGGAGCGCCGGATTTTGGCGGCGCACCCTTCCCCGTTCAACATCGCGTGGCGACGAGAGCATCCTTACGCGCGGCAACTCTCGGCGTGGAAGTGCGAGGTTTTTCCCAAGGGAGATTCTGAACCGGTGCATCGGATGCGGAAGTTGTGATGTCTAGCCATTCGAAGGGGAGCGCGCGACTGAACAGAATCGACAAAACTACGGAGCCAAACAGTGTTGGTAGCTTATATCTGCCACGTTTCATAACATTGTCTGCCATATTATTTGACATTGATTGCAGATATTGGTCTCAATGTCAAGCCAGGCAGCCAATTTTTTCGCTATTTACATGCACTTACCGTCCGTGCTTACAACAGTACACGAGCTTTGCCTCACGTAACGCTCCTAGAGCCATTGATCGGTTTCGGATCACTGGCGGCCTCCATGGGTCGGGGCATGGGTGAGGTTCGGCTCCTTAGCGAGTGTGAAGTCGCAGATTTGCTCCGCGTGAAGCCATGCACGGTTCGGAATGAGCGCGTGCGCGGAAAGCTTGGCTTCATCCGGATTGGTGCGCGGATTTTCTACACGCCTGAGCAAGTCACCGAATATCTGGAGAACCAAACCATGCCTACCAGAGACACGCAGCGGCGGCACCGGGACGTTTCGACGTTGCCCCCTCAGCCGAAGCCAGCTGTTGAGGGAGACGCAACCGTGACCGAAACCGAAACAAAATTCTTAGACACGGACGTCAGTAAACTCGACAAAAAAGTTCTGTGCGACCTAGCAGAACTCACTTTCGGTCGGCCGAAGCCCTCGCGCCGGCGCGAGCCGCGCTAACGCGCGTCAATTCCGGAGTTAATCATGGGCAAACCGAAGGTCCACCCAGGGCAAGTTGGACGATTCTGGCCAAGCAAAAAGCCTGGCAGAACCGGCCCTAATCACCCGTACCAGCTGACATGCTATCAGGGTCGACAAACCAAAAGGGAAAGCCTCCGAACCACCGTTTGGAAGGAAGCGTGCTTGCTGGTCGCACGGCATGCCCTCGATGAACAGTCGCCTGACGGTAGAAATCCGGAGGTTGTGCCAATTGTGTTCTGCCTTCTCCGGTATTGGTTCAAACACGGTCGACTCCGTGCCGGCGCTCGCCAGATCAAGATAAATCTCCGAAGATGGTTTGGGTATTGGGGCGACAGCGTTGTCTCCGAGATAACTACTGTGCGACAGGAGGAATTCCGAAGATACATCGGCGAGGGAAGATTGAGTCCCGCGACAGTCGACAAAAATCTCGTTTCCGGTATCGCCGCGCTTAACTTGGCTAAGGCGGATGGCAAGCTCTCACACTTTCCAGAAGTACAGAAGATTGAAACCGACGAAGATAGGCGCTCGGCGCCAACGATGGGCGTTCCCATTACTCTCCAGTATGCAGCACGCCTTCTCGATGCCGTTACTGACTGGCATCTCTTCGTGTTCATTATGATTTTGGCCAATACTCTCGCCCGCACCACTGCAGTTTTCGAATTGAAACGTCTGCAGTTTGATGAGGAGCAGAATACCGTCAGCTTGAACCCCCCTGGACGGCGCCAAAACAAGAAATTTCGCCCGACACTTCTTGTGACTCCCACCTTGCGACCTTGGCTGGCCGCCGAATCCGACCCCGACGCTTTCTACGTTTCCTACCGCGGCAAACCAATAAAGAGCATCAGGACAGTTTGGAAGTCTACAGTTAAACGGGCAGGTTTGCCCAAAGGGTACACGCCGTATTCCTTCCGGCACGGACTTTCACGCTATCTCAAAAAGCGTAAGGTTGATCGGGAGCAAAGGCAGTTTCTATTGGGTCACGCGCCGCACGATCCGTATGGCCCCACTGAACCTTCCGACTGCGAAGAGGCGATAGCCGTAATCGAGGAGTTTATGCAGGAGCTTCGGAAGCTCGTAAAGGTCGCCAATCTGGACGACCCCTACGCGCCGGCTCTGCGAGAGCGCACCTCCGGTTTCGGCCAAAGGACGCGTGTCGCACATAGCCCCTCCACGACAACCCACGCCATATCGGCCGTTCGCGAATAACGTCAGTGAGTTTGGTGCGGATCAACCCGATCGACTACAGCGTGCGTGCCATTTGCGTGCCAGCACTGTGACCAAGTTGCAGGCTAAGGTCTTGAAACGTCGACCAACTTACGCCAACTACACACATAGACCATGTAGCTTGAAAAGCTTTGGTATTGCCACTCAGTATCGCGGATTGCCTGGATTTTTGTCGAATCTCGGTCATCCAGCTTTAGCCCAATTTCAAGGCGTTTTTATGCAGTTGCGTGCCATTTGCGTGCCAGTGCCGAATAGCGCTTCCGTTATCGCGCGTCGGTCAATCATGAATTGACAGCAAGTTTGTCACGAAAACAATTTTCGTATCCGGGTGTACCCATTTCTTGACCACCCACTGTCGAAGATCAGCAATGCTCGGCATGTTCAGATCGGTTATCCCCCACAAGGAAAGCAAAGCGTACCATCCAGTCAGTGTTGACAAAATTCTTTTGGCAAACGTTTCGCAATTCTTGACGGTCGCGATGGGCCTGTCATGTTGGGCCGCATGACGTGTTTCAAAGTGAAAGTTTTCAAGTGATTGAAGTTCAGCCCGGCGCGCTTTCCGTCCCGCACGCGTATCCGCAAGTCCCCGCCGAGTTCGAGATATTTGGCAGCGCATTAAAAGCGTTGCTGGAATCTGCACGCGAGGCCCCGCCGCTTATGGTGGACCGGCAGGAAGCGGCCCGGCTATGTGGAATGAGCGTGGCGACCTTCGACAAGTACGCAGGAAGGGGCTTTCTCCCGCGAATGAATGCGACCGGTCGCGTAAGCGTTGAGGCATTGAAACGGGCTTGCCTGAAGCTGGACGGTATTGCGGTGTCTGACGTGGTGGACGATCCGGCGGATACGGAGCTTGTCGAGTTCCGGAGGGCCAATGGCTACGTTTAAGATGAACCTGAAGGGCTTGGCGAAGGTCACGTCGAAGGGCAAGGACTATTACTACGTGACGCGCGGCGGGGCGCGCATCCTGGCCCCGTTTGGGACCCCCGAGTTCATCGAAGAATTCGCCACGCTGCGAACGCCCGCGTCGAATATGGACCGGACCAAGTTTGGCGCATGGGTTGGGTTGTATCGGGGCAGCCCGGACACTCGCGGCGGGCGCCCCTATTACAAACTAGCGGAATCGACAAAAGAGAATTGGGGACCCTTGCTGGACGCCGCGCAAAAGCATTTCGGTCCCCTGCCCGTCCGTCTCTTTGATCGGCCCGCGATTAGGAAGGACATTCGCAAATGGCTGGACAAGTGGTCGAGCACGCCGCGCACGGCGGACATGGCGAAACAGGCATTGTCCCGCGTCTTTGCGTTCATGCACGCAGAGGGCGTGCTTGCAACGAATCCGTGCGGGGGAATCGAAAACCGCTACGAGTCGGGCGCACGTAGCGACATCATTTGGACCGATCCGGACCTTGAGCTGCTTTGCAGCGCAGCTTCGCCAGAGGTTGCTTGGGCCGCACGGCTCGCCGCACTCACGGGTTTGCGACAAGGCGACCTGTTGCGCCTTGAGTGGTCCTGCGTTGGCGAACTCGCGATCGACTTGAGGACAAGCAAGAGCCGCGGGCGCCGGTCGGCACTGATTCCCATCACGGCTGAATTGCGTGCTCTGCTCGCGACCATCCCCAAGCGCGCGAAAACCGTTCTAACGAACACCTATGGGAAGCCATGGAAGACCGGCTTTGGCGCATCGTGGCAAGACGCGATGGACCGCGCGGGGCTTGGGGACCGTGACTTACACTTTCACGATCTGCGTGGGACCGCCGCGACCAAGTTCTACCGCGCGGGGCTCACGACTCGCGAGATTGCGGACATCTTGGCGTGGAGTCCGGAACACGTTGAGCGGCTCATCGACATGTACGTTAAGCGCGATGAATTGCTCCGCGACCGTATCCGCAGAATCGAACGTATCGAGATCGAAAACTGCAAAACTAACGACAAAACCGACTTGAACAAAACGGCCTAACCGACTGTCGGGGCGGCGTGATTCGAACACGCGACCCTCTGCTCCCAAAGCAGATGCGCTACCAGACTGCGCCACGCCCCGGTCTCAGTCGGAACTCCGGCCACCGAAAGGCGTCGTCCCTTACAACTTCGCTTCCTCTGCTTCAATAACGCAGTTTTACTTCTGGCCGGGGAGTGCGTTTCCGAAAATTGCACTGTGGACGCGTTGTCCAGGCTCGATCCCAAGCGCCGCGGCGCGCCCCGCATTGATCTCAAGCACCGCGCGAACCGGTTCGGTGGACGGAATGGGTGTCTCCGAATAGGGCACGGCGTCGGGCGCGATGGAAGAAATGGTGCCGTCTGCGCGAATGAAGATCATGTCGAGCGGGAGAATTGTGTTCTTCATCCAGAAGGTCTGGGGTTCCGGCGCATGAAAATCGAACAGCATGCCGGCATCGGGCGCAAGTCTGGTGCGGTACATCAGGCCCTTTTCCTGCGACGCCTGGTCCGCCGCGATTTCCGCCGAGAAACGGACGGGCCCCCCCGCAGCCTCGATGATGACGGTTTCCAGCGGTAGGGAGGCCTTTGAATTGGCCGATGCCGTGTTCGCAGCAAGACCTCCTTGCTGGCACGCAAGCATAGCGATGGCGAACAGGTGTTTGCGCTTCATTTGGAACTGAGCCGCGAGAGACGCACGGATACTGCCACAGGCCGTGACGGTCGAGCTATCCTTCAAGCACCGCGATTTCCGCGGCGAGCTCTCCCTTGGGCCCGTCGCCCACTCTCACGCGAACACGTTGCCCCTGGTTCAATTCGCGGATACCGCTGCGGCGGAGGAGTTCCATGTGAACGAATATGTCTGGCGATTCGGGGCCACGCGACACAAAGCCGTACCCCTTGCCACGATTGAACCACTTCACGGTCGCTTCGAATGCAGGACCGCGCGGTGCGACGCTGAACCTTGCCGGCCGCTGCGATGGCTCCGATTGTGCCGACGCCATCGAATTGTCGAGCAGCAGCAACTTTCGCGCCTGCAGGCCTTTCGGCCCCTTGACCGCTTCGCAAACGACCTTTGCGCCCTCTTGCGCAAATTTGTATCCGGATTGCCGCACGCAAGTCAGATGGAGAAGAATATCCCCCTGCGGGCCCGCGGTCGGTCGTATGAAGCCATACCCCTTGGCGACATCGAACCACTTTATCGAGCCGGAAACTTCGAACGCCTCGGCTGGGACGCCAGGCGGCGCCACGTTCGACTCCATTCCCTACCCCCCCAAAACGCCATTACCTTGAAAACTTGATCAAACCGTAACACAAGCTTCAAGAACAGAAAAGCAGGACTGGCGAAGTGGCGTCAAATATTGTCTGGCCGGTGCAAGCGACCGATAACCCACTGTTATAAAATTCAATATCCGTGCCGGGATGGAGCATGAGCCATGGAGTTTACGGGCCGCTACGTCATTCCGGCCACGCCGGATCAGGTCTGGACGGCCTTGAACGACCCGGCAGTTCTGCAATTGTGCATTCCCGGTTGCGAGAACCTCGCGAGAGACGGCGATCATCATTTTGTCGCCACCGCGACCCTTCGCATCGGACCGGTCAAGGCGACGTTCAAGGGTGCGATCGAGCAGAGTGAGCTCGATCCGCCGCGGCGTTGCGTGCTCAAGGGCGAGGGCCTAGGCGGCGTCGCCGGATTCGCGCGGGGCGCGGCAGAAGTGGTTCTCGAGCAGGAAGCCGGCTCGACCGTTCTTTCCTACGCTGCGCGGGCAACCATCGGCGGAAAGCTTGCCCAGGTCGGTCAACGGCTGATCGACGGCGCGGCAAAACAGATCGCCGACGATTTCTTTGCACGCTTTTCCGCCGCGGTCGCGACCCAGTCCCAATTGGCCTCACCGGTCGAGGAGGCTTTGCTCAAGACACCCCCGAGCCAGCCATTGGACGAGTCTCCGATCATTGCGGACAAGCCTGTCCGTGAGGGACTCGCGCCCGAGATTTGGGTGATCGGGCTCATGGCCATCGTCGTCATTCTGCTCGTCCTGTTCGGCATGGCGCTGTGATCCGCGTTGACCGGACTCCGATCCTCACGAAAGAGTACGCGATCACACCGGGCATTGAGAGGGACGATTCATGACCGTCGGTGAACGGCAGCCCAGTTGCAGGTCGAGGACCGAATGCTGCTCGACTATTTTCTCCGCGAAACCCTGCGTCTCACGGGTTCAATTCCGATCTGCACGCTTCGGCGGAATATCGTGCTCATCTGATTACGGTCATGGCGAAGCGCGCCGTCATTGCAGCTCTGGATGGCCAGTCATCACCGACAAGAGAATGAACGATGGACGAAACTGATATTCTTGAAACCGCGGAACGCTGGATACTCGACGGCCACGCTGTCGCCCTCGCGACGGTGGTGAAAACCTGGGGGTCCGCGCCCCGCCCCGCGGGCAGCCACATTGCCGTGCGCTCCGACGATCTATTTGAGGGATCGGTCTCGGGCGGTTGTATTGAGGGGGAGATCATCGAAGCGGCCCGGGAAACGATCCGCGACGGCGAAGTTCGTTATCTGCGGTTTGGCGTCAGCGACGAGAAGGCCTGGTCCGCCGGCCTGGCTTGCGGAGGGCAGATCGAGATCTTCGTCGAGCCGATTTTCTGACGCTTCGCGATTGGGGATTGGCTCATGAAGCGCAGCACATTGCATGCCGTTTGCGACGCCGGCAGAGCCGGCCGCGCGATTGTGCGTGCGGTCGATATTGTGTCGGGAGAAGAACGCCTGATCGATATTCCATCTGGAGACTCGCAGCTGGAGCAGGCCGCCGCCGACGCGGCGCGAATCGATCGCAGCGCCGTGGCAGATGCCGACGGGCGAACCTGGTTTCTCGATGTATGCAATCCGCCGCTGGATCTCGCGATCGTCGGAGCGGTGCATATTGCGCAAATTCTCGCCCGCATGGCCCAACTCACCGGTTATCGCGTGCGCGTCATCGATCCACGCGGCGCCTTTGCAACGCCAGACCGGTTTCCCGATGTCAGTCTGTCCCTCGAATGGCCGGACGAGGCGTTTGCGAAGCAACCACTCGAGTCACGCAGTGCTCTCGTCGCATTGGCCCACGATCCCAAGCTTGACGATCCGGCCCTTGCGGCGGCGCTGCGGACAACCTGCTTCTACATCGGCGCGCTTGGATCGAAAAAAACGCAGGGCGCGAGACTGGCGCGACTGGGTGCCCACGGCTTCGGCGACAAAGAGCTGGCCCGAATACACGGGCCCATCGGGCTCGCCATCGGAGCGCGTTCGGCGGCAGAGATCGCGATCTCCATTCTCGCGGAAATGACGATGAAGCTGCGCGCGGACGACGTTTGGGAGCGATCCATCGTCCGCGCGACAGCCAACACGGGGCTTACCCCCCGTTCCTAGTTGCGGCTCGCGAGGCGGCTGCGGCGCGAAGTCGTGAGCTCGTCTTCGGTGATCACACCGTCATTGTTCTTGTCCAGCCGCGCGAAAAGCTTTTCCTGGGAGGCCGCAAATTCGGCGAGTGTGAGCTTGCCGTCGCGATCCCGGTCGAGCCGTTGAAAGACACGCGCCGAAATGGCTCGCGACTGCGCCGCCTGAAGTTGATAGAACTGTTCCATGTTCAGGCTGCCGCCTTTGGCGAATGCATTGAACTGCTGTTGAGTGTATTTTTCGAACTCGGCGCGCGTGACCTTGCCGTCCTTGTCCAGGTCTGCCGAGAAACACAGGCTTGAACGTCCACGCGAACCAAACCCACGGCTGCTCGAACTGCCACGGCCGGCGGACGCGCCTCCACCAAACTGCCCTCCCCCACGCGACGATCCGCAGGAAACGACTCCGCTGCCATCGCGATCCATGAACTCGAACCGATCGCGTTCGGGCACCATGTACTCGTCGAGCGTGACCTTGCCATCGCCGTTCCAGTCGATCTGGTGAAACTGGATTGCTGCGGACTGACGCAGTTCCTTCAGATGCGTACTCGCGAACTGATCCAGTGTCATGGTCGGTGCGCCGTTGGTCGCTACCGCAAACTCGTGCGCAAGCGTCCGGTTGAATTCGTCATGGGTGACTTTGCCGTCCTTGTTGGTGTCGAACTCAGCAAGGAATCGATCGGCGAAACGGCCGCGAGATGCGTAGGACTGGGATTCAAGGCCTTGGTTGGCCTGTGTTGCAGGCGCCGGAGCCTTGCTCATTCGAGCGACGGCTACGCCGGTGCATACCGAAAGTGCGGCGCACAACAGCAGGGTATTTCGAACTGCAGATTTCATTGAAGTCATCTCCTCATGGCGCTCCCCAATAGGGCGATGTGATATTCGCCCCTCCGTCGCGGAACTTTGTCCATTGCCCCCCCAACTCGTCGCAATGTGCGCCGACCTGCTAGGGCGTGGCGACAGACTGAGACAATTCCCGATTGCGCCGGACGGCTGGAGGCTGCATCTTGCATCGGGGTGCAACGATGCTCAAAGACGAAGCAAAACCGCATGTGCTTGTCGTGGAGGATGCACGCGATATCCGCGAGCCGCTGGCGCGCTATTTGCGCGAACACGGATTTCGAACTACGACAGCCGCGGACGCTCAGGTGGCCCGAAAGGTTATGAAGGGCGCCGCGATCGACCTGGTCGTGCTCGATATCATGATGCCGGGTGAGGACGGTCTCAGCCTGTGCCGTTCGATTCGCGAAACCTCGCAAATCCCCGTCGTCCTGCTGACCGCGCGCGGAGAGGAAGTCGATCGCATCATCGGTCTCGAAATCGGCGCCGACGACTACATTCCAAAGCCATTCAGCCCGCGCGAGCTCGTTGCCAGGATCGGCGCGGTGCTCCGCCGCACCCAGGCGTTGCCGCCACGGCAAAAACCACCCGTTGCCGAACACATCCGTTTCGGCGACTGGACGCTCGATACCGGACAACGCGAACTCATCGGCAAGGATGGAATGGCGACGGCGCTTTCCAGCGGCGAATTCCGTCTTCTAAGCGCGTTGATCGACCGCCCCAAGATCGCCCTCAACCGCAATCAACTTCTCGATCTGACGAAGGGCCGCGATGCGGATCTGTTCGATCGCAGCATCGACAACCATGTGAGCCGTCTGCGAAAGAAGATCGAGCCTGATCCGAAGAATCCACGCTATATCAAGACGGTCTGGGGTGGCGGCTACATGTTCGCAGTGGAACCCGAAGTCGGATGAGGGTCTGGCCACGGCATTGGTGGCCTCGCACTCTGGGCGCGCAGCTTGTCGCCGTCGCCGCCACGGCGGTGATCGTCTCGAACGTCGCCGTCGGTATCTGGTTTGCGGCGACCCAGGAGCAGATCACCGAAGCTGCAATCACCGAACGGCTGCTCGACCGCGCCGTTTCTGCCGCTACCCTGTTGAGCGGCATTCCGGCGCGCGAACGCGAAGCAGCCGTGCAGACGATGAGTTCAGGGCCATGGCGGTTTCGTCTCGTCTACGGAAAACCCGTCATCCACCCCATGACCGACGAGGAGGCCCGGTATGCAGCGAGAGTCCGGGCCATGTTGCCGCCCGAACGTGCCAAGCAACCGATCGCCGTAAGCTTTCGTACAGGCGTCCTGCCTCCCGCCGCAGGCCTGCCGAATGCCGTGGCGCGGAGCGGTACGATTGTCGAGGTCACGTTGCCTGTCGTGCGGCGCACCGAACTCGTCACCGGCTTCTCGCGCCCCGCCTCGCCCTCCTGGCCCCTCGAGGTCGGCATCGCCGGACTGGTGGCGATGGTCACGACGTCGATAGGCGCAGCCCTTGTTGCCCGCAGGATTGCGCGCCCCATCTCGCAGCTGGCCGCGGCGGCGACCGAAGCTGCCCGCGGCGGCGCCGCCCCCCGCGTACCTGAAGAAGGGCCCGACGATGTGCGACGCGCCGCACACGCGTTCAATCTGATGACGGATCAAGTATCGCGAACGCTGGAAAGCCAGCGTCAGCTTCTTTCGGCGGTCGGCCACGATCTGCGCACGCCGATCACGGCGATGCGCATCAATTCGGAGTTCATCGAAGATGTGGAATTGCGCGAGCGCATTCAGAAGAGCCTCGAAGAGTTGCAGGAATTGACTGAGGCGGTCCTCTCCGCGGGTCGTGGAGCCGGCGGCGAAAAGGCCCGAAAGATCGACCTCGCCGCGCTGATCGAGAGCCTGTGCACTGACATGGACGAGATGGGCGAACCGGTTAGCTGGTCGACGCACGCCGCCGCTCCGATCACCTGCAGGCCCAACGAAATCCGCCGCGCGGTTCGCAACCTGATCCAGAACGCCGTCGCCTATGGCAGCCGCGCAGAAGTCTGCCTGGACACGAAAAAGGATCGGTACGACATCATCGTCGAGGATGAGGGCCCCGGAATTGCGGAAACCGACTGCAAGCGGGTCTTCGAACCGTTCGTGCGGCTCGAAGCCTCGCGCAGCTCTGAGACGGGCGGCTCGGGTCTCGGCCTGACACTGGTCAAAGCCATCGCGGAAGGCCATGGCGGCCACATTGCCCTCGAGAACCGCTCCGAACGCGGGTTGCGCGCCCGGCTCAGTTTGCCCCTCGAGCCCACAGGCGCCTAACCTCGCGCATGCACTCCCCTGCCTCCGCGCCCAGGATCGGCGCGATCATTCTCGCGGCTGGCACATCCTCGCGCATGGGACGGAATAAACTGCTGGTCGAGATCGATGGCGAACCACTTGTGCGCCGGGTTGCAGCGGCAGTTTGCGCCAGTCGAGCAAGTCCCGTCGTCGTCGTAGCAGGCGGCGAAGCGGCACGCATCCGCGTGGCCCTGACAGGCATTCCCGTGTCGATCGTGTCCAATCCCGATTACCGCGAGGGCCTGAGCACCTCTTTGCGAACCGGCGTTCAGGAAATGCCGAACGACTGCGACGGCGCGGTGGTGGTGCTGGGCGACATGCCTGGCGTGTCGGGCACGTTGGTGGACAGAATGATCGACACGTTCGACCCCGATGAAAATTGCGAAATCTGTGTTGCAACAAGCGGAGGTAAGCGGGGCAATCCGGTGCTCTGGGGTCGCCGCTTTTTCGCAAACCTTCTGGGCATTGTTGGCGACGTGGGCGCGAAGCATCTGATTGCGGAGAATGAGGAGATGGTCTGCGAAGTCGAAGCGCCCGACGATGGCCCGCTCACGGATATCGATACGCCCGAGGCGCTTGCAGCCTGGCTCGCACGGCACAAATGAGCGATGCACTTTACACGAAGGATCTCCTGCGCCTCGCGGCCGACGCGCGAGGCGCAGGAAAGCTCGCGGCGCCAAGCGCTTCTGGTCACGCCTTCAATCCCGCATGCGGGGATAAAGTGACGGTCGACCTTCTTCTCGCAGGAGGGACGATTCTCGAGATGGCGCATGAGACGAAAGCCTGCATACTCGCACAGGCTTCGTCGTCCATATTGGGTCACGCGCTGAGAAACGTTCCAAGTTTCGAAGTGGTGCGGCTGAATGAACTGATTTCCATCATGCTCGACAAGGGTGGCTCGCCGCCGGCCTCTCCCTTCGATGCTTACGGTGTTTTCCTGGGAGTCCTGGAATATCCCAGCCGCCATCGTTGCGTGCTGCTGCCGATAGAGGCGGTGCTCGACGCGCTACAGGCGGGCGAACCAAGCCCCATAGGGCGCGAAAGTTAGGGTGCTGCCGGAGACTTTTGTCTCGCCGCAACCCAAGGCAAGCGGCACACCGGACCCGACAAGCTGTTCCCGAAACGAAGCTTCGGCATTGCTCATATTGAAAACACAGAGAATTCGTTCATCGGCGTGAATGCGCAGAAATGCGAGAACCGGTTCTGACGCATCGACGAATTGGATTTCGCCTAGTCGCAAGGCAGCGATGGCTTTCCGTTCCACAAGCAACCGACGCGCATAGGAGAGCGTCGAGCTCGCGTCGCGCTCCTGGTTCGAGACGGCCAATGCGCGATGCGCCGGCGACAAGGGCAACCAGGGCGCGCCGGTGGTGAAACCAAGATTGAGAGACGAGTCATCCCACGGCATCGGAGTTCGACATCCGTCGCGCCCGCGAGAGAGGGGATAGTAGAGATCGCCCACGGGGTCCTTGAACTGGTCCCGGCGGAGTTCGGTTTCGGGCAGGCCGAGCTCCTCGCCCTGATAGAGAATGGGCGTTCCCTTCAACGAGACAAGCAACGCCAGCATCAGCCGCGCGAGTGCCGGCGGCGCATCCCTGCCTCCGAAGCGGGTCACGGTGCGCACGACGTCGTGGTTGGAGAATGCGACCGACGGCCAGTGATCGGGATATCGCGCGAGCATTTCGTAGTGCTCTCGCACGAACGCCGGTCCCAGCCGCCGCGCATTGAGAAGAGGAAACGTGTAGCCGGAATGAAGCCCGTGCGAGGACGATGCGAGGCCGCCGCTGCGGTCCGGTTCTTCCGAAAATTCCCCCATCACGAAGCGCTCGCGATACTGTTCGACCCGCCTCCTGATCTCGTCCAGAACCTCAAGATTCTCCGGCAAGTTGCTGTCGTGGCGATGATATTGTAAGTGCGCGGCCTGGCTCCAGGTCAAATCCGTACGCAGTTCATTGGGTACTGGCGGGTTGTCGGTCAGCGACGCGTCGTGGACAAAAGCGTTCGCGACATCAAGCCGGAATCCGTCGACGCCGCGCTCGAGCCATCGCTCGAGCACGCGCAGAGCAGCGGCCCGCGCGCCTGGGTTGCGCCAATTGAGCTTGGGTTGCTGGCGCAGGAATTTATGATGAAAGCACTGCCGGCGTGCGGGGTGGTACGACCAGGCAGGCCCGCCGAAAGCCGACAGCCAATTGTTCGGGGCCGTGCCGTCTTCGCGCGCCGGCGCCCAAACATACCAGTCAGCCTGATCGCCGCCTTCGAGACTCGCGCGGAACCAGGGATGTTCGTCCGAGGTGTGCGCGAGTACTTCGTCGATCAGAAGCTTCAATCCGCGTGCATGCGACTCGGCAAGCAGTCTTTCGAAATCGGCATCGTTTCCGAATTCCGGATTGATCCTGTCATAGTCGGAGACATCGTAACCCCAATCCCGGTTCGGCGTCGGATGAATGGGAGAAAGCCACACCGCATCGACGCCGAGCGCGGCGATGTAGTCAAGTCTCGACAGAAGCCCCTCGAAATCGCCGATCCCGTCTCCGTTTCCGTCGGCGAAACTGCGGACGTAAATCTGGTAGAGGACGGCGCCGCGCCACCATGGCGTGGCTTCGCTCATGCCTCGCTCACGCTTCGCTCGCGTGGTTTACGATGTGCGCGACGAGGCCATACGCCTTGGCTTCCTCTGCCGTCATCCAGAAATTCCGGTCGGTGTCGTTGACCACCTTCTCGTAGGGTTGACCGGTTTCGTGTGCGATCGTGCGGTTGAGGCGCTCACGCATCTTGATAATTTCCTGTGCCTCGATGGAGATGTCCGAGACGGGCCCCGCGACGCCGCCGAGCGGCTGATGCAAAAGGAATCGCGTGTTGGGCAACGCGAAGCGGTTCTCGCGCGCTGCACCGATGTAGATGTGCGCCCCTGCGCTCGCGACCCATCCCGTGCCGATCATCTTCACGCGCGGCCCGACGAATCGAATCATGTCGTGGATCGTATCGCCCGACTCGACGTGTCCGCCCGGCGAGTTGATGACGACGCGGATGTCTCCATCCCCTTCCGAGGCGTGGGCGAGAAGCTGCGCCGTCACGCGCTCGGCCAGCTTCATGTCGATCTCGCCGAAAATGAGCACCGTTCGCGCTTTGAACAGGGCTTGCTGAACCGGCGACGGCTGGGCCTCGGCCGGAGGGGGAGATTTGGGTTTTTCTTCTTCATCAAGGCGGGACACGGGATGCTCCTGGGAGAAACGGCAATGGTCATATATTGCGCAGCCGGCTCAAGTCCACCCACTCAGAGCGCGGCTACCGCGGCGGAAAGCGTGGGGCCGATTTCGCCATGAAATACGTGATCGGCTGTCGCGTCGAGGTCTGTCGCGTCGCGATTGACTATGGCGAGCTTTGCGCCGCGTCGTTTTGCCATCAGCGGAAATCCGGCGGCCGGAAAAACGACCAGAGACGAGCCGAGCACAAGGAAGAGATCGCAGGCGCGCGTCGCCCTCTCCGCGCGGTCCATTTCCGCCTCCGGCATCGGCTGCCCGAACGAGATGGTCGCGGTCTTCAGAAGACCACCGCACACATCGCAATCGGGCGGCTCGCCGTGTTTCTCGAGATGCGCGCGGATAGGTCCCAGTTCTGCACGTAGGCCGCAATCGCGGCACTTCGCGTATCGCGTGTTCCCGTGCAGCTCGATCACCTGTTCAGACGGAACACCCGACTGCTGATGCAGGTTGTCGATGTTCTGCGTGATTACATGACTTGCAATTCCACGCCTGACCAACCCTGCGACGGCTTCGTGACCGGCGTTAGGACGAACGCGCGCGAACATGTCTTCCATCGCGAAGCGGCGCCGCCAGGCCTCCTTCCGCATTGCGGCGGAGGAAACAAAATCCTGGAAGTCGATCGGCGCCATCTGCGTCCATATTCCGCCAGGAGACCGGAAATCCGGTATGCCCGATTCCGTCGAAATCCCGGCGCCGGTGAAGATGACCGCGTCGCGCGCCGCCCGCAGCATTTCTGCCAGGCGGGCGGCCGCCTCGTTCCGGTCTATTTCTCTGTTCCGCAATCGGCGGAAATCCACGTGGCCTCAAACGAATTCGATACGTCCATCGGCCGGCCATGTATCGACGCGTTGAACATGTAGCCGCCGCTATAGTGCTGGTCGCCGTCAAAAGTAACGGAGACATGGCCTTGTCCCTGCATTTCCCCAGTACAGGTGATGTCCGCCGCAAAGGTGCGCGCCGTATATACCACGTTGCTCGTCGTGCAGTTGTGCACCGGCGGGGGCTTGTCGATTGCGGCGTCGGCAGCCGACACGCAGTACCGATGGGTTGTCGTCCGGTCGGTCGGGATTTGCACGCCCATCGCCTGCATGCGCGCCGTCTGTTCCGGCGTCATCATGGCTGTCATCGGCATATGCAAATGGAATGTCTGTTCCCACAGCCCCGCCCTGACATGCCCCGCCAGCGCCGAGACCGGCATTGTCGCCAGCAACGCAATCAGACCCGCTCGCAAAAAAATCGCATTTCGTGACAACATCATCTGCTCCCCGTTTTGCTGTCTTCGACGAACCATCCTGATTCCAACTGTCGCATGGCGGCGGCGGGTTGCAAAGCTCGCCGGTCACGACGAAGAGCGCTGCTCACAAGTATTCGCGACCGCCGCTCAAACGATCATTCTGATGCCGGCACCGTGGTGTGCCGCTATGCCGGCTAAGGCGCTGCCCTCCCCAAATAAACGTTTCGGCAACCACAATAATTCGTTTCTTTCCTTCCAAAGCAACAACGCGCCGACCTGCGCAATTTTAAGGGTTGGGGAAGGTATTGCACCTATCGTCGAGCTTCAGGAAATTTTGACTCGATGCCACGCCGATCCCAACCCCGGCCGACCACGTTGCTCGCCAATTATTGCGAGACGTTCGGATACATGCGTCTGCGCGCGCAACGCGAACTCGCGCTCAACACGGCGAAAGTCGAAGCCCAATTGGCGAACCGGTCGAAATCCGAATTTCTGGCCAATATGAGCCACGAACTTCGCACGCCGCTCAACGCGATCATCGGTTTCTCCGATCTCATCCAGCATCTGGGCGCGGTCAATTCCGTCAAAAATGTCGAATACGCAATGAACATCGCCGAAGCGGGCCGTCACCTGCTGAACATCATTTCGGACATACTCGATATCTCGAAAATCGAGAGTGGTACGGCGGCGCTGTCTCTTGCGCAGCATGAGACGCGCGAACTCGTCGATTCCAGCGTATTGTTCGTTCGCGAGCGCATTGAAACCAAGGCACAGAGGCTGGAAGTGCGGCTTGCACCCGATCTGCCCTGCCTCACGGTGGACGGCCGTCGCATTCGACAGATACTCATCAACCTGCTTGCCAACGCGCACAAGTTCACGCCGGAAGCCGGCCGGATACGTCTGGATGCGAGCCGTAGGGCAGATGGCGGCGCGACCATTTCCGTGTCCGATACCGGACCGGGCATGACACAAGACGAACTTCAGATCGCGCTGAAGCCATTCGGGCAAGTTCGCACGGACCATTTGCACAGCCATGGCGGCACCGGCCTCGGCCTGCCCATCGCGGTGGCTCTGGCCAGGCAACATGGCGGGGAGCTCCGTCTGTTCAGCCAGGTCGGCCAGGGCACGACGGTCGTTTTGACTTTGCCCCCACGTGTCGCTCCGGATTCTGCTGTCCCTGAGGAAGAGCGTGGGGACCGCCAGCGGCGGCGACAAATTTTCGAGGAACCCCGAGCACACGCATGAGCCAGCCAGCCATTGAACTGCAACAACAGCCGCCCCAGGAACGCGGCATCGCGTTGGCATCGATGCCCCCAATCGGACGCATTGTCTCCGTAACCGGTCCGCGCGCCGTGGCGGCGCTCGATCGCGCCGCCCAGCGCATGCTGCACGGGGAAGCTCCACGCGTGCAGATCGGCGCGTTGCTCAAAGTCGCGACGCCAGCCTCCTCGGTTATCGGTCTTGTGACGGGCGTCAGTACGCCCATGCCGGCAACCGACGACGCGAGCGAGGAAATCGGACTCATCGAACTCAATCTCGTTGGTGAAATCCGTCCCGTGGGATCCGACCGGCAACCTATGTTCCGCCTCGGCGTCTCGAGCCCGCCGACGATCGGGGATCCTCTGCTGTTGGCCGACCGCAATGACCTTACGCGCGTGTTCGCGCCATCGGCGCTCGCCACAATCAAAGTCGGCTCGCTGTATCAGGATCCGGCTGTGGACGCGCGTCTGCGGGTCGACGATCTCTTGTCGAAGCACTTCATTATCGTGGGAAGCACCGGCTCGGGAAAGTCCTGCGCACTGACCTGCATCCTCCAGCGCATTCTCGACGACCATCAATATGCGCACATCGTGGTGCTCGACATACATAATGAGTATGTGACTGCCTTTGGCGACAAGGTCGAATCGATAGACCTGAACAATTTCAACCTGCCGTTCTGGCTCCTCAATTTTCAGGAGCTGACGGCCGCCCTGGCCACTTCGGATGAATATCGCGACGCCGAGACCGAGATCCTGGGCGAAGGCGTGATCTTCGCGAGGCGCCGCTACACCGACACCGGGGCGGTTCGCGGCGCGCTTTTGCGCAAGCCCACAGATTTCACGCATTTGACGGTCGAGACGCCGACCCCATTCCGGCTTTCGGATGTCATTGCTTATATCGACGAACAGCTTGGAAGACTGGACCGCACGCAGCTCACATTGCCGTACCGAAGGCTGAAAGCGCGGATCGAGACGATGATCGCGGACCAGCGGTACAATTTCATGTTCGGCAGCCTGACAGTGCAGGACACGATGACGGACATTCTGAGCCGCCTGTTTCGGGTCCCGGGCGACGGCAAGCCGATCACGGTGATCGATCTGTCTGTCGTGCCGACCGAGATATTGGATGTCGTAATATCCGTGATCTCGCGTCTTGCCTTCGACCTTGCCGTCTGGAGCAAGGGCGGTCTGCCCACTCTGCTCGTCTGCGAAGAAGCGCACCGCTACGCGCCGACCGCAGACAGCCGATATTTCGGTCCGACGCGCCAGGCTCTCGCGCGGATTGCCAAGGAAGGCCGAAAATACGCGATCTCGCTGGCGCTCGTCACCCAACGGCCCTCGGAGCTCGATCCCACGATTCTTTCCCAATGCAGCACCGCGATCACGCTTCGGCTTTCCAGCGATCGTGATCAGCAGGTGATGCGCTCTTCCGCTTACGAGGGCACGCTCGATCTACTGGATACCTTGCCTCTGCTCGGCGATCGCGAGGCGATCATTCTCGGACAAGGCGTCGCGATGCCGATGCGCATCACCTTCGACAACCTCGATCCCGACGCGGTTCCACGCAATCTCAACGTCGGATTCTCCAAGGCCTGGAAGATGCCGAACATGAATCGTGACGAGCTCGAGAATATCGTATCCCGGTGGCGTCAGAGAGGCCGTGAGAGAAGCTAGCACTCCGATATTCGTTGGCGCACCCCAGCGGAGTCCCGCAATCAGGAGGTGAGATTTGCACAGGCTCAACTATGAAATCAAAGAGCCAGACGAAAGTCAGACGGTCGTACGAAACATCACTTTGTTTCTGAGGCTGGTTCTATTCGGTGCTGCTTTTGTGATTGTAGTTTTTGCGACGGCAAGGGTTCTATAGTCTGTTTTGACGCGCCGCTGCCAATACCGGGCAGTCAGCGTAGTAAAATCAGACGCCAAAACCCCATGCTTCTGACAAAGCCCCCTGCCGTGCGTCTCGATATAACTGGACCGCATTCGCCAATTTTTGAGATGGCCTGCCGTCCGAAATCGTACCGTTCAGAAAATCGACGGTGATATGCGCCGAAGCGTTGCGGCCAGCTTCCCTTGAAAGACTGGTGCGACTCTTGATTGGTGAGGGCAAATGAAAGCGACGCGCGCTCAATACATGGATTCGAATTAATCCCCCGTTGCGCGACTCTTGAACAGTCGGTTCGTCTTTCTGTCAGCGGACCAGAGGGGAAACGGTCATGAGCAATAAGACGACCATGAGAATTGCAGCGATTGCGTCTGCGGCCGCCATTTCGGCCACCGCGGGGGCGGAAGGCGCCGCGACCGGGACGGATCACGATCATGCCGCATCGACGGGTGTGCACCGCACGGCAGTTCGCGCGCGGATACGCACCGCGAACGAAGAAAAGGTTCTTTATGCCTTCAAAGGCGGCACCGACGGCGCGAACCCGTCAGGATCATTGATCGCCGACAGCTCCGGCAACCTTTACGGGACGGCCGGTTTCGGTGGAGATTCAAACTGTCACGTCACGCGTAGCCATTTCTACGATCATCGCGTGAAGGAGAATCCAGGCTGCGGGATCGTGTTCAGGCTCTCGACAGCCGGCCACGAGACAATTCTGCACACGTTTGCCGGCGGCAACGACGGCGCGGGTCCTCCCGGAGCCCTGTATGAGGACGCGAACGGCAACCTTTTCGGTGTAACGGCAGCAGGCGGTCGGACGAAGGCCTGCCACAAGGGTTGCGGAACCGTGTTCGAGATCACATCCGGCGGGTCGGAAACACTCCTTTACGCGTTCAGTGGCGGCAACGGCAACGACGGCGCAGCGCCAGACGGCACTCTGACTGTCGACTCCTCGGGAAATTTCTACGGCACGACCGCGGCCGGCGGCAGCAGCGCGAATTGTGGCGCGGGGGGACCGGGAGGTTGCGGGACGGTGTTCGAACTCACGTCCAGCGGCATCGAAAGTGTTCTGCACACTTTCGCGGACGGGAGGAGCGATGGCGCCTACCCGGGCGGGTCGCTTGTGCTGGACAAATCGGGAAATGCCTACGGGCTAACGCCTGCCGGCGGCAGCGACGGCGACTGTGGCCTGGGAGCCGACGGCTGTGGTGTCCTGTTCGAGATCAGTTCGGGCGGCGTGGAGTCGATTCTTCACCGTTTTACAGGCGGCAGCGATGGTGCCTATCCTTCCGGAAATCCGGTGATAGACGGCGCCGGAAACATCTACTTCACCACCGTTGGCGGCGGTGGCGCCACGGATTGCGGGCTCGGCCCTTACGGCTGCGGCGTGCTGTTCAAGTACACGAGCGGCACACTGACCGTTCTTCATACTTTTTCGGGTGGCAGCGACGGCGCCTATCCAATCGGCGGCATTCTTTTGGATGCCAGGGGGAATGTCTTTGGCACTACGGGCGGCGGCGGAAGCACGAGAAACTGCGGTTTGGGGGGCTCATTCGGCTGTGGCATCGTATTCAAAGTCTCTTCAGGCAGCACCGAAACCGTGCTGCACGCATTCAAGGGCGGCAAGAATGATGGAGCTTATCCAACATCCGGCCTGCTCTCGCTGAACAATCATCTCTACGGCATGACCATGACTGGCGGCACGGGCTGCCACAAGGCAGGTTGTGGGACTGTGTTCGAGGTGAAGGAATAGATGCGGCAGCTTTAAGCAAGGATGAAGGTGTTCTTCCGCCCCGTCCTGAGTGTACGATCCCCTGGGCTTTGCTCATGGAATTCGATACGTGCAATCGCCGACTCCCGCGCCGGGTCCAACACTCCAGATTCCCGACGTTGCATTGCGGCCAGCGTGGGCTGACCGCGGTAGCCTGGCGCAGGCGCGCGCAGATTTGTACAGCCAGCGGCTGGTCCGCGACCCGAAACTGGTGGAAGCGGCAGCTGCATTGGAGAATGCCGAGGCGGGCAAGGCAAAGCGGATTGCATCCAAGTTTCTGGCAAAGCATCCGCGAAGCGCCGATGCGTTGAATATCATGGGCGAAATCGCCGCGCGCGCACACAATGTGCGGGACGCGGAACGTTTTCTGATGCAATGCGTCCAGTGCGCGCCGGACCACCCGGCCTATCGGTACAACTTCGTTGTCGCACTGATGGAAGGGGACAAGTTGCAGGGGGCGCTTGCGGAATGCGAAATATTGCTGGCGAAGAATCCCGACAATCCCCTTTTTCGATGCCTGAAGGCCCATTTGCTGGCCAGGACCAGGAAATACGCCGATGCGTCAGACCTGTTCCGCGAGTTGACCGTGGCATGCCCGGATTCCGCCGAGGTCTGGATGGGGCTTGCCAATGCGCTCCGGAGCCTTGGTGGCCACGCCGACGAGGTCGTTTCGTGCCTGCGGACGGTAACCGGTTTCGATCCCGCCTGCGGCTCGGCATGGTGGGCCCTGGCGTCCATGAAGACAGTTCGTTTCACGGACGACGATGCCCGTATCATGGAGGAGCAACTCGCAAAATCCGGCATCGGCCCGGCCGAGCGCAGCGACCTGTACTATGCGCTCGGCAAGGCTTGCGAGGACGTCAAGCGATACGAAAAGTCATTTCAGTACTATTCGAAGGGGAACGCGATCCGGCGAGTTGACCTGAACTACAATCCCGATTCGACAACCCGGATGGTGTCGCGCACCAGGGCGGTTTTCACGCCGGAACTTTTCCGCGAACTTGCGCATGCCGGCTGTCCTTCGGCGGAGCCGATATTCGTCGTGAGCCTGCAACGCTCGGGTTCTACGCTGACCGAGCAGATTCTCGGTTCCCACTCGCAGATCGAAGGCGCGGGCGAACTCCAGACGCTGATCCAGATTGTCGGGGCAGACGTTATGCCGAAAACCGGCCCGGATTATCCCAACGGCATGCATCGCCTTACGCCCGACGATCTGCGGTCATTGGGCGAGAAATATCTGGAGCAGGCCCGCACCCGGCTGTCACAGGGCAAGCCGTCTTTTGTCGACAAGAACTGTTACAACATATGGCAGGTCGGCCTGATCCATCTCATGCTGCCCAACGCCAGGATCATCGATGTCCGGCGCCACCCGCTCGCCGCGTGCTGGGCGAACTTCACGGTGAGCTTTGCGCACGCTCCGCCGCTTTCCTACAAGCTCACCGACATAGGCCGCTTCTACCACGATTATGTGTGCCTCATGGCGCATTTCGATCGCGTCATTCCCGGCAGGATTCATCGCGTCATCTACGAGAACCTTGTAGCGGATATCGAACACGAAACGCGCCGGATGCTCGACTTTATAGGACTGCCGTTCGAACCGGGCTGTCTCGAATATTACAAGAGCGACCGCGCCTTCAGTTCTTTCAGCAACGAACAGGTGAGACGCCCCATTTTCAGGGAAGGCGTAGACCGCTGGCGCGCCTACGAACCCTGGCTGGGTCCGCTGAAGGCTGCCCTCGGCCCGGTGCTTGACGCTTATCCCGGGGTGCCCGAATTGCCCATGTAGGTATCCCCGTCCTGAATTCGGCCACATTTCACGCCCTGCGGATCGCAAGCAGGCGTCCCTGCAGATTGCCAGGGATGGGTTTCCGGTGATAGATTTGAGGCTTCAGCGGGGAGCTGATCCGATGAAAATGCTCCTGATCGCGACAACCGCTCTCGTGTGTGTCACTCCGCTTGCCATGGCGGGCACTTTGCCGGACCGTCAGGCTGGTTCAGGCCCTCGCGGGCTGGACACCAATGCGGAATTTCTTTGCAATTACGGCTTTAAGCTCCTCACTGCTAGTGATGATGGCTTCGTGGTTTGGAACCGTGCGGCAACTCCGGTCATTGGCAAGGGTGCCGCGGTCAACGAGATCATCGTTGAAGACGGTCCGTCTGGGGGTGGCAGCCACAGTCGATTCCAAGTCGCAATATATACGTCGCACCTAGGCAAACCGAACAAGCAACTTGTCTCCGCATCCGCAAAGCAGCCGGGATGCGGACGTGTGAAAGTGCCAATTTCCCCGATAACACTGGAGTACGGAAAGAAATACTGGATTGTGCAAAGAGCATTGGTCCCTTCTAGTTCCTCGGCCACAAACTCGATCGTCTGGCTTTACGACACGAACCGGACTCACGGAGCATTGTCGCAATCGGGGGAATCGGGTGGCTCCAGTTACGCGGGGCCATGGCAGCCCATAACGGGAGGGGTTCCCTACGCACGTGTCCGGGAGAGCGCCGGGGCATCGGAACTGAATCGTCCTCCGCAATCGCAAGGCGCCGGCGTCGGCTCCGTATCACCCGTGGTCGTTCCAACAGGGCGTGGCGGCCATGAAGGCAACATTCCGAGATATCCGCCCTGAATCATGCCCGCGTTTACGACCGCCAACAGACAAGGGTAATCTTGTTCCCGTCCCCGAATTACATGAATTGAGCCTTCAAGGGGAGCCGATCCGATGAAAATGCTGTTAATCGCGACGACCGCTCTCGTCTGTGTCACTTCGCTTGCTGCAGCCGGCACTTTGCCGGAACGCCAGGCTGGATCTGGACAGAGTGCGCTCGACTCCAACGACGAATTTCTTTGCAATTACGGCTTTAAGATCTACAGTTCCAATGCAGACGACTTCTTCTTCTACTATTGGGAACGAGCGGCAACTCCGGTCATCGGCACGGGCCAACCGGTCAACGAGATTATCGTTGCAGACGGCCCATCCACGGGATCGTCCCACTCGGGATTCCAAGTCGCAATATATACGTCGCACCTCGGCAAACCGAAAACGAAACTTGTCTCCGCGTCCGCAACACAGCCGGGATGCGGACGCGTGAAGGTGCCGATTTCTCCGATAACGCTAGAGAAAGGAAAGAAATACTGGATTGTGCAAAGGGCAGTGACGCCGAGTAATTCCTCAACTCCAAACTCGATTGTCTGGCTTTACGACACGAATCGGACTCACGGGGCATTGTCGCAATCCGGGTCTACGTTTTGCTCCGTGGGGTGCTCCAGTCACCCCGGGCCCTGGAAACCCATAACGGGTGGCGTCCCCTTCGCACGTGTCCGGGAGAGCGCCGGGGCACCGGAACTGAATCGTCCTCCGCAGTCGCAGGGTACCAGCGACGGCTCCATATCTCCCGTGGTCGTTCAAACAAGGCGCGGCGGCCACGAAGGCAACATTCCGAGATATCCACCCTGAATCGTGCCCGCGTTTGCAACAGACAACAGACAGACCTGATCCGATGAAAATGCTCCTGATCGCGACGACCGCTCTCGTGTGTGTCACTTCGCTTGCCACGGCGGGCACTTTGCCGGAACGTCAGGCTGGATCAGGCCATAGCGGGCTGGACACAAATGGAGAATTTCTTTGTAACTACGGCTTTCAGCTCCACGCTTATAGTGATGATACCGTCGTATTTTGGGAACGTGCGGCAACTCCGGTCATTGGCAAGGGCGAATCGGTCAACGAGATTGTCGTTGAAGATGGTCCCTCTGGGGGGACCCGCCCAAATGGATTCCAGGTCGCAATATATACGTCGCACCTCGGCAAACCGAAAACCGAACTTGTCGCCGCATCCGCAAAGCAGCCCGGATGCGGACGCGTGAAAGTGCCGACATCCCCGATAACGCTGGAGATGGGAAAGAAATACTGGATTGTGCAAACATCGTTGCGCCCTTCTCAATCCTCGGCCACAAATTCGATTGTCTGGCTTTACGACACGAAGCGGACTCACGGAGCGCTGTCGCAATCCGGGTACACGGTTTGCTTTTCTCACTCGTGCTCCAGTCAAGTGGGACCCTGGAAGCCTCTAACAGGAGGAGTTCCCTTCGCACGTGTCCGGGAGAGCGCCGGGGCGTCGGAACTGAATCGTCCTCCGCAGTCGCAGGGCGCCAGCGTCGGCCCCGCAACTCCGGTGGCCGTTCCAACGAGGCGTGGCGGCCATGAAGGCAACATTGCGAGATATCCGCCCTGAATCGTCCCCGCGTTTACAACAGCCAACAGACATGGCGCGCCCTAGGGAAGTTCCGCAATTCAGGCGAATCAAGGGGTTAGGCGAAAGCTGGACTAACGAATCTCCCTATGTCTTCCAATGCTTTTCAACCGATTGTCCAGCTAATTGGAGCGCGAAAACCTCAATCGAATCCGGAGGCGCATATGGGCGCCAAAGTCTGTAGCCAAGGTGATCGGAAGGCCGCCGTCACCAACGTCAACCGTTCAGTGTGTTCAAGCCGTCACGGCGTGACCTTGAACACCGTGCCGTAGCCATAGGCGCCGCCGGAGTATGCCGTGCCGTAGAGATTGCCCGAACTGTCGGCAACAACGCCAGAGATCGGAAAAGCACCGTTCGCGCCATTCTTCTTCGAGAAGGAATAGAGACTCGTTTCTGTACCGTCCGGCGTGAACTTAAACACCATTCCGCAGCCGTAGACGTCGATGCTGCAACCGCCTCCCCCGTAATACGTCGTGCCATAAAAATTGTCGGCTTGATCGGCGATCAGTCCACCAACCGGGTTACCTCCGTCTCCGTGTTTGCCGGTAAAGAAATGGAGGATTGTTTCGACGCCATCTGGCGTCAGCTGGTATACTGCTCCGCAACCTTCATTTGAATCGCAGCCCGCGAGGCCGCCATCCCTAAGCGTTCCGTAGAAATTGCCAAGCTGATCCGTGATTAACGTCCCGTCAGATACGCTACCGTCTCTCGGAGGCCCTTTGAATGTATACAGCACAGTCTCGGCGCCATCAGGAACAATCTTGAAGACGGTGCCGGAATCTTTCCTACCCTCACCAGCATCCGTCCCATAAAGATTGCCACTCCCGTCCATGAGCAAGCCGGCATAGGGGAAGTTGCCACCACGTTCCAAACCGAAGGAATGAAGCAGTGATTCGGAGCCGTCTGAAGCGAGCTTGAATACAGAACCACCGTTATACTTGCCGCCGCCTATTGACGTACCGTAGAACTCGCCGTGTTGGTTTGTTATCAATGTAGCTGTAGGGTTACAGCCATCTGTCGGTGACCCGGTAAAAGTGTGCTTCAACACTTCACGTCCGGTGGGCCGAATCTCGAAAATAACACCGCATCCTGTACCGCCGCCAGAGACTGTGACCCACAAAGAGCCATTCGAATCCACAAATACGCCCGATGCCCCTTCGCCTCCTTTCAAGAGATAATAAATATCTAGACTGCCATTTGGGGCCAACTTGAACACGGAGCCATAGCCGGCTGGCTGCCCTTCCGCTCCATACAGGTTGCCGTTCGAATCTCTAGTCAAACTCATGGGATATCCGCCGTTGCTCCCGCCGGTGAAGGAATAAAGCACTTTGAAACTGCTGGCATCCGCAACAGTGAGGGAGGCGAACAGGGCCAACGCGGATGCGCTCAACAAGACACGAATGTTGCTTCCCGTGATGAAACCCATCGATAGGTCTTTCGAGCTAATGTCCACGTTGGCACTATACGCCGCGCGCCGGGTCCCTACCCCTCTTTTTTTATTGATACGGTGACAGCGGCAGCGTTCCCTTTGGCCCGCGATACCATGCACGGCGACTGTTTATGCTTTGCCATAAGACATCGAATCGGCAGCTCGCGGGGGTCGCTACCGCTGTCACCGAATTTCTCTATGTCGAAATTTGCCGAAAACGCTTTACGGGCGTTGGACGAATACGGTCTTTGCTATCCAGCACCTTCAAGCGCGCACCGCCACGGCCTTGATATTCGGTGCATGTAACACGGCCCAGCCGATCCCGCACAGTGACACTGAAACGGGCGGTCGTCGCCGTGGTCCAATACCGGGCAGTCAACATCGTAAATTCAGAGGCCAAAATCCGATGTTTCTGACAAAGCCCTGATAGCGCGTCCCGATATACCTGGACCGCCTTCGCTAGTTTTTGAGATGGCCTGCCGTCCGAAATCGTACCGTTCAGAAAATCGACGGTGATATGACCCGAAGCGCCGCGGCGAGCATCACCAAAAACGTCGAAATCATAGACATCGATGAGCAAGCCGATCCCACCCGCTAGACTAGAGACGCGGCGATATTGTGCGCAACGGACCGGAGCACATCGTGCCTCACGTCGGCATGATAGCGGCCTGATGGGACTCCCGAAATCGGCGGGTGGGACAACCGCGCCGAATTTTCAAATAAAATCAAACGGGGGAATTGGACTTTGGTGCGCCCTAGGGGAGTCGAACCCCTCTTGCAAGATTGAAAATCTTGAGTCCTAACCGATAGACGAAGGGCGCGGGGTGCGGGCGGCTATAAAGACAGCGCGCGGGGTTGGCAAGATACTGGTTCAGGCCGCCGCGGCGGCGTCTTCGAGCTGAAGCTGAGCCTCGGTCCGGCCGTTCCAACGGTTCTCGCGCAAAAATCCCGCAACATGGATGCGTTCGCCTCGCGCGCGCAGAAGATTTTCACCGAGCGGCGTTCCCGCGGCGCGGAAGGCGATTGCCGAAAGCCGGGAGCCATCGCCGCCCTGCAGGCGGAGCCGCAGATGGCCCTTCCCCACGACATCGGCAAAGGCGAGCCGCACGTCGCAGGCGGCAAGAACCGGTTCGGCATTCGCGGCGCCGAACGGACCCGCGCGTCCGATTTCTGTTGCCAGTTCCGGCGTCGCTCCCCCGGGCGAAACGAGCGCGTCGAGCCACAAATCTGATACTCCGCCGAACGAACCCACCGAGCTCGCAAGGGCCGTGCCCAGATATTCCCGGAACGCGTCGAGGCGGTCTTCTCCGATCGAAAAGCCGGCGGCCATCGCGTGGCCGCCGCCGTCATCGAGCAGGCCGTCGTCGCGGGCTGCGCGGACGATCGCGCCGATATCAATGCCCATGATGGACCGCGCGGAGGCCCGCCCACGCCCGTCACTGAATCCAACAACAAAGGCCGGTTTGAGAAAGCGCTCCTTTAGCCGACCGGCGACGATCCCGACGACTCCGGGATGCCAGCCTTCGCCCGCCACAAGAATGAACGGAGAATTGTCCTGCATGGCGGCAAGCCCGATCGCTTCCTCGATGATGAGGCTTTCAATGGTCTGCCGCTCGCGATTGTGGCGATCAAGCAGTTCCGCGAGGGGCGCGGCTTCCCCGTCGCTGCGTGCCGTCAGCAATTCGGCGCCAAGGCTTGCCCGGCCGACGCGCCCGCCCGCGTTGATGCGCGGGCCGAACACGAATCCGCAATGATAGAGCGAGAACGGCGGCTCCGCGCGCGCGACCGCCGCAAGGGCCCTGATTCCACATCGCTCGAGTTTCGAAAGCCTCAACTCCGCCGCACGCACAAAGGCCCGGTTGACGCCCACAAGCGGCACCACATCGCAAACCGTCGCGAGGCCGACGAGATCCAGGCTTGCAAACAAATCCGGCTCGACTGTTCCCGTTTGCGTATACCGGCCCAACTCGCGAAGACGCCGGTTGAGAGCAACCGCAAACAGAAACGTCACCGCCGCAGCGCAGAGATGCCCCAGTCCGGATTGGTCTCCGGGTTGATTGGGATTGACGTGGGCGCAGGCGTGAACGGCTTTCTCCACCGCGTGATGATCGAGAACAATCACGTCGAGCTGCGCGTCGCGCGCGACCTCGAGCGGGGCGTACGCCGCGGCGCCGCAATCAACAGTGATGACGAGGGAAGCGCCCGACTCCTTCAGCCGCAGCAAAGCAGGCGCATTGGGTCCATAACCTTCCCGCAGCCGGTCGGGAACATAAAGGCGCGGCGTCAATCCGAGAGCCGTCAGGAATTCGTAAAGCAAAGCCGCCGAGCAGGATCCATCGACATCATAGTCTCCGAAGATCGCGATCGTCTCGCCGCGGCTGACAGCCAGCTCCGCCCGCGCAACCGCTTTGTCCATGTCCTTGAGCGTCATCGGTTCCGGCAGAAGCCGCTTGAGTGTCGGCTTCAGATAATCGGCCACGCCCTCGGCAGTTACCCCGCGCGTCAAAAGCAATTGCGCCAGCGTCGGTGAAATATCGGCGCTGAGCGCCAGGTCGCGCGCTTCGTCCTGATCGGTTTCGCGAATGATCCATTTGCGGCCCGAAAAAGAGCGCGTGACGCTCAGTGCCGCAGGACGCGCGCATAAGGCGGGATCAAGGCGCATGGCCGCGAATATGGCGCGCCTTGACCCAGCGCACGGTTCGGGTGCCGGAGCGCATCAGGATGCTCGACGTGGTCACGAATTGGCCGTGCCGATGGACGCCCTCCAGCATCGAACCGTCGGTGACGCCCGTAGCGGCGAACGCGACGTCGCCGCCGGCAAGCTCGGTCAATTTGTATTTGCGGTTGAAATCCGAAATGCCGAGGCGGGTTGCGCGCGAACGTTCTTCGTCGTTGCGAAAGACGAGGCGCGCCTGGATCTGACCTCCGACGCAGCGTAACGCCGCAGCGGCCAGAACACCCTCGGGGGCACCACCCTGCCCTATGTAAATGTCGATGCCCGTTACGGGATCGCTAGTTGCGATCACGCCCGCAATGTCGCCATCGGTAATCAATCGCACCGCGCCGCCAGCCTTGCGCACGCCTTCAATGATGGCGGCGTGGCGCGGCCTGTCGAGGACGCAGGCAGTGATTTCCGACGGCGGCACGCCCTTCGCCTTTGCGAGGGCGGCAATGTTGTCGGCCGGATCGGCATCGAGATCGATGACGCCGTCGGGATAGCCCGGCCCGATGGCGATCTTGTCCATGTAGGTGTCGGGCGCGTTGAGCAGAGAACCCTTTTCCGCGATTGCAATCACGGTCAGCGCATTCGGAAGCGCCTTGGCTGTGAGCGTCGTTCCCTCCAGCGGATCGAGTGCAATGTCGACCGCAACGCCGCCTGTCCCGACATGTTCTCCGATGTACAGCATCGGCGCTTCGTCGCGTTCGCCCTCGCCGATGACCACCGTTCCATCGATCGCGAGACCATTGAGCGCCACGCGCATGGCCTCGACCGCCGCCTCGTCGGCGGCGCGCTCGTCGCCGCGTCCAATCTGATGCCAAGCGGCGATCGCTGCCGCCTCGGTCACCCGGACAGCTTCGAGCGCCAGTTTGCGATCCATCGGCTGTGGCATTTGTCTCTCCGGATGCCGACGGAGTGTCAGCCCGCTTCCATGGGAATCATCACCGGTGCACTCAATACCTTGTCCGAGCCGGCGATGACGTTCAAGGCGGACTCAACCGCAATGGACGTGCATTCATGCGTGATCATAACAATCGCGACGGATTCTCCGGGCGCGCGCCCACGCTGGATCATGCTTTCGATCGAGATTTCGAATTGCGCCAGGTGGCCCGCGATCTCCGCCAGGACGCCAGGCCTGTCGACAGCCTCGAACCGGAGATAGAAGGCGCTGGTTCTCGCGCCTGGCGGCGCAGCAATTGGGGTTATCAGATTCGCGGCCGGCCGTCCGAAAGCCGGGCCAACCGAGCCGCGCGCGATGTCCATTAGATCGGCAATCACCGCGGCCGCCGTGGGCGCTTCGCCGGCGCCTCGGCCTTCGAAGAAAAACGGCCCCGCTTCTCCTGCATCCGCTACAACCGCGTTGAAGGCACCGTCCACATCGGCGAGCGGCGTTCCAAGCTTGACCATCGCCGGCTGCACGCGCTGATCGATTCCCTCCGCGCTCATGCGCGCGACGCCGAGCAGCTTGATGCGGTAGCCAAATTCTCGCGCGAAAGCGATGTCATCGGGCGTAACCTGCGCGATGCCAGTGATCGACATGAGTTCGACACTGGGTCTTGTGCCAAAAGCGAGGCTTGCGAGGATGGCGAGCTTGTGCGCGGTGTCGCCGCCTCCGACGTCGAGCGTTGAGTCGGCTTCCGCGAATCCCATGCGTTGTGCGTCGGCGAGAACGTCACCGAAGCTTCGCCCGGTCGATTCCATCTGCGTCAGAATATAGTTGCAGGTCCCATTCAGAATTCCGCGAACCGCGCCGACCCCATGCGCCCCCAGGCTCTCGCGCAAAGCCTTGACGATGGGAATTCCGCCGGCCACCGCCGCTTCGAATCTAAGCCCGACCCCATGCCTTTCCGCGACTGCGGCAAGCTCCCCGCCGTGCCGCGACAACAAAGCCTTGTTGGCCGTGACGACATGTTTACCGGCCTCGAGAGAAGCCTTGATGAGATCCAGCGCAACGCCGCTCTCACCGCCGATCAATTCGACGACGACGTCCACATCTGATTGCGCAAGCGCCAACGGGTCGTCTGCCCAGGGAATCGCCGCAATCCAGTCGGCACGCCGCTTGCGACGGTCGCGCGCGCAAACCACCGCCGGCACCAATTCGCGGCCGGCGCGCTCGGCAAGATCGTCCGCGCGTTCGGAAAGAACGCGGACGACCCCTCCGCCGACCGTGCCGAGTCCGGCGACGGCGATCCGCAACGGCCTGCTCATTCAGATAGTCTCAGGGCTGCGCCGCAGCTACGGGTTTTGCTTTCTTGCGATGGCGGTGCGTGGCTCTGATGGCAGAAGCCTGCCCTTCGGCACCCGGAGCGGACGCCCCTGCAGCCGTTTGCTGATAGCGCGACAGGATCGGCTGCGGCACGAACCGCGAAACCGAGGGATCGAGCGGAGGGGCGCTGGATGGCGCAAAGGTCGCCTGCATGTTTTCCGTGGCTGTTGCGGCGGGCATTGGAGCGGCAACGGGCTCAGAGGTGCTGGCCGTGTCGGCGCTCGCCATCTGGCTGGCCGACGGCTCCGACGCGGGGGGCGGCGCAGCAGCTGGTGCCGGGGCCGGCGGAGGAGTGGCCGCGGCGCTCTGATCCTGGCCAGTCGATTCGCTTGCGGCCGGGGCTGCGGCGTCCGCCGTGTCGGCAGACGGTTGGGACTGCGCATTCGATGCCCCCTGATCGGCGGGGGGCGGTGCCGGTCCGGCGGACGGAGGCGGAGCCGCAGCTTCGGTGCCTCCCCGCAAAGCGTCGGTGCTGTAATGCGACTTCGTGCGGTCCGCTTCGAGCGATTCTGTAACCTGCTTCTGCTCGTCGCTCGTGGAAGGCGGCGCGGGTTTGTCGGGGATGCTCGCGATGTCCGGGGTTTGTGCGGTATCCGTGATGGCGTTGGAGGCCTGGTCCTGATCGCTCGCCGTCTGGCTGTCGCCGCCGATCCAGGTCGTGGGATCGACCCAATCGGGAATATCCGAGCAC
This sequence comes from Rhizomicrobium sp., assembly GCA_035567755.1. GTDB lineage: Bacteria > Pseudomonadota > Alphaproteobacteria > Micropepsales > Micropepsaceae > Rhizomicrobium. Next base: position 38,758 of record DATMPH010000062.1, read on the forward strand.
GCGTACAGTCCCGAAGCGACCAGAATCGGCATTGCGACGCGCGCGAGCAATTTGGAGCGAAAGCCAATTCTCAATGTCATGATGTGTCTCCGATGAGAGCGACGCCCGACGCTCCGCAACCCGTCAGTGCAGCCAAATCCTATACAAGGCCGAAACACGCCTTCCAAGTGAATCCATAACAGATGCCCGACCCGGGCCCACATGGTTCGACAAGCTCCCCATGAGGACAAATCCCTCCTCCTGAGCTTGCCCGCCTGCGCTAAAGCTTCGGCGGGTCTGTGCTCCCTTATGTCGGCCGAAGCCTTGGTGTAGGCGGATCGAAGGATGCCGCCCGAGATCGCGGCATGTTGGGTTGCAGGATTCGCGCCTTGCGGGTGCGAGCAGCCGCAGAGTATCAAGCCTGCGGCACGGAAAGGCATTTGATGAGCAAGCACGCAGAGCCGAAAAAAACCTCGAAACGCACGCCGGATGGACCCGACAGACGCGCGAACGCGGCCGCGGCGGCGACCGACGCACCCGCCGAGGACGAGTACCGGATCACGGATCCCGGCGAGTTTGCGCGCAACATGGTGCGCGTCGGTATTCAGTCCCAGCGTATTCTCGGGGACTTTCTCAAGAACCAGGCCGCAAAATTCGGCAGCGAACCGCTCGATCCGCTCAATCTCGCCAGCACTTTCATGGATCTCCTGCGCGGCATGGTCGCCGACCCATCCGCTATCATGGAAGCGCAGTTCGCGCTCTGGCGGGACTATATGGGGCTTTGGGAACGCACGGCGCGCCGCATGATGGGCGGCGAAGCCCAGCCTTCGGTGTTGCCGTTGCCCGGCGACAAGCGATTCAAGGACCGCGACTGGCAGGAAAACCAGATCTTCGACTTCATCAAGCAGTCCTATCTTCTCACCGCGAACTGGCTTCAGAGCACGGTCGCGCGCGTCGAGGGGCTCGATCCACAGTCCCGCCGGCGCATCGAATTCTACACCAGGCAATTTGCGGATGCGTTTGCGCCGACGAACTTCGTGCTCACGAACCCCGAGGTGCTTCGGGCCACCCTCAAGTCGAATGGCGAGAATCTCGTCCGTGGGCTGAACAATTTGCTGGAGGATCTCGACCGCGGCCAGGGCCAGCTTTCGATCCGGCAAACCACCGAAGCCTTCACGGTCGGAAGGGACATCGCCACAGCGCCCGGCAAGGTGATTTTCCGCAACGAGCTGATCGAGCTCCTTCAATACGCACCATCGACCAAAGAAACCTGGGCGCGGCCTCTGCTGATCTTCCCGCCCTGGATCAACAAATTCTACATCCTCGATCTGCGCCCCGAAAATTCCTTCATCCGCTGGTCGGTCGCGCAGGGATACACCGTCTTTGTTGCGTCCTGGGTGAACCCCGAGGGCAAACTCGCCAGGAAAACCTTCGAAGATTACATGCGCGAAGGAATCTTTGCCGGGCTCGATGCGGTGGAGAAGGCAACCGGCGTCAAGGATCCCAACGTCATTGGTTATTGCATCGGCGGGACTCTGCTCGCGAGCACGCTCGCATACATGGCCGCGAAGAACGACAATCGCATCCACTCCGCGACTTTTTTTGCCGCGCAAGCCGATTTCAGTGAGGCGGGGGACCTTCAGATATTCATCGACGACGTGCAGCTCGAGGCGCTCGAGGAGCAGATGACTGCTTCAGGCGGGGTGCTGGAAGGGCGCCGCATGGCGACGACGTTCAACATGCTTCGCGCCAACGATCTGATCTGGTCGTTCGTGGTGAACAATTATCTCCTGGGGCGCGACCCGGTTCCGTTCGATCTCCTTTACTGGAACTCGGACACCACGCGGATGCCGGAGGCCACGCACCTCTTCTATCTGCGCGAATTCTACAAGAACAACGCACTCGCGCGCGGTGAACTCATGCTGGGCGGAGTCAAGCTCGATCTTTCCAAGGTGAAGGTGCCGATCTATCTGCAATCCGCGAAGGATGACCACATCGCGCCCTATCGCTCCGTCTACAAGACCACGCAACTCGTGAAAGGGCCGGTGCGATTCATCCTCGCGGGATCAGGACACATCGCCGGCGTGATCAATCCTCCCTCGGCCAAGAAGTATCAGCACTGGACGAACGACAAACTCCCACCCAAAGTCGAGAACTGGCTGGCCGGAGCCAAGGAACATCCGGGTTCGTGGTGGACGGACTGGAACGCGTGGCTCGCGCCCCTCTCGGGCAAGAAGATTCCGGCACGCACGCCCGGCAACGGGAAATTAAAGCCACTCGGCGACGCCCCCGGCACCTACGTAAAGGTCAAGGCGCAGTAGTTTTATCTCGGCCCTAATTTGGAGCAGGATGCGATCAAGTCCGATCGGAGTTCTCATGCTTCGATCCGCCTTCGCCAAGGCTCCGGCGGACGTGAGTGAAGAGCAGACCCGCCGAAGCTTCAGCGCAGGCGGGCAAGCTCAGCATGAGGGTTAAACAAGTTCCTCGCCCTGAGCCTGCCCGCCTACGCAAATTCTTCGGCGGGTCTGTTCATCACTCTTGTCCGCCGAAGCCTTCGGCGTAGGCGGATCGAAGGGCGACGCGACTCGAAATCATCCCCCTCCAGCTGAAGCTATCGTTCGATGGCATGAGCTCGCATCGCCGCGGCGACGGCGCGGCTGGCACAATCGCCGCGGCCCTCGAGTCCGGCAATTACGCCGGCGATGTCTTCAGGCTTCTTGTCCTGCGAGAGTTTGAATTTCCCCTCCAGCGCATCGAGGCTGACCACGAATCCGCGAATGCCATTGAGCAGCGTTGCGATGCGTTGCTCGGGAATTTTGTCAATTGTCCAGGGCAGTTTGGGGCGAAGCCTTTCCTCGCGCTCCGCCGACAGATCGACCAGAAGCCGACGCAACTCATCAGAGTCAAGTCTGCGCGCCGTTCCGGCTCCTTCGACGGAGATGTAGTTCCAGGTCGGCACGAAGCCGTCACTCTCGTACCAGTCGGGCGAAACATAGGCGTTTGGTCCAAGGAATGAGAACCGAATATCTTCGCCATCCAGTTCTGCGAGGGCGTTGCCGCGCGCGAGGTGAAAACGCAGAGCGCCCCGGGGCACCGGGAAAGCATCAACAACAACCGGAGCATACGCGAATCGCAGTTTCCCCTGCGCAATTGCCCCGACGGTGGCAAAGCTGTGCTCGCGGATGACGGCATGCAGCGCGGCCACGTCGTCAATCGCGTATGCGGAAGGCCTGTACATCAATGCAGTCCGGTGCCTTCAGGAAGCCCGAGCATGATGTTGAGATTTTGCACCGCTGCGCCGCTCGCCCCCTTGCCCAGATTATCGAGCACCGCAACGAGCCGCGCCTGCCTCGTCCGCTCGTTGCCGAACACGAACAGCTTCATCCGGTCCGAGTTTTTCAGCAGTTCCGCATCGAGTGTTGCCGTGTCGGCCGGGTGCGCGAGTGGCTCGACATGGACGAGTGGCTGGCCTGCATAGGTGTCAGCGAACACGGTGTGGACCGTGGCGGCAGAGCGGTTGCCCGGCAACGCCCAGAGTTGCAGGGGCACCTCCACGATCATGCCGCGGTAGTAGCGCCCGACGCTCGGGGCGAAGACGGGCGGGTGGTTCAGGCCAGCGTGAACCTGCATTTCCGGAACATGCTTGTGCGCAAGGGTCAGCGCATAGGTGCGAACCACGGGCTTCGCCAAACAGGCCGGCGCGGCGCTCTCGAACTCCTCGATCATCGCCTTGCCGCCCCCCGAGTAGCCCGAAACGGCGTTCGCGCTCAGCGGAAAATCAGCTGGAAGAATTCCCTCCCGCACCAGCGGCCGTACGAGCGCGAGAAAGCCGGTCGAATAGCAGCCGGGGTTGCTGACGCGCTGTGCCGCCGCAATTTCCCCGCGCCGGCCCGGTTCCAGCTCGGGAAAACCATAAACCCAGGCCGCCGCCGTCCGGTGGGCTGTGGATGCGTCGAGCACGCGGACCGCCGGATTTTCAATCAGTGCGACCGCTTCGCGCGCGGCCTGGTCCGGCAAGCAGAGGATTGCGATGTCCGATTCGTTCAGCGCCCGCGTTCGCGCTTCCGACTCCTTGCGCTCGCTGCCTGAAAGTGAAGCGACCGCCAGCTCCGTTCGCCCTTCGAGACGTTGGCGGATCTCGAGACCGGTGGTGCCCGCCGCGCCGTCGATAAAGATGCGTGGTTTCACACTGCGTCCCTCGCGACCTTTGCTTGACTCGGCCAGTTTGACCCACTTAGCTCATTTGACCGGCCGATTCTCGGGAAATCGGCGGATCCGGACCCATCGAGCAATCCGGCCAGAAGACGCTCCCGTGCCAAACGATTGCAGGCTGGGCGCCTGCGGGAGAATGCGATGGATCAGATCGACATCAACAAGCTGTGGCAGAACTTCGTCGACACCATCTCGAAGCATTATATGGACTTTGACGGCCGTGTCGGACGTGCGCAGTTCTGGTACTACATCGCGGTCTATGTCGTCGTCGGAGTAGGTATCAGCATCATCGGCGGGATCGCCAGTGCCGGAGGCGGTCTACGCGCCCTTTATGGCCTGGCGCTGCTGCTGCCCACACTCGGGATCACCTCGCGGCGCCTTCATGACACGGGACGAACGGCAAGCTGGGCCTTGTTGCTTGCGATTCCGTGGGCGCTCTCGATCCTTCTTGGCCTCGTCGCCTTCCTCAGCTTCATGACCTTCGGATTGCTGGGCCTGTTGTTCGTCTTCACACCCATCATCGGGTTGATCTCGCTCGCGGCTGTCGTACTGCTGATCTATTTCTGCGCGCAGCCCGCGACGGATGGCCCGAATGAATATGGGCCGGTTCCGGCGGTCTGGAGTCCGAACGCGCCGCCCGCGTCGCCGGCTACGCCGCCTCCCGCGGCGTCATAGCGCGAGCGGCAGGAGCGGGAGCCTTAGCGCTTCGAGAACTGGAAGCTTCGGCGCGCCTTCGGGTGGCCGTACTTCTTCCGCTCGACCACGCGCGGATCGCGGGTGAGGAATCCGCCCTGCTTCAGGACGGGCCGCAACGTACTTTCGTAGATCACGAGCGCTTTCGAGATGCCGTGGCGGACGGCGCCGGCCTGCCCCGACAGACCGCCCCCCGCGACGGTGCAGACCACATCGAACTGGCCATCCCGGTTGGCCGCGATCAGTGGCTGGCGCAGGATCATGCGCAGCACCGGCCGCGCGAAATAGGTTTTCTCTTCCTTGCCGTTGACGGTGATGCGGCCATGACCGGGCTTGATCCATACCCGCGCCACCGCATTTTTCCGCTTGCCCGTCGCGTAAGACCGGCCTTTGGAATCGCGGCTGCTCTTCGCCTGCTCGCGCGCCTCGGCAACCGGCTCCGTCTGCTTTGCCTTGATGAGCGTCGTTTTGAGATCACTGAAGCTCTTCACGTCCTCAGCCATGATCAGACCGCCTTCGCTGTGCGATAGTTGGTGTTCTTGGGATTCATCGCGCCGATATCGATCGCCTCGGGCTGCTGTGCCTCGTGGGGGTGCGACGGACCCGCATAGACTTTGAGATTGCCCAGCTGCCGGCGGCCGAGGGGCCCGCGTGGAAGCATACGCTGGACGGCCTTCTCGACGACTCGCTCCGGGAACTTACCCTCGATGATCTCCCCCGCCGTGCGCTCCTTGATGCCGCCGATATAACCGGTGTGCCGGTAGTAGACCTTCTTCTTGAGCTTATCGCCGGTGAAAAGAACCTTGGCCGCGTTGACCACGATGACGTTATCCCCGCAATCCATGTGTGGCGTAAAGCTGGGCTTGTGCTTGCCGCGCAGGCGAAGTGCGATAAGCGAAGCCAGACGCCCCACGACCAGTCCCTCGGCGTCGATGACGAACCACTTCTTCTCGATCTCGGACGGCTTTGCCGAGTAGGTTTTCATGTCGCGCTCCAGAGGAACTTTGTGCCGGTTGCGGCCTATAGGACGGTACGTGTCTATCAGTCAACCAATTTGCCTGATTTTCCTAAACTTTTTTGATGTGGTAATATAATACCGTTTACCCGATAACGGAGAGAAGCATTGGAATAAAAAGGTGTACCCGTTCGTCCAAGGTTTCGGATCGTGAACAGGGGAAACGTCCAATGACCCGAACATTACTGCTGGCGTCGGTGGCCCTGATGGCGGCCGCGGGTACGACAATCGGGGCTTCGGAGCCCCACGGCCCCATCATTGTCCACTCCGCTCTGGGCGGAACGATCATCGGCTACGATGTCGATCAAAATGGCACCGAAGGTGTTTTGAGCGAGTATGTCGTGGAGCAGGTCGGCTTCGAAATCGCCGTCGAGACGTTCGATCAGGAAACCGGGAAGATCAAAGAAATAGTCAAGAAAATTCAATCCACTGGCGATTTCATTACGCTTGGGGTTGTGGGGACGAGCATTGGCCTCGTCGAGCAGCAACATGCCGACCCTTACGTCTACAAAACCACCTACGACACGCTCAATCCTCTTGATGCGAACAAGATTACCGGCCACTGGACGCCGAATCTCCGCAAGATCGACAACCACATTCAGGGCATGAGCGAGAGCCAGGGTTCTTCAAGCACTGCCGTGCTCGGGGTCAATTTCAAGACGTTCGAGAGCTTCGTATTTGGCGCCAATGTGGCAACAAACGTGTCGGGCCCGATTACCCGCCTCACGGATAATGTTTTTGGGTACTCCAACTACCCGGTCGTGGCGCTGAACACCGTGACCGGCAACGCGATCGTGGGAGCGGCCGGTGCGGGCTACACGACGCCCGAGCTGGCGATTGTTGATCTTGCGAAGGGCAAAGTCACTGAATTCAGCGGTGTCGGAGCAGGTGAGGTCGATGGAATTGCGGTCGATTCTGCGGACAACATCGCCTGCACGACCACGCAAGCAGATTACAGTGTTGAATTCTATGATCTCGCCACGCAAAGCGGATTCAAGGAGACGCTCAACGGCGCAACGGGCGAATTCGAGGCTGGCTACGATGTCCAGTTCGATCCCGTGAACAAGCTTTTCCTGATTGATCAGGAGGCATGCGACGTTCAGGGCGACGGCTGCGTAGACGTGTACGATACGAGCGGAAACTGGCTTGAGGCGCCAAGCGCGCCCGGCTTCAGCCACATCGCGCTCAACCCCAACACGCGCACCGGCTTTCTCCAGCTGCGCGACAACGACAAATTTGATGAACTGGGGTCGTTCACCTACTGATCATTGTCCGACGCGCCGTCGTCGGGCAACGATGACTTTTTCGTCAGAGCCCTTATAAGTGCGGTCATGAACGCTCCCCATCCCGAGCCGCTGGTGCTCGACAGTCGCGATGGCGCTGTGTTGCGGCTCGTCCTGAACAGGCCGTCGGCGCGGAATGCGCTGAGCGAGGCTCTGATGTCCGCTCTGCAGGAGAAGCTGGATTCGGCAGCGCAGGACCGAGACTTGCGCGTGATCCTGCTTGGTGCCGCGGGAAGCGTCTTCTGCGCCGGACACGATCTCAGGGAGATGACCGCGCACCGGCGCGGCGCGGATGCGGGCCGCGCAGCGTTCGCGAAGATTTTCGCGCAATGCTCGAAGCTCATGCAGACGATCGTGCGTCATCCCAGGCCCTTGATTGCCGAGGTGCAGGGTGTTGCGACTGCGGCGGGATGCCAGCTCGTCGCGAGTTGCGATCTGGCGGTCGCCTCGACAGAGGCGCGGTTCGCGACGCCCGGCGTGAATATTGGTCTCTTCTGTTCGACGCCGATGGTCGCGCTGTCGCGCAATGTCGGGCGCAAGCAGGCAATGGAGATGCTGCTGACAGGCGAGATGATCCCCGCTGAAGAAGGCCGCCGCATCGGCCTCGTGAACCGTGTCGTCGCACCCGACACTCTGGAAGCCGAAACCCTGAAGCTCGCACAGCTGATCGCCTCCAAACCCGTGCACACGGTCAAGGTCGGCAAAGAGGCTTTCTACCGGCAGGTCGAAATGCCACTCGCCCAGGCTTACGATTATGCGAGCGAGATCATGACCCGGAACATGTTGGCGGCGGAGGCGGAAGAAGGAATCGGCGCCTTCATCGGGAAGCGCCCGCCGAACTGGCCCGGGTAACATCCACGCTCATGCCGCAATATTCCGACGAATTCATCCGGGGCATCCTGCGTTCCACGAAAACCATCGCGATGGTGGGCGCGAGCGGCAACGACATGCGTCCAAGCTATTTCGCAATGAAATACCTGCTCGACAAAGGTTTCACCATCCGCCCAGTGAATCCTGGCCTGGCGGGCAAGGAGATACTCGGTCAGAAAGTCTATGCGTCCCTCCGCGACGTTCCCGCGCCGGTCGAGCTTGTCGACATCTTCCGTTCGTCGGATGCAGCGCCCGGAATTGTTCGGGAAGCTCTGGCAGAAAAGGACAGGCTCGGCCTCAAGACGATCTGGATGCAGCTGAGCGTCATCAACGACGACGCGGCTGCTTTGGCTCAAGCAGCGGGGCTCAACGTCGTGATGGATCGCTGTCCGAAGATCGAATACGGGCGGATGTCGGGGGAGATCAGCTGGATGGGAGTGAATCGCAAGCTGATCGACAACCGCAAACCGCTTCTGTTCGGCAAGGGCGGCGCGCTGAAGCGCTGACGGCTGGACGAGCAATGCCGATTTATTCAAACTGAACCTCGGACCAGCAAAGGGCGCCACGCATGAGCGAGTACGGCTTCAATACATTGAGTGTGCATGCCGGGGCGCAGCCCGATCCGGCAACCGGCGCCCGCGCGACGCCCATCTACCAGACGACGTCTTATGTTTTCGAAGACGCGGACCACGCTGCGGCCTTGTTCAATCTCCAGGTCTTCGGAAACATCTATTCGCGAATCACGAACCCCACAAACGCGGTCCTCGAGGAGCGCATCGCCGCGCTCGAGGGCGGCCGCGCGGGACTCGCGGTGGCGTCGGGCCACGCCGCACAGTTCATCGTTATGCATACGCTGATGCAGCCCGGCGACGAGATCATTGCTGCGCGCCAGCTCTATGGCGGTTCGATCAACCAGTTCAGCCAGGGTTTCGCGAAATTCGACTGGCACGTGAAATGGGCGGATACGCGCGATCCGGAATCGTTCCGCGCGGCGCTCTCGCCGAAGACGAAAGCGATCTTCATCGAAAGCATCGCCAATCCCGGCGGCATCGTCACTGATATCGAAGGGGTGGCGGGCGTTGCCAAACGTGCCGGCGTACCTCTGATCGTGGACAATACATTTGCTACGCCATACCTCATCCGGCCGCTGGAATGGGGCGCCGATATCGTTGTCCATTCCGCGACGAAGTTTTTGGGCGGACATGGCAACTCGATCGCAGGGCTGATCGTCGACGGCGGAAAATTCGACTGGGGTAAGGATGGCAAATATCCGACCTTGTCGGAGCCCTGCCCCTCCTATCACGGCATCCGGTTGTGGGAGACGTTCGGCGACATGGCCTTCGCCATCTCCTGCCGCGTTCTCGGGCTGCGCGACCTGGGGCCCGCGCTGGCGCCCATGAATGCGTTCCTGGTGCTGACAGGCATCGAGACCCTGCCGCTGCGCATGCAGCGGCATTGCGACAATGCGCTCGCCGTGGCGCGCTGGCTCAAAGCGCATCCCAAAGTGGCATGGGTCAGCTATGCAGGTCTCGAGGACGATCCCTCGCACGGATTGCAGAGAACCTATTCGCCGAAAGGCGCCGGCGCGGTGTTCACCTTCGGCGTCAAGGGCGGCTACGAAGCGGGCGTCGCGCTCGTCAACGGCGTGAAGCTCTTCAGCCATCTCGCCAATGTCGGCGATACGCGCAGCCTGATCATCCATCCTGCCTCGACCACGCATCGCCAGCTGGACGACGAGCAGAAGAAAACAGCCGGCGCAGGGCCGGACGTGGTACGTCTTTCCGTCGGCATCGAGAATGTTGAGGACATCATCGCTGACCTCGATCAGGCACTCGCGGCGGCGGCGTAAGGCGGAGCGGCGCGGGAAAGCTCGAACACGTGCCACAGTCCCGCAGCCAACAACGCAACTGCTCCCGCCTGGTGCGATGCGGCCAGCGCGAGCGGCGCCTGATTGAGCAATGTCGCGATCCCCAGGACAATCTGGGCAACGACAATGGCCACGAGAACATTGCTGCTCGCGCGTAGCGCATCGCCTTTTGGCTCTGTTCGCCGCACCACCAACCACAATGCCGCCGCACCCAATGCAGCGACATACGCGCACATGCGGTGATCGAACTGCGCGAGCCCTGCATTCTCAAAGAAATTGATCCACCATGGATGCAAAGCGAAGGCGCCCTCGGGAAGCACGCGCCCGTCCATCGATGGCCAGGTGTTGTAAATCAATCCCGCATGCAGGCCGGCAACGAGCGCGCCGAGCAACATCTGCGCATAGACGAGTGCGACGAAACTCCACCCAAGCCATAACTTTCCTCCCCCAACGTGGGGGAGGTGGCCCCCCCGGGTCCGGCCGAAGGCCGGCCCGAGGATAAACTCCGAGCCGGAGGGGGATGTGACTGCGCGTGACGTCCCCCTCAGCCTCGCTGCGCTCGGCACCTCGCCCACGCGTGGGGGAGGAAAATCTAGCGGGGGAGAAATCGGTCGGCGCAGATATTCCAGCGCGGTCCATAACAGCGCGCCGAAGAGCAGGAGTGCGACGCCGAGGTGGATTGCAAGCCGGTACTGGCTGACGGAGACGCGCACTTCCAGGCCGCTCTCCACCATCCACCAGCCGACAAAACCCTGCAGGCCTCCGAGCGCGAACAGCAATGCCATGCGCGGCCATCGGCTGCGCGGGATTGCACCCGTTGCCGCAAAGAAGATGAATGGCAGCAGGAAAACAGCGCCCAACAACCGGCCGAGGAACCTGTGGGTCCATTCCCACCAATAGATGAATTGGAACGCGGCAAGGCTCATCCCGCGATTCTCGAACCGGTACTGCGGAATCTGGCGGTATCTTTCAAATTCTGCCTGCCAGGCATGATCACTCATCGGCGGAACGATGCCGGTCACCGGTTGCCATTGGGTGATCGACAATCCGGATCCCGTCAGCCGCGTCAGTCCGCCCAGCGTCACCATAGCGGCGACGAGCACCGCAACCGCCACCAGCCACCAGCCAACCGCTTTTCTTTGCTGAAGTGTGGGATGTCGAGCCGTGGCAGACGTCATCCAATTTTCCATCAGAATTCGGTATACTGTTTTCGGTCGGGCAGAGAGCTTGAACAGCCGACGAGGGGCATCGCAAGCTGTCGCGATTCGGGGAGGCTTGCATGACTCGCTTCACTATCGCCGCAGCCGCGAGTGCCGCGCTTCTGCTTGCCGTTTATTCCGCGCCTGCGCAAACGCCTTCGTCCACCCCAAAGCCGGACATGGCCGGCATGGCGATGCCCCCGATGCCCGCGCTTTACGGCCAGGCAGACAAGCCTGGCGCGCCAATGTTCAAGGGTCTCGGCGATCATCATCACCGGATCAGTGCTGGCAACCCGCAGATCCAGGCCTATTTCGATCAGGGCATCAACCTGCTGTTCGGATTCAATCACGCCGAGGCGATCCGTTCCTTCCGTGAAGCCGCGCGCCTCGATCCCGACTGCGCGATGTGCTGGTGGGGTGTCGCCTTTGCACTTGGCCCTAACATCAACCTGCCGATGCAGGCAGATACGGTTGCGCCCGCCTGGGCTGCGCTCGGCAATGCGCGCACTCTGGAGAGCCATGCTTCGCCCGAAGAGCGCGAATGGATCGATGCCCTCGCCGCGCGCTATTCGAACGATCCAAAAGCGGATCGCAAACCGCTCGACGAAGCGTTCGCCCAAGCCATGGGGAAATTGTCGCGCGCGCATGTAGAAGACCTCGACGCAGGCGTGTTCTACGCGGAAGCGATGATGGACACGCAGCCATGGAACTACTGGGAACAGGACGGCGAGACTCTGAAGGGCCACGGCCAGGAAATTGTCTCCACGCTCGAAAACATCATCAAGCAGGAACCCGATCATCCGGGCGCGCTGCATCTGTATATTCACGCGGTGGAGGCCAGCACCCATCCCGAGCGCGCCGAAGCGGCCGCTGACCGGCTCGAACCGCTCATGCCCGCCGCAGGCCACATCGTACATATGCCGTCGCACATCTATTACCGGGTGGGACGCTACGCCGACGCGGTGCACGTCAACGAACTCGCGGCCAAAGCGGACGAGGATTATATTGCCACCTGCAAGGCGCAGGGTTTCTATCCCCTCGCCTATTACTCCCACAACATCCATTTTCTGTGGACATCGTCAGAGATGATGGGCCGCTACCAGGCAGCGATCGACGCGGCGCACCGCGTGGTGAAAGCTTCCGCAAACGGCCCTGCGGAGCAGGTGCCGCCGCTGCAACTTTATCTTTTCACGCCGATCGTGACAGACATCCGGTTTGGCAAATGGAATGCCGCACTCGCCGAAAGCCGGCCCACGCCCAATCTGAAGCTGGCTTCGGCCATGTGGCTCTATGCAAGCGGCTTCGCGCACGCGAACAAACGCGATTTCGCAGCGGCGCGCAAAGATCTCGACGAGATCGATGCGATGATCGACCGCAGGGAATTCACTGCGATCGACGCGTTCGGTGTGCCCGGCACGCAGATGGCAAAACTTGGCGAGGCACTTCTCGACGGCGAGATCCTGCGGCTAACCGGCCATCTCACCGGTGCCATCGTGCAGTTTGGAAGGGCGCGGGAAATCGAGCGCGCTCTCCCCTACACGGAGCCACCTTACTGGCACCAGCCCGTGAGCCACATTCTCGGTGCAGCGCTCCTTGCCGCGCACAGGCCCGCCGAAGCTGAAGCCGTCTACCGCGACAGCCTGAATTCGTATCGCCTCGACGGCTGGGCGCTTTACGGTCTCACCAGGGCGCTCGAGGGGCAACACAAAGCAAAGGAAGCCGCCATGGTTCGCGCGGTGTTCGACAAGGCATGGTCGATGGCCGACGTAAAGCTCGCGTCGTCCAGATTCTAAGCCGGTGATGCCGGGAATGCGCATGATCCAACGGCATTCGCCCCCATGACGTCGCACACGAGGAAGCTTGTCGGCGCCATTGGCATGATCGTCTGGCTGACCATCTATGCGATCGCGGCGGCGGGAATTGCCGTGCGCGTCCTGCCTCGCGCCGCGTGGCCCATCGCCCTGCTGTACTACGCTCTCGCTGGTACGCTGTGGATCGTGCCCGTCGGCCTCATGCTGCCATGGATGCATCGAGACACGCGCAAGCCGTAGCCAGCGCGTTGCCCGCAGAATCCAATTCAGCCGGCGCCGGACTCGTTTGGCTTTGTTTGCAGGTGGACGAAATTCTCCAATCCCATTTGTTCGATGAGCCGGAACTGGGTCTGCAGCCAGTCGATATGCTCTTCCTCGCTCTTCAGAATCTCTACGAACAATTCGCGCGAGACATAGTCTCCGACCCGCTCGCAAAGCCCGGCCGCGCTGTGGAGATGCGGCAGCGAGTGCTGCTCGAGCCGAAGATCGCAATCGAGGACGTCCTTGACGTTCTCGCCCACGAGAAGCTTTCCGAGATCCTGAAGATTGGGAAGTCCGCCAAGAAACAGGATCCGCCGGATCAGCCGGTCTGCATGCTTCATCTCATCGAGGGACTGTTCGTATTCTGCCTTGGCGAGGACGGAGAGTCCCCAATCCGCAAGCATTCGCGAATGAAGGAAATACTGGTTGATGGCGGTCAGTTCGTTCTTCAGAACGAGATTGAGAGACCGGATGACGTCCGGGTTGCCAGGCAAGGATGCCCGGGGGGAAGGTCCCTGCGCTTCGACTACGCCGCCTGCCGCTGAGCCTTCACGACGTCCGCCGTGTCCAGCATGTCTTCGATCGTTTCCTGGCATCGACCGCAATTCCTTTCCACGCCACACCCAGCATAGACCTGCTCCGGAGTTTTCGCGCCACGGGCGATGGCCGCCCAGACGCGAGCCTCTCCCAGCCGATTGCACACGCAAACGATCATTGAACAGCCAAACCCGATACCAGCCCCCGGAATATGGGCTAGTTGAGAATGATTGTCAATCGCGATTGGAGATTTGGGCGCAGAATCCCGCGGGGGAAGCGTTGGCTACCCCGCGGGCTGCAGGTGGTGGGGAATCAGGCGGCCTTCAGATTGACAGCCTTGGCGCCCCGAGCGTCCGGCTGAATGTCGAACGACACGCGCTGCCCCTCCGCCAGCGAACGCATGCCTGCGGCTTCGACAGCGGTTGCATGAACGAACACGTCCTTGCCGCCGCCCTCGGGCGCTATGAATCCAAAGCCCTTCGTAGTGTTGAAAAATTTTACCGTTCCGATCGGCATGACTTCTCCTGATACTTCGAGTTACGCCCGAACACCCGTTCAGACTGCACAAACGGATTCTTCATCAGGGAGAAGGTTGGCTGTCTCGTCCAGGCGCGCATTCGCGGTCGGATCTACAACAGTGCGCGCTTCGTCTGACGAACGCCGCCGTACGTGCGTCCTATAGGCCGAAGCGCCGCCCATGGCAAGCGTGGGGACGCGCTTCGTCCCGGTTCAAAAGCGGAATTGCCGAGCGCGGCAGGATCAGGATTGAGGTTTTCGCGGAACGACGAGATTCGCCTTGAATGTCTGAACGATCTCGTCCTTCTGATTGAGTGTCCGGCACAGAACCGTCACCCTTCCGCGATCGGGCCGGGAGCGCGACGGAACGATCTCCAGCACTTCACTTTCGACGTGCAACACGTCACCGGGGCGCGTCGGTCTCGGCCAGTTGATCTCTCCGCCGCTGCCGATAATACCGCCCATGATCGGCAGGCCGCCCCCGACATTGAGCTTCATCGTGATTGCGGCAGTGTGCCAGCCGCTGGCTGCGAGACCGCCGAAAAACGAATTGCGCGCGGCTTCACTGTCGATATGGAATGGTTGCGGATCGTAGATCCGCGCGAAGGATTTGATCTGCTCGTCATCCAGCGCGTGCGAGCCGCTCGTGAAGCGCTGGCCGACGACAAGATCGTCGAGATAAAATGTCACCGGCAGCACGCGCCCTTTCGTTCAGTCGCGTTCGTCTGCTTCTGCGTGTAACGCGTTGAAATCGAGCAGGCGTAATCCGATCATGCTTCCGGCCACGCGCCCGGCAGCTCCACCGCCACCGCCTCCCGCCGAGGCCGGGGCTTCGCGAACAGTGATCTCCTCCAGCCCTTTTGCCTTCAGGCCGGCGTTGGCGGAGGCGAGCTTGCCTTTCATCAAATCGCCAAAGGAATTTTCCACGTCCTTGAGCTCATGCTCGAGCACATTGACGCGCGCGATCTGATAAGGCGTCGGCCGATCCTCAACCGACATGATGGCGCCGTACACATAGTCCATGTGCTCGCGCAACCGCTCTTCACCGGTGATCGCGCCGCCTTCCTTCGTGGCAACGATCTTCTTGCGCAGCACATCGGCGTCTCCCGCCAATCCGTCCAGCTCGTGCCGCAAGGCATCGCTCTCCGGCAATCCGGTGGCGCGCGCTTTCGCTCCGTCGCGCACCTGAACGATGCCAGCGGCGAGCCGGCTCATCCGTCCGAACAATCCCGACACGCGCTTGGCGGCGTCGTATTGCGCCTTGCGATCGGCGATCGTGAAAGTCGCGCGGCGGTCGAGCCCGATCGCCAACGGCATCGTGTAAACATTGGTACCCTTGGTCAGCCGCACCGTATAGGCGCCGGGCGGCACGCGCGGTCCGCGCGCGGCATTGAACACGAGATTAGCGCCCGGTGGCGTTTGCGGCGGATCCTCGCGCATCGACCAAACAACACGGTTGAGGCCCTTGCGGTTGGACGCCGGCAACGTCGTGACCAGCTTGCCCGTTGCGTCCAGCACGTCGATCTTGAGACGGCCAATCACCTGGCGTGTCTTCTGAAAGTAGGTGATGACCGTGCCGTCTGCCGGGTTCTGCCCTGAATATGATGCATCGCCGTTGGCCCAGCCTCCATTGGACTGGATGCGCTGCTGCGCCTTTCGCCCCTGGATCAGAGCCGCTTCAGCCTCCGTCGTCGACGGACGCAATGCACGCAGAGGCGAGATGTCGTCGATGATCCAGATGCCGCGGCCATGGGTTGCGACGACGAGATCGTCATCACGGGTCTGGAAAGCGAGATCGCGCACGGCGACGGCAGGAAAATTATTGGGACGGAATGCTGCCCAGCTCGCGCCCGAGTCAAGCGAGACGAAGAGTCCGAATTCGGTTCCGACAAACAGGATGCTGTGCGATTTTGGATCCTCTTTCACGACATGCGCATAGCCGCGCACGCCGGGCGTGCCCGGCGCCATGATCGGCGACCACGTCTTGCCGAAGTCCCGCGTGCGGAAAACATACGGCGCCATATCGCCGAAATTGTGCCGGTCGACGGCTACATAAGCGGTCCCCGGGTCGTAGCGGCTTGCCTCGACCCAGCTGATCCAGTTGCCGTTCGGCAGACCTGGTACATTGGCGACCGTGTTCGTCCAGGATTTGCCGCCGTCGCGCGTAACCTGGATGTTGCCGTCGTCGGTGCCGACCCATACGACGTTTCGATTCCGCGGGCTCTCGGAAATCGAGTAGATCGTGGTGTGCATTTCTGCAGCCGAATTGTCGACGGTGATCCCGCCCGATTCTTCCTGCTTCTGCATTTCAGGATCGTTGGTGGTCAGGTCGGGCGAGATGCGCTCCCAGTTGACGCCATGGTCGCGCGAGCGGAACAGCACCTGAGCGCCCACATAGACGACATTCTTGTCGGTGGGCGATAGCGCAATGGGTGTGTTCCAGTTGAAACGGAGCTTCTCGTGGTAGTTCGCCTTGGGTTGTATGTCGCGCGCCTCGAGCGTCTTGCGGTTGACGCGCCCGATGGTGCCGCCCTGATACTCGGCATATACGAAATTGGGATCGGACGGATCGGGAAAAGCGAAGAAGCCGTCGCCATTGTAGAGATTTTCCCAGCGGCTGTTGGTGACGCCGCCAGGATAGGCGCTGTCGCCGACCCAGACGGAATTGTCCTGCAGGCCGCCATAGACCTGGTAGGGATCCTTGTCGTCGACGCTCACATGGTAGAACTGGCTGATGGGCAGGTTCTCACCCTTCCACCATTTCACGCCGCCATCGTAGGAAAGCCACAAGCCGCCATCGTCGCCGCCGATCACCTGCTTGGGATTGGCCGGATTGATCCAGACATCGTGCCAGTCGCCGTGGCTCCCGCCGCCCGCTTCTGTGAAGCTCTTGCCGCCGTCTTCCGAAGCGATCAGCGTCAGGTTCATCTTGAACAGGCGGTCGCGATTCGTCGGGTCGACAACAATCCGCGAGAAGTAGAACGGCCGCCACACCATGTTGCGACTACGGTCGCGTTCTTCCCATGTCGCTCCGCCGTCATCGGAGACGAACAGCGCCGAACGCACATTCTCGATGAATGCGTAGACGCGGGCCGGTTTCGAAGGCGCGTAGACGACTTCCACCCTGCCCCATGGAGTGCTGGGCAGGCCCTTGTTCGACTGCGCGGTCATTGCCGACCAGCTACGCCCGCCATCCGTCGAATGGAACAGCCCGCTGGCAGACGGCGCCGTTGGGCCGTCGCCGCCGGAGCGGAATGTCCATCCCTTGCGACGGAAGTCCCACATCCCGGTGAAAATCTCGTCGGGGTTGGCGGGATTGAGCGTGACGGAGGAACAGCCGGTAGAGAGGTTCCCGCCTTTGAGTACGAGCGACCATGTTTGTCCGCCGTCCGAAGTCTTGTAGAGGCCACGATCTGCGCTGTCGCTCCACAGCTTGCCGGGAACGCAGGCAAAGACCGTGTTGCCGTCCTTGGGATCGACAACGATGCGCGTGATCCGCTCGGATTCCGGCAGGCCCATATTGGTCCAGGTCTCTCCGCCGTCCGTCGATTTGTAGATTCCGTCGCCGATCGAAGTTGAATTGCGCGTCCAGCCTTCGCCCGTGCCGACCCAGATGATTTTCGAATTGGTCGGGTCGAGCGCGATGGCGCCGATCGACTGCACGGGCTCACGGTCGAAAACGGGTTTAAACGTCGTGCCGCCGTCCTGCGATTTCCACACGCCGCCCGAAGCCGCGCCTACAAACAGCGTGACCTTTCCGCTCTGTTCCTGACGTCCGGCAATCGCGGCAATGCGCCCGCTCATCGCAGCCGATCCGATATTGCGGGCGCCGAGGCCCGACACGGTGGCGCTGGTTACGGTCTGCGACACGGCCGGTAGGGCCAGAAGGGAAGATGCAAGAAGCAGAACAAGCGAAATGGTTCGCGGCATGGCTGTTCCCCGTCGATCGCGGTGGATCATTTGGATTGGGTAGCGGTCGTCGGTTGCGCCGGCATTGCAAAAGTGTCGGGCGCAATCGCTACATTGGCTTCGGCCGAACTGATTGTAATCACCTGCTTGTCGGGCGAATCCTTGGGGCCGGAAGCGATCGAGAAGGGAAAATAAACCCCACCGACGCGCTCGTAATCGGCAAGATCGGTTTCGGTCTCCTTCTCTGCGCCGCGGATCGTGCGCCGCTCGAGTGTCTTGATTTCCAGGAACGCGTCGGGATCGAGATAATAGATAAAGACCGTTCCGTCCGGCTGGGTCACGCGAAGTTTGTATGCGTCGGTGCCATCGATGTCCTCGCGGCCAAGATAGTCCACCTGCGAACCCCTCGTGCGCGCGGCGAGCAGCGCGCCATCGATCGATTCGTCGTCAGCAAGCTCGCGTGTTTCGTCGGCTCCCATGCGCTCTGCGTCTTTGCGGCCTTCGAAGGGATTGACGCGCCAGGCATTCGTGCCGTCAAAGGCCTGAATCACCGTCAGGCCTTCGATCGTGGCTTCCACGCGTGCGGCGTTTGCGCTGCCGCCGGTCCGCGATTTTGTCTCCTTAAAGGCGAGCTTGAAATCGCCGGGGAATCGCAACTCGCCTCGGCTGACGACGGAGTGGATCGCCGCGAGCCTGTCCGCGCCTCCGCGGGCGGCAAGGTTTTTGGCAATCAGTTCATCCGCTGTTTGAGACAGTGCCGGAGCGACAAAGCCAAACAGCACGAACGGCAACGCTGCCGCGATCATTCGACAATGCAAGGAAGTTTCCTCGGTGCGCGCCGCCAAAGCCCCATGACTTGGGGGGCCGCTCCGTGAAACTCGCCGATGCGCCGGTTCCGGTCAAGGTGACGGGCGCGAAGGAGCCATTCGTTTTCGGGTGGTGGGCCTTGCGGCGAACGCCGATCCGCACAAACATCGAAAGAAAAAACTACCATCTTGGGAAATACTCGTATGGGGGCCATTTCCGGCGCTGCGGAAATCACCGCCGGATTTTTCGCTCGCGAAAGAACAGTCGCGAATGCACGCTTCAACCGTTGGCTCGTGCTGCCGGCGGCGCCCGCGATCCATCTCCGCATCGGCATGGGTTACGGATTCAGCTTTGCAATCTCTGTGTCAGGCCAGCGGCCGACAAGCACGTCATGGACGAGAAGCAACTCGCGCGCGGACACGCGCTGCAGCATGAGTATCTGGTCGCCACTGACGCCCAGACCGCAGCGCGCGGACGTTTTGGCACGGACGGAATCGTAGCGTGGGCCGCCGTCGGCATTCCTTTTGGCATCGGTCTCTTTATCGCCTTGCAAAAAGCCGCGGCGCTGCTTTAGCGACGCCTTGCCCGTGTAAGGCCCTGCAATTGGGCTGCGTTTGCGCCTTCGTGGGCATTGCAAGAGCGGAGTGCAGCATCAAGCCCAACCTACTGTGTCATTCGCATTGTGCTACAGGATGTAAAGGCTAATAATTCGTTAACTCAAAAAATAGATCACGTTCTATATTTTGCCATACGTTGACAAGATTATCCAACTCAAAATTGATTAGATGTGAACATGTCGTTCATTGCCTGATGATTGGCGTCAATGACGTTTAATACTTCTGTAGCGGGTGGCATGTAGATGCCAGCCGAGTTGACCGTGCAGAGTGCCGATCCAGATTCCTTGCCAAAGCGCGATCCGGCTCGGTCCGCGCGGCCGGATACAAGATTTCCCGCTAGCGGGCTGGCGCGCCCCGAATTTCCATAGTCATATCTGCGCGACACGGGGGCCCTGGATACGCCGGTGACCGATCAACGAACAGCGCGCGTACCGCAATTCTTTCTCACTCCGGGAGGCCCTTGCCCATACCTCCCGGGACGGACCGAGCGAAAGGTCTTCGCCCGCCTCAACGGTTCCCTCGCCCAGCCGCTCAATGAAGCGCTCACCCATTCGGGATTTCGCCGCAGTCAGATGATTGCCTACCGGCCGGCCTGCGATGGCTGCTCGGCGTGCGTTTCCGTGCGCATCGTGACGGAGAAATTCGCTCCCTCCCGAAGTCAAAAGAGGTTGGCCCGCCGAAACGGCGATCTGGTGCGCAGCGAAGCCGCGCCCGAAGCGACACGCGAGCAGTTTGCGCTTCTGCGCACCTATCTCGATTCGCGCCATGCGGGCGGGGGCATGTCGGACATGGGACTCTTCGACTATGTCGCGATGGTGGAAGAGACACCGGTCAAAACGCATATCGTCGAATATCGCGATGCGTCGGTAAACGACAGGCCTCCGCGCCTGCTCGCGTGTGCCCTTACCGACGTGCTGCGCGACGGGTTGTCGATGGTTTACAGTTTTTTTCACCCCGGCGAGGACGCGCGCAGCCTCGGCAGCTACATGATTCTCGACCATGTTTCGGCAGCGCTCGCGCGCGGCCTCCCTTATGTTTATCTGGGCTACTGGATCCGCGGCAGCGCGAAGATGAACTACAAGGCGCGTTTCCGGCCTCTGGAAGCGCTCGGCACCGACGGTTGGCGGCCACTGAACCAGTAAGCGCGCGGCGGAACGGGCTCAGTCCACACCTTCACCCGCAAAGCGGCGCTGCCACTCCACAATCTGGTCGTCGGTAATCTTCGCAAACAGCATTTCTGGCGCCTGCACGCGCATACCCGCGGTCAGCTGGTCGAGGAATTCCTGCATCGGCTCTTCAGGCCAGGGGATGATTTCAGGCGCCGGCATGATCGACTCGTGAATTCTCCGCGCGACATCGGGAATCACGGGCCACGCCAGATGACCGAACAGGTGCACGAGATTGAGACCGGCACGGACGCCGACAGCCGCCCGATCCCGATCGGTCGAGATCGCGGTCCATGGTGCGGCGCGGGTGAGATATTCGTTGCCGGCCACCCAGATCGCCCTCAACTCGGCAAGCGCCTTGCGAAATTCGCAGGCCTCGAGATAGTCCGTATACGCACGCACCCGCGAGTCGAGCGCTTCCGCGAGCGCCACTTCCTCGGCGCCCCACCGGCCTTCCCCCGGCACACGCGAGTCGAAGCGGGCGCCGCAGAATTTCATCACCCGGTTGACGAAATTGCCCAATACGTCGGCGAGATCCTTGTTGACGACGGAGGCGAAGTGTTCCCAGGTGAAGTTCGAATCCGAGCTCTCCGGCGCGTTCGCCATCAGGTAGTAGCGCCACACATCGGCAGGCAGAATTTCCAGCGCGGAGTCCATGAACACGCCGCGCCTCTGGCTGGTCGAGAATTTCCCGCCGCAATAGTTGATGTAGTTGAAACCCTTGATGCGGTCTGCGAGTTTCCAGGGCTCCCCCGAACCAAGAATGGTGACGGGAAATCCCACGGTGTGGAACGGCACGTTGTCCTTACCCATGAATTCGTAATAGGCGACGTCGCGCGCCGGGTCGCCGAACCACCAGGTGCGCCATTCCTCGCCCGTACCGTTCGCCTCCGACCATTCACGTGTTGCCGAAATGTAGGCGATGGGCGCGTCGAACCAGACGTAGAAAACTTTACCTTTCAGCTTTCCGTCGCCGATATCGTCGGGCACCGGCACGCCCCATTCGAGGTCGCGGGTGATGCCACGGTCGTGGAGACCTTCATCCAGCCATTTGTAGGCAATCGAAGTGACCAACCCGGGCCAGTCGTTACGGTGGCTGTCTATCCAGGCACGCAATGCGTCTACAAATTGCGATTGCCTGAGAAAGAGATGCGCGCTGTCGCGGATTTCGATATCGGTGGCGCCGGACAAGGCCGACCGAGGATGAATGAGGTCGGCGGGATCGAGAACGCGCGTGCAGTTCTCGCACTGATCTCCCCGCGCGCGCTCGTACGCGCAATGGGGGCAGGTGCCGATTACGTAGCGATCGGGCAGGAAACGACCGTCGGCTATGGAATAGACCTGCTTGGTAACACGAATGTCGAGGTGGCCCCGCCGCCATAGCTCGCGCGCGAAATGCTGGGTCAGCTCATGGTTGGCCCGGTGCGATGATCGGCCGAAAAAATCCCACGACAGGCCAAAGCGCTGGCCCAGCTCTTCCTGAATCCGATGCTGTTCCGTGCAATAGGTGGCGACATCCTGGCCCGCTTCCAGAGCGGCCAGTTCGGCAGGCGTGCCGTGTTCATCCGTCGCACAGATGTAGAGTGTTCGCCGGCCCCGCGCACGCTGAAATCTTGCGAACACATCCGCCGGCAGCATGGAACCGACGAGATTGCCGAGATGTTTGACGCCGTTGATGTACGGCAGCGCGCTGGTAACGAGAATCGAGGCCATGAGATTCTGCAATCAATTCGTGGGCATTCGGCCCAACATACCGATGCGCGCGATTGCGTCCACCCCGCGAGCCGCCGAAGCGCGGAAATCACGTTGCGCATGGCCGCCGCGCAGCGTATGTCGCGCCTGGGCCGGCTTAGCTCAGCTGGTAGAGCACGTGATTTGTAATCACGGGGTCGCGGGTTCGATCCCTGCAGCCGGCACCACAGGCCAGCCGCGGCGCAACGCTTACGCGCCGCCTTGGACCACATAGAAATTGCTCACGTCGCCATTCAGGTTTCGCTACAAATTTTCGCCAATCGACGATTCGTCGGCCCTTCCCGCAGATTGCGATTCCGGCGCCGTCACCCTGAAATCATTCAACCTTTTGATGTCTGTGCGCGTTCATCTTCGGTTCAGCTTGAAAGGATTAGTCATGCCGCGAAACTCGGGTCAAACCATCATGCGAAATACGTATCGAATTTCTTTGAGCGCGCTCCTACTTGCTGGCGGCACTTTGTTTGCGGCCGTACCGTGCCTCGCCGAGGACACGGTAGTTCATCATCCGGCCGCGCACCCGCGCCCGGCAGTACGTCCTGCGCCATTCCGCGGCGTACGCTTCGGCGCCCGTTTCGGGCGGCCGGCGTTCCATCCACTTCATGCCGCGATCTTCGCGCATCGCAGTTTTGCGCGTTTTACGCCTGCAGAGCGTTTGGCGTGGACACACGGCCGCTGGTTCCACAGATCGTGGCATGGACGGTCTGGCTGGTGGTGGAATGCAGGCGGCGTGTGGTTCTGGTACGACGCGCCCGTCTATCCGTACCCGACTGTCGTCTCCGATAACTATTACGAGGAGCCTGACTACGACCAAGCCGCTCCCGCTTGGTATTATTGCTACAACCCGCCGGGATATTACCCTTACGTGCCCGTGTGCCGGGGACAGTGGAGACCGGTGGCCGCGGCGATGCCCGAAGGTTATGGCAACGATCAAGGTGGCCCCGACCAGGGCCCCCCGCCGGGCGCTTCACATGGCATGAACAACGAAGAGGGTCCGCCGCCTGGTGAAGGTCCGGGCGACGAGCAAGGACCACCTCCTGGATACGAGCAAGGCCCGCCCGGCAACGAGCAGGGACAACCTCCTGGATATAACCAGGGGCCGTCCGGCGACGAGCAGGGACCGCCTCCCGGATATTACCAGGGTCCGCCCGGCTACGAGCAGGGGCCGCCGCCCGGATATAACCAGGGTCCGCCTGGCGGCGACCAAGGCCCGCCATCCGGATACGACCAAGGACCGCCGCCCGGGTATGATCAGGGATCTCCACCCGGCGACGACCAAGGCCCGTCTCCCAACGACGATCAGGGACCACCGAACAACCAGCAGGGACCGCATGACTAGAATTCGAACGATTTTTCTGTCGACTGCGCTTGCCGCCCTCGTCAGCGGCTGCGTAACGCCGCCGATGGGCCCCACGATTCCGGTCATGCCGGGACCGAACAAATCGCTGGGGGCGTTCCAGCAGGATGAAGGCGTCTGCGAAGACTACGCGAGCCATCGCGTGGCAGGTCAGGCGGAAGCCGCGAACAACACCGCTCTGGGCGAGGGTCTGCTCGGCACAGCCCTCGGCGCCGGACTCGGTGCCGCGGTGGGTGGTGGACGCGGCGCAGCGATCGGCGCGGCATCGGGCGCGGTGGTTGGCACATCCGTCGGAGCGAACACCAGCGCCTATGCCCAAATGAGTTTGCAGCAGCGTTACGACATGGCCTACGCGCAGTGCATGAATACGAAGGGGGATGAGGTTCCGGGCCCGCGGCATCCGCGGCGCTATCCGCCGCCGGGCTATTATCCGCCTCCTCCGGGCTATCCGCCTCCGCCGGGCTGACATCCACGGCTCAGAAGCCCTCGCGAAATATCGCCGCGAGGGCTTCTTGCTATTGAAGTCCTTCCCGCGAGGCCGCAGCGCTACTGGAGCGTCTCGGGTCTCGGAGCAAAGTTTGCCGCAGCGTCGACGGCTTCGGGTTTGAACGTGGCAGCTTCATTGCGTGCCCCATCGAGATCGCCCGACGGCAGCGACGATGCGAGTGCGGCGATGCGAGCCTGCGATTCCCGATCACCCTGTGCCGCGGCGATTGAATACCATTTGTACGCATCGACCAGACTTTGCTTTACGCCAAGTCCACGCTCATAAAGCACCGCCAGATTGAATTGCGAGTTGACAGCCCCAAGTGTTGCGGCGCGCTCGAACCAGTGCGCGGCCTCCGGCAGATTTTTCGTAGTTCCAAGGCCGTCCGCATAGGCGATTGCGAGGCTGTGCATTGCCCTTCGATTGCCTCTCAAGGCAGCGGACCCGTACCATTGAAAAGCCTGCACCGCATCTGCCCGAACGCCACGGCCGTTTTCGCAAAGCATTCCAAGATTGTACTGCGCAAGCGGCTGCCCCCTTGCGGCGGCACGTGCCAGCCACTGATAGGCGCCGGCGTCGTTTCTGGCGACTCCCGATCCATTCAAATATTCAAGGCCGATCAGAAGCTCGGCTCCGGTGTTGCCCGCCTCGGCAAATTTTCGCAAACGCGCCTGTGAATCATTTTGCACAATAATTGAGGAGGCCGGCGTGGAAGCCCGATGGGTGAGGTGTGGTTGTACCATCCTGGCCGGTGCGCGAGCGGGTTCGACGTTCATGGCCTGGTCTCGCAGCAACCAGCCGACTCCCGCGAGCACCGCCGCAAAGAGAACCAGAGAGCCTGCCGTCGCGTGAAAGACCATGCGCGACTGCTTCCGGGGGATTCGCCGCATCGGTTCGTCTTGCGGCACGGCCGCAGCCTGCGCCGAGCGCCTCGCCGCCGCGAGATAGGACGGCGCGGACATTTCGGACGCAGCTTTTGTCGAGTCATCCGGAGTGGCATTGTGCGGAAGTGCGGGCGGCTCGGGCGTCGTAGGCAAATCCTGAAGTGGGGGAGGAAGGTCTGGCGATCCGAATGGCGGCAATTGGGAATTAAACGACGTGGTTTCCAGTGCCGACACGCGCTTCGCCAATTGCGACCCGTCTGCGTGCATGTCGGAGACAATTTCGAGCAGGCGCGTTTCGGAAGCATCGAGCCGATGACTCAGATTGCGCGCGCTTTCTTCGGCCGCGGTCAGAAGACGACTCTCGAGATGTTCGAGGCTCTGGCGCAATACTCCAAGACGGTCGTCGATTGACGTTTCACCGCCCATACGCTCACCGTGCCGGACCTCCAGGGCAGCCAGCCCGCGTTCGAACTCTCGCAGCCGCCGCTCGAGCCATGCATCGACCGGTCGCTGTTCAAGTCTGGCTACGGTCTCTTGCAGGCGCGCGATCGCCTCGGCCGTGCCGGCCGGAGCTGCGGGTGAAATGGTCTGGATCTGGTCACGGCGCTCTGCCACGGGCATGCTTCTCGCTTGCTCCTCTGCGTGCTCCGGCAACAATCCCGTACCTGGCTGCGAAACATCTGCCGGCGCGATCGCCGATTTTGGGGGGTCGATGGGAATGGATTGCTGTTGCGCCAATGATTGTTCGGTCTGGCCAGCGGCCGCCACGGTGTTTGGGAGCAAAAGCATCGGCGCCGCGCCACGCATCGCGCTTCCCATCGTTTCCTTGTCGTGATCGCCGACAGTGCCGCGCATAGCCCGTGCAAGCGTCGCCAAATCGTCGGAGATCACTGCCAGGAGAAGATCATTCTTGCTGGTGAAATACGCGTAGACGGACGTAGGAGCGAACCCGGCTTCATTCGCCACATTCGTCAACGACATATCCAGCACGCCGTCGCGCTCGGCCACGCGCCGCGCCGCAGCGAGAATCGCTGTTCGTGTTGCCGCCCGTTCCCACGGCCGGCCTTGATCGATATTGTCCTGCGGCGTCCCCATGCCCTGCATCGTAGGGGACACTTGGTTAACGTCTTCTGCATGCGGACGGCCCGCACACGCCGGGACCTCACTTTATTTGGGAAACTCGCTATGCCGGCCGTGAAACAGCGCCGGAATGCGGCCGGCGCCGCTCGAGTCGCGTAAGCGCGACAATCGTCAGCACGGTCGCGGCATAAGCCAGAAGCTGTGCTCCGTTGGGGGCATCGCTATAGCCGACCAGGGTGTGGAGCATCCGCCCGATGATGCTGTCCTGGCTCAGGACGCGCGACGTGTCCCAGACCGTACGCGTCAGATATTCGAAATATCCGCCCTGCTGAATGAAAAGGATGGCTTGGGCCGCCATTCCTGCCGCCAGCAAAGTGATCAATCCCGACGTCACGCTGAAGAGGCGGCCGGCAGGGATCGCGAGAAGCCCAAAATAAATGAGTGCGCTGGTGGCGGCGCCTGCCGCCAACCCCGCTGCGCCACCGGCGAGCATGCCCGTCGTGGTGGCGCCGCCCTGGCTCGCAATGCCATAAAGGAACAAGACGACCTCCGAGCCTTCGCGGAGGACCGCCACACCCACAACCACGGCAAGCGCCGCCATCGGGCGCTCTCCTGCTGCCACTTGCGCGCCGACCTGCTTCATGTCCCGCGCCATGGCACGCCCATGGCCGGCCATCCATACATTGTGCCAGGTCAGCATGAGCACGGCGAGCAACAGAATGCTCGCATCGAATACTTCCTGTCCCGAACCCTGAAAGGATGCCGCGATCCTGCCGGCAAAGGCGGCAACCAGCCCGGCTCCTGCGACGCCGCCAGCGATGCCGTATCCGACCCAAATCGCGCGGCCGGCAACGCCCTTTGTGGCCGCCAGCACGATGCCGACGATCAAGCCGGCCTCGATGACCTCGCGAAAAACGATGAGAAGACTCGCCAGCATATGCCTATTCCGCGATCACGACGCCTTGCGCGGTTTCGGAGTGATATTCGCCCATGAAAGGATAGCGGCCAGGTGCGAGCGGACGCAGACGCACGATTCCCTTCGCGCCTCCGGCCACGACTTTCTCGATTTTGAGTGCAGAGGAATCGAATTCTTCGGCGGTGGTGTCCGCATTGGTCAAAGTGATTTCCGAAGGCACGTTTGCCTTCACGTGAATCTCCGCCGGCAGGAATTTATGATCTTTGAGGGTTATCTCGATTGGGGCGCTGTCGCCCGCCATGGCGGAGGGAGCGACCAAAAGCCACACGAGCGTCGCACAGGTGAGCCAAATTCTTGGGTTCATGGGGTGAAATCCCGGAAATACACCCCAGTCTACACGCGACTCATTCTCATTCACAAGAGCGTTGTGGCCAGACCCAAAAGCGCCGGCACCAATTCCTACTTCCCAGCCGCGGCCTTGGCCTTCATGGGATCTTCGAGCGGCACGGCGGCGGTTTGTGACCAGATGCGGGCAGTCGCCTCGGCTTGTGGATCGGGCGTCGCTGCGATCTGCCGGCCAAGGGCGACGACGGTCGGGATTTCAGCGTCCGTCAATTCGCTCATCCGCTGCTTTCGCGCCATGGCCTTCTCGACAAAAGGCGCAAGGTCATCGCGCTTGCGTGCCTGACGCTCGGCTTCATCATCCTTGAATTCCGGCATCACTTCGCGCGCGAAAAGATCGAGCGCTTCGCAGATGTGCTCGTGCCTGTTGCGTCCACCCTGCTGAATGAAAGCGACCTGGTCCACTCCTGCATCTGCAAATTTACGCAGATGGACGCGCATCTCATCGGGGGTGCCGATGCCGGCCGCTCCTGCGCCCGGCGGCATCGCATCCTTCGCCGACTCGAACCTGTTCCAGATGTTGGTGCGCCCCGGCTTGTGTTCGCCAAAGATGTAATGATGGCCGAGCGCGTAACCGAAGAACTTGAACCCTTCGACGCCACGCCGCCGCGCTTCCTCACCGTCATGATGCACCGAGAATCCTGTCACCATGCAGATGTTCGGATTGACCGCGTGGCCGATGGGCACGCATTCTTCGCGGAAGATGCGGTAGTAGTCGTCAACCCACTGCTTTGCTTCCGCGGTATCGACGAAAGCGAAGGTTAGCGCGCCGATCCCGAGCCGTGCCGCCAGTTTGATCGTCTCGCGGTTCGAACAGGCGACCCATACGGGCGGATGCGGCCGCTGCACGGGTTTGGGCACGATGTTGCGGCATGGCATTTCGAAATATTCGCCTTTGAATCCGGGATAGGGATCCATCGCGAGCATGTTCAGGCACTGCTCGACGCCTTCGCGCCACATCTCGCGCTTCTTCTCGACCGGCACCCGGAAGCCACCGAGTTCGAGCAGCGCCGAGGATTCGCCGGTTCCGAATTCGACGCGGCCGCGCGACACGAGGTCAAGTGTGGCAATGCGTTCGGCGACACGGGCGGGGTGATTGTAGCCGGGCGGCATGAGCACGATTCCGTGGCCGAGCCGGATCTGTTTCGTACGTTGCGAGCAGGCGGCAAGAAACACTTCCGGCGCGGAGGAATGCGCATACTCCTCGAGAAAGTGGTGCTCGACTTCCCAGGCATGATCGATGCCGAGCCGGTCGGCGAGCTCGACCTGGTCGAGCGCATCCTGAAAGAGTTTCAGCTCGTCGCCCTCGTTCCAGGGCCGCGGCAATTGATGTTCATAGAAGGTGCCGAATTTCATCGCGCGCTCCTATTTTGGCGGCTGCGGCATCGTCGGCGTGAGGGGCGTCCACTCCTTCACCGATTTCAGGACCGGGCTGCTGGACGAGGCGTCGAATGCGGAACGAATGGTCTGGAAACGCGCCTCCACAAAATCGCGCATCGCGGGATGCGTGAAAATATGCAACTCACCTGCTTTCACCGCCTCGATGACGCGAGCGCCCACGATCTCCGGATCGATGCCATGCAGCACATTCTCCGCCGCCTCGCGCAGGGTCGCACCGACGCCCGGATCGACTTCGCCCTGCCCTCCAAAGCGCTCCGGCCGGGCGCGGCCGCTCTCGTGAATTCGCGTGCGCACGAAACCCGGACAGAGGACGGAGACCCCGATCCCAAGCTGCTGCAATTGCATCGCCCAACCTTCGCTCATCGCGACGACGGCGAATTTGGTGGCTGAGTAGGGCTCCATTCCGGGTGGGCTGATCATGCCCGCCATGGAGGCCGTGTTGACGATGTGCCCGCCTTCGCCGTGACTGCGGATCAGCGGATAGAATGTTTCAACCCCGTAGATGACGCTTTTGAGGTTGGCGTCGATGATCCAGTCCCAGTCGCGCGCACCGATGGTCCCCAGTGGCCCGCCGACGGCGACGCCGGCGTTGTTGCAAACGACGTGCACCTTTCCAAAAGCCGCGATGGTTTCGAGCGCCGCGCGCTCGATGGCGCCGCGTTCGCTCACGTCACATTGCACGCCGATTGCCTTGATCTGGTCGCCATGAAGACGCTCGGCCGCACTTCTCGCGCCATCCCCATCGATATCGGCTGCTACGATATTCGCGCCTTCGCGGCCGAAGGCGCGCGCCATCGCAAACCCGATGCCGCTCGCCGCACCGGTGATGAAGGCAGTCTTCCCCCGGAACTCCTGCATTATGCAGCTTCCCTTTGTTCGAGCGCGTCGAAGTGGCGCTCCAGATCTTTTCCGTTCGGCTTTTCCCGCAACGCATTTAGGATTGCGGCGCGCGACGTCTCGCGCGCGTGCTCGGCGTTCGCCACGGCGTGCCATTGCACCATGCCACGCCACACGGGATCGATCAGCACATCTCCCGCTATCGTCGTGCCATCGACTGTCTGGAATGTGACGCTTCGCAGTTCCGAAACAACCGCCGTCAGATAGCCCACATGGGGCGCCTCGTCCTGGCGGATTCGGTCCACAAGCTCCGCAGCGTGCAGCGCCGCCTCTCGCCGGTCGTGAAAATTATCCGAATCGCGCATCACGTTTGTGCAGAAGCTGAAGAATTTTTCAGCACGCACCTCGATCATGAGGATGTTCATCAAAAGCAGAATCCACTCTTCATGCTGTTTGGGAATCGCCGGTATCACGCGCCCGATCTCCGGACGCGACAGGCTCTGGGGAATTGCAGGGTCGGGCCACGCATGTTTGACGAAGAGTAGATCCCTCACCGCGAACCACATGGTGTCGTGGCCGCCCTCGCCGCGTGAGACATCGCCGCCTTCGTCGAGCCCATGCGCGCGCAAAAGACCTTTGTTGAGATGTCCGAGCGCTGTGTCTGAAGTGTCTTCAACGATAATCGACTGGAAGTCAGGAGCGGAGGCGTCGGCAAGCGAGCGTCCCCGGCCCTCGACCACGCCGGTTACGGTGAGCGAGTCCCACAATGTCTGTCCGAGCCCCTCGCCAAGAAGAAATTTCTGCTGCTCTGGACTCGGAAAGCTTCCGCGGACCATGAGTTGTTGTGAAGAATCGAGAAGCTCGTGCCCACGCGCGACGAGCGCTCCCGACCAGGCGTGAATGGCTGGCGTGCGGTTGAACGTTCGTGGCGAAATGTAAACGCCGTTGGCATCGAAGCCACCATGCAGGCGGTAGCCTGCCTCGACTTGAGGCCGCGCATAGGCGTGCTCGGCGAGAATTTCGTCGCTGCTGTAGCGCAGTTTTGCGGTCACCAATCCCCTTGCTCCCGTGCCGCAACCCGAAATGATAATTTGTCAGTCGCGCCTTTGAGTCAATCTCGGAGGCCTTGGTCAGGCGGAAAGCGCCCGCACGAGAAATCGGGTGAGGTTGCGCACGACGGCCTGGCGGCTGCGACCCGCTCGGGCGCCTTCGACGGCCGTCTGGTGAATTGCGCCCAGAATCGCCTGTCCGACAATATCCGCATCGTAGATATCGGCGATCCGGTTCTGCTTGACGGCGGCGCGGATCGTTTCCGCCCAATCCGCTCCCCAGCGCTGCAGCAGGGGCACTGCCTGCGCGCCCTCCGCGTCGATGACAAGCTCGTCCGTCATCGCGGCATTGAGGACGCCGGGATGCGTTTCCGAGTATTCGTAAATCGCGTGCAGCGTGCTCGCGATCAGCTCTTCGAGCGTCTCGTGCGAGGCGACGCGTTGACGCAGGAAGGAATCGAGTTCCTGTCTTGCGTCTTCGACAAAATCGAGGAAGCAGGCGCGCTTGTCGGGAAAGTGAAGATAGAAGGTGCCGTGGCCCAGCCCCGCCTCGCGCGCGATGTCCTGCGGCCGGGTCGCGTGGTAGCCCCGCTCGACGAATAGCCGACGCCCAGCCTGTTTGAGCTTTGCGAGGCTGTCCGGTTTGTGGCGCGAGGCGCGGAGTTCAACGGAAGCTTTCAGGGCCGTCAAAGGTTCCATGCCGAAATCTCGTCACCCCAAAGCATAATTGTCAAACGACGCTGGCGTCTCAAAGCTCGTCATGGCCGGGCCAGCCATGACCACGTTATTGTTTGTCGCGCAGTGCGCGCCATACGCGCTCCGGCGTGGCCGGCATGTCGAGATGCTCGATTCCGATCGCGTCGGCGACCGCGCTCATTACGGCTGGCAAAGCTCCAACTGTTCCCGCTTCGCCGCAACCCTTCGCGCCTATTGCGTGCGTCTTGCACGGGAATTCCCGGTACGCAAACTGGATGTCTGGAATATCCGTCGCGCGCGGCATGGCGTAATCGGTGAAACTTGCCGTGAGAATCTGGCCCGTCTCCGCATTATAGACGCAGTTCTCGATCAGCGCCCGGCCGAACCCCTGAGCGATAAAAACAGGCGAAAGTCTCGTTGGGAAAATGCAGATCGTCCGTATACTCACCGTGCCCCGTCACGAAGCGCATGTCTTCCGTGCGGCGTACGGGTTGCCCTATGCCGAAACGCATCTCGTTTCCCGTCTTTTTGCGAAGCGCGAAAATGATCTGTCGCGATGGGTGGTGTCAATTCCCGGGGGATCGCACGCGACTCACGGCGTCACGCCAGCCTTCGTAGAACGCGTCGCGGGTTTGACTTGCCAGTTTGGGTTCGAAGCGACGATCGAGCGACCACGTGGAGGCGACATCGGCAAAATCCCGAAACAGGCCCGCGCCCAGACCTGCAAGAGAAGCGGCGCCCAGAGCCGTCGTTTCCGTTAAGGTCGGGCGCGCCACGGGCAGACCTGTCAAATCGGCAAGCCGCTGGCAAAACGCATCATTGCGCACCATCCCGCCATCCACCTTCAGAATTGTCGGCTGTCCAATTCCTGCCAATTTCATGTCGGCATTCATGGCTGCGAGAAGATCGCGCGTCTGAAAGCAGACCGCGTCGAGGGCGGCGCGCGCGATCTCCGGCGCGCCAGCGTCACGCGTCAGACCAACGATCGCGCCGCGTGCTTCTGGATCCCAATAGGGAGCACCGAGCCCCGTAAAGGCTGGAACAAAGTACAACCCCTCACATCCGCGGGCGCGACGAACGAGCTCTTCGATCTCCGAAGCACTCCCTATCACCCCCAAGCCGTCGCGCAGCCACTGCACGACGCTCCCCGCCACAAAGATACTGCCCTCGATAGCGTACGCGGTCGTTCCCCGTGCGCGGTACGCTGCTGTTGCAATCAGCCGATTTCGCGAGGCGGGCACGGCGGTACCGGTGTTCACCAGCGCGAAGCAGCCGGTCCCGTAAGTGGCCTTGACGTCGCCCGGCGCGAAACAGGCCTGTCCGAACATCGCTGCCTGTTGATCGCCCGCCACACCACAGATGGGGATGCGCGCCCCGAACAGGTCTTCCGTCGCGGTGCCGAAATCGCCCGCGCTGTCGCGCACTTCCGGCAGAACACTATGCGGCACATCGAATAGGGCGAGCAGTTCGTCGCACCAGTCGAGTGTATACAGGTCAAGGAGCATCGTTCGCGACGCATTGGTCACGTCGGTCGCGTGAACGTGGCCGCCAGTGAGGCGGAAGATGAGCCAACTGTCGATCGTTCCGAAGGCAAGCTCGCCCGCACGCGCCCTGGCGCCCGGGACATGATCGAGCAGCCACTGCAGTTTGGTCGCCGAGAAATATGGGTCAATCACGAGGCCCGTGCGCACGGTTACGAACGGCTCATGACCATTTTCCTTGTGAATGCGGCAAACGTCTGTGGTGCGACGATCCTGCCAGACGATCGCATTGTGAAGGGCTCTGCCGGTCGATCGCTCCCACAGCACAGTGGTTTCGCGCTGGTTCGTCAGTCCGATCGCCGCGATCTCTGCCGGTGAGACGCCTTTGGCCGCCACACGGCAGCAGGCGATGACGGCCTGCCAGATTTCTTCGGGATCGTGCTCGACCCAGCCGTCCGCAGGATAGATTTGACGGACCTCTATGGCGTGAGACGCCAAGGGCCGCAACGAAGTATCGAAAAGGATAGCACGGGTGGACGTAGTGCCCTGATCGATTGCAAGAAGAAATGGCGGTTCCGTGTCCACGTCGATTCGAGATGCTTAGTGATCGTTCATATTAATATCTTGTTAACGTGCTTTACATAACTTCGCCATGGGGCGCGGCAGAAGGCTGCCGGGCAGCGGGGTGTGTGTTGGGTATACTTGCGAGAAGTCTCGACGAGGCGAGCCGCGTGCCTGCGCTCGCCGCAAATCCACGCAAGCAAAGCGCGATCTGGCTCTCGGTCGCGACGCTTTTCTCCAATCAGGCGTCCAGTCTGCAGGCCCGTGAACGCTCGCTGATGCGCGATATTCTCGGGCGTCTGGCGGGCGCCGCCAATGCCGCGCAACGACTTGTGCTGGCGGAGCGCATCGCCGACGACCCGGCAGTTCCACTCGAACTTGTTCTACACCTCGTTGATGACAGCATAGAGATCGCGATACCGCTCATTTTGCGCAGTGCCACGCTTGACGAGGAAAACCTCCTCGCACTGATCGCTCGCGCCGATGTCACCCGCAAGATTTTAAGCGCGCAACGCGCGGGGATTGGCGAGCGGGTCGCGGCGGCGCTCGCCAAAAGCGACGAAGAATGCGTGCTTTTGGCCCTCGTCCACAACTCGACCGCACAAATCTCCAGTACGACCTTCGAAATCTTGGTGGAAAAATCGCTCCGCTTCGAGAGCCTGCGCGAGCCGCTTGCCAGGCGGGCCGACCTTCCCGCGGTTCTTTGGACAAAAATACGCGAAGGGTTGCCGACGGCCACAAAGAACCTGTCCGGGAAGGATCCTGTCCAGGCGCGACCGAATGACTTGTCGCGTGAGGAGACGTGCGAATACGCGGTAGACGCCTGCGAAGAACCGGACAACGCCCGCAAGCTTATCGACAAATTGGCAGTTGCCGGACAGCTGGGGGCAGGATTTCTCATGCGCGTGCTCCTGCAAGGGCAGAGCGAGTTGTTCGATATCGCCTTCGCCAGATTGCTCGACCTTGAACTCGAGGAATTCCGCACTGCGTTTTATGCGAGCGACCCGCAAGGCATGGCCCTAGCGTGCCGTGCCGTCGGCATAGACCGAAGCGTTTTTCCAACCGTCTGGGGATTGTCCATGAAACGTCGCTCCGGTCCCCGAGCGTCTGGCTCCGGCAGACCGGCAGCCTTCGACAGCCTGTTTGCATTGCCGAAGCCGGAAGCTCTTGCCCGTCTTCACGCCTTTTCCTGATATTTGCCAATTCAAGACCCCGTCGAAAACCTGTACACTGCCCCGATGATCGATCCTTTCGGGCGGCACATCACATATCTGCGGGTCTCCGTTACCGACCGTTGCGATTTCCGGTGTGTCTACTGCATGCCGGAACACATGGACTTCCTGCCGAGGGGCGAACTTCTGACGCTCGAAGAGCTGGAACGCCTGTGCCGCGCTTTCATGCGCAAGGGCGTGGAGCGAATCCGTCTCACCGGCGGTGAGCCTCTCGTGCGCCGCGACATTCTGCAGCTTGTCAGCCGCCTCGGGGCAGAGGTGGGGCGAGGCCTGCGCGAACTCACGATGACAACCAACGGCAGCCAGCTTGCGCGCTTCGCCAAGGATCTTCGTGCCGCCGGCCTCCGCCGCGTCAACGTCTCGCTCGACACGCGCGATCCGGACAAATTCCGCAGCATCACTCGCCGCGGCGACCTTTCAAAGGTACTTGCCGGCATCGACGCCGCACAGAGCGCCGGGCTCGAAATCAAGATCAACATGGTCGCGCTCAAGGATGTGAACGAGGATGAAATCGAATCCATGCTCGAGTGGGCGCATGGACGGGGAATGGGTTTGACTCTGATCGAGACCATGCCTCTCGGAGAGATCGATGGCGACCGGGTCGGGCAATATATGCCGCTATCGATCGTGCGCGCCCGGCTTGCGCAACATTACACGCTACAGGAAAGCGAACTCCGCACCGGGGGACCGGCGCGCTATGTACGCGTGGCCGAAACCGGTGGCAGCCTCGGCTTCATCACGCCTCTCACCCACAATTTCTGCGAAAGCTGCAACCGCATTCGTCTGACCTGCACCGGGACGATTTATATGTGCCTCGGCCAGTCCGACAGCGCGGATCTGCGCTCCCCTCTGCGTTCATCGCAGGACGACGCACTGCTCGATCGGGCCATCGACGCGGCGATCATGCGCAAGCCGAAGGGTCACGATTTCATCATTGACCGGCGCCACAAGACTCCAGCTCTTGCCAGACCCATGTCGGTGACCGGAGGCTGATTCCGTGTCACGGTCCCTGCACTTCACGGCCTCCGACGCGGCCGAAGCGCAGGAGGCGCTCCAGCGCATGCGCAGGACCTACGGCGATGCAGGCACTGATGATGGCGAGATTGTCATTGCTCTGGGCGGCGATGGTTTCATGCTGCAGACCCTGCATGCATTTCTCGATCGTAACCGGCCGATCTACGGCATGAATTTTGGTTCGATCGGATTTCTGATGAACGAATACCGCGAAGAACAGCTGCACGAACGGCTGGATGCGGCGGAGTCCGCAAAAATCCATCCGCTGCGCATGCACGCGGTGACACGCGCAGGCAAAAAGGTCGAGGCGCTGGCGTTTAACGAAGTCTCCCTTTTGCGCGAGACGCGGCAGGCCGCGAAAATCCGCATTCTTGTCGATGACAAACCCCGGATCGCCGAACTGATTTGCGATGGGGTGCTGATATCGACGCCCGCCGGCAGCACTGCCTACAACCTGTCCGCACACGGACCGATCCTGCCCATCGATGCCGATCTGCTGGCGTTGACGCCGATCAGCGCCTTCCGGCCGCGCCGCTGGCACGGCGCCCTGCTGTCACATCGCGCCCGTACCCGCTTCGAAATGCTGGAAGCTGACAAGCGGCCCGTCAGCGCGGTCGCGGACGATCTTGAGGTCCGTGACGTGCACATGGTCGACGTAGCCGAAGATCGCTCGATCACCATGACGATGCTGTTCGATCAGGGACATAACCTCGATGAGAGGATTCTGGCTGAACAGTTCATCGACTGATTTGCGTGCGCCAAGGCAATCTGGCTCCGATTATCTTTCGTCGCCAACGGCAATCCGTGTCGTTTCGTAACCCGCGTCGTCGCGGATGCGAAAATGCTTGCCTTCGGGCCCGTCTTCGAGCCAGGGCTCGACGGTCTGCGGTGGCGCACCACGCGCGGCGGCGAGCGCTTCGGCCACCGTTCGTGCTTTTGCAAGTTTCATAAGATTGAGTTTCGTCGGAAACATGATGTTCCATTGTTTCCGCATCGCGATCGCCTCGTCCGGCCGCGCCCACAGGGAATCCACCGACTCGCGGCCGTCATGACGGCCGGCGTGCCCCGCCGGCGCGCGGGCGAGAAAGAAATGCGTGTCGAAGCGTTTCGGCATCGATTTCGGTGTAATCCAATGTGCGAAGTGAACCAGCTCGTCGCAGGCCAGCGTTAGCCGCTCGGTTCGAAGCATCTCGCCAAGACTGGTTTGGCCGTTCTCGATTTTCTCACGATACGACTCCAGAGCGTCAAACCGCTCGCCAGTCACGATCTTCCCCGTCCCGCAGTCTCGGGCGAGCAGCACACCGGCTTCCTCGAAGGCCTCGCGGATGGCCGCAACGGCGACGGCCCTCATGTGCGGCGACCAGTCGGATGCGCCGTTCATGTGATCGGCGAGGCTCACATCGAAATCCTCGGAACATGCCTTTCCACCTGGAAACACCAGCGCACCAGCCGCAAACCCCATTTCATGGTGGCGCTTCACCATGAAGACTTCGATGCCATCGCGGCCGTCACGAGCAAGCAGTATCGTCGCGGCCGGAACCGGAACAACTTCCTCCCGCAATGTTCTATTGGACATAATTCCTCGCAATTCTGCCAAACCTGGCGCAGCAATCGATGAAATCGAAATCTCTTCGGTATGAAGCCTCTTACTCCACGGCCTCTGCCGGGGCCGGCTCTGCGGCGTCAGAATTCATGGCGCAGATTTTTGACGAAATTGTCGCGAACAGAGGTTTCGTAGCGCAACGGCGCGCCATTTCCCCAGACCGGTCCCGGCCACGCGGCGTCTCCTGGATGCCGCGCGACGATGTGGACGTGCAATTGCGGGACGACGTTGCCGAGTGCTCCGACATTGATCCTTGTGGCCTTTGTCATGTTTCGAAGCCCAATGCTGGCACGGGTGATTTCCTCGATCAGTATGGACCGATCCGATGGATTAAGTTCGTGGATCTCCGAAATCGCCGCACAGCGTGGAACGAGGATCAGCCAGGGAAATCGCGCATCGTCGGCGAGCAGCAGCCGCGACAGCGTCCAGTCGGCGACAAGGCAGCTTTCCGCGGCAAGGCGTTCGTGAAGCTGAAACACCGCCATATGCCTAGCCAGAGGCCTGATCCTTAGCGGCACTTGCTCCGAACCTGCGCGGATCGAAGGCGCCGATATCGGGCGGCGCGGTGTCGCCAAGCAGAATCGCACGCATTGCATCGGCGACCGCCGGCGCAAACAGGATGCCATTGCGGTATTGTCCCGAGGCGATGAAGAGCCCACCCATCGCGCTCCTCCCCAACAGCGGCAGATCGTCGGGCGAGCCAGGCCGCAATCCCGCCCAATGTTCGACGATTGGCCAATCGCGAAGCGACGGTATCAGTGCCACCGCCCGATCGATCAGCCGTCGCGCCGCCGCTTCTGTCAGACCCGTGTCGAAGCCCGCGCGCGAAACCGTCGCACCAACGAGAAGACGGTCGCGCTGTGTAACAAGGTACACATCGTGACCCCCGATTGAAATCTGCGGAAGAGATTCACCGGCCGGTGGTTGCAGCGCCAGCATCTCGCCCTTGACTGGAATGACAGGCGGCACCGCTTCACGCGGCAGACCCTCGATGACTGCACTCCACGCGCCGGCCGCAAGGACATAGGCATCGGCCTGATGTAGCGCGAACGGAGTCCGGATCCCGCAGATCCGTTCTCCCACGCTTTCGAAGCGCACAGCCGCTTCGTTGAGAAGAAGCGAGCCTCCGGCTTTCACGAAGCATGCCGCAAGCGCAGGGCCGAGCGCACGATTATCCACGCGGGCATCCTGCTTGTCCCACAATGCGCCCGCCAAGTCGGCTACGAGTCTCGGTTCGATCTCGCGAGCGGCATCGGCCGCAAGCATCTGGCCGGCTCCGAGTTCAGCCTGCGCAGCCAACGCCGCATACATTTCCGCGGTTTGCGCAACAACAAGCCTGCCATCGACTCTGTAGGCGATGCCGCGCCCGCTTTCCCGTTCGATTTCCGTGGCAAAGTCCGGCCACAGTCGTGCCGAACGCTGCGCAAAGCGGGCTTCCCGGCCAGCGCGTTCGGCCTTGTCTTCTGTCGCCGTTATCAGCCCGGCCGAGGCCCACGTGGCGCCGCGACCCGGCTGCGCGCGTTCCAGAACAATCACCTCGACGCCGCGCTGGGCGAGGCGCCATCCGATTCCGAGCCCTGCGACTCCGCCGCCGATGACAACGACTTTCATGTCAGGCGTTTCTCGCCAGCCGTGAACCGAACCCGTTGCCGGGCTTAGGCTCGCGTGCGGCGGAGGTCAATTCGCTCTCGTTTGCTGAATATCGATACTATACTGGTTGCCGTCAGGGAGATCGACATGGAACAGGCCACGTTTGGAGCGGGTTGCTTTTGGGGAGTGGAGTCCTTTTTCCGCGAGGTGCCCGGCGTGACGGACGCCGTCAGCGGCTATGCGGGCGGACATACGGCGAACCCTTCATACCGGGACGTATGCAGCGACCGGACAGGCCATGCCGAGGTGGTGCAGGTCACCTTCGATCCGGCGAAAGTTTCCTATGACAAACTCCTCGACGTGTTCTTCATGAATCACGATCCTACGCAGCTCAACCGCCAGGGACCGGATGTGGGAACGCAATACCGTTCCGTCATCTTCGTGCACTCGCCTGGGCAGGAAAAGGCTGCGCGCGCGAAGAAAGAGGCGCTCGCCAGCCGCTTCAAGGGGCCGGTGGTCACCACAATCGAGCCCGCGCCCGCCTTCTGGCCCGCTGAGGACTATCACCAGCGTTACTTCGAGAAGAATGGCCTTCCATCGTGCCACGTCCGCATGGCGGAGGAACTATGAGTTTCGCAGCGCGGCATGCGGGAGTAGCGCTCGCGATGGCAACGACACTCATGGCGACGACGCCTTTCGGCGAAGTCGGCCGCGGCGACCGCTATTCAGGCGCACCGTGGGCCACACGTTCGCCCGTACTCGCACAGCACGGAATGGTGGCCACTGAACAGCCGCTCGCTTCCGAGCTCGCGATCGGGATTCTCAAAAAGGGCGGCAGCGCAGTGGATGCCGCTATTGCCGCGAATGCGGCCATCGGGCTGATGCAGCCCGTGCTGAACGGGATCGGCGGCGATCTCTTCGCAATCGTCTGGGACCCCAAAACGAAAGCCCTGTACGGCTACAACGGCTCGGGCCGTTCACCGATGGGCCGCGACCTTGCGAAGCTTACCGGTGAGGTGACGGCGGCGTGGGCGAAGGCGGGCGAGCCGATCAAGCCCCACATTCCGCCCGTCGGTTCGCTTCCGGTTACGGTGCCCGGAACTGTCGACGCCTGGTTTGCTCTGCACGACAGATTTGGCAAGCTGCCGATTGCGGACGATCTCGCACCAGCCATCTCGTATGCGAATAACGGCTTTCCGGTAACGCAGCTGATTGCTCATTACTGGAGGGGCAATATGGCGGCGTTCGAGAAGAGCAAAGCCCTGATTGAAGAGCTCGACAATGCGCGGGCGACCTATCTCGTCAATGGGCACACGCCCGCCGAAGGGGAAATTTTTCGCAATCCCGATCTCGCGCATACGCTTGCGCAAATCGCCAAGGGCGGTCGCGACGCTTTTTACAAGGGCGCGATAGCCCACACGATCGATGCCTATTTCAAACGCGTCGGAGGCGACCTGCGTTATGCCGACTTTGCCGCGCATCACGGCGAGTGGGTGCAGCCGCTCTCGGTCAACTATCACGGCTACGACGTGTACGAGCTTCCGCCGAACGGTCAGGGCGCGGCCGTTCTGCAAATGCTCCAGATCCTCAAGGGATTCGACCTGAAGAAAATGGGGGCGGGATCGGCTGACACGCTCGCCGCTATGCTCGAGGCCAAGCGGCTTGTCTATGAGGATTTGGCGAAATGGTATGCGGACCCCGCGTTCGTGAAGGTACCAATGAAGCAGTTGCTCTCGGATTCCTACGCCACCGAGAGACGCAAGCTGATCGATCTGCGCCATGCAAACCGGGAATTTGGCCCCGGAGAGCCGAAGCTGAATGATGGCGACACGATCTATCTCACCGCCGCGGACAAGGACGGGATGATGGTTTCCCTGATCCAGTCCAACTATCGCGGCATGGGATCGGGCCTCGTCGCCGATCACCTGGGATTCATGTTCCAGGATCGAGGCGAGCTGTACTCGCTCGACGCCAGGGCGGCCAATGTCTACGCGCCGGGCAAGCGGCCCTTCCACACGATCATTCCGGCTTTCGTGATGAAAGACGGCCAACCCTTCATGTCTTTCGGACTGATGGGCGGCGACATGCAGCCTCAGGGACATGTGCAGGTCCTGACCGACATCATCGATTTCGGCATGAACGTGCAGGAGGCTGGCGACGCTGCGCGGTGGCGACATTTCGGCGGTTCGGAACCCACCGGCGAGCCCTCAACCGGAATCGGGACGGTCGAAATGGAATCAGGCTTCGATCCCGCGGTGAAGGCCGAACTGGCGCGCCGGGGCTACAAGATCGCCGCCGGAAGCGGAAATTTCGGCGGCTACCAGGCGATCATTTGGGACCCGAAGAACCGAGTTTACTGGGGCGCCTCCGAAATGCGCAAGGATGGAGAGGCGATCGGCTATTGAACGCCTTCAGTCTCCCGCCGCGGACTTGACCGTGAAATCGACTTCCATCTTTCTGTGATCTGCAAAAATGAGCGTGACTCCGACATGTTTGCCGGGAGACATGGCGGCGGCGGGATTCATGCACATGAGATGATAGCCGCCTGGCGCGAATTCGAGCGTGCCGCCCGGCGGGATCGCTACGCTATTGACGTCATTCATACGGCTGATCCCTCCAGTCTCTGTGCTCCGATGCAGCATCAGCATGCCGCAAGCCGGACTTTGCGCGCCGACCAACTCGACAGGAGTGGCGCCTGAATTGAGCAAGGTGAAATAACCACCGGCGGGCAACCCGGTTGGAAGCGATCGAAACCATGCACTGGTCGCACTCACATGTTGAGCCGATGCCGCTGTTCCGAAACCCAGCGCAAGTGCCGCGACGACCCATCCCCTGATATTGCTACGCATGCTCCATCCTCTCGTCGTTGATGCGCATCGCCACCAGCACACAGATCACGCCCGCGAAGCTCATGAGCGTGCTCGGCAGCCAGATGATCAACCCTCCATAGTGCTGGTCGCTCAGTGCCGGAATATCCCAGATGCGGCCGCAAATCCGGTAGACGGGATAATAGTCCGTGTGCGCAAGCGACAACACCGCACCCAGCACCATCTGAAACGGTTCGACTGCAACTATCAGAAGTGCGCGCAAGCCGCTTCCGATTCGCGCGGGTGGATGCGGTCGGGAGTCCAGAACAAGGCACCAGAAGAAGATGCCGTCTACTGCCATGCTCGCGTTCATGATGTTGTAGAGATCGGCATCAAGCATCACGCGGGTGTGAAAGGCCGGAATTAGCCAAAGATAGATGAGCCCGACGAAAAGTACGGGCGCAACCGCTGCATGCTGGATGGTATCGACCGCGGTTCGCACGGGCCAGGAGATGAAAAAGGGCCGCAAAAAACGCGGCATCCCGGCCCAGATCGCCTGACCCGGCATGCCCAGCGCGATCAAAAAAGCGCCCAGATGATGCAGTACAAAATGCTGCGCGCGATGCACGAAGAACATGTGCTGTGCGTAGTAGTCGGCATGGGTCTGCAGCACAGCGTAGAGCGAAAGCGTGCCCAGCACGAACGAGAACCGCCTCCATATCGTGGGGCGGAGTATCTGCGGCAGACGCGCCAGGCCGAACGCAAACCAGCCGAGCCCAAGACCCGCAACGAGAAAGACCGGCCAGGAGAAATCCCAGGGCATCCAGAACGGCAGATCGGCCGGAAAGAACCGGCAGGCGATCGAGATGGACGCCCCCACAACAAGGAGCGCGCCATAACACAGCCATTCGCGCCTGGTCTGCTCAACAGTCGCGGCACGCGCCTCTGTCCGCGTCGTCGAAAGGATGGACATGTCGGCCCTTATAGTCTCGCCCGCTTCCCGTTCGGCGGGGCGATTGGTCACATGAGATTTGCGCTACGGATTTTGGTCTTATCGCGCCGGATCATGCTATCTCCGCGCCGATGCCTGGCGCCGACCATTTCTTCGTGAAAGCGTTCGCGATTGCGCTGATATTGACGGCGGCCAGTTGCGGCAGGGCCGCGCGCAGCGACACTACCGATATTGCCGGCGTGATGCCGCGGCTCGCATTCGCGATGACCCGCGCGAACGACGGTGCTGCTGTTACCGCAACGGACTATCGCGGCAAGGCGGTGCTCCTCTATTTCGGCTACACGCACTGTCCCGACGAATGTCCAACGACACTGGCCAATATCGCCTCGGCACTGAAGCTGCTCGGACCCAACGCAGAGCGTGTACGCGTACTCTTCGTTACGGTGGATCCCGCGCGCGACACGATACCAGTTCTCAAATCCTACGTGAAAGTTTTCGCGCCCCAGATTGATGGTTTGCGCGGAAGCGCAAACGCCGTAGCGGAATTCGCGAGGCGTTATCGCGTGATCTACGTAGTGAGTCCCGCCTCTTCCGCTCGTTCGTATTCCGTCATGCATTCCGACTCGGTTTTCATGTTCGACACGTCCGGACGCGCCCAATTTGTAACCCTGCAAACCAACGACACGGCAACGCTTGCAAAGTGCCTCGCTCAACTCGGGTCGTGAGACCCGGGTTAGCGCAAATATGCAACTCAAAGGCTATTTTTGCTAGTCCGATTCGAGCGCTTCGATCAGCTGGTCCATCGTCTGCGACGGACATTCCGAACCCGCACAGCCGATGACGCGCGCAGGAACCCCTGCCACCGTGCAATGGGCCGGCACGGGCTTGAGAACCACGCTCCCTGCGCCCACGCGCGAATACTCGCCGATCTCGATGTTGCCGAGCACCTTGGCACCTGCCGAAAGCATGACGCCACGGCGAACCTTCGGGTGACGGTCGCCCATCTCTTTCCCCGATCCGCCCAACGTCACACCGTGAAGCATCGAGACATCGTCTTCGACGACGGCGGTTTCACCGATCACGATTCCGGTCGCGTGGTCCATCATGATGCCGCGGCCGATCTTTGCAGCCGGATGGATATCGACGGCGAAAAGTTCCGAAACGCGGCTCTGCAAGAGATGGGCGAGTGGCGTACGACCCTTCACCCACAACCAGTGTGCGATGCGATGGCATTGCAGTGCATGAAATCCCTTGAAGAAAAGAAATGCCTGGACGTAAGAATGGCAGGCCGGATCGCGCTCGAAGACGGCGGAAAGGTCCGCCCTGACTGCCTCGCCGATCTCTGCGTCCTCGCCCATAGCCTCGTCGAACACCTCGCGCGTCTGCATCGCGCTCAATTCCTCGCTGCCGACCTTCCTGGCAAGGTGATAGGAAAGCGCGTCCTCGAGCTGCTCGTGATTGAGGATCGTGGCATGCGCGAGGCTCGCGAGGGAGGGTTCGCTCTCGGCCAGCTCAGAAGCCTGCGCCCGTAGCGCGGACCAGATCGGGTCGCAGAATGTGAATCGTTCGACCGCAAGCGACATGCCCTACTCCCTTGATCCCATTCTATCGGACAAGGCGCGCCGTTCCTAATCTGCGCCTTGCCATCGGACGGTAGTCATAACACGATGTAGATAGGCGTGACCTGGCGCCCCGCAATATCTCTCGACCATTCGCGAAAGATCTCGGAAATGACGGAAAAGCCCCTCAACGATACCGCGTCGGGCGTTCTCGGATTGTTGTTGAGCCGCAGGTCGGGCTCTGCAAAGTCGATGACCGGCCCGGGACCCAACGCTGCGGAACTCGACACAATCGTTCAGGCTGCCACGCGAGTGCCCGATCACGGCAAGCTCGTGCCATGGCGGTTCTTGGTATTCGAAGGCGACGCGCGGGCCGGCATGGGCCAAATTCTGGCTCAATGCCTTTGCGAAGACGATCCGAATGTCAGCGAAGAACGCCTGCGCGCCGAGCGCGAACGCTTCTGTCGAGCCCCGGTGGTCGTCGGGGTCGTGAGCCGC
Organism: Rhizomicrobium sp.; assembly: GCA_035567755.1. Lineage (GTDB taxonomy): Bacteria > Pseudomonadota > Alphaproteobacteria > Micropepsales > Micropepsaceae > Rhizomicrobium. The sequence continues at coordinate 83,655 of DATMPH010000062.1, forward strand.
GTGCGCGAAGCCATTCCCATTCCCGAATGGGAGCAGATTCTTTCGGCGGGCGCCTGCTGCCAGACTCTCGTGCTGGCCGCGCATGCCATGGGCTATGTCGCGAACTGGATTACGGAATGGTGCGCCTACCATCCCCACGTTCGCGAGCGGATCGGTCTCAAGCCAGGAGAGCGCATCGCCGGTTTCATCTATATCGGCAAACCCGCGGCGCCGCTCGAGGAACGGGCGCGCCCCGATGTTGCATCGCTCGTGACGCGGTTCCAGGGATAACATTGCACGCATCGGCAATTCATCGCAGCCCAATCAGCTTGTGAGTCTGCAGACTCAGGCGCCATTGCGGATGAGCCAGACAGTATTCGGCCGCTGCGCGCGTGTTCGCGTCCTTTTCTGGCGAATCCATCGGCTGCAGGAAGAAGTGCTCGAAGGCCAATCCGGCGTAGCGTTCGGGCGGCGCGTTCTCCTGCGGGAAAATCAGCTTCAACTCATTGCCGCACCTTAGTAGCAATACCGCATCTGCTTTGGGGCTCACGCAAATCCAGTCGATTCCCGGCGGAGGTTCGAGCGTTCCGTTGGTTTCGATCGCGATTTCGAATCCGGATTTGTGGAGGCCCGTAGCGAGGGCAGTGTCCAATTGCAGAAGAGGTTCGCCGCCCGTGCAAACGACATAGGGTCGCCCCGGCTGAAGTTTCGGCCACTTGCATGCCACTGCCTCGGCGAGTGTTTCAGCGTCTGCAAATTTGCCGCCTCCCACGCCATCGGTTCCGACAAAATCCGTGTCGCAAAAGCGGCAGACTGCGCGCGCCCGATCCCGCTCGAGTCCACTCCAGAGATTGCAGCCTGCGAAGCGCAAAAACACGGCAGCCCTTCCGGTACGCGCGCCCTCGCCCTGCAGCGTGTAGTAGATTTCCTTGACCTGATAGCTCATGGAGCCGCATACCGCTCGAAACCCCGCGCGCGCAGCTCGCAGGCGGGACAAATGCCGCACCCGTATCCCCACGGATGCCGGACTGTGCGGCAGCCTTCATAGCACGTGACCGTTTCACCGATGATCAGCTCGACAAGCTCTGATCCGCCGATTTCTTTGGCCAGAGACCAGGTTGCTTTCTTGTCGAGATGCATCAGGGGCGTGTGGATCGTGAATTCCGCATCCATGCCGAGATCGAGAGCGCGTCCAACCGCCTTTATCGTTTCGTCCCGGCAATCCGGATAGCCCGAATAATCCGTTTCGCACATTCCGCCTACGAGGTGCCGAATACCCCGCCTCCAGGCCAGCGCGGCGGCAGCGGACAGAAACAGGATGTTTCGCCCAGGCACAAAGCTCGTCGGCAGGCCGCTCGTGCTGGTCTCGATGCGAACCGCAGGATCAGAAGTCGTCAAGGCGCTGCCGCCGATCGCACGCAAGACTTCGAGCGGCAGAACGTGATCTTCGCCCAGCACGGGCCGCCATTGAGGGAAAAGCTTTAGCAGGCGTTCGAGAATGACGGGACGCGCGGCAAGCTCTGTGATGTGTCGCTGTCCATAATCGAATCCGACCGTCTCGACGATCGAAAAACGGTCGAGCGCCCAGGCTAGACACGTGGTAGAATCCTGTCCTCCTGAAAAAAGCACGAGCGCCGGGGAATGGATACCTGTCATGGAACGGGTCTAGCGCGGAAGTCCAGCGGATGCGAGCCGGGATGCGGCCTTCGTCGCGTCAATTGATCTGTACACGGTGTAAATAAGCATTTGCGGCGGGGGGTTGCGTTCGCCGCCCTGCTGCGACAGCCTGCGCCCGGAAATCCGATAAGGCATGGGTCGTGACGAAGATAGCCATCAGCGGCACGGGAATCTTCGTTCCTCCCGACACGATCTCCAATTCCGAACTTGTCGATTCGTTCAACGAATATGCGCGGCAGCACAATGCTCGGTTCGCAAGGGAGATCGCGGCAGGCGGCGTGCATCCCCTGCTGAAATCAAGCGACGAATTCATCGTCAAGGCCTCGGGAATCAGGCGTCGGCACGTGATTGCAAAAAAGGGCATGCTCGACCCGGACATCATGTGCCCGCGGCTTCCCGAACGGTCCGACGAGGTGCTCTCGCTCATGGGTGAAATCGCCGTCAAGGCGGCGCGGAGTGCTCTCGACGCTGCTCATCGTACTCCCGCCAACATAGACGGCGTGATCGTAGCGGCTTCCGTGGTGCAGCGTTTCTATCCGGCAGTTGCCATCGAAGTGCAGGATGCGCTCGGCATCAGAGGCTTCGCGTTCGATCTGCTTGCGGCCTGCTCATCGGCAACGTTCGGAATCCAGGCTGCCGCCGACATGATTGCCCAAAGCCACGCCCGGGCCATCCTCGTGATCAATCCCGAGATCTGCTCGAGCCATTTGAACCTGCGGGACCGCGAGACGCATTTCATTTTTGGCGACGCGGCTACCGCCTGCGTGCTGGAGCCAGCCCGCCTCGCGGACGGTGATAACGCCTGGGAAATCGTCAGCACGCGCCTCGAATCCCGCTATTCGAACAATATTCGCAACAATTTCGGGCCGCTGAACCGGTTCGCGCCGGAGACCGCGGACGCACCAGACAAGCTCATCGTTCAAAAGGGCCGCAAGGTGTTCAAGGAAGTCGTGCCGATGGTGGCGAACTTCATGCTCGAACACCTTGCGGCAAACGGCATCGCATCTTCCACGCTCAAGCGGCTTTGGCTTCATCAGGCAAATATCAACATGAACAATCTGATTGCAAGAAAGGTGCTGGGTCGCGAGCCTTCGGCCCTCGACTCGCCAAATATTCTCGAAGAATTCGGCAACACGAGTTCATCAGGCTCCATCATGGCGTTCCATCAGTTCAGCGCCGATCTCGAACCTGGTGACTTGGGCCACCTTTGTTCGTTCGGCGCCGGCTACACGGCGGGAAGCGTCATACTGAGAAAACACGGATCGAGACGCTCCCGAGAGGGATAGCTCCCCTCAAAAAATGCGGGATGGAGCCTTGCGGCTGCCATGCTATCTTCTCACCCAGGTTCACATCCATTCGCCTTGTACAACACCGGTTCCGCCTGCAAAGAAAACAGGGATACGCGAGTGTCCGCGCGCTAAATCGAGACTGGGGAAATCATGAATTTTCTGCCTGCGGTCCAGCCACTCTACATCGTCTCCGGCCTCCTTGTCGGCGCACTCGTCGGCCTGACCGGCGTAGGCGGCGGCTCGCTGATGACGCCCATTTTGATATTGCTCTTCGGCATACATCCGGTCACGGCGGTCGGCACCGATCTGCTTTACGCTTCGGCGACGAAGCTTGGAGGAACGGCGGTCCACGGCTTCAACGGCACAATCGACTGGCGCGTAGTTGGGCGGCTCGCTCTCGGCAGCGTTCCGATGACGGCGTTGACGCTATTTGCCCTCTCCGAACTCAAGATTTCCAGCGGAGGCGCACAGGTGCTCGTCACGAAAATTCTCGGCGTGGCGCTCCTGCTCACAGCCATGTCGCTGATCTTCCGCAAAAGCCTGATGCAACTCTATTCGCGCCGGATCGGCGAACTTAGTCCGGGGCTGGTCAGGACGTTGACGACATTGACGGGTGCGGTACTAGGCGTCCTAGTGTCGCTCTCGTCGGTGGGCGCGGGTGCGATCGGGGTGACCGCGCTCATTCTGCTCTATCCGAACATGCCAATAAGGCGCATCGTCGGCTCCGATATCGCTCATGCAGTGCCTCTCACGCTGGTCGCCGGGCTCGGACACTGGATTCTGGGATCCATCAATTGGCACCTTCTGGGCTCGCTGCTTATCGGATCCATTCCCGGTATCATCATTGGAAGCCTGATTGCTCCGCGCGTGCCAGAAACCGGACTGCGTCTGATCCTTGCCACCGTGCTTCTTCTCGTCTGCGTGCGGTTCTGGTTCTTTTAGATGCCGTCCCCATCGAAAACTCGCCAGCGCGCGTGGCAACGCATGCTCAGCGGGCGCCGGCTCGATCTCCTCGATCCATCGCCTCTCGATATCGAAATCGAGGACATCGCGCATGGACTGGCCCGCGTCGCGCGCTGGAATGGTCAGACGCGCGGAACGCACGCGTTTTCGGTTGCGCAGCATTGCGTTCTTGTTGAGCGACTGGTCCAGGAACTGCAGCCTGGACTGCCGCGTTCCGCCCGCTTGGCCGCTCTTCTGCATGATTCGCCGGAATACGTCATTGGGGATCTGATCAGCCCCTTCAAGGCGGCCGTTGGGATCGACTACAAGGATTTCGAGTTGCGATTGCTCACTTCCATACACGTCCGCTTCGGAGTGTCTCTGCGTGCCGCTGCAGGCGTGCCGGCTCTTATCAAGCGTGCCGACCGCATATCGGCGTTCCATGAAGCTACTCAACTTGCCGGTTTCGACGTCGCTGAGGCCCGCATCTATTTCGGCCGGCCGCCGCGCAGTCTCCGCGTCCCGAGACTGCTTCCGCTTCCGGCCGGGGACGCAGAGTTACTATTCCTCGATCGTTTCCGCCGCCTGGCGGTATGATGCGGCGTGCGGGACTGCGATCCTGCTACCGGAGCCATACATGTCTTTTATTATCGTCAGCCCTCTTTCCGCGATCGAGCCAACGATTCTTCAATACCGGCCCTCACACCTCGTGACCCTTCTGTCTCCCGAATTCATGATCGAGACGCCCGTGCAATTTTCCGCGGCGCAGCATCTCCGTCTACCCCTGAACGATGTGACGGACGCATGGGGCAGCGATTCGCCTCCTGCAAAGCATCACATCGAGCATTTGATCGAATTTGGGCGCAGCTGGAACGCGGAGGCGCCGATGCTCGTGCATTGTTGGGCCGGAGTGAGCCGTTCCATGGCGGCGGCGTACATCCTACTCTGCGATCGTGCAGGACCTGGCTACGAGCTGGAGATCGCGGGCGCCTTGCGCGCCCGAGCGCCACATGCGTCTCCCAATACGCTGATGGTACGTCTGGCGGACGAGGCGCTCCAGCGCGACGGTCGAATGGTGGAAGCCATCGAAAGCATCGGCAAGGGAGAACTCGTGGCAGAGGGTAGCTGCGTCGCGTTCCCCGTTGCATTGGATCAACTATGAGATCGGCAACTGCCAGCCACGTGGTAAGCATAGGTCTGAGCGCCGCGATCGTATCGGTCGTGGTTGAACGGCCGCAAGTTCTGGCCGTCCATCACGTGGGCAAGCCCGACGCGTTGCCATTCGGTCCGTTCGATCCACTTGGCCATCGAACGCTCGATGGCGGATTGCGAAGCTGGGTGAAGGAACAAACCTTTCTCGATCTTGGCTACGCCGAGCAGCTTTATACGTTCGGCGATCGTGGTCGCCATCTGGTCAAGCCCGAGGATGGCCCTCGCGTTGTCTCCGTGGGCTACCTCGCCCTGACCCGCGCGACTGGCGAGCTCAAAGCGCCCGAGACGCTGTGGCGGGACTGGTACGTCTACTTTCCATGGGAGGATTGGCGCGCGGACAGACCGGCGATCGTCGACACCGTCATCGCGCCAGCTCTCAAGACATTCGTCGCCAGCGCAGGCTCAAGCGTAGATTCCGGCCTGCGTCGGACGCGCGCTCGCGTCGCCTTCGGCCTGGAACTGTCGACATGGGATGAAGAAAAGGTTCTTGAGCGATACGAACTTCTTTACGAAGCCGGACTTGTGGAGGAAGCCCGGCGTGACGGACGCACAAGCGAAATTCGATGCGCCGCGGCGCTCGGCAATCCAATGATGTTCGACCATCGCCGCATATTGGCCACGGCGATCGCACGTCTGCGCGGAAAGATGAAATATCGGCCTGTCGTCTTCGAGCTGATGCCCCCTGCGTTTACTCTCCTCGAATTGCAGCGAACAGTCGAAGCAATCTCCGGGATCAGGCTTCACAAGCAGAATTTCCGCCGCCTCGTCGCCGAACAAGGACTCGTCGAGCGGACTGGCAGATTCGCAACCATCAGGCGTGGACGCCCCGCCGAGCTGTTTTCCTTCCGGCGTGAAGTCCTGGGCGAGCGTCCCGCGCCCGGTATGCGGCTCGGAATCCGCCGCAGCGCAGTCTAACGATTTCGCCCAGGATCGCTGTTGAGTTTGATCCTTGTCCAATGGACCAGGCGGTGTAGGACCGAGCCGGATTGTAGTTTGAATTCCAGGGTTTAATAAATGCCCGGGAGCACAGCGCATTCAGGCGCGACACCGATCTCGGAAGTCGCGGTGCGAAGGGACCATCCATGAGCCTGGAAGTAGAGCAGGATCGGCCGCGAACCAAAGGGCGCGAGTCGGCGAACGCTCCTCGGACACTGCGTCAGTCCACATATACGGTACTTGAAGAAGGTCAAATCGAGAGCCTCGCCAGCCGGGTCGTCGAAGGATTCCTGATCGTCCTGATCGTTGCGAATGTCGCCGCAATCGCACTCGAGACCGTCCCCTTCATCTATCAGAGATACCATTCCTTCTTCCGCACGTTCGAAATTCTCTCCATTGTGGCCTATACGCTCGAATATACGCTGCGGGTGTGGTCCTCGATCGAGGATCCGAGAGTCGCGGTGCGGGGGCCAATTCGGGGGCGGCTCGCGTTCGCACTCAGGCCGTTGATGGTCGTAGACTTCCTCGCCTTTGCGCCGAGTTATTTCGCCCTGATTCTTCCATTCGATCTTCGCGTCCTGCGGATCTTTCGCCTGTTGCGGCTCGTGAAGCTCGCACGTTATTCCCAAGCCCTGCCGGCGCTGCTGGCGGTCCTCTACGCGGAACGTTCGGCGCTGTTTGCTTCTTTCATCCTGACACTATGCGTGATGTGCGTCAGCGCCGAGCTGATGCATCTCACCGAAGGTGGGGTTCAGCCGAAATCGTTCGGAACAATGCCGGACGCGATGTACTGGGCAATCACGACGCTCACTACCGTCGGTTACGGCGACGAAACGCCGATTACCCCGCTCGGAAAGCTTATCGCCGGCACGACCATGGTGTTCGGACTGTTGTTGTTCGCGTTGCCGATCGGCATTCTCGCCAACGGTTTTGTGAGCGATCTTCATCGACGCCAGTTCGCGATCACCTGGAGCATGATGAAGCGTCAGCCCCTTTTCCTGGGGATCGACGTACAAGCGGTGTCCGAAATTCTGTCCACACTCAGCGCAAAGCTTATCCGCGAACACACCCAAATCACGGTCACCGGACAAAGCGCCACCACGTTTTACATGGTTGTGTCCGGACGCGCGAATCTTGAGCGCGCCGGAGAGTCCTATGATCTGGGGCCTGGCGACGTGTTCGGCGAAGAAGCGCTTGAAGCCGGGAAGCTCTACGAGCGGACGGTCACGGCGCGCTCGGAGATGCGCCTTCTGGTTCTTTCCGGTGACGATCTGCGGCGCCTGGCACGCAAATACGCCCTCCTCCGTAAGCGGTTGCTGAACGAAGCCGTCTGGTGATCGGAGCCTCTTGACCCATTTATGCTATTGTATAGCATAAATGACCCGTGTTGCTGGCCTTGATTAGGCATTCTGGCCCCTTATATATGCTCAAATAGAGCATTTGTTGTCGTGGAATGCAGGGAGAAGACAGATGGGTACGGTTCAAATGGCTTCCGGCGCCGAAGGGGAGATTTACGCCAAGGTTTCCCATGTCATTCCGGAGATCGAGTGGGGCGTTCATGCTCCCTATGTGAGCGCCATCAACGAGATCAAACGCCGCAAGAACGCGGTGGTCCTCGCGCATAATTACATGACGCCGGAAATCTTCCATTGCGTCGCCGATTTCGTGGGCGACTCGCTTCAGCTGGCGCGCGAGGCTGCAAAAACCCAAGCCAAAACTATCGTGCAAGCGGGTGTTCACTTCATGGCCGAGACTGCAAAGATACTCTCGCCGGAGAAAACGGTTCTCATTCCGGACCCGCGCGCCGGATGCTCGCTCGCGGCGTCCATCACCCCGGGGGACGTCCGCCTCCTTAGAGAAAGATTTCCCGGCGTTCCCGTCGTCACCTATGTAAACACGTCGGCGGCGGTGAAGGCTGAGAGTGACGTGTGCTGCACGTCCTCGAATGCAGCGGCGGTGGTCGAGGATATCGCCCGCGAGCGCGGCGTGGATACTGTAATCATGATCCCGGACGAGTATCTCGCCCAGAATGTTTCGCGCCAGACGGCGGTGAAAATCCTGTCGTGGAAGGGCCGATGCGAAGTGCACGAGCGTTTTTCGGCGGCCGACATCCGGGCCTATCGCGAGGCCAATCCCGGCGTTTTCGTCCTGGCCCATCCGGAATGTCCGCCGGAAGTGATCGCGGAAGCGGATTTTGCCGGATCGACTTCAGCCATGATCGGTTATGTGGGCAGGCACCGGCCGGCGCGTGTCGTGATGGTCACCGAATGCTCCATGAGCGACAATGTCGCCGTTGAGTTCCCGGACCTGGAATTCATTCGTACCTGCAATCTCTGCCCCCACATGAAGCGGATTACGTTACCAGGCATCCTGCACGCGCTCGAGACCATGACGGTGGAGGTGACAGTCGACCCTGCGATTGCTGCGCGAGCACGGGCATCCGTCGAACGAATGCTTGCGGTTGGCGTCCCGAAGCGGAGTCTCCTGGCGGCTTAGTCGCGAGATGACCCGCTCCGCGGACAATGTCTTCGAATGCGAAGGTGCGTTGATTCTCGGCGCGGGCGTTGCAGGTCTCTTCACAGCGCTTAAGCTCGCGCCCTTTCCTGCCCTCGTGATTGCGGCGGGCCGCCCGGGCTCGACCGGATCGAGCATTTGGGCGCAAGGCGGGATCGCGGCCGCATTGGGCCCGGACGACAGCTGGGCGTCACATGCGGCCGACACGCTTGCTGCGGCAGCGGGCACCGGCGAAAGCAGCGTTGCCGAATTCGTCACCCGTGAAGCACCCGACCGGATTGACGATCTCTTGCGCTATGGAACGGCCTTTGACCGCAATCCCGACGGCACGCTGGCCCTCGCGCGCGAGGCTGCCCACTCGCATGCGAGGATCGTCCATGTTTCCGGCGACCGCGCCGGCGCCGAGGTTACTCGGGCGCTCGCCCAGGCGGCCAAATCCACACCGTCGATCTCTGTTTTCGAGGGATATCACGCGATCGAGCTCGCCACCGTCGACGGGCGCGCAGTCGGGTTGTTTGCGCTCCAGGGAACAACGTCGAGACTGACGCTCTTTCGCGCCCAGGCAATCATCTTCGCGACCGGCGGCATTGGCGCACTTTACGCCGTTACAACCAATCCGCCCGAATCGCGAGGAGAGGGGCTCGGAATGGCGGCGCGCGCCGGCGCGGCGATCGCTGACGCGGAATTTGTGCAGTTCCACCCGACGGCGATCGATATCGGGCGCGATCCTGCGCCGCTCGCGACAGAGGCGCTGCGTGGAGAAGGCGCAATACTGGTGGATGAGCATGGACGGCGCTTCATGCAGTCGGTTCACGCCGCGGGAGAACTGGCACCGCGGGACGTAGTTGCGCGTGCCGTCCATCGGGAAATTGCCCACGGACACCGCATCTTCCTGGACTGCCGCGCCGCCATCGGAAGCCGATTTGCATCGCGGTTTCCTACCGTATATGCGGCCTGCATCGGTGGCGGCATCGATCCTGCCGTGCAACCGATTCCGCTTGCGCCCGCGGCGCACTATCACATGGGGGGAATCGCCAGCGACCATTTTGGCCGCTCGACGCTGCCTGGTCTCTGGGGCGTCGGCGAATGCGCGTCGACAGGTCTACACGGCGCAAATCGGCTCGCTTCGAACTCCCTGCTGGAAGCGCTTGTGTTCGGCGCCCGTATCGCGGAAGACGTAAGTAGTTGTGCCACGCTGGCCGTGCCTTCGTGCGGAACCGCGGCGCCTGACCGGTTCGCCGCCACGCCTCTGCCACGCATATTGCGGGAAGCCATGACGCGCCACGTTGGACTTGAACGCGATGAAGCCGGGCTCAGACACGCGCTCGCCACGATTGAAGGCGTGGAGCGTGCGCCGGGAAGCGATCCCGCCCTTCTCAACATGACTGCGGCAGCCAAACTCGTCGTGGCCGGCGCACTTTTGCGCCGGGAAAGCATTGGCGCGCACTTCCGCCGCGACTTTCCGCTTGCGGGTGAAACGCGCAGGCGAAGCCTGCTCACGCTCGCAAAAGCGGACAGAATAGCGCGCGAAATTCACCCGCCTGAAGAATCCCGCCGCTCGAAACTCCAATGAATAATCTTGCCCTTCCCTTTGCGCGGCCTCCGCACATCCTGATCGTAGAACCTGTTGTCAGACGGGCGCTCGAAGAGGATCTTGGACGTGGTGGTGACCTGACAACGGACCTCATCGTACCGTCCGGGCAGCAAGCTCAGGCCAAAATCGTCACGCGTCAGTCGGGCGTTTTGGCGGGGATCATCGCCGCAGACTGCGCGTTCCGGCTGGTCGACATCTCTCTCCGGCTAGAGCCCGCAGCAATGGACGGGCAAGCAGTCGCTGCCGGCGATGTCATCGCGCACATCGATGGCAATGCGCGCGGTGTATTGACTGCGGAAAGGGTCGCCCTGAATTTCATTGGTCATTTGTCGGGCGTAGCCACCGCTACGCGCACGCTTGTCGACGCCGTCGCCGGCACGAAAGTGCGTATCGTCTGTACACGCAAAACAACCCCGGGCATGCGAGCGCTCGAGAAATATGCTGTCAGGTGCGGCGGGGGTTTCAATCACCGCTTCGGGCTCGACGACGCCATCCTGATCAAGGACAACCACATCGCAGCCGCGGGCGGAATCCCGTCGGCAGTCGAGCGTGTACGCCGGGGACTGGGTCACATGGTGAGAATCGAAATCGAGGTAGACACTCTCACCCAGCTGGATGAGGCGCTTGCGCTGGGCGTCGACACGATACTTCTCGACAATATGACGCTCGACGAGATGAAACAGGCGGCCGCTTTGGCGCATGGGCGGGCCATTTTGGAGGCCTCAGGAGGCGTTACCGCTGCCGCGGTGCGCGCAATTGCCGAAACGGGAATCGACTACATTTCCGTCGGCGCAATCACCCATAGTGCGCGCTCTTTGGACGTTGCTCTGGACTTCTGAGCCGACGTTCAGCCGCCCAGCGTCGCACGCGGCGCCGGCCTATAGAACACGTGATTGCCGATCTGGATGGTCTTGACCAGGCGGTCGCTCCACCCGGGCTCCACATCCACAGCGTGGAACGAGACCGCGTCTTCCGTGACATCTCCGAGCTGAATTAATCCACCGAGAATTTTTGCTGCCAGGCGCTTCGCCCTCGCCCACGCTCCCGGCGTCTTGCGCTGCTGCAGTTCGCCACTGCAAGCGAACGAAAACTGGCAGGCATGTTTCAAGGCGGCGCCCTGATAGACTACCCCGCAGACCGAATGCGGATAGCCTGCCGATTTCATGCGATGGAAAACGACTTCGGCTATGGCCTTCTCGCCGTCCACGCCTTCGCCCCGCGCCTCGTAGTACATCGCTTCCGCAAGACAACGCTGCTCAGCAAGCACTTTCTGAAGCGCAAGCTCGGCCGGAGTCGGCGCGAATGCGAGCGGCAGGATGGGCCGCGACAGCGGCGGCCCGACAAAAGTGTTCGCCGGCTCCGCCGACGCCAGACGGAGCGGCAATGGCGCGACCTCTATCTGCCCGATAGAAGCAGCGTGGACATTTTTATCCGTAGGCGGAGCAATTGCCGCGGCGCCGGCGGCGACCGCAAATGTCAGTGCCAGAATTCCACCCACGATGAGATCGGTGCGCCGCAATGCAACATCAATTCTTTTGGCCATTCGGGAATTTCGCTCTCGGATGTGGCTTCGAAGAAAGTCGACGTCTTGTTCCGAAGGGTCCCCCCTCGCCCGCTCTTTGAGTTGCGGCGTTCTGCCAGCAGAGAGCGAACTGGTCAACTCAATTTCGTTCCGAAGCGTGACAAGATGTCACTGATATTCTGACAATGAGTCACGCATCGCATGACTCATTGTCAGGTTCAGTATGAAAACCCTTTCAATGACTGGAGAATTGCGGGTGAATTAACCGTGTACGGATTAATTAAGCTTTCCCCGCGATTGCCGCCTGTGCCGAAGCTAGTCGTGCGACGGGCACGCGGAACGGCGAGCACGAAACGTAATCAAGGCCGCATGAGTCGCAAAAACGGATCGAGTCCGGATCCCCGCCATGTTCGCCGCAAATACCGAGCTTGAGTCCGGGGCGGCTCGTCCGGCCGCGCTGCGTCGCGATTGCTATCAATTCGCCGACGCCATCCGTATCGAGGCTTACGAAGGGATCGCGAGCGATCAAACCCTTTTTCAGGTACTCGTTCAGAAACGCTCCTGCGTCGTCGCGGCTCAATCCCAGTGCCGTTTGGGTGAGGTCGTTCGTGCCAAACGAGAAGAACTCGGCTATCTCAGCGATCTCACCTGCCCTGAGTGCAGCACGCGGAAGCTCTATCATCGTGCCGATCATGTAATCCGGGAGCGCACCGCGCTCGCTTCTCACCGCAGCCGCGACATTTGCAATACACATCTTCAACATTTCGAGCTCGCTGCGGAATCCGACGAGAGGAATCATGATCTCGAGATCGACTGCTTCGCCCACTTCGCGTTCGACATTGACGGCCGCTTCGAAAATGGCGCGCGTCTGCATCTCGTAGATCTCGGGGAAGGTAATGCCGAGCCTGCAGCCCCTGTGGCCGAGCATGGGATTGGTTTCGTGCAGCGCTGCCACGCGCTGCCGAAGTCGGGCCGGGTCACTGCCGGAGGCACGCGCGACGTCGGCGATATCCTCGTCCCGCTGGGGCAGAAATTCGTGAAGTGGCGGATCGAGAAGGCGGATCGTCACCGGAAGGCCCCGCATGACGCGGAAGATCGCCTCAAAATCGGCACGCTGCATCGGCAGGAGCGTGGCAAGTGCGGCTTCGCGCTCTTTCGGTGTGTCGGCGAGGATCATACCCCGCATCGCGACGATCCGCTCGGCATCGAAGAACATATGTTCGGTGCGGCAGAGTCCGATGCCTTCGGCACCGAAGCGCCGCGCGATTTCAGCGTCAGACGGCGTGTCCGCATTGGCCCGGACCCGCAGGCGGCGAACGGAATCCGCCCATTCCATCAACGTGCCGAAGTCACCGGTGAGTTCCGGCTGGCGCATGGGAACGCGCCCCTCGAAAACTTGTCCTGTGCTTCCATCGATCGTGATGATGTCGCCGCGGCCGAGCCGGTGATCCCCAATGTTCAATACCCCCGCAAGCGCATCGATCTTGAGCATACCGGCGCCCGACACGCACGGTCGGCCCATGCCGCGCGCGACAACCGCGGCGTGGCTCGTCATGCCGCCTCGCGCCGTGAGAATTCCTTTTGCGGCGTGCATGCCATGGATGTCTTCGGGACTCGTCTCCGTGCGAACGAGTATGACGTCGCGTCCATCCGCCGCCAGCTTTTCCGCTTCCTCGGCCGTAAACGCGATTTCACCGATAGCGGCGCCCGGAGACGCCGCCAGTCCTTTCGCGATACTGAATGTGGCAACCGTCGTGTCGAGTGTCGGGTGAAGGAGCTGATCCAGTGCGGACGGATCGACGCGAAGGAGCGCCTGGCGCCGGTCGATGAGGCCCTCGCGTTCCATGTCGACGGCAATCTTGAGAGACGCTTCTACCGACCGCTTGCCGGAGCGCGTCTGCAGCATGAACAGCTTTCCCTCCTGCACGGTGAATTCCACATCCTGCATGTCGCGGTAATGGGCCTCGAGCGTCTCGGCGACGTGCTTCAACTCGGCAAAAGAGACCGGCATGAGCTCTTCCATGGACAGTTTGCGGCCGCCCGATTGTTCGCGCACTGCCCTTGAAATCGGTTGCGGCGTACGGATGCCCGCCACAACATCCTCGCCCTGCGCATTCGCAAGGAACTCGCCATACAGCACTTTCTCTCCGGTCGAGGGATCCCGCGTAAAGGCCACGCCTGTCGCGCTCGTGCCGCCGCGATTGCCAAACACCATTGCCTGCACGCTTACAGCGGTGCCCCAATCATCCGGAATCCTGTGAAGCCTGCGGTACGTCTTCGCCCGCGGACTGTTCCAGGACATAAGGACGGCGCTTATCGCACCCCAAAGCTGCTCGATCACGTCGTCGGGGAATGGCGAACCGCGCTGCTTCTGCACTTCGGTACGATAGAGATCTGCGATGCGCATAAGATCGTCCGCATCGAGGTCCGTGTCGTACTCAACGCCTTTGGTTTCCTTCTCAAGTTCGAGAATTGCCTCGAAATTTTCGTGCGGGAGGCCGAGAACGACACTCGCATACATGTGAATGAAGCGCCGGTAGGAATCATAGGCAAATCGGACATCGCCCGTGAGTTTCGCGAGCCCCTCGACCGTTGCCGGATTGAGACCAAGATTGAGTACCGTATCCATCATGCCCGGCATCGACGCCCGGGCGCCCGAACGCACGGAAACCAAAAGCGGACGCTCGCTGTCGCCCAATTTTCCCCCGGCAATCTCACCCAAACGCGCGAGGGCCGCGTCCGCCGCAGGCCTCAACTCGGAAGGATAAGTTTGTCCATGCGCATAAAAGTAGGTGCAGACCTCAGTCGTGATGGTGAAGCCGGGGGGCACGGACAGACCGAGCCTGCTCATCTCCGCCAGATTTGCACCCTTGCCGCCAAGCAGAACCTTCATGTCGGCGCGCCCCTCCGCAGCGCCGGCTCCGAATGCGTACAGCCATTTGGGCATCTTCTTAGCCTTCGATCCGGGAAAAATCCGCTACGGTGTGCAAAACGTTTCTTATGCCGGCCAGAAGCAGCAAGCGATTCTGGCGCAACAACGCGTTGTCGGCATTGACTGTCACCTTGTCGAAGAAAGCATCGACAGATTCGCGCAGCCGTGACATGGACGTCATTGCTTCGCCGAACTGTTCCTCTCGAATCTCGACCTGAATCTGATCGCGTGCTGATGAGAGGGCCACAAACAGATTTTTTTCCTCTGTCGCCTCAAGCAAGCTCGAATCTGGTTCGCCTTCATAACTCCGGCCGTCCCGCTTTTCTTCGATCCTGAGGATGTTTGCGGCGCGCCGATACGCTGCCAGAAGGTTGGTTCCATCGCCCGTTTCCAGAAAACCCTCCAGCGCGCGAACACGCGAAACGAGGCGGACGACATCATCTTCTCCGCCGCACGCAAATACCGCGTCAATCAGGTCATGCCTCACACCCTCGTCGCGCAATGCAACTTTGAGCCGATCCGTCAGAAATTCCAGAACTTCGGGCACTACTGCTCGATCCGGCCGCGGTGTCTCGCGCCGCACGTCATCGCCGTGCGCCAGCGAGATCGCGCGCTCAAGCAGATCCGCCGCAAGCTTTGCAAGCATATGATTGTCGGGGACCGCGTGCGCGGCAACTGATTGCCAGATCGCGCGGTCGCTCGCGTCAAATGCCGCGACCACCAACCCCATCGCCTCCGAAAGCGGAATGCGCAAGCTGTTGTCAAGAATGATGCGGATGATTCCAAGACCGGCTCGCCGCAGCGCAAACGGGTCCTTTGATCCGGTCGGCTTCTCCCCGGCGCGCCACAGCGCGACGAGACTGTCAATCTTGTCAGCCAGAGCGAGTACGATACCAACGGGATGGCGGGGCACATCATCAGCAGGCCCGACCGGTCTGTATTGATTTCGGACAGCGTCTGCAACTTCGGGATCTTCGCCATCATTGAGCGCGTATCTGGAACCCATGACACCTTGAAGTTCCGGAAATTCTCCCACAATGCCGGTCACCAGATCGACTTTCGCAAGCAGTGCCGCGCGGCACGACTTCTCCACATCGAATTTCAGGGTTCGAGCGAGAAGCAGAGCGACGATTGCGATCCGAAGCGCCCGGTCGTGCATGCTTCCCGCTTTCGCATGAAATACGACTTTTCGGAGCTCAACCAACCGGGAGACAAGCGGGCGCTTTCGGTCCTGGTCCCAGAAAAATCTGGCATCAGCCAGTCTTGACCGGAGCACGCGTTCATTGCCGGCTATGATCTCCTTGCCTCCATCGTCGGCAGCGATGTTCGCCACCGTCACGAACCGGTCTGAAAGCGTCGCCGTAGCTATATCCTGCAGAGCAAAGAATTTTTGGTGCACCCGCATCGAAGTCTGCAGTATCTCCGGTGGCAAGTTCATGAAGGCATCGTCGATTTTGCCAATGAGCACGACCGGCCATTCAACGAGTCCGACGACCTCATCGAGCAGCGCCTTGTCTTCGATGAACTCTGTTCCAAGCGCGAATGCCTTTTGTTGGGTCTCGTGAAAGATGATTTCCCGACGCTGAAGCGGATCCAGAACGACACTCGCGACCCACAATTTCTCCTCGTAATCCTCGAAGCTGCGCACCTCAATTTCGCCCGCCGACATGAAGCGATGGCCGATTGTCGCATTGCCACTTTTTACGCCCGCAAATACGAACGGCACGATCTCGCCGTCGAAAATGCACACGATCCGGTGAAGTGGCCGGACCCAGCGCGCAGCGCCGCCGTCCCAGCGCATCGATTTCGGCCACTGCAATTGCGAAATCGTAACGGGAAGCAACTCCGCCAGGACCTCGGCCGTAGCGCGGCCTGCGCGACGCAAGAGCGCGACATAGAATTCTCCCTTCGAATCCTTCTGCGTCATGCATTGTTCGAGTGTCACGCCTGCCGAGCGCAGGAAGCCGTCTATCGCCGGCTGCGGAGCGCCAACGCGCGGACCTTTCCGTTCCTCCGAAACTTCAGGCTGCTTCAGCGGAAGGCCCGCGAAAGCAAGCGTCAGCCTGCGTGGTCCGGAAAAACGCCCGGCACTCTCGAAGAGTATCCCCCGCTCGGAGAGCGCTCCCACGACAAGGCGCTCCAGTTCGGTGGCTGCGCCCGCCTGCATGCGCGCGGGAATTTCTTCGGAGAGAAGCTCGAGCAGAAGATCCGGCATTCAGACGTGCCTCGGCTCATACGCGCCCTGAGGGCTGGCCAGCCATGATTCGCAGCAGGCCCGCGCAAGCCCGCGCACTTTGGCGATGTAGGCGGCACGCTCGGTTACGCTGATGACTCCGCGAGCGTCGAGCAGGTTGAAGCAATGACTTGCCTTGATACATTGATCGTAGGCCGGCAGCGCAAGTCGCGCACCAACGAGCGATCTGCACTCCTTTTCAGCGTCCTCAAAATGCCGCGCCAGGATATCAACGTCTGCCTGCTCGAAATCGAAGGCGGAAAACTCGCGCTCGGCCTGGTGAAAAACCGCGCCATATCGAAATTGTTCGTTGTAAGCGAGGTCATAGACAAACTCGACGCCCTGCACATACATCGCAAGCCGTTCGAGACCGTAGGTCAGTTCAACCGAGACCGGATCGCAGTCGAATCCCCCGACCTGCTGGAAATATGTGAACTGCGTAATCTCCATCCCGTCGCACCAGACTTCCCAGCCGAGGCCCCAGGCGCCCAGCGTCGGGCTCTCCCAATCGTCCTCCACAAACCGGATGTCGTGACAGCGCGGGTCAATACCGATCGCTTCGATGCTTTGAAGATAGATGTCCTGGATGGCGCCCGGCGCCGGTTTCAGGATCACCTGAAACTGATAGTAATGTTGCAGCCGATTTGGGTTCTCGCCGTAGCGCCCATCCTTCGGGCGTCGCGACGGTTGAACATAGGCGGCACGCCACGGGCGCGGACCAAGCGCGCGCAGCGCGGTGGCGGGATGAAACGTGCCGGCTCCCATCTCCAAATCATAGGGCTGGAGAATCAGGCACCCCTGGCCTGCCCAGAAATTCTGCAGCGTCAGAATCAAGTCCTGAAACGTCCTCGTCTCCGCCACGGCAAATCCATCCTCTGCAGCAAGCGGGGAAGCTACAGACGCGGACTCCCAACGGCAAGCGAACCGGCATGTCGCAGAACAACATCGGCATCATCCGTGTAGCGACCATCTGCGTCGTGGAGAACCAGACCGGCCTCCAACACAAACGGTGCGCGCGAATTCATTGTTGCCTGCACGATGACGCGCTTTGCAGCGTTCCCGACACGGGGCCAAAGAGGAAAGACCACAATACCAAACACGGGGAGCCTCCCGAGCGCTTCCCCAATCCGGTCGGCTCGAATGATCGCCGTCATGGTACCGCCGGCACGTACCCGTTTGAGACCGGCCGCCAGCCAGTCACCCAGAGTCCCTGCGTCCTGCAGGGCAACAGCGCGCCCGGCGTGCGGCGACCGCTCGCCGTCGTCGTCGTGAAATGGAGGGTTGCAGAACACGTGATTGAAATCCCGACGCCAGTCACGCGATGGATCGAAGACATCACCGCGCTCGAAAGTCACTCTCCCCTCCACACGATTGACGCACGCATTCGACCTCGCCAGATCCACAAGCTCGGGAAAGAGTTCGATGCCTTGGACGCGGCATTCCGGAATCCGCGCCGCAAGACACAGGCTCGCGATACCGGCCCCGGAGCCAAGTTCCAGTACTTCGTCGTCCGCGCGAGCCGGCACGGCCGCGGCGACCATGACTGCGTCGAGGCCCGACCGGAAGCCTGTCAGGGCTTGGCTCGCAATGACCCGCCCGTTGAGAAACCGGTCACTCGAAGTCTGCTTCACCTTTCGCGGGCGCCTTGCAGAGCGTCGGCCAAGAGGCGATTTGCCCGCTCGAAATCCTCGTCGATAACCATCAGGCGGCGCGGCAGAATGCCCAAACTTCCGTCCATGACGCTCATATGTCCGTCAAAAACGACGGCTTCGATGCCGGCGTCGCAAAGCACGACCTCCGCAAAGTTGAGCAATACCGGATCATTTGTCTTGAGGACGTCGCGCATCTGCAAGTTCCCGTTGGAGGGGCGTTCCGGCCTTCCTGGAATGCCGATCTCCTTGACCCCGCTCGACCGCCATTCCTAAATGCCGGCAGGGCCGTTATCCAGCGGCAGGACAGGAAATGATTATCGCCGAGGCCACCAAGTTAGCGCGAAAGATCGAACTTTCGCCCGTCGAGCGACTCCATGCGCTCGTCGAGGCCGATATGAGCGCCACCGACGTCCTCATACACGAGCGTATGGGCAGCAGCGTCGCGCTGATCCCTGACCTCACGCGGCACCTGATCGATTCGGGGGGAAAGCGCCTGAGGCCGCTGTTGACGCTTGCGGCGGCCGCCGCCTGCGGACACGCAAACGGCCTTCACATCAAGCTCGCAGCAGCGGTGGAATTCATACACACGGCTACCCTTCTCCACGATGATGTCGTCGACGCCAGCTCCCTGCGCCGGGGCAAGCTCGCCGCCAACATGGTCTGGGGCAACAAACCGAGCATTCTCGTGGGTGATTTCCTCCTGAGCCGCGCCTTTCAGCTCATGGTCGAGGCGGGAAATATGCGCGTCCTGCACATCCTCGCCAGCGCATCGGCGGTGATTGCCGAAGGAGAGGTCCTTCAGCTCCGGTCCGCCAACAATCTGGCAACGACGGAGGACGACTACCTCACCGTTGTGGGTGCAAAGACCGCTGCCTTGTTTGCCGCCGCGGCGGAAGCCGGGGCAACGATCGCGCATGCAGATGCCACAACTATCTCCGCGTTCAGCTCATACGGCCAGAATCTCGGGATTGCATTCCAGCTCGTGGACGATTCCCTCGACTATTCAGGCCGGCAAGCTCAAATGGGGAAGTCCGTGGGTGACGATTTCCGTGAGGCGAAAGTCACGCTGCCGGTGATCCTCGCCTACAAGCGGGCGGACGATGACGCCCGGCGTTTCTGGCAGCGAACAATTCAACTGGGCCAGCAGCGCGACGGAGACCTGCAACGCGCGATCGCCTATGTCGAGCACAGCGGGGCAATCGGGGATGCCGACGATCAGGCGCACCGCTATGCGCGGCAAGCCTGCCACGCCCTTCAGTCAATCCCTCCAGGCGAACTCAAGGGTGCCCTGGAGGCTGTCGCGGAATTCTGCGTCGACCGCGGTTACTGAAGCGCCCTGGGCACGCCAATTCTTTCCGGCACAATTGTGGTGTTGACAATCCACCACTCTTGATGCCGCTCCTTGAGCAGCGCCGCGGCCGATCGGGCAGATTCATTGGTCTCGAATATTCCGAAGCAGGTCGCGCCGCTGCCCGACATCCGTGCGATCAGGATTTCGGGCATGTCGCGGAGTTCTTCCAAAGCATCGCAAATTGCAGGAGCGATTTTGCGTGCCGGCGCCTCGAGGTCGTTTGTTGTCGAGCTCAGGAATGCGACCAGTGCTTGCAGATCGCAGAATGGAGCCCGTGGACAGACGAACTTCAGGCCGCTGCGCGCACCGAGGGCGGAAAAAACCTCCGCGGTGGACACGGGGACAGCCGGATTCACCAGAAGCAACGGCATCTCTGGAAGCGGCGAAAGGCTCGTTATTCTTTCACCCCGTCCTTCAATCCATGCCACGGCGCAGTCGAGGCAAACGGGAACATCCGCGCCGAGCAGCGCGGCAGTCCCAATAAGCGTTTCGCGGTCGATCTCGAGCTTCCACAGGGATGCGAGACCGCGCAGAACGGCGGCGGCATCCGCCGACCCGCCTCCCAGCCCGGAGGCGACAGGAAGGTTCTTTCGGAGCGTGATGCGGACTGCCGGAGGTCGACCCACCTTATCTGCGAGCAAGCGCGCAGCCTTGAGGGCGAGATTGTCGTTATCGGGCGGCAACATCGCCCCAAACGGACCAACAGCTGAAAGTGAAAGCTCCCTGGCGTGTTCAAGTGTGATTTCGTCGCCGTGTACAACAAAGGCCACAAGACTTTCCAGATCGTGATACCCGTCCGCCCGCCTTTCGGCGACGTGGAGGCAGAGATTGACCTTGGCCGGCGCGGAAACAAAAATCCCGTCCGCGAGGGTCACTTCTCGCCGTTATCCGATTGGAGCTTCCTTTCGAGCGCCACCTTTTCTGAAGGGTCGGGATTGAAGGCAAGCGCGTGACTCCATTGGAACCGCGCGTCCAGCTTGCGGCCGATTCTCCAGTACGCGTCGCCCAGATGGGCGTTGACGGTGGAATCCCCCGGTACAAGCAGGATCGCATTCTCGAGTACTTTCACTGCGTCCTGATAACGGCCGATCTTGTAATAGGCCCAGCCCACGCTGTCCGCGATATATCCGTCAAACGGACTGAGCGACCGCGCCTTCTCGAGCATTGTCAGTGCCTGCGGCAGGTTGCGGCCCTGATCGACCCAGCTGTAGCCCAGATAGTTGAGAACCTGCGGCTGGTCGGGGCTAAGCTGCAACGCGTGCTTGAGATCGCCTTCGGCGGCGTCCCATCGGTGTGAACGCTCTTCCGCGATGGCACGGGCGTAGAACAAAGGCCACGCATTCGCCTTGTCGCTGCCGAGCAGCGCTACTGCCCGATCATAGGCGCCCGACGCCTCCGAATATTTTTCCTCGTTGCGATAGGCATCGCCCAACGCGGTCCATGCGGTCACATCTCCGGGCGTCCCGCGCGTAAGCGCCTGAAGCTCTGACACGGCCTGGTCATTCCGGCCAAGTCGCGACTGATCCAGCGCGATCTGGACTGCCGCCGCAGACCTATAGGGCGAATCCTTATTGAGCGACCCGTAGACTTCTATCGCATCCTCATACTTGCCCAATGCTTCGAACCGATCGGCGAGAACAATCTTCGCCAGATCCAGATCCGGGGACAGATAGAGCGCGAGCCTCAGGTACAAAACCGCGATGTCTGCGCTATTTTCATCATTGAGTGACGCCGCAATCCCGAACAGCGCCTCGGCCGCCCCCTGGTCCGCCGATTTCACCAGTCGATCGGGCTTTTGGCTACCCGCGATCCTCGCGAGACCCTGCGCCGCGATCGGCGCCAACGCTGCATCCGATTCAAGTTTTGAGTAATAGGCCCGCGCCGCATCCGTGCGCTTCTCGCGCTCGAGGAAGCGTCCATAAGCTTCGGCAATTCGCGGGCTCGTTCCTCCCGAGGCGACCGCCGCCCTGTATGAGACATCTGCGACATCGCTCTGACCAGCGAGATCGTGGATCAAAGCGCGATGAAAATCGCCCAGGGTCTGCGTTCCGCCCTCTTTGGTGACTTGCGCGATGTCGCTGTCCGCCGACGCCGTGACACCCGCACCCGCTGCAGCCCAGGCGTCCAGAAGAACCAGCGTAAGGCCGGTGAAGGGACCTTTCGCGGATTGGGTGATTTCGGTGCGCGCACCAGCGTAGTCGCCGTTCTTCAGTGCCTCTACGGCCAGCGCCAATCGCGCCGCGCGATTGTCCGGATCCGACTTGACGAGACGCCGCGCGAGCTTCGCGGCACCGTCGATGTCGCCCGAAGCCGCGGAATAAAGGAACGCATGCCCAAGTATGTCGGCGTTGTCCGGATCGGTTGCAAGGCTGGCAGCATAGAGCTTCGCAGCATCCGCCATGTTGTGGTCACTTGCCGCGAGCCGCGCGGAAAGATAATCGCCGAAACTCTCGGCTTGCGAGGACGGCTGCGAAGGCTGGCCGGAATTCTGTCCGAAGCTGGCGCAGCCGCCGAGTCCGAAGAGCACGAGTACAATTGTGGGTCCGATTGTTCGCACGAAGTTCTACCTCTTACATGTTCGGATAGTTCGGGCCGCCGCCGCCTTCGGGCGTTACCCAGGTGATATTCTGAGACGGATCCTTGATGTCGCACGTTTTGCAGTGAACGCAATTCTGCGCGTTGATCTGGAAGCGCGGTCCGCCGGTGTCATTCACGATCTCATAAACGCCGGCCGGACAATAGCGCTGCGCCGGCTCGTCATATTCCGGCAAATTGACGCGAATCGGAATGGACGGATCCTTCAGCACGAGATGGACCGGTTGATCCTCTTCGTGGTTGGTGTTGGAGAGAAACACCGAAGAAAGCTTGTCGAAAGTAATTCGCCCGTCGGGTCTGGGGTAGACAATGGGACTGCACTCGGCGGCGCGCTTGAGCGTCGCATGGTCGGGCTTACCATGACCGAGCGTGCCGAGCAGACTAATTCCGAAGAGCTGATTTGTCCACATGTCAAAGCCGCCCAACGAAAGCGCCATGCGTGTGCCGAATCGGGACCATATGGGCTTGACGTTTCGGACTCGTTTCAAATCCTGATAAACATGGCTCTCACGATATGACGCCTCGTAGGCGTCGAGCGTGTCGCCTTCGCGACCATTGCCGATCGCTTCGAACGCGGCCTCGGCTGCGAGCATT
Organism: Rhizomicrobium sp.; assembly: GCA_035567755.1. Classification (GTDB taxonomy): domain Bacteria; phylum Pseudomonadota; class Alphaproteobacteria; order Micropepsales; family Micropepsaceae; genus Rhizomicrobium. The sequence continues at coordinate 106,677 of DATMPH010000062.1, forward strand.
CCCGTCTTCATTGCATTGTGGGTACCCTTGATCCGCGGAAGATTCACGAATCCCGCCCCGCAGCCGATCAGCGCACCGCCAGGAAAGGCGAGCCGGGGCACCGACTGGAAGCCGCCCTCGGTGATGGCGCGTGAGCCGTAAGAGATGCGCTTTCCGCCTTCCAGAAAATTGCGAATGCGCGGATGCGTCTTCACCCGCTGGAATTCGTCAAACGGCGAAAGATAGGGGTTCGAATAGTTGAGATGAACGACGAAGCCGACAGAGCAAAGATTGGCGCCGAAATGATAAAGGAATGAACCGCCGCCCGTGCGGTCGTCGAGTGGCCACCCCATCGTGTGAACGACGAGGCCCGCGCGATGCTTGCCGGGAGCGAGTTCCCACAGTTCCTTGAGACCGATACCGAACTTCTGCGGCTCGCGGCCAGCGCACAGATCGTATCTGGCCAGCAATTGCTTGGTGAGCGATCCGCGCGCGCCCTCTGCGAACAGCGTGAATTTGCCGAGGAGCTGCATGCCGGGCGCGTAAGAATCCTTGTGATGGCCGTCGCGCGCCACTCCCATGTCACCAGTGAGAACGCCTGTCACTTCGCCCTTATCGCCATACACAATCTCGGCCGCCGGAAAGCCTGGATAGATTTCCACGCCGAGCGCCTCAGCCTCACGGGCAAGCCATCGGCACACATCGCCGAGACTGGCGATGTATTTTCCATGATTGCTCATCAGCGGAGGCATGACGAAATTCGGAATGCGCATGCTTGACGACGGTCCCAGGTAATAGAACCTGTCGGCGGATACTGGTGTCTCGAGCGGTGCCTTCCGCGCTTGCCAGTCAGGAAACAGTTCTGCGAGTGAAACGGGATCGATCACGGCACCGGAAAGAATGTGCGCGCCGATTTCGGAACCCTTCTCCAGAACGCAGACGCTCGTCTCCCGCTTGTGTTCGGCAGCGAGCTGCTTCAGCTGGATTGCCGCGGACAGACCCGCAGGGCCGCCACCGACGACGACCACGTCATATTTCATGCTTTCCCGGTCGGCGCTTTGCGTCATTCGCTTCTCTGGGGTCCGGCGCGCATCATTTCGGATCGAATGGACCTGTGGATGCAGCGCCCGCCTTCCCGTATCATCTGCCGATGCCACAATCCAATCCGGATTGCATTCTGGCGCCCCTATCGGCCCTCCGATGGCTGGTCGAGGCGGGCGCGGACGAAGCCGTTGGCGACGAGCCGGTAAACCGGTTCAATCACGTTTCTGTGCGTTCAGGACCTGAACTCCTCGATTCACGCGCGCCGCTCCCGCTGCGGCCATCGGCGGCGCGTCCGAAAAATCTCCCGGTGCAGCCGGCTACGCCAGCAGCGTCTGACGGCGATCAGATCGGACGCGCGATGGAGATCGCGGCGGCGTGCGGCATGCTCGCGGAATTGAAGGCGGCCCTCGAAGCCTTCGAGGGCTGCCCTCTGAAAAAGCACGCGACACGCACCGTGTTTGCCGACGGGGTGCCGGAGGGTGGGATCCTGTTCATCGGGGAAGCGCCGGGAAAGGAGGAAGACATCGCGGGCCTGCCTTTCGTCGGGCGCGCCGGTAAGTTGCTGGACCGTATGCTTGCTTCCATCGGCCTCGATCGGACATTAAATGTTTACATAACCAACATCCTCAATTGGCGCCCGCCCTCCAATCGCGACCCCACGCCGGAGGAAGCGGCAATCTGTTTGCCTTTCCTGCGCAGACACATCGAGCTCGCTGCGCCCCGGATCATCGTGCTCCTGGGCGCAATAGCGTCGCGGCACGTCATGGGCCGGAGCGAAGGCATCATGCGTCTGCGTGGATCCTGGCTGGAGTATTTCGTCTGCGGACGCATGGTGCCGGTCATGCCGACCCTGCATCCGGCGTATCTTTTGCGGCGTCCGCTCGAAAAAAGGCTCGCATGGCGCGATTTCCAGGCAATCTCGACAAAAATCCAGGCCCTCGCCTTGCTTGAGCAAAGCGCCGATTCCGGGTAGGCTCCGATCCTTCCGGGGAATCGCGGCAAAGGATCGGGCTGGTGGCGCGCAACATCTTCCTTGTGGCCTCGTGTGTGTTTTGGCTTGCCATGCCAACCTTGGCGCGCGCCGATTCGGGCCCGGTTTCTCCACAGGAGACCGCAAGCGCTGCTCCGCACGTCCTGTCCTCAGAAGACGCACGGCGTTACCGCGAGATTTTTGCCGATGAAATGGACGGACGTTTTGCGGAAGCTCGCGCGCTGATCGCCGACCTCTCCGATCGCTCGTTGATCGGCTATGTCGAGGCGGAGCACTACCTTTCACCATACAGCAGTCATGCGGCCATCGGCGATCTTGCCCAATGGCTTGCGAACTACGCCGAACTTCCCGTCGCCGAACGCATCCGGGCGCTGGCGGAGCTTCGCAATCATCATCGCCGCCACAAGGTCCTGCTGGCCGGTCTGCCGGGCATCCCGCGCCGTGCAACGGGCGGGTATGACGTGACGGACAGTCTTGCCAATGCTCCCCTCTCTTCAGACGCGGCGCGCTTGGCACAGGTTCAGATCGACGCCGATGTGAAGCTCGATCAACCCGCTGCCGCCGAGATCGTCTTGCAGCAGCTGACAGCGTCGAATATCGCGCCCCCCTCGGACATCACGAGGTTGACCCAACGGCTGGCGGCTTCCTATCTCGCGGAGGGCCAGGACGACGCGGCGCTGCGAATCGCAAGCAGCATCGCCGGTGTTGAACGCGAAAACGCCCCGTTGCTGGATTGGGATGCAGGGCTCGCCGCGTATCGCCTGAACAAATTCGCCGATGCGGCGCCCTATTTCGAAGTCCTCGCGCAATCCGGGGCCGTTCCGGGCTGGACGCGCAGCGCCGCCGCTTTCTGGGCGGCGCGTTCGCACGTGGCATCCGGCGATCCGCTTCCCGTCGTGTCGCTCCTTTCCGCCGCCGCGCGAGAACAGCCGACCTTCTATGGCATGCTTGCCCAGCGTCTCCTTGGCCAGGAACCTTCGGCTGCGTTTAGCGACCCGGTGCTCGATTCCGTCCGCTTCGACGAAATGATGCAGATACCCGCGGCACATCGCGCGGTGGCGCTTTGGCAGATCGGACACACCGAGGGCGTCGAGCAGGAAATGAGCCGCGCCTTTGCCGAGATCGATCTGCGCGATGCCGATGCATTTGCCGCGTTGTCACAGCGTTTGGATCTGCCGGATCTCGAGCTGCGGGCCAGCGAGGCCCAGGCCGCGCGCGGCGAGCTGCTCTCCGGTCTCTTCCCGGTTCCCGGCTATACGCCGCCGGGAGGTTATCACATCGATCGCTGCCTGCTGCTGGCGTTCGCGCGTGTCGAGAGCCGCTTTCAGCCACATGCGGTTTCCATGGCAGGTGCGCGCGGCGTGATGCAGGTCATGCCTGGCACCGCACACCAGATCGACGGAGCGACACCTGGACGGTCGCAGCTCAACGATCCCGCGTTCAATCTTGGATTGGGCGAGCGGTATCTCCAGCAATTGCTCGATCAGACAAACGGCAATCTGTTTCAGCTCGCTGCTGCCTACAATGCAGGCCCCGGCGCCCTGACACGCTGGTTGGGGACCAGACCTGGAATCGCAAATGATCCGCTGTTGTTCATCGAAAGCCTGCCTTACGCAGAGACGCGCAACTACATCAAGCATGTCATGACCTATTACTGGATGTATGCGCGGCGCACGAACGAGGCTGCGCCGAGCCTTCAGGAAACGGCCGAAGGAAAATGGCCGCTCTACAGGTCCAACGCGGCGCTGCCAGTCGCCGCCCCCGCGTCCAACGCCCCGCAGCCTGCGACCGCGGGCACTCTGCTGGTCAGCGATGCCTCCGCATCGCATTGACGAATCTGTTGCCTTCGTTCCTGTCCGCATCGCGGTGCTGACCGTCTCCGACACCCGAGACGCATCGAACGATACGTCGGGCGATGCGCTTGCGGCGCGCATTCGGGAAGCCGGACATGTTCTCACTGCGCGCACGCTGCTGAGAGACGACAAAGAGCAAATCACAGCTCTGCTCCGTCAATGGGTAGAGAATCCGGAGGTCGATGTCGTGATTTCGACCGGCGGGACTGGCCTCACCGGCCGCGACGTGACGGTCGAGGCTTTCAAGTCGGTCTTCGAAAAGGAGATCGACGGGTTCTCCGTGCTGTTTCACCAGGTCAGTTTTGAATCCGTCGGCACGTCGACGCTGCAATCGCGCGCCTGCGCAGGCGTTGCGGGTGGTACCTATCTGTTTGCACTTCCAGGCTCGACCGGCGCGGTGAAGGACGGATGGGACCACATTCTGAAATGGCAGCTCGATGTGCGCCATAGGCCGTGCAATTTCGTCGGGATCATGCCGCGGCTCGAAGAGCACCGCAGAAAGCCGCCTGCCTGACAGTCCATAATTTGTTCTTGCTTTGTTCCATATTCATGCTATGCTGCGCCGATGAATGCCGCGGCCGAAATTACCGCCGACAGCCGGGCTCTCCGGGGCCGGGGAGCGCGCTCGAATGTCTCGGGGCGTTATGAGCGCGAAACCCGCGTGCTTCTCGACGACGGCTGGACCCGGGAGGACGAAGCACCCCCGACACTCAAGACGGAAGTGCTGAGAGATTCTTCTCGCACCATCATCACGCGCAACCGCTCGCCAGACATTTCCTTCGACCGGTCGATCAATCCGTACAAAGGCTGCGAGCATGGCTGCGTCTACTGCTTTGCCCGCCCTACGCATGCCTGGCTGGGCCTGTCGCCCGGTGCGGATTTCGAATCGCGGATCTTCGCCAAGCCCAATGCTGCCGAACTTCTCGCCCGCGAATTGTCTGCGCCCGGATACGTGCCGAAGGTCATCGCGATGGGAACCAACACCGATCCGTACCAGCCGATCGAACGGCAGTTGCGGATTACGCGCTCGATCCTGGAGGTGTTGCGCGAATTCCGGCATCCCGTCGGCATCGTGACCAAATCGGCGCTGATCCTTCGCGACATCGATATTCTTGCGCCGATGGCGGAGATGGGACTTGCGCGCACCGCCCTGTCCGTGACCACGCTGGACCGCAAGCTCGCGCGCGTCATGGAACCGCGCGCAGCAACGCCGCAGCGGCGGCTCGACACGATTGCCGCGTTGAGCCGCGCGGACATTCCCGTGGCCGTGATGTTTGCACCTGTGATCCCCGCGCTCAACGATGACGAGATGGAAACGATTCTCGCGCAAGCGACGGAAGCGGGCGCGCAAAGCGCGGGATACGTTCTCTTGCGTCTGCCTCTCGAAATCAAGGATCTGTTTCGCGAATGGCTTGAAACAAGCGCGCCCGGCAAGGCGAAGCACGTGATGTCACTGATCCGCCAGATGCGCGGTGGCAAGGGCTACGACAGTCAATGGCACACGCGCATGAAGGGCACCGGGCCGTATGCGGAAATGATTGCGCGGCGGTTTCACATGGCCGTCAAACGCCTTGGGCTGAACCAGGAGCGGACGCCACTCGCCATCAGCAAATTCCGCCGCCCTCCCCGCGCCGGCGATCAGCTGGGCCTTTTTTGATCACTTAGGCGTCTGCGTTCCATTTCCATTCGTTCGTATCGAAAAAAATTGTCATGGCCCGCGCAAGCGGGCCACCCAGACGGAAGCGGCGGGCCTGTCAAAGCTCAAAAAATCGGGAAATCCCACGCAGCGCCGTAAAGGTTTCAACTGGGTGGCCCGCTTGCGCGGGCCATGACAATGTATTTTTGAATCGGAAGCATTGAAAGTGGAACACACGCAGCGGCAGCGGCGCATCGAAGCAGGGTGTGCATAACGCGCGACACACCGCACCTTGCGGCTTTCGGGATTGCCCGCGTTTTTCTACTGTCGCGGCATGCCGCATTTCATTTTCGAAGCGCGCGTCCTCAAAACGATCGCAGGACCAGTCGCCGGCGTGGACGAGGCCGGGCGTGGTCCGCTTGCGGGTCCGGTGGTCGCGGCTGCGGTCATCCTGGATCGCAAGCGGATTCCCAAAGGCATCGACGATTCCAAGCAGATGCAGCCCGACGCGCGGGCGGAGGCCTATGGGAGAATTCTTGATGTAGCGCTCGCAGTGGGCGTGGGCGAGGCAAGCGTCGACGAGATCGATCTCGTCAACATCCGTCAGGCCACGCATCTCGCCATGGCGCGCGCCATCCGCGCGCTGGCGCTCGCGCCGATGTTCGCTCTGGTCGACGGCAATGATGCGCCTGCCCTGCCCTGTCCCTGCGACGTGATCGTGGACGGCGACGCGCGTTCGGTTTCCATCGCCGCTGCCTCCATCGTGGCCAAGGTCACACGCGACCGGATGATGGTGGCGCTGCACGAGAATTTCCCGGGCTATGGCTGGCGCAGGAACAAGGGCTACGGCACCGACGAACACCTTTCGGCGCTCGCGCGGCTCGGCCCTTGCCTGCATCATCGCCGCAGCTTCGCCCCCGTGCACAACATCTTGTATGGTGCAGCGATTGAAGACTCAATCGTAACGCTTTGATTCTCAAGACTCTTGACCTGTGGACTCCGGCGAATCACTCTCTCCGCCGCGGGGCCAAATCCGGCCCTGCGCAGGTCCAGGAGGGGGCATGCCGAAATTGCTGGAGCTCGAGGACACTCTCGACCGGGTGCTGGAGGGCGATTGCGTGGAAATCATGCACGCTCTTCCGGAGGCATGCTGCGACCTCGTTTTCGCCGATCCGCCTTACAACCTTCAACTCGAAGGCGAATTGCGCCGGCCCGACAATTCGCGCGTGGACGGCGTTGACGATCGCTGGGACCGGTTCGCGGACTTTGGCGAATATGATCGCTTCACCCGCGCCTGGCTCGCCGCAGCACGGCGGGTGCTGAAGGATTCCGGAGCCCTTTGGGTGATCGGCTCCTATCACAACATCTTCCGCGTAGGCACGATCCTTCAGGATCTCGGCTTCTGGATTCTCAACGATATCGTCTGGCGCAAGACCAACCCCATGCCCAATTTCCGCGGACGGCGGTTCACCAATGCGCATGAGACGCTCATCTGGGCGGCGAAGTGTCGCGAGCAGAAAAACTACACGTTCAACTACGAAGCGATGAAATCGCTGAACGACGAACTTCAGATGCGCTCGGACTGGACGCTGCCCATCTGTTCGGGCGGTGAGCGTTTGAAGAACAATTCCGGCGCGAAGGCGCATTCGACGCAGAAACCCGAATCGCTTCTTCATCGCGTCATCGTGGGCTCGACCAGACCGGGCGATATCGTGCTGGATCCCTTCTTTGGCTCCGGCACCACGGGCGCCGTCGCACGCCGCCTGGGCCGCCGCTTTATCGGCATCGAGCGCGAGAAGACCTATGCGAGCATCGCGCGTGCACGCGTCGACGCCATCGAACCGGCTCCAACCGACGCAGTGGAAGTTACGCGCTCGAAGCGCGCGGAAGCGCGCATTCCCTTCGGCTGGGTGGTCGAGCGCGGGCTCCTGCCGCCGGGCACCGTGCTGCATGGTCCCGCACGGCGCCACCGCGCAAAGGTGCGCGCCGACGGATCCCTTGTTTGTGCGGATGCAACCGGCTCCATCCACCGAATCGCGGCCCATGTGCAGGGGCTCGATGCGTGCAACGGCTGGACATTCTGGCATTTCGACGCCAACGGCGCGCAGGTCTCGATCGACGTGCTCCGCCAGCGCCTGCGCGCGGAACTCATCTGACAGGCCGTTAATGGCCTGATGCGTCGCCGTCATCCCAACCCTCGTCATGGCCGGGACAACGGCCCGGCCATGACGGAGCTATAGTGAGGTTGGGCGGTCTTCTGCTGCGAACGCGTGCGCGATGATCTTGCGCATGACGGTGGGCAACGCGGCGGTTGCGAGCGCGTCGGGTCCCAGCCACATTTCTGTGCCGCCGCGCGCCCGGACTTCCGCGCCCCAGACTTCGAGCTCGAGTTCGAAATGTGTGAAACCATGGCTCACCACGCCCGGGCGGCGGTGCCACTCGGCGCGGAACGGCGCCTGCTTCAACGCATCGCTTCGGCGCGGAAAGCTGGCCGACCAGGGTCCAAGCGGCGGCTGCAGCATGCCTCCAAGGAGTCCTTTTTCGGGCCGTTTGACGAGAAGAATTGCACCTTTCCGATCGCGCGCAACGAACGCGGCGCCACGCCTCATCGGACGGACGCGTCTCGGAGCTTTGCGCGGCAGGGACTCCTCAATGCCCAGCGAAAAGGCCCGACAATTTTTTTTCCATGGACATCTGGAGCATGACGGACGCTTCGGCGCGCACACCGTCGCGCCGAGATCCATCAGAGCCTGCGCGAAATCGCCCGCGCGCTGCGCCGGGACGAGAGATTGGGCGAGAGCGCGAAGCGTGGGTTTGCTTCGCGGCAACGGTTCTTCAACCGCGAAAAAGCGCGCAATCACGCGCTCCGCATTGGCGTCCACGGCAGCTTCGCATTCATCGAACGCGATTGCCGCGATCGCGCCTGCCGTATACGGGCCGACGCCCGGCAACATGCGCAGTGCGGCTGCGCTGGACGGAAACCGGCCTCCATGCGCGCTCGTCACCATTTGCGCGGTCTCGTGCAGATTTCGCGCCCGCGCGTAATACCCGAGACCCGCCCACGCCCCACGCACGTCATCCAGCGAGGCGGCCGCCAACGCTTCCACACTCGGCCACCGGTTGGTGAATTCGCGGTAATATCCTGCAACGGCTGCAACCGTCGTTTGCTGCAGCATGACTTCGCTCAGCCACACTCGATACGGATCGGGAGTCTCCCCCGGCATGACCCGCCACGGCAGCGCACGCCGGTTCGCATCGTACCAGGCGAGCAGTCCGGCGGCGGCGAAGTGTGGATTTTGCCTTGGCTCGCGCATATGGGGCATGGTGCGAATCATCAACATGATCCGCCAACGGAAACAACCCGAGACCGGCGCGGAGCCCGACGCGCAGGAGCGGCGCAATCGTGCTGTCGCCGTCGGTTTGGATGTCGTCCAACTTGGCAGCGCGGGATTCAAGAGGGCCGGATTTTCCGATTCGACACTCGTCTTGCGATGGAACGAGATTGTCGGCCCCGAAATAGCCCGCTTCGCCCAGCCCCTACGGATGACCGAGGGTCCTTCTGGCGGCGTTCTGACCTTGAAGGCCGATCCGGCTGCCTCCGTGTTTCTACAACACGAGAGTCGGGCGTTGTGCAGCCGAATCAATTCCTATCTGGGAAGGTCTGCCGTGCAGCGCCTCCGGTTCGTCGCTGGCAACATGACGCCCAGGCTTCCCGAATCGCACAGGCCGACAAAGCGTGATTCGGAACCTGAGGATTCCCTAACCCAGTTTGACGGGCAGGAGCGCCTGAGGCGTGCGCTGCTGGCGCTCTCGAGGGCGCGCACGCGCAACGGCCCCTCCGCGAAAGATTGAACGCGGCGCGCGCCTCTGCCAAAAGCTCTGGCCTGACGCTCTGGAGAATCGCCCGTGACCCGAAAGACCCTTATCTTCGGATTGATCGTCGTGGCCTTGATCGCACTGGGCGGCGCGACGTGGTATGTGATGTCAAGCAGCTCTTCGGACAGCGCCGTACCCGATTCGAACGCCGGCCAGACGGTCACTCTCACGGCGTGGGATCGCCGGATGGGATCGCCGAAAGCACCGATTCTCATGGTCGAGTACGCTGCGCCCCAGTGCCCCCATTGCGCCCATTTCGACCAGGAATTCTTCCCGCTCCTCAAGAAGCAGTTCATCGACACGGGCAAGGTGTATTATGTGCTCCGCGTGTTTCCGCTTGGCCCCGCCGATGTGGCCGCCGAGGCGATGGCGCGCTGTCTGCCTGAGGATAACTACTTCCAGTTCCTTGATCTCCTGTGGAGGAATCAGATCAAGTGGGATCCGGAATATCGCGTTGCGGACGTGCATGCGGGCCTCGTTGCGATCGGCCGTATCGCGGGCCTGAGCGCGGAAAAGGTGGACAGCTGTATCGCCGACCAGGCGCAGGCGCAGAGAATCACCCAGGTTGGTCAGGATGCGACAACGAAGTACGGGATCAACGGCGTGCCGACCTTTGTCATCAATGGCGAGGTGCGGGAATTCACGGGCGACTGGAACCAGTTGCAGGCCTATCTCAATGGGCTTCTCAAGAAGTAGCGGAATGCTGGCCCCCAGACGCGGCAGGGCGGCGCGGATCCGTTGAAATTTACCCGGCTCCGGCTCTCAGGCTTCAAGTCTTTCGTCGAACCGACCGAGCTTTTTATCGAGCCGGGCCTGACGGCGATCATCGGGCCGAACGGATGCGGCAAGTCGAATCTGTTCGATGCGCTTCGCTGGGTCATGGGCGAAGCGCGTCCGACTTCGGTACGCGGCTCCGAAATGGACGATGTGATCTTCGCGGGCAGCGCTGCTCGCCCTGCCCGCAATCTCGCGGAAGTCATTCTCTTCGTCGACAACACCGATCGCAGTGCGCCCGCGCCCTACAACGAATACGATACGATTGAAGTCTCGCGGCGCATTGAACGTGAGGCCGGGTCCGTCTACCGAATCAATGGACGCGACCAGCGGCAGCGCGACGTTCAAATCTTCTTCGCGGATGCCTCGTCGGGCGCCGCCTCCACGGCCTTCGTCCGCCAGGGTCAGATCGGACTCCTGATCAGCCAGAAACCGCTCGCCCGCCGGGCGATCCTGGAAGAAGCCGCAGGTATCGGCGGGTTGCATCAGCGCCGCCACGAAGCGGAACTCAGGCTTCGGGCCGCCGAAACGAACATGTCGCGTCTTGACGATCTGATCCGCGAACTCGAAGGCCAGCTTCAAAACCTGAAACGCCAGGCGCGCCAGGCGGCGCGCTACCGCAATATTTCGGGGCTCATCCGCAAGGCGGAAGCTCTCGCGCATTACATTCGCTGGATCGCAGCCGAATCGCATTTGCGTGCGGCTCAAACTGCACTGCAACGCGCGCATGCGGATGTGGCCGCCTGCACCGGCCGCGCCGCCGAAGCCGCGACTGCCCGGGCAAACTCGGCGAGCGAACTCGATCCCTTGCGGCTGACCGAGGCCGAACGCAACGCTGCGCTGCATCGCTTGACCATCGAGCGAGACACGCTCGATCAGGAGGAGACGCGCGCGCGCGAAGCCGCCCAGCGGCAACGGCAGCATATCGTCCGGGCGGAACAGGATCTGGCGCGCGAGAAGGAACTCGACAGAGATGCGGGTTCGTCGCTTGCGGCGCTGGCCGGGGAAACGCGAACGCTGGAACACGCCTCGGCGAATGCCGCTCGGGAAATAGCCGACGCCGAGTCAGGGGCGATTGCGCACGGCGACGCTCTGGTTTCCACCGAGCGCGCCCTCGAAAGCCTCACGAACAAGCTCGCTGAGTGGAATGCAAGAAAGCAGAGTCAGACACGCGCGCGCGAAATCGCCGCGGCGTTGACTGAAACAAGCGCACAACAGCTCGTGGAGGCCGAAAGCCGGCTCGAAGCCGCGCTGGCCGGCGCGGCGCAAGATCCCGATGTCAATGCCTGCGAAGCCGATGTCGCACGAACCCGCCACGCAGCGCTCGAAGCGCACGAATCGCTCGAACGCTTGCGCGGCGCTCTCGATCTCGCAGAGGCTGCGGAAGCCGAGGCGCGCGCGCCACTCGAAATCGCCGAGCGCGAGGAGCAACATCTGTCGGCCGAAGCCGGGGCGCTTGCCGATCTCCTGCGACCGCAGGGCGCCGATCTGTGGCCGCCTCTCATTGACGCTGTGCGCGTAGAATCCGGCTACGAAGCAGCTCTCGCCGCGGCGCTGGGCGACGAACTCGACTCCCCCATCGACGAAGCGGCCCCCAATCACTGGCGGGATCTGGGACCGCTGGAATCTCTGCCGCTGCTTCCCGGCGAAGTCATTCCCTTGAGCAACTACGTCGCGGGACCGCCTGCGCTCGCACGGCGTCTGGCGATGACGGCTGTGGTGCCGATGGAAATTGGCGCCGCCCTGCAGCGCGAGCTTCGGCCGGGCCAGCGATTGGTGTCGATACGGGGCGATCTCTGGCGTTGGGACGGCTACGCAATGTCGGCCGACGCGCCCTCGCCGGCGGCGCAACGTCTCGCCCAGCGCAATCGTCTCTCCGCGCTTGATGCAGAGATCGCAGGCGCGCGCGAAAAGACCTCCGCGGCCCTTGCGCGCTTTTCAGCGGCGCGGAATGAGGCCAATTTCGCACGCGAAGCCGCGCGCAGTGCGGAGCAACACGAACGGCAACTCGAACGCGACCTCGGCGATGCGCAGGAAGCCGCGGCCCGGGCAGCACGCAACGCAGCCGAACGAAGCTCGCGGCTTGCCACATTCGAAGCAGAAATCCGGCGTCTGTCTGCCGCCCGCGACGCGGCACGCGATGCAACCGGCAATGCGGACGCGGCGCTGGCGGAACTTGGGGACGGCGCGGCGATCTCGCTCTCTGTCGCCCAGGCGCGGGAAAACGCAGCGGAAGCCCGCGCCGCCGATCTGGAATCCCGCGCCTTCCTGGAGAAGCTGCGCCAGGAGAGCGGGATTCGCGCCCAGCGCATTGTTGCTCTCGCCGACGAATGCGCGCGTTGGCAAAACCGGCGTGACGCGGCCCTTCGCCAGATCGAGGAGCTGAACCGTCGTCTGGACGAAATGCGTATCGAGCTCCAGCTTCTCGAAGCGGCGCCCGAGACTCTCGCCGGCAGGCGACGCGCCCTCCTGGAGGCAATCGCACAAGCCGAGACCGCTCGCGATCAGGCTGCTGATGCCCGCGCAATGGCAGAATCGATGCTCGCCGCGGCCGACAAGGCCGCGAAAATTGCCGACGCCGCGCTTGCAACGGCACGGGAGGAACGCGCGCGTGCCGACGCAATGGCCCTGTCGGCGCAGGAACGTCTTTCCGAATTGCAGGGCCGCGTTCGCGACGAACTCGATGTAGAACCTTCATTGCTCGCCAGTCATGCGGGCATCGCGGAAGGCGACGAGCTTCCGGCGCTCGACCATGCGGAAAAGCGCGTGGAGAAACTCAAGGCCGAACGCGAACAACTCGGCGGCGTCAATTTGCGCGCGGAGGAGGAAGCCGCCGAAGCCGGGCAGCGCCTCGATGGTCTCACACGGGATCGCGCCGATCTCGACGGAGCGATCCAGCGGCTGCGGCGCGGCATCCAGAGCCTCAATCGCGAGGGCCGCGAGCGGCTGCTCGAATCGTTTGAAAAAGTGGACGCGAATTTCCAGCTTCTGTTTGCGAAATTGTTTGACGGCGGCGAGGCCAAACTGAGCCTTACCGAGTCGGACGATCCGCTCGAGGCCGGTCTGGAGATCTTTGCCCGCCCGCCCGGCAAGAGACTGCAATCACTGTCACTGCTGTCGGGCGGCGAACAGGCGCTTACCGCGCTCGCGCTCATTTTCGCGGTGTTTCTGGTCAATCCCGCGCCCGTATGCGTGCTCGACGAGGTAGACGCGCCGCTCGACGACGCCAATGTGGAGCGTTTCTGCAATCTTCTGGACGAGATGACGAAACTGGCCGCGACGCGTTTCATCGTCATCACCCATCACGCGCTCACCATGTCACGCATGAACCGCCTGTTCGGTGTCACCATGGGCGAGCGCGGCGTAAGCCAGCTGGTCTCCGTCACCCTCGCCGAAGCAGAACGGGTCGCGGCGGCGGAATAGGTGGCCGCGAATTGCGGAGTGCTCTGAATAGCGGGAATCCGCGCGCGCCCCATAACCCCGTCATGGCCGGGCCGTTGTCCCGGCCACCCATGAAAACCGCGCGATGAAACGAGCCCAATAGAAAAAGTCGTTGATCCGCTCCTCATTTTTCTCCCCCAACGGAAACACGCAGTCGGGACCACCTCTTTCGAGGGGAATTCGCCATGAGCGGAGAATCATCGTCGTCACGGTGTTCATGGGTGGCCGATAATCGGGGGTGCCAACACGCCGAACGAATTTCTTGCATAGAATCAGCAGCTTATCGTCTTCTCCCCGTTCTTGACAGATTCGTGCGTGCGCCACTATGGTCCGCGCGCCTTCGAGCGGCTGACGATTCTCATCTCGCGCGAACTTCCGGCCAAGCGGCGGAGCATCTTTCGAATGCCTGCTCCTGAACCCGATGATTTGCACGCGCTGGGCGAAAAGCTCGACAAGGCGCGTGGCATTACACCAAAGGGCGACGGCGGAAGCTCGCCCGGCGCTTTGGGAATTGCGTTCCGTTTCGCTACGGAATTTGGGGCCGCGCTGTTCGTGGGCGCGGGATTGGGGTGGCTGCTCGATCATTGGCTGCATACCGCCCCGATCTTCATCGTGGTGATGTTCATCCTGGGCGCGGCCGCGGGGATCCGCAACGTGATGCGCGCGGCCGCCGAACTGAATGCAGAGGCCGCCAGATATCCGGCGCCCAGCGTGAAAGACGACGACGAGGAGTGACGACGCCGTGGCGATGAATCCGATGGCGCAATTCGAGGTGAAGCCGCTCGTCCCGCTGCATATCGGCGGATACGACGTGTCGTTCACCAATCAGGCGCTGTGGATGTTCATCGTCGCGGGCGCGGCCTCGCTGTTTTTTTACGCAGCCGCGACGCGCAGGAGCCTCGTGCCCTCGCGCATGCAGTCGATGGCGGAACTATCCTACGAATTCGTCTCCGACATGATTCATTCCGCGGCGGGCGAAGCGGGGCTGCGATTCTTTCCGCTCGTCTTCACGGTCTTCACCTTCGTCCTGTTTTCCAACGTCCTCGGTCTCATACCGGGTTCGTTTACGGTGACGAGCCACATCGCAGTGACCTTTGCGCTTGCCGCGGTCGTGATCCTGACCGTGATCGTCACGGGCTTTCTCCAGCATGGCATCGGCTTTCTGAAGCTGTTCGTGCCCAAAGCGCCGATCTATCTGTTGTTCCTGCTGGTACCCATCGAGATCGTGTCGTTTCTCACGCGTCCCGTCAGTCTCTCCGTGCGGCTCTTCGCCAACATGCTCGCCGGACACACCATGCTGAAAGTCTTCGCAGCGTTTGTCATTGCGCTGGGAGCGACGCTGGTGACGCCCAAACCTTGGTTCGCGCCGCTCGCCATCGCGCCCATGTTCCTGATTGTGGCCATCACCGCGCTGGAAATACTGGTTGCGCTCCTGCAGGCCTATGTGTTCGCAATTCTCACCTGCATCTATCTGAACGAAGCCTTGCATCTCCACGAACATCACTGACGGCCCGACAGGCCAAACAACTGAGAGGAACAATCATCATGGATCTCGCATCAGCCAAACAGATCGGCGCCGGGCTTGCCTGCGTGGCGCTCGTCGGTGCCGGCATTGGCATCGGAAACGTGTTCGGCTCCTACCTGTCGGGCGCGTTGCGCAATCCGGGTGCAGCCGCCGGCCAGACGACCAATCTCCTGCTCGGCTTCGCGCTCTGCGAAGCGACGGGACTTTTTGGTCTCGTGATCGCACTGATCATCCTCTTCACCTGAAGATGGCCTCGGCGCGACCGACCTCGAGTGGAACCTCCGCGCCCGCAGGCGGGGCGGGCTTTCCGCCGTTTCAGACGCATACATTTCCGGGCCAGATCTTCTGGCTTACGATCGCTTTCGCGCTTCTTCTCGCCTTCGTGTGGCGGGTCGTAGTTCCCCGCATCGGTGGCACGATCGCGGAACGCAAGAGCCGCATCGCCGCCGGGCTGGCCAAAGCCGAGCAGGATCGCCGCGAGGCCGACAAGGCCTGGACGACCTATCAGAACACGCTCATCGAGGCGCGCCACCATGCGCGCACACTGATCGAGGAAAACCGCTCTCGGCTACGCGCAACCGCGGAGCAGGCCGAAAGGGGCGCCGACACCGAGGCGGACGAAGCCGTCGCAAAGGCGGAGGCGCGTCTCGCCGAAATGCGCGCGCAGGCCCGCACGCAAATCCGGAACGCGGCGCAGGAAGCTGCGGCCAGTATCGTCGCGCGGCTGATCGGCGAGACGGTGAGCCCGGAGGAAGCAGCGGCCGCCGTCGCCGCAGGAGAAACCATCGCGTGACGCGGCATTCTGCTCTCATGGGAATTTTCCGTTGAACCCGCTCGACCTCCTCAAGGAAACCGATTTCTGGGAGTGGCTGGGGCTGCTCGCGGTGATCGCGATTTTTCTATACCGGGGCGTGCCCGCGCTCATCGGCAAGGCGCTCGACCGCCGCGCGGAAGCGATTGCCGGCGAACTTGCAAGCGTCAAACGCCTGCGCGAAGAAGCCGAGACGGTGCTCGTCACCTACCGCGAGCGCGCCAGCGGCGCCTCAAGCGAGGCGGCGACAATTCTGAGCGACACGCGCGCGGAAACCGATCGCTTCACTACGGAAGCCCGCGCCCAGATGAAATCACAGATCGAGCGCCGCGCGCGCCAGGCGCAGGAGCGCATCGCCCAGGCCGAAGCCAACGCGATGGCCGAAATTCGCGCTCTCGCCGCCGACGCCGCCGTGTCGGCGGCGCAGAAGATCATCGCCGCGCGGCTTGGTGAGGAAAAGGCGGCATCGCTCATTTCCGAAGGCATCGCCGATCTGCAATCGCGATTGAACTGAAGCGCGAAACCGCAACTCATATAACTTCCGCCGTTGTTCCGGCCATGACAAAGTTTGTACAATTTGCGTAAAGCGCACTGCGCACGCCGACGCCTTGATAAACTCGCTTCGTCAAATAAAGCGTGTCATCCCCGCGAAAGCGCACGGCTGTCCGGGGAAAACACGACGGCCGAGAATTGCTGTTTGTTCTCTAAAGAAATGGGCACGCGGAGGCGCTGAGAGGCTTGTTCACCACAAAGAGCACAAAGCACACAAACGGTTTTGCGCGCATTCGCGCGCGACCTCTTCTTCGTGCCCTTCGTGCTCTTGGTGGTAGTTCTTGTTGCTCCGCGGCTCCGCGTGAACCTTTTCTCGACACATACGCAGTCCTGAGTCGAGTACACCCATGACTGTGCAAATCCCAATCTCCATCAAGCGCCTGTAAACAGATTCGATATTTTTCCCCGGACAGCGTGCGCCGAAGCGGGAATCCAGAGCGAGCGGCGTGCGGTTGCCCCGGATGCCTCCCCGCGAAAGCGGGGATCAAGCGGGCATGACATGTTTGTTCAATATCAACGGAACACGCTCTAGCTGCCCTGCCAGCTTAACGGATGCCCGGCAAGCGCGCGGTCCGTGGTGACAAGACGTAAGCCCTCCACAGCGCACTGTGCCAACAGCAGGCGGTCGAACGGGTCGCGTGTGGCGGGAACCGGATCAGGCATTGCGATGACGTGCCGATGATCGATGGGCAGATGGACAGATGGACAAGACCGATCGCATCGAAGTAGCCCGCAAGATCCTCGAGCGCATGGCCCGCATCCAGCTTGCGCAGGCGAACTTTGATGGCAATCTCCCAGAGACTGGCCGCACTCACAAACGACATATTGGACGGATCGAAAATTGCGGAGAAGTTTGCGGGCGCGGAGCGGGCGCGCTGCGCCAGAGCGATCAGGACGTTCGTGTCGAGCAGGAACCTCACGCCTAAGGCAGCGGACGCAGAAGAAAATCCTCCGGCAGCGGCTCATCGAAATCCTTCGCGACGTGGCTGACAAGCGTCTTGATCCCACGCTTGCGCAGAAACTTTGCGCCGGCTTTCAGATCAATGCCGCCATGTGTGCGATGCGGGACCAGGTCGAGGATCGGCCTCCCGTTGCGGGTGACCACGACCGTCTCGCCCTTTTCGACCCGACGGGCGATCTCGGTCAGGCGGTTTTTGGCCTCTTTAATGGAAACCATGCTCATACATGCAGTATAGCTACCGGTAGCTACCATGCAAGACGGCTGCTATACTGCAAGATGGAAGAAAAAAGGGCCCGGTCGCCCGGGCCCTTGTATTTATTCGACGCCTGGAAAGTTGATCGCCTATTGCTTCGTCGCCGTGTAGGTCGTTGTGCGCGCGTGCAGGGCGTCATAGTACGACACGTGCATCGCAGTGCCGCTCTTGTTCAGAGTGGATGTCGCCTTGCCGATCACTTTTCCATCGCGCTTGTCGGTTTCCACCAGCGTGTGCTTGCCGGTCATTTTCACCGTAACGCTGGTAACGCCCGGATCGCCTTTGTAGGGCGCTTCGGTACCGTCCGTTTTCGCCGTGTAGGACTGGCCGGTCGGGTTGCTCATCGTCAGCATGTCGCCGTCGGTCTTGTAGGTCACGGTCACGCCGTTGTCGGAAAGGCTTGCAAAGCTGGTAGTGATCCATGAACCGGAAGTGGCATGCGATCCGGCCGGACCTTTTGCCACCTGCCTGCTCGTGCCCTTTCCCGTTACCGGTGCAGCATTCGTGTTGCTGCTGTCGGTGAACTCGAACGTCGCGGTCTTGCCATCGGGCGCGACGGTCACGCTTGAGGTCGTGACGGTCTTTCCGGCTTTCTTGTCCGTCTCCTGAATCGAGTGATCATCGACCACCTTGATCGCGACCGTGTCGAAATAGGGATGTCCGGTGACGGCCTGGTCCGTGCCGTCGGCCTTGATCGTGTAGGCCGGAGCACACGTCTTGCAGGAATACATGCCGTCCTGGAGCACATACACATCGGGCTTCTTGGGCATTTGCGCTGAGCTGACATCCCCCTTCCAGGTTCCATCGAAGCCGTTTTCCGCCATGGCCTGCACGGGCGCGAACGCAACGGCGAGAAGCGTTGCTGCAACGAATATTTTCATCTTGATCCCCCTCTTCAGGTTTGCCGGCCGCGGGCAGAATGCACCGCACCGGAAATAGTCCGATGATGATCGCGGGTAGGGAATTTGCCGATGGAGTTGACGATGTCGGCCGTTTACGCCGGGCGCCCCTGCCCGCAACCCGATCGCGATATTAGCCGCAACCCTTGCGTGCAGGAAGAGCAAAGAAGGGAGCCAGAATCAATTGAGTACAGACTTCGTCATGGCCGGGCCACCCCGGTCACCCTTATTTTCTCCGCGACTGGCGCGCGGCATAGCGGGCGTCGCGGGCGACCTTTTGCTCGGCCTCGCGCTCCTTCTTGCGGTGCGCCAGCTCGACGCGCTCCGCCTCGTGGGCCTCCGCCTGGGCCTTGAGCTCCGCTATGCGCGCCACTTCGGCCGCCTTTTTCTTCGCCGCTTCGCTCTCCAGAGCCGCGAGCTTCGCCTGCCGGCGCTCTTCTTCCCGCGCGGTTCTGGCGAGCTGCGCAAGACGGCGCGCTTCCTGGCGCCCGGCGAACTCAGGATCGTTGGCCGGTGATTTCGCGTGTGCCCGCTCGCGCTGCGCCTGCTTCGCTTTTTCCCCCTCGCTCAACCGGTCGCCGAAGCTTTTCTCTTTGAAGCCCTTCTGCATGGTTCCTCTTGTTGTCAATCGTTCCCTCGGATGATGGAAGCTATAACTTCGTGTGCTGGTGCTGTGTCAACTAAAATGAGGAGAGGTGACGTGGCCAAGTCAGCAGATGTGAAGCCCGCTTGGAGCAGGCAGACGTTCGACCGGACATGACCAGGAAGCACCATCGTCATGCGACACGTAAAGGCGTCCCGACAGGTCGATCACCGCGATCATTGAATCTCGGGTCGCGATGCAGTCAGTATCGGCTTTGCCGTCGATCCACTTCGGCATGCCTCCGCCGAAACGCTGCAGCGGACCGTTGCTGTCGATCGGGCGTCGATATACTGCGCCTTGAGTCGCAAAAGGGTCGGTGGATGCCGACACGAAAATGTGGTTTCTTCCAAACGCAACGGCAGAGCAATGATGGGCGTGAAGCCCTTCCTGTTCGACAGTCCATGTCGCCCCGGCGTCGCGACTAACGCAAAGACCCGCCCCCGCCGCCGCTATCACGATGTCGGGCCGGGTTGGGTGTGCACAGACCTGATGAACATCGCTTTCGATATCTATAGTGGGCCGCCACGTTAAGCCGGAATCGGTTGATCGCGGAACTCCGCCAACATGAACGTTGACCAGAAGAACGGCGGCATCGCATGTCGCCGCCATTGAACGTATTCCAAGCGGTGGCCCCATCAGCTTGCCGTCGACAATCGCTGTGCCTGCATACCACCTGTCGCGGCCCGCTACGGCGTCAAAACCCGCCAGGCATTGCTGCGCGCCGTCTGGACTAACTCGCAGGACGTGTGCGTCGTCGGTTCCGGCAAAGACAACGTTCCCAACTGGTACGCAGCATGAAAGCTGGAATTCGCTTTTTGCTATCTCCGCCCATTCGCCATCGGAGGATCGTCGCCAGATCGAATCCCCGTCAACAATTGCGAGCACTCTTCCATGTCCATCGGGCGCCAGACTGCGAACCGATTGTTGGGCGAGTTCTTGCCGAACCATTTTTCCAGTGACGCCGAATAGCCCGTTGCCCCACGTTGCTACCAGAATGGTGGCCGTTGGCATCAAAGGGAGTCCTCTTGTGAGCCCGGCGACGGCATACTTATCTGCAGGCGTTCACGAATACGAAGCACCTTCTTCTCAAGCACCAGGCGATGCCGGGTGGCGCATCACGTCCGTAAGACCGAAATCGCCGCCCTTGAACAGGAGCGGAGCGCGCATCACCGCGGAAACGGCATAGGCCATGCAGTCGCCGAAATTCAGCTTCGCCGGATGACCGCCGCGGCCTCTGCCGAATTTGGCGAAGGCGCGTGAGGCCTCGTCCGCCATGTCGCGGCCGAAAGGTACGACCGACACGTTGTTCGAGTCCACCAGGGCTTCCAGCCACCGCGAAGTGCGAGACGACAGGTTCATCGCACACCAGGCCCGGGTTTCGACCAGCGTAGGCGCGCCAATGACGCACGCCTCGCCCGCGAGAAGATCGAGCAGCGGATCGGTGTCCTTTTCGCCCTTGATGATTCCGACGAGGATGGAGCTGTCCAGCGCGATCATCGTGGCAGGCCGGTCGTCTCGTCGTAAAGCGCTTCGATGGGCGTTTCCCGTCGCGCCCTTCCATGCCGGTCCTGCTCCAATAGCCGTCGCCATTGGGCGAGCTGCCGCCGGGGCGCGGCGGCACGGCCGGGCGCCCGATATTGCCGCAAGGCCTCCAGAACGACTTCGTTGATTTTCTTGCCGGTCTGCTGCGCGAGCGCACGCGCAAGATGCGCCGCCTCCGCATTGCGGATGTGAACCTGGTCCTTCATCGCAACCGATCTCTCAGGTACCTGTGTACCTAAATCGGGACATTTGCGCAATACGGTCGGCTCTGGAATCCACGACCCTGCAGGTGAGGCCAGCGCTATTCCAGATTTGCATGATATGTCGCGACCCCGATCACCATATAATCGCCGTGCTTTTGGAGAATTCGCGCCCATGAAATCGCTGATCGCGCCCACGCTTTGCGGGCTTTCGCTGCTGTTGTTCGTTCCGGCATACGCCGATGCCACTAAGGACTGCCATATCGGCTCCTGGCGCCTGGACGATGGCCAGGCGATCGACATCGCGCCGTCGGATGGCGACACGCTGCGCTGGCGCGCCTTCACCGGCGAGACGGGCCAGCTTCATCGGAATAAGGACGGATCATGGACCAGCACCTATGGCTGGACCGGCCGGCCGGACCGCAAAACCGTGTCGTTCTCCGATTGCGCCAGGGGTGAGATCCGCTTCGGAAAGCAAAACGGAAAGCGCATCGCGTTCGATGTCAGCGAGACGACGTTCGAGAGCAACGGAACCAGGCTCGTCGGCCGGCTGGTAATGCCCAGGGGCAGCGGCAAAGTGCCGGTGGTGGTCCTTGTCCACGGCTCCGAGCATGATTCCGCGCGCGACTTCTATGCGCTGCAGCGTATGTTCCCGGCGCAGGGCATCGGCGCGTTCGTCTATGACAAGCGTGGCACCGGCGCGTCCGGCGGCACCTATACGCAGGACTTCGATGTTCTCGCCAATGATGCCGTCGCCGCGATGAGGGAAGCGCGGCGTCTCGCCGGCCCGCGCGCCGGGCGCATCGGTTATCAGGGCGGCAGCGAGGGCGGATGGGTTGCACCGCTGGCGGCAAATCGCGCGCCGGTGGATTTCGTGATCGTGAGCTTCGGCCTTGCCGTGACGGTTCTTCAGGAAGATCAGGAAAGCGTCGCGCTCGACATGCACTTCCACCATCATTCCGCGGACGACACGAAGAAGGCGCTGGAGCTGGCGCGCGCGGGCGAATTTGTGGTGGAAACCGGCGGCAAGGAAGGTTATGCGGAATTCGACGCGCTGCGCCGGAAGTATAAGTCAGAGCCCTGGTACAAGGACGTGCACGGCGATTTTCTGTTCTTCGTGCTGCCGCTCGACAAGGCGCAAATGGGCGATATGGCCAGGAAATTCGATTTCCACACACCGTTCCGCTACGAGCCAATGCCCGCCCTGCGCGCATCGACCACGCCGCAGCTCTGGGTTCTGGGATCGGACGATCTGGACGCGCCGAGCGCCGAAACCGCCGCGCGCGTCAAGTCGCTGATCGCAGCCGGCAAGGATTACACGCTCGCGGTCTATCCCGGTGCCGAGCACGGCATGACGGAATATGAGCTGAAGCCGGATGGCACCCGCGTCTCGACCCGCTACGCACCCGGCTATTTTGCGATGATGCGCGACTTCATCCGCGACGGCCGCATCGGCGACCAATATGGGAAAGCGGAGATCACGCAGGCGCGCGTGCGCTGAACGAGGCCACACTTTCGTGTGACTTCACCTGCCGGACATTTGGGGATTGACATGGAACGAAACATGCACATAGCTTTGGTTTTCGCAGTTAATGTCGCGGTGATTCAGGATCTCAGCGAGGCGGCGATTCCGGATGAGCGTGTCCCACGACCTCAAATCGACGTTCGACGCCGCGATGCTTGCACGTTGCAATAGATGAACAAGGCTTCCGAACCGCGCCTCGCTAGCGCTCGCAAGTCGCGCCACGTAGGCAAGACCCGGAAGATAACCTACCTGTATCGCGACGCTGGCAATTACAAATTCTGGGGAGAATTCTGCGTTCTCGGAGAGCTCTCATTGGATAATCTCCGCCCTCACCTGTTTGGCAGTGAGTATTTTGTGCCGGAGAAAATTGGAATCCCGAGCCTCGTGCCTGAATCGCAAAACGATGACGATCACCTGCTTCACGAGTTCCACAGTATTGAACCGACCGAACCTGCGCTCTGCCCATTCACGGCGGACGAACTGATCGAGCGCCTTCGCACCGCAAACGCTTCAGGCTGGTTTTCGGAAATGTTTTGATGGAACGGCGACTTTGGACACGGCATGAATTGCTTCAAGTTCTAAAGCTATACTGTCTGACTCCCTTTGGACGCATTCACTCTCGCAATCCGGACATTCGGAAAATGGCCTCGCAGGTGGACAGGACGCCGTCGGCCGTCGCACTAAAAATGACGAACTTCGCGAGCCTAGATCCATCTGTAAGACAAGGTGGCATGCCGAATTCAAGCCGATTGGATCGAGAGGTTTGGAAGGACTTCTTCGCTGAAATGAGGTCGTCGCTTGCGGCGATAGAGCTTCAATCTGGGCGACAAATTGCCGAAGAGTCGGAAGAATACCTGCAGCGGATCGAGTTGTTTCCAGAGGGTTTGGATATCCTGCGGACCACAAAGACACGAAGAAATCAGGATTTCTTTAGAGACTTGGTGCTCGCTTCATACGAAGGCAAATGCGCCTTGACGGGCATCGATGAACCCGATCTCTTAGTCGCCGGCCACATAGTCCCTTGGTCAGAAAAGAAAGACATCCGCACCGCTCCTCAAAACGGTATTTGCCTGAATGCTCTTCACGACCGTGCATTCGATCAAGGCCTAATTGCCTTCGATGACGATTACCATGTCTTGTACTCGAAGCGTCTTCCCGACGTCGCGCGGGCCGCGCTTGCGTCCTTCGGGTCGCAGAAACTTCGGCTTCCGTCCAGATTTGTCCCAGATCGAGCGCTAATCGCATTCCACCGCCAGAACAAATTTCGCGACTGCTAAGAACAACTCCACTCTGATCCTGATTGCGCAAACGCTTCGCGCTGGTTTTCGGAAATGATTTGAGACGAAGTAGATACCATGAGCCAAGTCTCTCGAGGCCTTTATCAATCTCTGATCACCGAGGCTCTCACGGAAGAGATAGGGACGCTTAAGAACAATTTGCACGCGCGGTATGCCGATCTGCACTACTCCGACGTAGCCGATCGCATTGCAATGCATCTCTCGCGTATTATCGAACGCGCGATCGAAGGCATCGAAGATGGGCGCCGTGTAAACGATGGGATCGCACTTGCGCGTGAGCTGATCTCAAGGATGGTGGCAGATACGGGAGCGAACCTCCTCTCCGAGCAGCCCGCCGTTCCTGGGCGATTCCTGACAGCCGTACTTGCGGACCGCCCGGACGGTCGACCGGAGGATATGAGTGAGCCTCTAATCCCGCTTCTCGACACGGCGCTCCTGACCAATGCACCAGGAGAACCTCGAGTCGGTCACCAGATTGTTGCGGAAATCCCGTCGGCGGACCGCATCGACTTTGTAATGGCGTTTATCCGCCGCAGCGGCATCAGGCCTATGTTGGATGCCTTACGTCGGCACTGTGAAGCCGGGCGTAAGCTGAGAGTCCTAACAACTGTCTATACCGGATCAACCGAGGCCGACGCGCTCGAAGACCTCAAGACTCTTGGGGCAGAGGTCCGCGTCTCATACGACACTAGCGGTACGCGATTGCATGCAAAGGCGTGGTTGTTTCATCGAAAATCTGGCTTCTCGACCGCGTATATCGGGTCGTCCAATCTTACGCATTCGGCTCAAGTCAGCGGATTGGAATGGAACGTGCGATTTTCAGCCGTGCGCAACGGCCCGGTCGTCGAAAAAGTCGCGGCGGTGTTCGACAGCTACTGGCACTTCGACGATTTTGTGCCGTTCGATTTGAACCAGTTTTCCGAGCAGGCCAAGCGCCAGCGGAGCCGTCCAGACCCGACGTATCTTTCGCCGATCGAACTTCGGCCGGAGCCGTTTCAAGAGCGGCTCCTTGAGCAGATCGCTCTTTCACGGCAGCGCGGGTTTCATCGAAACTTACTTGTCTCTGCCACTGGCACAGGCAAGACGGTAATGGCGGCGATCGACTACGCGCGGCTGAAGGAGACTCTGCCACGCGCTCGCCTGTTATTTGTCGCGCACCGCAATGAAATTCTTCAGCAGTCGGTCGCAACGTTTCGGCACGCCCTCCGCGACTCGTCCTTCGGAGAATTCTGGGTGGGTGGGGCGCGACCAGAACTCTTCGATCATGTGTTCGCATCCATCCAGAGCCTAAGCGCTGTGGGGTTGGAGAAGTTGGACCCTAACCATTTCGACGTCGTCATCGTCGACGAGTTTCATCACGCGGCGGCGCCTTCCTACCGGGTCCTGCTCGATCACGTTCGGCCGGTCGAATTGCTCGGACTCACTGCAACTCCGGAACGCAGCGACGGGCTTTCCTTGCTGCATTGGTTCGACGACCGCATAGCCGCCGAGTTGCGGCTCTGGGATGCAATCGACCAGCAGAGGCTGGTTCCCTTTGTTTATTACGGAATCGCGGACAGTCTGGATTTCACGGAGGTGCCGTGGCGTCGCGGGCGTGGCTATGATGTCAAAGGGCTGACTAATCTCTTCACTGCCGACGATGCGTGGGCGCGGAAGGTCATCCGGGCGCTAACTGACAAAGTTGATGACGTCCGACAGATTCGAGCGCTCGGTTTCTGCGTGAGCATTGATCATGCGCGCTTCATGGCCCGCGTGTTTAACGAGGCAGGTATCCTCTCAATCGCGATCTGGGCCGACACGCCGACCTCGGAGCGTGAGAAGGCTCTTCGAGACCTGAAGGAGCGACGCGTCAACGTCGTGTTTTCGGTCGACATCTTCAACGAAGGCGTCGACGTCCCGTCAGTCGATACTCTGATCATGCTGCGCCCCACTGACAGCCCAGTACTATTCCTTCAGCAGCTCGGGCGTGGTCTGCGCCGCAATCATGGCAAACACGCCTGCACCGTCATCGATTTTGTTGGTCTTCATCACCGCGAATTCCGCTTTGACCGGCGCCTCGGCGCGCTCCTTGGAGGAACTCGCAAAGAGATCGAACGGCAAGTCGCACAGGGCTTCCCCTTCCTGCCGGCCGGCTGTCACATGGAATTGGACCGGATCGCCAGTGAGCGCGTGCTACGCAGCATTCGCAATGCTGTGCCCGACCGCTGGACTAGCAAGGTCGAAGAGCTGCGCCGGATGGCCGCGGGTGGAACCCAGGTGGCGCTGGCCGTGTATCTTGACGCAACAGGGCTGGCGCTTGAGGACATCTATGCTTCCGGCCATTCGTGGTCCGACATGCTCGTAGCTGCTGGTCTGCGTGTGCTCAAATCAGGTCCGGCAGAGGAGGAACTGCGCAAGGCATGTGGCCGCCTGTTGCATGTCGACGATGCGCCCCGTATTGAGGCCTACAGCCGAATTCTGGGCAATCCAACTCCACCGACGGAGGCCACAACCTCCGCTGTCGACCAGCGCTACATCCGGATGCTTGTCGCGTCCGTGATCGGAAGGGTCGTCGCGCCGACCGCATCTTTGAGCGAGGCGTGCGAGTTGTTGTGGCAGCATCCGCAAGTGATCGCTGAACTTCTCGGTTTGATGGAACTGCTGCTCGGTCGTATCCAGCATGTCCAAATACCGCTGCGCGATCGACCAACTCTGCCGCTCAGCGTCCACGCGCAATATTCCCGCATCGAAATACAAGCGGCATTTGGCGACGGTGCAAAGGCACAAGTGCCGACATGGCGCGAGGGCGTTCGGTGGATGAAAGACGAACAATGCGATGTCTTCGTTTTCACCTTGGACAAGACGAGCGGCCGCTTTTCACCGACTACCCGCTATCGCGACTATGCGATCAGCCGTGATCTCGTCCATTGGGAAAGCCAGTCCACAACACGTGCCGACAGCCCCACGGGTCGACGCTATCAAACACGTGTCTCAGGCGGAACAGGCGTCATGTTATTTGCGCGGCTGAAAGATGACGATAGGGCGTTTTACTTCCTGGGTCCGGCGGACTACGTGAGCCATGAATCGGAGATGCCCATGGCGGTTACCTGGCGTCTCAAATACTCGCTACCCGGTGATCTGTTCCAATCTTTCGCGGCGGCCGTCGCGTAGAATGGTCCGCTGTCGGCGTCGAAGGCGTAGACGTTCCCATCCCACAGCCGGCATAGACGACGCGGTTCGCCAACGCTGGCGAGGAATCGCTGAGCTGCCGGTTGGTGTGCACCACACCTCGACCCCGGTGGCCCATCCGCATTCGTGGTCGCCGCAATTTGCGCGGCGGGCCGGTTTGGATACGATGTAGCGCCGCCAAGAGGGGCAACACATGCAGCTTGAGAAAATCGGCACGGCCGGGTTGGGCGCGGCGCTGATCGTCGCGGCGAGTGCCCTCCTCGCACCCGCGCCCGCATCTGCGCACGGGCTCAAGGTCCTCTACAGCTTCTGCGCGCTCGCCAATTGCGCAGATGGCTCGTCCCCCCAGGCGGCGCTGATCGAGGACGCCGCCGGCAATCTCTACGGCACGGCGACGGGAGGGGATGGCGCGTACGGCAGCGGCGGGACGATCTTCAGGCTGAGACGCGGAAGCAAAGGCTTCGAATATCGCGTGATCTACAGCTTCTGTTCACAACCGAACTGCACGGACGGCGAGTTGCCCGAAGGCGGCCTCGTTATCGACGAAACCGGTAACCTGTATGGCACGACCTTCTTCGGCGGCGCCCAGGACCAGGGCGAAGTGTTCGAATTGTCGCCGGGCCGCAAGGGGTGGACACTGCAGGTCCTCTACAGCTTCTGTCCTGCCGGAGGACTTCATTGCCCGGATGGCGACTATCCCGGTGCGGGTCTCGCCTACGCGGGCCAGCAATCGGGTGCACTCTATGACGGAAGCTCGCCCCTGTTCGGAACCGCGAGCAGAAGCGGCGCCGGAACCTATCATGGCGTCGCTTACGAGTTGGCGCCTGGCAAAAGCAGCTGGAGCTATCAGGTGATCTACAATTTCTGCTCGCTGGCCAATTGCGCCGACGGAGCCAATCCTCTTGCACCGTTGATCGAGGACGCGGCCGGGAATCTTTACGGAACTACCGACAGCGGCGGCAATGCCACCGGCAAAGGCACCGCCTTCGAACTGAACTTCGAAAACAACAGCTGGATCGAGACCGTTCTTTACGGCTTCTGCGGCGTGGCGAATTGCGCCGACGGTGCCCAACCGCAGAGCGGATTGGCCATGGACGGCACGGGAAGCCTTTATGGCGTTACGCTGGAAGGCGGCAACGGTGCGGCATGCGGCGGTAATCGCGGCTGCGGAACGGTGTACCGGATCGTTCCGAACGGCCAGTCCTCGCAGGAGACGGTGCTTCACGCCTTCTGCAACCGAAGCAATTGCCCCGACGGCGATGGGCCGGCGGGCATTCCTGTGCTCGACACCAGCGGCAATCTGTTCGGAACCGCGACGCAAGGCGGCGACGGCCAAATATTCCCGGGCGGCGGCGGTACGCTGTTCGAGATCAGCGGATCGAAGTTTCAGGTGCTGCGCAAGTTCTGCACGGTGGGGCTTTGCAATGATGGCGCAGTCCCTTATGCCGGCGTCACTCTTGATGGCACAGGCCATCTCTTCGGCGCTGCTGCGGCAGGCGGCGCAAACTGCGCCGACGTGGGCGGTTCTTGCGGCATCGTGTACGAATTCGTTCGTTAAAAATCTCAGGTCCGCGACGCGGCACCGGCGTCGTCTGGCGCTCTGTCCTCCAAGTACATACATCGCGCGCGAGACTGCCGCGGATAATGCGAACGCGCGCAGCCCCATAACCGCAAATGGCCTGGGACCGCGTGAACTCAATCCAGCTTTACGCCCATTTTTTTCGCGTGCTTTACCAGCGCCCGGCGCCAGGCAGCGTCATAACCATCGATCGGCCCCGATTTCTCGGCAGGCAGCAACTCGGCAGCAACCAACTGCGCGTGCTCCGCGAACGACATGCTGTCGATGTCGAGCGCAAAACGCGCCTTGCCGACGTGGCACGTACAGAGACCATCGGTTGGGACATGGTATTTTCCGGTGAGACAATGTGGATCGTGCGGACTTTCGGCCGCTGCCAATAGTGCCTCTCGCGTATAGTTGCGACTCATTCAAGCAAACTCATACCAGCAACCGTGCGCGTCGCAATCGGTTTATGTCTACGCCGGCCATGTCTGAACGCTTGATCGCCGTTCATGGGAGAGACAATCCCCATCGGGACGCCCTGTGCCAAGCGCTCATTTGGTGACACGTTTTTCATGGCTGGCCGGGACAACAGCCCGGCCATGACGACGCTGGTGAGCGCTGCCTGCGAGTTTTTTCTCGCGCTGGCGCTCTCGCCGCAATCGAAAGTACTTGTTGGGATTCGCTCAGCCTTTTGCTGTCGTCCAACTGTCGATTCTCGAAGGATCCGGAACAAGAAAAAGGGCCCGGTCGCCCGGGCCCTTGCATGAAGTTCGGACGATTCTGCCGCCCTATTGTTTGTTCGCCGTGTAGGTCGTCACGCGGTGGCGCAACCTGTCGCTATCGACGACCGTCATTGTGTTTCCATCTCTTGCAACCGTGGACTTGATTGTGTCGATGACCTTGCCGTTCCTCATGTCGGTTTCGAGCATCGTGCGCGAACCCATTTTTTTCACCGTCACGGTGGTAATCCCGGGATTTCCCTTAACTGACGCCTCGGTCCCGTCCATTTTTGCCGTGTACGTGTCACCGGTCGGATCGGTCATCGTCAGCATCTTGCCGTCGACCTTGTAGGTTGTGGTCACCATACTGTCGGACGCGTTGCTCAGACCCGTCCTCATCCACGAGCCGGACATGGGCCCTGAACCCGCGGGGCCTTTGGCGACGCGTTTGAGACCGCCCGTGCCCTTATATGCTGCGCCGTTCTCGCTGGTGCCGGTGAAGTCGACATCGATGGTCTGGCCGTTGGGTGCGACCTTGAACGTAAGAGTCTCGGTCGTTTTTCCGCTCTTCTTGTCCGTCAGCACGACGTTGTGCACATCGGACGCGTTGACGGCCACCATGTCCATATACGGATTGCCGGACACAGGTTGATCGGAGCCGTCCGCCTTGACCGTATAAGGCGGAACACAGCTTTTGCAGGTGAACATGCCGTCCATGAGAACATAGGCATCGGGCTTCTGTGACATCTTTACCGAGGCGATATCCTCTTTCCATGTCCCGTCGAATGGGCTCGCGGCCATCGCGTGCAATGGCACGAACGCCGCACACAAAACTGCTGCTGCAACGAAGATTCTCATTTCGTTTCCTCCCCATTTTGCCCTGCGTGGCCCTTGCCGGCCGTAGAGCATCGGCATCATAAGTTGACCGGGCTCGGCCTCTGGCAAGCGGTCAAATCAGCGCAGTTCCCGAGACCGGGTGAAACATGAATTGCAAACGATCGCGGCGTGCGATGATTTGCCGTGCGGGACGTTTTCGAAGGAAGCGAGATGAGACGCGGGATTTCGACAGCCATTTTCGCGGTTGCGCTGTGTGCCGCCGCGCCTCCGGCGCTCAGCGATATCAGCAGCGATGTTGCGAAGAGCCTCGAATGGCGGCAGGTCGGCCCCTTTCGCGGCGGCTGGGCAACCATGGCGGACGGCATCCCGAGCCAGCCCGATGTCTTCTATTTCGCGGCAGCGGGCGGCGGCATCTGGCGCACCGTCG
The DNA here is from genome assembly GCA_035567755.1 of Rhizomicrobium sp. Lineage (GTDB taxonomy): Bacteria > Pseudomonadota > Alphaproteobacteria > Micropepsales > Micropepsaceae > Rhizomicrobium. The sequence goes on from DATMPH010000062.1 coordinate 137,192, forward strand.
ATGCGGGCCGGACCTGGTCGCCACTGTTCCAGCACGGACCCGCCGCATCGGTGGGTGCGCTTGCGATCGCGCCGTCCAATCCGAACGTGATCTATGCCGGCACCGGCCAGCCTGAGCCGCGCTACGACATTGCCTCTGGCATGGGCATTTACAAATCGACGGACGGCGGAGCGAACTGGACGCCGCTCGGGCTCCAGGACACGCGCTACATTGGGGCGATCTGGATCAGTCCCACCGATGCGAATGTCGTTCTCGTGGGCGCGCAGGGACATTTCTTCGGTCCCAACCCTGCGCGGGGACTCTTCCGTTCCACCGATGGCGGCAAGACCTGGTCGCACGTGCTTAAGATCAACGACTGGACCGGCGTCGTCGACATTGCGGGCGATCCGAAGGACTCACGAATCCTTTTTGCCTCCGCCTGGGAGGCGCATCAATATCCGTGGCAGAGCTACTTCACGCCGGTCACCGGACGCGGTAGCGCGATCTACAAATCGATCGATGGCGGCGTGCGCTGGAAGAGACTGACCGGCGGAGGATGGCCGCAGGAGCCGCTCGGCCGCATCGGGCTTGCAGCCGCACACATCTCCGGCGGAACGCGGGTTTACGCGGATATTGATTCCAAATCTTCCGGCGGGCTCTACCGCTCCGACGACGGCGGTACGCATTGGCTGCGCGTCAACAAGGAAAAGGCATTCACGGACTGGTACGCCAGCCGTCTCGCCGTCGCACCCAACGATCCCGACACTCTGTATACGGTCGGGCAGTCCATCCGCCGCTGCACGGCCGGCGGCAAGACCTGCGACATCTTCAAGGGTGCTCCGGGCGGCGACGATTATCACTACGTCTGGATCAATCCGCTGCATCCCGATCACATGATCACGGGCAGCGACCAGGGCGCGGTCGTCAGCGTGAATGGCGGGCGGAGCTGGAGCAGCTGGTACAATCAGCCGACGGGACAATTCTATCACCTCGCTGCCGACAACCGCTTTCCATACTGGATCTATTCCGGCCAGCAGGATTCGGGAACGGTGGCGATCGCGAGCCGCAGCGATTACGGCGCAATCACCACGCGCGACTGGCATCCCGTGGGCGGCGACGAACGCGATTACGACATTCCGGATCCTGCCGATCCGGAGATCACGTATGATTCCGGCCTCGGCGGACGCGTGACAAAATGGAACGCGCGCACGGGACAGGTGACGGACATCTCGCCCTGGCCGGAATCCAGCTATGGCAAAAGACCGACGCTCGTTCGCTATCATTATCTGTGGGTGACGCCGCTCGTGGCGTCGCGCGCCGGTCCCGCATCGCTCTATCTCGGCGGGCAGGTGCTGTTCCGCACGCAGGATCGGGGAACGCACTGGACCACGATCAGCGGCGATCTCACCGGCAAGCGCGCGGACGCGAAGAACTGCAACGCCGACATCAAGCAGGCCGACGCGATGGCCTGCGGTTATGGCAGCATCTCCGCTATCGAGCCGTCACCGCTTCGTGCCGGCGAGATCTGGGTTGGAACAGACGATGGCCTGATCCAGCTCACCAAAGACGGCGGCGCGCATTGGAGCAACGTGTCGCCGGCCGGGCTTCGGCAATGGGCGAAGGTGGCCGCGATCGATCTGTCCGCGCGCGAGCCGGGCGTTGCGTATGCGGCGGCGGACGGTCATCGGATCGATGATTTCCAGCCGCACATTTTCTGCACGCGCGATTACGGCAAGAGCTGGCGCGAGATATCGGGCGATCTTCCACGCGATCATTTCGTCAGCGTCGTGCGCGCCGATCCGGTCAAACCCGGGCTTCTGTACGCAGGAACGGATGCGGGAGCCTTTGTCTCCATCGACGATGGCGCGCATTGGTCGCAGCTCGGCCGCAATCTTCCGACCGCCTGGGTGACAGACCTTCTCGTGCATGGGGACGACGTCGTTGCGGCAACGCAAGGGCGCGCGATCTGGCTGCTCGACGATGTCACGGCCCTTCGCCAGGCGGCGCCGGATACCGAAGATGCGCATCTGTTCACACCCGCAGCGGCGTGGCGCGTGCATTCCGACAACAATGTCGACACCCCGCTGCCGCCCGAAACACCGCAAGGCGAGAATCCCCCGGCGGGCGCGATCATCGATTATTGGCTCGGTGCGAACGCAAGCAGTCCCGTGACGCTCGACATAAGCGATGAAAAGGGAGCGCTGGTGCGGCATTTCGCGAGCAATGCGAAGCCCGAGGAGCCCCATGCAGAACGCTATTTCGCCGCCGCCTGGTTGAAACCACTCCGGCCGCTCGAAACGACGGCCGGGTTTCACCGCTTCATCTGGAATCTTCACGCCGAACGACCGCCGGCAATTGGCTACTCTTACAGTATCGGCGCCGTGTGGGGCCACGGCACGCCGATAAAACCGGAGGGGCCCTATGTGCTTCCGGGGAACTACACCGTGGTGCTGAGCGCGAACGGCCACACCTACACAGCACCGTTGCATGTCGCCGAAGACCCGCGAATCAGGACGACGCAAGCCGACCTGAAAGCGTCGTTCGATCTCTCGCAGCGGATTGCCCAATTGCTCGCACCAACACGCGAAGGTTACGGGGAAAGAAAATCGGTGCTGAAGCAGCTCGATGCGCTGTTCCCGGACGAGAAAACATCCAGTGCGGACGCAGGGGACACGGACACGCAAGTGCCTGCGGAGAAGAAACCCGCCGACGCACTCCACGCGCTTGGCCGTCAGGTCCGGCAAAAGCCGGCCGCGGGCGCACCGACGTTTGAATCGGTCGACTCAATTCTCACCGGAGTCGAGACGGATCTCGAGGCCGTCGATGGCGCCCCGACGCCGGCGCAGCGCCAGGTCGTCGATGACGCGGCATCGAAACTTGCGGAGGTTCAGCGCCGATGGGCGAGTATCAAAACGGGCCCCCTGCCCGCCCTCAACGCGGCGCTCGCGCGCTCGGCGCGCAAACCCATCATCATCCCGCCGCGGGCCACGCTCGACACCGAACCTCCGGATTCAGGTAACGACCTCCCCTGAGCAACGGCGTTGCCAGTTCATCTCGATGCGGCACTGCCGAAACCTGTTCGCTATCGGCTCAGCCATGTGAGCGCAATGTTAGCTGCGGGAGAATGAACCTTATCGGTTGACATTATGACTGATTTGGTATTGGCTCTAAGGGCCAGTCTCAAAGAAGGACAGAGCAATGCCAGCCGAATACGCGATGGGGTATCGCAAGCCGCCCCTCAGTGGGCGGTTTCAGAAGGGACAGTCGGGGAATCCGGGAGGGCGGCCGAAGAGGAGGGCGAGGCCGACAAGACGCCAGTATTTCGGGCAGATGCTCGAGGCGGATCTTCTGCAGTCCACCGAGACGGTCGCGACGATGCCGTGCGCCACCACGCTTGCCGCCGGAGCCAAGGGCATGGTGCTCGACATGGTGCGAGGTAAGACCGCGACCATCCGGATGATCTTTGCCTTCATGGACGAACTCGACGAGATCGAAGGAAATCTCGTGCGGACGCGGCGGCGAAGGCCCGCGAGGATTCCAGAGGAGGGGGATGACGGCTACGAGGCGGATTCCCCTGACGAGCAGGGACTTGGCGAAGAAGCGCCGTTGCCGGAGTGGGCCGAGTATTGCGGCGAGCCGCCACAAAGCACCATCCAAACATCACCCCCCGATTTGTCACGGCCCGCAACAGCGGGCCGCCCAGATGAAACTCACTCAGATCGCGAAAGCGAGAAGAAGACTCTTCTCGATGGCGAGCTGCCGAGCGCTGGCAGCTGGGTGGCCCGCTCTTCGGCGGGCCATGACATGGGTGGGGCTGGGGAGGAAACTATGCAGTCACAAACCGCAGCATCTCCCCACGCTGAGGGGAGCGAGCAGGGATTGAAAGCAGAATCGGAGCGGCAGTTTCTCGCCATCTCACGCCGGGTGCCGAGCGAGAAGGAGTTGCGGCGGCGCGAAGAGCAGGCGGAGATGGATCGCCAGCGGCGTGCCTATGAATCACTTCCCGGAAAGATCAAGGCGTTCTGCGACACGCACGGCTATGAATATCCGCCGGGTATGCAAACGCCCAAAGATGTTCCAGCTCCTCTCAATGAGGGGCAAACGCAGGGAATTACCAATCCGCGCCCCGAGGAGAGACCCCACAAACGGGCGCTGCGCGCGCGGTTTGAAAGGCTCGCCTGGGCGGAACGCGAGGAAGCCGCACGCAAGGCCGCGCTCGCGGCGAAGGCGGAGGGGGTGCTCATGCTTCGACAAGCTCAGCATGAGGGTAATTCACCTCGCCCTGAGCCTGTCGAAGGGCCCGAACCGCTGCCGGATTTCGCCATCTGGATGCGTGGGCAGAAGGCCGCACCGTAATGACGCTGCCGATTCAATCGTCATACATGTGCACCGATAAAGGAGCCTATTACCACGACGCCTGCGATGGCGATTGCGACGCCGTAGGGAATGTCGCGTCCGAAATCGCTTCCGCTTCGAACCATGGCAAAAATACGGGTTTGTTGAACGACAAGGCTCGCAAGCGCGAGCACTCCGCCCGCAATGACGGTGACAAGCACGAATTGAACCAGGTGTCCGAGTCCTGCGAACAGCGCGACCGCGGTCATCAGTTTGGAATCGCCGGCGCCGAGGAGCCTGAAGGCGTAGAGCACGCCCGTCGTCAAAAGAGTGATACCCGCTGCCGCGAGCGACGACGTGACGGAAACCGCCGGCCCGACAAACACCCAGATTCCAAAGAGCGCCGCGACCACAAGCACGGTCCAATTGGGAATTCGGCGATGTCTGATGTCGCTCAGCGCCGCGACGGCAACCACCGCCACGAAGAGCGCGGCAACAATGCAGCGGGTAACCTCAAGGGGCGACGGAATGGCCGCCATCGAAGACCGCCTTGTTCCCCTCGAGGCTGTGGGTCGTCTCGAGATTGGCAGCCGCGCGGGCGTAATATTCGCCCTTTGCCTTCATCGCCAGTCCGAGCAGATACTCTGCCTGCGTATAGTCGCCGCGCAGCATTGCAGCGAAGCCCGCATTGTTGAGGACAGCGGCGCGGTCGCCGGCCGCCGCGCCCGAGACCGCGCGGTCGTATTCGCCTTTCATCGCTATGGCGAGCCGCAGATTGTTGCGGGCCGAAGCGAAATCCGGTTTTTTCTCCAGCGCCGCGACAAAGTCGTGAATTGCATCCTCGCCGCGGTTCTGCAGCAACAACGAGAAGCCGCGATTGTTGAGTACGAGGGCGGCTCCATCGGAATCGGCGAGCGCGTGATCGTAGGCCGCTTCGGCCTGCGTCCAGTCGTGTTTGCGGTCATATTCCGAGCCCAGCGCGTTCCACGCACGCCATGCGGCCGGGTCCTGGGCCACTGCATCCTGCAGCGCGGCGATCGCCTCGTTCGACCGGCCGAGCAGCGAGAGCGCGATGCCCTCGCCTTCTCTCGCACCCGCGCCGGCCTTCGGATCCGATTCGATGGTCTTGAAGCTCGTCAATGCATCGGCGTAGCGGCCGCGTGCGAGGCGAAGTCGGCCGGCCAGAAGAAGCAGGCGCGCATCGCCGCCGCTGACGATCAGCGCCTGGTCCAGCATGTTGCCGGCATCGAGATAGCGCTCTTCGTCAATCGCCCGCTGGATTTCTGCAACCGTATCTGCGCTGAGCGGCACCGGCTTCGTCTGGGCCACTTGCTGTTTGCCGTCGCCGGATTCTCCGGCAATCGCACAGCACAAACCGGCCGGCAGGAAGCACAGGCAGGCGGCGGCGAGCGCGGCGGCTCTAAGCTTTTGCGGGGACATGATCATGCTCCATCGACGTAATTGGGTCCGCTACCCCGACGCCGCCGGGATCATTGCGGCCGCGCTCAAGATCGTCGGTCAACGCGCTCCGGTGCAGGAAATCTGTGCCGACGACCAATTCCAGCCCGCCGCAGCCGCAGGAACGGCTGGCCAAATGGATCGATATCTGCAGCGTGCGCGCCAGGGCGCGTGCGACGTCGACATTTGGCTGGGCATAAAACAGGGTGGTGTGACTTGCGCCTGCGCCCTCCCGCGCCGCCCAGCGTGGCGCCGTCCATCCCAGATGAATCAGCCGGCGGCGCATCGCGTCCGTCGCGCCCTTCCTGCCGGAAGCATTGACGATCGAAAGCGGATGCCCGGTGAGTTTCACCGCAGCCTGCGCGGAATGCTGCGCCGGCAACTCTGCCGAGGCGAGCACAGCACCCAAACGCGCATCGCCGGAGTGGGCATCGGGTTGCGCGTTGGTGACCGGCTCATGGTTCTCCAGTCCCTGCAAGGCGCGGGAGTAGGCGATGTTTCCCAGTACGATCGTCGAACGGGGATCGATTGCCCTTGCCTGCGCGTAGTAGCGCGCGCTCAAATCGAAGCGTCCGAGCTTGTCGTAGATGACGCCAAATGCGTTCAGCACGCGGACATCGCGCGGCTCCCGTTCCCGCGCGGCCTGCAGGTGTTCCAGCGCCACAGCGTAATCGCGGTTGTCAATCGCCGTCGTCGCACTCCGGTAGGCGTCGTCGTCCGCAGCGGTCCCATCCGCACTCGGCGTCTCGACCGGCCGAATTTCCACGGGCTTAGCACGATCAAAAAGCGGTGTGCAGGCGGCGGCGCCGAGGAGGATTGCGGAGACAAACGCGCCGCGGGCGAAACGATAGTCGGGCCTTGTCATCAGTGAACCCCGTGACCGGCGAGAGCGGGAAGAAGAATGCGGATGACATCGATGATCGCCGGCAGCAGGAGCGCCGTTACGATCACCGGAAGGATGCACGCCACGAGAGGGATGGTCATCAGCACCGGGATCCGCAACGCCTTCTCTTCGGCCCGAAGAAATCGGGTTTCCCGCATCTCCACCGAATAGGTCCGCAGCGTCTGCGCGATGCTCGTCCCGAGCGCCTCAGTCTGGATCGCAAGCGCAGCGAACGATTTTACGCCCCCGACGCCCGTGCGTTCCCCGAGAGCACGTAGCGCGTCCGTCCGGCTTCGCCCGGCACGCAGTTCGTCAGAGACGCGCGCGAATTCTTCCGCGATGCGCGGATGCGAACGGCGCACCTCCTGGCCGACGCGGACAAAGGCCGCTTCCAGGCTCAGCCCCGATTCGATGCACACGACCATCAGATCCAGTGCATCGGGAAATTCAAATTCCAACCTCGTGCGGCGCGACGCCACCCGCCGGTCGAGAAAACTGCCGGGCGCGAGCAGACCGACGCAACACAGGACCATGGTCCAGAATATGACTCCGATGCTTGATGCCGACACGCCGAATGCCCATCGTCCGATGAGAAATGCAAACGGCAATCCGATTGCGAGTGTGAAGCGCACGATCACGAACCAGATCGGCGCGGAAGGGTGATCGAACCCCGCATGGAACAGTTCAACCCGAAGCTTCTGGCGCGCTTCCGAATCGCTGATCGAGCTCGATTTCTGGACCCACATCAGGAACGAATTTGTCGAAACCCGTTTTTGCAGGAGAGGCGCCGACGCCGCGGTGGCTCTCAGTTCGCCAAGGCGCCGCCGTTGCTCGAAGACGCGTCCCAATTCATCCGATATCGCAAAAATGACCGCGACTGCCACAAAGAAGGTCAACGCTTCGATGATCAATTCGAGCGGGAGAGTCATCGCAATCACCATCAATATTTGAAGTTGACGATGCGGCGGATCATGACCCAGCCAAGCACGTAAAGAAGCGAGACGCCTGCGACGACGGGCCAGAAGATCGGATCGGAGAATTTGGAGGTATAGAATGTCGGGTGCATGGCAAACAGCGTCGAGATAAGCATGACCGGCAGCGCACTCAACAAAAGTGCAGAAGCGCGGCCCTCGCTCGACAGCGCCCTCACTCTCTTGGCCAGCGTGCCGCGCCCGCGGATAACAGTCGCCAGGCCGGCAAGAATTTCCGCCAGATTGCCTCCGGTCTCGGACTGGATTCCCACGCTGACGGCAAAAAAATGCGCGTCGGGCGAGCCGGTTCGCTGCGCGAAACTGGTCAGCGCATCCTTGAACGCCATGCCGTAGGTGGTTTCATCGACGATCAACCCGAACTCCGTGCCGATCGGATCGCCCATTTCACTCGCTGCGAGCTGGACCGCCGAGACAGCTGGATGTCCGGCGCGGATGGCCCGATTGATGACGTCGAGGGCCAGCGGCATCTGTTGTTCGAGAATACTCATCCGCTTGAAGCGCTGCCGCTTGATCCACACCCATGCGGCCAGCATCCACGCCGTGCAACTGGCCGCCAGCGACAGCGTCGCGTTCAACGCGAATCCGGAAGCGCTCCCCGTGTGAACAAGGAGAAGGCTCACGAGCCATGTTCCGAGTGATCCTCCGATCACGATTACCACAACGCGCACGGGGGAAACCGAAAGCCCCGCCTGGCGGAAAAAAATCCAGGACCGGTCGTGCATCGCGGAGAGCCTCGCGCCCATTGCGATGGGGGCTGCGGGTTTCCGTATCAGCGCGGCGTAAATGTCGCCGGCACTCATGCCCGATTCGAGCATTTCGAGCCGGCGGTTGATTCCGCGCCTTCTGTCGCGCGACGCGAACAGCATGGATGCGCCCGACTGGACGATCAGGAGCACGGCCACGAAGACCACGACGTAGATGAGAGGAAACAGGGCCTGCAGCATCTTCACGCCGACCTTCGACCGGGCGCGAACATCATTGCGGGCAATTCCAGCCCACGCGACGAAAGCACGTCCATGAGTTTTGGCCTGACGCCGGTTGTTTCGAAATCTCCCTGAATGGAGCCTTCCCTGGTATGCCCATGCCGCCGGAAACGGAAAATCTCCTGCATGGAGATCACGTCATCTTCCATGCCAACGATCTCAAACACCGACACAACCCGGCGACAGCCGTCTTCCATGCGCTCCAATTGAACTACTACGTGGATGGCAGATGCTATCTGCTGGCGAACTGAGCGCGGCGAAATATCAAGGCCGGCCATACCGATCATCTGCTCGATGCGCGACAGGGCGTCCCGCGGCGTGTTGGCGTGAACGGTGGTCATCGACCCGTCGTGGCCGGTGTTCATCGCCTGCAGCATGTCGAAGGCTTCGCCGGCGCGGACTTCGCCGATAATGATCCGGTCCGGGCGCATGCGCAGGGCATTACGGACCAGATCGCGCTGGGTGATCTCGCCCTTCCCTTCGATGTTGGCCGGGCGTGTTTCCAGCCGGCAGACGTGCGGCTGCTGGAGTTGCAGCTCGGCGGAGTCCTCGATCGTAATTACGCGCTCGCGGTCGTCGATGTAAGCTGAAAGCGCATTGAGCAGAGTTGTCTTGCCGGAACCCGTGCCTCCAGAAATGATGACATTGCGTCGGCACTGCACAATCGCCTTCAAGACCTTCCCCATTTCCTCCGTGACGGTACGAAGCTCGATGAGACGCGCCATGTGGATGGGCGTGGAGGAGAATTTTCGGATCGAGACCAGGGGCCCGTCCACGGCCAATGGCGGAATGATCGCGTTCACGCGGCTTCCGTCGGCGAGCCGCGCATCGACCATGGGTTGAGATTCGTCGATGCGCCTGCCGACGGCGGCGACGATTTTGTTGATGATCCGGATGAGATGAGCGGTATCCTGGAAATGAACCTCTGTCGCCTCAATCAGGCCCCGTCGCTCGACAAACACGTGGCTGTGCGTGTTGATGAGAATGTCGTTCACGGTGTCGTCCTTGAGGAGCGGCTCGAGCGGTCCGAGACCGAGAATTTCGTCAAGTACGTCTTCGATGAGCTGATCTGTCTGTGCGACCGTTAGCAGACGCCGCTCCTGCGCCAACAGCTGCACGACCGCGTCGCGGATCTCGATCCGCAGCGTCTCGCGAGGTGTCTTGTCGAGCAGGCTGAGATTCAGAAGGTCAAGAAGGCGCTGATGAATGCGCAGCTTGAGCGCTGTCGTGTCCTCGATGCCCGCGCCACGCCCAGAAAGGTCCTGGGCGATACCCAAACGCGAAGTGTCGTCCCTGAACAGCATGTGGATTCAGCCTGTTATCCGGGCCGGCGCTTCGGCGAGCGCGCCAGCGGCGAGCGCATCGCCGAGCAGATCGATCGCCTTTTCGAGCCTGGTTGCGCGGCGGATGGACGAGATTCCAACGCCCCGGTTGATGGCGGCGATCATGGTTGGGCGGTCCTCGGGAATGACGAAATCGAATTCCCGGCCGATTGCGCGCTGGGCGGCTTTAACTGAAATCGACTTCTGCTGTTCCTTCGAAAGTCCATTGCACACCAACACGATCGGCCGATCGTCAAGTTTCTGCAGCGCCAGAACGGCGAGCTGACGGCGGACGAGATGCACATGCGGAACCGACAGCTGCGTGACGATGACGATCCTGTCCGCCAGCTGCAGCGAGCGATAGGTCCAGGGCGTCCAGACTGAAGGAAGGTCCATGATCGTCAGGGCGAAGTCGCTCCTGAGGCCTGAGATCAGGGATTCTGCCAATTGCGGGCTGAGCGCATCCAAAGCAGTGAGCTGTCGCGGGGCCGCAAGAACACGGGCGCCCGACTTGTGCGTGGCGAGCACGGTAGCGAATTGCGTTTTGTCGAGGACGTCGCCGACGGGAAGACAATCCGTGATGGTCAGCGCATCCTGAAGATCGAAATAGAGCGCGGCCGTGCCGAACTGAAGGTCGAGATCGGCCACGCACACCTGCGCAGGCGGCGGCGCCTTCGCCGCAAGCAACGCCGCAACCTGAACGGCGAGCGATGTCGCGCCCACTCCTCCGCCGGCCTTCAGCAGAGCAATCATCTGGCCCGGCCTGCTCGCCGCCCCGCCGAGGGCGATATCGCGCGCGAGCAGCCGTTCGATGCTGAGAGCGAGAGCTGCCTCGCTGACCGGCGCGGTCAGGACGTCGGAGGCGCCGTAGCGGGCAATCACGCGGGAGTCGATAGTGTCGGCACGGCGGACCACGACGACGACGTGGAGAGCCGGGGGCCTCGTTCTCAGCCGCCGCAAAGTAAATTCGACTTCCGCCGGCGATGCGCCATCGACGGAGACAATCAGAATATTCAACTGCGGCGGCCAAGAATCTGCCCAGGCCGTTCCGACGGATTCGAACACAACGTCTGGAAAGAGCGCGGCGAGCCTCGCGACCAGATCGGCATCCCCGATCGCGCCATCGACATACCCCAGGCGTCGCGCGTTGGCCGCCATACGCCTGGTCTCCGAAGGCGCCGTTTGTTTGAACACGCGTGGAAACTCGATCAATGCGCTGGCTCCTCTCATGGCGCAGTTTTAGCCGTTGGCAAAAATCGAGCCGCAAGCGGTTCGATCTCGTCGCTGCGTCATGGCTTCAAAACCGGCCATCCGGGCCTCACGGACCACCGCTGCCCATCGAGGTACCGGAACTGCTTGGGCCGCTTTGACCATTGGTCGAAGTGTTGACCGAAGCCGTATTTGACGCACCGATATCCAGCGGCGGGATGACCTGGTTCGTGTCGTAGCGCGTCTGGGCAAGGCCCACGCGCTGTCCTTTCGATCCCGGCGCCGGCGTTCCAACGTAGCGCGCATCCGGATCGGCAATTTGCGCTGCTTCGTCCTGCCGGACTGCTGTACCGAAATCGGGCGAAGTCCTGAGCGTGCTTTGCGTGCAGCCCGAGAGTGCAAGCGCGCCCAGGCACAGAAATATACTTGCGCGTCTTGCAGCGGTCGCGGACATCGCAATGTCACCCTCAATAAAGAACATGGCCGTAAGCGCCGTCGACGCCTCCCTTGGTCGGATCGATGGACATGAGCGCACGATCCTCTGGGCGCAAATCGGCCGTCGTGCCGGTCTGCGCGCCGAACAGGAACAGTTCGAAGTCCGACGGCGGCACAAACCGGTCCGCAGGGGTCGCCGCAGTGGCGTTTCGCGGCGTAACCAGATGGGGCGTCACCACAATCACAAGTTCGGTCTGATCGCTCTGGTAGCTCGTGGACCTGAACAGCGCGCCGAGAATTGGGATGTCCCCTATGAACGGAAACTGGCGGATGTTGCTCTGGTAGGTATCCCCGAGAAGACCAGCAACGGTGAAGGATTCACCGTCGCGCAGCTCGACCGTCGAGTGCGCCCGGCGCACTTTTATGCCCGGTATGGAAATGTCGCCGAGCTGAACTGACGTGGTCGGATCGATGCTCGAGACCTCCGGATTGACGATCACGTTGATCAGGCCGTCCTGCAAGATGGTCGGGGTGAAGGCGAGCGAGATTACGAATGTCTTGTATTCGATCGTGATCGTGGGCAGCGTGCCAACAAGGCCACTGGCACTCTGGGCGACGGGAATGGGAAATTCGCCGCCAGCGAGAAAATTCGCGGTATCGCCAGACATAGCCACAAGTGTGGGCTCGGCCAGCGTTTTGATCAGGCCCTTCTGCTCAAGCGCGTCGAACAAGACGCTGAAATTGCCCCCGGCCACGTTCCAAAGCAGAGACGCCGTGGCGAACGTGTTCATCGCATTTTGGGCTACGAAATTGAGCGAGTCGCCACTTGTAACGGTCACCTGCGGGCTGGTGTTGGTTGGCGTCTGCTGAACATTGAGCCGAAGATCCTTGGCGACGGTGCGCTCCATCTCGACGAAGCGGACGGACAGCATCACCTGCTGAGTGCCCTGAACGGTCATCATGTTGACGACCTTGCCCGGGCTGTAGGTATCGGCCAGATCCAGGACCTGCTTCAGCACCGCGGGGCTGCTGACGGTCCCCGAGAGCACAATCGACTGGTTGGCGGGGTGCACGGCCACGTCCGTCTCGCCGGGAATGATCTCGTGCATACGGGCCTTGAAGCCCTCGAGATCGGCAGAGACCACGACATTGGCTGTCATGATCACGCGTTTGCCCGCCCCGTACACAGTCAGAACCGTCGAGCCCATGCCCTTGCCGACGATATAGACGGTGTGCGGATTGAGCGGGACGACATCAGCAATCTTGGGATCGCCCACCATGACATCGGTATAGTTGGAAGGAAGTTGAACGAGCCTTGATTTCCCGACGCCCAGGTTGATCTCCGCGTGGCTATCGTCTCGCATGGCTTCGACGGAGGCGGCGTGAGCGACTTCTGCAACCGACGGACCCGAAGCAAAACACGCGACGCAAGCGAATCCGACAATACAAACAGCGGCGTGCGCCAATCGCGTTTGCGATTTCATGGCGTTGCGCTTCCTGCAGCAACCGCGGCTGCGGCCGGCTTGGCCAGCTGTTCGAGGCCGTGCGCAACGCTGTACGCAAACTCCGTCGTTTCGACACCCCGGATCACCCGCACGCGCTGACCGCTCGAATTGCGACTTCCGGCCTTGACCGGTCCGAAACCGAGATCGCCGACCTGGGTCGCCTGGCGTACAAGCTGTCCGTTGTCGGCAACGTGGCGGAGCGACAGCGAGATCGTACCCACCGATTGGCCGAGCGAGATTTCCTGGGCCTGTTGCGGTGTCACTTCCACCGTGACGGCCTTTGCGACGACCGGCTTGTCAGCAGCGTCGTCGGATGTCTGATCCACGCCCAGCACCCGCACATTCTCGGCCACGACTTGCGTGACCGTATTCATGCTGTCGCCGCTGCCGATCGAACGCGTGAGCAGAACGTCCACCCTGTCGCCAGGAAGCACAAAGCCGCCGACGCCCGTGACATCATTGGATCGCAGGCTCACAGCGCGCATTCCCGCCGCCACCACGCCAGACAGATTGCCCTTCCCACCCGGGCCGCTGATTTTTCCAGAAAGCACCGGTTCATTCGCCACGATTGCGCTGAGCGCGAGGCGCGGGCCACCCTGCCCAGTTACTTGCGCGATATTTGAAAATGTCCCGTCCGGACCGGCGCCTGCGGGAAAACGCACTACCTTCAGCTTCTCCACCTCAAGCGTCTGACCTCGTGCTATCGGCTCCGCCGCTACTACGACCGGCACGATGCCGGCGGATGGGACTACCGACGAGATCGTCGCGATCCGCTGGGCATTGAGCACACTTCGAACGAGCAACACTGCGATAAGGCCAAGAAGGATTGCGATCGCCAAGGTCGCGATCGTGCGAATTGACATATTGGTACGCCCCTGCACATGACCGCGCGCTGCCCAAGCGCGCGGTCAACCGCCCCAAACCGGAACAATCAACAATCCCGGCCCATAAATGCAAAAAAAGAAGGTTGGGCGGCACGCCTCCTGGCGGCCGCCCGTTTCCTCTTCAGAACGTGAGAGCTGAGATCGCGGTCGCGGCGCCGGTGATTGCGTTGGCGATATCGGTGCCAAGGAGCACCGCCGCAGCAGCAATTCCGGCACCGACGATCGCCAGGATCAGCGCATATTCTGCCGCTGCGGCGCCCGACTCGTCTTTCCAAAAGCTGAGAAACTTCGACATTGTTCTTCTCCGTTGTGCAATTGCGCTGCGTTTGCCCCTTCGTGGGCATTGCAAAGCGGAGTGCAGCACCAAGCCCCACCCATGCCAGTCATTCGCACAGGAGTAACGAATTGTAAAGTATAATATTCCGTTAATCGTAAAATGAGATTCGTTAAAGATGTCCCTTGGCGCCCCCATGGGCAGAGTCTGCGGGATCTGCACCAATAATCATGATTTTCCGCCTAGGGGTGAGCTCAGACGTTCGGTGCACAATGCCCCTCAATTTCGGTGCGGCAAATAATCGTTTGATCCAATCCGAATGGATTAGAGTTCGAATGCAGATACCCCTTTGAGGTCTTGAAATCCGCTGGTGTACTCAACGCGACGCACCCAGCCGGTCAGCTGAGCTACCAAGCGTCTGATTCGATCCGCTAGCCGGCCGCTTGGACAGCGGATGGCTCGCCCAACCCGGGGAGCATCAGCATCGCAACAAGGGCCCGCACTTCCTGTCGGGCCGCGACGTGGGACATGGTGAGCGAGATTCCCAGCTGGGGCTGAGGGAGGTCCAGCATCGTCAGGCCCATCGGGAACAATTCGCGATAGATGACGCGCTCGCCGAATCCCGGCGACACGCGGAATCCGATTCGCCGCGCCAGGGCATCGAGCGCCGCTGAAACCCGCCGCTTGTTGCGGGCTTCCGTCGCACCGATCCGGTTTCGCATGACCACCCAGTCCAGCGCCGGCCTTCGCGCCAGCAGGCGCTTCTTCCGGCATTCCCACACGAAATCGCTGTAGACGCTCGGCTTGTCGACCGAAAACGTCACGGGATCGACGCTGGCCAGCAGGTCGAAATCGACGAAACTGTCGTTGAGCGGCGTGACGAGCGTGTCCGCCGCGGCGTGCGCGGCGCGCGACAATTGCGTATCGGATCCGGGCGTATCGATGACGATGAATTCGAATTCCGTCAGCATCTGCTCGAGAAGCGCGGAAAACGCGTTGGCGTCTTCCACGGCCGCCAGATCCAGCGACGTCGCCGAAGAACGCTCGAAAGTGCGAATGTGCGGCATCGCCATGTCCTTGCCGCCACGCTCACGCCAGCCGGCGCGGTTTTGCAATTGCCGCGAAAGACTCTTCTGCCGGAGGTCGAGGTCGATGGCGGCGACCTTCTTTCCCGAGCGCGCCAGCGCCACAGCCACATGCATCGCCGCGGTGGTCTTGCCCGAGCCGCCCTTTTCGTTGCCGAACACGATGATATGCGCGCGCGAGCTCACTGCTTTTCCGGTTGACCGCCCTGGGTCATCGCGTCGAATCGCAGTCTACCATCCCTGATCGCGAGAAACTGCGAGCCGTCTCGCCTGCGCAAGGCCGCTTCCTGTGGATGACGGGTGAGGAGCCCGTTGCCGTCCAGCGAGTCGGTGGCGCCGCCCGCGGGACGGATTGCGCCTTGAATGCGACATCCTGACGTTTTCGAAACCTGTTTTCATGTTGCGCGCGATGCGTTCCTGAGTGCAATTTTCGCCCCTTTGGAGGCAAGTAAAGATGGCCGATGCACCTGTTGTTCACATTGCCGAGAACTCGGCAGAAGGAGTCGCTCACAAATTGTTCGTCAAATTGCAGAGCCTGAATCAGCCGCAGGACGCGACAAGAGACTGGTATCTGGATCTCTATGCCGAGTGCCTGCTGACAGTCAGGCACCCCGAGTCCCGGAAGAAGCAGGGGCTTCAGGACTAGAGCTCCAAAACTCCCAAAGCTTCCTCGCGATCTCGATGGCGCGGTTTGCATCGCCGCCGGACATTTCCTCACGCGCGGCCATCTTCGGAACTTACAGTTTCAGTTCTGCATCCGTCATCGCGCACAATTCCATTCAAACTGAGACAGTGCCCCCAACCGGTTCGCTTGACTTCGGTATGGCGCTCGCGGCGTTAGGAGCCCTGGTTGCAGGAATTGCGCGAATTTCTTCCTTCTATTGCGGAATCCGTGCTGGTAAACGGTGCCCGATGACGAAGGAAACACCACGCGAGCCAGAGGCCTGGCCGACCGGGCTGACGCGAAATTCCCCCTGTCCCTGCGGAAGCGGAGAAAAATACAAGCGGTGCTGTGGCGCTCGTGCCGCGCCAACGAGGGCGCCGGGCGCGAATGGATCGCCCTCAGATCCGCAAGCTGCCCAAACGCAATTTCAACGCGGAGTTCAATTGCTGCAGTCCGGCCGGCTGTCGGAGGCTATCCCGATCCTGCACGAGGCGATCCGGCTGGACGCCAGACATTTCGACGCCCATCACGCGCTTGGTGCGGCGTTGATGCAAGGCGGACGGTTCGCCGACGCAAGCCAGATTTTGTTGCGGGCGCTGGCGCTACGACCTCGCTCCGCGGCGACGTGGCAGGCAGTTGGCGCTTCGTATGACCGTCAAAACCTGCACCAACCCGCGATCGACGCCTATCGAAGAGCGGTAGAGCTGGAGCCGAAACTGGGCGATTTGCTCTGCCGCCTGGGCGAACTCTACGCCATGTACAGCAGATTGGACGAAGCGAGCGATTGCTACGAACGCGCCGCCGATATCGATCCGGATACCACGAAAGCGCGCCTGTACCGCTCCGACGCGCGGATGCTGCGAGGCGACATTCCCGGTGCTGAACGATGGGCTCGCGAGGCGGTCGCTCTCGAGCCTGCGAGCAATTCCGCGCACGGCACTCTTGCCGGTCTGCTCTACGCCCAGGGCCGTTTTGAAGAGGCGGCGCAGTCTTTTGATGCCGCTCTGCAGCTCGATCCGAAAGCCGCCCGATGCTGGCACGGACTTGCGGATTGCCGGAGGTTTTCCGAAACCGACAATTCGATTCTCGACCGCATGCGCATGGTATTGCAGCGCGACGATCTGAACGACGCCGAGCGAATGACCATGCACTTTGCCATGGGCAAGGTCTACGACGACTGCGGGGACTATGCCCACGCCATGGAACAATTCGACGCCGCCAACGCGCTGCGGGCGCGAGACCTCAAATTCGATCGGGCCAACTTTGAAGCCATGGTCGACTGGACCATCCGGCGGTATACGCGCGAGTTTGTTGAGTCCAACGCTGCGTCGGGAATAACGGATCAAAAACCGCTTTTCATTGTTGGCATGTACCGCTCGGGAACCACCCTGGTGGAGCAGATTGTCACCAGCCATCCCGATATTGCCGCAGGCGGCGAACTGACGGTTTGGACGCCAACGGATATCGAGATCTACGCGACGACCGGCAAATTCGATCCCGATCGTGCGCGCTCTGCGATTGCCAAATATCTGGACGTGCTGCAAAAAATTGCGCCGTCCGCAGCGCGTGTCACCGACAAGCTGCCGTTCAATCTGTTCCGACTCGGAGCGCTCCATTCATTGATGCCGAATGCGCGGATCATCCACTGCCAACGTGATCCGATCGACACCTGTCTGTCGATCTATTCGAACCCCTTCAAGAGCCGGGTGAGTTTTGCGGCCAGAAAAGATGACCTGGCATTCGCTTATCGACACTACCTGCGCATGATGGCGCACTGGCGGAAGGTATTGCCGGCCGACATTCTCCTGGACGTGCAATACGAGCGGCTTATCGCAGACCGCGAGGCCGAAACCAGACGCCTGATTGCATTTGCCGGTCTTGACTGGAACGACAGCTGCCTGCGGCCCGATCAGAACACACGCTCAATTGGCACTGCGAGCGCCTGGCAAGCGCGCCAACCGGTGTACGCGACGTCGGTGCAGCGCTGGCGGCGCTACGAGCCATGGATTGGAGAATTGCGCCAATTGCTCTCACCCCAGGCGCGTAACGGAATTTAAAGCGTCCGCGCGGGCGGGACGCAGCCGTCGAATTGCATGCGCGCAAGGGTCGTCACTTGCGCTCGCCCGTCCCCGCGTACGCTGGGATCGCGCACTGGGTTGCCGAGGCTGGGTCTTGCGCGCTAATGATCGACGCAATGGTTTCGCAAAAAGTTGTCGTCCTGGTCGCGCCCGATGGTCCGTGCCCTTGCCGAAGTGGCAAGGTGACGGCCGAGTGTTGCATGGCAGCTGATGGTGCATTCAGGGTAAAATTCCCCTCTCCGCTTCCTCCTAGCGGAATCACGGGTTTTTCTCACCCAAATTGCTACATGCGAGACACGCACAATTGTTCCGAGGACATGTCTCGCGATCACTTTATATCGAAGAGCGTGCTCGATCTGCTTTGCGCAAAGACGGTTGACGTAATTTTCCCCTGGACTGATGTTGGGCGGAGAACGGCCGTCGGCATCGAAAACCTGACATCCGGGATTCTGTGCGTTCGGCACAACAATGCCCTCTCGCCGCTGGACGGGGTCGCAACCCAGGCGTTCCGCAATCTTGTCGATGCTGCCGTTTATGTGATCCGGAAGTCGCTCGCGACAAAGAAGATTTTCTACGCGGTGAGCGGCGAAGGCCTCGAACTTTGGGCCCTGAAACTTCTTTTCGGCGCTTATCATGCCACGATGGCTACGGAAGACCGGGATGCGCTGAAGGGTACTCTCCCTCCTGATCTCAGCATTTTTCAAAAGGCGCTGGAGGGCGAAGCGCTCGCGCGGCCGTGTGGACTCTATGTCAGAAGTGCAGTGGGGCCGATGGGCATCCGTGCCGGTTGGGGGCCGCTAACAACAGAAACGGGAAATCGAGTCACGGGCTTGCGCTTTCTCGCTGGCCCCGTGGAATTTGAACTGATTGTTGATCCCGCCGGCCTGAACTTCGATGCAATTCGCCAGCAGAGTTTTTACCGGCCTTCTGCCATCGATTTGACCGGCACGAGACGCGCTGCCGACATTTTCCTGAGCGGTCCAACATTTGAAACCAGCGAAACGATGCGCTTGGAGTTGCGGGAAACGCGCACGAGTGAGGGACCCGCACCCTCCAACACACCGACATTCGCCCCCAGGTAGCTGGGTGGCCCCATCAAGTGGGGCCATGACAAGTGTTTTGGAATTCAGTTGTCGGACATGACCCACCAGGTGCCCAGGCAGGGCAAACCAGGGGAAGGAGGGTGGGACAAAATTCCGCGATGGGAACTGGTCCGATTTCTGGGAAATAGAAAGACCCTCTCCACGTTGGTGGAGAGGGCCCTCTTCAGACTGTCTCGAACTCTGCCGCGTTACTGGCCGGGGCAGACGTTGTTTTCGTCGTTCTGGAACGCCAGCCACTGATTGACTGAATCGGTGCGAGGAGCGCCGAAATAACCCATGAACACGAGCGACTGCAGGTTGTAGGTAAAGCCGTGAAGCTTGTAGGGATACGCGCCATAGTTCGGGCCACCCTCGAGCGGATCACCCACTTCCATGATGCTGTTGTCGTTGCAATTGACATGGTTGTCGATAAAGGGATCGTCCATCCATTCGCCCAGCTCATGCGTCCAGGCGGACACGTCCTGCGAGAACGCGCCCTTGCTGTCCACATAGGTGGCATAGGAGTAGGTCTGGCCGCCCGGTTGGCCGCCATTGGCGTCGTGATATCCGCCGATGCAGCAGCCGCCTGACGTCAGGTAGATGTCGTAAGTAATGAAGACAGGCAGGACACCTGGATTCACGTCCGTAAGGCTCTTCATGAACCCCTGAAGGATCGGGTCGAAGACCCCGAACGCAGAACCAAATGTACCCACCACGCCGCTGCCGAACGGATTGGAGATCACACTGCCCTCGGCCGCCGTCACATTGATGGTCTGTTCGGGCTCTATCTTGGTCTTGTAAATGACATGGTAGCTGGTGTTGGCGCTGACATCGTTGCCCCACCAGGTCCCGCGCTGGAAGGCATCTTCATATTGCGTGTTGCCAAGATCGGTGCCGCCCTGATTGTAATCGATCAGCGCGCCCTGCCTGCCGAACAGGGGGGATTTGAGGAAGTTCTGGACGACTGTTCGTCCCCTGAACACAACCTGCGTCATCGGATCGAACGTCATGTTGCCGTTGGTCTTGCCGTAAACCATCTTGATCGGGATGATCAGCAGCTTGATGGTGCTCGTCGCATTGGTCTTGGACGGATCGCCGCCGATTTGCGTGAAGGTGATTTTGTTGCCCTTCAGGTCCGTAAAGCTGCCGTTCCACTGCGGAAGTTGGGCCGACGGGTTGTGATAGGCGGGAATGTTGTGCTTCGGGCCGACGAGAAACACCGGCTTGAACGTCCCCGGCTGGAGGACCGGGTGGGTCGCTGCGCTTACGGTACCGGGCAGCGTTGCGGCCGTCGCCAACAAGGCGAGCGACGCCAGGCATTTTTTCATTTGGGGAACCCCTAAGACATTATCGGATGGACCATCCATCCTCGAAAGACCGTATCAGGGTCGTCTCCAAAGGGCGAATCCAATCTTCAGAATCCTGGAGGGCTTCGAGGTCAGCATTGAAGTGTAGAATGGATTTATTTCACACGCCTGGTCTTGACCATAAAACCGGCCGGGGCGTGAAGCAGAGAGGTTGTGTTCAACAATTGCCGCAAAATTCGCAACATTCGTGCTTCGCCAGCGAAGGGCATGGAATTTTTCTCCTCGCAGCAATTCTTACCAGATCGCGTCAGAAACTGATGGTTCCCTTTCTGGAAGGCGGCACTCTCAGATACCGTCCATCTCCGAACTGAGCAGCGCGGCATTCCCACCGGCTGCCGTCGTGTTAACCGTGAACGTCCGCTCCAGGGCAAACCGCTGGAGGTAATGAGGTCCTCCCGCCTTTGGTCCCGTTCCCGAAAGCCCCTCCCCGCCAAAAGGCTGGACGCCCACCACGGCGCCGATCTGGTTGCGATTGACATAGGTGTTCCCCGCATGAACCTGCGCGCGAACAAAGGAGGCCGTTTCCTCGATCCGGCTATGAATGCCGAGGGTCAATCCGTAGCCGGTCGCATTGATCGCCGCACAAACATCTCCGAGCCGCTCGCCGGCATAGCGCACCACGTGCAGAATTGGGCCGAACACTTCCCGCTTCAGTACGGCGATAGATTCGATTTCGAACACGTGCGGGGGGAAGAAAACGCCCTGCTCGTGTTCGGTCCCAAGCTTCAGCCTGCGCAGCAGCTTGGCCTCGCGGGTCATGCGCAGGGCGTGCGTCTCCAGCGGTTCTCGTGCCGATTCGTCGATCACCGGTCCGATGTCGGTGTCCAGAAGAAATGGATCGCCCAGCTTCAGCTCGTCCATCGCGCCCAGAATCAGCTCCAGCATGCGGTCGGCCACATCTTCCTGCACAAACAGCACGCGCAAAGCGCTGCAGCGCTGCCCGGCACTGTCGAAGGCCGACGCGATCACGTCGCGCGTGACCTGTTCGGGCAAAGCGGTGGAATCGACGATCATCGCGTTCATGCCGCCGGTTTCGGCAATCAGCTGCGCCAGCGGGCCATCGCGGGCAGCGAGGGCGCGATTGATTGCCCAGGCCGCTTCGGTCGAGCCCGTGAGAGCGACTCCTGCGAGCCGCGCATCTGCGAACAGAACCCTGCCGAGGCGGGAGCCTTTGCCCGGAATGAAGTGAAGCACATCCTCCGGAACCCCGGCGCGATGTAGGAGCTTGACCGCAGCCGCGGCAATCAGAGGAGTCGGCTCGGCCGGCTTGGCCAGAACCGCATTGCCGGCGGCGAGCGCGCCGGCCACCTGTCCGGTAAAGATGGCGAGCGGAAAATTCCACGGCGAGATGCAGGCAAACACGCCCCGACCGTGCATCGTAAGCTCATTCTCCTCGCCGGTGGGTCCGGGCAGCCTGATCGGATTTTCGA
Source organism: Rhizomicrobium sp. (assembly GCA_035567755.1). Taxonomy (GTDB): domain Bacteria; phylum Pseudomonadota; class Alphaproteobacteria; order Micropepsales; family Micropepsaceae; genus Rhizomicrobium. The sequence goes on from DATMPH010000062.1 coordinate 159,157, forward strand.
AGAGCGCGCGCGCCCGCGCTGCGTAGTAGCGCAGGTAGTCGACCGTTTCGCGGACCTCGCCCAATGCGTTGGGCAACGTCTTGCCGCCCTCCCGCACCGCAAGCGCCATCAACTGATCTCGATCGGCTTCGAAAAGCTCGGCCGCCTGCTCGAGGATGGAGGCGCGAGCGTCGCCGCCGCGCCTGTCCCATGCCTCCTGCGCACGATGTCCGCGAGCGAGCGCGTCGATCGCATCGGCTTCCCCGGCCTCGATGACCTCGCCGACCACACGGCGCCGATCGGCCGGATCGCGAACGTCCCGCGGTGCGCCGCTTCGCGCCTTCCCGCCGATGAGCGGCACGGCATGCTGCGGCGTCTCCAGCGCCTTGCTCATCCTGGCGATGATCGGCGCGCCTATTTCCGGATCGCTCCACAGAAAGCCCCTCGAGTTCCTGCGGTCGGGCAGCAGATCGATCGGCTTTGGTATGCGCGAACTGCGCCGCGGGCTTGAAGCGGCAAGCTGCTCGACCGGATCGGCGACAATCTCGGCGACCGGCGACTCGTCATCGGCGAGACGGTTGACGAACGACGTGTTCGCGCCATTTTCGAGGAGGCGCCGTACCAGATAGGCAAGCAGATCCTCATGCGTGCCGACCGGAGCATAAATCCGGGTGGCGGGACCCAGGGGCCCTGGGCGTTTCACCTCGCGATACAATTCGTAAAGCGCCTCGCCCATTCCGTGTAGCCGCTGATATTCGAAATCCGGGTTGCTGCCCGCCAATACCTGCACTGCCGAGAGGGTGTGTGCGTTGTGTGTTGCAAATTGGGGAAAAATGCCTTCCCGCCGGGCAAGGAGCGCCCGCACGCAGGCGAGATATGACGTATCTGTAGCGGCCTTGCGCGTGAATACCGGATAGTCGGCCAGTCCCTGCTCCTGCGCCCGTTTTATCTCCGTGTCCCAATACGCGCCCTTCACAAGGCGGACAGGAATGCGGCGGCTCTGACGCCCGGCGAGCTCGCCGAGCCAGGCAATCACCGGAAGCGCGCGCTTCTGATAGCCCTGCACCGCAAGGCCCAGCCCGTTCCAGCCGCGCAGCGGCTCGGCGCCACCCATGGCTTCGAAGACGTCGAGCATCACGTCGAGCCGTTCGGATTCCTCCGCGTCGATAGTCACGGCGACGTTTGCCCCCCGCGCTTTCGTCGCCAGCGTGACGAGCCTTGGCAGGAGTTCCGACATCACCCGCGCATGCTTCACCCATTCGTAGCGGGGGTGCAGCGCGGACAATTTCACCGAGATGCTCGGACGCTCCAATATGGAGGATTGCAGATCCGGCCTGTGAGCGGCGATGGCGCCGAGTGCATCATCGTAGGCTTTGTAGTAACGCGCGGCATCATCGCGCGTATAGGCGGCCTCACCGAGCATATCGAAAGAAAAACGATAGCCTTCGTCCATCTGCGGCCTTGCATTGCGCAGGGCTTCGCCGATGGTCCGGCCAAGTACGAACTGGCGGCCGAGGATGCTCATCGCGAACGTCACCGCCTGGCGGATGACGGGCTCGCCGGATCGGGTGATCAACCGCTTCCAGATACCGGCGAAGTCCCATTTCGCCGCTTCGTCGAGCGAAACCACGCGGCCGCTCAGCATCAGCGCCCAGGTCGATGCGTTGACGAACAGGGATGTCGATCGATTGAGATGGCTGCCCCAGTCGCCGCTTCCAATCTTGTCGCGAATGAGCCTGTCGGCTGTCGCGGCGTCGGGAACGCGCAGCAGCGACTCCGCGAGACACATGAGGACGACGCCCTCTTCGCTCGACAGCGCGTACTCCTGGGTAAAGGCATCCACCGCGCTGCGCCTGTCGCGCGCCTGGCGAATTCGCCGCACGAGTTCGGAAGCAAGCGCCTCAGTTGCCGCGTGCTCGCCTGGCGAAAGCCGGGCACGTGCTATCAGCTCGTCTGAAAGCGTCTCTTCGTCGGCGAGCCAGGCCCGCGAGACGGCATTTCGCAATGCAGGACTCATCGGCAGTGAACGGTCCGAAATTACCCGAAGGTTTCTAGCGCGTCTGGCCGAAGAAAAGCTAATCTCGCTGGATGCAAAGTCCCACAATCGTCACCAGCGTTGGCGAATTGCGTGCGCTGACGGAAAATTGGCGGCGCAATGGCCAGCGCATCAGCCTGGTTCCGACCATGGGCGCCTTGCATGCCGGGCATCTTTCGCTTGTAGCGTTGGCAAGAAATCGCGTCGATCGCGTGGTTGTCAGCATTTTTGTAAACCCCTCCCAATTCGCGCCGCACGAAGATTTCGAGCGCTATCCGCGCAATATCCAAGAGGACTATTCCCGGCTGGCGAGCGCTGGCGGGGCGGACATCGTGTTTGCCCCGCCCCTGGGCGAGCTTTATCCGGACGGCTTTGCGACCAGAATCGAAGTCGCGGGCCCTGCGGGGGGTCTCGAGACCGAATTCCGCCCCCATTTCTTTTCCGGCGTGGCCACGATTGTCGCCAAGCTTTTGCTTGCCGCGACCCCGGACATCGCCGTCTTTGGCGAAAAGGACTATCAGCAGCTGCTCGTCGTTCGCCGGCTGGCTCGCGATCTCGGCCTCGATACCGAGATATCGGGCGCCCCGATCGTTCGGGAATCCGACGGACTCGCGCTCTCGTCCCGCAACGCATATTTGGGGACGAAAGAACGCCGCATCGCGGGACAGCTGAACCGCGTGCTTGCTCAAGTCGCTGCGGAAATACGGTCGGGCGTTTCCATCGCCGAAGGCGAAAAATCCGGCAACGCCGCGTTGTTCGAGGCTGGTTTTGATACTGTCGACTATGTCGCCATTCGCGACGCGGCGACACTGTCCCAGCTCGACGGCCCCGTCAGCAGCATGCGCGCGCTCGCTGCAGCAACAATCGGCGGAACCAGACTCATCGATAATATGCCGGTATAGACGCAGGATGCGCCAGAGAATGTTCTCGTTTGGAGCTTGAGGGCGAAGTAGTAGTTCATGTCCGCCAACGGAATCCCATAAACTGTCACCCGCGAAGCGCCACTTCTTTCTGGCGAAACTAGCCTCCCAATGCAGCACACACCAGTTCGAATCCAGTCCGGTGCGCCACGCCCGTCGTTCTTCGACCACGGCCGCACGAAAGACCATAGAATAATCGCGGGTTCACGCCGGCGCTGCCGAACGCGATTGTGAAATTCGACCTGATTCACAGGTACAGTCATCCAATCGCGTTGCTCCGTATAGCTCTTCGTCTACAACAAGCCCAGTTCCGCGAGCTCCGCGCGCAATTGTGGAGGTAAGCCCTTTGCTCCCGCTGACGTGCTGGCGTCAGGGGGAGCTCCTTTCGGATCGAGGTAGCGCCAGCCCTGAAATGGCCGATGGGCGCGCCGCAAGGTGGGAACAAGCTTCGGCTCATAGACCAGACCGCATCGGGGAACACCGTCCTTGCTGCGCGCCGGTCTGATGTCGAGAAACCTTTGGCGTGCCGCAATCTGCCCCTTGATGACCCAATAGAGCGAACCGCCGTCGAGGAGTTCCTGCGAACGCTTCGGCGTCTGCCGGGTCACGTGGACAAGCTCCGGCCTGCCCTTCTTTTTTCGAATTGCAGCCACGCGCCCTGCCTGCCAACGCGCCAGATCCTCGAGCGATTCAACCCCCACGCACAGCTTGATGAGATGAAGAGTCATGAGGGGGCGGAGTCGCGTGGCAGCGCAAAGCGCACGACAACAGCGCCGCCATCCACCTGATCTCCGGCAGCGACGTCCAAAGCAGCAATCTCGGCATCGGCGGGCGCGACCAGGGTATTTTCCATCTTCATCGCCTCGAGCACGACGAGAGGTTGACCGCGTTTCACGCTCTCGCCCGCGCGCGCGAATACGCGCACGATCTTGCCCGGCATTGGTGCAAGTAGCCGGTCGGCGGAAGCCATCGCAGAATCGTCTTCCCCGAACGGGTCCTCGACGGCAAAGATCCAGCTGTCGCCTCCCGCCATCACCACGATCTCGCCCGACGCCAGCCTTATCGCGCCCGCGTGGGTCAGCGGAACGACCGGTTGTCCCGATATCTCGATGCGGAGTCCGCCTCCGCGGTGATGAACAACGACAATCGATGCACGCTCCGAATCGCATGCAAGCTCGATCGTTTCCCTCGCTTCGCTTGCCAGGCGAAATCCATCCTGTGCATCCCAGGGGTCGTTCCGGTGCGTGCGGCGATCACGGTCATCGGCGACCAGCAACGCGGCTCGCGCAAAAAGTTGCGCGTCCGGAGGTCTGCGCAGCAGTACAGCCCGATGGCGGTCGATGAATCCGGTGTCCACGTCGCCCGCGAGGAAGTCCGGATGGCGCAGCGCGCGGACGAGAAACCCCGCATTCGTACGAACGCCGGCGATTTCTGTTTCGCTGAGCGCCTCGGCGAGTTTCGCAGCGGCGGTTTCGCGAACTTCGTCCCAGGCGATCACCTTGGCGATCATCGGATCGTAGTACATGGTCACGCGATCGTTCTCGCGCACCCCGGTATCGACCCGCACACCATCGCCCGCCTGCGGAAGCCGAAGCCGCTCAAGCTGGCCCACGGAAGGCAGGAAGCCGCTCTGCGGATCTTCGGCGTAGAGTCGCGCCTCGATCGCGTGGCCGCGCGAATGAAGTTCGTCCTGTTTCCAGGGGAGCGGTTCACCTGCCGCCACCCGCAATTGCCACTCCACAAGATCGAGGCCAGTGATCAATTCGGTGACGGGATGCTCGACCTGCAATCGCGTGTTCATTTCCATGAACCAGAATCGATCGGCCTTCAGGCCTTCCGATGCATCCGCAATGAATTCGACCGTGCCGGCACCGACGTAATTCACTGCTTTGGCGGCCGCTACGGCGGCGGCGCCCATCGCCGCCCTCATCGATTGGTTCATCCCCGGCGCCGGCGCCTCTTCGATCACCTTCTGGTGCCGGCGTTGCAACGAGCAGTCACGCTCGAACAGATGCACCGCGTTGCCCTGCGTGTCGGCGAAAATCTGCACTTCGATATGGCGGGGACGCGTGACGTATTTCTCGATCAGAACCCGGTCATCGCCGAAGGCGGACTGCGCTTCCCGCTTCGCCCCTTCCAGCGCGCCTGCGAATTCATTGGGAGCGTCAACCCGGCGCATCCCCTTGCCCCCGCCTCCGGCGACCGCCTTGATGAGAACCGGGAAGCCGGTCCGCCCGGCTTCTTGCAACAGTTTTGGCAACGATTGCTCTGCGCCGAGATAGCCCGGCACCACCGCGACGCCCGCCTTCGCCATCAGTTCCTTGGCGCGGTCCTTCAACCCCATCGCGCGGATCGCGCCGGGAGGCGGACCGATAAAGGCAATGCCAGCAGCGGCGCAGGCTTCCGCGAACTCGGCATTCTCGGAAAGAAAACCGTAGCCTGGATGAATGGCATCGGCTCCCGTTTTCCTGGCTGCCGAAATCACCGCGTCGATGTTCAGATAGCTCTCGCGCGGCGGCGCCGCGCCAATGCGAACGGCTTCGTCCGTTGCTTCCACATGCGCCGCACGCGCGTCCGCGTCCGAATAGACGGCGACCGTCGCGATGCCGAGACGACGCGCCGTGCGAACGACCCGGATCGCGATCTCGCCGCGATTGGCGATCAGCAACTTGCGGAAAAGCGGCAGCACGCGGCGTTACATCCGGAAAACGCCGAAGCGGCTGTCAGCAACGGGCGCGTTGAGGCAGGCGGAAAACGCCAGGGCGAGGACGCGGCGCGTGTCGGCCGGCGCAATGATGCCGTCGTCCCACAGCCGCGCGGTGGCATAGTAGGGGTTACCCTCCTCCTCATAACGGGCGCGGATCGGCGCCTTGAACGCGTCTTCGTCCGCGGCACTCCAGCTTTCGCCGCGCGCTTCCATGCCGTCACGCTTGACGGTTGCGAGCACGCTTGCGGCCTGCTCGCCCCCCATGACGGAAATGCGGGAGTTGGGCCACGAAAAGAGAAATCGCGGAGAGTAGGCGCGCCCGCACATGCCGTAATTTCCCGCGCCGTAGGAACCGCCGATCAGAACCGTAATCTTTGGAACCGCAGCGCACGCAACGGCGGTGACCATTTTCGCGCCGTCCTTGGCAATGCCGCCCGTCTCGTACTTCCGGCCGACCATGAAGCCGGCAATGTTCTGCAGGAAAAGCAAAGGCACGTGGCGCTGGCAGCACAGCTCGATGAAATGTGCGGTCTTGAGGGCGGATTCGGAAAACAGGATTCCGTTATTCGCCACGATTCCGACGGGCATTCCCTCGATATGGGCAAAACCCGTAACAATCGTCGTTGCGTAGAGCCGTTTGAACTCGTCGAAAACCGAACCATCCACCAGGCGGGCGATCACCTCATGAACATCGTACTGGATCGACAGCGATTGCGGAACGATCCCGTCAAGCTCCGCGATATCGTAGAGCGGCGGCTTCGGTTCTGTCCACGGAATATCAGGCGATTTCGTGGCATTCAGATTCGCAACGATGCGGCGAACGATGGCAAGAGCATGCCTGTCATCATTGGCGTAGTGATCGGCCACTCCCGAAACGCGTGCATGAACTTCCGCTCCGCCCAGATCTTCCGCGCTCACAATCTCGCCCGTCGCCGCCTTCACGAGTGGCGGCCCGCCAAGGAAGATGGTGCCCTGGCCTTTGACGATAATCGTCTCGTCGGACATGGCCGGCACGTAAGCGCCGCCCGCCGTGCAGGAGCCCATCACGGCGGCGATCTGGGGAATGCCGAGCGCCGATAAATTCGCCTGATTGTAGAAGATGCGTCCGAAATGCTCGCGGTCGGGAAAAATCTCGGCCTGGTTTGGAAGATTCGCACCACCGGAATCGACGAGATAGACGCAGGGCAGCCGGTTCTCGCGCGCGATTTCCTGCGCGCGCAAATGCTTCTTGACCGTAACGGGGTAATACGTCCCACCCTTGATCGTGGCGTCGTTGCACACGATCATGCATTCCCGGCCGTTGATACGTCCGATACCGGTGATGATGCCCGCAGCGTGGATGTCGCCGTCGTACATGCCGAAGGCGGCGAGCGGCGACAATTCGAGGAACGGTGAACCCGGATCGACGAGCCGCTCGACCCGCTCCCGCGGCAGGAACTTGCCGCGGTCCGTATGGCGCTTGCGCGAGCGTTCGTCGCCGCCCTGCGCGGCGACATTCATTCGCGATTTAAGCTCGGCGACAAGTGCCGACATCGCCGCGGCATTGGCCTTGAATGCGGTCTCGCGCGTAGCAACTGCCGATTTGATGACGCTCATAACCGCTCGATGGCAACCGCGGTCGCCTCGCCGCCGCCGATGCATAACGCCGCCACGCCGCGCCTGAGACCACGCTTCTCCAGCGCATGGAGAAGCGTCACCACGATGCGGGCTCCGGATGCCCCGATCGGGTGGCCGAGCGCGCATGCTCCGCCGTTGACGTTGACTTTCTCGTGCGGCAAACCGAGGTCGCGCATCGCAATCATGGTGACACAGGCGAAGGCTTCGTTGATCTCGAAGAGATCGACATCCTCCTTGCGCCACCCGGAGGCGTCGAGAACCTTGCCGATCGCGCCGACGGGCGCGGTCGTGAACCACCGAGGCTCGGCCGCGTGACTCGCCTGCGCCACGATCCGTGCAATCGGCTTGAGCCCGCGCCTGGCCGCAAAATCTTCGCGCGCAACCACGAGCGCCGCAGCACCGTCGGAGATCGAAGACGAATTTGCCGCGGTGACCGTGCCGTCTTTCGCGAAGGCGGGCTTGAGCGCGGGGATTTTTGCCGGATCGGCCCGGCGGGGCTGCTCGTCCGTATTCACTTCGCTGTCGCCGCCTCTGCCGGAGATCTTCACGCCGACAATTTCGGACGCGAACGACCCGTCGGATTGGGCGCGTTTCGCCCGCTGCAGCGACTCGATCGCAAAGGCGTCCTGATCGCCGCGCGTGAACTGATATTCCCGGGCAGAGTCTTCCGCATAGGTGCCCATGAGGCGGTGCTCATAGGCATCCTCGAGGCCGTCGAGAAACATGTGATCCTTGATCTCTCCGTGACCGAGCCGGTAACCGCCGCGGGCCTTGGGAAGCAGATAGGGCGCGTTCGACATGGACTCCATTCCGCCGGCGACGAGAACGCCGGCGTGTCCCGCGGAGAGCTGATCGGCGGCGATCATCAGCGCCTTCATGCCGGAGCCGCAGACTTTGCTGACGGTCGTGCATGGCACGCCGTCCGGCAACCCAGCCAGCCGCGAGGCCTGGCGCGCGGGCGCCTGCCCCACCCCGGCAGGCAGCACGCAGCCCATCAGCGTCTCCTCGATCTGATCCGGCGTCAGCCCGGCACGCGACACCGCAGCCGCGATCGACACCGCACCGAGTTCCGGCGCGCTCTTGCTCGACAATTCGCCCTGAAAACCACCCAGGGGCGTACGCGCGCCCGACAGAATGACGACTTCGCTCATATCATGAGTACCTTCTCTGTTTGTCAGCTCGATTGTTCGAAGAGCTCGCGGCCGATCAGCCAGCGGCGAATCTCGGACGTGCCGGCGCCGATGTCGTAGAGCTTGGCGTCGCGCAGCAGCCGGCCGGTCGGAAAGTCGTTGATATACCCGTTTCCGCCCAGGCACTGGATCGCCTCGAGCGCCATCCACACGCCTTTCTCGGCCGCATAAAGGATCGCCCCCGCTGCGTCCTTGCGTGCCGGCTGTCCGCGGTCGCATGCCCGCGCAACGGCGTACACATAAGCCCGTGCGGAGGACAGCGTCACATACATGTCGGCGAGCTTGCCCTGTATCAGCTGGAATCCGCCAATCGGCTGGCCGAACTGCTTGCGATCATGGACATAAGGCATCACGATATCGAGGCAGGCCTGCATGATACCGAGCGAACCCGCAGCCAGTACGGCCCGCTCGTAATCGAGCCCGCTCATCAGCACATTGACGCCATCGCCTTCGCGCCCGAGGACATTTTCTGCCGGCACTTCACAATTCTCGAACACGAGTTCGGACGTGTCGGAACCGCGCATGCCGAGCTTGTCGAGCTTCTGTGCTGCACGGAATCCCTTGAATGATTTTTCGATCAGGAATGCCGTGATGCCCCGCGGACCCGCGCCAGTCTCGGTCCTGGCATAGACCACCAGCACGTCGGCTTCGGGACCGTTCGTGATCCACATTTTCGTGCCGTCGAGCACGTATCGGTCGCCGTGCTTTTCGGCGCGCAGCCGCATCGAGACGACATCCGATCCCGATCCGCTTTCGCTCATCGCCAGCGCGCCGACGTGTTCGCCGGAAAGCAGCTTTGGCAGATAGCGGCGCTTCTGCTCATCGTTCGCGTTGCGGCGAATCTGGTTCACGCAGAGATTCGAATGGGCGCCATAGGACAGGCCGACCGCCGCGGAGCCGCGGCTCACCTCCTCCATCGCCACGCAATGTTCCAGATAGCCGAGGCCCGATCCGCCATACTCGTCCTCGACGGTCACGCCGAGCAGGCCGAGTGCGCCCAGTTGCGGCCAGAGATGGCGGGGAAAGACATTGGTCCGATCGATTTCATCGGCAATCGGTGCGATCTTGTCGTCGGTGAAACTGCGCACCGCGTCGCGCAGCAAATCTGCCGTGTCCCCCAGGCCAAAATCGAGCGTCGGATAGGAATTGCGGATCATGCGCGAACCTTTTCACCCCATGTCTGGCGGTGCCGTGCCCCCCGGTCCGCGCACAAACTTAGCGAGACATTAGGAAAAGCGCGAGCGCGCCCAACGCCGGCTCGCCGATCTGTCGCTCGCGGCAACCGGGCCGCCTTCGCCCTTCGTATTTGGGCTTGCCGAGCCGTAGCTCGCGGTAACCGGCCCGCCTTCGCCCTGCGGGCTTCGGCTTGCCGAGCCGAAGCTGCGCGATGCACAGCCCGCCTTCGCGCTTGCGCGCTACGGCGCGGCAGCCTCCGCTGCTGCGCAGCGCAGGCTGGTGCGGTCGAGAATTGTCTAACAATCTAGGCATTTCAAGGGGTTTGGCAAAGGTGCGGGAGCTAAAGGCCCCATTGATCTCTAAAGGCGATTTTGGACGCCTCCCGCACCTGTTGCCTTGTCGGGGTCCACTTCCTGAATACTCGCCTTCGGCTCGCCCTCGCGCTTCGCGCCTCTGGGCTTCGCTCGACCGACACCCGGTTTGTCGATAGGGAAAGGGTCACTCGCGGGTGGCCCCTCTCGCGTAGCGCTCGCCGAATATCCCCATTCATCCGGCAAGGCGCGCAGCTTCACCCGGCGGTGTCGCGTTCGGATCGCGCGCGTTTCAGCGCGCGAAAACCCATCCAGCCGACAACGAGGAATGTGAGAAGGCCGAACAGTCCGAACATCGCGCGTCCCACGAACGGTCCCAGGAAAGCGCCCGAACCGCTGAAGTGACGCTCGCCGGGTCCGAAGCCCACCCAGACAAACATGATCGCCAATCCGAGCGCGACGGCAATGCCGAGCGCACCACTCACGATGCGGACGAACGCGGGCGTGTTGGCGGGTAACTGTCCGTCCGGCCGGTCGGCAGCGCCGTAAAGCATGTTGATCAGGGCGGCGGAGGCTCCGCCGAAAAACACGAAGCCGATCAGCGCGCCCATCCATTCGGGCGCATCGTTCGCGTGACGCGCGAAATGTCCGGCCACGCCCAGCGACGCCAGCATCATCCAGCCGCCGAGCGCGATTGTGGGCAGAACGAAGATCAGCCTGATCACTGTCGCCCGGGTCATGCGTGCCGTCCGCGTGTCATCGCCGCCCGATGATCGCCGCAAAGCGTTAAACAAAGCTGGATGTCGGAGTCGGGCACAAATGCCGAGGCGCCAAACCACCCGCACCCGCGCCACCCCATTGAGGTGCTCGTTCGTGGCAAATACCTTTGTGCGGTCGAGAATTGTCTAACAATCTAGGCATTTCAAGGGGTTTGGCAAAGGTGCGGGAGCTAAAGGCCCATTGAACGGTGTAGATCACCAAAGTTCACCTCAATGGCTGCGTTGCCCGCGCGCTGTGCCGAAACGAACCGACGGTGCAGGGCCGCACGAAAGTCATCCACGGTAAGCTGCTTCATGGATTCCCCCTCGCGATGCTGGCCGAATTAGGCCACCCAAATTTGAAAACCGGCCACTGCACATGCCCGACAGAATCAGTGGTCATTTGCCCGCCTTCTGAAAGACAATGTAGGTACGTTCAATGGCGTCCATTAGCCTTGTCGATGGTTCCTGAACGCATGTCTTTTTAATTTCCCCAGTCAGGCCGTCAGCGTCTGAATTGCTCCCCACCATGCGGTCTGGTGCGTTTGCCATGTTGCGGCCCGTCCAATATCCCAAAATCCAGGTTGCCCCTTCATTCTCCGTGTATGCGTTCGAAAGCCAGTAAGCGCAGCTCTGGTAGCCTATCCCGTATGCCCACATCACGGGAGTTCTCGCGTCCGAAGCGTAAGCAGGAAACAAGCTGATGGCGCATCCGAGCGCGGTCAAGAAAAAAGACTGTCGCATGAGGGACACCCCGTTCGGTTTTGCTAATCCGGTCGTGGCGAGCGATGAGCCTCGCCGAGCGCGCTTCAATTCCGCCTCTCTCCTTTATAGATCACATCAAAGATGATTGGCGCATTTTTATTTTCTGAACGTGGCGTAGCGTTGCAACGCCACGCCACTGGCACGTTGACTCCCGAATTTAATTGATCCGAAGTCGGCACGATTTATGAAGGATCACGCCAATGACGTACAGAGTTACATTGACCATGTTGGATGGTCAGACGACACCCCCCGTTCCAAACACCGCATAGGGGTGGCTCTCCAATGGATGAATTCCTTAGGATCACTGAAAAATATGACGAGGCGCGCTTTCAGGATGCGTTCGCGTCCCTCGAAAACATAAATGCCTTCGCATTTGCCTTCTACAAAGACGTGGCTCAAATCTACGACGCTCTTACGAGAGTGAAAAATGTTCAGCGAAATCCTACCGGCTTCTTGCTCCATGACGCTCCGATCCTTGGACTCCTCGTGCGAGTATGGAAGCTAATGAAAGAGAGCATCCACTACTACGAGCAAAATAACGCTGAGATTATTGCTATCTTGGATCGCCCGCTCATTGAGGCTGCGGTCGTTGCAAGATACCTGATGATGAATGGGAACGAGCTCGTTGAGGATTACAGGAAGTGCTCTTACAAGGAGCGCCTCCGCATCCTGCGCGACCTAGAGAGCGGCGTGAAATTTTACGAAACCAAGGCGGGAAATCGTCTGCTCAAATCGGTCCGAGAGAAAATGGCATTTGAGAAGCTAACGCCTGATGATTTTGAGACGCAAAAGAAGAATCGCTGGAAGATCGGCGGGAAGACCTTTCATGATATTTTTGTGGACGTTGAGCACGCCGATTTCTACGCCTGCACCTATGGCATGATGTCGGAGTCGATTCACGGCTCTTGGAATGAGTCGATGGATTGGTGTCTCGCTAAGAATGAGGATGGGACGTTCTCGGCTTATCCGTTTTATCATGCGGCTGATGTTCGCTGTGTCGCACCGATGCTGAGGTTTACGAATGAACCTTACCGGCTTTGGTTGCAGCGCATTGGTGTATACGGCGATGGTTTCAGGGACTTGTTGGATTGGGTTGAGCGTGTAAACAAGCGCTTGTTTTTCGAGTTCGATAGGCAGTACGACGGGGGCTAGTGCCGCATCGGGTGCGGGACACCGAACGCCGGAAGCCTTATAGGTTGAAGCCGTGACACCCAATAGTTCTCCACGTCGTCTTCGTAGTGAATCAAGGCGGCTGTCGATTCATCAACTTCGGAACAAAGGTCTAACCAACCGTCGCCCCAACCCCAATTGTGGTGGCACTCCCACTGCCTAATTGACGAATAGGTGCTGAGATGCAGCCTTGGTTCATAAGGTTCGCCATCCGTTACAATTCGAGCATAATCTGTGCGCCCATGGCCGGGGGGTGTTCCGACTGAGGATGGAGTAGCCATAGGAGTTTTTTCGGCGGACCAATCCTTTAGCAAATTCACAACCTCTTGACGATTTGCGTTCGTACCCGCGGGAAGCGCGTTGTAGTAAGCGGCGACTTTGAGGTCGTAGTGAACGCGAAGGCGCTCTCGGACAAATGGTAAGGCGAGTGCGCCGACAAATGTGATGAAGCCAATTCCAATCGCGACTTTCACGGCCGCGAACCCTATCAACTGCCATCTTTGCGAGTTATCTAAATCCGCCCACATTGCACGCTTTCCAGTGCTAGAGCGGGATGAATTTAGCTGTGGTTGATCAGGCATAGCCTGCATTCCTGAAGTAGTTGGCGCATTCCTGGGCGTTGAAGGATGTCAGTAGCTGGCCGATGGCCGAGCAGACGGCATCGGCGGTTCGCGCGCTGGCCT
>DATMPH010000063.1:0-29352 GCA_035567755.1 Rhizomicrobium sp.
GGGGACTACGCTCATCCGATGACCGATAATGCAGCCCGCCCTTCGCCGGATGCGCTTCTTCAGCAGGCGGCGAAGGAAGGCCGCGGCCGACTGAAAATCTTTCTTGGCGCCGCGCCGGGGGTCGGCAAGACCTATGAGATGTTGAGCCAGGCGCGCCAACGCAAGCTGGAAGGGATCGACGTTGTCATCGCAGTTGTGGAGACACACGGGCGCGTGGAAACCGACCTGTTGAGCAAAAGCATCGAAAAAATTCCCAAGAAACGCGTGCCCTACAAGGGACGCGTGCTGGCCGAAATGGATCTCGATGCTGTTCTTCAGCGCAGGCCGAAGCTCGCGCTGGTCGACGAGCTCGCGCACACAAATGTCGAGGGCAGCCGCCACCCCAAACGTTACATGGATGTGGAGGAACTGCTCGCTGCCGGCATCGACGTCTATACCACGCTTAACGTGCAGCATATCGAGAGTCTGAATGACGTCGTTGCTAAAATAACGCGGGTGCGGGTGAACGAAACCGTGCCTGATTCGATTCTTGATCGCGCCGACGAGGTCGAGCTGGTTGATATCACGCCCGAAGACCTTCTGCACCGATTGAAGGAAGGGAAAGTCTATCTCCCCGAAGCGGCGGAGCGTGCCGCCCAGCACTATTTCGTTCCCGGAAACCTGACCGCGCTGCGCGAGCTTGCGCTGCGCCGGACGGCGCAACGCGTCGACGAGCAGATGGTCAGCTATATGCGGGCGCACGCGATCCAGGGTCCGTGGGAAGCGGGCGAGCGGGTGCTCGTCTGCGTGAACGAGCGGCCTGGGGCGAGCGCACTTGTGCGCTACACACGCAGATTGGCCGATCGGCTTCATGCGGCCTGGACGGCAATCCATGTCGAGACTCCCCGCACGAGGGAACTGAACGAAACGGAGCGTGATCGCGTCGCGGCTGCGCTGCGGGTCGCCGAGCGGCTCGGTGGACAGGCCGTCAGCGTGCCGGCATCAAGCGTCGCCGATGGCGTGATCGACTACGCGCACGCCAACAACTTTACCCATATCGTCACCTCGACGGCCCAACGCAACTGGTGGTCCGAACTCGTTCGCGGCTCCGCCGCGCACGAGATCATTCGCCGTGCCGGCGACATCAGCGTGCATGTCGTCCCGGAGCAATTGACACGCGCGATGAAGGGCCCGGCGCAACGCGCGCCCTACTCTTCTAACGATGGGAGATCCTCCACCTGGGACTCAAAGGCGTTCGCCGGAAGTCTCGGCATGGTCATCGCCGCCCTGCTGATCGGTCTGCTGCTGCAAAGATTCGGGATCACAAATGTCGCGCTCGTATTCCTCACCGCGGTCCTGACCTGTGCGATCACCTATGGGCTCTGGCCGTCGCTGTTTGCCTGCCTTGTCGCGACACTGGCTTACAATTTCTTCTTCCTGCCCCCGCTCTACACCTTCACGATCGCTGATCCGGAAAACGTCGTCGCGCTGTTCTTCTTTACTGTCGTCGCGCTGATCGCGAGCTATCTGTCGGCGCGCGTGCGCGCGCAGGCGCTGACGGCGCGGGAGCGCGCCGCGACCACCGAGAACCTCTATCTGTTCAGCCGCAAGCTGGCGGCCGTTTTCACGCTCGACGATCTCTTGTGGGCCGCCGCGTTCCAGTTTGCCCAGATGCTCAAGGTGCGCGTTGTGATCCTCCTACCAGAGGGATCGAGCATCGCCGTGCGCGCGGGCTATCCTCCGGAAGACACGCTCGATGAGGCCGATCTGGCGGCGGCCAAATGGGTTTGGCAACACTCAACTCCCGCCGGGCGTGGCGCCGACACGCTGCCCGGCGCCAAACGTCTCTTTCTGCCGATGCGGACCGGGCGCGGCACGGTGGGCATCGTCGGCCTCGACTGCGATCGGCCGGGCGCATTGCTCACGCCCGACCAGCGGCGCCTCTTCGATGCGCTGTCCGACCAGGCGGCACTGGCGATCGAACGCATCAACCTGTCGGAGGACATCGATCGTGCACGCATCGCCGCAGAGACAGAACGCCTCCGTTCTGCGCTCCTCACCTCCATCTCGCACGATCTGAGAACACCCCTGGCCTCTATCCTCGGTTCGGCCACCAGCCTCAGCAGCCAATGGGGAAATCTGGACGAACGCGCACGAGAAGAATTGACAGGAACGATCCAGGAGGAGGCCGAGCGGCTGAACCGCTTCATCGCAAATCTTCTCGATATGACGCGGCTCGAATCTGGCGCAATTGAGCCGAGACTCGACTTCGTGGATCTGGGAGACGTGGTGGGCAGCGCAATCCGCCGCGCCTCCGGCGTCCTCGCTTGCCATCAAGTCCAGATCGACCTCGCGGCGGATCTGCCGATGCTCAGGCTTGATCCGGTGCTCTTCGAGCAGGTGCTGTTCAATCTGCTCGACAACGCCGCGAAATATGCTCCCACGAATACAAAGGTCGAGCTGCGCGCAAGGCGGGAGAGCGATCTGGTTCGACTGGAGATAGCCGACGAAGGCGACGGCATTCCGCCGGAGGATCTGGAGCGCATCTTCGACAAATTTTATCGCGTGCACGCTGCGGACCGGAGGCGCGCGGGAACCGGGCTGGGCCTTGCGATTTGCCGGGGCTTCGTCGAAGCGATGGGCGGGACTATTCGCGCTGGCAATCGAAGCGACAAACGCGGCGCCCTGATCAGCATTACTTTGCCGGTTCCTGCCGAACAGCCGCGAGAGCGCGCCGCATGACGAGTGGTCCTCAGCGCGTTCTTGTTGTCGACGATGAGCCACCGATCCGGCGGTTCCTGCGCACGAGTCTCTCGTCGCAAGGCTATCAGGTTATCGAGGCCGAGGACGGCCCGTCGGCGCGGGAGATATTGCGCCAGAATACGGTCGATGTTCTCGTGCTCGATCTTGGACTGCCGGGGCTGGACGGGTTTGAAATCATCAAGCAATTGCGCGAGTCCGGATCCACATTGCCGATCATCGTTCTGTCGAGCCGCACCGATGAGGCCGGCAAGGTCCGCGCGCTCGACCTTGGCGCAGACGATTACGTCACCAAGCCCTTCGGCATGGACGAATTGCTCGCGCGCTTGCGCGCTGCCCTGCGTCATCGCCTGCAGCAACAGGGCGAGCGGCCGATTTTCCGCGTTGATGATCTCGCCGTCGACCTCGTGCGCCGCGTCGTGACAGTGCACGAGCACGAGGTGAAGTTGACGCCGCGCGAGTACGATCTCCTGCGGACGCTCGTCGCCCACGCGGGAAAGGTGCTGACGCATCGCTTCCTGATGCGCGAAGTGTGGGGCTCGGAAACCGATGTCGCTTACCTGCGCATCTACGTCCGCACGCTCCGCCAGAAAATCGAAACCGATCCGGATCGCCCCCAACTGATCACGACCGAACAGGGCGTGGGCTACCGGCTCAAGGCGCCGGATTAAAAACCTGCTTTGACGATGCGCGCGATGATTCTGGAAAAACCGGGAACTCCACTCGTGCCGGGAGAACTCGCGTCGCGCACGCTTTCGCGCGGCGAAGTTCGCATTCGTATCTCCGCCTGTGCGGTATGCCGCACCGATTTGCATGTCGTCGATGGTGACCTGTCCGATCCCAAATTGCCCATCGTTCCCGGTCATGAAATCGTCGGCCGCATTGAAGAAATCGGCGCAGGCGTCGAGGTGCTGAAAACGGGCGATCGTGTCGGCGTGCCGTGGCTCGGCTGGACCTGCGGCAAGTGCGAGTTCTGCCGGCGCGGCGAAGAGAATCTCTGTCCCAACGCGCGCTTCACGGGCTACCAGATCGATGGAGGCTTCGCCGAAGAAACCATCGCCGATGCGCGCTACGTCTTTCCGCTCCCGGGCGCCTACACCGATGCGGAAGCGGCGCCGCTTATGTGCGCGGGGTTGATCGGTTGGCGAGCGCTCAAGGCCGCCGGCGATGCGCCGAGACTGGGCTTCTACGGCTTTGGCGCCGCCGCGCATCTTGCGGTGCAGGCCGCGCACCATCGCGGTCAGGACGTCTATGGATTCGTGCGTCCCGGCGACGAAAAGGCGAAGGCGTTTGCGCGCGCGATGGGTGCGGTGTGGGCAGGAGATTCCATTTCACCGCCGCCCATGCCGCTCGACGCGGCGATCATTTTTGCACCTGTGGGCGAGCTTGTGCCCGCGGCGTTGCGCGCGGTGCGCTCCGGCGGCCGCGTCGTCTGCGCCGGCATCCACATGAGCGATATTCCATCGTTCCCCTACGAAATCCTCTGGCGCGAACGCTCGGTGTCATCCGTCGCCAATCTCACGCGCACCGATGCCAGAGAATTTCTCGCGCTGGCGCAGGCGATGAAGTTCCGCACCGAAACCACCCTTTATCCGCTCGCCGACGCGAACCGCGCCCTTTCCGATCTCCGCGCCGGCGCACTGAGCGGCGCGGCGGTGCTCATTCCATAGCCGACGGCGCGAATGGCGGATGGGTTTCAGCGCGGGACCATGCCCATCAATTCGAGCGGATTGCCGTCGGGGTCGCGGAAGGCACGAATCTTCAGCTCATGCGTGTCGGTGCGCTGGACCACCTGTGCAGGACCCAGGAATTCGACGCCCTTCTCCTCGAGCGCGGGCGCCAGCCGATCGATATCGGGCGCGTCGAAATACAGAACCGACCCTCCCGGCGAATATCCGGCGTTTTCTGTGCCGATCAGAAGACGCGTGCCCTGAAGATCGAAGAACATCATGCCGCCGGTTTCAAAGAGCAGCGGCAGGCCGAGAACATCGCGGTAGAACCGCTTGCTGCGCTCCATGTCGCGCGTCGTGAGCGCGACCTGCACCAGCTTTCGGCCCTTGAGCGTGCCGGGTTCGTGCGATTCGGACATCGTTGGCATCCTTCATGTGACAGGGTTGGCCCATCCGAACATGCGCTGCGCCGGCATGCCTGGCGAAACTTTCGGGGGGGTGCTCCGTCTTTGTGGTATCCACTGTTCAAACCGGAGACCATCTTCATGAATAATGCAATCAAACTGGCCGTCGCCGCGGCGTTCGGCGTCATGGGCGTGCAGACCGCGAATGCGCAGATGCCGGCCGCCCCGGCCATGTCCATGTCGGAGGGCCATGGCGGCATGGGGCATCACGGCATGGGCATGATGCATGACGCGCCCTTTCTGATGCTTCTAAAATCGGCCAATCTGACCGCGGCCCAGCATGCCCAGGTCAAGCAAATCCTCGAGTCGGAGCATTCCCAGACCAAGCCGCTGATGAAGCAGTTTCATGCCCTTCACGAGCAGATTGCGGGCCGGCTTCTTGCCACGGGGCCGCTCAGCGCTGCCGATCTGGCGCCGCTGACGAAACAGGCTTTCAAGCTCCAGCAGCAGCTCGACCAGAACATGATCGACACGGCCCTCGCCATCCGCAATGTCCTCACGCCCGAGCAGATCAATCGCCTCGCGCAGGTTCACCAGCAGCTCAGCAATCTGCACCAGCAGATCCAGAACCTCATGGGACGGGAGCAGAACGACGCCAACGAGGACCAGTCCGAGTAGTTTGCGGGCAGGCTGCGCGCCCCATGACTCTCCGCCCGAGCGCGGAAAACGGCCCGGAACCGCTGCCCCTCGCGGAGTTGATCCTGCGCGGGTGCAGCGGCGACCGGCGGGCGCTGGAGGCGTTGATCGGACGATATCAGGACCGCGTGGCGGGTTTCGTGTTTGCGCAGACGAACGATGCGAATCAGTGCGAAGATCTGTGCCAGGCCATTTTCGTGAAGATGGTGATCGCGCTGCCGCGGCTGCGCGAGCTTGACCGCTTCGAATCGTGGCTGTTCCAGATTGCGCGCAATGCATGCCGCGATCATCTGCGCGCCCGCCAGTCGTGGCGGCGGCTCTTCGTGGCGTACCAGCCGGCGCACGAATCCGTCGCGGTGCACGACCCGCCGGAAGGCGACAGGCGCGAGGAAGCGGTGGAACATGGCGCGGCGCTTTTGCCGCCGGAACAAGGCGACCTGCTCCGGCTCTCGCTCGAGAAGCCAAGGAGTTACGAAGAACTGGCGCGGCTTGCAAATACGAGCGTTGCGGCGGTGAAATCGCGTCTGCACCGCGCGCGGCGGAACCTGCGGGGAATCCTGTTGGCCGGAGATCCGGCCGGAGATCCGGAATGAGCGACATGCATGTGACCGAGCCTCGTCTCGCAACCGATTTCGCGGCCCGCGTGCTCGAAAGGGTTGACGTGATCGTCGCGCGCCGCCGCCGCGTCCGCAGTGTCGTCGCGGGCGGCGTTGCCATCGGCTTCGTCGCTGCCGCCACGATTCTGGGGACAGGTTTGTTTCCCGGGAGCAAAACCTCCACGCCGCGGCAGGAACCGGTCTATGTCGAGACAGCATCGGATTTCGAATATCCGCCCGCGCGCGCGGGCGCACCGGCGGACGCGCTCGGCTACCTCCTTCCCGATGCTGCGCCTCTGTCGCGCTTCGCCGCGGAATATTCCGACGCGACGGACAATGCCGGCAGCGGCGAGGACGTGCTCGGCGACGGGAGCGAAGACCTCCGGTAGCGCGCATTTCATTCAAGATTCGGGCAATTGCGACGGAGGCGGGAAACTCTCCGTATACGTCCTTTTGGAATGATCGGGCGGGATCGGGCCATACGTGCCCATATTTGTCGGACAACGGGCCACAAGGGACACACGCCTGGAGGATTTCCCATGCTGTATCTGTTCTACAGGCACAAATACGATTCCGGCCGCGAACTCGTTTTGCGCGACGGTGCAGAGTTTCCCCCTCATCTCAACGCCGAAGACTGGTACCTGCACGTGACGCACCCGGCCGTAAACGGCCGCACGCAAGCCGACATCGAGACGCTCGGCTTTTGCGACCGGGTGGCGGGCGCGCCGTTCGGACGCAGACTTGCGAACACGCACCACACCAGCCTGCTGCGCTGAAGCCCGGTGTAAGCCGGCTACGCATCGAAATGGTCGGCGATGATCGAGGCGACGGCCATCGTCACGCGCTTGCCGGTGGGGATGTGGAGGAATTCGTTCGGCCCGTGGGCGTTCGAATGCGGGCCGAGCACGCCCGTCACCACGAACTGGGTGCGCGGAAATTTCTCCCCCAGCATCGCCATGAACGGAATGCTGCCGCCTTCGCCCATATAGGCGGGTGCGGGCCCGAACGCCGACTTTGATGCGCGCGTGACGGATGCCTCCAGCCAGGCCGACAGGGCCGGCGCGTTCCAGCCGCTTGCCGCTTCGCTTCCCGTGAACGACACGACGCTGCCATAGGGCGGCGCATCTTCGAGCAGCTGCTTCAACAGCTCGCCGGCCTCGGCCCCGGGAAAAATCGGCGGCAGCCGCAGGCTCAGCCGCGCGGTCGTATAAGGCAGCATCACATTGCCCGCATTCTGCGGCGCGGGCAGGCCCTCGATTCCGATCACCGCCAGCTGCGGCCGCCAGGTGCGGTTGAGCACCAGCTCCGCGAGATCGCGCGCGACGGGGCCGGTCTGTCCGGCAAACGGAAACTTCGTGTACAGACTATCGCCGAGAATCTCCGCGGCCCCGCGCGCCTGTTCGATGCGCTGCGGCGGGATATGCACATAGAGCTCGCTGGGCACGATGTCGCCCGTCTTCGGATCCTCCAGCCGCGCCAGAAGCTCTGAGAGAATGCGAAAGCTTGAAGGAACTACGCCCGATGCATCACCCGAATGCACGCCCTCGTCGAGCACGCGAACGGTGAGCGTTCCCGCCGCCATGCCGCGCAGCGACGTGGTCAGCCACAGCCGCTCGTAATCGCCGCAACCCGAATCGAGACAGATGACGAGCGACGGCTCGCCGATGCGCGTGGCGAGATGATCCACATAGAAAGGCAGATCGGGGCTTCCCGATTCCTCACAGGCCTCGATCACGATCACGCAGCGCGCATGCGGCGCCTGCTGATCGCGCAGCGCGAGCACCGCCGACAGCGCGGCGAACATCGCGTACCCGTCATCCGCGCCGCCGCGTCCGAACAATTTGTCGCCCACAAGCACCGGCGTCCACGGACCCGTGCCCTCTGCCCAGCCCAACATCTCCGGCTGCTTGTCGAGATGGCCGTAGAGCAGGATCGTGTCTTTGCTCGCGCCCGAGATCTCGATGAACATCAGCGGCGTGCGGCCCGGCAGCTGCACGATGTCGAGCGTCGCGCCGGAGGGCAGATGATCGCGCGCCCAGGCTTCCATGAGTTTTACGGCATCGCGCATATAGCCATGGCTCTGCCAATCGGGATCGAAGGCGGGAGATTTGTTGGGAATGCGCATATAGTCGGTGAGCGTCGGCACCACCGTCTCGTCCCAGATTTTTTCTACGAAATTCTTCAGCCTTGTCTGGTCCATGTTGCGAATCCTTATGGCCTGCGCCCACTTTCGGTATCGGAAACGATAACGCCGTCTTTCATCACGAAGCATATGTCGGAGAGCGCCGCAATGTCGCGCGTGGGATCGCGGCGCGAGCCGACGAGATCGGCGCGGAAGCCCGCGCGGATCCGCCCAAGCTCGCTTTCCTGGCGAAGGATCTTTGCGTTCACCGCGGTCGCCGCTTCGAGCGCATCCACCGCGCGCATGCCGAGCCGCACCATCCATGCCAGCTCACGCCGGCTGGTGCCGTGCGCGAACACGCCGACATCGCTTCCGCAGCCGATGATGACGCCTTCGTCGCGCGCGAACTGAAAAGCCTTCGCGGCCATCGCCATGTTCTCGGTCGGCTCGCGCGAATCGTCATGGGCGTGGAAATATTCCGCGATCGCTTCGGGCGCGGTCAGCGTCGGCAGGAACGCGATTCCCGTCTTCGCCATCAGCGCAAAGGTTTCGCGCGATCCCCCATAGCCGTGCTCGATCGTATCCACGCCCGCAACCGCCGCGCGGCGCATCGCTTCGTCGACCATCGCATGCACCGCGACGGGGCGTCCGCTGTCATGCGCTGCCTCCACCGCCGCGCGCAATTCTGCTTCCGAAAATGTCGGCCGCACTTCGCCCTGAGGTCCCGTGCGGTAATCGGCATAGAGCTTGATCCAGTCCGCGCCAAGGCTCGCCTGGCGCCGCACCGCGCGAACGATCTCATCGATGCCGCTTGCTTCTTCCGCGCCTTGCGGCAGGCAGCAATCGGGCCCCGGATGAAATCCGGAGTAATTTCGCGCCGCCGGCCCATAGGAACCTGTCGCGACGATGGCGCGCGTCGCAACGAACAGGCGTGGACCCGGGATGATCCCGTCCTCGATCGCGCGCTTCAGCGCTACATCGGCAGTTCCCGCGCCCTCGGTGCCGAGATCGCGCAAAGCGGTGAAGCCGGATTCGAGCGTGGCCTGCGCGTGCCGCGCGGCGCGCAAGGTGCGATACGCTTCCGACTCCTTCAGCACCTGATCGTCCCAGGAGGTTTCGTTGTAGGGATGCAGGAACAGATGCGAATGCGCATCGATCAGCCCCGGAAAAAGCGTCACCCCCGGAAGCTCGATCCGCTCTGCGCCTTTGTTCGCATCAAACTTTTCCAGCGCCCCCACATCGAGGATGCGCGCCCCCTCAACCAGCACCGCCCAACCCTCAACCGGCGCGCCCTCTCCCGGCGTCCACACCTGCGCCGGATGAAGAAGAAGAGATGCGGGAGATGAGTTCATGTCAGCGGGGCCAATGATAACCGGGCCGGAGCGGCCCCTCACCCATTACGGAGTGGTAGCGAGGACTCGAATGTTTCCCCTCTCCCACGAGGGGAGAGGGGACTCCACGCGCTGATTTCTCGCTGTCGATGCAAAACTCCGATTCCCCTCTCCCCTCGTGGGAGAGGGATGCAGATACGTGCATGGATTTCTGCTCCGGCATGGGTGAGGGGGCCTTCAGCCTATACCTCCTGTTCCCCCTCGCCCTCACACACCTCCTCCGCAAACTCGCACCTCGTCCGCGGCTTCTCTTTTTCAAAATTACCGTGCGAAATACCCATCGGCTGGGTATTTGTTTCCCCTTTGTTCCAGAACTGGTTTGCAGCCTCCTCCCAACGCAGGTTCGCGGCCTCCTCTTCCCATTCCGCCTCCTCGAGCCTTTCGTCGAGAGCCGTGGTGCGGCTGCGCCCGGCCGTTCCGTCCAGTTCGTCGAGAAAGGTGAAAATCGTCCGGATTGCCGCGGTCTTGCCGCGCGTGCCGTCGAGAATCATGCCGTGCGCCATCTCACCAAAAGGGGTCGGGCAGCGCGCCCTCGCCAACGCTTCGGGGGATCCGAACAGCCAGACATCGAGAATCTCGGCGAACCGCCGCCGCCTCATCTTCCTCGGCCCCGCCTTTCCACTCGGATTCCCCGACTGCCCCTTCTTGAACTGCGTATGCACGGGCGGCTTCCCGTATCCAACCTCATAATCGCCAGCCATGCTGTCATCTCCTTGAGCATCGCGGGCGTTGTATACCCTTCCGGTTCTAATTGCAACCGTATATGTTCCAAAAAAGCCTCGTCATGGCGGTCCCCCGGTTGGGATGTCCCGGCCACCCATGAACTCTGCGTCGGCCATGGTTCCTCGCGACCTCGGCTCCCGCAGACCACGTCCAGTGCGACGGCGGAGTCCTGGTGGAGGTGAAAACATGAAAGCTAAGCGAAAAAGCACCGGCCGCCTTGCCACTGCGCTGCTTGAGACCGCACGTGACATGCGCCGCGTAGATCTGTTGGACGATGCCGCCTATGCGAAAATCACCATGCGGCACATGGTCAAAGGGCCCACGGCCACGGCCCGATCTCTGACGCCCGGCCAAATTCGATCCTTGCGCGAAAGGGCACGCATGAGCCAGGCGGTGTTCGCACGTCATCTGAATGTGACGAGCAGCTACGTGTCGCAATTGGAGCGCGGCACCAGACATGCAACGGGCGCCGCTATCGCGCTTCTCAACGTCATCCGGCGCAAAGGCATCGAAGCGATTCTGTAGAGCGTAATCGTTTTGGCTGCCCGCTCTTTTCCTCCCCCATCGTGGGGAATTCGAACGCTTGTTCCACTCCTGCGGTGGCCGATCGGCAAACATCCCGTAAGCAGAATTTAGCACTCGCCGCCGTAAGTTGAGGCCCATGGAGGCAGCTGCACCCTCGCGAGTTTTCCTGACGACCGACGCGAAAGCCTCCGTGTCGAAGGCTGTTTTCGCCGCGGCCATCTTCACCAGCGCGTTTTTGCTGTTCTGGCTGCAGCCGCTTTTTTCAAAGATGGTTTTGCCGTCTCTCGGCGGATCGCCGTCCGTCTGGAACACGGCGATGATGTTCTTTCAACTCGTGCTGCTCGCCGGATACGGCTATGCACACCTGTTGACCACCAAGGTCCCCCGACTGCGTTGGCAACTCGTGATCCATGGCGCGATAGTCGCCGCTGGGTTGTTCTTCCTGCCATTCGCAGTCTCGCAAAACCTCGTACCACCTGCGGGCCGATCGCCCATACCCTGGCTTCTCGTCCTGTTGGTGACTTCGGTGGGCTGGCCCTTCTTTGCCCTGTCGGCCTCGGCGCCGCTGCTCCAGGCGTGGTTCGCTCGCAGTGGGCACAGGCTGAGCGGCGATCCCTATTTTCTCTACGCTGCCAGCAATTTCGGCAGCCTGCTGGCGCTGTTGTCGTTTCCCGTCCTGCTCGAACCCGCGCTGACATTGGCTGGTCAAAGCGGCGCTTGGACGTTGGGCTATGAAGGCCTGCTCCTGGTGCTGATTGCCGCAGGCGTGTTCTTGTTTCGGACGGAGGGGCACGCAACGCCGCCGGCGGCCGACGCTGCAATTCCGGCCGCACAGCCAACCAACTGGCGTCAACGATTCATCTGGGTCGCGCTCGCGTTCGTGCCGTCAAGCCTGTTGTTGGGTGTAACCACCTATATCACCACAGACATCGCCGCCGCTCCGCTGCTTTGGGTGATCCCGCTCGCGCTGTATCTGCTCTCCTTCATCGTCGCGTTCGCACGGCAATCATTTTTAAAGACCGATTGGACTCTGAAAGCGCAAGCCACCGGCATCGTGCTCGTCGCAACGATGATGATGCTGGAGCTGATTTTCGAGCGCCGCGGTTCCATCCTCATGGTTGCTTGCGCACACCTACTGACGTTTTTCATAACCGCCGTGGTCTGCCACACGGAACTGGCAAAACGCAGGCCTGGAGTGAACGGCCTCACCGAGTTCTATTTCTGCATGTCTATCGGCGGCGCCGCAGGCGGCATTTTCAACGCTCTTGTCGCGCCCGTGATCTTTTCATCCGATTACGAATATTACCTCGCGCTGGCTGCGGCGTGCGCACTGCGCGCCCTGATGAGCAACCAGCCGAAAAATCTCACGCTACGTGACGTCGTCTATCCGCTCTTGCTGGGGCTGGCCGTCGCTGCGATCGCCTACCGCTCAATCGACGCGACACCGACCGGTCTGATCGGCCGCGTCGTCCTCCTCGTGCCCTGTGCAGTGGCGCTCTATGTCTTCGCCGAGCGACCCTTTCGCTTCGCTTTCAGCGTCGCGGCGGTGATTTGCAGTGCCTTGCTGGCGCAGAATTCGGTCGATGTGCTGCAAACCGAGCGCAATTTTTTCGGCGTCATCAAAGTCAAGCTCATCGAAGGTGGCCGCAAGACGGCACTGATTCACGGGACGACAATGCATGGGACGGAGTTCGTCGATCCCGGACTGTGGCGCGAACCATTGGCGTACTATGCCCGCTCGGGACCGGTCGGACAGATGCTCGCGCTTTCCGGGGTCAGGCCCAGCGTGGCGGCGATCGGGCTGGGCACCGGTGCACTCGCTTGCTACCGCAAGCCCGGAGAAATGTGGACGTTTTTCGAAATCGATGGTGCGGTGGAACAGATCGCGCGGGACACGCGCCGCTTCCACTACCTCGCTGACTGCGGAGCCGGCACGAAGGTCGTTCTCGGAGACGGCAGGCTATCGCTGAAAGCCATGCCCGATCATTCCTATGATCTGATCGTCATCGACGCATTCAGCTCGGATTCCATTCCCGTGCATCTTCTCACGAAGGAGGCGGTCGAGCTCTATCTGCAAAAATTGAAGCCGCGAGGAATCGTTCTATTCAATATCAGCAACGAATATCTGCACCTTCTCCCGGTGCTCGCCTCGCTGGTTGAAAGCGTCGATGCCGTCAGCAGGCACGAACTGTTCGATCCGTCCCCGGCAGAAGTGTCTCGCGGCGCCAGCGCATCGGAATGGGTGGCGGTCGCGCGAGTGCCTGCCGATTTCAGCTTTCTTACCCCCGAAAAGCGATGGCGTGCATTGAAGCCTGAGCGCAGCGACACGCCCTGGTCCGACGACTTCTCGAACATATTTAGCGCCATCAGATGGTGACAGGTGCCAAAGTCTGGTAGATCGAATCCAATACGTCGTTCCCCAAGAGAGTGTCATGACCCGCGCGTGAAGCTTGTCCTCCGGCCCCACTTCGCGCGGACCAGGGGGGCCTATGACAAGTTTTAGGTATGAAGAGTTGGAATCGGACCACTAGGTCCCACAGTCTCTTCTTCTCCTACACAGGCGCCACGGAATTCAATTCACCTGACGCAACTTCGCGCGGGAGTCGGGAAGCAAGTCCCGCATATTCGCGCGTGGAGACATGAGCAACGCGGCGGCGCGGAATGCGCGCGACGATTTCCGAGACACCCCATGCCAGCGCGATGCAAAGACCTACCACCAGCATGGCATTCAACGGATGCGGTCCGTGCGAGAGGCCAAAGACCGGCGTGTAGGTCGCAATCATGATGATTCCGGGGTGAACGACATAGAGCGGGTATGACAGATCGCCGATTCGCCTGCAGAACTTCGGCGTCTTGTGGTCCGATCGAATCAAAAGACATACCAGCAGCGGGCAGAGGATCACCGCGATGATCGAGTCCAGCACCGGCGTCGCCGTCGGTCTCGGGACGGCGGCCATGCAAAACCACAATAAAAGCAGAATTTCTGTCGAGACGACGGGGAGCCGCTGAAACCATGGGTGCCTGTGAATCCGATAGATGACCACTCCTGCGGCGAAGGCCGGTACGCAACGCAAGACGCCGATGGTGAGCAGGGTCGTGCGGTCTCCGCCGCCGATCCAGCCCTGACCTGTGTGAATACCGCGAAACGTCATCAACGCCCATCCGCTTGCGGCCACCATGGCGATCAGCCACGTTTTCCACCGGAACGCGCCAGCCCCATAGGCGGCGTAGGCGATCCATTCGACGAAGAGTGACCAGGTCACGCCATCCATTGCGGGATAGATCGCGCCGTCTGGCGTGATGTAGTCCGGTATCAGGAACAGGGTCGTGAGCGGGATGAACAGCCAGACCATCCACCACGAATCTTCGAAGAACAGGATCCCCGAAACAGCGATCGCGAGGAATATTCCGATATTGATGACCGCCGCGAGCCAGTAGGTCGGAAGGAGTCTGCGCGCTCTTTTGAACAGGAATTTGAAAGCCAGTCCGCCGCTTCTGAGGCTGTCTTCATAAGTCAGGGCAATCACGAACCCGCTGAGAATGAAGAACATGTCCACGGCAAGAAACCCGTGGAGGAATATGGGCCCCTTGTGGAAAAAATCACTGCAATGATAGAAAAGAACAGTCAGCGCACAGACACCACGCAGGCCGTCGAGCCCGAGGAATCGTTTTGTCGTCATCTGTCCACATATCCATTATTCGGACTAAGGAATCAGAAAGCACCCGCAGAATCGAAACCGGCTCTCCCGAAAAGCATCGTGGTCGCCGGAACGTCGCCTTGACTGGAAAACGATCACGTCCCGCTGGTTCTTGCGCTTCGGCGATCACCCAATCCAGGCGCGCGGCGCGCCAAGCGTGGCCGGCGGCCGCAGAACCAGGATCAGAGCGCGCTCGCGATCACGTTGAATATTTGCGTTAATGCCGTCTGGCCGAGCTGATGGACCGCGGTGACGATCGCCAGTGCGATTAAAGCACTAATCATGGCATATTCGATTGCCGTAACGCCTCCGCACTCCCGGAGAATACGATGCACGGCAGATCGGGCGGCGGCACTGCGAGGACGCCAGTCCGACCCGGATGAACCCGTTTGAGGGCGTGATGTTCTTGCAGGCATGACCGACCTTTCCATTCTCGATAGGCTTAGAGTGGCATTAACAGATGAAATTCGGGATAAGCGCGGCAAGCGAATGTGAATGGTGCGCGGCAACCTTTCTTTGACCTTGACGCCCCGATCTTCGCGCAGCTCGCGAATGAATGAGAGCGTCGTTCGGACTTTTCGCCGGCGTCGCGCCGGCGCGAGAAAACTCCCATGACCCGCCATCTCCTTCCTGACGGCGGTCGAGCGATCTGCAACCGCCGGCTGCATCTCTTTCCGCGCCATTCGATGCCCGCAGATCATTCAATCCGGGTCTTAAGGTTTTCTTAAAGAATGCTGGAGTGGCGCGAATCGGAAGCTCGTTGCCGAGTTTTGTCTGGCTGGAACATTCGTGAGATCGAGAGGCCGAACAGAAGTTGAACCAAACGACGTCCAATCGGTTTTCCTTCCCCAAAGTGGAGGAGGAAAAGGAGCGGACGGAGCATCGCCTTAACAGGAAAAAAACCACGTTCGATTAGTGTTTGCGCGATGGCAACGGCCCAATCCGCGCTCGCCCGCAGTTCACGGTTAAATGCCGGAGCACTCGTGCTGGTAGCAGCTTCGGCTCTCGGCATCGCCTTTGTGATCACCGTCACGGTCATGTGCGGATGGTATCATTGGCTTGTGGATGCTCACGGCCATCCGCTCGTCAACGATTTCGTGTCCTTCTGGTCGGCCGGAAAGCTCGCGCTGCAAGGACATCCCCTCGCCGCCTACGACCCGCATCTGAGGCACGCCGCCGAAATCGCAACGGTCGGCCATCCCTTCAGGGATCTGCTGGGGTGGTGGTATCCGCCGCTCTTTCTCTTCGTTGCCGCGGCGCTTGCCTGCCTGCCCTATGCGGCGGCTTTCAACGTGTTGAACGATGTAACGCTGCTCCTTCACGCTGGCGTCACGGTCGCGATCGCGAGGCGCCGCGAAGCGTTTTTCCTCGCCGCCGCGCCGCCCTGGGGTTGGTTCGGCATGGTGCACGGGCAGAACCAGTTCCTCACCGCGTCCATCGTCGGAGCCGCCCTGCTGACTCTCGAGCACCGGCCCGCGCTCAGCGGCTTCCTCCTCGGCCTCTTAAGCTACAAGCCCCAACTCGGCGTGCTGTTTCCGATTGCGCTCGCCTTTGGCGGGTATTGGCGCGCATTCGGCTGGGCATGCGTCGGCACCGCATTCTGGACGGCGCTGTCGGGCGCCGTGTTTGGATTCGACACGTACGCGGCTTTCGTTCACGACCTTTCGATCGTGAGCCGGCAGGTCATGATCACGAACCCCGATTATCTGCCCAACCTGCAGAGCCTTTATGGCCTCGCGCGCTGTCTGGCCGTGCCGGACAGGATTGCCTGGGCCATGCAGGCCGGGCTTAGCCTCGCCTGCCTGATCGGTGTCGCAGCACTTTGGCGGAGCCGGGCCGCATTCGCGGTGAAGGCCGCTGGCCTTGCCGCAGCCATTCCGCTCGCGTCTGCCTACATCCAGGCTTACGACCTTACGCTTCTCTCTGTCGCATGGGCGTTCCTCTACAGACACCGCGCCTTCGACGCGAAAGAATGGGCCGCAGTTGCGATCTCGATTTTGAGTTTCGGCGCATTCTGGTGGCCGACGGCGCATCCCGCAGCGCTCATCGCATGCCCGGCGGTCGCGGCGATCGTTTGGCAGCGCGCGTTGCACGCAGGTCGCTTGGCTGTCCACGAAGACGCGGTAGCGGCCTCCAACGCGCGCGAAGAGCCGGACGGTGTGCATGAACGATTCAAACGCGTGGCTACGACGATGACGGCCTTGCTTCCGACATCGAGCGTAAGGTGAATCACTTCAAGTTTGGCGACAATCCCATCGCCGATAGGCGTCACTGCGACAGCGAGTTTCGCCACGGCCGCACGGAGCGGCAGCGCGTCAAGAAGCTGCAGCGCAACCGCAGCCCAAGATCAGTATGGAGACGAAGATGGCGATCCGATATTTCTCGCCGGATGTGAATGTCGGTCTTGGCAAACTAACCCTGCTGCGCGACTCGCGGCTGTACTGGTGCGTGGCAATACTCGCCGGAGTGCTGGACGTCTGGTTGCTGATCGGTTGGCGCCAAATAAATCCTCTAAATCTATCGTGGCTTGCCGGTGATGCGGCCCAATATGAAGTGGGTTGGGAATTCCTGCGTCACGAACATGTTTGGCGCTTTCCTCCAACCATCCTGACCCGTCTCGATTATCCGTCTGGCGTATCGGCCTCCAATCTGGACATCATTCCGCTTATCGGGGTCCTTCTTCGCCCCATATCTTCGTTTCTGCCCCAAAACTTTCAGTATCTCGGGCTCTACGCCGCTCTGTGCTATGTACTTCAGACTTATTACGGCCTCCGGCTTACTTCGCTTTTTTCTTCGGACCGAATTGTCACGCTTCTGGGAGGATTGTTTTTCCTTCTTTCACCGATCCTCACGATCCGCCTGTACGGGCATTTTCCACACTCGACCCATTGGATTCTCCTCGCCTGCATTTATTATTACTTCAGGTCGGCCTCTGAAACCGGCGGACTGGCGCGCTACATGGCGCCGTTCCTGGCACTTTGCGTGGTCGCGGCGGCAATTTCCCCTTACTTCGCCTTTATGGCGAACGTGCTGGCGTTTGCGGCACTTTTGCGCGCCCATCTTGAAGAACGCCAACACGACGTACCGCCTGTCGATAAGGCAGCATCGACGAAGGAACCCGGCCAATCCCGTTCATCGTCCGGATTATCGGGATGGCTCCACTCCTATGCGTTCTGGACAGCGATGATACCGGCCGCAACCTTGGCCTCGCTCACCGTATTCGGCTTCGTCACGATCGGGAACTTCGCCGGTGGCGGATACACCGATTATTCCATGAACATCCTGTCGCCGATCGATCCTCTCGGGGGCGCGCTGATATTGAAGCACATCCCGTTGATCGGCAGCGGGCAGGCTTATGAAGGATACAATTATCTGGGCATCGGCATCCTTCTGCTCCTGACCGTCACACTCGCCCGAAAGCCGAAATTCCTGCGGGGACTGTGGTCGCCATCGCTCAGACCCCTGGTGATCGTGTCGGTGGTTTTTACCGTTCTTGCTCTCTCACTGAAGGTAACGTTTGGAAACCAGGTCCTTTTCACAATTCCCGCGCCTAACCTGGTTTTTTATTGGCTCGCTGCCCTTCGCTCATCCGGTCGCCTGTTTTGGCCTGTTTATTATCTGCTTGTTCTTGCGGCAATAGCCGGTGTTGTCATTTCGATTCGATCCATAACATGGCAACGTGCGGTACTTGCCGCCGCGCTCCTGCTCCAATACGCCGACATCCATACTCTCCGAAACGACGTTGCAATCGCGTCCGAGAAGCCACACCCCAATCCGCTGATTTCCGCCGACTGGACACTGCTACTGCAGCACCATCGCCATCTTGTTATTCTTCCAGCCATGCAGTGCGACCCGAATGCATCACCGGGAGGACTTGAGGCGTGGCCGCATTTCGCCCGTTTGGTGGCCCGATCCAATCTGACGCTCAACAGCGCATATCTGGGCCGGATCGGCATCAAGGCGTTTACAATCGACTGCACATCGACGCCCAGAGCTGTGCTGCAAAATGGATTGCGGCCCGATACCGCGTACGTGTTGAATGATGCGTTCGCGTTGCAGGTCCTTCAGAAACCAGTTCTTTTTCACTATTGCCGGCGTGTCGACGGTTTCAATCTGTGCACGTTTGATCCGTCGCGAGCGGCGCGCTCCCGTCTGCTCGAAAGGGAAATAACTGTTCCGCACCGCGATTGATGGTGACGGCGGCAGCGTTGTTGAGCACGGTGACCCGTTGATTCACGATCTGGTTCCCGTCGGCTGCGAGCGCGATATTGGCAGTCCTGGAGCTGGTTTTGAATGAGCCGAATCAAAAAGTTTGTCATGGCCCGGCTTAGCCTGTCCTCCGGCCGCGCTTCGCGCGGACCGGGGGGCGACAGCGGAGACCGGGCCACTCAGCCTTCATCGCCGACCGCACATCGCTTCCATCTGGGTGGCCGCCTTGCGCGGGCCATAACCCAAAAGGTGAGTAAATTGGATCCGAAACTGCTCTAATAAACGCGCAGCACAATCATGTCCGGACCGTCGTAGGCCGCGCGGTAGTTTTTACGGAATTGCGCGACAGGCGGCAGTTCCTTGCTCCACGCATAGAGCCCGTTCCTTGGCCGGTGCACCAGGATGTATTTCACATGCGCCCGAATGAGCTGTTCTCGCTGCGTGGGGACATCTCCAAACGACAGGCGGTTGATCAGCGTGGTTGCCATCTCGCGCGAAGTGATGCCGTCGACCAGAGGGCGACCATGGCACGCCTGCTCGAGCATGTACGAGTCGGCGTCGGCATAGCTTAGCGGGAGATTGAGCACGCCAAAGCCGCGATCCGGGTCGGTCTTCAGCACCGTGAGCCCGGAGGGACACGCAACAGGCGTCGCCGCAAGGTTCGCTGGATAGAAATCCAGTGCGATAAGCGCCGCCATGGCTGCAACGCCGGCCTTCGAAGCGAAGTGGCGATGCCGCAGGGCCGCGGCCGCTGCGGAGCCGATCCCCATCCCCAGAAACAGATAGACGAACACGATGGCGCGCGACGGAGCGCGGACATTGGCGAAGAACGGCAGCTTGTCCAGCGCGGCGTCCGGCAAATGCAGGGGAGTCACCATACCGTCGACATGCAGCGCCTCGCCACTCGCCAGGATGCAGAATGTCAACATGCCGAACGCGACGTAGAACAGAGGCGACGTGCGCGCGAAGCCGGTGCGCAGCCACAGCCAGCCGAGGACTGCCAGATTGACCAGACCCAGATATACGGTGGATTCCCAAGGATAGCCGGTAAAACGGAGGCCGCGGGAAAGACTGGACAGCAGATGCTCCGGAGGAAAAGCGAAATAGCCCAGGAGATCCGCGACAAGCGTATTGCCGCCCCCGTCATACACGGACGGCCGTGCCAACATAACCATCGGCACAATCAGGGGCGAGAGGATCGCCAGGGTGGAGACAAGGCAGAACGCGGGCGCCGTGAGATTCCAGCCGCGGGGCCATGCGTGATCGCGCACGCGCAGGTAGAGCAGGTGGAAGCCGATGAAATAGGCGCAGTAGAACAGATAGTACCAGCACGAAAGCGCACTCAGCGCGTAGAAAACCGCCGCTATTCCAAGCCAGACTGCGCTTCGACGATCGAGCGCAAGCAGATAAGCCAGGACAAAAAAGGGCAGGAATTCGATCGACGCTACGCCCGCGTGGTGGAGCGCGTGAGCGACGTGCGACGGATTGAAGGCGAATACGAAGCCGCCAATCAGTCCGCCAACGGTGCTCTGCGCCAGATGGCGCACGAGATAGAATGCCCCAACGCCGGCCAGCGGAAATGACGCGAGCAGCGTGATGTTCTGCAGCGCGACGAGTGTGCCCATGTCGGTGCCGGAACCCCGGCTCAGCACCACCACCGCAAAAACCTGCGGGTAGGCGAAGGACTGGTAGATGAGAGACGTGCCCTCCGGGAACCGGAGAAGGCGAGTGAAGAAGAAATGCGCCGGATCCCGGCCCACTACGGCGTACCAGCTGTTCCAGAAATCGTTCATGTTGTCTTCGGGCGGCCCGATCAGCGCCGTATGCAGATGCGCGATGCAGGGCCAGAAGATCAGGACGGTAGCCAGCGTGAAAAGGCACAGCACGGCCGCGAAGCGGGTCACCGCCTCCATCACGCGAGGGCTTGCAAGCGACTGCGCATCACTCCGGGCGAGGGTGCTGACCGCCGGCCAATGCAGGGAGCGCGTTTCGGTCAAGCTGAATCGCACCTTCTGTGCGGAGCTCGCCCTTGGATGGGCTCACCCTTCGACAAGCTCACCCTTCGACAAGCTCAGGGTGAGGTCTTTTCTTCCTCATGGTGAGCCTGTCGAACCATGAGACCACACCACCATACGGATCGAGTTGCGGACTAGTTCGAAGCGGCTTGCTGCGCTTGCACGTTCGTGCCCGCCGCATTGGCGGCGCTTGAATGCGTTGTCGCGGTGCCCTCCGTGTTCCCCACATAGTTGGCCGGATCGCCAGGCCGCGGCGCGGTCTCGCAATGCGCGTGCGTGCACATGTAGTTGAATTGGTCCGCGCCGCGATTGATCGTGACCGCGGCGCCATTGTTGAGCACCGTGACCTGCTGATTCGAAATCTGGTTCCCGTCGGCTGCGAGCGCGATCATATTCGTCACGCCGAATGTCTTGCCGAGAAGGAACGCGTGTTGCGAATCGATCATCGAGACGTCCACAACCGTGGGATTGCCGACGAACACCGTTTTGACGGGTTGGGGAAACGAGATGAGGCGCGCCTGATCGATTGTCACGCCGAGACCCGTGTCTGCATGGTACACGACTGCGGCTTTGACGTGAACGACGTGATGGCGATGGACAGGGTGGCACACAGCGTTGGAAGTGGTCGCGGCCGCGGCCGGGACAACAAGCGGCAATGACGCCGCCAAAATCGCAATACGGAACGCGCGTACCATGTGTTTCTTCTCCAGCGTGCGCGGCCAAACTAGTCCGAGACCCGTAAAGGAAGATTTAAGTCTGCGGAGGCGGATGAAAGTTAGATCTACAAGCGCGGCGCCCCCTCACCCGCGCCCTGAACAGAATTCGTTGCCCGTACCGGCATCCCTCTCCCACCAGGGGAGAGGGGAATCGGAATCTTGCATCAAACATAGGAAAATCGGCGCGGGGAATTCCCTCTCCCCTTGTGGGAGAGGGATTAAGCAGGGGGCGTGGCAACCACTCAGGCGCGGGTGAGGGGTGGGCTACGGACTCCCGGCGCTTAATCTGTTCGCCGGTGCGGCGGCGTCCGCGACGTGGATTACCGCGTATTTGTCGGCATAGAACCGGTGCCAGCCTTTGCGCCGGTCCATGGCGGCGATGAGCGCATCGCCGGGCGCAAGCATCGTCCAGGTTACGCGATATTTTCGGAACAGCGCGTCAACAGCGGGTTCGTCCGCCGCGATCGTCCGCGCGTATTCGGCCAGAAACACGTCGCCATAGAGATCCGCCCGGCTGTCGACGAGCGGTTTGATGCCGTCGAAAATCAGCAGCCCACCGAACGCATAGCTGTTGAAGACGGGTTCGGCGGCGAGCGATGCGGGAATTGCCGCGAGCGCGGACGAGCCAGGTTCATTGGTCCGCTGGATCGGCCACGCAACGCGAACGAGGGCAACGACCAGCATCGCGGCTGCGAGCGACGTAAACGCAAACCTGCGATGCGGCCACAGGCGTGACGAGGCCGTCTCTCTCGTCAGAGCCGCCCCCAACGGGCCGGCGACAAGAACGGCGCCCACGATTCCGAGCAACATGCCGTAGCGCGCGTGTTCGAGCCAAAGGTGAAACAGCGCCAGCAAAACGACGAGGCGTATCGCCGACATCCGCGCGCCGCGCCAGATGAAGAAGAAAATCGCTGCAAGGGCCGTAATCTCCACAGGATTGAGCGTGTGAAAATCGGGGCTTTGCCACTCGCCGATGGCCGAAAGACTCTTCAAACGCATCAATTCGAAGGGGTAGAGAAGACCGCTCAGTCCGCGAGGATTGAGAAGCGTTGCCGCGAGAGCCGCGACCGCGAAAAGCGCCCAGTTTTTCGCGGTCCTCATTGCGTTGGCCCGATCGGCGAATACGGCTTCGAGGGCAAATGGAATGATCAGCGCGAGCCCGAACACGAAGCCGCCATGCAGATTGGCCCACACCACCATCACGGGAAGGAGGCGCCAGCCGGGCGCCCGGTGTTGCGCATTGGCGTCGGCGAGACCGATGAGCCACGCGACCAGGAACGGCAACGCCAGGATGTGAGGACGCGCGAGGTAGTCCGGCATGACGCAGGCGAGCGCAAGGATCAGCACGACAAGGCAGGGAACCGGATCGAGATGTTTTGCGAGATAGAGACCGAGCAGGCCCGCGGCCGAAGCCATGGCCGCACCGGTCAGGATGGCCACGCCGCTCCAGCCCAGGGCCTGGAATGCTGCCGCCATCGCGATCTCCGCGAGCCATTCCTGTGTCTCCCAGGGCTTGCCCGCGAAGGACAGCGAAAAGGGATCGGCGGAGAGCACGGTGCGATGGGCCAGCATCCACTGGCCCGCCCTTATGTGCCAATAGGTGTCGCCATCATTGAAGATCGCCGGCGACAGCAACGCCAATACGTACACGGCGAGCGCCGCCACCGCCGCAACGACGAAAGCCCCCTGCGTCCGATCCCAGGCGTTCACATGCACCGACACGGCAGTTTTCTCACGGTTCAGGGTTCACGCAGAGGCACGGAGACACGGAGAAAAAGACAGTTTGACAATGAGACAGTGAGGGCACTGAGAAAAGATTCTTTCTCACTGCCCGCGCGGTCTCATTGTGACCCTTCCTTCTCTGTGTCTCTGCGCCTCTGCGTGAGACTTTTCTTGATGGAAGTACCGGCGGAGATTATCGGCGGGGCCTTACTAAAGGGTTCCGTGGGGTTGGCCCTGATTTACGTTGCGTAAACGGCGCGTGAGGCAAGTTGCTTCATGACATAAGCGCAGGGGGCGCGCGAAGACCCGCATGCTGAAGCTCGAGACAAAGCCGCAGGCGCATTCGACGCGCGTCACGGCAGATGCGCCCGCAACCGCTCCCCTCCTTTCCATCGTCGTTCCGACCTTCGGCGAGCGAGACAATGTCGAAGAGCTGGTGCGGCGGATCGGCGTCGCTCTTCCACATACGGCATGGGAGATCGTATTCGTCGACGACGATTCTCCTGATGGCACCGCCGAAACGGTGCGTTCGCTCGCCCGGCGCGATCCCCGCGTGCGCTGCATTCACCGCATCGGCAGGCGCGGCCTCTCTTCCGCCTGCGTCGAAGGCATCCTGGCGAGCAGCGCACCCTACGTCGCAGTAATGGACGCG
This sequence comes from Rhizomicrobium sp., assembly GCA_035567755.1. Classification (GTDB taxonomy): domain Bacteria; phylum Pseudomonadota; class Alphaproteobacteria; order Micropepsales; family Micropepsaceae; genus Rhizomicrobium. Next base: position 23,879 of record DATMPH010000063.1, read on the forward strand.
GATTTCCAGCATGACGAGCAAATCCTGCCACTCATGCTGTTGCGCCTGGCGCAGGGCAGCGTCGACATCGTGGTGGGCAGCCGACATGTCGAGGGCGGCAGCATTGGCAACTGGAACAATCGGCGTGCGGCAATGAGCCGGTTCGCGGCCCAACTGAGCCGTCTGGCGACCCATGTCGACCTGCAGGACCCCATGAGTGGCTATTTCATGATGAGCCGCGACTCCTTCATGAGCACGGCGCGCGGGCTTTCGCTGATCGGGTTCAAGATTCTGCTCGACATTTTCGCCTCGGCGCCGAATCCGCTGCGGTACGAAGAAATCCCCTATCACTTCCGCGGCCGGCTCTCCGGTGAAAGCAAGTTCGATTCCGCGGCGATGTGGGACTATGCGATGTTGCTGGCCGACAAGACGATCGGACATGTTCTGCCGCCGCGCTTCGTGGCTTTTTCCATCGTCGGCGCGCTGGGCACACTGGTGCACATGGTCACGTTGACGCTTCTGCTGAAGGCTCTGGGTGTCGATTTCAATCTGTCGCAGGCGAGCGCGGCGGTCGTCGCGATGACGGGGAATTTCTTCCTGAACAATGCGCTGACCTATCGTGACAAGCGGCTTGTGGGCGGGCGGATGTTCGCCGGCCTGCTGACGTTCTATGCCGCGTGCGGAATCGGCGCCGCTGCAAATGTCGGCATCGCCGACTATCTCTTCGTTTCGCACCATGCGTGGTGGATCGCAGGCCTCTCCGGCGTTCTGATCGGTGCCGTCTGGAACTACGCAACCACCTCCGTCTTCACCTGGCGCGGCTCGGGCCGGCCGTAGAGCTGGCGGTAAACCGCCCTTTAACCTCGTCATGGCCGGACCACCCCGGTCCGCGCGAGAGCGCGGCCGGAGTGCAGGCTGCCCGGCCACCCATGAACACCGCGTGCAAGCCCCATGTACAAATCATTCCAATCGGGATTGTCCCGTTAATGAGATTTATCTTCCAGTCGCGCCTGTACTTCTTGAGCGATTTCTCGCGCTGGATTGCCCCGACCATGCTCTCGTAATGCTCGTACCAGACAAGCCGATTCAGGCCGTACTTCTTCGTGAACCCTTCGATCTCGCCTTCGCGATGCTGCCGGCGCGGCGAACGAGGTTGCCGGTCACGCCGATATAGAGCGTGCCGTGTTTCCTGTTGCTCATCATGTAAACGGCGATGAAGGCGTCGCGGGGAACCATGCCTGCCACGGTTTTCATGGGTGGCCGGGACAACGGCCCGGCCATGACGAGGTTATAGGGAGTTGCGGATTCTCGCACCACCGCGCATGCCGCGTGTGTACCTCCCCTTCTCCGCGTTCTGAGCCTGTCCTCCGGCCGCGCTTCGCGCGGACCGGGGGGCGGCTCCGCGTGCCCATTCTTGGCCACCTGGCGGTTCATCGGCTGCGTGCAGCGGTTGCTGCGAGGGGTCGGGTTCGGTGTTTCATGCAGATGCGCGGTGGTTTTTGCGGCGACTGGTAAACAAACCGGAACTACGTCTCGTGCTTTGTTATCCTATCACACCGTTTCCGTGCCAAATCGGAGCGAACTCGGCTTTGCGGGTACTTTCCGGCTTAAACGGTTGTTAGGACGATCTGGGTAGTGTTCCGCCGTGTCCACGCGTTGCGGCCGCTAACAAAGATCGGCACTGGCTGGACGGGTGTCAAACTGGTGTCAATCAAATGGAGAACTCAATGAAAAACCTTGTATCGCGTTTTGTTTCCGACGAGTCGGGCGTGACCGCCATCGAATATGGCCTGATCGCCGCGCTCATCGCGGTTGTGATCATCGTGGCCGTCACTGCTGTCGGCACGAAGCTTTCGGGGACATTCAGCACTGTTGCTGCCTCGCTGTAATTCGCCACGGAATACCAAACAACGGCAGCGGCCGTCCTACTGACGGCCGCTGCCGAGTTTCGGGGTTGTCACGGATATCAATCTGACGTCAATCCAACGGAGACTATCATGAATTACCGTGTTTCGCGTTTCGTGACCGACGAGTCCGGCGTGACCGCCATCGAATACGGCCTCATCGCCGCGCTCGTCGCGGTTGTGATTATCGTGGCCATCACTGCTGTCGGCACGGATTTGAGTGGCGTGTTCAGTTCGGTTGCGAGCTCTCTGTAAGCCGCATCTGAACACAAGAGAGAATGGCAGCGACCGCCCCCTTGGCGGCCGCTGTTTTTTTGGGTCGACTCGAACTGATCCGCCATCCTTTTTCCTCCCCTAACAACGTCTTTCCTCCCATCGTCATCTTTCCTCCCCCACGATGGGGGAGGAAGCATGCAGCTTTGCTCGCGTCGGCGTTTCACACTCCGACCATGGAAATTTCCAAAGCGTTCACCATTCGCGGTTAGAACGGGATAGCTTTCTGACAAACCTCAGGATCGCGGGGGACACAATGATTCCGGAGTTTCTGGTCCTCGTCCTGGTGCCCGCGGTGCTCCTCGCGGCGGCGGGATGGGATCTCGCCAGCTTCACCATTCCGAATTTCCTTCAGGCGGTGCTCCTTGCCGGATTCGCGGTCTTCGCGCTCGCCACTGCGACGCCGCTGGCCGCACTCGGATGGCATGTTCTGGCGGCGGGCGTCGGTCTCGCGATCGGCTTCACGCTTTTCGCACTTGGTATCGTCGGCGGCGGCGATGCGAAGCTCTTCGCCTGCGTCGCGCTCTGGTTCGGGTTTCCAGACCTGCTCCCCTTTGCGCTGATCGCTTCGCTCTTCGGGGGGGTGCTCACCGTTGTCATACTGGGCTTCCGCTACCTGCCGCTTCCCGGGCCTCTTGCAAGACAGGCCTGGCTCATGCGGCTGCACGATCAGAAATCGGGCATTCCCTACGGCGTAGCCCTGGCCTCCGGCGCCTTCGCTGTCCTTCCGTACACGGACGTCTTCCGCATCGGCGTGGCCGGATAGTTTCTTTTCCTGTTCCGGATGATTTATGACGCATCCTCGCATCACGTTCGCGCCGGGGCAAATCTTCCGCAGTGATTTCGCGGCGGAGTGGTTCGGAGTGATCGTGGGCGCGCTCATCGCAGCGCTCTGGGCGCTTTACGTCAACTTTGATCTCGCAGTCCGATGGAACGACGCCCTGTTTCCATGCGCCGCGATGTTCGCGGTTCTGATCGCACACTTCATCATGTCAGAGCGCGCGAGTCTTGTCGCCGAGTACTTTCTTCTTACTGTCGCGGCAACTGCGGTGTTCGGGGTAGTATCCTATCTCAGCATGACGACAGCCCGCCCGCTTACAGACAATGTGCTTCTGGCTGCGGATCGCGCCATAGGCTTCAACTGGCTTCTACATTATCGATGGCTCCTGCATCACCCCGGGACTGCGAAGGTTCTGCAGATCGCCTACAACAGTCTGGTCTATCAGGGGCTCTATTTTGGGGTGTTATTCGGTATCATCGGCAAGCGACAGAACCTCCAGGAAATGTTTTGGCTTGTCGTGATCGCAGGAGCGTTTACATCTGCCGGCGCCGCACTCTTCCCGGCGCTAGGTCCGTTCAAGGCGTTCGGTATAAAGGCCGAGTTCCTTCCCGTGATGGAGCAGCTTCGCAGCGGTGATCTGCATTTCGCACTCGCGAAGCTCACGGGCGTGGTGAGCTTTCCATCGTTCCATACCACCATGGCCCTTCTCTACATCTACGGCTTTCGCCGCGCCGGTTCGATCGGTTGGGCGGCTGCCATCCTCAACGTTGTCATGCTGCCGGCTATCCCGTTTTTTGGCGGACATTATCTTGTAGATATGTTCGGGGGAGCTGCCGTCGCGCTGGTTTCAGTCGCCATTGTGAGGATGTGGCCAGCAACAAGAATACTGTTTGCACTGGTCCGCTCTGACGCGACGCTCAAGTCGAGCGGCCAGCTAGCGGAAGGTTGACGCACGCGGCCGCATGCCCAAAAAAACGGCCATTTCTCATGGGGGCGCCCTCGCTTCTGGCGCTTTCGCTGCCCCTCCGTACACAGACGTCTTCCGGGTTGGGGTCGCGGGTTAGACAAGGCGCGCCGCCCATCACCAGTCCGTCACGCCTGCATCCCAAACCTCTAAAACCTTGTCATGGCCGGGCCGTTGTCCCGGCCACCCATGAACTCCGTGCCGCCAAGGTTTCGCGCTATCCCTTTGTCGCCGTTTACATGAATAGCAACAGCAAGCACTGCACGCCGGCCCGACCAATTCCATTTGGAACGACCTGCAAACGTGCTCATCGCATGGCGCGGTGTTCATTGGTGGCCGGGACAACAGCCCGGACATGACGATGGTATAGGGAGTTGCGGAGTTGCGGAGTTGCGCTACTCCGCGCTGTCTCGGCGGATCGCAAAGCAGAGCGGCCCCCCAGAGATCACGCGACGTGGCCGGAGCGGCGCTGTTTTTCCGATCCACGCGCCGCAGGCTTCGTCAGCTTTATTTCCACCCGCCTGCCCACGGCGCGAGCATATTTCACAAGGGAGGAAGTTGAAGGCAATGAGCGCCCGCTTTCCATGCGGGCTACGGCGGATTGCGATGTGCCCATGCGTTGCGCCACTTCTTTTTGCGAAAGCCTGGCTCCGGCCCGCGCTCCGACAAGTTCCTGCGCGAGCGCGAACTCCGCCGCGAGGCGCTGGTATTCCGCCCGGACTGCGGGATTCTTCAACGCATTCTTCTTGAACGATTCGAAACTTTTCATGTCTTTATCTCCTTCATTCGTGCCAGCGCGATCTCCATTTCGGCGCGCGGCATTTTCTGTGATTTCTTCACAAAAGTTCGCAGCACGACCACGCGCTGTCCCGAGGCAGCGACATAGATCGAGCGGGCGATGCCCTCCCGCCCCTAGAGACGAATCTCCCACAGCTTTCCCGAGAGATGCTTCACATAAGGTTCGCGCATCGCGGTGAGACCGAAGCTGCGGATGAGGTCGCCAATACGCAGAAACCGAGCGACCATGTCCGCCGGAAGCGCGGCAAGCTCGGCTTCGGCGGCCGAGTTCACAAAACTTACGGTCCAGCTCACCTCGGCAATATATCATAATTGATATCGCGTCGCAATGCGGCCTGTCAGTTTTCCTCCCCCAGTCTTTCCTCCCCCATCGTGGGGGAGGTGCCGAGCCCCCCGGTCCGCGCGAAGCGCGGCCGTAGGATAAACTCCACGAGGCGGAGGGGGGAGTCTTGACAAAATTCGCGACAGGCACGGCGAAGTTTTGCGCAGATTTTTGGCAACTGCCGGGATGGACAAAACCAGACCTGACGCGCACGTCTACGCCAAACTCCTCCGCAGGTGCATGACGGATGCGGAAGTGATCCTGTGGTCGCGGCTCAGGCGCAATGCGATCAAGGGACGGCGCTTTCGCAGACAGCATCCGATTGGGCCCTATATTGCCGACTTTGTCTGCCTTCCGCTGCGGCTGGTCGTCGAGATCGACGGCGCCACGCACGGCAGCGATGAAGAGATTCTGCACGACAGGCGCCGCGATGCGTATTTGCATGGCCGCGGA
>DATMPH010000064.1:0-50613 GCA_035567755.1 Rhizomicrobium sp.
ACTCAATTCAGCCTGTGCTATTTCATTCAAATGCTAATGATTGTCTTCAGCATTGTGTCGCGTGAAGGCGGCGTGGTTCCAAGGGGCTCTCGATGATGAAAACCGATATAAGCCTGTTTACGAAAAAATTCTGCGCCGCGACTGATTTCGCGCAATATCCGCGGCGCCGGCCATGCCATGGATCGAAACTTCGCGCTTCGAACAGAGCCTTGCATCGGTGGATTCTGGACAACAGCGGCGTTGCTGCGATCGAGTTCGCGTTTCTCGCCCCGGTGCTCCTGTTTATCATAGCCGGGGCCTGCCAGTTCTCTCTGGCTCTGGGCAATTATGTGACGCTGGAAAACGCTGTACATGCCGGTGCGCGGCAGCTTTCAATCAGCCGTGGAGATGCAACGCCTCTGACCGACACCCAGAGTCAGTTTGCCGCCGCGTCAGGGACTCTGAATGCCTCGGAAATAACCGCAACCTACCTCGTCAACGGCACCGCCTGCTCGACGGATGCGACGTGCGGAGCCGCGCTCGCCGCCGGGCTGCCCGCGAGTGTATCTGCGTCGTATCCCTGCAATCTTGTGGTCATGGGGCACGATTTTGCGCCTGGCTGCACCTTGACGGTTGCTACTACGGAGCGCGTGGAATGAACCCGAACATGAAGAACTGCGTACGGCTGTTTCTCAAGGACAGCCATGCGGCGATCAGCGTCATAACCGGCATCGTGCTCGCGGTCCTGCTGGGCTTTGCCGGCCTCGGGATCGATTGCGGCTATGCCTACTACGTCCAGAACAATCTCCAGGCTTCAACCGACGCTGCGGCGCTGGCCGGAGCCGAAATGATCAACGCCGGAACGGGCGGCACCGCCGTCTCGACGGCTTCCAGCTACAGTTCGACGGGTTCGGGCGTCAACAAATTCTCGAACCTGACGGTGACGATGGCGGCGGGATATCCGCTTCTGAAATGCCTGACGAGCACGGGGGTATCTTGCAGCGGGCCGGACTCGGCCAATGCCATCGAAGTGCAGCAGCAGGTGGTGGTTCCGACCTTCTTCGCCGGCTTGTTCGGCCTCAAGACCTGGAATATTTCCGCGACCTCTCTTGCGAGCTCCAAAGGAGGTACGCCTCAGCCGATCGATGCGGAGATCATCCTCGATACGACGGCCTCGATGAACAGCTTGGATGCGAACTGCACGGGCCAGGGAGGTGCGACGAGAGAAACCTGCGCATTGGCCGGAGTACGCACCCTTTTGAGCGAACTCGCACCGTGTTCGGCAAGCCTGGGAAGCTGCGGCACCATCACGAACGGCAACGTCGCAAGTCCTGTCGACAGGGTCGGACTCATGGTGTTTCCAGGAGTGACGAATTCGGCTCAGACCCAGTACGAAACCGATTGCAGCACGACACCGGCGCCCGCAATCGCCAAATACTCCGCCTCGCCGGTTTATCAGATCGTTCCCTTTTCCAGTGACTATCGCAGCTCGGATTCTACGACGTCTCTCTCGACAGGTTCGAATCTGGTGATTGCGGCGAAAGGCGGGGCGATGGGTTGCACTCAGGGACTGTCGGCCGTAGGCGGAGTAGGAACCTATTTCGCGGATGCGATCACGCAGGCGCAGTCAGCTCTCTCCAGCGACGGAAGGGCGACCGCGCGAAAAGTGATCATCCTGCTAAGCGACGGCGCCGCAAACGCGAGCGTCGCAAATATGCCGCCAGGAAAGGCCTCAAATCAGTGTCACGAAGCGATAGCCGCAGCCCAGGCTGCAACGGCCGCGGGAACATGGGTCTATTCGATCTCCTATGGTTCATCGACGGCGACAAATCCCAGCGATTGCACAACTGACGTGCCGGTCATCTCTTCATGCTCGACGATGCAACAGATCGCTTCCGACTCAACCAAGTATTTCTCCGATACGTCGGGCGGAAGCGCGGCGTGCACGTCGAGCGCGAATCCGATTTCCGAGTTGAGCCAGATTTTTGCCTATATCGGCGTCGACGCTTCCACCGCACGCCTGCTTCCGCTCAACACGACATAGGAAAAATGACCTTCAGTGGGGCCGGGACAACGAGCCGGCCATGAGGACGTTGGGGAATGCAGCACCAAACGTCTGATTCGATCCACTATACCAGGTCGATCGCGTGCCGTTTCAGATCGGCGAGTGCGCAATGGTTGAGCGCGTCCTCGTGCGTGGCGCGCAGCACGACGCGCGGAGCGTGATCCGCTTCGAGCGCTTCCTGTCAGCGCGGCGCGCACAGGCACCAACGATCGCCCTCCTTCAGGCCCGGAAAGCCGTATTCCGGCAGCGGCGTCGAGAGATCGTTGCCGCGGGAGGCAGAGAACTTCAGGAATGCTTCACTGACAATCACGCACACGGTATGGCTGCCTCCATCCTCCACGCTTGTGTCGCAACAGCCATTGCGGAAAAAGCCGGTCATCGGATTGATCGAGCAGCTCTCGAGCGTGCCGCCGAACACGTTCCGCGACGGCTTCCCGAAACTCCCGCGGCGCGGCTCAACGGACATGGGTTGCTCTCTGCTGATGCTTCCCACAGCTTAGGCGTGGGAGGGTGCATTTGCACAGTGCCCCGCAGTTCTGCCAGCAAAAGGTTCAGGCGGAGTTGTGGAACATGCTGAAAAGAATTGTCCACCACAAAGAGCACAAAGCGCACAAAGACCGCGCGCGTCATGCGCGCGCCCCCGGGCGCGGGCTGCCCCCGATCAAGTCGAGTGCCGCGGTCTCAGGACGACAGTTCATTTCTTCGTGCCCTTTGTGTTCTTTGTGGTGATTCCTGTTCCTCCACGTTCTGGGAATCCTGTCGAAGATCGCCTTTTCAAGACGCCGACTCGCAGTCACATTGGGCGCGGCAACAGTTCTTCAGGGCTACGGATTGAGATCCTTCTTCAGTCTTACATGCGCGACACTCGCCGCGCTGATACCGCTTGCGCCGTTCGCGCAGGCGACAGTTGCTCCGTCGCTGTTCCAGGAACTCAAATGGCGTTCGATCGGGCCGTTTCGCGGCGGGCGGGTGCTTGCGGTGGAAGGCGTGCCCCGCGAGCCGCTTCACTTCTATTTCGGAGCGGTGAATGGCGGGGTGTGGGAAACGCGCGATGCGGGGCGCACCTGGTCTTCCATATTCGACGCGGCGGGGGTGGGTTCGATCGGCGCGCTGGCCATCGCGCCTTCGAATCCGCGGATCATCTATGTCGGCACGGGCGAAGCCGACATGCGCTCCGACATCGCACAGGGAATCGGGATGTTTCGGTCGGACGACGCAGGCGCGCACTGGCGCGCAATTGGGCTCTCCGACACGCAGCAGATCGGGAAGATCCTCGTCGATCCGCGGAATCCCGACGTCGTGCTGGTGGCCGCGCTGGGGCATCCCTATGGCCCCAATGCGGAACGCGGCGTGTTCCGTTCCACCGATGGCGGCAAAAGCTGGACGAAAACACTGTTCAGGAATGCGGATACGGGTGCGATAGATCTCGTCTTCCGCCCGGGCAATCCCGATGTCGTCTATGCGGCGCTGTGGCAGACGCGGCGTCCGCCCTGGAATGTCTATGCGCCTTCCAGCGGCCCGGGCGGCGGCCTCTACAAATCGACTGACAATGGCCGCCGCTGGACTCAAATTGTGGGTCACGGATTGCCGCCTGCGCCCGGGCGCATCGGCCTGGCTGTCGCGCCATCGCGGTCTGATCGCGTCTTTGCGCTCGTCGATGCCAAAGAAGGCGGGCTCTATCGTTCGGACGATGCGGGCGCGAATTGGACCAGGATCGGCGCGGACCCGCGCATCTGGGAGCGCGGCTGGTATTTCTCGGGCGTCACAGTGAACCCGAAGAATGCCGACGAGATCTATGTCTGCGACACGATCCTGCTGCGCTCCGGCGACGGAGGCCGTCATTTCGTGCCGCTCAAGGGCGATCCCACCGGCGACGATTTCCACGCGCTCTGGATCGATCCTGCCAATCCCGATCGCCGGATTCTGGGGACCGACCAGGGCACGCTCGTCACGCTGAACGGCGGTGTGACCTGGAGCTCGTGGTACAATCAGCCGACGGGCCAGTTCTATCATGTCGTCACCGACAACCGGTTTCCCTACCGCGTCTATGGCGCGCAGCAGGATTCAGGCGCTGCAGGCGTGCCGAGCCGCACCGGCGGCATCGACGGAATCGCGATGCCCGAATTTCACGAGATCGCGGCAGGTGGGGAAAGCGACAACATCGCACCTGATCCCGACGATCCGGACGTTATCTATGGCGGCCGCGTGGACAGGCTCGATCTGCGTTCCGGGCAATTGCAGAGCGTCGATCCCACGCTCGCCTTTCCCGGAAACTATCGCGGCACCTGGACGCTTCCGCTGGTTTTCGGCAAAGAGGACCACGCGCTCTATTTCGGCAATCAGCGAGTGTTCCGGACTGCAGACGGCGGCCGGAGTTGGCAGCCGATCAGCCCCGATCTCACACGGCCCAATCCCGGCGCACCGCCCAACCTCGATGCCACCGCTGCAGCAGACGAAGAACATATCGGGCCGCGGCGCGGCGTTGTGTACACGATCGGAATATCGCCGCGCGATGCGCGCCTGATCTGGGCGGGCACCGATGACGGCCTTGTCTGGCGGACCGTTGACGGCGGCGCGCATTGGCAGGACGTTACGCCGAAGGGCCTCGCCGCATGGTCGAAGATCGGAACCATCGAGCCCTCGCATTTCGACGATGACGTTGCCTACGCCGCGGTGGACCGGCACCGGCTCGATGATTTTGCGCCCTACATCTTTCGCACGCGCGACGGCGGAAAAAGCTGGGCACCGATCGTCACGGGCATCGCCAGGGGCGGCATGCTGAACGCGGTGAATGTGGTGCGGGAGGATCCGCTACGCCCGGGCCTTCTGTTTGCGGGGACGGAACGCGGCGCGTTCGTGTCCTTCGACGATGGCGAATCGTGGCAGGGTCTGCAGAGCGGACTGCCGCCCACCTCCGTGCGCGACATCGACATACACGGCGACGATCTGGTGATCGCCACCCACGGCCGGAGCTTCTACATCATGGACGACATCGCGCCGCTGCGCGCTCTGGCAACGGACGCATCGCCCGGCGCGCGCTTGTTTTCTCCCGCCGCCGCATATCGTGTGCGACCCTCCGGTTTCACCGGCACGCCGATGCCGAAAGACGAGCCTCTGGCGGCCAACCCGCCGGACGGCGCTTATATCGACTACGTCGTGCCGGCGCAGGTGAAGGGGCCAGTGCGTCTTGCGATCCTGGACGCGAAGGGAGCGGCCGTACGAAGCTTCGCCAGCGACAAGCCCGCGCCGCAGCCGGACATCACGAAGATCAAGAGCACACCCGAGTGGATTGCGATGCCAATCCCCTTGCGAACGAGTCCCGGTCAGCATCGCTTCGTCTGGGATCTGCACTACGAAACTCCGCTTCGGCCCTCTGAGGATGAGCGTGAGCCAAAGGGCGTGTGGGCGCCGCCGGGCCGATACGAAATCGAGCTCGGCATCGGCGGCGCGACTCTGCGGCAGACGCTAAACCTCAATCCCGATCCGCGTGTGCGTGCGGATGCGGGCGACTATCGGCGCGAGTTCGAACTCGCGCGAGCGGCCGAGAACGCCCGCGTTCAGATTCGCACGTGTTTGCGCGACGCCCAGATGCTGCACGGCCAATTGAAGAAGGCAGCTGTGACCATCGCGCCTGAGCGCAAATCGGAGCTGCTTGGACTCGACGCAAGATTGGTGACAACAGCCGGACTTCCTGCGGACGATCGCCGCAATTCCGTGCCGTCGCCATCGCATGCGCCGGACAGTTTGCAAGGACTCTCGGATAGTTTCGACAAGCTGGCTGAAGCGGTAGACGGATCGGACGGAACGCCTACACCCGATGCAGAGAGCGGCTACCGGCAAAGGTCCGCGATGCTCGCAGTCACACTGCGCACATGGAGTGAACTAAAGACGCAGATCGTGACTGCGCTCGCGCGTTAGTACCAACCGGTGAACCGCGAAAACTGTTCACGCCAAGATTTACCCCCTTATAATTTCGTCATGGCCAGGCCGTTGTCCCGGCCACCCATGAAAACCGTGCCGGCCATGGTTCCCCGCGACGCTTCATCGCCGTTTACATGATGAGCAACAGGAAGCTCGGCACCCTCTATATCGGAGTGACCGACAGCCTTGTTCGCCGCGGAATTTACAGGGAGCAATGGTACGCGTGTGGCCGCAGAAATATCACGGGTTGTCGGGGAAGCAGGAGTTTGCCGTCATCGCCACGTTTGCGAGCGATGGAATGAGCGCTCCGGCGACGGTGGAAAAATTGTAGGCGATCTGCACCTGCGCAAACCCCGCGACGCCGCCGCAGCTCGTGCTCTGGGTGGGGGTAATGTCGGCAGTCGGTACTCCGATGCCCCAGCCGCTCGCGACCTGCTGGACGTAGGTTTGGGTGGCGGATGCGCTGTAGACGCCGCCCGAATAGCATGCGCCCTGGTGGACTCCGATGCAGCGCGCGGCCTGCGTGGCGCTTTCCTGCAGCGCCTCCTGCGTCCAGCACGCGCGGCCGAATTCGAAGACGCCAATCGAGAGACCGAAAAACGGAATTGCCAGTATGGCGAATTCAATCGACGCCGTGGCGGACACGGCGCGCAGGAAGCCGGATATCGTTCGGGATATCATTGGGTTTCCACCACAGAGCTTTGGGACAGGGTGCTATCGGTGATGAAATTGTAGATCTTCAGCACCGGATGATAGCTGTAGGTTGCCGTGACAGTCACGAATTTGCCTGCCGACCCGCCGCCCGCGCAGGCGACCTGGGTGGCGTTCGCGGTGCCCCAGCTCCAGCTGCCCGGAGAGCCCGTCAGGCAATAGTAGCTGTCTGCGCTGGAAGCTGTTCCGGAAGAGACGGCCGTGCCGCTGGTCACCGTCACCGTCGGCCCGTTGTTGACAACGATCGTGTCGTTCGCCCAGCTCGAGCCATTGGCGCTTTCGACGATGGTGGCGATCGAGCTGGCGAGGGCGGCACCGTTTGTCGACGTCACATTCGCTGCGTTGAGTGCCGCATATTCCGCGCCGGCCGCGACCGCCTGATCCAACTTGTAATAGGCGTAGAGCATCTGACCCAGATCGGTCGTGCCCATGAGAAGGATCAGAAACACGGGAACCAGAATCGCGAACTCGACCGCCGCTATGCCGTCATTTGCACGACCCGCCAGCTTCCCGAGCGAGCGGCTGAATGAACGTGATCTCGACATCAGCATAGACGCGATCTTTCCAGGTTCGGTGCTCAATTATGAGGGAGCAGGTTCTAATGGCGCGTTACCCAAACATCGCAAACTCGTTGCGACTTGCAGCAATCCACGGATCATCGGTCCCCGGCCCCACGCATCATGGCTCATCGCAATTTGACCTGCATTCGATTGATCGCCTGATGGTTACCGGCGTACTAACGAGGCCGGCACGGCCGGCGTCGGCAGTCTCTCTCACTGCACGAGTGAAACGAGTCCCGACGAGCCCGAAGTGCCGACCCCTGGAATGTTGCAGCTGGAGGCGAGCGACGAACCGCCGGTAAGCGTCACCTGCGAGCCGATGAGTTCGAGGCATTGCCCGCTGCCGTCGCCGATTTGGGAGTCGCCAGCCTGGTTGATCTGGCCATAGGGGAAATAGAAGGCTCCGGAGATGTTCGTGCCGGACGAGCCTTCGTTGAACGTGGCTCCGCTCAGGTTGGACGACGTCGTAGGCCCGATGACGGCCAGGCCCTGCGTGCTTCCAGACGTCGGCGCTGTAATCGTGACGCTCGAGTAGCCGGCGCCGGTGTAGAAGGAACAATAGGGACTGGCGCAGTCCGACGTGTCGAGAGTCGAGCCGCCGACCACGAAGGTGACTCCGATCGCGGTTACGCCCGTCGTCGTGCCCCAGCAGTTGACGTTGCCGCCATTGCTGCCGCCGAGCGAAACATATTGGCTGACGGTGTACACGCCCGAGCCCAGGATATTGCCGCCGGCGGTGAGGAAATAGCCGTTGATGTCGTGCTGCGTCGCCGCGCCCATCTTCAGACAGCTGCCGCCGCCGCCGCCATCATTCATGTTGCCGGCCAACTGGAAAAGATCGCCGCTTCCGGTCGCGTCGCCAAAGCTCGCGATCGAGCCTCCACCGAGGTTCATGCTGTCGCCATTGCTGTCCTTGCCGACGTAGTAGCTGTTTGACGAACCGCTGGTGCCCAGAGCCAACGTGCTGCCACCTCTGTTGTAGATGCCGCCGGCCAGCGTGAAGGTGCTTGGTCCCGCAAACGTCATGGTTGGCCCGGCGTGGCAGATGCTCTCGTCCGATGGGCTGCCACGGCAGGTGCCCGTGTACTTGCCGACATTGAAGGTGCCGGCGCCGAACGTCGTCACCGCGCTGCCATTGGTGTCCACGATCCCCTGCGCAATGTTGAAAGTCCCCGGACCGAAATTCATCGTCCCTGCGCCTGTGGCGACCTGCGTGAAATTGTAGATGTTGGACGAGGAGCCGCCGACGGCGAAGTTGACGGTCGCGCTGCCTGCGACCGAGATCGTGCCGAATGTGTGAGTTCCCGCCGAACACGTGACAGTCCAAACGCCTGACGCAACCGACCCCGAGCATCCCTGGGCCGTGAGCGCCGAAATAATGGCAGCGTTGCTGCTGCTGGTGAATGCCAGACTGGTGCCGCTGCCCGGAAGCGACAAAGTGGGCGAAGCGATGGCGCCGACCGCGGTGAGCCGGCTCGTCTGGCCGAGAACCTCCGACGTGCCTACCAGCGGATCGGCGGTGAATCCCCTCGTTGTTGTCAGGGTATACCCTGTCGGCGGCACGATCCAATTGTTCTTCGCGCCATTACTGCCGCAGTTCAAAGACGAGGTATCGTAGTAGACAAACTTTGTCGTGACCGTGTTTCCGTTGTTGGCGCAGTTCAACGTTTGATCCGATGCAATCGCGCAGGCTGGAGCCGAAACGGTAGCCCCGCCGCTCACCGTCACCCCTGTCCCACCGGTGTTAAGCGCAATGATGCAACCCTGCGCGCCCGGCTTCATCTCCGCGAAGGATGTCGCTTTGATCGCGATCGACGACGTTGCCGCGGGCAGAAGCAGCCGCGACAGGGCGAGCGGTGCGTGCGTCGTCACTGTGACCTGGACGGCCTGGTTTCCGTCACCTGTCGGTGACGTAACGAGGTTCGCGACGATGGCACCATTCAGCCCGTTGAGAGCGGCGACGTTCGTCACGGCTGCGTTCATCGATGTGGCCGAACTCGTTTCGTCGTAGACGGTGGCGCCCGCCACCGCCGCCGCGTCGGCAAGGCGCTGATCCTGGATGCGGTGGAACAGTCCGTTGCCGTATTCGGCGACAAGCCCGGCTATTCCTGCGAGCGCAGCCATCATGAAGACGGTCATTATCGAGAGGGTGCCGCGACGGTCACGAAAGAAACGAACCAGCATAAAACGCCACCCTTTTCAGGTTTCGAGCCCTCTTGTAGAGGAGCGGGCTCTAATGGCGCGTTATGCAATCATTTCGGACTCGTTGCGAATTGCAGCGATTCACGGATCTTCGGATGCTCGGCCTAGCGTATCTGGCGTATTATGTGTCATCGCATTTTGAATTGCATTCGATTGATCGGTTGTTGGTTACCGGCCTGCTAACGAAGTCATTCCGGAGCAGTCTCTCTCATTGCACGAGGGAGACAATTCCCGAAAATCCCGTAGCGCCGACGCCCGGGATGTTGCAGCTGGAAGCGAGCGACGATCCGCCGGCAAGGGTCACCTGCGAGCCGAGGAGTTCGAGGCATTGCCCGGACCCGTCTCCGATGCTCGAGCTGCCGGCCTGGTTGATCGGGCCGTAGGGGAAATAGAACGCGCCAGAGATGCTCGTGCCGGACGAGCCTTCGTTGAACGTGGCCCCGCTCAGATTCGAGGACGTGGTGGGTCCGATCACCGCCAGGCCTTGCGTGGCGCCGGAAGTTGGCGCCGTCAGCGTCACGTTGGAGTAGCCGGCGCCGACGTAGAAGGAACAATAGGGGCTGGCGCAATCCGACGTGTCGAGCGTCGAGCCGCCGACCACGAAGGTAACGCCGATTGCCGACAATCCCGTGCTCGTGCCCCAGCAAGTGACGTTACCGCCATTGCCGCCGCCGAGGGCAACATACTGGCTGACCGTGTAGACCCCGGAGCCCAGAATGTTGCCGCCCGCCGGGAGGTAATAGCCGTTGATGTCGTGCTGCGTGGCAGCGCCCACCTTCAGGCAGCTGCCACCACCGGTATTCATGTTGCCGGCCATCTGGAAGATATCGCCGCTTCCGGTCGCATCGCCCATGATCATGGACGCGCCGTTTCCAACGTAGAGGCTGTTATTGTCGGTCGCCTTGCCGATGTTGAAGCTGTTGGCCGAGCCACTGCTGCCCATCGTCAGCGACGAACTGCTCTTGGTGTAGATCCCACCGACAAGCGTAAACGTACTGGGGCCGGCGAAGGTCATCGTCGGGGCAGAGTTGCAGATGCTGTATTTCGTGGAACTGTTGCAGCTCGTCGAAGTGGGTGGAGTTCCGATATTGAAGGTCCCCGCGCCGAACGTGGTTACGGCGCTTCCGTTGGTCGTCAGGACTCCTTGCGCGATATTGAAGGTGCCTGGACCGAAATTCAGCGTCCCTGCCCCCGTGGCGACCTGCGTGAAATTGTAGACGTTGGACGAGGAACCGCCGACGGCAAAGTTGACGGTCGCGCCGCTCACAGAAACCGTGCCGAATGTGTGTGTCCCGGCGGCGCATGTAATCGTCCAGACGGAGGACGCATACAATCCCACGCAGCCCTGCGCCGCGAGGGCCGTGATAATGCCCGCATTGCTGCTACCGGAGAACGCCAGACTGGCGCCGACGCCCGGGAACGACAAAGTGGGCGAAGTGAGAGCATTGACGGCTGTGAGGCGGCTTGTCTGTCCGAGCACCTCCGACGTGCCTACGAGCGGATCGGAGGTGTATGCGTTCGATTCGGTGAGTGTGAATCCTGTCGGCGCCTGCACGTAGCCGCATGTAGGAATTGGATTTACGGCTCCCGAATCGACATAGACATATTTGGTCGTAATCGTATTTGTGCTGCTGTGGCAATTCACCGTCTGGTTTGAGGCAATTGCGCAACCAGGAGCCGACACCGAGGCGCCGCCATTCACTGTTACACCGGTTCCGCCGGTGTTAAGCGCAATGATACACCCGGGCGAGCCGGGTTTCATCTCGGCATAAGACGTGGCGTTGATCGTGACGGAAGAGGTCGCCGCCGGCAGGAGCAGCCGGGACAGGAGCAGAGGTGCGTGGGTGGTTACCGTAACCAGAACCGCCTGCTTTCCGTCTCCGGTCGGAGAGGTGACAAGCGAGGCGGCTATCGTGCCGTTCAGGCCGTTGAGCGCGGCGACATTCGAGACCGCCGTGTTCATCGACGAATTCGAGTTCGTTTCGTCATAAACGGTCGCGCCGGCTATCGCGGCCGCATCGGCGAGGCGCTGATCCTGAATCCGGTGAAACAGCCCATTGCCGTATTCGCCGACGAGGCCGGCCGTTCCTGCGAGCGCAGCGAGCATGAAAGCCGTCATCAACGAGAAATTGCCGCGGCGATCGAGAATGAAACGAATAAGCATGTATGGCACCTTCCAGGTTTCGGCGTTCACTTATGACGGAACGGGCTCCAGCGATGCATTGCGATTTGCAGCAGCCGAAGGAGACCTTGCGCGTTCCCAGCCGCGCATTGTGGCTCATCGGATTTTGAATTGCATTTGAATGATTGAATGCTGGTTATCGACACGTAAACGATTGTCGCGATTGTACGCAGTGGAATGTGTTAGCGCTCTCCTTCCTGGTACCCGCGACGTGCTGTGCCGAAGGCGATGAGGCGCCCGATTCAAAGGAACCTCGATCCACGCTCTCTTTTCCTCACCCAACGTCGGAGCAGGAAGCGTGCAGCTGTGACCGCCTCTTCGTTTCACCCTTGGGGGTGAACTCACGTTCGCGAGAGCTTATTGCACCAGGGAGACAATTCCCGACGAGCCCGAAGTGCCGACGCCCGGGATGCTGCAGCTGGACGCGAGCGACGAACCGCCCGTCAGCGTCACCTGCGAGCCTATGAGCTCGAGGCATTGCCCGGTCCCGTCACCGATGTTCGAGCTGCCGGCCTGGTTGATGTGACCGTAAGGGAAGTAGAACGCCCCGGAGATGCTTGTGCCGGACGAGCCTTCGTTGAACGTGGCCCCACCCAGATTGGTCGACGTCGTAGGTCCGATGACGGCCAGGCCCTGGGTGCTTCCGGACGTCGGCGCCGTCAGCGTCACGTTGGAGTAGCCGGCGCCCACGTAGAAGGAACAATAGGGACTGGCGCAATCTGACGTGTCGAGCGTCGAGCCGCCGACCACGAAGGTAACGCCGATTGCCGAGAGTCCCGTGCTTGTGCCCCAGCAGGTGACGTTGCCGCCATTGCCGCCTCCGAGCGCGACATACTGGCTGACCGTCCAGACTCCAGAGCCCAGAATGTTGCCGCCCGCCGGGAGGTAATAGCCGTTGATGTCATGCTGCGTGGCAGCGCCCATCTTCAGGCAGCTGCCGCCACCGGTATTCATATTGCCGGCCATCTGGAAGATGTCGCCGCTTCCGGTCGCATCGCCCATGATCACGGACGCGCCGTTTCCAACATCGAGGCTGTAATTGTCGGTCGCCTTGCCGATGTTGAAGCTGTTGGTGGTGCCACTGCTGCCCAGCGTCAGCGACGAGCTGCCCTTGGTGTAGATTCCGCCGGCAAGCGTAAACGTACTGGGGCCGGCGAAGGTCATCGTCGTGGCAGAATTGCAGATGCTGTATTTCGTGGAACTGTTGCAGCTCGTCGAGGTGGGTGGAGTTCCGATATTGAAGGTCCCCGCGCCGAACGTGGTTACGGCGCTTCCGTTGGTGGTGAGGACTCCCTGGGCGATGTTGAAGGTTCCTGGACCGAAATTCAGCGTCCCTGCCCCCGTGGCGACCTGCGTGAAATCGTAGATGTTGGACGAGGAACCGCCGACGGCGAAATTGACGATTGCGCCGCCACCGACCGAGATCGTGCCGAAAGTGTGAGTTCCCGCTGAACACGTGACAGTCCAAGTGCCGGACGCAACCGACCCCGAGCATCCCTGGGCCGTGAGCGCCGAAATAATGCCAGCGTTGCTGCTGCTGGTGAATGCCAGACTGGTGCCACTGCCTGAAAACGCCAAAGTGGGCGAAGCGATAGCGTTGACGGCAGTGAGGCGGCTTGTCTGTCCGAGCACCTCCGGCGTGCCGACCAACGGATCGGTCGTGTATGCGTTCGTTGTGGTGAGAGAGGACCCTGTCGGAGGTACGATCCAGTTGGTGTACGGCGAGGCCGAGCCGCAATTGAGGGACGAGGTGTCGTAGTACACGAATTTGGTGGTGACCGTATTTCCGACATTGGCGCAATTCAAGGTCTGGTTGGACGCAAGTGCGCAGCCTGAAGCGGAAACAGTCGCGCCGCCGTTCACCGTAATGCCCGTGCCGCCGGTGTTAAGTGCGATGATGCAACCCTGCGCACCTGGTTTCATCTCCGCGTAGGACGAGGCTTTGATCGTGATCGTATTCGTTGCGGCGGGCAGAAGCAGCCGCGCCAGGACGAGCGGCGCATGCGACGTCACCGTGACCTGGACGGCCTGGTTTCCGTCCCCCGACGGCGACGACACCATGGTCGCCGAGACCGTTCCGAGCGCGCCGTTGAGCGCGGCGACGTTCGCGATTGCCGTATTCATCGCCGAAGCCGAGCTCGTCTCGTCATAGACCCTGGCGCCGGCGACAGCGGCCACATCGGCGACACGCTGGTCCTGCAGACGGTGGAACAGTCCGTTGCCATATTCGCCGACCAGCCCGGCCGTTCCTGCGAGCGCAGTGAGCATGAGGGCGGACATGACCGTGAGGTTTCCGCGCCGGTCGCGAAAGAACGAGACATTGAACAGCATGACCACACCCGCTTTTTATCTGCGTGGTATGTGCGCAAGCGGCTTCTAAGGCTGCCTTTCACAAATCGCGCCAATTAGCTGCAAATTTGCGAGTTTGTCGGTGAATTGCGCAACTTGTGCGCGGCGAAGCTGGATCCTCCAATTTTAATTCGAAATCGAACCTTCGAACTGGTTATCGGTACGTAAACGAATACAAACACGCGCCTGCGGCCAACCCGCGCGGCGGGAAAGCGAGGGGCGCCCGCGCGAAACCCACTTACGCTGCAAGGGTTTCAGACCGCCTCAGGACTGAGCTCAGGCGCTGCGGTCGTACTTTCGGGGCCTCTTAACCGCATCAGTCCCTCCTGCGCGACCGAGGCGACGAGCCTGCCATCCCGGCTGTAGATCAGCCCGCGGCTGAAGCCGCGCGCGCCCGATGCGCTGGGACTGTCCTGGACATAGAGAAGCCATTCATCGGCGCGGAACGGGTGATGAAACCACATGGCGTGATCGAGGCTTGCCAACTGGATGCGCCTGTCGAACCAGCTGATGCCGTGCGGCAGGAGCGACGTGTCGAGCAGCGTCATGTCCGACGCATAGGCGAGCACGCATTGCTGGAGCGCGACGTCAGCAGGCAGCGCCCCCGTTGCGCGGACCCAGACCGCCTGGTGCGGCGGGCGCTTCTCGCCGCGAAAAATATCGCCGCGGTCGATCGCCCGAAGTTCGATGGGCCGCTTGCGCAGGAAGTGCTCGCGATATTCGGGGGGCACCCTGTCCGCATATTTGCGCCGGAACTCTTCCTCGCTCGGGAGTGATTCGGGAGCGGGCACATCGGGCGGATCGATCTGATGCTCGAGACCCGGCTCGCCGGCCTGGAACGACACCGACATGTGAAAAATCTGCCGCCCGTGCTGCACGGCCACCACCCGGCGCGAACTGAAGCTCGATCCGTCCCGGCTGCGATCCACTTCATAGAGAATGGGAACCTTCGGATCGCCGGGAACGAGAAAATAGGCGTGCAGCGAGTGGCATGTGCGTGCGTCCACCGTGCGCGAAGCGGCGACCAGCGCCTGGCCCAGAACCTGCCCGCCGAAAACGCGCTGCGAGCGATCCTTCGGACTCGTTCCCCGGAAGACATTGACTTCGATCGCTTCGAGGTCGAGCAGCGCGATCAGCTGTTCGACCGGCGAGCGCGCCTGAAGCGAATCGTCGGACATCGCGCCTCAGATATCGGCTGCATCCGAGCGAGGCAACTGTCGTATCGTATGTTTAGTGCGGCTTCTGAATGGGTTGAATTCAAAAATGATCGTCATGGCCCGCCGAAGAGCGGGCCGCCCAGATGTGAGTGACGTGCGATCGTTTGTGAAGGCTGGGTGGCCCGGTCTCCGCTGTCGCCCCCGGTCCGCGCGAAGCGCGGCCGGAGGACAGGCTAAGCCGGGCCATGACAAGATAAGGTTGCGCGTGAATGCTGCGGCTGTGCCTCGTTTCCCGCCGGGAAAGGCTTTGCATCCGCGGCTTCCGGCCTAGATACTTGCACCCGATTCAATTCCCGAAGCCCCAAGAGCAACCCCCGGCATCCATGGCCAACACTTTGCTCGAACGCGCCGCCCATACGCGCCCGGCGAATACCAAGCGCGGCGCGCTCGAGCGGCTCTTCACGCTGATGTTCAAGGGGTTCGTCTACAACCAGATCTGGGAAGACCCCGATGTCGATCTGGAAGCGCTCGAGATCAAGCCTCATCACCGGGTGATCACGATCGCCTCCGGCGGCTGCAATATTCTCAATTATCTGGCTGCCGATCCCGAGAAGATCATTGCCGTAGACCTCAACAGGAACCACGTCGCGCTGACGCGGCTGAAACTCGCGGCGCTCGGCAATCTGCCAGGTTATGAGGATTTCTTCCGTTTCTTCGGCCACGCCAACGACAAGGCCAATCGCAAGGCCTTCGACAACTTCCTAAGTTTCCGGCTCGATCCCGAAACGCGGCGCTACTGGGAAAAACACATTCCCCTGCGCGGGCGCCGCATCAACATGTTTGCGCGCAACCTTTATCGCTACGGACTGCTCGGACGGTTCATCGGAGTCCTCCACGTCGTCGCGCGACTGCACGGCAAAAGGCTCGAAGGGCTGGTGACCGCGCGCACGGCCGCCGAGCAACGCGCCCATTTCGAACATACCATCGCGCCGCTCTTCGACTACAAGTCGATCCGGTTTCTCTCGCGGACGCCCGTCTCGCTTTATGCGCTCGGCATCCCGCCGGCGCAGTACGACGAGCTGGTCGCCGCTTCAAACGGCGACGCGGTGTCGGTCTTGAGGCGACGAGTTGAGAAGCTCGCCTGCGACTTTCCGATGGCCGGAAATTACTTCGCCTGGCAGGCTTTTGCGCGCACCTACGATGTCGAGCACCGCGAGGCCGTGCCCGCCTATCTGCGTGAGGACGTCTACGATTCCATTCGTGCAAGAACCCATCGCGTCGAAGTGCACCATGCCTCTCTCGTCGACTTCCTGAAAACGCAGGCGCCGGGCTCGCTGCATCGCTATGTGCTGCTCGACGCGCAGGACTGGATGACGCCGGAGATGCTCGCCGCGCTGTGGCGCGAAATCGACCGTACCGCCGATGCGCGCGACGCAAGGGTGATCTTCCGCACCGCCGGCGAGGATTCTCCGCTGGCGCGCAAACTGCCCGCCGAGCTTCTGGCGCCATGGCAATACCTCGAAAGCGCGAGCCGCTCCTTTCATGCCCGAGACCGCTCCTCGATCTATGGCGGCTTCCACGTCTATTGCCGCCAACCCTAACCCGCACCGACCGGTGGGGCGTTTATCGCCGGTGGAAACGTCCCACGTCACTCGGTGCCCGCAGCGCTGCATGAACCGCCAAGACGCCAAGGCGCCAAGAAGAAATTCACAGGGAGACAGTGAGACAGTGAGAATTGTTGCGCGCTTCGCGCGCGATCTCGTTCTCGCTGCCTCACTGTCTCCCTGTGAATCTTCGGCGCGACACGTGCGTCTTGGCGACTTGGCGTCTTGGCGGTTCGTTGCATGAGCGGCGATGGGCATGGCGCGTTGATGGACCGCGTCTACCGGCGGCAGCGGTATTTCTACAATTTGACCCGGCGCTACTACCTCATCGGCCGGGACAGACTCATACGGGGACTCGATCTCGGTCCCACCGACAGTGCAGTCGAAATTGGTTGCGGCACCGCGCGCAACCTGATTGCGATCGCGCGGCGCTATCCGGGCGCGCGTCTGTTCGGTCTCGATGCATCGGAAGCCATGCTGGAAACGGCGGCGCGGGCAGTGGATCGGGCCGGCCTTACGACGCGGATCACACTCAGGCATGGCTATGCGGAACACCTCACCCCTGCGCTTTTTGGAGAGCAGCAGCCGTTCGACCGCGCGATCTTCTCCTATAGTCTTTCCATGATTCCCGACTGGCGGAGCGCGATGAGGGCGGCCAACGCCGCGTTGTCAGCCGAGGGACGGCTTCACATTGTGGATTTCGGCGATTTTGCCGGATTGGGACGGCTTGGCGCCGCCGCGCTCAAGTTCTGGCTTCGGCAATTCCACGTCGAGCCGCGGGCCGAGATCCTTCGGGTGCTGGAAGCACCCCAACAGACCGAACCCCTATTCGATCTCTGGATATCACCCGGGCGCTATGCCTTCCTGTGCAGTGGCGGGCGAAACGGGCTTGCCGGCCTCGGTTAACCCAATGTTGCAGGGCAGCCACAGGCTCGGGGGAATTCCTGAGCCCAGTCCCGTATGCGGTTGGCGACAGTAGACATTGCTGGTAGCCATCCTCCAAAGTGTCTTCGACATCCCTGACGCGTCGGTGGGGTTCGCCCGCCCGTCGGTGGTTTACACGGGGGTTTACGATGAAAGCTCGAATGTTGGCTCTGGCGGGAGTTGCCCTCATCGCCTTGGCAGGTCCTGCGGCGGCGAGCGACGCTCAGGGATGGTACATCGATCTCGGCGCCGGTTTCGACCATATGGGCCAGATCGAAGTCCCACAAAGTCCCTTGCTGGATAGTTCGGGAAAGAAGATCGGCAAGATCGGCACCGGCAACGCTGCTCTGGTTACGGGCTCGCTGGGTTACCGCTTTCCTAGCCGGATTCGCCTCGAATCCGAGATCGGCTGGGTAAACCACGATGTCAACGCCACCAATGCGACCACGTCGGGCAAGGCCGAGATTATTTCGGTCATGGAAAATGTCGCCTACGACCTTCCGATCACGGACCGCTGGGACTTCACCTTGGGCGCCGGCGCCGGTATCGGCGAAGGATCCATCGATATTCCCCTTGTCCAGGGCGGTCATCTGGCTGCGGGCACGAACCAGGGTTTCATGTGGCAGGGGATGGTCGGTTTTAACTATTCGCTGGCCGAAAACATCGATCTCTCGGTCGACTGGCGCTACCGGTCCCTGTCGGTCAACCGGTTTTACGAATCCGACGTGTCAACTCCTCCTAGCGCCGTCCGTTTCGGCGAACAGGTCCGCGACCTGAACGAACAGGCGTGGATGTTCAGCGTCAGATTCTATCCTTGGGCCGTGCAGCCGCCGCCGCCGCCGCCACCACCGCCCCCACCGCCTCCGGCTCCTCCGCCGCCCCCGCCACCTCCGCCGCCAACGAAGACGTTTATCGTCTTCTTCGACTTCAACAAGTCGAACCTCACGGCGGAAGCGCAGGCCGTGGTTGGTGAAGCTGTGAAGACGGCCAAGGCGAACGGGTTCGTGCGCGTGCTCGTCACCGGGCATACGGACACGGTTGGCTCCGACAGCTACAACCAGGGATTGTCTGTCCGTCGCGCCGAATCGGTGAAGGGCGAGATGGTTCGCGAGGGAATGGACGGATCGCAGGTCTCGATCGAGGGCAAGAGCTTCCACGATCCGCTCGTGCCAACCGGTCCGGGCGTGCGCGAGCCGCAGAACCGTCGAGCGGTCATCGATCTCGGCGGCTGATCACTCCGAAGAAACGAGAATCGGGCGGGCCCTCGGGTCCGCCCTTTTTGTTTTGGGGGGCATTCCAAGCCTCGTCATGGCCGGGCTGTTGTCCCGGCCACCCAAGAACACCGCGTCAGGAAACGAGGTCGTTGGTCACGCCAGCGTGCGGTACCTGCTGTCGTTCATCATGCATTAGGCGATGAAGGCGTCGCAGGGAGCCATGGTCGGCACCATGTTCATGGATGGCCGGGACAACAGCCCGGCCATGACGGGGTTTTTGGGTTTTTAGGAACCGCGTGCCTACCGGTCAGGCCTAGGTCTCGGCGTTACGTCGGGGAGCGCCTGCGCGCCGGCGAGCCCAACTGCAACGCGCAATCCACAGGAATTGACCGGTGATTCCTCCACGACCGGAACGCCCTTGACGAACGCAACCAGGGTGGGCTTGTCCGAAGCCAGAGCCGCGCCGAAGACGAGGCTCGCCTCGTGGCAGTAATCGTAATTGCTGCGGATGCTGCGCATCGAGGAATGGTTGGCAAGCCGGGTCTTGAAGGAGTGATATTGCGCTTCCCCGCGTCGTGCGCCGTAAAGCCGCTGGAACATGCGCTCGAGCGTGGCGTCGGACGCACGCAATTCGGGCCCGAAACTGATCTGGAAGGCGTTGAAGCGCGAAATCTCACTGCAGGTCAGCGCCGCGACCATCAGCTCCTGCTGGATCGCCGCCGCCTGAATGGCTGTCAATTCTTCATCCCGCGCGCAGCGTTTCGCCGCTGACGCGTCTCCCGCGAACGCCAATACCGCAAGCGAAAGCAGTCCCGCTGCCGTTTTCCGTCCCATGCCCTTCACCACATTGTTTGGTTGATGACAGAAGCTTAGCATCGGTTTTGGCACGAGGCGATTCCCGCTTCGCTTCAGGTTTAAGATTTTCTCACCGGTCTCGAACAAACAAATGCAAAAAGCTCCGCCGCACGCCGTGGACCTGTCCGGCGAAGCCGTTCACTGGGATTTTCGCGAGGCGATGTCCTATGGGGACTATCTGCGCCTTGGCGATCTGCTGGCCTGCCAGCGGCCCCTGACCGGCGAGCACGACGAAACCCTCTTCATCGTCATTCACCAGGCGTCCGAATTGTGGATCAAGCTCTGCCTGCACGAAATCTCGGGCGCGATCCGCCAGATTCGGGCCGGCGAACTGGGTCCGGCCTTCAAGATGATGGCGCGGGTGGCAAGGGTGCAGGCCAACCTCATCCAGTCGTGGGAGATCCTTTCGACCATGACACCCTTCGACTATTCGAGCTTCCGCTCGGCGCTCGGCAAATCGTCAGGGTTCCAGTCCTACCAATACCGCATGCTCGAGTTCCGGCTCGGCAACAAGAATCGCCAGATGGCGCGCGTCTTCGAGGCGCATCCCCAAATTGCGGCGGCAGTCTCTGCGGCGCTTTCGGAGCCCAGCATCTATGACGAGTCGCTGGCGCTCCTGGCGCGACGCGGCCTGGCCATTCCCGAAGACAAGCTCGTGCGCGATTTCGCTGAACCTTACATCGCCGATCCGCACGTGACCGATGCGTGGCGGATCGTCTATCGCGACGCTGATAAACATTGGGATCTCTACGAACTCGCCGAAAAGCTGGTCGACGTCGAATACCGCTTCCATCTCTGGCGCTACACCCACATGAAAACGGTGGAGCGCATCGTCGGCGCTAAGCCGGGAACCGGCGGCACCTCCGGCGTAGCCTATCTGAGAAAGGCGCTCGATTTGCGCTTCTATCCGGAGCTGTGGGACGTGCGGACAGAAATTTGAAACCGCGCGCGATCATATGACCGGACTGATCAACGGAACCGTCCACTTCATTGCCCTTCACGCGGTCTGGACGTTTCCGGTCATGTTCATCACCGCTTTTGGGGAGTCGTTCGTATTCCTCAGTCTGCTCTTTCCCGGCACGACGATCATGCTTGCTGCCGGATTGCTGGTGCCAGGGGGAACGATCCCGCTCCTGCCGCTCCTCTCCGGCGGAATATTGGGGGCGGTCATGGGAGATAGCGTCTCCTGGTGGCTCGGCAGGCGCTACGGTTATTTTCTCACCGCACGCTGGCCCTTCACGCGGCATCCCGAGATGCTGGCGAGAGGAGAAGCGCTCTTTCGCCGCTTCGGTGTTCTGAGCGTCTTCGTCGGACGGTTTTTCGGCCCATTCAGAGCCACGATTCCATTGATCGCCGGTCTGATGAACATGCCGGCCCGTGGATTCTGGCTCGCCAATGTTTTATCGGCGCTGGTGTGGGCGCCGGCGTTGCTTCTGCCGGGAATTTTTGTGGTCTGGACGGCGAAGTTTCTCCACGTTCCTGCGCAGTGGAGACTTGCCATAGGCGCCGGCGCGATTGTAACCGCCGTCGCTCTGATCTGGGTAGCCCGGAAATTGAAGTGGTTCAAAACGGGCGGCGGAATTGTGACCTGAGAACGCTCACGCGCCTGCGGATGGCCCGAACAGTTTACACTTCGGCCGCGCTGACGAGTGCGGTGTCGATTTGGGGCATACGGGATACTGAAGGATGGAGATGGGCGGCAAGGCGCGCGGATTGAAGGATTGGTCCTGGCGCATCCTGGGCTGCGATCCGGCTTTCGCGTGTGCACTTCTTGCAGCGCAATTGTGGCTCGGGTTGCTTTGGTTCTTCTATCAGGGGCAGGGAATCGTCCGCGGTGCCATTCTGGGCGTCGTGCTGCTCGGCCTATTTGTGCTGCGGTTCCGCCCGCGCCCTGCCTCCGTGACGGGTCAGGCTGGTGCAACCGCACTCACCGCCACGCTGCGAGCTCTTCTGCTGGTGGCTGTGCTGCTGGATCTGACCTTGATGGCCGTCAGCGGCATGCACAGTCTGCGGACCGGGAAAATTCCCATGGACGAGGGACAGACCAGCTGGCGCGCCGCGCGGCTCTTGTGGCACGGCGAAAATCCGTATGGCGTTGGAGCCCTGACCGATCTCGGCGCCTGGCAGGCCCGCGCGCAACAACGCAAGGCTGTGGGGGTATCGACCAGCCTGGCCGGCGCGAACGTCAAAGCCGCCCTCGCGCAGTATGACGCGACGCTGGATCAGGGTCTCCGTCGCGAATTGCTTCCCGTTCCTGCCAATCCAGCCGGGGCGGCGATGCGCGAGCTGCTGGTGTGCGGATACAAATATGGGCCTCTTATCCTTCTGGTCACGGCGCTCGCCGCGCCCTTTGGAATTCCGGCGCTGGTATTGTTTCTGAACGGGCTCGCCTGCTTCGCGCTCTACGCTGTCCACTGGCGCATCCTCTCGCGAATCGCCGCGCCGGCTCTGTCTCTCGCCGGCGCTGCCATGCTGGCGCTGCTGCTCGATCGCCATATCACCCGTAACTATATCGACCGCTCGGCCACCGATGTCTGGGCGCTTCTGTTTGGGTCGCTGGCGGTGCTCGCCTGCATTTCGCGAAGGCCGCTCGCGATGGCGGCCGCGATCGCGCTGGCGGTAGCCACCAAGAGCCTGCCGGGCCTTCTGTTCGCACCGCTTCTGCTGAAGTTTCGCTCGCCAATGCCGACGCTGCTGTTTGTGGGCCTGACCGGAGCCATCTATCTGCCGTGGCTGCTCTGGGACCCACAGGGCATTTTGTACAATGTCTTTCTTTGGCCGTTCCTGATGGCCAGAGACTACACGTCATGGGAGTTCTTCGCACCGCCGGCCGCTGCTTTCGCGGTGCAGGTCGTCGGCGCGTGTGCGCTGGCCGTGCTGTGGCTGCGCTATCTGCTCGGCAGGGAGACGCGGCTGTTCTGGACTCTCGCAGTCTCGAATCTTGTCGTGCTGCTAGCAGCCGGATTTCTGCGCAACGGCTACGTGCCATGGGTGTCGCTGTGGGTCGTCGCAGCGATCGTCGAGGCGTTCAAGGATCGCAGCCTAGTCTCCTCCCGCCGTACCGAAGTTGTCGCTGTCGTATCGAAACGGGAGATGCAACCCGCGCGCATGGCTGCTGCCCATCATTGATGATGCGCAGATCGTCCTGAACCTATATGACCGCTTTCTGCGGGAAAACGGCTCGAAATTTCTCGCCCGCCGCGGCTCCGCCTATCCCGATCTGTCTCTGTTTCAGCGTCGAGGGCCTGCGCTACGCCTTCCCTAACGCCATGGTGGAGCTCGAACGTCGGCATCGAGGCCGGAGGGCCCACCACGCCCGGATCGCCGCCCGGCCGCGCGTCCGTGGCTATCTGAATTCACCGCGGTGTCCCGGATTCTGCAAAAATGGCATATTTCGGCATTATACGGAACTGGACGGCTGACCCGGAACAGGTATAAATTTTTAACGATCAGGCAGGGCTGGTGTGAGACTCCGGCAAAAAAAGGGATAGAATTCGGCAGAGCGGGAGCCATGCGTCATGCGTCTGGATGTACTCACCTGCGCCTTTTTGCTCGCTGCAATTCCAGCAACGGCACGTCCGCTTGCGACCACCAAACCGTTGCCTCCAGCTCCGAAGCCGCTTCTCGATCTGAGTGGCCTTAAATTCTTTCACCAGCAGCAGCCGTCGGACGCCAACCCGACCGGTTCACTGGCCGGAAGCGGCGAGCAATGGTCGCGAAGCCGCGACGTAACCGGGCTTTCGCTCGGTCCGTTGCGCGCGCAGGTCGGCGCCGACGACAAGCCGCGCGACGGTCTCCAGAGCTATGAATTGCAGGGCATGGATCTTTTGGGCAACGCCATGTCGAAAAACAATACTGGCCAAACGGCCAAACTTCTTTTCGTCTGGCCGACAGACCGATAGCGCACGCCGCTTCCTGATGTCTACGCTTCACGGTGACCGAGAGTTGGAGTAAACGCTCTCGCGCGCCGCACTGCGCTGCAGAAAAACAGGGAACGATCTCATGTCCTACAGCGTCGCCGTCGTAGGCGTTACCGGCATTGTCGGCCGCGAAATGCTGGGCGTGCTCGCCGAGCGGAAATTTCCGCTGGGCGATATTGCAGCGCTCGCATCGACGCGTTCGACGGGAACGGAAGTCTCGTTTGGGGAGCGCACGCTGAAAGTCAAAGCGCTGGATCACCATGATTTCGCCGGTACCGACATCGTTCTGATGTCGGCAGGCTCGGCCGTTGCCAAGACATGGGCGCCGAAGATTGCCGCCAAGGGCGCGCTCGTCATCGACAATTCCTCATATTGGCGCATGGATCGCGAAGTGCCGCTGATTGTGCCAGAGGTCAACGCAAAGGTTCTCGAAGACGGCATTCCGAAGGGCATCATCGCCAATCCCAACTGCTCGACCGCGGGGGTTGTTGTTGCGCTGAAGCCGCTCCACGACGAGGCAATCATCAAGCGTGTGGTCGTCGCCACCTATCAATCGGTTTCCGGCGCCGGCAGGGATGCGATGGACGAATTGTTTCGGCAGACGCGAGCCGTCTTCGTCGCCGACCTGATCGAGAGCGGGAGCGGGAACTTCACCAAGCAGATCGCCTTCAACGTCATCCCGCACATCGACGAATTCCTCGATTCCGGTTACGCGAAAGAGGAATGGAAGATGATGGTCGAGACGCAGAAGATCCTCGATCCCGATATTCAGCTCACCGCAACCTGCGTGCGCGTGCCCGTGTTCATCGGGCACTCTGCGGCCGTGAACGTCGAATTCGAACGGCCGATTACGGCGCAACGAGCACGCGCGATCCTGCGCGAGGCGCCTGGCGTGCTCGTCGTCGACAAGCGCGAGGACGGCGGCTATGTGACGCCAGTGGAGGCCGCCGGCGAAGATGCCACTTTTGTGTCGCGCATCCGCAAGGATCCGACGGTCGAGCACGGGCTTTCGCTCTGGGTGGTGACCGACAATCTGCGCAAGGGGGCCGCGCTCAACGCGGTACAGATCGCCGAATGCCTGATCAACCGGAGGCTGCTCAAGAAAGCGGCGTGACGGTTCCTACGCAATCCTCTCCAGCTTCAATCCTTCCACCTTCGGCGGCGTCGCGAGCGCGTGCTGCTCCGCGATCAAACGCATTTCATCGCAGCCGCGGCTGGCCGAGAGGATGTGAAAAACAGACACCAATGTTGATGCGAGCGACTCGGCCACGGACAAGCCGGAAAGCCTGGCCGCGAGAAAGAGCGCGGCGAAAAGGTCGCCCGCGCCGTGCGGAACTTTCTCGAGTCGCGGCGTCGACGCGAACCAGCATTCGTCGCGTTTCGATGCAAGGACGCCGATGCGGCCATCTTCATCCGGAATCGATGTCGCTGCGACAAGCGGGCGGCCAAGCCGCTTGGCGGCTGTTCTGGCTTCGTCGGGGTTGCGCACCGGCAAAGCCGCGAGCTGCGTCAATTCGAACGCGTTGGGCGTGACGATATCGGCGAGCGGCAAAAGCGTGCGAGCGATTGCCTCGGCGATGCCCGGCTTCACGTAAGCCCGGCCTTCGTCGCCCAGCACGGGATCAAGGCAGTAAATCGCACCGGGCCGCGCATGCTTCACGTGCGAGACAGCGGTGGCGACCACGCCCACTTGCTCGGCGCTCCCGAGATAACCGGAAATAATCCCGTCGCATTCCGCGAGCCACGCATTCTCCGCAAGCCCGTCGATCAGCCGCTGCAGGCGATCGGCCGATAGTGTTTCGCCTTCGACCCGCGCGTAGCCCGTATGGTTCGACAGCAGCACGGTGGGCAGCGCCCAGACCTCGTGACCCAGCCGCTGCAGCGCAAACCGCGCCGCCCCCTGGCCGACATGCCCGTAAACGACTTCGGACTGCACAGAGAGGATGTTCACGATTCTCTCGTCCTTCGCCACGCTCAGGACGAGGGAATAAATCCTCTCCCCGAGCTTGTCGAAGGGTGGGTGGGGATTGGCGGCCGGCAATGGCTGGGCTAGGTGTCGCCCCCGAAAACGTGCGGAGACCTCCCGATGCATGCCGCGATCCGGCCGCGCCGCTCCGTGCTCTACATGCCGGGCTCCAATGCCCGCGCGCTCGAGAAAGCGCGCACGCTGCCTGCGGATGCGTTGATCCTCGATCTTGAAGACGCCGTTGCGCCCGACGCGAAGGAACAGGCACGTATCCAGGTCGGCGAGGCGGTCAGAGCCCGCGCGTTCGGAAGCCGCGAGGTCGTCATCCGCATCAATGCGCTCTCGACCGAATGGGGAAACGCGGATCTCACCGCGGCAACCGAGTCCAGACCCGATGCGATTCTCCTCCCCAAAGTCTCGCGCGCGGACGATCTGCGCCAGGCCGATGCGCGGATATCCGGACGGGGGATCGCGCTCTGGGCGATGATCGAGACGCCGCTGGCCATTCTCAATATCGCTTCGATCGCGAATGCGGGCGGCGTGCTCGCCTGCTTCGTCATGGGCACCAACGATCTCGTCAAGGACATGCGTGGGCAGCACACGCCTCGCCGTGAGAATCTCGCTCCTGCCCTTGCGCTAGCGGTGACCGCCGCGCGCGCCAATGGTCTCGCCATCATCGACGGCGTCTACAACGACATTGCCGATCTCGATGGCTTCCGCGCTGCATGCTTTCAGGCGCGCGCTTTCGGCTTCGATGGCAAGACATTGATTCATCCCTCCCAACTCGCCATCTGCAACGAAGTCTTCGCGCCGGCCCGCGACGAGGTCGAGGCGGCTCGGAAAATCATCGCGGCATTCGAGCGGCCGGAGAATTCGGGCAAGGGCGCGATCGCTCTCGACGGACGCATGGTCGAGCGGCTTCATGCGGAGTCCGCGCGCGGCACGGTCGCGCTCGCCGAGGCCATTGCGACACGTGAAAATAGCGACTCTTGAGCGACAACCTCGAGCTCGACGTGGCGCAGCTTGCCGTCGCGCGACGGCTGAACGCGCTTTCGACCGCTCTGAAAAGCTGGCGCTCCGGGCGGCCTTTCCTCTTCGGGCGCCGGCGTGCGCCGCCGCGCGGAATCTATCTGTGGGGCGCCGTGGGCCGCGGCAAGACCATGCTGATGGACGCGTTCTTCGCGCGCGCGCCGCTCGCGCGCAAACGCCGCGTTCACTTCAATGCCTTCATGGCCGACACGCATGCGCGCATCCATGAATGGCGAAAGCTCGATCCGGAGACGCGCGCCCAACGACTGGAATTCGTCCGCGAGGCGGGCGACGATCCGATCCCTCCCGTCGCGCGCGCGATCGCCGCGGAGGCCGCGCTTCTGTGCTTCGACGAGTTCCAGGTGCGCGATGTGGCCGACGCAATGATTCTCGGTCGCCTGTTCGAGCAGCTTTTCGCGCGCGATGTCGTGATCGTCGCCACCTCGAACACGCGGCCGGACCGGCTTTATCAGGGCGGCCTGAACCGCCAGCTTTTTCTGCCATTCATCGCACTCATTCAGCAGAAGCTCGAAGTCGTGGAGCTCGGCGGCGTGCGCGACTGGCGGCTCGGCCGCATGGCCGGCCTCGGCCTCTATCTGACGCCGCTGGGACCGGAAGCGGACGCGGCGCTCGACAGGGCATGGTTACAGCTGACGGATGGCGTGCGCGGCGAAGCGGAATCGATCACGCTGCTCGGCCGTAGAATTGCCATTCCCCGCTCCGCGCATGGGGCCGCGCGGTTTACCTTCGACGAGCTTTGTGCGCGGCCTCTGGCAGCGGCGGATTATCTGGCGATTGCGCGGCGCTACCATGTGATCGTGATCGACCGCATTCCGCAGATGGGCCGGGAGTTGCGCGACGAGGCGCGGCGCTTCACCGTTCTCATCGACACGCTCTACGATCAGAACGTGAAACTCGCATGCTCCGCCGCGGCAAAGCCGGACGCGCTATGCATGGAGGGAGAGAGCGCGGAGGCGTTCCGCCGCACCGCGTCGCGGCTTACGGAAATGCAGAACCTCGACTATCTGGAGCGCACGCATGGGCTGCGCCCAGCGCGACCGGCGAGGGCGCCGGAGCACGTGCCAGCCTGATGGAGACATGATGCACGGGCTTTTCATCACAACGGGCCTCGTGCTGGCGGCGATCCTCGCCTACGGATTCCGCCGGCCGATCATTGCCGTGTTTGAGCGCTTCGATGCCCGCAACGCCGCGCGCCAACTCGAAGAGGCGCGTGACCGGCACGACCGTCTCGCGCATTACAAACACACGCTCAGGCTTGCCGAAGAACAGGTCGATAGCGTCGAGGAGATCACCACCGCGGACGAACGCACGGGAATGCCCGTTCAACGCTTCGTCTTTGCGGGCGAGACGTTCGCGTTGCGCGACGATGCCGAAGCTGCGCGCAATGCAGCCGTGGTCGCCAGGGCGCGCGAATTCTATGTCGAGCTGCCCGCCGCCCTCTCGCGCCGTGGCAACGGTACCCTGCGGTAAGTAAGATTTGTACGCGGAGCCGTGAAGAACGCGGAGAAAGAAAGGTTCACAGGGAGACGGTGAAGCGGTGAGGAAAAATCGCGCGCCTTCGGCGCGCAACGATTTTCATTGTCTCGCTGTCTCCCTGTGAATCTTCTTTCCGCGGCTCCGCGCCTCCGCGTGAAACTTTTTTCCGCTGCTTAAGCCGCTTCGCCGCGGAGGAGACGGGGAAGTTTGCCGATATCGCCGCCGGCGTGGCGCATGAAGAAACGGCGGAGCGGCCCGATGCTGTCGACGACGCCAAGTCCGATGTCACGCGCCACGCGCAGCGGCGCAAAATCATTCGAAAACACGCGGTTGAACGCATCGGTGGCGGCGGCGAGTGTGAAGGAGTCGAAGCGCCGCCATCTTTCATAGCGGCGCAACACTTCGAGTGAACCATATTCGAGCCCGAGCCGCGCCGCATCGAGCACCACTTCCGCCAGCGCCGCCACGTCCTTGAAGCCGAGATTGAGGCCCTGCCCCGCGATCGGATGGATGCCATGCGCGGCGTCGCCCACCAGCGCAAAATTCTCGCGTACCCAGGCGCGGGCGAGATGAAATCGCAACGGATAGGACCAGCGTGCGCCGTCTGCACGCACCGCGCCCAGGTGGGAGCCGAAACGCCGCGCGATCTCCGCTTCGAAATCGGTATGCGGCAGTTTGAGCATCGCGTCGGCGAGTTGCTCGCGCTCCGTCCACACGAGCGACGAGCGGTTGCCGGTCATGGGCAGGATGGCGAACGGGCCCGAGGGCAGGAAATGCTCATACGCGCAGCCGCGATGCGGCCGTTCGTGTGCCACCGTCGCCACTATGCCGCGCTGCGGGTAGGACCATTCGATCACGCCGATGCCCATGCGCTCGCGTGACGCAGATTCGCGTCCTTCGGCGCCGATGAACAGAGGTGTGTGAAATGTCTGGCCCGTGTCGAGCGTAATCCCGATTGCATGGGACGCCGGCTCGCTCCCGGTGACAGACGCGGGGCACTCAAGCGAGATCGTTCTTGCGCGCGCGACGCAGGCGAGCAGCGCTTTTCGGATGTCGCGGTTCTCCACGATGTAACCCATCGGCGTGCCGATCTCCCGGTGATCGAAATGCAGGGAGAACGGCGAGGGCGCCTCGCCCAATTTCGCATCGGTGACGAGAATGTCGTTGATCGGCTGGGCGTGGGATTTGAGCCCGTCCCAGGCGCCCAGCGTCTCGAGCATCCGCACCGAGGAATAGGAAAGCGCACTCACCCGCCCATCGAAGGCAGTATCCGTTTTCGTGGAAGCCAGAACCGGATCGGCGATGACAACCTTCAGCCCGCCGCGCGCGAGCGCGAGCGCCAGTGTGAGCCCCACCATCCCCCCGCCGCCGATGACGATGTCGATGTGTTTTGCCGTTGCCATGCCGGGACATTAGCCGCTTGCCTCATCCTTCGACAGGCTCAGGATGATGCCCTCATGGTGAGCCTGCCCGCTGCGGCGCGCGCGCGAGCCGCAGCCAGCTGAACCATAGGGCCGACGGCGCGTAACTCGTCTCCGGGATTCCTGGTATTAGAGGACGACGACATCGGCGACGTCCAGGCCGCCGGAATTGTGAGAAATCACTTCCACCGGGCGCCCGGTCCTCAGCTCGAAGAAGGAGGCGTTGGAGCCGCCGACGCGGAATTGGGTGGCGCGCGAGACCCAATAAAAGCGATCCCCTGTCGCGCTGCGACAGCCGAAGTTCATCGTCGCTGAATCTATCGTGGTGACGATGCCGCGCTGCACATGTGTCGGTCCCGTGGCGACCTGCGCGAAGCAAGGCCGGCAAAGGCCTGCGACAAGGAAAAGGGCGGCAACGGCTGAAGTTGATCCACGCATCTCCCTGACGAAACGGCCCGGGAGCAGATTTGGCTCCCGAACATCCCGGCCTGGGCGCTCGCGAGACTTCCAAATCTTGCTTTGCCACTCGGGCTGCCGCATTTTGCGGAAGCGTCGTTACTGGCAGGAGTTGTGGCGATGCGTATTTTGACGATGGTTTTGTTTTCAGCGGCTGCGATTGTCGCTCCCGCTCTCGTATCGGCCAAACCCGGCCAGACACCGACCGCTCCGGCGCCTACCGCGCAGACCGCGTCCACGAAGCTGCCCACTGTCACCATTACAGCCAGGGCGCCGCAAGCGCCGCCCGCGCCAGCCGCGAGCACGGCCTCCGATCCCGACGAGATTGTGTGCCTGATGACCCCGCCGCGAACAGGTTCGCGTATCGGCGGGGCACGCGAGTGTCACGCCCGGCGTGATTGGGACAGGAACCGGAGGGAATCTGAAACCATCCTTTCGGGGATGCAGATGCGGGGGTTGCAGGGCGCGACGCGATAAGTTTCGGCGCCGAGCCGAGCATGGATAGCCAGGCAAGCGCTCGCATTGGGAGTGTGGCCCGTGAATCTGCGGAAAATCGACCTCAATCTTCTCGTCGTATTCGACGCAATAATTGCCGAACGCAGCATCACGCGCGCCGCGCAAAAGGTGGGCATCAGTCAATCCGCCATGAGTCATGCGCTGGGACGGTTGCGCGTGACCTTCAAGGACGACCTGGTCCGGCGGACGTCGCGCGGCATGGAACCGACCGCACAAGCCCTCAAGATTTCGAAGTCCGTGCAGGCTGCGCTGAAGCAGATCGAGACCGCAATCGAGGAGCAGATTCAATTCGATCCGCCAACGTC
Source organism: Rhizomicrobium sp. (assembly GCA_035567755.1). Classification (GTDB taxonomy): domain Bacteria; phylum Pseudomonadota; class Alphaproteobacteria; order Micropepsales; family Micropepsaceae; genus Rhizomicrobium. The sequence goes on from DATMPH010000064.1 coordinate 30,834, forward strand.
GACGCGCACATTCAACATCCGGGTCTCCGACTATCTGGTTGGCTGTTTGCTGCCCAGGCTTTGCGCCCGCGTTCGCGCCGAGGCGCCGCTTGTCACGCTGAAAGTCAGTCACCCGGAATCGCCGAACGGCTCACAGGTCGATCCTGATGTCGATATTCAACTCTTCGTATGCAGTCGCGATGCGCCAAAACCCGGCGTCAGGCGTGAGCGGCTGTTTCAGGACCATTTTGTCGTCGTTTTGCGGCGCGGCCATCCGGCAGCACGCAAGAAGATGACGCTCGGGCTCTTTCTCGAACTATCATTTCTGAAGGTCGAGCCCCCGACCATCGGTTCAACGATGCTTGAGGACGCCCTTGGAAAGCGCGGGCTCGCTCGCCGGGTCGTCCTGACGATACCAAGCCTGACCGGCGTCCTGCCGATCATCAAGCACACCGATCTTTGCGCACTGCTGCCGCGAGCGTGGCTCAGATTGTATGCCACGCCCAACGACTTTGCCACCGCGACGGTGCCGCTGCCGGAAATGGAATTCACGGTGGATCTGTTCAGCGATTCGTCCCGCGACCAGGATCCGGGACACCTCTGGCTTCGCCGATTGATTCAGGAAGAGATGCGAGCCCTGCATCGGCCGGCCGGCGGCCGCCTGGACTGAACCGCAGGCGAATCTTACGCCCTCTTCGCGCTCTATCTATGCACAACCTGCATGTAAGCATGACAAATATGCACTTGCTGCCGGATTACCCTAACCATAATCCGGGGCGACGTTAGGCGGCGCATTGAAAATCGCGGGGACACCGGCGCGCAGCCCGGAGGAAACCGTGGTCAATGATCTATTCAACCTCCCGCTGCCAGCGCGGTTAAAGCGAATCCGGGAACTGGCGGCCGACGCGGAGGCATTCGCCGCCGTGATGGTTACGCCAGAACTACGGGACAGCTATCTGAGGATTGCGCGCCATTGGCGGGACATGGCATCGCAGCTCGAAAATTCCGCGCCCGCCGAACCAACCGAAGTGCCCGAGGGGCGCTCGCCCATTCAGCCCTCCGAGGACACGAAGTAACAGCCGCGTCAAAGTCGGAATACGAGTCCAGTCTTGAGAACGGATGGGTTTGCTGATCCCGGGTGCGCGTGAGCCGCGGCGAGTCGGCTGCGATCTCCACGGGAGGACGCGCTTCGGGGGATTCCACGGGCGGTGAAGCGCGCGATTTGGACACGGCGCGTGGGCGGCCTGCATCGGTCATGGACGTTCGAGTGTCTTCGCGATTAGAATCTCCACGCTTTCTCGAAGGGATTCGACGTGTTGCCGGGACGACTTGCTGCGCTTCCACCGGGGTCGTTTGCCAGGCTCGCCGAGCTGCTCGATCCGTTTGCGCCCGGCGCGCCACCAGTCAGCCTTTCGGTGGGCGATCCGCGCGGCGCGGTGCCGGAGTTTGTAACGGACGCGATTGCCTGTCATGCGCATGAGTTCGGCGAATATCCGCCGATCAATGGCACGCGCGAATGGCGCGAGGCAGCGGCCGGCTGGTTGCGTCGCCGTTTTGCGCTGCCTGAATCTGCAATCGACGAGCGGCACTTCCTTCCACTGAACGGAACGCGCGAAGGACTCTTTCTTGCGACATTCGTGACGACACCGGAAACGAAATCCGGCGCCCGTCCCGTCATCCTGCTGCCCAATCCGTTCTATCAATGCTACGCCGCATCGATCCTGGCAGCGGGCGCGGAGCCCGTCTTCGTGCCAGCCCTCGTGGAGAACCAATTCCTTCCCGACTATGCCGCGCTGCCCGAGACGATTCTGCGGCGCACGAGTAGCGCCTTTCTCTGTTCGCCTTCCAATCCCGAAGGCGCCTGCGCCAGCGACGAGTATTGGCGAACACTGTTCATGATCGCCGACCGTTACGACTTTACGGTGTTCGCGGACGAGTGTTACGCCGACATCTGGCTCGCCGAGCCCCCGACCTGCGCACTTCCTGTCCGCTTTGCGCAATGTGGCGGGTTCGATCGGCTGCTGACCTTTCATTCCCTGTCGAAACGTTCCGCGCTGCCGGGCCTTCGATCGGGAATCGTCGCCGGCGACTCCGAGCTGATCGCGAAGTTCCGGGCTTTCCGAAACTATGCGGGACCCCAGGTGCCGATGCCAATCATGGCGGCGTCGGCAGCGGCGTGGAACGACGAAGCCCATGTCGCAGCCAATCGCGCGGCCTATGCGGAGCGGTTCCGGCTGGCGGGGCGGGTCCTGGGGAACCGCTTGAATCTGCGCCTGCCCGCCGGCGGATTCTTCCTTTGGCTCGACATCGGCGACGGGGAAGCGGCAGCACTCAGGCTGTGGCGCGAAGCGGGCATCCGCGTGCTCCCCGGCGCCTATATGGGCCACGAGACGGAGCCTGGGAATCGGCGCTCGAATCCGGGATTTCGCTACATTCGCGTGGCTCTCGTTCACGAATTGTCAACCATTGAGGCCACACTGGGTCGTCTCGCCGATCTCGTCGGCGAACCCGTGCGGGAGGTGGCATGAGCCGGGGACGCATCATCGGCGCCTACCAGCCGCGAACACGGCGCGCGGCAATGGCCGACACGCTCGACGATATGCGTCGGGCGCTGCTGCATTTCCTTGGTACAGCCGTGCTCCGTAGCGCGGGCGCCCTTCTCTTCCTCATCGCAGCTGCGGGCATGCTGGCGCTTGCAACCTACAGTCCTGGCGATGGCAGCCTGAACAACGCGACGTCGCGCGATCCGAGCAATCTGCTCGGCGGACTGGGCGCCACGGCCGCGGATTTGCTGCTGCAGACTTTCGGTCTCGCGGCCCTTGCGGCGCTTGCGCCCCCGGCCGTTTGGGGCGCGCTCGGCCTCGCCGGCAGGAACATCCGCCATGCCGGATGGCGCGCGCTCGCCTGGCCGATCGGGACCGCTCTCGCCGCAGGCGGGTGCGGCGCGTTTCCCGCGCCGGTCATCATGCCTGCAGGTGGGGGCGGGCTGATCGGCCTCGCCGTCTTTGGACTCGCCCGACACGCAGCGGAAGCCTCGCACCAGCCCTGGTTGGTTCAGGCCGTTCCGATCGTGCTTTTGCTGGTAGGCCTGCCTCTCGCCTTTCTTGCGACCGGACTCAGATTCCAGCCGATCTGGCGGGGCGCCGCCACGACCGGCTCTCTTTTTCTGCGCCTGGGCGGAACGCTTGTGCATCCGCGATCGCAGCGAGCTGCACGGCCCGCCGGCGCCGAGGATGTATGCGAAGACGAAGACACGGATGAAGGCGCACTGGACATCGCGCCGGAGCCTGCCGCCGCGCGCAGCCGCGAAAGCGAGCGCCGGACCCGCGTGAAGCGCGATGATCCGCGCAAACCGCTCGCGCGGCCGAAGCCTGCGCGCCAGGCCGCCCTGAACCTCGGAGAGAGCCAATACCAACTGCCGCCGCTCGGGTTGCTCGCCGAGCCCGTGCACATCCACGATCGCGCCGGGTTGAGCGACGAAGCGCTGGAAGAGAACGCCCGTATGCTTGAAGCCGTGCTCGGCGATTTCGGCGTGCGCGGGCGCATCGTTGCTGTCAGGCCCGGACCGGTGGTGACGCTCTACGAGTTCGAGCCGGCGGCCGGCGTCAAATCCTCGCGCGTGGTCAGCCTGTCGGACGACGTGGCGCGCTCGATGAGCGCGGTCGCCGCGCGCATCGCGGTCATCCCGGGGCGCAACGTCCTCGGCATCGAATTGCCGAATCTGCATCGCGAGACGGTGTATTTGCGCGAGATGATCGGCAGCGGCGAGTACGAGAAGGCACGGGCGCCGCTCATCCTTGCGCTCGGCAAGACCATCGGCGGCGAGGCGGTGATGGCCGACCTCGCCAAGATGCCCCACCTTCTCATCGCCGGCACCACGGGCTCGGGCAAATCCGTCGCGCTCAACACCATGATCCTGTCCCTGCTTTACCGCCTGCCGCCCGACCAGGCGCGAATGATCCTCATCGATCCCAAGATGCTGGAATTGTCCGTGTACGAAGGAATCCCGCATCTTCTCGCCCCCGTCGTTACCGATCCAAGGAAAGCGGTTGTGGCGCTCAAATGGGCGGTGCGCGAAATGGAAGAGCGCTACCGCAAGATGTCGAAGCTCGGCGTGCGCGGCGTCGAAGCCTTCAACGAGCGAGTCGTGAAAGCCAAAGAGAAGGGCGAAACGCTCAAGCGCACGGTGCAGACGGGCTTCGACCGCGAGTCCGGAAAACCCCTCTATGAGGACGAGACGCTCGAGTTCGAGCCCATGCCCTTTATCGTCGTGGTGGTCGACGAAATGGCCGATCTGATGATGATCTCCGGCAAGGAGATCGAGGGCGCGGTGCAGCGCCTGGCACAGATGGCGCGCGCAGCCGGCATCCATCTGATCGCGGCGACGCAGCGGCCGTCCGTGGACGTGATCACCGGCACGATCAAGGCGAATTTCCCCACCCGCATCAGCTTCCAGGTCACCTCGAAAATCGACAGCCGAACGATCCTAGGCGAGCAGGGCGCGGAGCAGCTGCTCGGCCAGGGCGACATGCTTTACATGATGACCGGCGGGCGTATCCGCCGCGTGCACGGGCCCTTCGTTACCGACCGCGAAGTCGAGGAAGTGGTCGCCTTCCTCAAGACGCAGGGCACACCCGAATATCTCGACGCCGTCACCGAGGAGCAGGACGAAGACGGCAACGATCCCTACAGTACATTTGGGAGCAGTGGCGAATCCGGGGACGATCTCTACGACAAGGCACTGGCGATCGTGGCGCGCGAACGCAAGGCGACGACGAGCTACATCCAGCGCCGCCTCGAGATCGGCTACAACCGTGCCGCGCGACTGATCGAGCGGATGGAAGAAGAAGGCGTCATCTCCCGCCCCAACCACCAGGGCAAGAGGGAAGTGCTGCTGCCGGACCACGACGAGCGGTAGGGAATTTCGCGGTCGGGTGCCGATATACAATCCTGTCCCAGGAGGCGCATGATCATGCCGCATTCCCCAACATCGTCATGGCCGGGCCGTTGTCCCGGCCATCCATGAACACCACCGCATCAGAGAACGAGCGCTGCGAGGCGTGCCCAATTGGGGTTGCTCGTCACGCCGACAAAAAGTGTGCCGTGCTTCCTGTTGAATGCGTTGCGGGAACCATGGCTGGCACTGTGTTCATGGGTGGCCGGGACAAAGGCCCGGCCATGACGAACTTTGGTGGGAATTTTTCGCGTGGACAGCCTTGGCGGTTCACGTCATCCGTTATGATCATACGTCGCGACCGGCCGCGGCGCGCGAAGTGAGGTAGGGGAACAGATGGGTTACATCGAACAATCGCTCGGGGCGAGCGAGACGCTGGTTGCCAGGGCTCGTTTTCACTGGATCTACAAATTGCAGGCGTGGCTCGCGCTGATCTTTCTCGGCATCTTCGTCATCGGCATCTGGATCTTTTTCAAAATGATGATCCGCATGTGGACCACCGAGATCGGCGTGACAACGCACCGCTTCATCGAGAAGACGGGCTGGTTCACGCTCAAGACAAACGAGATCGCGCTTCCGAACATCGAGGGCGTGCGCGTGGAGCAATCGTTTCTCGGGAGATTGCTCGGCTATGGTCACATCCGCATCGAGGGCACGGGCGTCGACGCGGTCGTGATTCCGAACATCGCCGATCCGATCGGATTTCGCCGCGCGATCGAAACCGCGAAAGACGGCGCTCCCCCGAGAAGGAGTTGAGAAGGCAGATTTAGCCCAGAGGCTCTGCGCTAAAGAACTTTGGGTACGCGCGAGACGGATTTGCGCTATGGTGAGCGACGCGGGGAGATCCAATTTGGAACGGGTTTTGGTTTCGCTGTGCGCGGTTGTAATGCTGCTCGCGCCGCTCCACGCTGACGCAGCGGGAAATGCCGCGACGGGCGCAGCTTTGTTCAACCGCTGCGCGCTCTGCCACAGCGCGACGAAAGGCGGAGGCAACAAGATCGGGCCGAATCTTTTCGGCGTGGTGAGACGCAAGGCCGGTACCTATCCGGGCTTCTCCTATTCCGCCGCGATGAAAAAGTCCGGCATCGTCTGGACGCCGGCCAAACTCGATGCGTATCTCGCGGCCCCGCAGGAGATTGTGCCTGGCAACAGCATGCCTTTCGCCGGAATCGCCAATGCACCGCAGCGCGCCGATGTCGTCGCCTATCTGGTGACCCTGAAATGAGCATGGTGCGGCGGAATGCCGCGATCCCGTCTATGGTGCAGCGCACCTAAGATTCGGGAGTTAACGGGTTCTCCAGTGAGGAAACCGCGGAATGACGTTTAATTGACAGGAAGGCACCGAGATGCCTAGTTTTTGCGCCGCACAAGAGACGGGCCCCGGCCGGCCGGAAACGGCATGCGCGCATCAAGCGCTCCGGGAAATCCAGCGCCGTCCGGGGGAAGGCATTCGAACGCCATGAAGGTCCTCGTACCCGTCAAGCGGGTAATCGATTTCAACGTCAAGGTGAGAGTGAAGGGAGATCAGACCGGGGTCGATCTCTCAAATGTCAAAATGTCGATGAACCCCTTCGACGAGATCGCCGTCGAAGAGGCATTGCGTCTGCGCGAAAAGGGCAAAGCCACGGAAGTGATCGCCGTCTCGATCGGGCCGCAGGCCGCGCAGGAAACGATCCGCACCGCGCTCGCGATGGGCGCCGATCGTGGAATCCTGGTGAAGGCGGAGGGCGACGTCGAGCCGCTGGCGGTGGCGAAGATTCTCAAGGCGATCTGCGAGGAGGAAAAACCCGGCCTCGTCATTCTCGGGAAGCAGGCGATCGACGATGATTCCAACCAGACGGGCCAGATGCTGGCAGCCTTGCTCGGTTGGCCACAGGGCACCTTCGCCCACAAGATCGAATTGAGCGATACGGCCATCAGCGTCGAGCGAGAGATCGACGGCGGTTTGCAGACGGTGGAGCTGAAGCTCCCGGCCGTCGTGACGACGGATCTGCGCCTCAACGAGCCGCGTTACGCGTCTCTTCCCAATATCATGAAGGCGAAGAAGAAGCCGATCGCGGAAAAGACTCCAGCCGACTATCATGTCGACGCGACACCGCGCCTCAAGGTCGTTAAAGTGAGCGAGCCGCCGAAACGGCAGGCGGGAGTCAAGGTCAAGACGGCCGCCGAACTCATCGACAGATTGAAAAACGAAGCAGGGGTCATCTGATGGCGTCGCTCGTCATTGCCGAGCACGACAACGCCGTCCTTAAGGACGCTACGGCGAAGACTGTAAGCGCGGCCGCGCAATTGGGCGCCCCGGTGCATGTCCTTGTCGCCGGATACCAGTGCGGTCCGGTTGCCGAAGCCGCGGCGCGTCTTCCGGGCGTCGAAAAAATTCTGATCGCCGATGCACCCGCCTTCGCGAAGATGATCGCCGAACCGATGGAGCAGCTCATCCTCGGGCTTGCTCCCGGCTATGATGCGATTCTTGCGCCGGCCACGACCAATGGAAAAAACTACATGCCGCGCGTCGCGGCGAAACTCAACGTGCCGCAGGTTTCGGAAATCCTGGCCGTCGAATCTCCCGATACCTTCCGCCGCCCGATCTATGCGGGAAACGCGATACAGACGGTGCAGGCGCCGGCGGGGAAGAAGGTCATTACCGTGCGCACGACGGCGTTCAAGCCGTTGGAAGGCGTGGGTTCCGCACCCGTGGAAAAAATCGCCGCGCCCGCCGATCCCGGCATTTCGAAATTCGTGGGCGAAGAGCTGTCGAGATCGGAACGGCCCGAACTGACCTCGGCAAAGATCATCATCTCGGGAGGCCGCGGATTGCAGTCGGGCGAGAACTTTCATCTGCTCGAGAAGATCGCTGACAAGCTGCACGCCGCGCTCGGCGCAAGCCGCGCTGCCGTCGATGCCGGCTTCGTGCCCAACGACTACCAGGTGGGACAGACCGGCAAGGTCGTGGCGCCCGACCTTTATATTGCCGTGGGAATCTCGGGTGCGATCCAGCATCTGGCGGGAATGAAGGATTCCAAGGTCATCGCTGCGATCAACAAGGACGAGGAAGCGCCGATCTTCCAAATCGCCGATTACGGACTCGTGGCGGATCTGTTCAAGGCAATCCCGGAAATGGAACAGGAATTAACAAGGCTCGGCTACTAGCGGAGCCGCCGGCTGTGTCGTGGGGCGCGCCGGCAAACACGGAGACGCAGGCAAGAGATGAGCATCGAACGCGTGGGGATTATCGGCGCGGGGCAGATGGGCGGGGGCATTGCCCATGTCTGCGCGCTGGCGGGATTTGACGTACTTCTGGACGATATCAACAAGGATGTGCTCGGCCGCGCGATCGGAACGATCGAGCGCAACCTGCACCGCCAGGCGTCGCGCGGGCTGATCAAGGACGAATCGATCGAACCGGCGCTCAAGCATATCCACACGACGCTGACCCTCGACGACATGAAAGACCGCGACGTCGTCATCGAAGCGGCCACCGAGGACGAAAGCGTCAAGCGCAAGATCTTTCAGGACCTCTGCCCGCGCCTGAGCGACAAGGCGCTGATTGCGACCAACACCTCGTCGATCTCGGTCACGCGGCTTGCCGCCTCCACCGACCGGCCGGAGCATTTCATCGGCCTGCATTTCATGAATCCCGTGCCGATGATGCAGCTCGTGGAAGTCATCCGCGGCATCGCTACGGACGACACGACCTTCCAGGCGGCTCTCGACATCGTCAAACGCGTCGGCAAGACCGCTGCCTATGCGGAAGATTTTCCCGCCTTCATCGTCAACCGCATCCTGCTGCCGATGATCAACGAGGCGGTCTATACGCTCTACGAAGGCGTCGGCAATGTGGAGGCGATCGACACCGCGATGCGGCTCGGCGCCAATCATCCGATGGGCCCGCTGCAGCTCGCCGATTTCATCGGGCTGGATACCTGTCTGTCGGTGATGCAGGTGCTCTATGAAGGCCTTGCCGATTCAAAATACCGGCCCTGCCCGCTGCTGGTAAAATATGTCGAAGCCGGCTGGCTCGGCCGCAAGACCGGCCGTGGCTTCTACGACTACCGCGGCGAACACCCCGTCCCGACGCGGTAACGATACGATTCCGCAACGTAGCGCCCAAAAATATGTGTCATGGCCCGCGCAAGCGGGCCACCCAGTTGCGAGTGACGGGCGTGTCGAAGGACCAGAAGAGTCCGCGTATCTGTGCAGTGCAGTACATGTTTTGACTGGGTGGCCCGCTCTGCGGCGGGCCATGACAGTTTTTTTTGGTTCCAACCCCCACAACAATCACAAACGTTGGATCGCAGTGCCCACGGTGCGTTGGTGCGTGGCGCTCGCCCTTTGCATTCTGCTTGCTTCCTGCGCGAAGCCGCCGCCGCCTCCTCCGCCACCGCCACCGCCCTCGGAGGTGTGGCCTGAAACCAGCTGGACGTTTTCGACTCCGGAAGCGCAGGGGATCGATTCCGAAGCGCTGGCGGAAGCAATCGAAGCCATTCGCAACAACAATATTCCCGTTCACAGCCTGTTCGTCGAACGCAATGGCTACGCGGTTCTCGACGTCTATTTCTTTCCCTTCGCCGACAATGAGACGCACGATCTCGCATCTGTCACCAAGAGCGTGACTTCGACGCTCGTCGGGATTGCGCAGGGCCAGCACAGGCTCGGCAGTCTCGATCAGCCGATCGTTTCGCTTCTTCCCGTCACCCAAACCGCTGTTGCCGATCCGCGCAAGCAGCGCATCACGCTGGCCAATCTTCTCAGCATGACCTCCGGCCTCGATTGCCGCGGCAATCCGGCGGAGAACGTGCTGGGTGAAATGGAGCAGAGTCCGCACTGGGCGGACTTCATGCTGGCGCGGCCACAAGCGTTCGATCCCGGCACCACATTTGAATATTGCGGCGGCAGCATGCATGTGGTGTCCGCTGCGCTTTCACGAACGGTCGGCGAAAGTGCGTTCGATCTCGCGCATCAATTTCTGTTCGCGCCACTTGCGATCACCCAGGCCGTCTGGCCGGTGGATCCCGATGGCGTGTCGTATGGTTTTGCGGGACTCGAGCTGCAGCCGCGCGACGCGGCGAAGCTCGGCCATCTCTGGCTGCACAGAGGGCTCTGGAAGGATCAGCAGCTCGTTCCCAACGACTACATGGATGCTGCGCTCACGCCGCGCGCGAGCGTGCAGCCCGGCGTTCAATATGGCTACGGCATGTGGCTCTATCCGTCGCATGCGTCTTACGATTTCCAGGCGAATGGCCGCGGCGGCCAGAGGATCACCGTCGTTCCGGAGCAGGACCTGGTCGAGGTTGCGACAGCGGGCGGCGTCGATGAAAATCGCATTGCGCCGCTTCTCGCCGAAGCGGTGAAGGCAAATCGTCCGCTGCCTCCCAATCCGGTTGGCGTGGCGTGGCTCGCAAAGATCGTGGCGTGGGCGGCTCTTCCTCCGGTCGCTTATGCGCCCCAGGCCGCGCCGCAATGGTTGTCCGCACTCGCGGGCAAGACCTGGCTCGTCAGCGCAAATCCGCTCGGGTTCCACAGCCTGTCGCTCGCGTTCGGGACGTCAGGAGAAGGCGTGATGCGATTCGGCTTCGCGAACGGGAACGTCGAAGATCATTCTTTCGGGTTCGATGGCGTGCCGCGCATGTCGGTGAACAGGGCGTCGGGCCATCGCGTTGCGCTGCTCGGCAGGTGGAGCGACAACGCGTTCGATCTCGACTATGACGAGATTGCCCGCATCAACGCCTACCGGCTGCATATCGTGCCGGTCGACAACGGATTGAGCATCCGCATCACCGAACGCAGCGGCCTCGCCGACATCACACTCACCGCAACGCCGGCGGCGGTGAATTGATTACAAAGGTCGAGCGTGCGGCTACCCCTCACCCACGCTTGAGCGGTCGATAGTCTTCGTTCTTGAGCCCTCTCCCACAAGGGGAGAGGGGACCCCGAGCGCTGATTTTTCTAATTTGATGCAAGACTCAAAATTCCCCTCTCCCCTTGTGGGAGAGGGCCGCAGATACGTGCAACAAAATCTGTTCGGACGCGGGTGTGGGGGGAGCAACCGCTACGGCGCGTGCCGATTGTCCGCTGGCGCGGTTACCTCGCGGAGCCAGGTGACCGCTTCGGGGTCGTCCCACTCCGCGGGACCCGAAGCTCTCGCGCGCTCCATGCCGCGCGTATCGATGAGCACGCTCAGGGGAAGACCCTGGACGCCGAGCGCTTCGAGGAATGCGTGATCGGGATCCAGATACACATGAAGCGCGTCCGCGCCGTGCGCTTTCAGAAAGCGGGTGGTGTCGGCGGCCGTTTCACGCCCCTCGTTGACCGCAACGATGGTCAGGCCGGGAAGCGCGCCTTGCAAATGCGCAAGGGCCGGCAGTTCGCGCACGCAGGGTGCGCACCATGTCGCCCACAGATTCAGAAGCACATGACGGCCGCGAAAACCGGCCAGCGAAAGACGGTTGCCGCGATCGTCGAAGAAGGCGGCGGCCGGAAGAATGGCGGGCTTTGCAACTGGCTGGAGCTTTGCGAGCGCGTCGGGCCTCTGGTCCCATCCGTGGACAGAACTTGTCCGGATCACATATAGAGCAGCGGCGGAAGCGGCGACCACGATGGCCGCGAGGATGATCAGCTGATGACGGCGCAAGGCGTTTTTCCGTTTCTTCGATGAGCGCGAACGAGATGTGGGGCGGACGCTTCGCGGACGGTCCCTCCGCGCTGATGGAGCAGATAAACGCCTCGATTGATTTCGACAAGCGGCTGGCCGAACAGGATATCGCAGGTTCCCGTGCGCATGCGGACATGCTGGCGCATCAGGGAATCATTTCCCGCCAGGATGCGGACGCCATTCTGGCCGGCCTCGACCGGATTGCGGCAGAGATTTCCGAAGGGCGCTTCGTGTTCAAACGGGCGCTCGAAGACATTCATCTCAACATCGAAGCAAGGCTCGCGGAAATTGCGGGCGATGCCGCGGGCCGGCTGCACACGGCACGCTCGCGCAACGACCAGGTGGCGACGGATCTCAGGCTCTGGGTGCGAGCGGCATGCGAGCGCATCGACCATGCATTGCTCGCCTTGCAGCGCACGTTGCTGCTTCAGGCCGAACAACACGCCGGCACCATCGTGCCGGGCTTCACGCATCTGCAGCCCGCGCAGCCGGTGACGTTCGGCCATCATTGCCTCGCCTATGTCGAAATGTTCTCGCGCGATCGCGGACGGTTTATGGATGCGCGCGCGAGGGTGAACGAATCGCCTCTGGGTGCTGCCGCTCTCGCCGGAACGTCGTTTCCGATCGATCGCGAGCGGACGGCGCGCACACTGGGCTTCGCCCATCCGATGCGCAATTCGCTCGACGCGGTGGCGAGCCGTGACTTTGCGCTCGAATTTCTCGCCGCGGCCGCGATCGCATCCACGCATCTGTCGCGCCTCGCCGAGGAAATTGTGCTGTGGACGTCGCCCGCGTTCGGATTTCTCAAATTGAGCGATGCGTTCTCCACCGGCTCGTCGATCATGCCGCAGAAGCGCAATCCCGATGCGGCCGAGCTCGTGCGCGCCAAGACGGGACGCGTACTCGGCCATTTCGTCACGCTCGCCGCAGTGCTGAAGGCCTTGCCGCTCGCCTATGCGAAGGATTTGCAGGAGGACAAGGAAACTTTGTTCGGCGCCGCCGATGCGCTCGAACTTTCCACTGCGGCGATGGCCGGAATGGTCGCGGACTGGAAGGTGGAGAAAGAGGCGATGCTCGCGCACGCGCAGGCCGGCTATCCGACGGCCACCGATCTTGCCGACTGGCTCGTACGTGTTGCCGGCAAACCATTCCGCACCGCCCACCACATCGCGGGCACCATCGTCAAAAGGGCGGAAGAAATGAATTTGCCGCTGGAGCAGATGCCGCTCTCCGAAATGCAGAAGATCGAACCCGCGATCACGAATGACGTTTTCGACGTGCTGTCTATCGCCGCCTCGGTCGCCTCGCGCAAAAGCAGCGGCGGCACCGCGCCGGAACGGGTCCGCGAGCAGATCGGGTTCTGGGGGAAGAAGCTGGGATGACCCGGTGAGTACATTTGGCTGCACGAGTTTCCGCCCACCGTCAACCAAAGCGTGTCATTCCCGCGCAAGCGGGAATGACACGCTTTTTTGTCAAGCAAGACTATGCTAGCGGCCATGCGGACAAACGCGCCCAGCTCTTTCGGCCACACTTTTCATAATTGTGGCCATGCAGTAGTATGAGTCCCATGAACGGCGAACCGGTCACGAAGAAAATGGCGACCGGAGCGACGCCTAAGAACAACGGGACACTGGGCCCGATCGCACGCGAACAGATCGATATGCGGCGGAAGAGAATTTCATGATCCTGCGTTTTCTCGTCGTCCTGGCTCTCATGCTTCCCGCCGCGGGTTGCGGGACGAAGAGCGAGCTTCTCTTGCCCAGCGGCAAGCCGTCGCCGCGCGACCAGAATGACCCGTCCCAGCCGCCCAGCCCCATTTCGCGATGAATCATTTCGCCTATCGTGGCGGCCGGCTCTTTGCCGAGGATGTCGATCTCACCCTGCTTGCCGGCGAAGTCGGTACGCCCGCCTATGTCTATTCGACGGCGACGCTTGAACGCCATTACCGCGTCTTCGCAAGCGCCTTTCCGGCTGACGCGCTGATCGCCTTTTCCGTGAAGGCGAACGGCAATCTCGCGGTGCTGAAGACGCTGGCGCGGCTCGGCGCCGGCGCCGATGTCGTTTCGGGCGGCGAGCTCGTGAAAGCGCTACGAGCCGGAATCCCCCCCGCAAAGATCGTCTTCTCCGGCGTCGGCAAGACGAAGCCCGAGATGGCGCGCGCGCTGGAAGCGGGAATTCATCAGTTCAATGTGGAAAGCGAGCCAGAGCTCGAAGCGCTGGACCAGGTCGCGCGCAGTCTGGGACGAACCGCACCCGTCACCATCCGCGTCAATCCCGATATCGATGCGCGCACCCATGCCAAGATCGCCACCGGCACAGCCGAGACGAAGTTTGGCGTACCATGGCGCCGCGCGCGCAGCGCCTATCGCCTGGCGGCCTCGCTCGCCTCGCTCAGGGTGGTTGGCGTCGACGTTCATATCGGCAGCCAGATTGCGGAGCTTCAGCCTTTCGAAGATGCCTTCGCGAAGCTCGCGCAGCTCATTTCCGAACTGCGCGCGGACGGGCACGAGATCGCGCGCGCCGATCTGGGTGGGGGCCTCGGAGTGCCCTACCACGCGAGCGACAAGGCGCCGCCGGATCCGCAAGCCTATGGCGCGATGATCGCGCGCGTGTCGGAGAACCTCGGCGTGCGTCTCATCCTCGAACCGGGGCGGCTGATTGCGGCGAATGCCGGAATTCTTCTTTCCCGGATCATCTATGTGAAGCAGGGCGAAGCGCGACAATTCCTGATCATCGATGCGGCGATGAACGATCTCATCCGTCCGGCGCTCTACGACGCCCATCACGAAATCGTGCCCGTGCGCGAACCGGATGCGCAGGACGGCACCGAACGCTACGACATTGCCGGTCCGGTCTGCGAAACCGCCGATCTTTTCGCCCGCGGCCGCGAGCTGCCGCGCCTGGAAAGCGGCGACCTTGTGGCCATCATGACGGCGGGCGCCTATGGCGCGGTCATGTCTTCCGCCTACAATGCCCGTCCTCCCGCCTCCGAGGTTCTGGTGAAAGATGCGGCGTGGAGCATTGTGCGGCCACGGCTGAGCTATGACGAACTTGTCGGATTTGACCGCCTCCCGCCCTGGCTGGAAGGCTGAACGGCACGAACGCACGATCGCGCTGGCGCGTCTCCTGCTGGCGTGGGAGCGCGCATGGCCGGCGGTATGGCCGGCGAGCGGCGTTGTCGGGCTTTATGTGGCGGCCGCCCTGTTCGGAATTCTCGATCCCCTTCCCGGCGCGCTGCGCTCGCTGCTTCTTCTGGGCGTGCTGACCGCCGCGGGGTATGCGCTTTATCGCGGGTTTCAGAACTGGAAAACGCCCTCGTGGGACGAGGCCGCCCGGCGCGTCGAACGCGACAGCCGGCTTTCGCATCGACCAATCACCGAGGGCCGCGACCGCCTTGCGGCGGGCGCCGGAGATCCGATGGCGGAGCTGCTGTGGCGGGCGCATGTCGCGCAGCTCTTGCGCGGGCTGGGCAAGCTTCGTCTCGCCCTGCCGTCGCCGGGCCTTGCCGCGAAGGACCCGCGTGCGCTGCGTTATCTGGTGTTGCTGCTCGTGCTCGGCGGGTTTCTCACCGCCGGCTCCGACTGGCACCGCCGGCTGTCGCTCGCTTCGTCGTTCGACGAAGCCGCCAGCGTTCCTGCCGCATCGATCGACGCATGGATCACGCCCCCCGCTTACACGGGATGGGCGCCGCTCTATCTGCGGCCCCAAGCAGGCGGAGAAGTTGCCGTACCCGCGGGCTCCGAACTG
This sequence comes from Rhizomicrobium sp., assembly GCA_035567755.1. GTDB lineage: Bacteria > Pseudomonadota > Alphaproteobacteria > Micropepsales > Micropepsaceae > Rhizomicrobium. Next base: position 46,166 of record DATMPH010000064.1, read on the forward strand.
GTGATGCGCGTGCACGGGTCAGGCGCCACGCCGCGTCTGGCCCTCGATCCCGCGCCGCATGGCGGCGTGCCGGATTTCGGCGGCACGAACGGCGCCTGGGGCACAAGCGTGAAGCTCGCCGCAGACACGCGCGTGAATGTCCGCTCGGCCGGACATTTCCTCGGGCGGTGGCGCATCCGCGCGATCGCGGACCAGCCGCCGGTCATCGCGTTTTCCGCGCCGCCCTCTCGCACCGAGCGCGACGCGCTGAAGATCGCCTTCACCGCCGGCGACGATTACGGCGTGACGGGTGCGCGCGCGATCATCCGCCCGCTCTCGCGCAATTCGCACGCGAGCCTCTCGGTCGATCTGCCGCTTCCGGAAGCCTCCGCGAAGACGGTCACCGAAACGATCTACAGCGATCTCACGGCGCACCCCTTCGCCGGCCTCGATGTCGAGATGGTGCTCGAAGCGAGAGACGGGGCGGGGCAGATCGGCCGCAGCAAGCCCGTGCATGTGCGCCTGCCCGAACGCATCTTCGCCAATCCGCTGGCGCGGGCTTTGGTCGAGCAGCGCCAGGCCCTGGCATTGGGGGGACATGATGCAAGCGGCCGGGTGGCGAAGGTACTCGACGCGCTCACCTTCGCGCCGCAACGCTTCTATGCCAATCAGTCCTCCCTGTATCTCGGCTTGCGCACCGCGTATTGGAGTCTGCGCATCGCGCGGCATGCGGAGGATGTCGCGCGCGTGCAGGATCTGCTGTGGCAGATGGCGAACGCGCTCGAACAGGGCGGACTGCTCGACGCGGCGGAGAGGCTGCGCGAGCTGCAGCAGCTTCTGAGCCAGGCGCTCGCCCGCAACGCCCCGCAGAGCGAGATCGATGCGCTGCTCCAGCGCTATCGCGAGGCGCTGCAGCACTATCTGCAGGCGCTGGCGCAGAACGGCCCGCGTTCGAGCGGACCCTTGCCGCCCAACGCGAAAGTGCTGCGGCCGGAAGATATCGAGGCGATGCTGAAGGCCATCCAGCAGCTCGCGCAGACAGGCGCGCGCGGGAAAGCCGCGGAAATGCTTTCTATGCTGCAGAACATGCTGGAGAACATGCATGCGGGTTCGGGCCCGGGCGCGAGCGGAGGCATGGGCCTGGCCGACAAGGCAATGAGCGGCGCGATCCAGGGACTCGGCGACACGATCGGACGCCAGCGCCAATTGCTCGACAAATCCTTGCGCGAAAGCCAGGGGGCGGGCGATCCGAAGGATGGCGGCGGCAAAGGTCTCTCCGCGCAACAGGGCCGGCTGCGCGAAGATCTCGGCCGCATCGAGAAAGGGCTCGGGCAGCAGAAGCTTCCCGGCGGAGACCGGCTCGGCGAAGCCGAACGCGAAATGGGCAATGCGGAGAATGCGCTGGGTGCGCAGGCTTTCGACCAGGCTGGCCAGGCGCAGAAGAACGCGCTCGAAGCGCTGAAGGAAGGCGCGGGCCAGCTCGCGCAGGAACTGATGAAGCGGAGCGGACAGAACAACGGCCGCGGCGAGCCGAACGAAGATCCGCTCGGCCGCGCGGAGGGCGCCGTCGGCGGGGCGGGGAGCGACACGAAGCTGCCGAATCAATCGGAGTTGCAGCGCGCGCGCGCCATCCTCGAGGAGCTGCGCAAACGCGCCGCGCAACCGGGACGCCCGAAGGAAGAACTCGACTACATCGACAGGCTGCTCAGGCAGTTTTGAGTAGCGGGCGCTACCGATGTAAGGCTTGGGTGCCCGATCTCCAATCTCGAATCGCGCTTCAATTTCGCGCCGCAGGTGAGATGCGGAGTTTCACCGCCATTCTTACCAGGTCGGCGAGCGAGCCCGCTTTCATTTTTCGCATCACCTGGCCGCGGTGCGCCTTCACTGTGATCTCGCCGATGCCAAGCTCGAAGGCGACCTGTTTATTCAACAGGCCGAAAACCACGAGCGCCATCACCTCCCGCTCGCGGCGGCTGAGGGAGGAATAACGGTCTCGCAACCCCCGTGTTTCCACCTCATGATCAAGCGCAGTCCGACTACGTTCGATCGCCTGCCGGACGGCGCTCAGCAGCGCATCGTCGCAAAATGGCTTGGCAAGGAAGTCGAAGGCTCCCGCCTTCATGGCCTGAACCGTAATCGCAACGTCACCATGATCCGTCACAAAAATGATCGGCATGTCTTTCCGATCGGTCACGAGACGCTTCTGCAAATCGAGGCCATTGAAATCCGGAGGCGCAATATCGAGAATGAGACAACTCGGCACAAGAACTCGTTCGCGGCACAGGAATTCCTGCGCGGACTCGAAGATCTCTGATTGCCATCCCGCGTTGCAGATCAGCAATTCCAGCGATTCGCGCGCGGAGACGTCGCGGTCGACAACGAACACGATTGGCGTGCTTTGCGACATTGCCGACGACCTCGCGCCATCGCGAACCGCAACTCCGACATCCAGCTTCGTCACGATCGGCCGCATACCACAATTGGGCACGACCGGAGGGATCGTTGGCAGATCTACGCCGTGAAATCGATCAGTGACAGTCTCTCCATGCAGCCATTGTGTCATCGCGATCTCCCTCCAGGAAAATGTGTAGCTTGAGCGTTACACTCCGATCCCGAATGGTTAGAGCCGCGCGTCGCTGGCGTCGTCTCACTGAGCGCCGCACGATGTCTTATTCAGCGCCTATTCGACATGCGGAGAGGCCGGTCGTCGGAGGGCTCATGGGCGGGGACCACTGCCTTCAAAGAGGGCACGGACCCAAGTCTCGCGTCTGGCGTTGCCCGTGCGGTCAGTCCTAAACTGACTCGCTTCGGGGGGGCGGCCGTAGCGATGGTCACGCAAGTCCGGTTTTCAACTGACGACCTGCCGCCGCGCGACCGTGTCAGGTTCTGGTGCGACTACTTCGCGAAGCAGGCCCATAGCATCACGCCAGGCGAGATCCCGGACCCCGGCGCCTTTCGCGCCGAAGCGAGCGGATCGGTTGCGGGCGAATTTGCGCTGCTGGACATCAAATCGGGACTCGAGAGGGTTCAGCGCACCGCGGCCGACGTTGCCAGGGACAAGACCGAGGCGTTCTTCATCCGCCGATTCCGCCGACCGGAGATCTGGAGGGCCGCCCCAGGCAGCACGCCAGTTGACCTCATTCACGAGCCCGGCGATTTCTGCGTGAGCTCGACCGAATGGCGATTCGACGCGGAATCGAAAGGCCCAGCCTCGTTCGACATGCTGGTCATCCCGCAGGCCGCGCTCTCGCCGCTTCTGGCGGGGGGCCGATTGGCCCGCCCGTTTCGGTTGCCGGGCGCCTCGCCACTCGGCTCGCTTCTCGGCGCGGCCATGGATGCGGCGAAGTCGCAGGTGCCGCACCTTGCCAACGAACTCGGCGAAGCCGTGCTGCGCAATCTCTGCGGCCTCGTGGCGCTGGCGTGTGGCGCCTCCGACGAGGGTACGGAGTGGGGGCGGGATTCGCTGCGGTCGGCGCAGCTCGCGGCGGTCAAGCGCCACGTTGATCTGCATCTCGCCGATCCCGGCCTGACCCCCGCCAGCGCCGCCGCCACGCTGGGCATCTCCGCGCGCCAGCTACACCGGCTGTTCGAGCCGAGCGGTAGCACATTCGCCCGATACGTTTTGCGCCAGCGCCTGCTCCGGTGCCGCGACACGATCGCCGGGGCGACGGGAACTGGGCGGTCGGTGGTCGATGTCGCTTTCGGCTGGGGCTTCAACAGTATGGCGACATTCTATCGCGCGTTCGTAAGTGAGTTCGGTGGCCCGCCCGCGGTGCTGCGGGCAGCGTCGCGCTAAGGCGAGTGAGCGGCCGGAGGAGGTAGAAACATCGTGAATGCCGCACAGCAGGAACGTGTCCGGACGACCTTCGCCCGGCTGGCCGTGATGCCGGAGGTGGCCGGGGCGCTGTTCTACGAGCGGCTATTCGCAGCCAACCCGGGTTTCCGGCCGCTGTTCAAGAACGACATGCGCATTCAGGGCGTCAAACTGATGACCATGCTCGCTTTGGTCGTATACAATTTGCCAGAGCCGGGTCAGGTTCTGCCTGCGATCCGCGATCTTGCCGTCCGTCACGTCGAGTACGGCGTCAAGCTCGCCGACTACGACGCGCTGCGAGAAGCGCTGCTCTGGACTCTCGAACAGGCGCTGGGGAAAGACTTCACGCCCGCGGTCCGGGAGGCATGGACGGTCTGCTACGACGAAATTGCCAGTGAGATGAAGGCAGCGGCCGGCGTCTGACAGTGATTTTCCCCTGGCGGGAATGAGACGTCACCCGCCGCTCAATGCGGCGACGTCACTGCTGCTTCTGTCCTGACGCTACTATCCTGCGCTAGAGCGGGATGAGGTTAGGAGGAATCGATAGGGGATTCCCAAAGGGTCGCGAGTCAGATTCAAGTTGCTGGCTGGAGATGGAGGCCGGCATGCATGGGACGACCGTATTCTCAGGATCTTCGCAAGCGCGCGGTTTTTG
>DATMPH010000065.1:0-16244 GCA_035567755.1 Rhizomicrobium sp.
GACGAGGCCGTGCCGCTCCAGTCTCGCCGCCTGGGCCAAGGGCATCGTGCTCGACGGCGTGCGCGGCAAGACCGCGGTGATGCGGCTGGCCTTCTCCCTCTTCGACGAACTCGATGTGATGGAAGGAAATCTCGAGCCGAGTCGGCGGGCGAGGCCGGTGCGGTTGCCGCAGTGGGCCGAAGTGGATGACGGCGACGAGGCGGATTCCCCTGACGAGCAGGGACTTGGCGAAGAAGCGCCGTTGCCGGAGTGGGGCGAGTTCGCAGGCGAGGCGCCTGGGAGCACCATCCAAGCATCACCCTCCAACTTGTCACGGCCCGCAACAGCGGGCCGCCCAGATGAAACTGACGCGGAGCGTGAAAGCGAGAAGAAGATTCTTCTCGATGGCGAACTGCAGAGCGCTCGCAGCTGGGTGGCCCGCTCTCAGGCGGGCCATGACATCGAGGGGAATGGAAGTGGTGCGACGCGTCCAACTGCTGCATCCCCCCTCACTGAGGGGAGCGAGCAGGGATTGAAATTGGAATCGGAGCGGCAGTTTCTCGCCATCTCGCGCCGGGTGCCGAGTGAGAAGGAGCTGCGGCGGCGTGAGCAGCAGGCGGCGCGGTAGCGGTGCTCACATAGTAGCGGCTTGAAGTGGTCTCGCGGAGTTTCCCACGTTGGGGAGGAAACATGCCTTATGAATCTTCCTCATGACTGACGCCTCGCCTTTCCGCCTCGCTTCGGTCGAGCTCGACGAGCGCACGCTGGTGCGGCGGACGCGCGAGATCGAGCAGGAGCGGGAGATCGCGATCTACGATCTTCTGGAAGCCAACAGCTTCGTTCCACGCGGTTCGGCGGGCGGTCCCTACCGGCTGGTGCTCGCGGTCCAGGAGAACCGCCTCGTGTTCAACATCGGGCTCGAAAGCGGTGATCCCCATGGCCGGGTCATGCTCTCGCTCACGCCGTTCCGGCGCATCATCAAGGACTACTTCCTGGTTTGTGAAAGTTACTTCAAGGCGATTCGCAACGCGCCGCCGGCGCAGATCGAAGCGCTCGACATGGGGCGGCGCGGCCTGCACGACGAAGGCTCCGAAATTCTGCGCGAGCGTCTGAAGGGCAAGATCGAGGTCGATACCGATACGGCGCGGCGGCTGTTCACCCTGCTTTGCGTGCTGCATCTGAAAGGCTGACGCGATGCGCGGGCCCAATGGCGAGGAATTGCCCGGCGCCGTCCTCTTCGCATGCACGCTGAACGCGGTGCGCAGCCCGATGGCGGCCGCCCTGATGCGCCATCTCTACGGGCGCTTCGTCTACATCGACTCGGTCGGCGCGCGGGCCGGCGAGCTCGATCCCTTCGCGATGGAAGTCATGGACGAGATCGGTATCGCCATCGGCAAGCACCGGCCCAAATCATTCGAGGATCTCGAGGACACCTCGTTCGACCTCATCGTCACGCTCTCGCCGGAGGCCCATCACAAGGCGATGGAAGTGACGCGCACGATGGCGGTCGACGTCGAATATTGGCCCACTTTCGATCCCACCGCCGTGGAAGGCTCGCGCGCCCAGCTTCTCGATGCGTATCGCGCGGTGCGCGACGCGCTGATGGAGCATATCGAGCGCCGTTTTGCGGTCTCCCGGGGAGGGGGCGCCTGAGCGCATTGCCTTGCTTTTCCGCGGTTTCGGTGCATTCTCCCGGCCGCCGAGAACCAAGCCAGAGGATGAATGGCCAAGGAAGCGCTAGTCGAATTTCCGGGCACTGTCAGCGAGCTTCTGCCCAACGCGACCTTTCGCGTCACGCTCGAGAATGGACACGTGATCATCGCCCATACCGCGGGCAAGATGCGCAAGAACCGCATCCGGGTGCTGACCGGCGACAAGGTGCTCGTGGAGATGACGCCCTATGATCTCTCCAAGGGGCGCATCACCTATCGTTTCAAATAATCCGCCGCGCCTGGTGCTGGCGAGCGCGAGCCCGCGCCGCCAGACGCTCCTCGCCCAGGCTGGCGTGGTCCCCGACGCAATCCGTCCCGCCGATGTCGACGAAACACCAGTCAAGGGCGAACTGCCGCGTGTGCACGCGCTTCGGCTCGCGCTGCTCAAGGCGGAGAGCGTTGCGGAGGGGTGGTCGGGCGAACCCGCTGTCGTGCTCGCGGCCGATACGGTCGTCGCCTGCGGCCGGCGCATTCTCCCGAAGGCGCAAACCGAAGCCGACGTTCGCGCCTGTCTCGCGCTGCTTTCCGGCCGCCGCCATCTGGTGTTCACCGCGGTTGCGATGAAGCGCACGCCGGCTCCGGATCCTGTGCGATCGAAAATTGTCGTCACGCGCGTTGCATTCAAGCGGCTTTCGCGGCGGGACATCGACGTCTACGTGGCAAGCGGGGAAGGGCAGGGCAAAGCCGGCGGCTATGCGATCCAGGGCCGCGCCGAAGCCTTCGTGCGGCAGTTGAACGGTTCCTGGTCGAACGTGGTGGGCCTGCCGCTCCTCGAAACGCTCGGTCTGCTCGAAAGCTTCGGTTACGCGGCCGGCTGAGTTCATGCTAGTGTCACAATGCTGACATTCGACGCGTTCCGGAATGAAGAAAGAAATCCTGATCAATGCGGGAGCCGGAGAGATTCGCGTCGCGATCGTGGAAGACGATCGCCTCCAGGAATTGTTCCTTGAACGGACGATCGGGCTCGGAGATGGGACGCCGCGGCGCCGCGTGGCGGACTGTGGCGGCCACAGCCTGATCGGCAACATTGTCCTGGGCCGGGTGCAGCGGGTGCTGCCGGGCATGCAGGCGGCGTTCGTGGATATCGGCCTCGATCGCGCGGGATTTCTCGGCGCCCGCGAAGCGCGCTGCCTTGCCGATGCGAGTGTGCTGGAGAGTTCGGCATTCGATTCCGCCGCGCCGATCAGCAATGCTCGCGCAGATGGATCGTCGCCTTGCCCGTGGCGTCACGGCCGCCCGGGAGATGCAGCGGTCGAGGAACGCGCGCCCCGGATCGGCGATTGCGTGCGCGAAGGCGAGGAAATCCTCGTTCAGGTGGTGAAGGATCCGATTGGCGACAAGGGCGCGCGGCTTTCCGCCAATGTCACGATGCCGGGCCGCCTGCTGGTACTGGTTCCCAACCAGCCGGGCATTGCGCTGTCCCGCCGCATCGACGACGAAGCGGAGCGCGTGCGGCTCGCCTCGCTGTGCGAACAGATGGTTGCGGAGAGCCAGGCGACACTCGCGGCAGGTGCGGGCTACATCGTGCGCAGCGCCTCCATCGGCGCCGAGCTTGCCGAATTGCGCGAGGACGCGGAGCGCCTCGCCGAAGCCTGGCTGGCCGTGGCGGCGATACGCAAATCGGCGCGCCCGCCCGCGACGCTGCACCACGATCTCGATCCCATCGAGCGCATAATGCGCGACGAGGTCAATGCAGCGACGAGCCGCGTGCTCATCGACGATCAGGAAGCGCTCGCGGCGGCGCGCGCCTATTGCCGCCGCGCGATGCCGGAAGCTGAGGGCAGGCTCGAATTGTTCAGGGACGCGGGAATGCTCTTCGACCTCTACGATCTCGAAGACGAGATCGAGCGGCTTGTAAGCGCACGCGTAGAGCTTCCTTCGGGCGGTTGGATCACGATCGAATCGACCGAGGCGCTCACCGCGATCGACGTGAACTCGGGCAGCTTCACTTCGGCGGCCGGGCTCGAGGAAACGAGCCTGCAGGTCAATCTCGAAGCGGCAAGGGAAATCGGCAGGCAGCTTCGCCTGCGCGGGATTGGCGGGCTCATCGTGATCGATTTTATTCATGTCGGTGGCGCAACCGGCGTCGAAAAGGTTCTGGCCGCCCTGAACGAAAGCCTGTCGCGCGACCGCACGCCCACGCAGATCCTGCCGATGTCGGAATTCGGTCTGGTGGAAATTACGCGCAAACGCATTCGCGATCCGCTTTCGCGGATGATGACCGAAAGCTGCCGCCCCTGTCGCGGCCGCGGGCGCACGCGCTCCTGCGAAACGGTGGCGCTGGAAATACTGCGCCGGGCGGAGCGCGAAGCGCTTCACGTTCCGGGCCGGCCGATCGTGGTCCGCGCTGCGCCGGAGGTGGTCTACTGGATCGAGACGCATGGCGCGGAACTGCGGGCCGGACTCGCGCGCCGGAATGTTTCCCGCGTCACGTTCGAACCACGCAGCGAATTTGCCCGCGAAGGCTATGATGTCTCCGCGCAAGTCTGAAGCACTGGCGCGCCGCTGCCCCATTTGCGGCCGTCCGCGGATGGAAACGTTCAAGCCGTTCTGCTCGAAGAAATGCGCCGACATCGATCTCGCGCGCTGGCTCTCCGGCCGCTACGCGATCCCCGCACAAGAAAGCGACGTAACGGATTCCCGGCCAACGGTCGACCCGGAGGACAAGGCGTAACGCTTTCGATTCGAACACTTCGCGTTCAAGCCTCGGCGTGTCCGGCCCGGCCATCCATGAACACCGTGTCAGCCATCCGGCCGCGCCGCTGGACACCGTCGCACCCCTCTTCTAAAAAGCCCGACCCTTCCGGCCCGCCGGAAGCTTGCCCAGGTAGCTCAGTCGGTAGAGCAGCGGACTGAAAATCCGCGTGTCGGTGGTTCGATTCCGCCCCTGGGCACCAGAAAAATCAACGTTATCGAGTTCTCGTTTTAAAGTTTTCCACTTTTCGGTCGCCGGATTTCCTTTTTTCCGCTTGGATCCTTCCAGTCGGCGCACCGTTGCCGCCACTCGCTGCTTCTTCTCGTGCTCTTGGTTGTATCCGACGAGCGACATTATGCAGATCACGACGACGGGAGTCCGGAGAGTCCGCTCGAACAGGCTATTTTTGGCGCGCCGGGATGGGATAGAAATGAGAACTGGTTGGTGGTCGTTGTCCGCAGCGACGCGGGCCGCCTTGTCAGTCGCGGTAGGCGCGTAGGCGGGTCACACGCAGCCCCGCCACCCCCGAAGCGGTCGATAGCGCGCTGCCATGAGAGAAGTACCTCGACCATCAACGTGTAGCGGTTACAGGCTTCGTCCAGGCTGAGCAATCCACCGTGCACGGCCGCGACCACTTCCGCTTTGCGGCGGATCACCCGGCGTCGGGTTTGAGGTGGCGGCAGATCGGCATCGTGAGGGGGCTGCCATTCGGCCCGATCAGGTAGGTCACGTGGCTTCTGTCCGATCTGAGCTCGGGCATTCCGGTTTGGCACAGGTCGGCTGGCACTTGTCTTGCTTCCTCACGTTCCCGGCACGTCGATCGGCGGACGATGTGAGCTGAGGGGTGAACAGCGACTGCGCTGCGAGTGTTGCTGAGCGTGCCACTTTGGAGGAGCCGTGGTTCTCGCACAAATGACGTCGGGACACTATCACCGCCAAGCTGTCCCGCGGGACGTTTGCGGCTACGTTTTTTCTTGCTTGTTTGGTGGAGTTGGAGATGGAGGGGATAGGGTTAGAAGATATTTAGCCCTTTCAACTTCTACCATAGCCTTAGTCTCAGAATGTAGTTTGACAGCTTTCGAAGAATTGCTTGGCTTCGCCACGACGCGCTGGAGCTTGTTCGCCTTTGCAGCGTTAGATCAGACACTAGTCTGGCGGACCACGGACACCGTCGCCATCGCTCAAAATGTCCGGAATCGAGGTCTGCCGTGAGCAAAATCCTGATTGTGGTCGGAACCCGCCCCGAGGCCATCAAGATGGCGCCCCTGCTGAAGCGGCTGTCCGACCGTCCGGAATTCTCGGTTGTGCTATGTTCGACCGGCCAGCATCGCGAGCTGCTCGACCAGGTGTTCGAACTGTTTGCGATAAGGCCAAACATCGATCTCAAGCTCATGGAGTGGAACCAGACGCTCGCCCAATTGACCGCGCGGGTTCTCACAAACATGGAAGACGTAATTGCGCGTGAGCGCCCAGATCGCGTTCTTGTCCACGGAGATACAACCACGACGATGGCGGCTTCCCTGGCGGCGTTCTACGCCAGAATCCCGTTGGGGCATGTTGAAGCCGGGTTGCGCAGCCACGATATGCACGCCCCCTGGCCGGAAGAATTCAATCGCAAACTCAGCGATATCGTGGCCGATCGGCATTATGCGCCCACGGAAACGGCGCGCGAAAACCTGCTCCACGAAGGAACACCGGCATCGAACATCTTGGTTACCGGCAACACCGTCATCGATGCTCTGCTCGACGTGGTGAACGGACCATTGCAGAACACAAGCATCCTCGCCGGCTTGGCCGCGCGGTTTCCATTCTTCCAACCCGGACGGAAGACGATTCTCGTGACCTGTCATCGTCGCGAGAGTTATGGAGAAGGCTTTCGTGCCGTGGCTGAGGCGCTCAAGGCGTTGGCGCGACGCTCGGACGTGACATTGGTCTTTCCTGTTCATCGCAATCCGAACGTTCGTTGCGCGTTCAAGGCGATTGAGCAAGACAAGAACGTGCACCTGATAGAACCTCTAAGCTATCTCGAGTTCGTGTACTGCCTGTCGATGTGTTATCTGGTGTTGACCGACAGTGGCGGTATCCAGGAAGAGGCGCCCTCGCTTGGAAAACCGGTTCTGGTGATGCGATCGGTAACAGAGCGGTCAGAAGCGGTTCTAGCGGGCACCGTCAGTCTTGTCGGCACAGATAAAGCGAGCATTCTCGAGAAGACCTGCAAGCTTCTCGATGATCAGAAAGCTTATCGGGCCATGTCCAGGCAGCACAACCCGTATGGAGACGGGCACGCCTGCGAGCGAATTATTGGTTCCCTATCCGCCGAGTGGCGCTCCGATGCCGCTTCGCCGCGTCGTAGCCTCCGCGCCATTCGCGCTGTTCCCATTCAACAGAGAAAACGTTCTTCACTGATGGACGTCATGCGTTGATGTATCCATTCCGCGCAATTCCTCGATAGCGCTCCGAGCGAGTTTGTCCGCCGAAACGAAATGAAAACCACGCCGCTGCAATCCGGTGACGATTCTGTCCAAATCGTGCATGGCACGGCCGGCTTGCGGACCCTCAAGGAAGAACGGGTGGAAGAAGAAGGACGCGAAGCCCCCGCGCACCGCCTTCGCAGCATCGGCGTCGGCCATGATGTCTTCCACGGATTCAGCCGGTTTTGAATACTGCAGATTCCCCAAATCCTCCGGAATGACCGTCTGCCCGTAATAGTCCCGCAAGATCACGTAGGGAAAGAATTGACCGTCCTGGGCGTCCGACCGCGAACTCGGGAAATTGTCGTTCGAATAATATTGGATCTGTCCGTAGCTCACCGGATAAACCTGCGCGATTACCCGATACGCCAGCGGGGACGCCTGATAATGTGGAGCCTCGAATGCGAAAGGCGCAAGCCCGGCCCGCAGCATGATGTCTTTTCCATCGAGCACGCGGTGGCGAACGATTTTCTCGTCCTCAAGCTCGGGAAACGGCCGCATGTGAACGATGTCCCAGAATTCGTAATCGTCTCCAGAAACCGCGGAATTTGCGTTTCTGACCAGACCGAATTGATGGGTCGTTCCATGCTGGACAAGGGAGCCGCCCCGCGCGACAGCCCGTTTGAGCGCGGCTACCATTCCGGCAGCGCGGACATCGATCAGAGAAGTATCCTTGGGTTCGTTCCATACGCGGCCGAACGGGTCCTTGTAGTGGGGAATGACGGCGATCGAAAACGGAATGTGCCGCTCGGCCAGATACACGCTTAGCTTGTCGATCACCCGCGGCTGGTTCAGCGCGTGGACATCTTCGAGACGCACCAGTGCGGGGTGGTCCTGATTGGCCAGCGGCGCACGATCGAGCATGTCGTACAGCAGGTCTGCCAGCACCATGTATCGGTCGCGCGGGCCGGTGTAAGAAAACGGCAAGTCGGCGACATACCAGAAGTTCCCGGCGTGCATCGCATAAGGGGCCCGTTCGTGGGTGTATGAATTTGTGATTGTGGCGAGGACGCGCACCTGACCTGGATCAACGATCCTTAGAATGCCGATCTCGGGATCGGGATCACTGCCGTTGTATTTGTGAAAGCGATATCCCTTGTATTCCACCGCATCGAAGAAGCTCCGGCCGCCTGGAGCCCGGACCTCGCGCTGCAAGCCGCGTATCGCCGCAAACCGAACTCCGGTTCGCGACGATTTGGCGTTCAGGTACTGATCGACCCCGTAAAGAAACCAGACGGTCGTGGCACTCCGCGCTGCAAGAGAGCGTAGCAGGTTTGGGGAGAGCTTCGCGTCTTCCACAAATCCCAAAAAGAACACAGCATCTGCCGCACGGACGTCAGAGGGTGCGCTTTGTTCGGCCGCTTCGATTTTGACGCTGACCGGAAAATGGCCGATCAGGTTTCCGAGCATGATCGCGTAAAGGCGGCCTGCATTTCCGTAAGGTGCGGCGTCGTGAGTGTACAAGACGAGTGCGGTGTGAGCCGGCGTCGCGCGTGCGGTGCTTCCATTGCCGATCCCCGCCGCCAGAAGAAGGATCAGTGCCCAGAGGCACCGTCGGAGCGCAGTCTCAATGCTCGAGCGATGCTTGCACGACAACAGCACCCCCGTTTTGCCCCAGGCGATCGCGCGCCAGAGGAAGCCGGTACTGCACTGAAAGTTCGAGGACGTCTCCCAGGCCTTGATAACGATCGTTCGAGAGCCAATGGCGCACCGCAACGCCCACCCCGGCTTCCAGGAGCGAACCCTGCTCCCCGGTGTTGTCAATGTTCTGTCCTGCCAGGACCGCATGTGGAACCAGAATGGTGTGATTGCCAAGGCTGAAGGCCTCGCCCGCCCGAAATTCGCCGATCGCCGAAAAGGCGTGGGGCTCCTCCCAGAGATAATCTACGCTGGCATCGGCCATAAGATAGGTCCATCGGGAAAGCGTCGGCTTCCAATCTGTCCCCTTTTCCGCTGAAAAATTCGCGCTGGCCGCCCACCCCTCCTGTGCGCTGCTGCCGATCTTTACATAGCGTTCGAAGGAAAACGACAGTTCCGGCTCGCGTAGCGCGATCCAACGCACACCTGCCGCGCCCTGGGTGGAATCACCGTCGATGTCCAGCCCATGATCGAACGTCGCGAACAGACTGCCAAAGAGCGAAATATCCCGCGGCGTCAACAGCCCCAAAGGAGAGCGCCACGAGGCTTCCGCGCCGAGACCGTTTTCGATCTGCGGTTCCAGCAACGGAATCGATACCGAGTCGGAGCGATAGTTGACATTCGCCGACAGCTGGAAATCCTGCTCGATTTCTTTCACCTTCTCGCGGGTATCAAGCAGATTTGCTTCGGTGTTCTCGGCGGGTACTATACCTGCCGCTGACCTGGCCTCCTCCGTATCTATAAACTCCCGGAACTTCTTGTCCGCTTCGTCGGTGCGGCCGGCATCGGCAAGGGCGTAAGCCCAATCTTCCAGGAACTCGCCAGTTGGAGCGCCCAGCCACGCAGCCGCTTGGAACGCAGTGGCGGCATCGGCATGCCGGCCGGCTTCGTTGTAGGCGTAAGCAAGCGCCTCCGCCGTGTCGGCATCCTTTGGGTTCTGCTGACGCGCTTGTTCCAGATCTGCGATTGCTTCCTGTTTGCGGCCAAGCTTGCCCAGGATTTCGGCTCTGGCGACGCGGCGGTAGTCGGCGTCTTCAAGCGCAATGGCTTGATCAATCGCCGCCAGCGCAGCGTTCGGGTCTGTCTTGCCCAATTGCTCCGATTTCTCGCTCCAATAGTCCGCCTGAAGCGACGGAGTGAACTGTTTGGGATCGACCGTCGCCAGCATGGCGTCGGCGCGAGCGATATTGCCGGCTGCACGCCACGCTCTCGCCGAACCCAAGCGATTCTCAGGCGTGTCGGCCAGCTGCAAGGCCTGGTCCCAGGTCTTTGCTGCTTCCTCCCTTTCCGGTGTCCCTTCGAGCAAATCGGCGAGCGAGGTGATCGCTTCGATCCGGTCCGCTCGTGACAACTCCGTCTGGCGCGCAACAGCGGCTCGCAATTCCGAGATCGCTTCCGGGTTTCGTCCGAGCTGAATGGCGCATTCCGCGGCCGCAAGCATATCCTCGGCGGCCCCGCCGCTCTTTTTCGCCGCGGCGAGGAAAACAGAATAGGCTCGCGCGCAATCCTGTCTTTGTTTCAGCGCATACCCTTCGTCCCGCAGATCCTCCAAGCTTTCGCGGGATGTTCTCGACAATCCCAAAGGGCCGGGGAGTGCGGGACAAGGACTCAGCGCAACGGCGATGAACAAACCGCCGACGACAGCCCCTCGGAACATTTGCCCCCCCTCAGCCGAACGATTGCTTCGCCGCGACACTTATGCGGCGAGCTGGACCGACTCCGTCCGGTTCGCGTTCGCCGCTTCGCTTCCTAGCACAAGCAGCTCCCGCTGCATCTTCAACGCCTTCGAAAGCTGTGCATGTGAGATGGATCCTTGGGACAACAAGACGTGGCCCAGCGGCCGCTGGTCCGCGGCCCAAAGCGCTTGCTGCACCGCTCGGTGCTGCGTGATGCCCATCCGGACAAGGACATCGCCCAGACGGACGTAATCTCTGCGAATCTGGCGCCAAAACCGGCCCTCTTGGTCCGAACCGATTCGCCCCTCCTGAAGCAAAGCTTGCAGGCGTTCCTTCGCCGCAGACAGCGGCTTCTGGCCATAGGCGAAGCGAACCCCGAAGGCCACATCGCAAAGCGGCGCAAACTGCAGGTTCACTCGGCGAATCCCGTGTTGTGCGAGCACCGTGTGCAAGAGGCGCAGCTGATGCTCGTTGAGGGGCTCGCCGATCGCGACCACGATGTCTTCAAGACTGGTGCGGGCCACCGCAAATGCACCCAGCCGCCCGGCCCAGGCGCGGGGCAGGAGATCGCGAACTTTGCCCTCCACGAGCAACGGATCGAATCCCTGCGCTGAAATTCCGAACAATTCTCCATACGCTTCAGCCAGTCTTTCATGCCCTACCGAAGCCGTGTCCAGCAGCAGAAGACCGAGAGGACGACCGCACCGGCGCTCCATCCGAAGTGCGCTGGCGAGCTGTAGGTTAGTTATTGCGCCGGAATAGGTCAGGACATCGCCAAGTTGCTGTTTTCCCCGGTACAGTTCCGCGGCCGTCGGGTACACGTGCATTGTTTTGTCCCAGGCGATCGGGCGACCTGTGATCCGGTGATTCGCGTACAGACGAACGGCGCGCACAAAGGCGAGGAACGTCACCCAATTGCCGACCAATACGCGCAGCGGAGAGCGCCAAACGTGCTTCAGGCCGTGAAGCTGACCCACGAAAATCGCGCGGTGCAGCAGCCTGTTCAGCATGAGAAGCATGTTGATCGAGATCAGCGTCCACAGCCACGGCATGTCCAAGGGGGGAAGCGGCGGCGCACCGAATGCGGCCCAGGAGACCGCGATCAGTATGAGCCATTGGACGATCAGGAAATAGCCCACCATGGCCGTCGGGGCGGTCAGCGGAGCTTTGCGATCGCGCCACAGGAACCAGCGGTTGATCCAGCTGCCTTGCCAACCGATCTGCCGCCAGCCGAGAAAACATATGCCCAGCATCCAACGCGCCTTCTGTCGGACGGAGTCCTGCCGACGATTCGGGAAATACTCGCGCGTGTCCACGAGTTCATGACGAAATCGCGCAACGGTCCGCCCTGTCAGCCAGCTCTTGCGCTCGATCGGAACGGAAATGGTGTACTTCACGAACCGCGACCGGAAGCCAAGCCTGCTCAGGCGATGGGCTATATCGTAATCCTCGGTCAGACTTCCCGTGTTGAACGGTTCACCGCCGCGAGCCCTGCACAAGGCATCCAGTGCCTCCCGGCCGATTGCCGTGCCCACTCCCGCCGATGGCACCATCCCGGTGAGCGCTGAGCGGGCGACCATGTCCTTGCCGTGCCATTCGGCGAACTCGTCCATATAGACGCAGGCAATTGCCTCATCGAGTTCGCGGTCGAGGGAGCGTACAGGCAGCTGGATCATACCGAATCCGTCGAGGAAATAGTTCATCACCTTCAATCCATACGGGTGGACAACATCTTCCGCGTCGTGGTTTACGATGATGTCGAACCGGGCGGCGCGTTCGGCTTCGAACGCGATCACGGCCCGGATGAGACCGTTCAAACAATCGGCCTTGTTCGTTGGTCCATCGTGCGGAATTTGGACGCGATGAACGCGTCGGCTTTGGGAAGCCGCACGATCGACTTCCAGGCGAGTTTCCGCATCATTCGCGTAGACTCCCACGAAGATGTGGTAACGCTCATAGGCGAACGTGCCGGTCATGTTCAGCAACATGCGTCCAATCACTCCGGCTTCCCGCCAGGCGGGAATGAGCACGGCAATGTTCGACTCGGGTTTGGCGCACAATGCCGAGAGACTTGGCTGCGGCTGGGGAAAGAGCAGCGTCAGCACCCAATAAACCACATCGATCAGCAAATCCTCTACACTCATCACGAAGACCAGAACGGCAATGACCGCGAGGACGATCTGGAGGGTGCTCCAGTAGGCCAGAACAAAAGTCTGAACCGGATCGGACATGTAAATGCCGACGAAAGCCACATACAGCTGTACCAACCAGTGCAGCGGTCCTTGGGCCATTTATGTAGGCCGCGACTTTTCGTGGGTGATGGGCAGATGGGTACGCATGAAACGGGAACCAAGAAACTCCGTTCAATCTCGTCCCCTTGGAAGCAATAGTCGTGCCGGAACTCATTTAATTTGCTATTTCAATGCTTAATCACTCATGTTCGAACGGGACCGTAAAATTATTCGACGTTTCCTTCGCCTCTAGAATGAGATGGCATCATTGGGCAAGCGGCAGAACCCGAAAAGGAAGGGGCGGTCTTCTTGTTGTAAATGAGATTGCAAGTGCTGTTTCGAGCTTCGCGCTCAGGGACGCCGCTCGCTCATTTCAAACCACGACGTCGCCTCAAGCAGACACATTCCCCCGCGATGGACGAACACGTAGACACCCGGCTTGTTGGGTATCGGCCTCCAAGGCTGAAGACTGTGTCATGACGACACAATGGCTCATGGTCGCAGAAATGTGGGAATTGCTGGTGCGGGAGTCTCAAAACATTACTCGGATGCACAAGAAGCTACGCTGGGCGCCGTTCGGCGCCAACGCGATGGTTGTGCCGCTCGTTGAGCCGAAAGGTGGACCACGGGTTCCGGACCTGCCACCGGCAACACACGTAGTACCCCTCCATGGCGCTGTATCCCTCGCCCTACCGATGCCGCTCCACGAATTTTCTGCTGAACACCAACAAGCACACCTCCCCACCCAATGACGATCTCGACGCGTTCCAGGCGCTGTGGAAAGAATTGCGTGGCGACAGGCCATTGCCGCAGCGCGAAGAATTTGGCCTGGCGACAATGATCCGATGGGCACTTCACCTCTCCGTCCCAGCGGTGATGCCTGATGGTCGCGTCCAATTTCGCCTGTTCGGCACCGAACTGGCAAGAGTTTGCGGCCAGGATCTCACCGGGCGTTACCTCGACGCACTGACCCCGAGAGACCTGTGGTCTGTGATTATACGCCATTACGAAGAGGTCGCAAGGAAGCTGGAGCCTGTATTTGCGCCCATCAGCATCGCCAACGGCCGGTGGTACAGCGAAGTGAGTCGCTTATTGCTGCCGTTTGCGTCCATGACCGGCGAAAACAAAGTCGGGTTCATTATGGCGTCAGACTACGCGCGAAAGTAGCTGCAAACCGGTGCTTGCCGTCCGGGCGCTCATAGGATCACGCACGACGGCTTCGCCATGGCCGGCACATGCCCAAACCATGCCGCATTGCTTACCAACGTACTATCCTGCCGCGGTAATCGAGAAAACGAAGTCCCGGCTGACCGGTATAGTTCGCGATTACGTCCACCACGCCCGAGATGCTTTCGCTGACGCTCAGATCGGCGTGTGGACCGCCCATGTCGGTACGCACCCAGCCCGGATGCATCACAAACAATGCGCGCGGATCGGCGGAATGACGCGCAGCGAAGCTCCGCATCAGCGTGTTCAATGACGCTTTGCTGGCGCGATAAATCTCCCAACCCCCGCTTTCATTGTCGGCTACGCTGCCAAGCCCGGACGTCATGACAGCAATTGCGCCCGTGGCAGGAACCAGGTGCTGCAGTGCTTCGACCGTGCGCATCGGGCTCAGGGCGTTCGTCACCATGATACGGGTGAATTCTTCTGCGCTCACATCGGCGATTGTCTCTCCCGGATCATTGGTGACGCCGGCGTTGACAAATAACAAATCCAATCGGCGGCCCTCCAGTCTCGCGCGCAACGCGGCGAGCTGATCGGGCCGGTTGATGTCGAGTTGCTCGATTTCGAGGTCGTCGCCGTGGCGGTCCGCGAGATCGTTCAGACCCGTTCGTGCATTGCCGCGCATTGTTGCGATCACGCACCAGCCGCGCTTCAGATATTCCTCCGCCAGCCCAAGGCCCAGTCCGCGCGACGCTCCAATGATGAGCCCGGTGTTCATAGTTGATCTCCTGCGGGTCGCCGTCTTTGGTATCGCATGCTCAAAACGCTGAAGAAAGGCCGGGATCACCTGGATTGATGGTTGAAACCGGGCCTTTCGTCACCTTCCACGTTCGTAGACTGGCGGCCACACCGGACACTGTCAGTCGCGCTGGCAGCTCCTCCGGTTTGCAGTACCAGGAATACGCATTGTCACCCTCCATGCTGCGGGTCTATCTGGAGGCGCCGGAGTTCAATGGTGACGCACGGGCGGCAAAGAGGAGCGAAAGTTGGCAACGCAAGGACAGGTCTTTGATCTCAGCGCGCTTTGGGATGCACATTGCCGGCACGAGTTTGCTGAACGCGACGTGGACGCAACCATGAAAACCATGGTCGACGAACCCTACGTCAATCACATCCCGACCATGACAGGCGGCGTCGGGCACGATCAACTGAAGCGCTTTTATACGCACCATTTCGTAAATTCGAACCCCGGGGACACCAGGCTGGTGCCGATATCACGTACAGTGGGCACAGACCGCGTGGTGGATGAGATGCTGTTTTGCTTTACCCATACGCGCGAGATCGACTGGATGCTGCCGGGCGTACCGCCCACCGGGAAGTATGTGGAGGTGCCGCTAATTGCGATCGTCTGTTTCCGCGATGGCAAACTCTACAACGAACACATCTACTGGGATCAGGCCTCGGTACTGGTACAGATCGGCAAGCTGGATCCAGCCACATTGCCCGTTGCGGGCATCGAAACCGCCCGCAAGCTTGTTGATAAAACCCTGCCCTCCAACACGCTTATGGCCGCCTGGGCGAACAGCGATGGCAAGCCGGTCTAGCGTAAATTCGGCACGCAATTGCCGTTAGCTTATTTGGATGATGAGTCCTGTGCCCTCTTCAACGATCGCTCACCGCAAAGGCTTCTATCACGAGGTAAAGGCCGGTCGGCGCTATCTGTGGTGCGCGTGTGGCCGTTCGGGCAGGCAGCCGTTCTGCGACGGTTCGCATGTGGGAACCGCATTCAATCCGGTCCTGTTCGAAGCCAAAATTGACGAAGATGTTATCTTCTGCGGCTGCAAACACACGGGAACGGGGCCGTTCTGCGACGGTACCCATAACAACCTGCCCGGAGCGACTTCAGAGGACGACACGGGCAGTCCTGCCAATCGGGCAATCAAAGCAGTGCTTCACGGCACGGATCCGAAGGTTCCGCTCGATGGAACGTGTTACGTCTTCTCCACCAAACGTGCCAAACTCATGCGGCGCGGCGTAATGGCCTATTGCCCCGTTGTCGGCCCCTCGACGGGTGCTCAATTCCAGTCGCAGTTCTATGCGGAAATAGGCCCGGGCATCTCGCCAATGATCGGCGCCAACGATTCACACGTCATACTGTTTGTGACCGATGGGCGCGGCGCGATGGTGATGTCGGGGAAACGCTTCGAATTCGGTCCGCGTACGGGGCTGCATGTGCGACCCGGTGAGGCCTTTCAAGTGCATAATATCGCATCTGAACCGGTCAAATTGTTCATCTCCAACGGACCCGGTGTGCAAGACCTGGCCTGGCTGGAAGAAATGCCGGATAATTTCGACGAGACATTTCCCAAACGGCGTGCCGAGATCGATTCTTCGCAACGTCACGCCATGGCCGAGCGCTATTTCCAGATGCTGGTCCATCGTGAGCATGGGTCGATGAGCTTGACTCAATTCATCGGCAATATCCCCCGCTCCAAGGCCGAACCCCACAAACATCTCTATGAGGAAGTGCTGATATTTCTCAACGGAGCCGGCGTGGTGTGGACCGAACATACGAAAACTATGGTCGGCCCTGGCGACGTCCTCTTCCTGCCGCGCAAGCTTGCCCACTCTGTTCAATGCACCGTCGATGGTGGCTTCGATGTGGTCGGAGTGAT